>VJOU01000083.1 GCA_007050995.1 Glycocaulis profundi | reverse complement strand
ATTTAAGTGTTCTTTACACAGGTATTCGAAGCAAATGAGAGAACAGTAGCAGTTACATACATAAGCATGAGAAATTTAAATCCTTGATGGAATCATTGGTATGTTGTTCTGYAGGTATGCACAMGCAGCCGCCACTCCACTTCCGAGCTTCACAGGGTAACCCACATCCKTGAGCACCATCTCCACCCCTGCAAGACACCCTAGCAGTTGCAAATCATTTAGGTGGCCAAGATGTCCTATTCTGAARACTTTTCCGGCAACTTTGTTTAGCCCGAGACCTAAACTTAAGTTGTATCTCTTCCATCCCCTTCTAACAATTTCAGAACTGTCAATATATGGAGGAACAACCACGGCAGTGACCGTGTCACTGAACCATTCCTCCTTTTGGGTGCAATTCTTCCCCCTTCTAACAATTTCAGAACTGTCAATATATGGAGGAACAACCACGGCACTTGCAATCACATTGTCCAATCCTTCTTCAAAGATGAGTTCAAGAGCTGCTTTCAGGCCATACAAAAGCTGTATGGATGGAGTKTATGGCCAATATGTTCCCATCTTGTAGAATTTCAAGTAGTCCTTCCAGTCAAAGAAAACTCTAACCGACTTTGCAGTTTGAGAAGCCTCAATAGCTTTGGGGCTGGCACACACAATCCCCATACCAGTGGGAAGAGAGAGTGCTTTCTGGGAGCCGGTTAAAGCCACATCAACACCCCATTCGTCCATGCGGAAGTCTAGAGCGCATATGGATGACACCCCATCAACTAGGAACAGAGCTGGGTGCTGGTAGTGATCAAGTATTTTCCTTACGGAAGCCAAGTTGTTGGTAACTCCAGTGGCTGTTTCATTGTGGACGRTGCAGACGGCCTTAATWGTGTGAGCGGTATCTGCAGCCAATTTTGATGCTAGAGTTTCCAAGTCAGCACCACGACCCCACTCACTTTCCACCACGTCGACATTGAACCCAAGGCGTTGCTGCTGATCTGCAGCCAATTTTGATGCTAGAGTTTCCAAGTCAGCACCACGACCCCACTCACTTTCCACCACGTCGACATTGAACCCAAGGCGTTGCTGCTGATCGACCCAAAGCAAACTGAAC
>VJOU01000082.1 GCA_007050995.1 Glycocaulis profundi | reverse complement strand
CTTATTAAAAGCTTTATTATGAATGTGGCTCAAATAATGAGCATGATTCAGAGAAAAAATGGTTTAAAATGTCAATTTTGTAATGAGAAAATGGGGGTCATCGGCAGTAATAGGGTACAACAACAAAAGTGATTGCATTAAACCTCAACTTCAAACCAAAGATACACAGARAACCTAGTTATACATGCCTAGATTACTACCGGAATAGTATTGAACAAATAMAAGAGAAGTTACCAATGAAGATTTGGGTGAGAATGGGAAGCATAATGCAGTCGGCTAGAGAAGTTGGAACTATTACTAGCAATGTACACGGAGAGGGTGAAGAAAAAAAAAAGAGAAAATAAAAAAAAWGTAAAAGGATGGTCTGGATGGGTTGCGGGATAATACGAACTTCTTTTGAGCGTTGTGGGTGGAAGGGGCAAAAAATTTAGAAGCACTTGCGGTGGACAATCGATGGGCCGGACTCGTCGTACTCTTGCTTGGAGATCCACATCTGTTGGAAGGTGGAGAGGGAGGCGAGGATGGATCCTCCGATCCAGACGGAGTACTTGCGCTCTGGTGGGGCGATGATCTTGATCTTCATGGTGGATGGGGCAAGAGCGGTGATTTCCTTCTGCATACGATCGGCGATTCCTGGGTACATGGTGGTTCCTCCGGAAAGGACGGTGTTGGCGTACAAGTCCTTACGGATATCAATGTCGCACTTCATGATGGAGTTGTAAGAAGTCTCGTGGATTCCGGCAGACTCCATACCCAAGAAGGATGGCTGGAAGAGAGCCTCTGGGCAACGGAAACGCTCGTTTCCAACGGTGATGACCTGTCCGTCAGGAAGTTCGTAGGACTTCTCGAGGGAAGATGAGGAGGCAGCGGTGGCCATTTCTTGCTCGAAGTCGAGGGCGACRTAGCAGAGCTTCTCCTTGATGTCACGGACAATCTCGCGTTCAGCGGTGGTGGTGAAGGAGTAACCGCGCTCAGTGAGGATCTTCATGAGGTAGTCAGTAAGATCACGTCCGGCAAGATCGAGACGGAGGATGGCGTGTGGGAGGGCATATCCTTCGTAGATTGGGACGGTGTGGGTGACACCATCTCCAGAGTCGAGGACGACTCCGGTGGTACGTCCGGAAGCGTAGAGGGAGAG
>VJOU01000081.1 GCA_007050995.1 Glycocaulis profundi | reverse complement strand
GAGCAGATCATCGCGATCCTGCGCGAGCAGGAGGCGGGGGAGACGACGGCGGAGGTCTGCCGCCGCCACGGGGTCAGCACGGCGACGTTTTACAAGTGGAAGGCGAAGTTCGGCGGGATGGGCGTGTCTGAAGCGCGCCGTCTGAAGACGCTGGAGGCTGAGAACGCCAAGCTCAAGCGGATGCTGGCCGAGGCGATGCTGGACAACACGGCGCTGAAGGAYCTCCTGGGAAAAAAGTGGTGACGCCCGCGGCCCGGCGCGAAGCGGTGGCGCATCTGCGCTCGGGCTTCGAGATGAGCGAGCGGCGGGCGTGCCAGGTGGTCGGGGCGGACCGCACGATGGTGCGYTACACGTCCCGKCGGCWGAGCGACGCGCCGCTGCGTGATCGCCTGAAGGCGCTGGCCCAGGAGCGCCGCCGCTTCGGCTATCGCCGCCTTCATGTCCTGCTGCGGCGGGAGGGTCATCTGGTGAACCGCAAGCGGGTGCAGCGCATCTATCGCGAGGAGAAGCTGATGGTCCGCCGCCGGGGCGGCCGGAAACGGGCGATGGGCACGCGGCGGCCGATGGAGCCGCCCACGCGGCCGAACGAGCGGTGGAGCCTGGACTTCGTGTCCGACCAGCTCACCGACGGCCGCCGCTTCCGGATGCTGGCGGTGGTGGACGACTGCACGCGCGAGTGTCTGGCGCTGGCGGCGGACACCTCGATGTCAGGCCARCGGGTGGCCCGCGAGCTGGACGCYCTSATCGCCGAGCGGGGCAGGCCRCRYACGGTGGTCAGCGACAACGGCACGGARCTGACCTCGAACGCGATCCTGAGCTGGGCGGACCGGTCAGGCGTGGGCTGGCATTACATCGCGCCGGGCAAGCCCATGCAGAACGGYTTCGTGGAGAGCTTCAACGGGCGGCTGCGCGACGAGCTKCTGAACGAAACCCTGTTCCACTCGCTGCCCCATGTCCGCGCGGTCCTGAGCAGCTGGCGCCGCGAYTACAACGAGCGCCGTCCGCACTCGCGGCTGGGCTGGCTCACCCCGGCGGAATACCGATCCCGGCTCGGGAACGCCGGCCGGGGCGCTGCGCTGCGCCAAGGCTCCGCGCCCCGGCCTCTGGACATCCACCCTGACCCCAGGTCAGATCAACCGAGGACTCTCGTTACGGCTGGATGAAAGCCGGGGGTCACGTCA
>VJOU01000080.1 GCA_007050995.1 Glycocaulis profundi | reverse complement strand
GTTCAATACTTCAATTTCCTTTTATTGACATTTTGGGAGTATCCCACCCTCGTAGAAGAGCTTCCAATACAGTGGTGAGATCTTTTACAYAGAAAAGGAAGAAARCGAAAAASAGTAACCAATGCATACATATTAATGACTGGATGAAAAGTTGTTYGATTTCTTTTTTATTWGTGYRAAATACATGTAGAGATCATTGGTCGAGTTTCARCARAAGAAACGAGTCAGGGGTAGAGATGGGATTGTATATAGAAGKAACTCAATCATGCAGRGGTAGKAGGGGAAAGGCTGAAATCAAGTCCCCACARCTCGAAGGTTCCGTTAACAAAATCATAGTGTCCRCCCTTGAGTGCCAGTGTTTTCTTCACCAACCCGTCTCTCACAAAGGGGTAAGTCAGCAGGTTTGCAAGAGATACATTCACGGCCTCCTTTTCACAGGTTACACATTGATCATCSAGAGATGCACTGCTAGTCTCTGCTTTCACCTTTGACTTTGCAGGGCGACAAACTTTGACCCAGTCTTCAATGAAATCAGTTGTGTGGGGTCCTTCATCAGGGAAAGTCATCAGACCCTTGATCCCACCACAACGGCTGTGCCCAATCACAACAATCTGCTCCACCTTGAGATGGAGCACTGCATACTCAACAGCAGCTCCCACTCCAGCATATTTAACCTTGTCAAAGGGAGGGACCATGTTGGCTACATTACGGACRACAAATGCCTCACCAGGCTGGAAATCCAGAACGTGTGATGGGCAAACTCGAGAATCTGAGCATGCGAAYACCATAAACTTTGGGCTCTGGCCTTTGGAAAGTTCCTCATACAAGGCTGGATTTGTTATATATTTCTCAGTCTTGAACTTTGCAAATCCGGTTTTGATCCTCTCGACAGGGTCAAATGCAGGTTTGGMGTCRGGTGTTGMAAGTTGCGCKGTGATCTGGTCRATTTTTGCAGCTGCCACAKGTGCCAACTCTTCCTTCTCACTTAGAAGCTTCTTGAGTGCAGCAATTGCCTCGTCRTATGATTCACTTGCCATGTCTTCTTCTCYCCAAGTGGGGTTGATGATTGGAGTTGGGGCAGCAAAAACAGGCTGATTACGGATGAGGCTTGGAGGAGYGGCAGACGACGAGGATGACGACGACTTGTTGCTAAGCCTTGCGAAGCAAGTAGAAACCGTGGACGATGACGATGGTTTAGAGAGWGAKAGAGTTGTGAARCAGGGTGTAAATGCTGTGGCTGTGACAGAC
>VJOU01000079.1 GCA_007050995.1 Glycocaulis profundi | reverse complement strand
TGTCGGGCCGCGTTTTCCTTCTTCTGGCTCTTGTCGCCTTGGYTTCTGCCATCCAGAGAATCAAGCTCGAGAAGCGCACTTACACTCGTGAACAATACAAGTTCGGATCAATCCAAGAGCATCTTAAGGCCAAGTACGTCCCAGGATACATTCCAAACAAGGATGCATTCAACGAGGGTCTTTCTGATTACTCCAATGCTCAATACTATGGACCAGTGACCATTGGAACTCCACCACAAAACTTCCAAGTTTTGTTCGATACTGGATCCTCCAACTTGTGGGTGCCATGCGCCAACTGCCCATTCGGAGATATTGCCTGCAGAATGCACAACAGATTTGATTGCAAGAAGTCTTCTTCCTGCACTGCTACTGGAGCCTCTTTCGAGATCCAATACGGAACTGGATCCATGAAGGGAACCGTTGACAACGATGTTGTCTGCTTCGGACATGATACCACCTACTGTACTGATAAGAACCAAGGATTGGCCTGTGCTACTTCTGAGCCAGGAATCACCTTCGTCGCTGCCAAGTTTGACGGTATCTTCGGAATGGGATGGGACACTATCTCTGTTAACAAGATCTCTCAGCCAATGGACCAAATCTTCGCCAACTCCGCCATCTGCAAGAATCAACTATTCGCTTTCTGGCTTAGCCGTGACGCCAACGACATCACCAACGGMGGAGAAATTACCCTTTGCGACACCGATCCGAACCACTACGTCGGAAACATCGCTTGGGAGCCACTCGTCTCTGAGGACTACTGGAGAATCAAGCTCGCTTCGGTTGTCATCGATGGAACCACCTACACCAGCGGACCAATCGACTCGATTGTTGACACTGGAACTTCCCTTCTCACTGGACCAACTGATGTCATCAAGAAGATCCAACACAAGATCGGAGGAATCYCACTCTTCAATGGAGAGTACGAAGTTGAGTGCAGCAAGATTCCATCTCTTCCAAACATCACCTTCAACCTCGGAGGACAARACTTCGATCTTCAAGGAAAGGACTACATCCTTCAAATGTCCAACGGAAACGGAGGATCCACCTGCCTCTCTGGATTCATGGGAATGGATATTCCAGCCCCAGCCGGACCACTCTGGATTCTCGGAGACGTCTTCATCGGACGCTTCTACTCGGTCTTCGATCATGGAAACAAGAGAGTTGGATTTGCCACCTCTAGAACCGGAAAATAAGCCTATTTCTAATTTAAAAACTCAATTTCTATGCCATTACTTGCTTGATTGTAAT
>VJOU01000010.1 GCA_007050995.1 Glycocaulis profundi | reverse complement strand
CGGCCGGCGCAGCGGGATCGGCCGGCATGGGCGCGATCCGGGCCGGGACCGCCCTGGGATCGGCCGCTGTCTCCTCTTACCAGCTCGGCCAGTCGGCGTCCGGCGCGTCCGGCGTCGCCGCGGGCATGGGCGGCATGGCGCGCGCGGCGGGCGGAGCCGCGATGCAGGGCGCACGCTCGGTCGGCGGCCGCATCGCCGCTCCCTTCAAGGACGGAATCGAGCGGGGCCAGAACGCGGCCTGGCGCGCGACCGCCGGGGTTGGCGCGGCGGGTTCGTCGGCTGAGGCCGGGGCGTCCGGCGCGTCGTCGTCGCCGTCATCGTCGGCGCAACCAGCCTGGGCGAAGCGGCTCCGGTCCGAGCAGTCCGCCCGCGCCGCCCGCCAGACCACCATGCAGACCATCAAGGACGGCGACCGCCCGGCCGCGGGCGCGAATCCGAGCCTCAGCGAGAGGGACGACTGATCCATGTTCAAGCGAACCATCCAGAGATTCGGACGCACCCCGGAGCCGGTGACGCCCTACCAGAAAGCCGCCCAGCTCTGGGATGAGCGCATCGGCTCGGCCCGGCTCCAGGCCCACAACTGGCGGCTCGTCGCCTTCTCCTGCCTTGCGATGACGATGGGGCTGGCGGCGGGCAATGTCTGGCAGTCCACCCAAAGCCGCGTCGCCCCCTATGTGGTGGAAGTGGACCGGCTGGGCGAGGCCCGCGCGGTCGCGCCGGCGATCCAGAACTACCGGCCCACCGACGGGCAGGTTGCTTGGCACCTGTCGCGCTTTATCGGCGAGGTGCGGTCCATCTCCACCGATCCGGTCATCGTCCGCAGGAATTGGCTGAACGCCTACGAGTTCACCACCGACCGGGCGGGCCAGTTTCTCAACGACCATGCCCGCGCCGAGAACCCCTTCGCGCAGATCGGCCAGCGCAGCGTCTCGGTGCAGGTCACGAGCGTCGTCCGGGCGTCGGACAACTCCTTTCAGGTGATGTGGACCGAGTCCACTTACGAGCGCGGGACGCTCGCCCGCACCGAGCGCTGGCGCGCGATCCTGACGATCGTGACTCGGCCGCCGCGCACCGCCGACCAGCTCCGCCGCAATCCCCTCGGCCTGTTCATCGACGCGATCGACTGGACCCGCGAGCTGGACCCGCCCGCGGTCCCAGCGCCGCCCGCCGTCGCGCCCGCCTTTCCCGAGCCGGCGCCGGTCCCGGCCGAGGACGCCGACCCGTTCGGCGCTGACTCGTTCCTTGAAGGAGACACCTGATGATCGGACGAACCATCCTGCTCGCCCTCTCGGCCGCGAGCCTGGCCGGCTGCGCGGCCACCGCCACGCCGCCACCGTCGATCAGCTATGACGCCGAGGACTTCGTGCCCGCCGCGATCGAGGCCGAGCCGCCCCGGCCCGTCGAGATCGTCGCGATGCCCGAGCCGCTTCCGCTCCCCGGCCAGCTTCTGCCGCGGCCGGCGTCCCGGCTGGAGGGCGGAGAGCCGACCGAACGTGTCGCCGCCGCCAATCGCGCCGCCACGCGGGAGCCGACCAGCGCCGGCTATATCGACGCGGTTCAGGTCTACCCGTACACGGAAGGCGCTCTCTACCGGCTCTACGCCGCGCCCGGGCGGATCAGCGACATCGCCCTCCAGCCGGGCGAGGAGCTGATCGCGGTCGCGGCCGGGGACACGGTGCGCTGGATCATCGGCGACACCACCAGCGGCGCGGGCGGGGATCGGCGCGTCCATGTCCTGGTCAAGCCGGTCGCGGCGGGCCTGGCGACGAACATGGTCATCACCACCGACCACCGCGCCTACCGGCTCGCGCTCGAAAGCACCGACGAGACGGCCATGGCCTCCATCTCGTGGACCTATCCGCAGGATCAGCTTCTCGCCTTGCGCCGGCAGAACGCGCGGGCCGAGGCCGCCGCGCCGGTCGCCGAGTCCGTCGCGCCCGAAAATCTGCGCTTCCGCTACGAGATCGAGGGCGACGATCCACCCTGGCGGCCGATGCGCGCTTGGGATGACGGATCGCGGGTCTATATCGAGTTCCCGGCCCGGCTCGATCAGGGCGAGGCGCCGCCGCTGTTCGTGGTCGGCGCGATGGGCGACGCCCAGCTCGTCAACTATCGGGTCCGGGGACGCCACTACATCGTGGATCGCCTGTTCCCGGCGGCTGAGCTTCGGCTTGGTGAAGACCCGCAGCAGGTCGTGCGGATCACCCGCACCGACGTCCGGCCCGGACGGAGGGCGCGGCGATGACCGACGCGCGCAACCATAATCCGCCGCCCGACTCCAGCCCGAAGGCGTCTCCCGAAACCCTGGTCTTGCGCGCCAGACCCCGCCGGATCGCCCGGTTCCGGCGCGGCGTGCTGATCGGCGGGGCGGCGGCCGGCGCGGTCGCGATCGCCGGCGTGGCGTGGATGGCGCTCAGCCCGCCGTCGCTGCCGATCGGCGAAGCGGACAGGGAACCAGTCTTCGCCGACCATCGCAATCCCGCCACCGCCATCGCTGGCCTGCCGGCGGAGTATGACGCCATTCCGCAGCTCGGCCCGCCTCTGCCCGGCGACCTCGGCGGGCCGATCCTTGAGCATCAGCGCCAGCTCGGCCTTGAGCCGGGGGATCTGGAGAGCGAATTCGATATGGTCGATCACGCCGCCGAGGCGGAGCGCCAGCGGCTCGCCGCGCAGGCCTTGCAGGCGCGCGAAGCCGGCGTGCTGGCGCTGACCGCCTCCCGTCCGCCGCAGGGTTCCGCGCCGTCAATGTTCATGCCGGACATCGGGGGCATCGAGGCCGGCGGTCTCGCGCCTCCCGACCCGCAATCGCGCATGGCGGCGATGATTGGGAGCTCGGATGGCGGCGGCACCCACAATCCGCATCGGCTGGAGACGCCGGCCTCGCCCTGGCAGGTCATGGCCGGCAGCGTCATCCCGGCCGCGCTCGTCACCGGCATCAACTCCGATCTTCCCGGTGTCGTCGTCGCCCAGGTCACCGAGGATGTGCGCGACACCGTGACGGGCCGGACGGTCCTCATTCCGCAAGGGTCGCGGCTGATCGGCCGCTATGAAAGCGCGATCGCGTTCGGACAGAGCCGGGCCTTCCTGGTCTGGAACAGGATCATCCTGCCGGACGGCGCGTCGATCCGCATCGACAACTTGCCGGCGACGGACGCCGGGGGATTTTCCGGGCTGGAGGATCAGGTCGACCATCACACGATGCGGATGCTGCGCGGCATCGGCATGTCCACGCTCTTGGGCGTCGGGACCGAACTCGCGCTCGGCAGCTCCGACAGCGATCTTGTCCGCGCGCTGCGCCTGTCCACCCAGCAGAGCGCCAATCAGGCCGGCCAGCAGCTCGTCGGCCGTCATCTCGATATCCAGCCCACCATCCGCATCCGCCCCGGCTGGCCGCTGCGCGTCGTGGTCCACAAGGATCTCGTGCTGCGGCCATGGACCGGACCTTGAAGGAGGCAAGAACATGAAGATCGCGAAGCTCCCAGATCGCACCCCAGTCAAGATCGCTGTCACGGTGTCGCCGGACCTCAACGAGACGCTCGCCGACTATCTGGCGGTCTATCGCTCGACCTATGGCGACGAGACGGCGACGGTCGGCGACCTGATCCCGGTGATGCTGGAGACGTTCATCGCCAGCGACAAGGCGTTCGCCCGCGCGCGGAAGGCGAGGGAAGGTGGGGCATGAGGTCGATGGTTATAGGACAGTTCCGCCGCGCCAAAGACGGCTGGACTGGAGAGATCCGCACGCCGGGGTTCAGCCACAAGGTCCGGCTCGTTCCCAATGACAACCGGACGAACCCGAACGCGCCAGCCTACCGGCTGATGATCGGCTGGATCGCGATTGGCAACGCCTGGGATGCCAAGACGGCGGGTGAGCGGCCAAGGGAGTACTTCCGAGTATCGATCGACGGGCCGCTTTGCCCGGCGCCGATTGAATGCGCGCTCTTTCCCGATGCGGACGAGCTCAGCGCCTCTTTGCTCTGGAAACGATAGGGCGTACGCACGAATGTCGGGATATCCTTCTACCGGTCTGGCAGCGTACGATCCGCTACAGCGACACGTTTCGTCTTCTGACCAGTGTCTATGGAGGCGGAGGAATGGCGTCCTGCATATCTTTCAGGAGAAGGATTAGATCGCCGGGCCACAAATCTGCCAGGATGACAGGTTTGCGATGATCGCTCTCTGTGTAATTGAGACTGCGCCACGACACTGCAGTTGTCTGCCTTATTTCGAGATTCCCGCCGTGAGATAGAGCGTTTCGCACTACGCGCCCGAAATTCCAGACAGTTGGCCAATGGGAGACGCCCCCATGCCCATTTTTCACAGCTGTGACATGTTCTTCGTAGAACGCGGTGAACATCCCTTGCATGGCGCTAAACAGGTAAGGGCCCATCTCGCCTAGGTGGTTCGTTCCATCGTATGGCTCGGGCTGAATAGTCACATCTATGGCGATCTGACTTGGCCAGTGATTGTGAACGACTGCCGATGCAATTGGGTGTCCCCGAACAGTTAGTCTGAATCCTGCGGAAGCGGCGTCCAGGCATATGAGGTCGTCTATTCCCCACGGCTTCGGATCGCTGTCATTGTAGGTTTCGGCAAGTGCTCCAAACGAAAGCAAGCTAACGAGGAATGTCGCTACGGGAACAAAGATGGCATCCCTCTCGCAAAGCACGATCTGCGTAAGCGCATCGCTGATCTCGGGCTGTTTTCCCTCAAGATGCCCAACATTGATGCGGACGCCCATGATCGAACTTCCAACGGTGAGACCTGCGGCCCATACTAGGGCAGCTGTGGAAACGATAACCAGTAGTGTTTCAAACACCCGACGAGGTCGATGGGGCGCTGTCGGCTCGCCCCGATTAAGAGCCAGAAGGAGCCTATCACCGACCCGCGTCCCCCACGATCGCTGGCGTGCCTACTTCAGAAAAAGCTATTCAGATGGGTTGAAAACGCAGGAATAATCCGCGCACGCCGTCCAGCTGTCTTTCGACCGTCTCAATATCCTTCATCGGTTTCTTCTGCTTTCCGCGCTGCTTCGTCTTCATGTTCCGCCAGTCGGCAGCCGCGCATGGTCCTGCAGCATGACACACCCTCAGCGATCACATGCTGCCAGTATTCCTCCAGAGCCACGTGTCGCTTCTTCTCGGTATGGGCCAGTTTCACGATGAGAGCACGCTTGTCGCAGTCTGCGCGGAGCGCGCGCACCATGCGCCCCCTGGCCCGCCGCAGGCACCCACGGGGGCATAGCGCCCTTCCATTGATAGGCTGACCCATTCTGTCGAAGAGATGCAGTTTCGGATCCGTGATCCAGCTGGGCTCGCCCAGCCTAGCCGCAGCGTATTCGTCGTCGAGCCCGGCCTCTTTGGCCAGCTTGAGGGCCCTTTCGTGATGCTTCCCGGCGTCGCCGTGGTCGAGGGCTTGGTTGGGAGGCCAGACGCGTGTTCTTTCCGCGACCATTTGGCAGCGGAGGAACTGGTGGAGCTGCGTCCACCAGTTGTCGGCATCGGAACCTGAGCGAACTGTAAGGTAGCGAAGGCCGAGGCAGAACGTCTTGTCGAACTGGATGTGCCGTTCAGGACACCTTGCCGGCAAGTCCGTGCCTGGTACTACCTCGCGCACCCTCGGCCTCGGATCGCCGAAGATGTACAGATGGAGACCGTCCACCCAAGGCGCCTTGGCCAAGCGCGCGCGACCAATCAGCGCTGGTCGGCCAAGCTCTTCGATCGAGAACCAGGCCGGGACTGTGTCGCCCAGCCAACCGAGCGCAGACTTCACCGCCGATCGTGCGCTCGCATCGGCGTGGCGGCCTCTGGTTCGTGCGCGCGCAGGGGGTCGGATTCCGCACCGGTATTCAGGTAGGGGGACGGCATTGTGCCAAAGAGCACCTCGGCCGTGTCCACGTCGAGGTTGTCGAGGATCCGGTCCGTCGAGAAGGCCTCGCGGACTGTCGCCGGCGACTCCCTGAGCGCTCTTTCTCCAAGAGCGGTCTGGTGACCCTCGCAGCGCTTCTGCTCCTCTTCAGAAACGCACGTGGCCTTGCTCGCCGCCGCACGAACGCTCGCTTCACCTCTCAGACCTAACCGGCACACGGGTGTGGTGCCGAATTCGATGCCGATCGCGAGCCCCAGGGTCTCAGCGCCTGGAAGCATTTCTCGGCAGAGCTCAAACGACGATCGCAGCCCAGCGGCCGCTGACACCGACGTCTTCATCGTCGCCATCGCGTCGGTCTTGGTCCTGTCGCCTTCGGCGAGGAGACCGTGGATGCAGTCCCCGATGTAGCGCACCTTGCGCCCACCGAAGTCGTCGCGCAGCACCGCACCCATCTCGGCGCGGATGACGTGGAGCGTGGCGACGGCTTCGGCGATCCGGCCCGAAGTGATCGCACCGTCTATGTAGGCAGTGAAATTGTCCACGTCCGCGAAGATCGACGCCAAGTCCATACGGATGGCGTTGCTCGGTGGATGATCGGCGTAGTCCACGTCCTTCAGTGGTGGCTCCTTGTAGTGGAAGTGGAAGACAGCTTCGCCCCCATCCGCGGTCTTTCGCATCTCGAAGTTCGCCGTGACTGCGGCATAGGCCTTCTCCAACCGTTCGTTGACGCTCCGCTGGACGTTTGCAGTGATGACGTCCTGAGTGAGATATCCACGTTCAGCATCCTCGGTAAGTACCACCCTCCCAGTGAATGGACTGGCGTTCTGTCCCAGCGCCATGGCCGCTCTATTGCTGAGGTTCACGCCGTCGGCATCCCCGTCTGCCAGCTTTGCAGCATGGTTTGCCGGACTTCCGATGAACAGCGGCTCGCGTTCGTCGCTGCGTCCCGAATCGATCGCGACCGCCGGGCCACTATCGATGCCGATGCAGACACCGGTTCGGAATCTGGGGTGGTCATCCCCCAGCCGTGCCACCATCTCGCGGAATGCCGCTGCGAAGGCGACAGCGACGCGAACACGCTCGCCTTCGACGTGGGGGCCATCGGGGGTGAGTACCACGGCGTGCAGCCGGGAGCCGTGGAAGTCCACCCGTTGCATGTCGAACTCATCGATCAGCTCGTCACAGGCTCGGTAGTGAGCATGGAGGAATTCGAGCGCGCGCTGATGGCTCGCCGACGTTTCCCTTCCTGCTTCCGTGAGGACATCATTGAAGTCGATGAGGTTGGCGTAGACATGGACACCGTTCGTCGTGATGGCGCGGTTGCGTGGGATGTCCAACAACGCAGCTCGCATTGCGGTGTCGACCGCGAAGCCCTTCTGCACGCGTGTCTCTGCCAGATATGTCCGGAAGTCCTCGACCTTGATCTCGCCTTCAGGGACGCTTTCCATGAACTTTGCGATGCGCTGCCGCGCGCGATCTTCGCTCCAAGCCATCTCGTAACTTCTCCATGAATTCCGCCGATAGGTGGCCGCCGATCGATTCGATGATGGCTGGAACGTTAGCAGAACATGGCTTCGCAAGAAAACGCGTAGGTGGATTTTCTAGCAGGGATTGTGGATGAATGCAGCGTGGAGGGGGTCATCCGTTGAATGGACCCAGTTCCTTGATGTGGGAACGCAAGGCGTTGCACGCGGGGGCCATGAGCGCTGCTGCGTCCTTGCCTGCTGCGTAGGTATAGGGGATGGTGGTGACACCGGCGAGGTCGCTGGGAAGTCTTACCTTCTCTTCTCGGGGCTCCATCAGGATCGCACGCGTGCGCCCCAGACGTCCCATGAACATACCAAGCTCGAAGATGACGTTGTCGCGCGGCGCAGGCCAGTCCTGGCCACGGAAGAGCGTCATGTCGTCACTGTGCGCGACCGCGACGGCGAAGTCGGAATCGTCGAGTTCCGTCTCTAGGGACTCGATTGCATAGCTGGCGACCTTAAAGACGTCGTCGGTCCACAGGCGCACGATGAAGCCGTCATGCGCTAAGGCGTCCTGTATCTTCCGCGCGACGTCCAGTGCCTCGGCGGACGAGATGATGAACACCCTGATTTTCTCGCGGTGCTGTCCGACTAACTTGTTTCGTTCAAGCAGGCGGCGAGCGAGGGTCCTCGCGATGACACGATAGATGTTGGAGTGCCTAGACGCGATGTCGGATATGTCAGCATAGCTGAACTTCGCGACCAGCGCCGGTTCCGATGCCACCACGTCTGCCGATCGACGCTGGGAGGGTTCGACGACGACCATCTCGCCAACATGGTCACCTCTACCGCGCGACGCGACATCTCGACCGTTCACTACGACCCTGAAGCTGCCGGCCACGATCAGGAAGAAGTCGTTGTCGTCGCTCCCCTGCGAGATAATCGCTTCGCTTTCCGCGACCTCGATGAGTTCGGCGCGGTCGGCGAGTGTCTCGGCGAGGTCCCGATTTCCGCACACGATTTGCTGCTGCAACATGGCATCGATCAGGTTGCCGCGTCCCGCGTCACCTTGAAAGCGGTCGATCAATCCACTCAACTGAACTCTCTCCAATAGGTCGAGGAATAGATCTCCTGGTCGTTGTGCTGGTTCCATATCCAGCGGCGCCAAATGTTTTCGCCCTGAGGACCCAGCTTTTGGGGTTCGTTGAGCCCATCATATACGCGCTTCGTGATCCAGGTCGCGTTGTCGGCGCTCAAGGATGTGAGCTTGGCGGCGAGGTTTGCAGCTGGACCGATCCACACCAGGTCGTTGTCGCCGCGGACGCCTGTCCGTGCAGCACGAATCTCCGATGTGTCGATGCCGATCACATGGCGGATCTTGAAGGCGGTGCTCCAGTGCTTCTTCATCTCGGCCTGGACGTAGTTCTTCACTGCATAGTTGATCTTCAGAGCGCAAGATACGGCGTCGTTCCGCTGGCTTTTGGATATGAAGATGCCCATGACCCTGTCGCCGTCGTATGACACTATCTTGCCGCCGTGGTTTCGGATCAGCCGCGATGCGGCGTAGAGGAACGTCTTGTAAATTTCGCCAGAAAACTGCCATTTCTTCTTCTCGACGAGAGCCGTGGACTGGTCGAGGTCGGCATAGAGCACCGTTGCTTTTTCGAAGCGCACCGCGTGGTTGGACAGTTTGAGGTCACCTGCCTCCGGGACCACCTGACCGTCTCGCACAGTCCATTTTGTGCCGAAGGTCTCCGAAGAGTTCTTCTTGATGTCGTCAGCCACGCTCACGTTGAGGCCCACCCCTTGGCGGTATTTCCGCAATATCATTCATAGCCGAAAGGATAGGCGCTTCGAACCAACAACCGTCCTCCCTAACCTGGCCGGCAGGATCAACTATTGCCTCCTCAAAACGCACACTCAAAGCTATAACCGCGTGAAACTATCAGCTTAGCGCGATTTCCGCAGCAGGGTGCCAGCCGAACGTCTTCCAGCAAGTCACTCGCCATAAACCGAACGGCGCGTTCAGCCACAGTGCGCCGTTCCAGCTGACTTTCGCCCTCGCTACGCCTCCGCTTCGGTTATTGCGTTCGTGTCCGCTGACCGAGGGGGCGATGGTGGTAGGTCAGTGCTGGCGCGACAAGGACGTCTGGAATGGGAAAAGCCCGACGCCGGGTTCCGGCGGAACGTGCTCAACGACAATCGTGTAAGCCCGATCAGTGCTTGGATCGCGCTCGAAATCACAGTGCCAGCGCCTTGGCCAAGTCGTCATGCTCGAAAGCACTGGCCATACGTTTGATCTCGGCTCGCCGCGCGCCGTTCTGCTCGGCAACCGTCGCCCAATTGCGCACCACCAGCGCGACCTGGCGCACGATTTCTTCCGCCTGTGCGGATTTCAGGCCGAAATATTCCGCGACCGAGAGGGCAAGCCCCAAATCACACGTTGCCTCATCGAGCGAGATGTTGGTCGAGAGGACGCGCACCTTCAAGTCAGTCGGCACAGGATTGAGATCATAGGCGGGCGATAGGACCCAGCCAGCGTGGTTCTGCCAGAGGAACCCGTGATTGCGGCCATGATCATCGACATTGGAGACGAGGATATTGAAGATCATCCTTCGGTAGAGCTCAGCGGTATCCGCCGCTGCGTTGGCGCCATTGCGGGTCAGCACGTCGACGAGTTCAGGATAGCTGGCGCGCTCGCCATCCCTGAGGCCCATCATCGACAGCGCCGACAGGAACGGGAGGCGGTGCTCGCCGGCGCGGTCGAACCGCCGCGAGACCAGGACCGACTTGCCGGCCACCTCGTGGAGGGCGTGGTCGGCAACCGTGATGTCGGCCTGCCGGGCAAGGTCGAGCGCAATCGCTTCCCAGAGCTCGATGCGATAGTCATCGGTTTCCTTGGCGAATTTGGCGATCGACAAGGCGCCATGCTGGTCGACCACCGAGGCCTTCGGCCGCGCACCGCCCAGCGACGAGCCGGGCGCGAAGATCATGCGCAGATCCTCTTCGCTTTCCTCATCGCGCTCGATCCGCTCGGTGACGGCGAGCAAGTCACCGAGATCGACCAGGCCCGGGACCCCCGCACCCTGCTCAGCAAGAAAGGGACCTTCCTCCGCCTCGCGAAAACGCAATGCGCCAAGACGCGCGCGGTCTGACACGCCGAGCAGATAATCGAGTTCAGTCAATGTGCGCGGGTTGCGTCCTTCGCGCTCGGCCCGTTTCCGCTCGGCGCGCTGCATGAGCCGCCTTCCCCAAGTGTCGGGCGCCGAGTCGCCGATCGCGCCATAGAGGCCAGCGGGCGGGGCATAGGCGCCGCGGCCGAGCTGAAGCGCCGGCTCGAGCGAGAACGCCTCTTCATGGCCGAGCCAGTCAGGGTGATATTCGAACACGACAGGCGCGCGGTCGCCGCCACGCTCGGGGGCGTAGAGCGTCCCCACGCGCCGGGTGGCATCGGCGAGGGCGATATGGACTTCGACGTCAGCCATTTTCCGGCGCGCCTGCCTTGCGCCGTTTGATCCGCGCGCGTTCGGGCAGGGCCTCGGCCGACAAGAGCTGGCCGGTCTTGTCGCTCGCAGGGTCGGCGAGCGCGCCGAGGCCGTCGAGCATGCCCATAGCCTGGAGGACGGCGGCGTAGATGCCGATGCCGACACCGGGATCGCCGGCCTCAATGCGCCGAAGCGTCGGGCGGGTCGTAAACGCGCGGCGGGCGACCACATCGGCGGGCAAGCTGCGGCGCAGCCGAGCCTCGCGCAGATCAGCTCCCAATTTGACGAGCGCGCGGCGAACCGCGATGGAGGGCAGGTGGGGGCTAGGCATTGGAAACATCGCTTTCCGTTATGGGCGTTTTATGTAATACGATGTTTCCATTAATACAAGTCCGGGGTCGATGTTCCAAGCCGGGGATCGCTCTCGGCCGGACTGGTAAGTGCGGCGGCGGACGGGTCCCAACGCTGGTCGATCATGTCAGCCAAGTTGAGTGTGAATGCACGGCGGCTTTCGATGGACTGCTGCCCGAGAGGCGGAGCCGTGATAGCAAGATCGCAAGCCAAAACGGAGCGAATCATTAGCTGAATGCCGAACTACATCTTCTATTCTTGGCAGAGCGACACGGACAACCGCACCGGCCGGGGCTTCATCCAACGGGCACTCGATCGCGCGATCAAAGCCCTCAACGCAGACGCCGATGTCGATCCTGCTGACCGCGACCTTCGTGCGGATCGTGATACGCTCGATGTGGGCGGCATGCCTCCACTCGCCGATACCATCTTCGGCAAGATCGATCGGGCCATCGCTTTCCTCTCCGACCTCACCCATGTCGCGA
Source organism: Glycocaulis profundi (assembly GCA_007050995.1). Classification (GTDB taxonomy): domain Bacteria; phylum Pseudomonadota; class Alphaproteobacteria; order Caulobacterales; family Maricaulaceae; genus Glycocaulis; species Glycocaulis profundi. Next base: position 112,658 of record VJOU01000010.1, on the reverse strand, counting down.
CGCGGACCAAGGGGCAGCTCTCGCCCAACCCCAACGTCCTGCTCGAGCATGGCTGGGCGCTGAAATCGCGCGGGTGGGGCAGGATGATCGGGGTGATGAACACGGCCATGGGGCATCCGGACGATCACCCCCTCCCGTTCGACCTGACCCACTTCAAGCGACCGATCCTGTTCCACTGCCCGGCCGATGCGAGCGATGAGGATCGGCAGGCGGCTAGGCTCGGTCTGCAGAACGATCTGGAAAGCGCGCTTCGACTGATCCTTGACGATGAAGTGCTCCGCCTGGCGCGGCCCCCGACTGAGCCTCATCCGCACGACGTCGAGCTGCTGCAGCGCTATCGCGCGCAGTTCCCAGAGCCGCTGCGCCTGTTTCTGCGCGAGCACAATTTCGGGACGCCTTACCCGCGCAAGACGCTCGATCCGCTCGACGATATGGCTGCCACCTGGGCGGGCGCCGCGTTCGATTTCGAAGACGAGGCGCTTCAGAAGGCGGCACTAGCAGTGCGCGCGGCGAACAAGTCGCTCATAGAGCTGGTCTGCGAGCGGGTCCACGTCATGGACCAGAACCACAATATGGCTTGGGTGAAGACGGACGAAGATGTTCGGCGAGGCATGCAGCCGGCGACCATGGCCGCCGTCAAGGCGCTCAACAGCCGGTCGACTGCCCTGATAGATGCGATCGACGCCTTCGAGAAGGTCGGACGGTCGCGGATTCGCGTCGCTGCCCCTCCGCCCGCCGCCCCGCAGGTCGATCCCCGATGGGAAGCAGCTGCGACCGCGGTCAATGCGCTGGCGATGGACCGGATGCGCGGCGGACTCCCCCAGATCGTCGCCACACCCAGCATGACGCTACGCATCGTGCCACTCGCCGCCATGGATCGGCCGACAATCGATCCTAAGCTCGTCATGACGGCCGCTTTGCGCTTTCCGCCCGACATGCAGGTCCGCGTCCAATCGGACTCGGACGAGCGCCAGTGGTGGAGCTATGGGCTTCCGCTGATCCCGACCGACAACAATCCGGAAACCCGGTGGCGCACCCGCTTGGTGCGGCCTGGCGCCATCGAGTATGAGGCGATGATCGGGGAGCGGATCGATGACGATCCGCAGATCGCGGTCAACGGCGGGGAGCTTGAGATCGAGATCGTCACCCATCTTGAACGCCTCGCCGGCGTGCTCGCCGCGGTCGGGCTGACTGGCCCCGGACTGGTGTCCATCGCCTTTCGCGGCGTGGAAGATGTCGAACTCACCCGCGCGCGGGGCGGTGGCCGGAGGATCCGCAAGCCCGAGCTGTTCCTGCCTGAGTTACGCGTGGACGATCTCTCTGCGCCGATGCAGCCGCTGCTGCGCGAACAGTTCAACATCCTCTGGCAGGCCTCCGGCTGGGCAGACGGCTCGCCGTCGTTCAGCTGAGCATGCCATGATCCTCAAGCCGCCCCCGCCGGAGAAGGGAGACGCCGGTCTCGAGACGTTTCGCGCGGACGCGAAGCTGTACGAGGACACATTAAAGAACCGGACTAGCCGCGCGCTCTACCGGGGCGATCTCACCAAATGGCAGAAGCTCTATGCAACACTCTCCGGGAAGCGGGCGCCGGGCTCGCCAGCAGCGAGCCACTTCGCGAAGCTCTCGCACCTGTGCGGCGAGCTCCTTGCCGAATATGGCCCGGAGGCCCCACCCAACAAACGGCGGGCTAAGTCGGTGGTGCCTGTGCCGCTGACCTACCCCGACTTTCCCGACGACATCACGCACCGTATTCATTTCCTCGAAGGACCGGGCATTCGCAGGCAGCGCGCCGTCGATCTGGCAACCTATGCGCCGGCCGTCTCCCGCCAGACCTCTGCGCGCGGGCGCGTCCTAGTGTCGGTTGGTGTGCGCAAGGACCAGGTCCGACTCTATGAGCGGCTGGTGGAAGCTATCGGCGACCTGGTGATGGGCGACTATTCGGCCGCCGGTTTCGATATCGGCTATGCGATGCGGCCCGAGGGCATTCCTGACGGTCAATCCTGGACCGCCGTACCGCTTGATCCAGCGTTGCCGATCGCGCGCGTCTGGGAGGATAATAACCGCTCCCGCGGATACGGCCTGCAGGCTCGCCTGATGGGCAACCAATGGCGAGGCGTCGATGGGACGGGGCTGCCGGACGACCTTCCCGATGTGAATGTCAGCCCCTGGGATCCTGACCCGCATTGGCAGCGCGTGCTGGATCTCACCGAGGCGGACCGACTGGAGGAAGCCCTCGAACTGGTCGAGGCGATCCCCGGCCGCGACCGGGAAGCCCTATTCGACGAGGTCATCTACCTGCGGCATCTCACCAAGACGCCCCTTCAGGCGCAGGACATTCGTGTGCTCGCGCGCAAACATGCTGAGGGATCGCTGATCTCGGGCCGACTGCTCGAAGAGTTTGACGCTTTCCTCGATCATCTGGACGCGCAGTTCGTCCTTGAGCCGCCCGTTCTTGAGGAGATGACGAGGCTGCGACCGGACTTCGGATCGTCGATGATACCTCCGCTGCCACCGTCGGCAGATTGGGCCACCTACCGGCGCCACATGGCTCAATTCTCCAATCCAAGCGGCCAACGCGGCCGGATCTTCTCCCGGAACATCGGCGTCGCTGATACCGGCGCGTCGGAGTTCTTCGCGAGCGCGATGGTCGCGGCTGAGGAAGCCTTTCGCCGGGAGCGTTCAATTCCGGAAATCGGACGCGGCTGGGTGTCCGAGGTGGCGTTGCTCGATCTCGTCCGAACGATCTGGCCCTCCGCCGTCCATCAATGGCGTCCCCCGTTCCTCGGCTTGCAGTCGATCGACATTTACGTGCCCGAGCTGGGTCTAGCCATCGAATATCAGGGCCAGCAGCACTACGAGCCGATCGCGCTGTTCGGAGGACAGGAGGGGTTCGATCTCACCCGCGCTCGCGATGAGAAGAAGCGCGCTTTGCTCGCACGGTACGGCCTCCGGCTGCTCGAATGGCGCTACGATGTGCCAATCACGCGAGCCGAACTGACTTGTCGGCTCGCCAGCATCGCGATCGTCGTTCCGGAATAGACCGCTAACGATTGTCGCTTCTGTTTCGCCCTGGGCAGGTACGCCTCGATCCCGAGAACTGCTGCATGGCAGGTTGTTGCCACGCATATCAACGAATCCCTTCGCAGACAGGGCGATCTACGAGGGCTTGAGCGACTGCTCCTTCGACGGTCTTTTGACGAGTGCTGGAAGCACGAAGCGGACGGGTGGGGGGTAACGACCAAGACGGACCTCCGCTACCAAAAATTCTTTAAATTCAATCGATTAATAGTTCTCTTGTTGCCGCCCTTCCTTTGCTAGGGAGTGATGGAACGGTGACGGCCCTGTTTCCTTGTCGATTTTCGGCGCCTACCTTGCGCATCCCCTCTTTTTCGAAGGGTGACGAGGCTTCCCGTTCTTTTGGCCTTCTTTTGAATTTTGGAGTGCATCGTGAGCAATCTGGAACGCGGCTCGACCGGGCCGCCAGTGAGCCTGTATGACGCGCATGCGTGATCGCAGGCTCTCTCTTCGTCGGGATCACGGGATACGTCATCATGGCCGTTCTCATCTGAGCGCTGTGTGTGATGTTCGGGGTGTCATCGACCATCATGTTCACCCTCATGAGGCTGGTATTGGTTGGTTTCGTCATTGGACGGTCCGTGTGACGCTTCATGCTTTTTGCCCTGCGGCGGCGCGGGGATTGCGGCGACGCAATCACATGAGGACTGATGGACAGCCTCCTTGCCGATGGCTACTCAGTAGTGGCTATTTCGCAGGGGTCAGGCAGACAGGATGGAACGTTGATCGGCAGCGAACTTGAAGCGATCTTCGGAACAGCGTGGCGAACTTTCGTCGCGTGTCTTCTCCTGCTCGCTTTCCTGCTTTATGCGACGCCCATTCACGCCTGCGAGACCGGGCGGATTGCCTTCGGCAATCTGACGGCTCAGGACGATGCCGGCTCGCTTGAACGGTTCGTCACGCCACAGCTCGTGAAAGACCCCCGCGGCCGCATCGCGCCTGAGGCGGCGGGAGCGGGAGATGTCCCGCAGGATGTTCCGCTCCTGCCGGACTCTGGTGCGATGGTGGTTTCCGTTTTCCAAGCTCGCCATCCGCTTCTCCGTGACGCGCTGACATTATCCGGCGGGACGGGGCTGTCCGCATCGGCGCGCGCGCCTCCGGCGACCGGAGCTCTGTAACCGCCTGCCTGTTTCGCAGGAGGCGGTCGTTTGCGCGGTCGCCTCATGGCCGTCTGGAGACGATGCGGGATGGGACATGCTGCGATATCACAGCCATGACGGTGGCCTTCAGGGCCTGACAGCCAGCGCGCCGAACCCCGCGCGAAAGGGAGGCGACCATGTGGGATAGCGGCCTGCTCGCGCTGCTGATCGCGCTGCCGTTCATCGGAGCGGTGATCGCCGCGCTCATGTCCCATAACGCCCGCAATGCCGAGGCCTGGTTCGCCGGCCTCATCGCGGCGGCGGGGCTGTTCCTGACCGTGACGGCCTACCCGTCGGTCGCGGATGGCGGGGTGATCCGTCATTCGATCGACTGGATTCCGGCCCTGGACCTGTCCGTGACCCTGCGGATGGACGGTTTCTCGTGGCTGTTCTCGCTTCTGATCACCGGCGTCGGCCTGCTCGTGGTGATATACGCGCGCTATTACATGTCGCCGAAGGATCCGGTGGCGCGCTTTTACGCCTTCCTTCTGGCGTTCATGGGGGCGATGCAGGGCGTGGTCCTGTCAGGCAATCTCATCCTGCTCGCCGTGTTCTGGGAGCTGACGAGCATCTTCTCCTTCCTGCTCATCGGATACTGGAGCCACAAGCAGGCCGCCCGCGACGGCGCGCGCGTCGCGCTGACCATCACGGGGGCGGGCGGGCTGTGCCTCATGGCGGGGCTCATCCTGATCGGGCACATGGCCGGAAGCTACGACCTGGACGTCGTGCTCGCGTCCGGGGACGCGATCCGCGAGCATGCGCTCTACCTCCCCGCCCTTCTGCTGGTCTTCGCGGGCGCGCTGACCAAGTCCGCCCAGTTTCCCTTCCATTTCTGGCTGCCCAACGCGATGGCCGCGCCGACCCCGGTCTCGGCCTATCTGCACTCGGCCACCATGGTGAAGGCTGGCGTGTTCCTGCTGGCCCGGTTCTGGCCCGTTCTGTCAGGCACGCCGGAATGGTTCTACATTCTGGGAACGGCGGGCATGCTGACCCTGCTGATCGGCGCGTATCTGGCGATATTCCAGCAGGACCTCAAAGGTCTTCTGGCCTATTCCACGATCAGTCATCTGGGCCTCATCACGACGCTGCTCAGCTTCGGAAGCCCCCTCGCGGCGGTGGCGGCCATTTTTCACATGATGAACCACGCCACGTTCAAGGCGTCCCTGTTCATGGCGGCGGGCATCATCGACCATGAGGCGGGCACCCGGGACATGCGGCGGTTGAGCGGGCTGTACGGCGCCCTGCCGATCACCGCCACTCTGGCCATGGTCGCCAGCGCCGCGATGGCGGGCGTGCCGCTTCTGAACGGATTTCTGTCCAAGGAGATGTTCTTCGCCGAAGCGCTGGAGCGCCATCAGGGGACAATCCTGGATCTGGCGACGCCGTACGTGGCCACCCTGGCGGGCGCGTTCGCCGTCGCGTATTCGGTGCGCTTCATCCACACGGTGTTTTTCGGCCCCAGAGCGCACGATCTGCCCAAGGCGCCCAGGGAACCGGCTTTCTGGGTGCGGTTCCCCATCGAACTGCTGGTGCTCATCTGCGTGGTGGTCGGCGTCGTCCCCGCGCTGAGCGTGGGCGGCTTCCTGGACACGGCGGTCGGCTCGGTGCTCGGCGACAGGACGCCCGATTACAGTCTGGCGGTCTGGCACGGCTTCAACCTGCCGCTTGTGATGAGCATCGTGGCGCTCGCAGGCGGCGTGCTGATCTACGTCCTGCTGCGGTCTTATCTGAAGGCCTGCCCGGACGGGGCGCCGCTGATCCGGCGTCTGCGCGGCCAACGGCTGTTCGAGCGGTTCCTGGTCGTGGCCAGCTGGCGATGGGCGCGGGGGGCCGAGGATGTCCTCAGCGCCCGCGGCCTGCAGCCTCAGATGCGGCTTCTGATCGTGTTCGCCATCGCCGCGGGAGTGTGGGCCATGTGGGGCTCCTGGAACCTGGCTCCGCCTCTGTCGCTGAGGGGGCTGGACCCGATTCTGGGTGTGCTGTGGGCGATCGGGGCGTTCTGCGCCGTGGCGGCGGCCTGGCAGGCGAAATTCCACCGTCTCGCGGCGCTGGTGCTGATGAGCGGCGCGGGGCTGGCGACATGCATCTCCTTCGTCTGGCTGTCTGCTCCTGACCTTGCGGTCACGCAGCTTCTTGTGGAGATCGTGACGACCGTTCTGATCCTGCTGGGCCTGCGCTGGCTGCCTAAGCGCGATCCAGAGATGGCCGGGCGGCCGCCGCTGCGGGTGCGCCTGAGGCGGTCCCGCGATCTGCTGGTCGCGGGCGCGGCGGGGCTGGGCGCGGCGACCCTGGCCTACCTGACCATGCTCACGCCGCTGCCGCCGTCGGTCGGGGATTTCTATCTTGAGAACGCTTACAGTCAGGGCGGCGGAACGAATGTGGTCAACGTGATCCTCGTCGACTTCCGCGGCTTCGACACGCTGGGCGAGATCGTGGTTCTGGCCGTCGTCGCCTTGACGATCTTCGCGCTTCTGAGGCGCTTCCGGCCTGCTGACGACACTGAAATCCTGCCCTATCAGCAGCGCGAGCAGGACGCGTTCGACACCGAGCGCAGCGAGCGCGAGGCCGGCGAGACGCTCAAGGACTATCTGCTGGTGCCGTCGGTGCTCATGCGGTGGATGTTCCCGGTCATCATGCTTCTGGCCGCTTATCTTTTCCTGCGGGGTCACGACCTGCCCGGCGGCGGATTCGCAGCCGGCGTGACGATGGCGATCGGCTTCCTGCTGCAGTATCTGGCCGGCGGCACGCGCTGGGTGGAGGAGCGGCTGCGCATTCTGCCGGTGAAATGGATAGGGTTCGGGCTGATCGCCGCCGCGCTCACCGGGGCGGGCTCGTTCGTGTTCGGTTACCCCTTCCTGACCTCTTATTTCCAGTACACCGAAATTCCCCTGATCGGGCGCATGCCGACCGCGTCGGCCCTGCTGTTCGATCTGGGAGTGTTCTCGCTCGTGGTGGGGTCGATCGTGCTGATGCTGATCGCGATCGCGCACCAGTCGGTGCGTCTCAAGCGTAGCCGGACCGCCCGTGCGGCTGAGGCTGAAGCCGGGGGGAGCAAGGACTGATGGAACTTGTCATCGCAGCGGCTATCGGCATTCTCACCGCTTCGGGCGTATGGCTGATCCTCAGGCCGCGCACCTATCAGGTGGTCATCGGGCTGGCGCTGCTCTCTTATGCGGTCAACCTGTTCATCTTTTCCATGGGGCGGCTCCGCGTGAACGCGCCTCCCGTGCTCGATGGATCGGGGCCGGTGGACCCATCCGCCTACACGGACCCGTTCCCCCAGGCGCTCGTCCTGACGGCGATCGTGATCGGTTTCGCGACCACAGCGCTGTTTCTGGTGGTCCTCATCGTGTCGCGGGGCCTGACGGGCACCGACCATGTCGATGGCAAGGAGGGCTGACCGATGGACTTCGCGCCCTCCCACCTCGTTGTCGCGCCGGTGCTCATTCCGCTCCTCATCGGAGCGCTTCTGCTGTTTTTCGACGAGCGGGAGCGCCGCCTGAAGCGGACGCTGTCGCTCGTGTCGGCCGCGGCGCTTCTGGGTGTGGCAGTTTCCCTGCTCACCCGGGTTCACGCTGGCGGAGACGCACTGGCGCTGGTCTATCTGGTGGGCGACTGGCCTGCCCCGATCGCCATCAACCTGGTGGCTGACCGGCTGTCCGCGATCATGCTGGCTCTGACCGCCATTCTGGCGATCTGCGCGATCATTTTCTCCATAGGGCGCTGGGAGAAGGCCGGCCCGCACTTCCATTCCCTGATGCAGTTCCTGCTGGCGGGCGTCAGCGGCGCGTTCCTGACGGGCGACCTGTTCAACCTGTTCGTCTTCATCGAGGTGATGCTCGCCGCATCGTATGGCCTGGTGCTGCATGGCGGCGGCCAGGGGCGCGTGCGCGCCGGGCTTCACTACATCGCGATCAATCTCGCCGCTTCGCTGATCTTCCTCGTCGGCATCGCGATGATCTTCGGCGCCGCGGGAACTCTGAACATGGCCGAGCTGTCGGTGCGCGCAGGCGAGATGGACGGCTTCGCCGGTCCGGCCCTGGCCACGGGACTGGCGATGCTCGGGCTCGCTTTCCTGGTCAAGGCGGGGATGTGGCCGCTCTGTCACTGGCTCGTGCCGGCCTACTCCGCCGCGGCGGGTCCCGTGGCGGCGATGTTCGCCATTCTCAGCAAGGTCGGCGTGTACGCGATCCTGCGCATGACCCATCTCATGCCCGGAGAGGAGGCCGCCTTCGGATCGACAGTGATCTTCCTGGGAGGGGCCGCGACGCTGATCTTCGGGTCGATCGGCCTGATCGCCTCCCAGTCGATGAAGAGGGCGGGCGCATACCTCGTGCTGGTGTCTTCAGGCACGCTGCTGGCGGCCTTCGGCATGTCCGTGGAAGGCGGCACGGCGGGCGGGCTGTTCTATCTCGTGAGCTCGACCCTGGCGGTCAGCGCCTTCTTTCTGATGGTGGAGCTGCTCGAGCGCGAGCAGGGCGCCGGATCGGACGTGCTGGCCGTGACGCTGGAAGCCTACGCTGAGGCGGAGGCGGGCGAGGAGAGCGAAGAGGCGGATCCCGGCGTGGTCATGCCCGGCGCCGTGGCGGCGCTCGGCATCGGCTTCGGGCTGCTGGCCCTGGTGTTGATCGGGCTGCCGCCCCTGTCGGGCTTCCTGGCGAAGTTCGCCATTCTGACTGCGGTCATGGGGCCAGGCTCCCCTGCGGCGGGCTGGGAGACGGCGGTTCTGGCCTCCCTGCTCGTCCTGTCGGGACTGTTCGCGCTGGTGGCGCTGGCCAGGATGGGCATCAGGACCTTCTGGGCCCCGGTGGAGCCTCTGGCGCCCCGCATCACGCTTTCCGAAGCCGCTCCGATTTGTGCTTTGATGCTCGCCCTGGGCCTGCTGGTCTTCCAGGCTGGCCCCGCGGTGGACCTCTTCGCGGCCGCCGCGGCGGATCTTCATGACCCTGCCAGATATCTCGAGGCGGTCATGGGCGCCGAACGGGTGGCCGAGATCAGGGATGCAGACACATGAGAACCGCGTTCCGCAGGGCCGTCCCCTATCCCATCCTGACCGTCAGCCTCATTGTGATGTGGCTGCTGCTGGCCGGTTTCAACGCCGGCCATGGCGTGATCGCGGTGGTCGTCGCGCTGGGGGCGACCCATGCGCTCAAAGCGCTGGGGGAGGCCAGTCCGCCGATCCGCAACTGGGTCGCGATACCAAAGCTGATCGGCATCGTGCTCTACGACATCGTGCGCTCGAACATCGCTGTCGCGGGCATCATCCTGACGGGGCGCGCGATGGACAAGCAGACCTCGGGCTTCATCATCGTGCCGCTGCGTCTGCGCGATCCATTCCCGCTCGCCGTTCTGGCCATCGTTCTGACCAGCACGCCGGGAACGGCGTGGCTGGACTACAACTCCAGCCGCGGCGAGCTGCTCCTGCATGTCTTCGATCTGGTGGATGAAGCCCATTGGATCGACCTCATCACCCATCGCTATGAGAGGCTGCTGATGGAGATTTTCGAATGAGCCTCGTCATTCTGAGCGCCGCGCTCTGGGCCGCGCAGACGGCGGTGGCGGTGGCGATGTGCCTGTGCGCATGGCGCATGGCGCGCGGCCCGCGCGCCCAGGACCGGGTGCTGGCGTTGGATGCCATGTATGTCTGCGCGATGCTTCAGCTTCTCGCCTTCGGGGTCCGCACTGGAAATACCTTGTATTTCGAAGCGGCTCTGGTCATCGGCGTCCTGGGGTTCATAGCCACCGTGACACTCGCCAAGTTCCTGATGCGCGGGGAGGTGATCGAATGAGCGTGGATCTGTCCGCCCTGCCTGTCTGGGCCGCCATCGCAGGTTCTGTTTTTCTCGTGTTGGGCGCAGGGCTGACCCTGATCGGCGCGCTCGGCTTGGCTCGCCTGCCCAGCTTCTATACGCGTCTGCATGCCCCGACCCTGGCCACGAGCTGGGGCGCGGGCGGGATGGTGACGGGGTCGATGATCATCTTCACCGCTGCGGCGGCACGCCCGGTTCTCCATGAAATCCTGATCGGCATCTTCATAACGACGACGACCCCCATAACGCTGATGATGCTGGGACGGGCGGCGGTTTACCGGGACCGCTCGGAAGGCGACGCGCGGGTTCCCCCCGCATTGGGGGTGCAGGAGAGGGAAGACGTGCAGCTCGCCATGCCCCCGACATCGGAGCCGGAAAAAACATGACTTTGTCAGACATGCTCACTCCCGCCCGCATCCGCACAGGAGCGACAGCCGCGTCCCGTCGCGATGCCATCACCATGCTGGCGGCCATTCTGGCGGGAGACGCAGGGCTGGAGCCGGACACGGTCCGCGATGCCCTCGCGGCCCGGGAGAAGCTGGGTTCGACGGCCATCGGACGAGGGGTCGCCGTGCCTCATGCCAGCCTGCCGGGCGTCGAACAGCCCATCGCAGCTCTGGTGGTGACGGCTGAGCCGGTCGCGTTTCCGGCGCCGGACGACACGCCGGTCGACATCGTGTTCGCGATGATCGCGCCGGACACGGCCTCGGACGTCTCCGCGCTTTCCAGACTGGTGAAAGGGCTCAGGGGCGGTCAGGTTCTGGAAGGCCTCCGGCGGGCCGCCACCCCCGAACAGGCCTACGACCGTCTCGCCTCGGCCCCGGACGGCGCCCCGCCCCGCGATGGAGGGTGACCATGCAGTGGGCCACAAAGCACATCGTGACCGGCGGAGCGATGTCGCCCGACGCCATCCCTGTTAAATGGAACACCGGCCCTCTTCCTCCGGCAAGTCAAGGGTGAGGCTCCCATCCATACCGCATGGATGCAGCCCTTCGCCACGGCTGATCTCCTGCGTTGGGCCGGGGGGCTGGAGTTCCCGGCTGTGATCACGGCGGCGGGCTGGCGCCGGGTGGCAAGCGTAGGCCTCAAAAGCCAGAACGCCGCACCCTGTTCCTTTCCCCTCTCATGAAGTGGTAGGCTGGATTTCCATCGCCCGGGTGACGCATGCGTCGTTCATGTTCAGATTTGCGTGTCATCGCCCACGCCCTGCTCGCCGGGCTGTGGCTGATCATATCCGTCTCCGCTTCGGCCTACGCGATCGTGGACACATCGCATGACGGTCATCACGGCCATGTTCATTCCGCCGATCACGATCACGATCACGGCGAAGACCATGCGCCCTGCCAAGCCGCACCTTGCCATGTTCACTGGCTCGGCGATGCGGCGCAGGTTTCCGTTTTCTCTCCGCGATATGCCGCGCCGCAGGCAGCACGCCTGTCCGACTCCTACCTCAGTCGGGGCGATCCGCCCGGCCTGAAGCCTCCGATGATCTGACCTTTCGCCGCCGCCCCTGCTCGGCAGAGGCGTCCTGACGGGTTGGAACCGGAGATTCTCATGATATCGAAATGGCTGCGCGGCGGGCTTCTGGCCGCCGCGCTGGCCGGGGAAGCGGCCCAGGCCGCCCCTGGGCTGTGCGACGGCGGCGCCCTCGCGGCAGCCGCGCCCGTGGCGGATGCTCCGCTCACCCTGGACGCGGCCTTGCGGGCGGTGGACGCCGCCTCGCCTGAACTCAGAGCCGCGGCCTTGGAAACCCTGGCCTTGCGTGCGGAAGCGCGTCAGGCCGGACGGCGCGCCAATCCCGAGATCGAAGTCGAGCTCGAAGAATTCAATGGGGCAGGTTGGCGCGCGTTCGGCGCGTCCGAGGCCACGGTCTCCATCGCCCAGCCGCTCGCCCTGGGCCGCCGTCTGGCGCGCGCCCGCGCGGCGGGCGAGGCGTGGGCGCACGCCAGCGCGGCGGGCTGCGCGGCGCTGCGGCGCGATCTGCTGCTGGAGACGGCGGGCCTGTTTCACGATCTGGCCGCCGCCGAAGCCCGTGTCGGGCTGGCCGGGGACGCCGCGGACTTGGCCGGACAGGTCAGCGGAGCCGTGCGACGCAGGGTCGGGGAAGGCGGCGCGCCGCGAATCGACCTGGCCCCGGCCGAGGCCGAGCACGCTGCTGCTCGCGCCGATCTGGAAGCCGCCCGTGCTGAGGCTGCCGGGCTGAGGCTGGCGCTGGCCGCCCTGTGGGGCGAAGGCGAGGCGCGCTTCGGCCCGGTTCAGCCGGACGACAGGGCGGACACGACCCTGCCGCCTGTCGAAGAGGTGCTGGCGCGCATGGACGGACATCCCGCGCTGGCGTCAGCCCACGCGGCCGGTCAGGCGCGGCGCGCGGAGGCGGCGCTGGCCCGCGCCGAGGCGTTTCCCGACGCCACCGTGCGGCTGGGCATGCGCAGCTATCGCGACACCGGCGACCGCGCGTTGATCGCCGGGGTGAGCGTGCCGCTGCCACTGTTCGACCGCAATCAGGGCGGTCGGGAGGCGTCCCGCCGCCGCGCAGAGGCGGCGGGAATCGAGGCGGTCGCGCTGGATCGCCGCCTGACCGGGCGCGTGCGCGCCGCCCATGCTGAGGCCGCTTCCGCCCAGACCCGCGCGCGGGTTCTGGCTGAAGAGGCCGCGCCTGCCGCCCGCGACGGATTCGCCGCCGCTCAGGCGGCTTATCGCGAAGGCCGGTACGGCCTGAACCTTCTTCTGGACGCCCGGCGGCGGCTGATCGAGGCCGAAACCCGGCGCGTGGACGCCGAACGCGATGCGCGCAAGGCGCGCGACACGCTGCTCGCTCTGGGCGGCTATCCCCTCTTCATGCAGTCAGATGTTTCCAGAGGACACCCATGAACGCCCGCATTCTTATCGCCGCGCCGCTTCTTGCCGCGGCGCTCCTGTCCGCCTGCAGCCCGGGCGAGACGGGCTATGATGACCACGACGACGATCACGGCCACGATCACGACCATGTCGAGATGAGTGCCGAGGCGGCGCGCGCCGCAGGTGTCGAGACCGCCCGGGCGGTTCTGTCCTCGCCCGCCGAGATCATCGAGCTGCCCGCCGAGGTCCGCTTCGATCAGGATCGGGTGGCGCTGGTCACGCCGCGCGTGGGCGGCATCGTCCGCGCGCTGGAGGCTTCGGAAGGCGATCAGGTCGAAAGCGGCGCTGTCCTGGCGGTGCTCGACAGCCGGGAGCTGGCCGCGCTGGCGGGCGAGCGGCGCGGCGCGGCGGCGGCCCTGGCGCTGGCCGAAACCGGCTATGCGCGCGAACAGCGTCTGCTCGAGCAGGGCATCGCCTCGCAGGCCGAACATGACGCCGCCCGGGAAGCGCTGGAGGCCGCCAGAGCGCGCACGCGCAGCGCCGAGGCGGGACTGCGCGCGGCGGGCGCGGCGGGCGATGACGCCGAACAGGGCGCCCATCGCCTGACCGCTCCGGTCTCCGGGACGGTGATGCGCCGCGATCTGGCCTTGGGCCAGTCCGTGGAGGCCGGTTCGGGACCGGCCTTCATGATCGCTGACGAAACCGCGCTGTGGGCGGACATGGCGGTCTATCCCCAGCATCTGGCGCAGGTGCGTGCCGGAGCCAGAGTGCTTCTGAGCGGTGACGATGGAGAGACACTGGCTGAAACGTGGATCGCCTTCATCGCTCCGCAGCTTTCCGAAACCTCGCGGACCGCGCTGGCGCGGGCTCGGCTCGGCGATGCTGACGGACGGCTTCGCGCGGGACAGTTCCTGACCGCCCGCGTGGAGATCGGAGCTGCGGTCGAGGGGCTGTTCGTGCCCGCGCACGCTGTCCAGCCCTATGAGGGCGGATGGGCGGTGTTCACCCCCGACGATCACGGCTTTGACGCCCGCATGGTCGAAACCGGCCGCCGGATCGGCAGCCAGGTGGAGATCGTCTCCGGGCTGGCGCCAGGCGAGCTTTATGTCGTCGCGGGTGCCTTCACCCTGAGAGCCGAGCTGGAAAAATCCAGCTTCGGTGACGGTCACGCGCACTGAGGAATTCCGTTATGAACACGATCATGAATCGCGTGGCAGGGGGGCGGCTGCTGGCCGTTCTGCTCGTCCTGGCCATGTCCGCGTGCGGCTTCTGGGCCTTCCGGAGCCTGCCGGTGGACGCCTTCCCCGACACCTCGCCGTCTCTGGTCCAAGTCTACACTGTCGCGGACGGCCTGGCGCCCGAAGAGGTGGAGCTTTATGTCACCGCACCGCTGGAGCGGGCTATGGCGGGCCTGCCCCGCGTGGCGGAAATGCGCTCGATCTCAAATTTCGGCCTGTCCATCGTGAACATCTATTTCGAGGACGGCACGGACATCTATTTCGCCCGTCAGGTCGTGTCAGAGCGCCTGGCGACCGCCAGCGAGGAGATGGACGAAGGCTTCGGCGAGCCCCGGATGGGGCCGATCTCCACCGGTCTGGGGATCGTCGTCTATTACAGCCTGATCGACGAGAGCGGAACGCGCGATCTCGTGGAGATGCGCGAGATCCAGGACTGGATGGTGAAAATACCCCTGCAGAGCGTGCCGGGCGTGGCCGAGGTCCTCTCTCTGGGAGGGTATGAGAAAGAATATCAGATCCTGATCGAGCCCCAGGCGCTGCTGCGTCACGGGCTCGGCCTGAGCGACGTGGAGCAGGCCGTGCGCGGCGGCAGCCGCACCGTCGGCGCGGACGTGGTCGATATCGGCGCCGAGCAGTATGTCGTGCGGGCCGTGGGGCTGGCGCGCTCGCTCGGGGATCTGGGCGAGATCGTCCTGCGTGCCGAAGACGGGGCGCCGGTGCGCGTGCGCGACATCGCCCGCCTTCAGATCGGCGGCGGCCCCCGCCAGGGGCTGGCCACCGCTGACGGTGAAGGCGAGGTCGTGGCCGGGCTGGTGCTGAAACTGTACGGCGCGAACACGGCCGAGGTCGTGGATGCCGTGCGGGCGCGGTTCGACCAGATCAACGCCGCCCTGCCCGACGGGGTGAGCGCGGTTCCCTATTACGACCAGGGCGAGCTGGTGACCCAGGCGTCGGCGACTGTGGCCACCGCGCTGTGGCAGGGGGCTCTGCTCGTCGCCATCGTCATTGTCGTCTTCCTGGGCGGCTGGCGGCCCAGCCTGGTGGTGGCGCTGTCGATTCCGTTCTCGGCCGGGTTCGCCTTCATCGCCATGCGTGTGCTGGGCATGAGCGCGGACCTGATGTCGCTGGGCGGCGTGGCGATCGCCATCGGAATGATGGTCGACGGCGCCATCGTCATCGCTGAGAACGTGGACCGCATGCTGAAGGAACGACCCGGCGCGTCCCGCCGCGATGCGGTCGCGACCGCGGCCTCGGAGGTGATCGGACCGCTCCTGGCCGCGGTCAGTGTGGTGATCGTGGTCTTCCTGCCGATCTTCGCCCTCGATGGCCCGGCGGGAAAGACGTTCGGTCCGCTGGCGGCCGCGGCGGCGCTCGCCATGGCAGGGTCGCTTGTCTATGCCGCGCTGGTCGCGCCGGCTCTGGCCTGCGGCCTCATGCGTCCGGGGCGGGTTTCCGGCGAAGGCGGCGGATGGATCGGCCGTTTGGTCTCAGGCGCCGCCGCCCTGTTCGTGCGCCGGCGTGCGATGGCGGTCGGGCTTGCCCTGGTCATGCTGGCGGCGGGCGGGGCCGTCCTGCCCCGTCTGGGATCGGAATTCACGCCGGTTCTGGAGGAAGGTGACATTCTGATCCGCGCGACCATGGCGCCGTCGATCTCCCTGACTGAGGCTGAAGCTGTGATCAGCCGCCTCGAGCGGCGGATTCTGGAGGACTTCCCTGAAGTCGAGCGTGCGGTCGCGCGCGTGGGCCGGGGTGAGATCGGCGCCCATGCCGACCCGGTCAACAGCGCGGAAATCTTCATCGGGCTGAGGCCGAGCTCGGAATGGCGGGGCGGGATGACCGCAGCGGACCTGCGCGGGCGGCTGTCCGAAGACCTGTCGGATTTCCCCGGCGTGATGGTCAATGTCAGTCAGCCCATCGCGATGTCCCTGGACGAGCTGGTGACTGGCACGCGTGCCCAGCTCGCGGTGAAGATTTATGGCCCCGATCCCGACGTTCTGCTGAGCGTGTCAGAGCGGATGACGGCGATGTTGAATGGCATTCGCGGCGCGGCCGACGTGCAGGCCGACCAGATCACCGGCTCGCCACAGCTCCGGATCGAGCTGGACCGCCGGGCGCTGGCGCGGCACGGCCTGAGCGTAGAGGCGGCGCTGTCGCTGGTCGGCACGGCGGTGGGCGGGCAGGAGGCCGGGGCGGTCTTCGAAGGCGAACGCCGCTTCCCGGTGGTGCTGCGCTATCCCGGGACGCGGCGGTCCGACCCTGAGGCCATCGGCGCGCTGACGCTGCGCGCGCCCTCCGGGGCGCTGGTGCGTCTCGAACAGATCGCCGACATCGGCACGCACGTCGGGCCACGCCAGATCACCCGCGAGAACGGCGAGCGTTTCATCGCCGTGCAGGCCAATGTGCGCGGGCGGGACATCGGCTCGTTCGTGCGCGAGGGTCAGGGCGTCCTCGCGCGGGGGCTCGACCTCCCGGCGGGCTACCGCGTGGCCTGGGGCGGCCAGTTCGAACTTCAGCAGCAGGTCAACCGCCGGTTCGCGGTCGTTATCCCCGTCACCCTCGGGATTGTGGCGCTCATTCTGCTGCTGGCGTTCGGCAGGGTGCGGTCGGCGCTGCTGATCCTCATGAACATCCCTCTGGCGCTGACTGGCGGGGCGTTCGCGCTATGGATGGCGGGGCTGCCGCTTTCGGTGCCGGCCACGGTGGGTTTCATCGCCCTGTTCGGCATCGCGCTGGGCAACGGCATGGTGCTGGTCAGCTTCCTGGACCGTTTCGCCCGCGAGGGCCGCGATCCCGACACGCTGGCCGTAGAAGGCGCGGCCCTGCGCGCGCGGCCCGTGCTGATGACGGCGCTGACCACCGCGCTGGGTCTGGCGCCTCTGCTGTTCGCGACCGGCGTGGGCGCGGAAGTGCAGCGTCCGCTGGCCGTCGTGGTCTTCGGCGGTCTGGTCAGCTCGACCCTGCTGACCCTGCTGGTCCTGCCCGCCCTGCATCGCTGGTTCGCACCCCGCCCGGACGCTGCAAGTTCGCCCAGCGGAACAGAGGCAAAGCCTTGAGCCATAGTCATGGCGGCGGACATGATCGCGAACATGGCCACGGGCATCGCCCGCATGTGAAAGCGGTCAGGGCGCGTGGCCGCGCCCGAACCTGTGACGATTTCCATATTGCTGAGAGCAACAAACCGGGCGGGTGGGGCGTACCGATCAAGGTGGGTCTCATCTGACAAAAACTTATTTAAAAACATTATGTTAATGTTTTTCTTTCAGCTTGGCGTTTCGTTTCGCATTGCGAGGCGGCACTGCGCCTCCAAGTCTGGCGACTGTACCCAGCCGCCAAAGATGAAATGAGCGATCAAGGCGCGTTTGACTGGGGTCGGTCGGCAAGGTGCGCTGATTTCATGGCGCACTATGCTTTTCGGAAGAGTCTCCGCTCGGCCATAAGATAAATCCCGCGAAGGCCGCGATCCCGGCAAGAGCGCCGAGAACGAGGAACGCGCCGTCCAGCCCGAGCCGGACGCCCAGCCCGCCCGCCAGAGGATAGGCGACGAGCCACCAGGCATGGGACAGCGCGAACTGCGCGGCGAAGAGCGCGGGGCGGTCTTCGGGGACGGAGGACCGGCGCAGGACCCGGCCCACCGGGGTGAGGGTGAGCGAGTATCCTGCGCCGAGCACGGCCCACAGCGCGGCCAGCGCGGCGTATCCGGCGGCGGCGATGCTGCCCAGGGCCAGCGTGCCGGCGATCAGGGCGGCGCCTGCCGTCATCGCGGCGCGGTCGCTGAACCGGGCCAGGGCCGCAGGCAGGACAAGGGCGGCCGCTATCGAGCCTGAGCCGAAGCAGGCCAGCGCCCACGCCGTGGCCTGTTCAGACATCGCGAAGCGGGTCTGGACGAGAGTGACGGTGTTGACCAGCGCCATGGCGCCGCCCGCCGCCGTGGCGAGGCCGAACATGAACACCGCGCGCAGCCGGGGCGTGGAAAGAAACAGGGCCATGCCCGCGCTCAGCCGCGCGAGGAAGGGTTTGGACACCGCCGCGGCGGTGTCCGGGAGGGCCGCCCGCATCACCAGAACTGCCGAAAGCAAGAACCCCAGCGCGGTTCCCGCGAAAAGCTGGCTCCAGGACAGCACGAACAGGAGCAGCGCGGCGAGGACAGGGCTCGCCATGCTCTCCAGTTCAGCCGCGAGCCTCGATAGAGACAGCGCCTTCGTATACTCGCCCTCATCGGGCAGAACATCGGGGATCATCGCCTGGAAGGCGGGCGTGAAAGCGGCCGAGGCAGTGAACAGGACCGTCATCAGGCCATAGATCTGCCAGGCGTCCTGCACGAAGGGCAGGAGGAGCGCGATCGCCACGCGGACCGCGTCCAGCCCGACCAGCAGCCCCTTGCGCGGCAGCCGCGCGGCCAGCGCGCTGGCGAACGGCGCGACCGTCACATAGGCGACCATCTTGATCGCAAGCACCATCCCGAGAATTTCGCCCGCCCGGCGGCCCGCGATTTCATGGGCCATGAGCGCCAGGGCGACCGTGATGAGGCCCGTGCCGAGAAGCGCGCAGACCTGAGCTCCGAAAAGAAGTCGGTAGGAGCGGTTTCGAAGAGGCGAAATCATGGAATGGACATTATGTAGCCCGGGCCGGCAGGGCGATTTGGCCATCGTGTCGAGGGCCGCCCGTCAGGCCGTCCAGTATCGGACAGTCCGGCCTGAGGTCGCCATGGCAGGCGGCGGACAGATGCTCGAGCGTGGCGATGATCGTCTGGGTCGCGCGCACTCGCTCGCGCAGCACGTCAAGATGACCGCTCGCCAGCGCCTTCACGTCTGCGCTGCTGCGTGATCGGTCCTGCCACAGAGCCAGAAGCGACCGGACCTGTTCAATGGAGAAGCCCAGCGCCCTTGTCGTGCGGATGAAGCTCAGCAGATGCACGTCTCTGGCCTCATAGCACCGGTATCCGTTCGCCAGGCGGTCCGGGGAGATGAGGCCGATGCTCTCGTAGTACCGGATCATCTTCGCGGAGATGCCCGACGCTCGGGCGGCGGCGCCAATGTTCATGCTCATCGTCGAGCCTCCTTCAGATCCAGCCGAGCATCCGCAGCGGCATCCAGATCGCCATCGCCACCATGACGAGGTTCTCCGTCAGTGACAGAAAGCCCAGGGGAACGCGGCTGTCTCCGCCCATGCAGGCGCACTTGAGCTGGCGGCGATCGACATACACCGCCTTGATCACCGACACCGCGCCGATGCCGCCGATGAACAGAGCGACGGGCGAGGCGATCCAGATCAGGCTTCCGGCCAGCATCAGCAGGCCCGCCCCCGCTTCGGCGAACGGATAGACGCGGCCGTAAGGCACCCAGCGGCGGGCGAGGAGGTCGTAGTTGAGGAACATGGTCGCGAACGCGTCGATATTGGTGAGCTTCTGAAGGCCCAGGAGCACCATCGCAGTGGCGATGAAGATCTCCACCGTGTGCAGGTCCAGGAAGGGGCCGCCCATCATCCACACGATCGCCAGGGCCATCAGGGCGGCGATCGAGAACAGGGCGATGACCGGGGCGTAACTGGTCTCCGACTTTCTCTTCGCGACGCCCAGATGAGTTTCCAGCGCCTCATACCCGCCGATGCGCTCGCCGCCAATGAAGGTCTGGGGCGTGGTCTTCACCCCGTGCTCGGCCTTGAAGGCGTCGACCTCGGCACGGCTGGTCAGCAGGTGGTCCTCCACCCGATATCCCTTGCGCCTGAGCAGATGCCGGCTCTTCAGCCCGTAAGGGCAGGTGTGGTCGGGGGTTTCCATCCGATAGAGGGTCGCGGTCTTGCGGGCCATGGTTCGTCTCCTGACTGGGGCTCCCTCAGAACCTGCACCTTCCAATCATGGGAAGGTCAAGAGCCCCTCGCAATTCCCCACAAACGTGATTCAGACTGCTGCAATTTTGAGGGATCAATCCCGCCCGGGCGTATCCCTAGCGACACACAGTATTCTAAGAGCTGCTGATCATGATGAGCCGCCTGCCCAGACGTCTGCTCGCGCCGACCCTCATCGCCGTCACCCTGTCGGCGTGCGCCAGCGTGCCGTCCGATGGCGGGTTTGCGGAAGTCGGCGAGCGGGTGCAGGCGCGCACGGGCGCGTCCCTGGCATGGGCGCGGACGGACGCGGAGCGCGCGGAGGTGGCCGAGGCGCTCGACACGCTGCTGGATTCGCGCGTGGGCATGGATGACGCCGTCGCGATGGCGTTCCTTTCAAGTCCGGCCCTGCAGGCCAGGCTCGACGAGCTGGGGATCGCGCGCGCCGCTTTCCTGTCCGCGGCGCTGCCCCCCAACCCCATGATCGACATTTCGCGCGCCGCGGCCGGCGACAGCCTGGAGATCGGGGTCGCCGCGCCCCTGCTGGACCTGCTGTTCTGGCCCCAGCGCGCGCGCAGCGGGCAAGCCGCGTTCGAGACGGCCAAAGCCCAGGCGGCGGCGGATCTGGCGGATGCGGCGGCGCAGGTGCGGGTGGCCTATGTCGAGCACGTGGCCGCCCGGCAGGCGCTCGATCTCTACCAGCAGGCCGAAAGCGCCGGCGAGGCCGCCCGGCTCGCGGCCGAAGCGATTTACGCGGCGGGCAACATCGCCCGCGTCGATCTCGACCGGCAGCGTCAGTTCGCCGCCCAGATGACCGCCGAGCGGATGCGCGCGGAAGCCGAGGTCGCCCCCTCGCGCGAGCATCTGATCGCGGTTCTGGGCCTGTCTCAGGAGCAGGCGGAGCGGCTTCAGACACTGACGCGCCTGCCTGCGCCGCCCGAACGCGCCGTGGACGCGGAGCTGGCGGGGGAAACCGCGCTCCGCGAAAGCCTGCAGGTGGCCGCCGCGGAAGCCGGGCTGCGCCAGATCGCGGTGATGCGGGGGCTGCGCAATATCGAGGCGCTGCTGGGCGATGTCGACGTGGGCGTCGATTTCGAGCGCGAGGACGGCCGCTGGGCTGAAACCTACGGCCTGGGCTTCGTGCTGCCGCTCGATCTGGGGGCGGCAGGCCGCGCCCGCGCCGCCGCGGAACTGAGCCAAGCCTATCAGACCCTGCAGCAGACCCGCCTGGACAGCCTGGCGGACAGCCGCTCCGCCGCCCAGCGCGCCGAGGCGGCCAGAGAGCTGGCGCTGTTTCACCGCGATGTGAGCCTGCCCCTGTCCGCGGACGTGTTCGACGGCGTGGTGCGCGATTTCAACGCCATGCAGCTCGGCATGTTCGAGCTGCTCCAGTCGCGGCGCGACCGGGTCGATGCCGGGCGTGACTATGTGGAGTCCGTGGCCGCCTACTGGCTCGCCCGGGCCGAACTCGAGCGCCACATCCGGGTGGACGACCTGCCTGCGGCGCAGGCCGGGGACGCCGCAGCCGCCGAGCCCGTGCACGACCACCACCAGTCCGGGCAGCACGAGCCCGACGCCGACGACCACCAGCATGGCGACCACCAGCATGAAGGGCATGATCACTGATGAGCCGGTTCAATCTCAGCAGACGCGACGCCCTGACCGCCGCCGGGTTCGCCGCCGCGGGCGTGGGCCTGTCGGCCGCGTCCGCCTCCGCGCAGTCCCGCACCGACGGGCCGCACCATGCCCGCACCGTGGAGCCGGGCGAGTATCCGCCGGGCGTTCCGGGCGAGCACTACACGCCCGTGATCACGCCGAACGGCTCGGCCCTGCCATACCGCGTCATCGGTGGCGTGAAGGTGTTCCATCTCGTCGCCGAAGAGGTCGAGCATGAGTTCGCCCCGGGCCTGCGCGCCACGTGCTGGGGCTTCAACGGCCAGGTCCACGGACCGACCATCGAGGCGGTCGAGGGCGACCGGGTCCGCATCTATGTGACCAACCGCCTGCGGGCGGCGACCTCCATCCACTGGCACGGGCTCATCCTGCCGTCGGGCATGGACGGGGTGGGCGGGCTCAGCCAGCCGCTGATCCGTCCGGGCGAGACGTTCCGCTACGAGTTCCCGCTCGTGCAGCACGGCACGCACATGTACCACTCCCATCACGACGAGATGACCCAGATGGCGCTCGGCATGATGGGCATGTTCGTCATCCACCCCCGCCGCGCGCCGCGCCGCGCGGACCGCGATTTCGCGATGATGCTGTCGACCTGGAAGATCCGCCCCGGCGCCCGGCGCCCGGACCCCAACGAGATGACGGACTTCAACGTCCTGACCATAAACGGCAAGGCCTTTCCCGGCACCGAACCGCTCGTGGTGGGCCAGAACCAGCGCGTGCGCATGCGGGTGGCGAACCTGTCGGCGATGGACCATCACCCCTTCCACGTCCACGGCCACACCTTCCAGGTAGTGGGAACGGACGGCGGAGAGATCCCCGAAAGCGCGCGGTGGCCTGAAGCGACGATCCTGGTCCCCGTGGGGTCGGCACGGACCATCGAGTTCGTGGCCGACAACCCCGGCGACTGGGCCGTGCACTGCCACATGACCCATCACGTCATGAACCAGATGGGCCATGATCTGGAGAACATGGTCGGGGTCGACCAGTCGGGGTTCTCGGGGCTCGTCGGTGATCTCGTGCCCGGCTACATGGCCATGGACGGCAATGACATGGCGGCTCACGGAGAGCACGTGGAGATGGGCCATATGCGCATCCCCGAAAACGCCATCCCCATGGTCGGCGCCCGCGGGCCGTTCGATCACATCGGCATGGGCGGCATGTTCACCATCATGAAGGTGCGCCCGGGGATCACGAGCTACGAGGACCCGGGCTGGTACCGGGCCCCCGGCGGGACGACCGCGCGGGCCGCGACATCGAACGAACTGGACAGGGACGGCATCAGGACATGAGCAAGAACAGGAGACACTCCATGCTCGACATTCGCACCGCAGCCGCCGCCTTCGCGGCGGCCACCCTCTGGATCGCGCCAGTGGCCGCCCAGGATCACGGCCACGGCGCGTCACAGGCGCACGGCCAGCATGACACCGAAGGGCTCGCCGGATCCTCGCCCGCGGACGGCGAGATCGTCACCGGCGCGCCGTCCTCCATCGTGCTGGACTTCGACCACCCGATGACCGTGCGCTCGGTGCAGCTGCTGACCGACGCCATGGAGCGCATCGCCATCGATTTCGAGCCCTCCGAGGATGCGGTCGAGCGTATCGAGATCGCGCTTGATGAAGACCTCGAGCCCGGCGGCTATCAGGTGACCTGGCGCGCCGCGGCGGACGACCACGAAATGAGCGGCTCGGTGACCTTCGCGGTCCGCTGACCGAAGAGAGGCGGCCTGCGGGCCGCCTCTATCCGTCTGGCCCGCCGAGGGCCTCGGCCAGCGCCTTGCGGGCCCGGTACAGACGGTTCTCGACCGCCTTGGCGGTCATGCCCAGCACCTGGGCGGCCTCCGCCATCGTCAGGCCATCGATGCTCGTCAGGATCAGCGGCGCCTTCAGCCCGTCCGGGAGGGCGGCGATCGCGGCTTCCGCAGCCCGCAGCGCGTCGCGGTCCGACACCTGGACGTCCGGCCCCGGCGCCTGGGACGGCGGCTCAGGCGCATCGCCCTCGCGTTCCGGCGGCGAGCCGAACACCAGGCGGCGCACCTTCGCGCGCCGCGCGCGGTCCCGGCATTTGTTAAGGGCGATCGCCCGCAGCCAGACGTCGAAGGCGCGCCCGGTCTCGAAGCGCGCCAGTGCTTTCCATGCGGAGATGAAGCTGAGCTGGACCACCTCGTAGGCTTCGTCCGCATTCCCGGTATAGCGCCGCGCGAAGCGATAGAGGCCGTCCTTGTGGCGGCGCATCAGAAGCGTGAAGGCGCGCTCCTCACCGGCCAGCGCCCGCCGGACGAGCTGGGCGTCTGTCTCTTCAGGCTCTGCGCTCACCAGTCCGGATCGGTCAGATAGGCGGTGACCGTCGCGTCAAAGCGGGCCCTCTGTTCGGGCGTCAGCACCCCGCGGATTTCGAACACGTAGCGGATGGTCTCCATCTGAAGCTCTCCCATCGCATGGTGGAAGTCTTCGATGGCCGACTGGACGTCCTCGCTGAGCTCTCGGTCCGCTTCGATGGCGGCTGCCAGGCGAGCGTTCGCGGCCCGCATCTCGCGGGCCCGGGCCTCGCGCTGGCTCGAGAAGCGCGCCTCGATCTCCGCCACCTGCGCACGCTGCGTCTCGTCCAGCCCCAGCTCACGGTGAATGATGCGATGCAGGGACGGATCATGATCGCGCGAGGCGAAGTAGTGGGTCGCGCACCAGGCGGCGACCACGCCGGCGAACGCGGCCAGAACGATGCTGAGGACCAGATAGAAGCGCGCCGATTTCATCAGGTCTGCCTCGCCAGCCGGGTGGAGGGCGCCAACGGCGAGTCCGTGGAAAAGACCGCCATGTCATGCATCGGATGAAAACGCGGCGCGCTCAACATCGCCGTGGCGAAACCCAGCGCGAGCGCGAAGGCCGTCGCGGCGACGGGCAGGGCGCGGATCCAGCTCATCACGGCGTGGTCTCGGGACGCGTCCACCCGCCTCCAGACCTCGGCCTCCAGCTGGGACAGATCCCGCGCGGCCGGTTCGGCCTGAAGGCGGGCGAGGATTTGATCGACACGATTCATCGGATCACCAGAGTTTACCTGCCTTCTATACGCGCTCGTGAGCGCCGTCCCTCAGAGATTGCGGGCATAATACACCGCTCTCAAAATACACCGCTCTCAAAGTCCGATGTTTTTCCCATCCCGCGCCGAGTGATTGCCAATGAGGGAAATCGACGTTCATCGCGTATACATACATGCAAGCAGCGTGAGGAATTAAGGTGATGTCCATGTCCCGGCTTTTCGTGGCGTGCGCCGCGTCAGCGATGCTGACGGCGGCGGCCTATGCGCACACGGTGATCTCTCATTCCAACATTGGGGACGGCGCCGTGCTCGCATCCGCTCCGGCAGATTTCGATTTCGGTTTCGCCGATCCCGTCTCCCTGGTCGGCCTTGAGCTTCTTGACGAGACCGGGGGAGCGGTCGATATCGGGTTCCGGCGCGTCTCAGGCATGCAGAAGGACTTCTCCGTTCCGCTTCCGGACCTGGAGGAGGGCGGCTATTCGCTGAACTGGCGCGCCGTGGCCCAGGATGGCCACGTCATGAGCGGCGCCATCAGCTTCCGGCTCGACAGTGAAGCAGCGGAAGGCTCCAGCGGCGGCGCCAGCACTTCAGACCGCGACAGCCATGGCGGCCACCACGGACCTCACAGTCATGAACCCGCTCACGGGCAGGATCACTCCGGCCATGAGGACATGGCCGGCCTGGTGTCGTCGTTCCCCGCGGATGGGGACACGCTCGAAAGCGGGACGGACCGGATCGAGCTGCGTTTCGACCATCCCATGGCCGTGCGTTCGATTCAGCTCTCCACGCTGGCCATGGAGCGCATCGCGGTGGAATTCGAGGCCGGGGACGGGCCGGTTTCCGAGATTTCCGCCCGCACCGAACCGCTGGACCCCGGCGATTATGAGCTCGTCTGGCGGGCGGACGGGGGCGACCACGAGATGAGCGGAACGATCCGGTTCAGGGTCGAATGAAGTCGGCATTCGAGCGCTGAAAAGGCCGTTCACATCCCGTGAGGGTCCAGCGTTCCAAGCACGGCCACGCAGGCGATGACACCAGCGCCAAGGAGCATTTCGATACCGACCGCGGCTTTCAGGCGGGTCGCCTGAGCCTCGGTCGGCGAGCGGGCGAGCGCGGGAGCCAGCGCGAAGCGGTTCAGCGCCGCCAGCGCGAGCATGCCCGCGAACAGAACCAGCTTCGCCGCCAGCACCATTCCGTAAGCGGTCCCTGCGGTCTCTGAAAGCCTGTCAGGCCCGATGATGAAGATCGTGTTGGCGCCGCCCGTAATGGCCAGGGCGATGACCAGCAGGCTTCCCAGGCCGGAAAATCGCGACAGCAGCGATGCAGTGCGCTGACGGTCTCCAGTCCCCCGTCCGGAGCGCAGAAGTCTGGACAGGAAGAAACCCAGAGCTCCCAGCCACATGGTCGCCGCCAGAATATGCGCGATGGTGGAAACTTTGTGAAACAGCCCGGCGCTTCCTGTCGTCATGCCGCCGTGGCCGGTCCAGGCGAAACTGGCCATGGATGCTGCAAAGATCGCGGCCGGCAGCCACAGGCTCGCCCTGCCTGCGGGCAGCAGGATCGTCATAGCCGCGATGAAGGCGAGAGCCGCCCGCGCGCCGTAGCCCCAGGCGGGCTCGAAGGTGGACAGCATGAAGCCTGCCCCCTCCGTGCTGAAAACGTCGCCCCATGAGCCGAGGACGGCGTGAAAAAAGCGTGCGCCATCGACAGCCGCGGCAGCGCTGAGAACGATGCCGGCAAAGGCGAACCGCGCGCGCGCCTTTCTGCTGATCGGCTCGTCGGCCCACAGGAAGGCCGTCAGCACGCCAAGGCCGATGACGGCGGCTCCGTATTGCAGCAGGCGCAGGCTGGCATCCCAGATTTCCATGCATCATCCCGGAAAGATCGTTTCTGAGGAGAGGTATCCGCCGCCGGGTGTGGCGTGCCCGATGCGGTCCTCAGTTCATGCCTGCGTGACCACCATCCGGCGATCAGCAGAAGGTGGGGGCGGGTCTGCATGTTCCGTCATGCGGACACGGCGCCTCTGCCTCATATACGCGCGGGCGAAGGCCGTCCCTCAGAGACTGTGCGGATAATCGGTTGCGCGCAAAGTCCGGACTTTTTTGTGACCGAAATGTGAGGGGCGGGGCCGTCCTGAGCGTAACCCCCATGATGCGGCGTTTTGAAGCGCCGCGTTCTCGTCCAAGGCCTGGGAGGAGCCTTCCTTCATCACACGCGCCATGCCTGGGGCATGGGGTCAGGTCTGCGAAAGAACATCTGCGCGAGACGCAGGGCAGGCACATCGGGAAAAGGGGAAAACAATGCGTCGTATATCCGCTCAACTGCTCGCCGCGACCATGCTGGCGGGCACGGGAAGCGCCTTGCCGGCCTTCGCCCAGACGGCCGAGGAGGCGGGGGCCTCGACCGCGCGCGAAACCATCCGTGTCACGGGGAGCCGCATCCAGCGGCAGGACATCACGGGCCTGGGCCCGGCCACGGTTCTGGACCGCGCCCAGATCGACAATTCCGGCGTCATGGCCGTCGAGCAGCTCCTCGACCGTCTGCCCTCCACCGCAGGGTTCGCCGGCAACCAGACCAACGCCTACTGGACGTCCAACGGCTACGGCACGACCCAGGTGAACCTCAGGGGGCTGGGCGTGAACCGCACCCTGGTCCTTCTGAACGGCCGCAGGGTGGTCAGCGGCGGCACGGGCGCGAACAACTCGGTGGACCTGTCGGTCATTCCGGTGGCGGTGATCGACCGCATCGAAGTGCTCAAGGACGGGGCCTCGGCCATTTACGGCGCGGACGCGGTCGCAGGGGTGGTCAACATCATCACCCGCGAGTTCGAGGGCTTCCAGACCAGCGGGCGGTACGGCATCACCCAGGAAGGCGACGGGGCGGAATACAATCTGGACGCCATCTGGGGCATCGCCTCGGACCGGGGCAGCCTGAACGCCTCGATCAGCTGGCAGAAGACCGAAGCGGTCAACATGGCCGACCGCGCGGCGTGCTCGCTGGCGGAAACGAACGGCTCGCTGCAATGCTTCGGCAGCTCGGCGACCATCGGCGGCCGCGCGCTTCTGGCCGACGGGACCCGGATCAATTTCAGCCAGCCCGGCGCGCCGGCCGGCGCCTTCGCGCCCTTCGACCCGGCGGTGCACAATTTCGCGTCCTTCCCCTACCTGAACGCGGTCAATCCCATCGAGCGGGTGTCGTTCACCTCGTTCGGCCGGCTCAACCTGACCGACAATGTCGATCTGTTCACCGAGTTTCTCTACACCAACCGGCAGAGCACCCAGCTGGCCTCTCCGGGCAGCCTGACCAACATCGCCATCGCGGCGGACCACCCCACGAACCCGACCGGACAGGACCTCATCCTGGAAAGCCGCCGCATCCTCGAGCGGGGCGCGCGCGACTTCTTCCAGGAAGTCGACACCTGGCGCATGGTCGGCGGCCTGGACGGCACGCTCGCCAATGGCTGGGCGTGGGAGGTCGCGGCCAATTACGGACGCAACACGGGCGTGGACGGCTCCACCAACATCGCCAACCGGCAGAGGGTCGCCGAGACGCTGGACCGTTCGCTCTGCTCGGATGCGCCGGGCGCCGCGGTCCCGTGCGGGAATTATCTCGGCTACGGCAATCTCAGCGATGAGGCGCTCGACTACATCTTCTTCACGATGCGCGGCACCGGCGGCAACGAGCAGGCCAGCCTGACCGCCGACATCACCGGCGAGCTGTTCGATCTGCCCGCCGGGGCGTTCGCGTTCGCGTTGGGCGGGGTCCACCGCAAGGAGAGCGGCTGGCGCGATCCCGATCCCCTGACCGTTCTGGGCATCGCCAACACCAACCAGCAGGAGCCCATCTCCGGCGAGATCGTGGCGAGCGAAGCCTATCTGGAGGTTTCCGCGCCGCTTCTAGCAGGTCTCCCGCTGGTGGAGAGCCTGACGCTGGACGCCGCGGTCCGGTATTCGGACTACGACCTGTTCGGCGGGGACACCAATTACAAGCTGGGTCTGGACTGGCAGGTCACGTCCGAGCTGAGAGCCCGCGCCACGTTCGGCACGGCCTTCCGGGTGCCCAGCGTGCCCCAGCTCTTCGGCGGCGTCGGCGAGGGCAACCTGACCACCACGGATCCGTGCAGCAACTATGCGAGCCTGCCCGGAGGCTCCACGGTCGCGGCGAACTGCCAGGCGGACGGCGTTCCGGCCAATTTCACGCAGCTGGGCAACACGATCCTGACCCAGACCGGCGCGAACCCGAACCTGCAGCCCGAAAGCGCGCAGTCCTACACCATCGGCATGGTCTGGCAGCCCGGCTTCGTCGGCGGCCTCACCCTGACGGCGGACTATTTCGACATCGAGATCGCCGACGCCATCCGGTCGATCCCCGGCTCGACCAAGCTGTCGGTCTGCTACAACTCGGCCAATCTGAGCCATCCGTTCTGCGGCTCGGAGCATTTCACCCGCAACCCGACGACGGGCGAGGTGAACTTCCTGTCCGCCCAGCCGGTCAACACGGGCCGCGAGACGGTCAGCGGCGTCGATCTCGCCGCCATCTACACCTTCGGTCTGCGCGGCCTCGACGCCAGCATCGACGCCAGCGTCACCTATCTTGACGCCTATGACGTCGTGCCCTTCCCCGGCGCCGATCCCATCGTCTTCGCGGGCAATATCGGCGGCGGAAACGGCGGCTTCCCCAAATGGCGCGGCTCGACCAGCTTCAGTCTCGCCGACGCGAACTGGAACGCCGCCTATTCGGTGCAGTGGATCGGGGAGGCGACCGACTTCAACGCCGCTCCCGGCGCGATCGGCTACCGCACGCCCAACGTGTTCTACCACAATGTCCAGGGCACCTACCGCCTGACCGAGCAGGCGTCCGTGTCCCTGGGGGTGGACAATCTGTTCGACCAGGGCGCGCCCTTCATCGCGAGCTGGACGGACGCGAACACCGACACCATGACCTATGATCTGATGGGGCGCAGGGTCTACGCGCGCCTCTCCTATCGCTGGTTCTGACACGACAGGCCGGACGGGTCCGCCCGTCCGGCCGCACGCCTCGGAGAGATCGACGCATGAAGCCGGTCACGTTTTTCCGCAAGACGCATAAGTGGGCCATGCTGGTCATCGGCGTGCAGGCCGTCCTGTGGACGCTGGGCGGGGTCTACATGACCGTCATCCCGCTCCCCGTCATTCACGGCAACCACCTCATGGCGGAGACCCCGCCCGCCGCGATCGACTGGGCGCGCGTGGAGATCGAGCCCGGCCTGGTCGCGCTCGCCAATCCGACCGCCCATGCGATCCGCCTCACGATGGTGGACGGCGCGCCCGCCTATCAGGTCACCGGACCGCGCCAGGCGCTGATCAGCGCGGAGACCGGACAGGTGATCTCGCCTGTTCGAGAAGACGCGATCCGCCGGATGGCGCGCGCCGACTTCGCCGGGGACGCGGAGATTCGCGCCGTCACGCTGCTGGAGACCGGCCCCATGCCCCAGGAGATTCTCAGCACCAGACCCCCGGTCTGGCGCGTGGACTTCGAAGGCTGGAACGAGCCGACCTTCTATTATTCGGCCGAGACCGGCCGCTTCCTGTCGCGCCGTCACAATCTGTGGCGGGGGTTCGACATCGCCTGGATGCTGCACATCATGGACTATGACGAGAGGGCGGACATGGACAACTGGCTCCTGCGCATCGCCACGGCGCTGGGGCTGTTCAGCGCGATCACCGGAATGGGGCTGGTGTTTTACAGCTTCGCCCGCAGGCGCCGCGCGGAGGCCGCGTGATGGGAGCCGTGCGCGCGATACACAAATGGTTCGGCCTCATCGTCGGCCTGCAGATGACCATCTGGATGCTCAGCGGCTTCGCCATGGCGGCGCTGAACATGGGCCAAGTGCGGGGCGCCGACCGGATCGACGGCGGCCCGCCCCCGCAGATCGAGCGCGGCGTGGCCGGCCTCGACATCCTCCGGCCTGCGTTCGAGGGCGCGGTTGCGGTCACGCTCAGACCCGGACCAGACGCCTCGGTCTATCAGGTCGACGGCCGGGAGGGCGTCGCCCTGCACCGCGCGGCCGACGCCAGCGCCTATGCCATCACCGGCGAACGCGCCATGGAGGTCGCCCGGAATGATTACGCGGGGCCGGGCCGTCCCGTGGCGGCCGAGCGCCTGGACGCGCCCTTCCTGGAGCTCAGGAAACACGAGGGCCCGGTCTGGCGCGTGGACATCGACGATGCGCGCAGCACGACCCTGTATGTCGACGCGCTCACCGGCGCCGTGCTGGAGCGGCGCAACGACATCTGGCGGGTGTTCGACGTCTTCTGGATGCTCCACACCATGGACTATGTCGGGCGGGACAATTTCAACAATCCGCTCGTGATCATCGCAGGCCTGGCGGCGCTCTGGCTCGCGCTCAGCGGATTCCTGATGCTGTTCTCCAGTTTCCGGGGCCGGGATTTCGATCTGATCTCGGCGGTCCGCCGCTGGCGGGGCGAGACCGTTCCGTGCACGGTGCGCGCGCCGGGGGCGGAGGCCTGCACGGTGCGTCTGGCGCCCGGCCTGTCGTATTTCGACGCCCTGTCCAAAACGGGTCTGGACCTGCCTTCCAACTGCGGCGGGGCCGGCACATGCGGCCAGTGCGTGCTGGAGCTCGCGCCGTCGCGCAGCCCCGACAAGGCCGATCTGGAGCATCTGTCTCCGGCGGAGATCGCAGGAGGAATGAGACTGGGCTGCCGCCATCGCGTCCGGGCCGGAACCGATCTGACCCTGCCCGAGGGCGTGCTCGACGACGCGCCCGTCTCCGGGCAGGTGTGCGGCGTGCGGTATCTCGCCCCCTTCATCAAGGAGCTGCGCATAAGGCTGGATGCGCCGCTGGGCCGCGCCCCCATGCCCGGACAGTACATGCAGCTCGCGATCCCCGCGGGCGACGTGCGCCCCGACGCGTCCGACGTGCCCGAATGCTGGCGTCCGCGGTGGTCCGCGCTGGGCCCGGTCGCGGTCGCCGCGGAGGGAACGTCGCTGCGGCGCTCCTATTCCATGGCCGCGGCGCCCCACGAGAACCCCCGCGAGCTCGTCATGAACATCCGCATCGTGCCCCCCGCTAAGGACGGCGCGCCGTGGGGCCGGGGATCGGCCTATGCTTTCGGCCTGCGGGCCGGCGATCCGGTCAGCCTCCACGGCCCTTACGGACGGTTCGGCCCTTCAGAGGACGCCCGGAGCCTCGTGCTCATCGGCGGCGGTTCAGGCATGGCGCCCCTGCGCTCGATCATCCGCCATGAATACTCGCCCTCGGGCCGGCGCCGTCCGATCCTGCTCTTCTATGGCGCGAGAACGGAAGACGACATTCTCTATCGCGACGAGTTCGACCGTCTGCAAATCGAGCAGGGCGCGTTCGAGTGGGTGGTCGCGCTGTCGGACACCGAAGTTTCGCCCTGCTGGACCGGGGCGAGAGGCTTCATCCATGAGGTGGCTCGCGCGGAGCTTTCCGACGGACGCCGTGACCTGCAGAGCGCCGAATTCCTTCTGTGCGGCCCTCCGGCGCTGATCAGCGCGTCCCGGTCCATGGTCGAGGGCTTGGGCATCAGCCGGGACGCCATCCGAACCGAGGATTTCGGGGTGTGAGGATATTGAGCGCGGACGCCGCCGCCTGTCTGACACGAGCTGAAGCGGGCCCTGGCTAGCGACGACTGGGGCATGTCCAGCAAGACCGCGATATGCTTCTGGAATCCGTGGGGGGTGGGAGAGCTGCGCGTGGCCTTGGCGCCTCGCCTGCCCGGCGCCGTTCGTTATGAGCGCGTGGAGGTTGGACCGACGAGCGCAGAAAGAACGAAACGAACGTGTGGGGCGTATCGAACAGAACGGACCTCCGCTACCACTTCCCACGACTTCCCTTATTTCATGCGGCTACAGGCGCTTCGGGCCGTTGAGCTGTCCCACAAACTGTCCCACAAGGGCAAGGAGTGCGGATGCCGAGGGTGCGTGTTGTGAACCGTCATCTCAAGAAGCGCGGCGGGGTCTGGTGGCTCCGCAAGAGGGTTCCTGAGGCCGCTCAAGACGGCTGGGGCAAGGAATGGGTGGAGGTCAGCCTTCACACGTCGAGCCTGCCTCTGGCCCGTCAGCGCCGGGACGCGAAGCTCAGGGAGCTTGAAGGCGAGTGGGCCGCCCTTCGGGGACAGGCGGGGTCCGATGATCTTGCCAGCGCTGCCTATGAGGCCGGGCGTGGGGAGCGCCGCGCCGCCGCGAGAGGCGATGAAGTCCCCGTGTCGGTGGTGGACGGGCTCGTGGATCAGTTGGAGAACGCCGCCGAGGCGTGGGGCAAGACGCAGGGGCTCTACGATCCTTTCTGTTCCACCGAGGAACATGACGCCCTTCTAGACCGCTTCATGGGGGAGACCTCCAAGGGGCGGCGATTGAAGGCCGCTCTGGACGCCGCCAAGGGCGAGGCGTCCCTGACGGTCACCGGGGAACACTGGTTGTCCGCCTCCTCGCTCTCCGAGGGGACTAAGCGTGAATACCGCAGGGCCTTCCGGGTGGCCGATGGCGAGCTTCCTGCTCCGCCCCATGTCACCCCCGAGCAAGCGAGGCTCTTCATCCAAGAGCTTGCCGAGACCGGCGGGAAGGGCGGGCTGGGCCTGTCCGCCTCCTCCATGGAGAACTACCGGGGCGCGCTGTCGGGCCTGTGGGGCTACCTCGGCTTGGACCCGAGCATCTGGCGGGGTTTCCGTGTCGAGTATGGCGGCCAGAAAAAGACCGTCCGGGACACTTGGAGCGTGGAGGAGGTCAAGGCCCTGTTGGCGGGGGCGGATGCCCGCTTCGGGCGGGAGGCGTCCCGCAGGAAGTGCAAGGATGCCGTGCTGATCGCCTTGCATACGGGCGCGAGGGCCAAGGAGGTCGCCGGGTTGTCCTATGACGCCTCTCGGGACTGGCTGGTGATAAGCAGGGGCGACACGAAGACCGATGCGGGCAGGAGGGCCATTCCGTGTCCTGCTGAGCTGCGCCCCATGGTGCTTCGCTGGGTGGCGGACGCGTGGAAGGCGCAGTCCGTTTCCAACCAGTTCAGCGGCTTGAAGATGTCCATGGGGTTCGGCCCTGAGAAGACCTTCCATGGGCTGCGTCACACCCTCCTGTCGCGTTTGCATGAGCAAGGCGTTCAGGAAGCCACGGCGGCCAAGATCGCGGGCCACAAACACAAGGGGATCACCTACGGGACCTACGGGGACAAGGTGGCGGTGGAGAGCCTCCGCCCGATCTTGGACGGGCTGGGCTGGTTCGAGGCCCTTGGTCTCTCGGGTGGTGACGGGGGCGGCGACCGGTCGCGCTAGCGGCCTCGGGCCTCAGGTGCGTTTCCCTTGCCCCTGCTCGATAGGCTGCTCATTGTGACCTTACCACAGGCAGGGAGGGTAAAGATGCTTTTGCTGGTGTCAGCCTTGATGGCAACCGCTGCGGGCGAGTGTTGGCGGGTCGATGCGTACACCGGTCCTAGCTTGGAGGCTCCCGAGTATCGGGTGCAGGAGGACGCGCTGCAGGGGCAGACCGTCTGTTTTTACGGAGACCACGGCTGGGTCACCGGCAACGATCTGGAGTTCACCCAGTTCGGGGACAGCACCCTGATCGGCTGGGGCCACAACGGACGGGGCATGGAGGTCGTCAATGTCTATCAGCTCGACCGCGCCAACAACATGATGATGACGACGGCTACAAGGGTGGGCACACGAACGGAAGTTCCCCTCCTCCCTGACTACGCCTCGGCCTTCGTGGGGCGTGCCGAGCGCGTCAGGTGACCTGCACGAAAACGACAGGGTGTCTCGCTCACGGCCCGCCCCCGCTCCCTGCGTGATCGTGCAGGGGCGGGATTGGGTCCGCGAGGTTTGACGTCCGGCAGCCGGATCGACTTGTGCCGTAAGGGATCACGGCGAAACAGTTGACCCGCAGGTGTTCAATGGAACGCTAGAGGCCGTCCGAACCTGTCGGCTAAGGG
The DNA here is from genome assembly GCA_007050995.1 of Glycocaulis profundi. Taxonomy (GTDB): domain Bacteria; phylum Pseudomonadota; class Alphaproteobacteria; order Caulobacterales; family Maricaulaceae; genus Glycocaulis; species Glycocaulis profundi. The sequence goes on along the minus strand of VJOU01000010.1, from coordinate 78,079 downwards.
TTTCCGACGTCTGGGTCACGAGAAGTCATAGGCAGGCGAGCCCGGCACCTCGGGCATCGGTCGCATGGTCTGGCCGTCCAAGGTGGTGAGAACCTCGGCAGCCGCCGCCCTGGCCTCTTCCAGCCCATGTCCGGCGCTGCCCAAGGCGATGAGCTGGTCCCTGAGCTTGGCCGCCTTCCGGGACAGCTCCTCCGCCTCCCAGTCGCGATGGCCGCCGTTCTCAGTCATGTTCTCGGGGTCGTTGGCCATGGCTGAGGCGATGGCGGGGAAGTCCTGCCCCATCCACCTGTGCAGGGTGGACAGCTTGGCTCCCGGCAGCTCCACGGCGATGTCGCGGTAGCTCTTGAAGTTGCCCCGCCTCTTCTCGCCCAGTCGGTGTCGCTTCGCCTGTATGTAGCGCCGGAAGGCCTCGCGGCGCTCCTTGCGGCTGAGGTTCTTCTGGACCGTCCAGTTCGCCCGGCTGGCCCACCACCGGGCCTCATGCACATCCTCCGCCTCGCCCAGTGACACCACGGGTATCACCGCGAGTTCACAGTCGGGGTCGCGGGTCTGCATGTAGGCCTCGTAGCGGTGAAGGCCGTCGATCAAGGTCCAGCGTCCTTCGAGCCATGCCACCTTGACGGGCTCGACCTCGCCGAGGGACCGATAGGCCTGTGCGATCACCTTCACCAGCGCGAGGTCGGTGGTTCCGCCAGAGCGGCAGGTGATCTCAGGGTCCACATGGAGCCACTGGGGCGGCAGGCCGGTGACTTCGCCCTGCACCAGAGTGGGCGGGGTCTGGTCGAAGCGGGGGCGGTCGGTCACGGGCCGGGTCATGCCGCCACCTCCTCGCGGCGCTCACGCCACCCGGAGGCCCCTTCCGCTCCCTGCCGGGCCAGCCAGTCCGCCTCCTCGTTCCCGAGGTCTCCGGAGTGGCCTTTGACCCACTGCCAGCCGACCGGCCCGGCTCTGTCGTTCAGGAGGGCGTCCAGCTCTTCCCACAGGTCACGGTTGGCCACGGGCTTCTTGTGGGCGTTCTTCCAGCCCTTGGCCTTCCATCCGGCCAGCCACTCGGTGGCCCCCTTCTGGACGTACTCGCTGTCCGTCACGATCAGGAGGGGGCGCGGTGTGCGCTGGGTCTTCCTGAGGGCCTTGATGGCGGCGGTCAGCTCCATGCGCTGGTTGGTGGTGGCGGGCTCGTGGCCGCAGCCCTGCACGGTCTTCTCCCTGCCGGAAATGACCACGCCCCATCCTCCGGGGCCGGGGTTGCCGCTGCAGGCGCCGTCCGTGTGGGCGATCAACAGGTTTGGATCGTCGAGGTTCATGATGTTTCGCTTTCGCTGGGTTGATGATGTCCCACGCGCTGGTCCAGAACGAGCAAGGCCCCCACCGGGCTAACCGATGAGGGCCTTGAGCGTCCTTGCCGCGCTGATCTGGCGCGGACTTCCCAGCGAAGGGACTGTGAGCCCGCCGGGGTGATGCCGCTGGCGGGGGTGGGGCAGAACGACTTTCCATCCCGCTAACGGCGGCAATTGAAGGCGTTGATTTGTATGGGTGACTAGGACGGTGATTTCACGTTATCGCCTCTCGGTGCGGTTTATTGCCGGGCGTAGATGGCCGTGGCGATGGCCTGCAGCGCCTTTCGCGTGGCGATGCGCCGGTGCTGGCGGGCGGTGATCTCCCGCCCCTCCTCCAGCGGGAGGCCAGTGGCGCTTCTCGCGGCGATGATGACCTGATGAAGGCTCACAAAATGGTCGGTGCGGAGGCCCTGTTGGTCGGCCACGTCCTTGGCCATGGCAAGGATCGCATCGAAGGTGCGGCCCTCCCGGACCGCCTTGCGCTTCTTGGCGCTCCGGCGGTTCGCTGCGTCGAGGCAGTCCGCGCAGGTCATGTAGGACCGCTGAAACATCGTGGCGATCCGGCGGTTCCGTTTGCATGACCTGCAGCGCCGCGTGCGTCTCCGCTCGATGCGCTTAAGGGAAGCCTTCGCGTCGGCGCGGGCCATTTCCTTGTCCACCGGGTCCGCCGTTACGCCACCCGCCATCTGGTAGGCGTTGCTCTCAATCCACTCCTCCCGCCTTTGACGGTCTCGGTTCTGATTGTAGCGCCTGTAGGCCCGGTCGTTTCGGAAGTGGTCGCGAGGCAGGTATTCACGCATAGGTCGGTCCAATGGTCGGCTGTAAGTGAGCGCGGAGGCAGGCGGCGTTGCGCGCTAGACGGAGCCGTGTTCGCGCCTCGCCTCGCGCTTGATGCGCTCCACGGAGGACCGGGAGATGCCTAGGCGCTCTGCCGCCTTCGTGGCGGGGACGCCTTGGTCCAGCATCGCCAGCACCTCCTCTGCCTTCGCCCTGGCGGTGGGCTTGCGGCCCTTGTATTTGCCCTCGGCCTTGGCCCTCGCGATGCCCACGCGCTGGCGCTCCAGCATGAGAGATCGCTCGAACTGGGCCACGCTGCCGATGATGCCGAGGACCATCTCCCCGTGCGGGGTGGCGGTGTCCATGCCGAGGTCCAGCACCTTGAGGGCCACACCCTTGGCCGCCAGCGCCCTCGTGAGGTCCATGAGGTCCGGCAGGGACCGGGCGAGCCGGTCGAGCTTGGTGACCACCAGAGTGTCCCCCTTGCGGGCGTTGGCGAGGTAGGCCTCCAGCTCGGGTCGCTTGGTCGCGACGGCGGAGACCTGTTCGGAGAAGACCGTCTCGCACCCCGCCTCCGTCAGCTCGCGCTTCTGGGCCTCGAAGCTGGCCTTTTGGTCCACGGTGGAGGTGCGGGCGTATCCGATGAGCATGACGTGTGTCCCCTGAGGCGTCTCAATGAAGTCTAAGACGTTCTCGCAGGGCATGTGTCAAAAGTCAACTGACCATGTGTATGACACGGATATGAGTCAGCCGCAGCCTGTGTCGCTAGGGCATGGCCTTTTGACACTCATTTTTCTCGCGATGGATTACGAAGCCCACGCGCCGCAGGCATACACAGGGGTCCCGCGTGGGGTGCCGGGTCGTTCGGGCACACACATTCGTATGCGGCCGGTCTGCGTATCCACCATCGTCACAACAGGCGAGGCCGATCCGCTGGACACGATTTGGTACCGACCGGGTCTCTCGCAAGCGGTCAAGGAGGCAGTGAAAATCAGGATGATCGATGTAAAAAATGCCTTCTTCATGCCTGTCGTCCTGTCGGGATGTTGTGAATAGGGGCGCGGATGACCCTAAGGAGCATAGGGGGAAATAACAATCTGCCGGACAGGGGGTGGAAGCGGCGGCAATGCGGCGGCGGATGCCGAGACCGGGGCGCTGGAGAACACTCGGCCCGTCCTTCTGGAGCGCGAGGAGGCGCTGGCCGTGGTGATGGAGGAGACGACGTGGTGGGCCTCCTGATCCGCGAGGAGCTGGCGGCTTTTCAGGGGGCCGTGGAGGGCCTGCCGGTCCCCGCTGGGGACTGACCCTCGGGCTGGGCTGGGCGGCTCTCAGCGGGCCGCCTGTCCCTCTCTACCGATGACACTCAGCCCCGGCCTCGCGCAGCTCCCGGTTCCCGCAGGTTTCTGGCCGTGGCCACGGGGGGGAACTCGATCCGCTCCCTTGTGACAAGGGGCCTCAGATTTTTTCGAGATTTTCAGACGCACCCTATCCAGGCAGCGTGCTAGGCTGGCTTGATGACGGAGCGCTCTCGCCCGCCGGGGCTGGTTCTTCCGGGGTTGATTTGTTCTTCTTCTTGGTTTCGCGCCCCTCGTCCCTGTTGCCGAAGGCATACCCCAAGGTTCCTGAGAGCAAGACAGCGACCTCGGTAGTGAGAGCGTTGTTGAGCGCAAGGATAGCGATGATCGGGGGCGTCATCGCGATGACGGTGTAACGGATAAATTGCCACCCGATACCCCATCCTTCGGTCTTACCTGCATGGGGTTTGCGAAGAAGATAGCCCACCACAATGACGCCGATAGGCACCACCCCTAGCAGGGTGGAGATAACGAGTATCCCACAGTCAATCATCTGAGCCCCCCAAAAACAGGCCCTATTCTACTCTAGGGCGCTTTCGGCTGCAAACACGTCCCGCCAGTCCAGCCCCTCCAGCATGGGCCGCATCTGCGCGAGGTCGAGGTGGATGTACGTCAGGTTCTCGCTGGCCCCCTTGGTCAACTGGCCTAGGAGCTTATCCCGCCATTCCTTGGCCACGGGGTTCGGGGGTGGTTCGGACTGGTTGACCGGCCCCCCGAAGTGTCCCACAAACTGTCCCACAAATCTCAGGGGACGCCAGCGACCCGCCTCCTATAGTGCCATGATATATAAGGTTTTCGCCTCGGTGGCTTGGTAGCAGAGCGGTTCCCTCCTCCGCTACCACACTTCCCACGATTTCCCTTATTTCATGCGGCTACAGGCGCTTTGATGCGGAATCCGGCCCGGGCGACTTGACGTCTTGGCTTTATGCGCCTTCCGAGTGGATTGTTCAGGCTTGATGCGCGGGTGCCGGCCTGAACCCGGATCGGGGGATGGTGAGCGCCCGCCGTCGGCGGAACCGCCGCTTCGCTGAACCTGTTCTGTCCTCATCGAAAAACGCATGCGGGAGGACACGACATGCGCGCATTCTGGATTTTCATCATCGGGCTGATCTTCGCGCTCGGCGCGCTGGGCTATGGCGCTCATCTGGTCGGGGTTCAGACCCAGTGGATCGTGATCGGGCTGATCCTGATCGCGGGCATTTCCATCGCCAGCGGGGCGGGCCTCGCCCGCCGGCGGCCCCAGACCAACGTGGCCGTCAGCAATGACGGCGCCAGCGCCGGATCCGAAGAGTAGTTCAAGCGTCCTTCCTCGCTCCGCTCGGTCGGTCCTCTCCCGGCTCAAGGCCGGGGTGCGGGCGCGCGGTCGCGCTGGCGGCGGCTTCGCCGCCGGGGCGGTGGTGTCCCGCTCCGGCAGCCGCGGGCAAAGCGGCCCATCGCGGGTTCCCCTGACGGCTCTGAGCGGCTAGATCGGGCGGCGAAAAGCCAGTCTCAGGGAGCCCGCCCCATGTCCGAGAAGTCCGCGAAGAAAACCCGCCAGTGCCAGGTCCTCGTCGTGGGCGGAGGGCCGGGCGGCTATCCCGCCGCGATCCGCGCGGGCCAGCTGGGTCTGGACACGGTTATCGTGGACAAGCACGGGCTGGGCGGCACCTGCCTCAATCGCGGCTGCATCCCGTCCAAGGCCTTCATCCACGCCGCCTCGAAATACGAGGACATGGTCCACCATGCCGAGAAGCCGTCGCTGGGCATCTCGCTCAAAAGCGCGCCCGAGCTGGACATGGCGGGGGTGACCGAGTGGAAGGACACCATCGTCTCCAAGCTCACCAAGGGCGTGGGCACGCTGCTCAAGGCGGCCAAGGTGGAGGCGGTCTCGGGCTGGGCGACCTTCCAGAACGCCAAGACCTGCATCGTCGAAACCGATGACGGCGAGATCGAGATCACGGCGGAGAACGTGATCCTGGCCACGGGGTCGAAAGAGACCGAGCTGCCCTTCATGAAATTCGGCGGCAAGGTGATCGGCTCCACCCAGGCGCTGGAGCTGACCGAGCGGCCGGAAAAGCTCGTCGTCGTGGGCGCGGGCTATATCGGGCTGGAGCTGGGCATCGCCTTCCGCAAGATGGGCTCGCAGGTGGCCTTCGTCGAAGCGCTCGACCGCATCCTGCCGCTTTACGACGCGGAGATGACCCGCCCGATCTCCATGTGGCTGAAGAAGAACAAGGTGGACATGCACCTGGGCGCCAAGGCCAAGGGCGTGGCCGAGGAGGGCGGAAAGACCTTCCTTGAATTCACCGACGCCAAGGGCGCGGACCAGCGGCTGGAGGCGGACCGGATTCTGGTCGCGGTGGGCCGCAGGCCGGTCACCGAGGGCTGGGGGCTGGAGACGATGGGCCTCGACATGGACGGCCCCTTCGTGAAGATCGACGACCAGTGCCGCACCGGGATGCGCGGCGTTTACGCCATCGGCGATCTGGTGGGCGAGCCGCTGCTGGCCCACAAGGCCACGGCCCAGGGCGAGCGCGTCGCCGAGATCATCGCCGGGCATCGCCGCCGCTTCGATCCTGCAGCCATCGCCGCGGTTTGCTTCACCGAGCCGGAAATCGTCGGCGTGGGCCTGTCGCCCGACGAGGCGAAGGCCAAGGGCGAGGACGTCATCACCGGCAAGTTCCCGCTGGCCGCCTCGGGCCGGGCGCTGTCCATGGAGGGCGGGGGCGATGGCGGCTTCGTGCGGGTGACCGCGCGCAAGTCCGACCATCTGGTGCTGGGCATCCACGCGGTGGGCAAGCACGTCTCCGAGCTATCGGGCGAGTTCGCCCTGGCGCTGGAGATGGGCGCGCGGCTGGAAGACATCTCCGGCACGATCCACGTCCACCCGACCCTGACCGAAGCCTTCGCGGAAAGCGCGCTGGCGGCGCTGGGCCACCCGATCCACATTTCAGCGTGAGGCGGGGCGAAAAGACACTTGCCCCGGCGCGGAGCCGCCGCTAGGTTCCGCGTCCCGAAACGGAGGTCAGGATCATGCTCAAGCAGGGAAGGGTGTGGAGCCTTTAAGGCCGCCCCAATAGGCCGGACGCCAGCGCGCCGGGCCTGATATTCCTGCTTTGGACTGATGATCCTGACATGTCTTCTCTGCATTTCGCCCTCGAAGGGCTGCGTGCGCTCGTCACAGGCGCCAATTCCGGCATCGGGCGCGAGATCGCCCTGACCCTCGCCAGCCACGGCGCGGACATCGCCCTGCACTTCCTGCCCGCCAGCGACACCCCCGATCCGGGAGCGGCCCATGCCGCGCCTGGACGCGCCGCGGCTGAACAGGCCGCCGACCAGATCGCCTCCTTGGGCCGCCGCGTCGCGGTGCTGCCCGCCGATCTGTCGCGTCCCGGCGCGGCCGAGGCGCTGGTGGCGGACGCCGCCGCGGCGCTGGGCGGGCTGGACGCAGTGGTGTCGAACGCCGCGCACTGCGCCCTGCCTGACAGTGTCATGGGCGCGAGCTGGGACGGCTATCGCGCCCATTTCGACGTCAATCTCGGAGCGCCCGCCCTGCTGGCCTCCGCCTTCGCCACCTTGGCCTGGGAGCAGGGCCGGGGCGGGCGGATCGTGAACATCTCCACGGACGCGGCCCGCGCCTTTCCCGGCCAGACCTTCTACGGCTCGAGCAAGGCGGCGCTGGAGGCCTTCACCCGGTCCGCCGCGCTGGAGCTCGGCCCGATGGGGATCACGGTCAACGCCGTCGCCCCCGGCCCGGTCCAGACCGGCTGGATGGACGCGGAGCAGGCGGAGGACGCGGCCGCCCGCATCCCCATGGGCCGGGCCGGCCACCCCGCGGACGTGGCCGAGACGGTGGGCTTCCTGCTCAGCGGAGGCGCGCGCTGGATCACCGGTCAGGTGATCCAGGTCGCGGGCGGGCACGCGCTTTAGGGGGCTCGGCTCAGGCCAGCACGTCGCGCCATTCGGGGTGGCGCTCGATCTGGGCCTTGGCGAAGGGGCAGAGGGGGACGATCTTCACGCCGCGCTCTCGGGCGTCGGTGACCGCGCGTTCGACCAGAGCCTTGCCCGCGCCCTTGCCGCGCCAGGCATCGGGGACGGTGGTGCTGTCGATGATGATCGTCTGGCCGTTCAGGATCGAATAGCTCAGCTCCGCGTCCTCGCCGCCGTCTTCGGCTTTGGCGACGTAGCGGCCTTTCGAGCCGGTGACCTCTTCGTCGATGTCCAGATCGGGCGTGTCGCTCATGATCGCTCTCCTTCGGCGAGCACGTCCTGGAATCGGGGCGTGCGGTCGATGACGGCCCTCACGTAAGGGCATTGGGGGACGATGCTCCAGCCCCGATCGCGCGCGTCGGCCACGGCGCGGGCGACCAGCCGCGCGGCGATGCCCTGATTGCGCATCTGGGGCGGGGTGAAGGTCCGGTCGATGGTCATGGTCTGCCCGTCGAGCGCATAGAGCAGCTCGGAATCCGGCACGGTCGGCGTCCCGGGCGCGCGGGCGGCGTAGCGACCGCGATGGCCCATCCGCGTTTCGGTGATCTCGAGCTCGACCATGATCGCCTCCGTTGAATGCCTCACTCTTAGTTGGGGTTGATGGCGTGCGCCGTCAGCGCATAGAGCGGCACGATGTTCAGCGTGCGCGCGTGGGTGGCGGCCAGATCCACCTGCGGCGCCATGCCCGCCTCGAACGCCTCCATCCAGCGCGAGGCGCACAGGCACCAGCGGTCGCCCGGCTTCAGGCCGGGAAAGTCGAATTCGGGCATGGGGGTGGACAGATCGTTGCCCCGCGCCGCCGAGAACAGCAGGAAATCACGGGTCATCACCGCGCACACGGTGTGAACGCCCCGGTCGTCAGGCCCGCTCTCGCAGCAGCCCGTGCGGTAGAAGCCGGTCTTGGGATCGTGGCTGCAGTCGGCCAGCGCGCCGCCGAGCACGTTCCTCGCCCCGGCTCCGCCCCGTCCGCTCTCGCCGTGATCGAAGGGCATGGCCGTCCTTTCCGCGTGATGGCTTCGAAGGATCAACGCGTGGCGGGGCGGTATCGATCAAAGGCCTCAGCCGAAACGGGAAAAGTCGGGCGGGCGGCGCTCCATGAAGGCGGTGGCCGCCTCCTTGAACTCCTCCGACTGCAGCAGGCGGGAGAACTCCCTGCCTTCGGTCAGGATGCGGTCTTCGATCCGGTCGCCTTCAAGGCGCATCAGCGCCTTGGCGGCCCTGACCGCGCCGGGGGCCTTGGCCGCGAGGGCCTTGGCCCGGTCCATCACCTCATGCTCCAGATCGCCGGTGGGGAAGACGCCGGTCAGCAGGCCGTTCGCGGCGGCCTTCTTCGCGTCCCAGGCCGAGCCCAGCAGCAGAAGGTCCGACGCCACCGCCCGGCCGACCAGCCCCGGCAGGATGGCGCTGGAGCCGAATTCGGGCGCGAGGGCCAGGTCCACGAAGGGCGTCTTGAAGCTCGACCTGTCGGACGCATAGACCAGATCGCAATGCAGCAGCAGCGTCACGCCGATGCCGATGGCCAGCCCGTCCACCGCTGCGATAACGGGTCTGGAGCAGCCCATCAGCGCCTGCATGAAGCGCTGGACGGGCGGGGCCTCGTCCGCGCCGAACTCGGGCGGCGCGCTCATGAAGTCCATCAGGTCGTTGCCGGCGGTGAACGTGCCGGGCGAGCCCGCGATGACCACGCAGCGGATCGAGGCCGAGGCGTCGGCCTCGTTCAGGGCGTCGGCCATCCCCGCGTACATGGCGCGGGTGATGGCGTTCTTCTTGTCGGCGCGGTCGAAGCGGATGATCCGGATCGGGCCCTCGTCGGTGACGGAGATGTGCTCGCTCATGGGCTCAAGCTTCGTTCAGCCAGCGCTTCATCTCAAGCCTGGCGATGGTGCGCTCGTGCACCTCGTCCGGGCCGTCGGCCAGCCGGAGCGTGCGGATGCCCGCGTATGAGCTGGCGAGCGGGAAGTCGTCGCTGACCCCGCCGCCGCCATGGGCCTGGATGGCGTCGTCGATCACCTGCAGCGCCATGGTGGGGGCGGCCACCTTGATCATGGCGATCTCCTTGCGGGCGACCTTGTTGCCCACCGTGTCCATCATCCACGCGGCTTTCAGGGTCAGCAGACGGCAGCTTTCGATGTTGATCCGGGCCTGCGCGATGCGGTGCTCCCAGATCGAGTACTTGATGACCGGCTTGCCGAAGGCCTCCCGGCTCATGGCCCGCTTGATCATCAGCTCCAGCGCCCGCTCCGCCGCGCCGATGGTGCGCATGCAGTGATGGATGCGGCCCGGGCCGAGGCGGCCCTGGGCGATCTCGAATCCGCGGCCCTCGCCCAGAAGGATGTTCGACGCCGGCACGCGCACGTCTTTGAGGACCACTTCCATGTGGCCGTGGGGCGCGTCGTCATAGCCGAAGACGGGCAGGTGGCGCTCGATGGTGATGCCCGGCGCGTCGGCGGGGACCAGGATCATCGACTGCTGGCGGTAGGTCTCGGCGTCCGGGTCGGTCTTGCCCATGACGATGTAGACCTTGCAGCGCGGATCGCCCGCGCCCGAGCTCCACCATTTGCGCCCGTTGATGACGTAGTCGTCGCCGTCGCGGGTGATGGAGCATTCGATGTTGGTCGCGTCCGAGCTGGCCACGGCGGGCTCGGTCATCAGGAAGGCGGAGCGGATCTCGCCGTTCAGGAGCGGTTTCAGCCAGCGCTCCTTGTGGTCCTCGTTCCCGTAGCGCTCGATGGTCTCCATGTTGCCGGTGTCCGGCGCGGAGCAGTTGAACACCTCCGACGCCCAGGACACCCGGCCCATCTCCTCGGCCAGCGGAGCGTAATCGGCATTCGAAAGGCCCGCGCCGCGCCCCGAATCGGGCAGGAAGAGATTCCACAGCCCGGCGGCCTTGGCCTTGTCTTTGAGTTCCTCGATGACCGGCACGACCTGCCAGCGGTTCTGGCCGAAGCCCTTCATCTGGTCGCGATAGGTCGCCTCGTTGGGGTAGACGTGCTCGTCCATGAAGGCGCGCAGGCGCTTGAGGTAATCCTTGCAGGTGTCCGAATATTCGAAATTCATCGGCTCGCGGCCTCCCCGGGCGGTCTGTCATCTGTGATGCGGTTCATGTCCGCGGGCTATCATGGACCATCCGCGCGGCGATTCCAGCACCCTCATGGCCATACCGATAATTCTTTTCAGTGTTCTGGCGACCGCCTTCCTCTCCGCCGTGTTCGGCATGGCGGGCGGTCTGATCCTGATGGGCGTGCTGGCGCTGCTGCTGCCCGTGCCCGCCGCGATGGTGCTGCACGGGGCGGTCCAGAGCGTGTCGAACGGCTGGCGGGCGGTGCTTCTGCGGCGCTTCATCCTCTGGCGGTCGCTGGGCTGGTATCTGGTGGGCTCGCTGGGGGCGGTGCTGGCGCTGGCGGGGGTGGCGGTGATCCTGCCCCGGCCCTGGCTGCTGATCGTGCTGGGGCTGGTGCCGGCCTTCGTCTGGCTGCCCAGGAGCTGGCTGCATCTGGACGCGGGCGGCAGGCCGGTCCACGCGGTGGCCTGCGGGCTGGCGGTGACGGGGCTGAACGTGATCGCGGGCGTGGCGGGGCCTCTGCTGGACGTGTTCTACCAGAACCATGAGGGCGACCGCCGGGCCATCGTGGCGACCAAGGCCGCCACCCAGGTCGCCGCCCATTTCGCCAAGATCGGCTATTACATCGGCCCCATGCTGGCGGCGGGTCATGGCGGGGCGCTGTGGCTGATCGCTCTGGCGCTCCCGCTGTCGGTGCTGGGCACGACGCTGGGCGCGAAGGTGCTCGACCGGATGAGCGACGTGGCCTTCCGCGCGTGGACCAGGCGCATCGTCACGTTGATCGGGGCGGTGTACGTGGTCCAGGGCGTGTGGATGCTGGCCGCGGGCTGACCGGGCTCGCTTGACCGACTCGGGTGCAGGGCCGACTTTCGGGCCATGCCCGCCATCCGCCGCCTCTCGCCCCAGACCGTCAACCGCATCGCCGCGGGCGAGGTGGTCGAGCGTCCCGCCTCGGCGCTGAAAGAGCTGGTGGAGAACGCGCTGGACGCGGGCGCGAGCCGCATCGACGTGCGCGCGGAAGGCGGAGGCCTGACCCGGCTGATCGTGGAGGATGACGGCTGCGGGATGAGCCGCGAGGAGCTGGCGCTGGCCGTCGAGCGGCACGCCACCTCCAAGCTGCCGGTGGGCGCGGACGGCGAGGACGATCTTCTCAATATCGGCTCGATGGGCTTCCGGGGCGAGGCGCTGCCGTCCATCGGCTCGGTCGCACGGCTGACCATCACCACCCAGGGGCCGGACGGGAGCTGCTGGACGCTGTCGGTGGACGGCGGGGAGGGCGGCGAGCCGCGCCCCGCGCCGCCGCTGGGCCGGACGGGCACGCGCATCGAGGTGCGCGACCTGTTCTACGCCACGCCCGCCCGGCTGAAATTCCTGAAATCCGAGCGCGCGGAGTCCGGCGCCATCGCCGACCAGATGAAGCGGCTGGCGCTGGCGCGGGCGGATGCGGGCTTCTTCCTGACGGTGGACGGGCGTTCGCGGCTGGCGCTGGAGGGCGCGCCGCTGATGGACACCGCCGAGGCGCGGCGCGCGCGGATCGCGGCCATCATCGACCGCGATTTCGCCGACAACGCGCTGGCCATCGAGACCGAGCGCGAGGGCGTGCGCCTGACCGGCTGGGCCAGCCTGCCGACATACAATCGCGGCTCGAACCAGCACCAGTTCCTGTTCGTGAACGGGCGGCCGGTGAAGGACCGTCTCATCGTGGGCGCGGTGCGCGGGGCGTATCAGGATTTCCTGCCGCGCGACCGGCACCCGGTGGTCGCGCTCTATGTGGACCTGCCCGGCGGGCAGGTGGACGTGAACGTCCACCCCGCCAAGGCCGAGGTGCGCTTCCGCGACGCGGGACTGGTGCGCGGGCTGATCGTGGGCGCGCTGCGCCATGCCCTCGCCGGGGCGGGGCATCGGGCGTCGACCACCGTGGCGGGCTTCACGCTGGGCCGGCTGGAGCGCAACGCGGCCTCGCCCCCGCCCTCGGGCGGGCTGTGGAACAACCGCGCCTGGGCCGGTGCGGCGGTCTCGCCCGCCTGGGAGCAGGCGCTGCGGCCCGAGCCCGCGGGCGATCTGGCGCCGGGCATGAGCGCGCGGATCGAGCCGGACTGGGATGGCGGGCTGTCCGAATCGCCCGCCGCCATGGCCGAGCCCGAGGGCGAGGCGCCGGACTTCCCCCTGGGCGTCGCCCGCGCGCAGGTCCACGCCAACTACGTCATCGCCCAGACCCGCGACGGCATGGTCATCGTGGACCAGCACGCCGCCCATGAGCGGCTGGTCTATGAGCGCATGAAGGCGCAGCTCTCAGCCTCCGGCGTGGCCCGGCAGGCCCTGCTGGTGCCCGAGATCGTGGAGCTGGACGAGGCCGAGGCCCGCCGGGTGCTGGACCGGGCCGAGGAGCTGGGGCGGCTGGGGCTGGTGATCGAGCCGTTCGGGACCGGCGCGCTGGCTGTGCGCGAGACCCCGGCGCTCCTGAAAAAGCTCGACGTGCAGGGCCTGATCCGCGATCTGGCCGACGAACTGGCCGAGTTCGACGAGGCGCTGTCGCTCAAGGAGAAGCTCGAGCACGTGCTGGCCACGATGGCCTGCCACGGCTCGGTGCGCTCGGGCCGCCGCCTGACCGCCGACGAGATGAACGCCCTGCTCCGCGAGATGGAGGCCACGCCCCATTCAGGCCAGTGCAATCACGGGCGGCCGACCTATGTGGAGCTGAAGCTGAGCGACATCGAGCGGCTGTTCGGGAGACGGTGAGGGGTTTTCTCTGCCCTTCCTCGCTCCGCTCGGTCGGTTCCGCGCACGAGCGCGGGCGGCCGGTCGGCCTTGCGGGCCTGCGGCTCGGTCTCTGTTCTCCGTCCCTCTGGGGGGTGGCTACCCCCGCCGCAGATACACCACCTTCGCCGCGCCGTACTCGCCCTCGTCCATCCTTTCCCAGCCGGGGGTGAGGGGGTCTTCGTCCGCGCCGACTTCCAGAACCGCTATGGCGTTTTCGGTCACCCAGCCGCCTTCGGCCAGCTTTGCCAGGGCGGTTTCGCCCAGGCCCTTGCCGTAGGGCGGGTCGAGAAAGACGAGATCGAAAGGCGCGCCCAGATTGGCCGGTTTGGGGCCCATGGCGGTGGCGTCGCGTCGGTGGATGCGGGTGTTCCCCCATAGCTGGAGGGTTTCGACGTTCTGGCGGATCGCGCCGCGCGCGCCGGCGTCGGTCTCCACGAACAGGCAGAAGGCCGCGTCCCGGCTCATGGCCTCGAAGCCCAGCGCGCCCGAGCCCGCGAACAGGTCGATCACGCGCCGCCCCTCCACCCCGTCCGACCAGGGGGCGTGGGCGAGCTTGTTGAAAATGGATTCCCGCGCCCGGTCGGCGGTGGGACGGGTCGTCCGGCCCTTGGGCGCGGCCAGCGGGCGGCCCTTATGGCTTCCGGCGACGATGCGCATGATCGGCTCCGCGTCTGTCAGGGGCGGGCTTGCCGCCGGGGCGGGGCTTTTTCGGTTTCGCCTTGGCCCGGCCGGTGGTCGGCGGGGGCGGGGCGGCGCCCTTGAGCGGATAGCCGTCCGCGTCCAGCGGATAGAGCTTGCCCAGCTGGTCGCGCAGCACGGCGCGCTTGACCTCCTCGGTCCCGCCCTTGTCCAGCGAACCGAGCTGGAAGGGGCCGTAGGCGGTGCGCATCAGCCGGTTCACCGTCAGGCCCACCGAGGCCATGACTTTGCGGATCTCCCGGTTCTTGCCTTCCTTGATGCCCACGGTCAGCCAGATGTTTGAGCCGGTGCGACGGTCGACCACCACGTCGATGGGGCCGTACTTCACGCCCTCGACCGTCACGCCCGATTTCAGGCGCTGAATTTCCGCTTCGGTGATGTCGCCATAGGCGCGCACGCGGTAGCGCCGGGTCCAGCCGGTGGCGGGCAGTTCCAGCACCCGCGCCAGCTCGCCGTCGTTGGTCAGCAGCATCAGGCCTTCGGAGGTCAGGTCGAGCCGACCCACCGAGATCACCCGGCCCATGTCCTTGGGCAGGGCGTCGAAGACCGTCTCCCGGCCCTCGGGGTCGGAATGGGTGGTCACGCGTCCGTCAGGCTTGTGGTGACGCCACAGCCGGGTGGGCGGGCGGTCGGCGATGGGCTCGCCGTCGAAAGTGACGATGTCGCCGGGGGCGACCTTGAAGGCGGGGGTCTTCAGCGTCTTGCCGTTGACCGCGATCCGGCCCGCCTCGATCAGCCGTTCGGCCTCGCGGCGCGAGGCGACCCCGGCATGGGCCAGCACCTTGGCGATGCGCTCGCCGCCCTCGTCGGGGGCGGGCTGGGCGGTGTCAGGTTTATCGCTCACGCTTGAAGGGGCTCCGGTTTGCGGCTAATCGCGCGTCATGGCTTCTAACCGCGATACCGGGTTTATGGAACTGGCGATGGCGCAGGCGCAAGCCGCCGCCGCCGCGGGCGAGGCGCCCATCGGCGCGGTGCTGGTCGATCCCCAGACCGATCAAGTGCTCGCCGCGGCCCACAACCGGCCGATCTCGCTGACCGATCCGACCGCCCACGCGGAGATCCTGGCGCTGCGGGCGGGAGCCGGGGCGCGGGGCAATTACCGGCTGACGGGGCTGGAGCTGTTCGTCACCCTGGAGCCGTGCGCCATGTGCGCGGGCGCGATCAGCCATGCCCGGATCGGGCGGCTGGTCTATGGCGCGTCCGATCCCAAGGGGGGCGGCGTGGCCCATGGCGGGCGCTTCTTCGAGCAGCCCACCTGCCACTGGCGGCCCGAGGTGCAGGCGGGGGTGATGGGCGAGGAGGCGGCCGCGCTGCTGAAAGCCTTCTTCCGTGAAAAACGCGCCCGGACATCCTAGATAACGTCAAAGCGATCCGCCCATCGGCGCGAGGGTCTGTCGCCGCGCTGCGATATGGGTTATATGCGCCGCAATATTTTCCAGGGCGCGCTTCGCGCCCGCCGGTTTCGAGGAAGGGACGCCCTTTCATGCAACTGACCATGATGAAGGCCAAACTCCACCGCGCCGTGGTGACCCAGGCCGACCTGCACTACGAAGGCTCGATCTCGATCGACGCCGATCTGCTGGAGGCGGCGGGCATCCTGCCCCACGAGCAGGTGGACGTGCTCAACATCAACAATGGCGAGCGGTTCACCACCTACGCCATCACCGCGCCGCGCGGTTCGAAGACCTTCGGCATCAACGGCGCGGCGGCCCGCCTGGCCCAGCCCGGCGACCGCATCATCGTGGTGGCCTACTGCCGGATGGAAGCCGAGGAAGCGAAGAATTACGAGCCCGCCGTGGTGCTGCTGGACGAGCGCAACGACGTGGTCACGGCCCCCAAGGCGGCCTGAGCACTTCCGCATCGACGCAAACAGAAACCCCGCCGGGATCCGGCGGGGTTTCTGGTTTCAGGCCGACTGCGGCGCTTCAGTCGAACAGGGCGTCGATGGCGTTCTGGTCGAGATCGTTCTTGATGATCTCGTCGACCGCGTCCTGCTGGGTCTCCGGCCCGCCCAGGGCGGGGCCGTTCAGGTGCAGCTTTTTCTTGCGCTCGGCCTCGGCGATCTCGTCCTCGTCCGCCTCGGCGTCGTCCACGCCCATGGTCGCGGCGAAGCGGCTGACGCGCTTCTCCACGTGGCGCAGGGAGTCCACCACCTTCGAGACGCGCTGGCCGGACAGGTCCTGGAAGGAGCACGACTCGATGATGCGCATCATCGCCTCGTCCACCTGGGCCTTGTAGGCGTCCAGATCGGTCGGCTCGGTCCCCATCAGGCCCTCGGCCTCGGCCATGATGGCTTCGGTGGCCTTCTCGGTGTCGGTGACGACCGCCTCGAGCTCGGCCCCGGCGACGGGGATGCGCTGCTCGCGGATGTCGTTGGGACGCAGCTTGGAGATCTCGTCGCGGGTCTTGGAGATGTAGTCCGCGATGTAGCAGAACTCCTGATGGATCGACCGGTCGAGCGATCCGAAGAACATCTGCATGGTGTCGGTGAGCTGCTGAGCGAGCTTCAGCACCTCCATGACCTGCGCGTCCTGCAGGTCGCTGGCCTTCAGCGAGGCCAGGGATTCGCGCACGCGCGCGGCGACTTCTGCGGCGGGCATGAAACCCTCCTTCTTATTGGCGTCGGGCCGGAGACGCGCGGCGGGCGATCAGAACTCGCCCAGCACCGCGGCCATCTTCGCCTTCAGCGTGCCGGCATTGAACGGCTTGACGATGTAGTTGTTCACGCCAGCCTTCTTGGCCGCGATCACGTTCTCGGTCTTGGATTCGGCGGTGACCATGATGAAGGGCGTGGATTTGACGGACTCGTCCGCACGCACCTTCTGAAGCAGCTCGTAGCCGGTCATGGGCTCCATGTTCCAGTCGGAGATGACCAGGCCGTATTTCTGCTTCTTCATCTTCTCGAACGCCTCGGTCCCGTCCGAGGCCTCGTCCACGTTCTCGAACCCGATCTGCTTGAGCAGATTCTTGATGATGCGGACCATCGTCTTGTAATCGTCCACCACCAGGATCGGCATCGACATCTCGACAGCCATGCCCCAACCTCCAGTCTTCTTGTCTGTCCACCCGTGACGGAAAGGCCGCGGTTCAGAAGCGCGGCCCGTCCGCCGTTCAAGCGAAGGCTAGACAAGCGGGCTGAAATTTCGGTTAAACGCCGCCCGGCCGGAACGAGGGAATCGCATGGACCAGTCTCAGGGCTACGGAATCAACGAGCTGGAGGTCGGCCAGAGCGCCGAGATCGAGCGTCTGGTCGATGACGAGGCCGTGCGCAAATTCGCCGAGGTGTCGGGCGACTTCAACCCGCTGCACATGGACGAGGACTACGCCGCGCGCTCGCCTTTCAGGGGACGGATCGCCCACGGCGCGCTGATCGCGTCCTTCATCTCGTGCGTGCTGGGCAACCACCTGCCCGGGCCGGGCGCGGTGTTCCAGGGCATGACCATGCGCTTTGAACGCCCCGTGCGCATCGGCGACACCGTGATCGCGCGGGCCACCGTGACCGAGATCGACGTCAAGCACCGCCAGGTCAAGCTGGCCTGCGTATGCGAGGTGGAGGGCCAGGCGGTGATGGAGGCGGACGCCACGGTGATGGTGCGCAAGCGCCGCTCCGCCTCGGCCTGAAGGCCATGAGCGAGGCCTTCGAGACGGGCGATCAGCATCACAGCCTGCACGAGGGCACCGGCGGCGTGGCCGCCATGGGCAATTTCGACGGGGTGCATGCGGGCCACAGGGCGGTGATCGCCACCGCGTCGGAGCTGGCCTCGCGCCTGTCCGCGCCGCTGGTCGCGGCGGTCTTCAAGCCCCATCCGCGCCGCTATTTCCGCCCCGACACCGCCCCCTTCCGTCTGATGAGCGACGCCCAGCGGGCGCGGGCGCTGAAAGAAGCCGGCTGCGCGCGGGTCTACGCCATCGCCTTCGGGCCGGACCTGGCCGCCATGAGCCCGGAGGACTTCGCCCGGGACGTGGTCGCGGGCGAACTGAAGCTGGACGGGGTGGTGACCGGTCCCGATTTCCGCTTCGGCAAGGGCCGGGCCGGGACGGCGGACGATCTCAAGGCGCTGGGCGGACGCCACGGCTTCACCGCCGCGACCGCGCCTGAATTCACCGCCGAGGCGGCGGGAGGCAAGGTCTCGTCCACGGCCATCCGCGAGGCGCTGATCGCGGGCGATCCGGTGCGCGCCGCGTCCATGCTGGGCCGCCCGTGGGCGGTCGAGGGCATGGTGGCGCGCGGCGATCAGCGCGGACGCACGCTGGGCTTCCCGACGGCCAACGTCTCGCTGGGCGAATACCAGCGCCCGAAATTCGGCGTCTATGCCGTGCGCGCGCAGATCGAGGGGGAGAAGCGCCTGATCGCGGGCGTGGCCAATATCGGCCGACGCCCCACCGTGGACGGAACCGACGAGCGGGTGGAGGCCCACCTGTTCGATTTCGAAGGCGACCTGTACGGCCGCACGCTGGAAGTCCGGGTCGAGCGCTTCATCCGCGAGGAGCGGCGCTTTGACGGGCTGGACGCGCTCACGGCGCAGATCGCGAAAGACAGCGAGGTCGCGCGGGCGCTGCTGGCGTGATCGGCGCTCCCGCCGCTGGACCGGGGCGGTGATGGCTGATAGACCGCTAGGCCATGCGCCAGAGCTTTCCGACCATCGTGCGAATTAGCGGCCCGGCCCGCAGCTGAGACAGCCTCGCGGTCGCCGGGACACGCCAGACAGACGCACATGTTCACCCAATCACCGGACCGCCCATGACCGCCTCAAGCGACACCGCCGCCCCGGCGCGCGACTACAAGCAGACCCTCTTCCTGCCCCAGACCGAATTTCCCATGCGCGCAGGGCTTCCCCAGCGCGAGCCCGAATGGCTCGCCCGCTGGGCGGGGCTGAACCTGTATGAGCGCATGCGCGAGGCGGGCAAAGATCGGGAGAGCTTCGTGCTCCATGACGGCCCGCCCTATGCGAACGGGCACATCCATCTGGGCACGGGGATGAACAAGATCCTCAAGGACTTCGTGGTCCGCACCCGCCGCATGGGCGGGTATGACGCGCCCTACCGGCCCGGCTGGGACTGCCACGGCCTGCCCATCGAGTGGAAGGTCGAGCAGGCCTTCCGCGCCAAGGGCCGCAAGAAGGACGACGTGCCCAAGGCCGAGTTCCGCAAGGCGTGCCGCGACTACGCCGCCGAGTGGATCGACGTGCAGCGCGCCGAGTTCAAGCGTCTGGGGGTCGAGGGCGAGTGGGACGATCCGTACACCACCATGGCGTTCGACGCCGAAGCCGCCATCGTGGCGGAGTTCCTCAAATTCGTGGACCGCGGGCTGGTCTATCGCGGCTCCAGCCCGGTGATGTGGTCGCCGGTCGAGCAGACCGCGCTGGCCGAGGCCGAGGTGGAGTATCACGACAAGGTCTCCACCACGATCTGGGCGAAATATCCCGTGCGCGGGGTGAAGGCGGACGGCGCGGGCATTCCCGCGCACATGACCGGGGCTGCGGTGGTGATCTGGACCACCACGCCCTGGACCATCCCCGCCAGCCGGGCGATCAGCTATTCCGACAAGATCCGCTATGGCGTCTACGAGGTCGTGGCCGCCGACACCGGCGCGGACTTCCTGCCCTGGGCGCGGCCCGGCGACCGTCTGGTGGTGGCCGACGCGCTGTGGGAGGAGACCGCCAAGGCGGGCTTCATCGTGAAATCCAGACGGCTGGGCGACGCCGATCCGAAGCTGCTGATCTGCTCGCACCCGCTGGCCAAGACCGATCTGTACTGGGACTACCGGGTGCCGCTGCTGGCGGGCGACCACGTCACCGACGAGCAGGGCACCGGCTTCGTGCACACCGCCCCGGGCCACGGCGCGGAGGATTACGCCGCGTGGATGGCCCACAAGGAGTGGCACGATCCCAAGGAGCCGATCCCGCACACGGTCGGTCCCGACGGCGCCTATCTGCCCCACATCCCGCTTTTCGCGGGGATGGAGATCATCCGCACCGAGGGCAAGAAGGCCGGGCAGGACGGCCCGGCGAACAAGGCGGTGGTCGACACCCTGATCGAGGCGGGCAACCTGCTCGCGCGCGGGCGGCTGGAGCACTCCTATCCCCACTCGTGGCGGTCCAAGGCGCCGGTCCTGTTCCGCAACACCGCCCAGTGGTTCATCGACATCGACAGGGACATGGGCACGGGCGTGAGCCTGCGTCAGGCCGCGCTGGACGCCATCGAGGCGACCGAGTGGACGCCCAAGACCGCGAAGAACCGCATCCGGTCGATGGTGGAGGGACGGCCCGACTGGCTGATCTCGCGCCAGCGCGCCTGGGGCGTGCCGCTGACGATCTTCGTGCACAAGACGTCCGGCGAGATCCTGAACGATCCGGCGGTGAACGCGCGCATTCTCGACGCGGTCAGGGCCCAGGGCGCGGACGCCTGGTTCGAGACCGATCCGGCCGGTTTCCTCGGCCCCGACCATGCCGCGGACGAGTACGAGGCCGTCACCGACATTCTCGACGTTTGGTTTGATTCAGGCTCCACCCACGCCTTCGCCCTGCGCGAGGGCGAGTGGCCGGCGGATGTGTATCTGGAAGGCTCCGACCAGCATCGCGGCTGGTTCCAGTCGTCGCTTCTGCAGAGCTGCGGCACCCGCGGGCGCGCGCCCTACAAGGCGGTGGTCACCCACGGCTTCATCGTCGACGAGAAGGGCATGAAGATGTCCAAGTCGCTGGGCAACACCCTCGCCCCCGCACAGGTGGCGGAGAAATACGGCGCGGACATCCTGCGCCTGTGGGCGGCCAGCGCGGACTATTCGGGCGATCTGAGGATCGGCGAGGCGATTCTGGGCTCGGCGGTGGATTCGTATCGCAAGCTGCGCAACACGCTGCGCTACCTGCTGGGCGCGCTGCACGGGCTGGAGGACGCCGAGCGGATCGAGGCGGACCAGATGCCGTCGCTGGAGCGCTTCATCCTGCACCGTCTGGCCGAGCTCGACGTCACGGTGCGCGAGGCCTATGACGCCTATGACTTCAAGCGGGCCTGGTCGGCGCTGTTCAATTTCTGCGTCAACGACCTGTCGGCCTTCTATCTCGATATCCGCAAGGACAGCCTGTACTGCGACCGGCCCGACGAGGTGCGCCGCCGGGCGGCGCGCACGGTGATGGCCGAGGTGTTCGACCGGCTGGCCCTGTGGCTCGCCCCGCTGCTGCCCTTCACCATGGAAGAGGCCTGGCTGGAACGGTATCCGGGCGATCAGAACTCGGTTCACCTGCACCTGTTCCGCGACACGCCCGAAGCCTGGCTGGACTCCGACCGCGCCGAGCGCTGGCGGACCATCCGCCGCCTGCGCCGGGTCGTGACCGGCGCGCTGGAAGGCAAGCGGCGCGACAAGGAGATCGGCTCGAGCCTGGAAGCAGCGCCGGAGGTGTATGTCTCCGATCCCGCCTACCGGGACGCGCTGGAGGCGGAAGCGTCGGGCGACGTGGAGGCCTTCCTGGCCGACATCGCGATCACCAGCCAGGCGCGGCTGATCGACGGCGAGGCCCCTGAGGGCGCCTTCACGCTGGAGGACGCGCCGGGCGTGGCGGTGGTGTTCAGGCGGGCCGAGGGACGCAAATGCGCCCGCTCGTGGAAGATCACGCCCGAGGTCGGGTCCGATCCGCGCCATCCCGACCTGACGCCGCGGGATGCGGACGCGGTGGAATGGTGGGACGCGCACAACGGCCGGGCGGCCTGAGCCGGGCAGGGGGGACAGGCATGTTCAGACGCAGGACCGGCGGCCGCGCCACCGCCATCTCGGGCTTCGCGCTGGCCGCGCTCGTGATCGCGCTCGACCAGCTGTCGAAATACTGGATCGTGCAGGTCCAGGGGCTGGGCGCGGCGGAGGGCTCGCGCATTCCGGTGCTCGATCCGTGGTTCAACCTGACCATGGTGTGGAACCGGGGGGTGAGCTTCGGCCTGTTCGCGGCGGACAGCCTGTGGCAGCGCGCGCTGCTGATCGCCTTCTCCCTGACCATCGCGGGCCTGCTGGCGGTGTGGCTGACCAAGGCGACCCGCGCCATGCAGGCCATCGCCTTCGGCCTGATCATCGGCGGGGCCATCGGCAACGTGATCGACCGGGTGATCTACGGGGCCGTGGCCGACTTCCTGGACTTCTCCGGGCTGTGGTTCCCTTACGTGTTCAACGTCGCGGACGCGGCCATCTCGGTGGGCGTGGTGGCGCTGATCGCGGACCTGATCATGAACGGCGAGGACCGCCGGGCGTGAAAAGGGCGCCCGCGGCGCTTTCAATGCGCGGCGGGCGTCTGTTAAAAGAAGCATCGACCGGGGCCGGACACCGGCCGCACGAGGAGCGTTGACCGCATGCGAAGCCTTACGCTGATCACCGTCGCCGTCATGGCGCTCTCCGGGGCGACCGCCTGCACCCAGGGCGTCCGCCAGGCGCTCGGCACGCAGAAATCCACGCCCGACGAGTTCCGCGTGGTCACCATCGCGCCGCTGGTCGTGCCGCCCGAATACAATCTGCGCCCGCCCCAGCCCGGCGCGCCGCGCCCCGAGGACCTGTTCCCCGACGAGCAGGCCCGCCGCGCGATCCTGGGCTCGTCCACCCCTGACAGCGCCAGCGCGGGCGAGCGCGCCTTCCTGGCCCAGGCCGCCGCGACCGTGGCCAACGAGAACGCCCGCGGCATCGTGGACGGCGAAGGCGGCCAGATCGTGCGCAAGCCCCAAGGCTTCGCCGACCGCGTGCTGTTCTGGCGCGGCCGGGGCGAGGCCCCCGCCAGCGAGCAGGCCGCGCCCCTGACGCCGGAAGAGGAAGCTGAGCGCATCGAAGCGGTGGCCGGAAGCGGCACGGTGGTCATCCCGCCGCCCCGCAGCGTGCGCCAGCGCCTCCCCGGCATCTGATCGAAAACCGCCCCGCCCCTGCGGGGCGGTTTTTTTTGGGTTGTCTTCTGTCCTCCGCCCCTGCGGGGCGGTTTTCTTCTGTCCTCCCGCGCTCCGCTTGGTCGGTTCCTCGCTTCGCTGCGGGCGCGCGGTCGCGCTTGCGGCGGCTGCGCCGCCGGTTCCTGGCTCCTTGCCGCCGTCATCCCGGCCAAGCGCAGCGCAGAGCCGGGACCTCGCTCAGGATGGCCATGGGGTCCCGGATCGGCCCTGCGGGCCGTCCGGGATGACGGTTCTGGAGGTGCCGGCTCTTCTTCTCCTCCCCCTGCAAGGGGGAGGACGGGAGGGGGTCGGGTTCCGCTGGTGAGACGGTTCGAGGTTGGCGCGGTCCTTTGACCCCCTCCTCGCCTCCCCCTTGCAGGGGGAGGAAACAGTGCTGTCCGGGCTTTTCCCCACGCGCCTCATCCCCGCCGCCCTTGGGGCGCGGGGTTATGGGAGGGGTGGCGCGGGGCGGGCCGTTCGGGGCCCGGCTCGGCATGGCGTGGCATGGCTCTTGGCGCGGCCCCATCATCGAAGGGTCCGCCCCGCGCCCGCGGCGTTTTCCAGCATCGCGGTCCGGCGCTGTTCGCGCCGATCGCTCCGGCCGATGCGTGGCGGGGGTTCTCCTGCGGGGATCGCGCCCGCCGGGTCACCCGTCGTCCGCCGTCCGGGCGGCGGCCTGGCACCGGTGGTCTCCGCACCGCCCGAACCGATCAGGGGCGGCTGGTCCGTCGGCCGGCGCCGACCTCGCCCGGCGCACCTGCCGGAACCGGGCGGGACGGCGGCCAGCCGCCCCGCGCTCGATCCCGCTCTTTCAGCGGAGGCTGCGTTACCGCCCCCGCCTCGAGGCGCCGCGCGCCGCCCGCGACAGATCGGACGGTCCGGACCCGTCCCCCTCCCTGCAGAGCGGCTGGGGGAGTATGGGAGTGGTCCGAGGGGGTGGGGATAAGTTTGTATTTTTCTGTCCTCCGCCCCTGCGGGGCGTCGGTTCCGCGCACGGGCGCGGACGCGCGGTCGCGCTTGCGGCGGCTGCGCCGCCGGGGCGTTCGATGAGGTCCCGGATCGCGGCTTCGCCGCGTCCGGGATGACGGTGATGTGGGGGACAGAGGCCGCGTTTGAGCGGTCCGGCGTCACTGAGGGATGAAGGCGGACCGGCGCTCCTCCGGGGCCTGCCGGCCCGTTGGCCGCTTTCAGACCGTCCCCCGGACTGTCTGATCCGCCTGCGGCGGACCGGCGCTCACCCTTTGAACGGATCGTCCAGAGCAAGCCGGGTGAGGGCGTCGTAGACGGTGTTCATCTCGTCTTCGCTGAGCCGTTCGGCGATCTCGGCGTTGAAGGCGCGCAGGGACTGGTCGGCGTTCTCCGCGGTCTGGCGGCCCTTCTCGGTCAGGGCGACCAGCGCGCCGCGGCGGTCGGTCGGATCAGGCTTCTTCTCGACCAGGCTGGCGCGCTCCATCCGGTCGATCAGGCCGGTGACCGCGGGCGCGCCCAGCGCCAGCACCTCGCCGATGGCCTTCATCCGCCGCTCGCCCCGGCGCAGCAGCAGGAAGAGCACGGCGGCCTGGGACGCGGTCACCCGTGCCTGGGCGCGGATGCGCGCGTCCGCCTCCCGGTGGAGCTTCCGGGCGGTGATCTCGATCAGAAGGTAAAGCCGCCGGTCGACGGCGCGGACGCGGGCCATGGGCGAATCATGACGCGATTCATTCGGACGCGAAACGCCAGACGCGCGCGAAGCGGATTTCCCGGTCCTCCAGATCGCGGCTGACGGGGGTGTCGTAGCGGGCCAGCGGCTCGAGCGCGTCTTTGGGCAGGAAGGCCCGGCCCGGATCGCCGATCAGCACAAGCGCCCCGCGGTCATGCAGCGCGCGCAGCCAGGCCCGTATCCGCGCCGCGCCCGGTCCCTCGTAGAAGACGTCGCCGGCCAGAACCACGTCCCAGCCGCGGTCCTGGCCGATCAGGTCGATCTCTTCGGCCATGATCTCCACCCCGTTCAGGGCGGCGTTGGCGAGTGCGGCTTCCACGGCGAAGGGGTCGATCTCGCTGGCCTCGACGCGGGCCGCGCCCGCCTTGGCCGCGCCGATCCCGGCGATGGCGCAGCCGCAGGCGAAGTCGAGCACGCGCTTTCCCGCCACCTGAGCGGGATGGTCCATGACGTAGCGCGCCAGCGCCTGACCGCCCGCCCAGGCGAAGGCCCAGAAGGGCGGGGGCAGGCCGATCCGCTCCAGCGCCTCCTCGGTCTTCTGCCAGATCGGCAGGGCCTCCTCGGCGAGGTGAAAGCGCAGCTCGGGCGTCAGGGGCGCGGGCTGGACGCGGGTGTTCGCCGCGATGAAGGCGGCGGGATCCGCGATCACGCAGGCGCGTCCGGGATGAAGGTCAGGGCGACGCCGTTATTGCACCAGCGCTGGCCGGTGGGCTCGGGGCCGTCGTCGAAGACATGGCCCTGATGTCCGCCGCAGCGGCTGCAGTGGTATTCTGTGCGCGGGGTCCACAGCCGCCAGTCGGTCTTGGTGTTCACCGCGCCCTCCAGATGATCCCAGAAGCTGGGCCAGCCGGTGCCGGATTCATATTTCGCCTGCGAGGAAAACAGCGGCAGGCCGCAGCCCGCGCAGGCATAGGTTCCGGCGCGGCGCTCGGCGTTCAGGGGGCTGGAGCCGGGCCGCTCGGTGCCCTCCCGGCGCAGCACGTCGAACTGTTCGGGCGTCAGGCGCTCGCGCCACTGGGCGCGGGTGACGTTCGCCCAGTCGATCTCGCCGTCGGGCAGGCGGGGCAGGCCGTCGTCCAGCGCGAAGGCGGGCGCGGCGATCAGGGCGCTGGCGGAGAGAACGAAAACGCGTCGGTCGAGCATGGGGGCCTCCATGGCGGCTCGCCTGATGACTCTAGACCGCGCCGCGCCCGGCGCCAGTCACGATGCGGGGATCGCCCCCAGCCCATAGGCCAGCACCAGCAGCAGGCCCGCTTCGCGGTTGGACTTGAAGATGGCCAGGCACAGCGCGCCGTCCTCGGGGTCGAGCCTGACGGCCTGCCAGCCGAGATGGGCGGCGAACAGGGCGGCGCCGATCAGGAAGACCGGCGAGGCGCCGCCCGCGAACCCTGCAGCGAGGGCGAGGGCGGCGGTGAGCACGTAGAAGCCGGCCACTCCGCCCTTGGCGTTGGGGCCGAGCGCCCGGGCGGAGGATTTCACCCCCACCAGCGCGTCGTCCTCCTTGTCCTGACAGGCGTAGATGGTGTCATAGCCCAGCGTCCAGAACACCGCCGCGGCGTACAGGAGCGCCACGGCGAGGTCGAACCCGCCCGCGACCGCCACATAGGCGACCGGGATGCCCCAGTTGAAGGTCAGGCCCAGCCAGGCCTGCGGCCACCACGTGATCCGCTTCATGAAGGGATAGCCCGCCACGAGGACGAGCGCGGCCAGCCCGGTGAGGATCGCCAGCGGGGGAAGCTGGATCAGGACCGCGAGCCCGACGAGGCACTGGGCCACGAGGAAAATCCACGCCCGCCTGAGGCTGACCGTGCCGGCCGCCAGCGGCCGGTCGGCGGTGCGCGCGACCTGCGCGTCCAGATCGCGGTCGACGATGTCGTTGTAGGTGCAGCCCGCCCCGCGCATGGCCACCGCCCCGATCCCGAACAGGACCGCCAGCCACAGATCGCTCCACGCCAAGCCTTCGGGAACGCGCGCCAGCGCCAGTCCCATCCAGCACGGGATCGCCAGCAGCCAGAAGCCGATGGGCCGGTCATAGCGGGCCAGCCGCAGATAGGGCCGGATCGGCTCGGGCGCGCGGTCCACCCAGGTTTTCGGGATGGAGTCGGGCACGCGGCGGTCGGGGGCGTGGGTCATGGGCCGGTGTTACTCCCTGAGGCCTCCGGCGAAAAGGCGGTTTCGCGCCCGCCCCCGCCCCGTTAGAACCGCAGCCATGAGCGCCGAGCCCCGTCTTTTCATCGATCAGCCCCTGTCCGGGGGCGCCCGTCTGGAGCTGGACCGGGACGCGGCCCATTACCTCGTCAACGTGATGCGGCTGAAGCCCGGCGCGCCCGTGCGCCTGTTCAACGGGCGGGACGGGGAGTGGCGGGCCCAGGTGGCCGAGGCGGGCAAGCGGGCGGCGGCGCTGTCGGTGTCCGAGCGGCTGCGGGCGCAGGCCGCGAGCCCGGACGTGCATCTGTATTTCGCCCCCGTGAAACGCGCGCGCACCGATTTCATCGTGGAGAAGGCCACCGAGCTGGGCGCCGGGCTGATCGGGCCGGTGATGACGCGCCGGACGAACGCCGAGCGGGTGCGCACGGATCGTCTGGCGGCGACGGCCCGCGAGGCCGCCGAGCAGACCGAGCGGCTGGACCTGCCCGTCATCGCCGAGCCGGTCGCGCTGGACCGCCTGATCGCGGGCTGGGATCCGGCGCGGCGGCTGATCTTCTGCGACGAGGCGGGCGAGGAGGGGGAGAAGCCCTGGGGCGGTGAGGCCGGTCGCGCACGGCCGATCCGGGAGGCGCTGGAAGATCGCCGGGACGAAGGCCCCTGGGCGATCCTGATCGGGCCTGAGGGCGGGTTCGACGCTAGCGAGCGCGAACTGCTGCGGGCACAGGGATTCGTGGTTCCGGTCAGTCTGGGGCCGCGCATTCTCAGGGCCGACACCGCGGCGGCGGCGGCCCTGTCGGTGTGGCAGGCGGTTCGGGGCGACTGGGGCTGAAATCGCCGCGCCCGCGCTTGCCGCGAGGGGCGGAGAACCATAAGTGTGCGCGCAACATGACGACGGCAGGCCAGCGGGGACGACGATGAGCGGCACATACAATCTGGGCGGCGAAGGCGCGCCGGTCGAAACGAAAACCCAGCTCATCGAGGCGCTGTCGAAAGGCGAGAAGCCGCGCGAGGCCTGGCGCATCGGCACCGAGCACGAGAAGTTCGGCTTCACCCTCGATGGCCACCGTCCGCTGGCCTATGAGGGCGAGGGGCCTTCGGTGCGCGCGATGCTCGAAGGCCTGGTGCGGTTCGGCTGGGAGCCGATCATCGAAGACGGCAGGCCCGTGGCGCTCAAGCGCGAGGGCGGCTCGGTGACGCTGGAGCCCGGCGGGCAGTTCGAGCTGTCGGGCGCTCCGCTGGAGACGCTGCACCAGACCTGCATCGAGGTGAACCAGCATCTGAGGGAGGTCCGCGAGGTCGCTTCCGAGATCGGGGCGGGCTTCCTGGGGCTGGGTTTCTCGCCCAAATGGTCGCTCGAAGAGACCCCGATGATGCCCAAGGCGCGCTACACGATCATGCGCGACTACATGCCCAAGGTGGGCGGGCTGGGCCATCAGATGATGTTCCGCTCCTGCACGG
Source organism: Glycocaulis profundi (assembly GCA_007050995.1). Lineage (GTDB taxonomy): Bacteria > Pseudomonadota > Alphaproteobacteria > Caulobacterales > Maricaulaceae > Glycocaulis > Glycocaulis profundi. Next base: position 49,927 of record VJOU01000010.1, on the reverse strand, counting down.
TGCAGACCAATCTCGATTTCTCCTCCGAAGCCGACATGGCGAAGAAATTCCGCGTGTCGCTGGCGCTGCAGCCGGTGGCGACCGCCCTGTTCGCCAACTCGCCGTTCTCGGACGGCCGCCCGAACGGGTATCTGAGCTATCGCGCCCATGTCTGGACGGATGTGGACCCCGACCGCACGGGCATGCTGCCCTTCGTGTTCGAGGACGGGTTCACCTACGAGCATTACGTGGACTGGGCGCTGGCCGCGCCGATGTATTTCGTCAAGCGCGAGGGCCGCTTCATCGACGCCTCGGGCCAGTCCTTCCGCGACTTCCTGAAAGGAAAGCTGCCCGCCCTGCCCGGCGAGATCCCGGTGATCTCCGACTGGGAGGACCACATCTCCACCCTGTTCCCCGAAGTGCGGCTGAAGACCTTCCTCGAACAGCGCGGGGCCGATGGCGGGCCGTGGAACCGGCTGTGCGCGCTGCCCGCCCTGTGGGTGGGGCTGCTGTATGACGACGCGGCGTTGGAGGCGGCGTCGAAACTGGTCGAGGACTGGACCCAGGAGGAGCGGGTTGCGCTGCGCCTGGGCGCGGCCCATTGCGGGCTGAAGACGCCGTTCCGCAACGGCACCCTGCAGGACGTGGCCAAAGAGGTGCTCGCCATCGCCCGCGACGGCCTGCGCGCCCGCAAGCGTCTGAACCTGCACGGCGAGAACGAGGCGGTCTTCCTGGACGATCTCGACGAGATCGCCGCGAGCGGCATCACCCCCGCCGAGCGCCTGCTGGAGCGCTTCGAAAAGGAATGGGGCGGTTCGGTGGAGCCGCTGTTCGAGGCGGCGGCGTATTGATTTTCTCCTGTCCTCCCGCGCTCCGCTTGGTCGGTCCTCGCTGCGCTGCGGGCGCGCGTTCGCGCTGGTGACGCTTCGCGTCGGGAGCACAGCCGCCCCAGCACGCCCTCATCCCTCACGCCTCAGGCGGCGCGCCGCCTGAGAGTTTCAGGCCGATGATGCCGGTCAGGATGAGGGCGGCGGAGGCGATGCGCATGGGGGTGGCGTGCTCGCCCAGCACGAGGATGCCCACCACGAACGCGCCCAGCGCGCCGATGCCCGTCCAGATGGCGTAGGCGGTGCCCAGCGGCAGGGTGCGCATAGCCAGCGAGAGCAGGGCGAAGCTGACGATCATGGCCGCGATGGTGACCGCGCTGGCCACGGGGCGGGTGAAGCCGTCCGACAGCTTCATCGAATAGGCCCAGACGATCTCGAACAGGCCGGCGATCAGAAGGAAAATCCAGGCCATCAGGCGGCCCTCCTCGTGTCGCGGGCCGTCCCGGTCGCTGGTCCCATGGCGGGGGAGGTCGTCCTCTCTTGGGCGCTTATCTGGCCGCGCGGGCCTCGCGGGTCAAGGCGCGGCTCAGTCCTGTGCGTCGCGGCGGGCCTTTTTGCCGCGCGCCACCTCGGTCTCCAGCGCGCCGAGCTTCGGTTCCCAGAAGGCGCGGAAGCGGTCGAGCCACGCGTCCACCTCGCGCAAGGGGGCGGTGTCGACCGCGTAGATGCGGCGCTGGCCCTCGGGCCGGACGGTGGCGAAGCCGGACTCGCGCAGCACCCTCAGATGCTGGGAGACGGCGGCCTGGGTGATGGCGAACTCGGCCGAGACCACGTCCACGATCTCGCCCGAGCGCAGTTCGCGTTCGGACAGGAGCTCGAGGATGCGGCGGCGGACGGGATCGCCCAGAACGTCGAAGGCGTGCATGCCCGCCTCAGGCCTGCTGGCCGGTGTAGAAGGCGATGGTGCGGTCCGCGGCGGCTTTCGCCTGCCCGGGGTCTTCGCCGCTGGCCGCGGCCGCGCGGCCCCAGTCCCGGCCCGCGCCGGTGATGAAGGCTATGCCCTCGGGCGAGGTGGCGAAAGCCTCCTCGTCGAAGCGCTCCCAGTCGGGGTCGGAGGCATGAAGGCTCAGGCCCAGCATGGCCAGATCCCAGCCCACGCCGCCCGCGCCGGGACCGTACTGGCTCCAGAACTCATCCACCGGGCAGATGTGGGACAGGCTGAGGCGGGTGCGTCCGGCGGCCTCCGGCGACAGGCGCAGTTCCACCCAGCTCACCCCGCCGCCGAACTCCCATGTCAGGTCGAGACGGCGCGGCGGCTCGCAGGCGGTGATCGTGCCGCTGGCGTTGCCCTTGATCTGATATTTCCCGCCCGGCCTGAAGTCACCGGTGACCGGGGCGAACCAGCGCGGCAGGCGCTCAGGGTTCGTGGCCGCGTCCCACAGATCCTCGGCGGATGTGTCGTAGGCGCGGGCGAGGGTGACGACCTTGGCGGGCGCGCCGTCGCGCTCGGTGTCGGTCACGGAGCGCGTCACGGCGCCCAGGGCGCTGGCGAAATCAAGGCTCATGGCGTCATCCTCATATCAGTCGTCACTTATATAAGTGATTGCTAATATATCTGCCAGAGTCAAGGGCGGCGCAGGCCTCTTGCCGGGCGCGCGGCTTGTGTGATCCTCTGCCGCGCATGGACCCGGCGGACAGGCCGGGCAGGGGAGCGGGCCATGGTCATCAACATCGTCGTCGCGGTCGGGATCCTGGTCACGGTGCTGACCGCCATCCCCGTCTTCCGCCAGATGCGCAGCCACCCCAGGGGGCTGCACATCCTGTTCTTCGCGGAGATGTGGGAGCGCTTCTCCTATTACGGCATGCGCGCGCTGCTGATCTTCTACCTGACCCAGCATTTCCTGTTCGACGACGGCTTCGCCTCCACCCAGTACGGGGCCTACACCGCGCTGGTGTATCTGCTGCCGCTGCTGGGGGGCTGGCTGGCGGACAGATATCTGGGCAACCGCAAGGCCATCGCCTTCGGCGCGCTGCTGCTGGTGGCGGGGCACCTGACCATGGGCATCGAGGGCGAGCCGGCCCGCGAGGTTCTGGTGTTCGAGGACGCCCGCTACGAGCTGGTGGCCGAGGGCCGGGGCGGCGAGCTCGAGGCGCGGTTGAGCGTGGACGGCGAGCTCTATCCCTTCCGCGCCACCGGACAGGGCGCGCTCGAGATCACCGGCCTGCCCGCGGGAGCGAGCCTGCCGCAGGTCCTGCCCGCGGGCAGTTTCGACACCGAGGTGGAGGGCCGCAGCCGGCTGTTCCTGAACATCTTCTATCTGGCGCTGGCGCTGATCATCATGGGGGTGGGCTTCCTGAAGGCCAACATCTCCTCGATCGTGGGCCAGCTCTACACCGAGGACGATCCGCGGCGGGACGGGGGGTTCACGCTCTACTATTACGGCATCAATCTGGGGGCGTTCTGGGCGGCCATCCTGTGCGGGCTCTTAGGCGAGACCGTCGGCTGGTGGGCCGGGTTCGGGCTGGCGGGGCTGGGCATGGCGCTGGGCTGGCTTGTCTTCATCCGCGGGCGGCTGCTCTTCTTCCTGCCCGGCGCGAACCAGCTCTCCGAGGTGGGGAATCCGCCCGAGCCTGAGAAGCTGACGAAGCCCGTGCTGGGCCCGCTGAGCCGCGAGTGGATCATCTACATCCTGGGCATCGCGGGCGTGGCCGTGGTCTGGGCGATGGTGCAGGCGCACACCCTGACCGTGCTGGGCGCGGACTTCATGCTGCTCCTGCTGGTCGCGGGCGGGCTGGGCTTCATGGGCTATATCGGCTGGTACATGGCGACCAAATGCACCCGCGAGCAGGCCGAGCGCCTGATCCTGGCGCTGGTGCTGATCACGGTCTCGGTCGTGTTCTGGGCGCTGTTCGAGCAGGCGGGCTCGTCCATGAACCTGTTCGCGGCGCGCAACACCCAGCTCGCGCTCGGCGAGGCTCCGGTCTGGCAGCTCGGGCCCATCGGGCTGGAGATGACGATCACCGCGTCCCAGACCCAGTCGTTCAACGCGGGCTTCATCCTGATCTTCGCGCCGGTCTTCGCCGCGCTGTGGGCGGTGATGGCCAGGCTGCGGCGCAATCCCAACACGCCGCTCAAATTCGCCCTGGCGCTGATCCAGGTGGGGCTGGGCTTCATGCTGCTGGTGTGGGGCGTGAGCTTCGCCGATGACAGCTACCGCGTGCCACTGATCTTCCTGGCGGGGGCGTATCTGCTGCACACCACCGGCGAGCTGTGCCTGTCGCCGGTGGGGCTGTCGGCCATCACCAAGCTGTCTCCGGCGGCGGTGGTGTCGTTCATGATGGCGGGCTGGTTCATGGCCACCGCCTTCTCCCAGTACGCGGCGGGTCTGATCGCGGCGCTGACCGCCACCGACACGGTGGCCGGGCAGGTGCTCGATCCCGAGCGCGCATTGTCAGGCTACGCGCAGGTCTTCTCCACCATCGGCCTGATCGCCATCGGGCTGGGGATCGCGCTGGGGGCGGGGAGCTTCTGGCTCAAGCGGCTGGGCCACGGCCGGGCGGAGGATCAGGCCCCCCGCACCGGCACCGGCCCCGAACAGGACGCCAAAGACCTGCTCTAGAACGTCTTGCGCACCCTGAGCCGCAGGAAGTCGCGCGGGTCGAGCTCCTGACGCTCGGTGAAGGCGAGCGTGCGCGGATCGCGCGTGGCGAACACGTCCCGCCCGATGCGGAAATCGTCCCACACCGTCAGCTCGGCCAGCACGCTGAGCCCGCCGCCGAACGTGTATTCGCCGAACAGGACGGTGTAGTTCCGAAGCTCGAAATACCGCGTCTGGTCGGGGTTGTAGGTCGTGTCCTTGAAATAGGGGATCCACAGCGCGCCCCAGGTCAGGTTCCAGTCGGGCACGTCGTTCTCGAACCGCACCTGACCGGTCAGGGGGCGGACGCGGGAGATGGACCGGTCCTCGCCCGTGGTGGGGTCGGTCACGCGGGTGTGGTCGTACTGGACGTGGCCGGTGATCCGCCCCCGCTCCAGACCCAGCGCCCGCAGGGGCAGGCGCACTTCCGCGCGCAGCCGGTCCAGCGAGCCGTCGCCGATGTTTCCGATGGCGGTCAGCCCCTCGTCGAGCGGGATGACGTCGACCACGTCCACGATCTCGTCATGGCGATAGGTCAGGGTCAGAACCCCGTCGTCCATGAAGCGGCGCTCATAGACGGCCTCGGAGATCCAGCGCTGCTGGGGCCTGAGGTCGATATTGCCGCCCAGCACCTGATCGTTGGACAGGGAGGACGAGGCGGCGAAGTCCTCGAAATTGAGCTGGCCCAGCTCGCGCTCGAAGCGCAGGCGGACCTGATGGTTCTCCGCCGGGTCCCACGTCGCGGCCAGCCGGGGCTTGGGATAGAAGAAGCTGCGTTCCGCCGAGGCGTCGCCGCTCTGGCGGATGGTGGAATGCTCCAGCCGGGCGCCCGCCTCCAGCGACAGGGTGTCCGACCGCCGCCACACGGCCTGGGAGAATATCTCCCCGCGCAGCTCCTCGACCTTGGTGGTCGCCAGCGGCAGCTCGACGGGAACGCCGTCCACCGCGAAGGACTGGGCGGTGTCCAGAACGTTGTAGACCAGCTCGCCCCCGCTCTCGAAGCGCAGGTCGTCGCTGCGTCGCCAGTTGATCACGGCCCGGCCGATGGTCTCGGCGGTGTCGCGCTCGGAGTTGAAACGCTGCTCGCTGCCGTTCGCCAGTCCCGAATTGACCAGCTCCTGCCGGCCCAGATTCTGGATCAGGCGGGTTTCGAGGTCCATCCGCTCGGTGAGCGGGCGCTCATAGCGCAGCGAGATGTCACCGCTTGTGGAGTCCTGGCGGAAATCGAACCGGCGCTCGTCGGCGTCGTCGCGGAAGATCAGATAGTCCTCGTAATCCCAGTCTGACAGCGAGGCGCGGACCTCAAGCCGGCCTTCGCCGACGCGGCCCGCCCAGTTCGCGCCGCCGCTCCAGCCGCCGCCGTCGAACTTGTTGGACACGTCCTCGCGCAGCAGGAACTCTCCGTCCGGCCCGCGCCGGACCTGCTCGCCCGTGCCCGTGGAGTCGCTCATCGAAATGGTGCGGCCGATCTGGAAGCCCCACTCGCTGTCATTGCCGGTGGAGCTGAACTCGTAGCGTCCGCCGGGCAGAGACGGCCCGCCCTCGAACAGATAGGCCTGACCGGTCAGGGTGTGCTGGCGCGAGGGCTCGCGGCGCAGAATCACGTTCGCGACCACGCTGCGGCCCTGCATGTCCACGCCGCCCGCGCCGCCGCGGATCAGCTCGATCCGCTCCACCCGCGAGGCGGGGATGCGGCCCAGCGCGCTGGACACGGTCTCGATCTTGGACGCCGGACGCGAGCCGTTGATCAGCACGTTGCCGCCCGCCCCCGCGAAGCCGCGGACCGGCTGGCCGTCATCGACCCGGAAGCCGGGCAGGCGGTTGGCCATGTCCTGTGCCGTGTTGGGGTTCGATCCCTCGAACCAGGACGCGTCGTAGGACAGCACCCCGTCCCTCACGGCGGTGACGCCGTTGGGCGCGGCGGCCTCCTCCTGCGCGGAAACGGGCGCCGCGGCCAGCACGGTAGCGGCGGTGACCAACCAGATGATTTTTTTCATTGAGCCTTCCCTCCTGTGGCTGAAGGGAAGATGCGGGGCGGAGCCGTTCCGGATGCTGTCCGTGCGCTTAAATGCGCGTAATGCAGGCTGAATTTTCAGTAACGACGTTCAGTGGGCGGAGCGTCAGCCCGCGCCGCCCACGGTCAGGCCCGCCAGCTTGATGGTCGGCTGGCCCACGCCCACGGGCACGCCCTGGCCCGCCTTGCCGCAGGTGCCCACGCCGGGGTCCATGGCGAAATCGTTTCCGATCATGGAGATTTTCGTCAGCGCCGTCGGACCGTCCCCGATCAGGGTCGCGCCCTTCACGGGGGCCTCGATCTTTCCGTTGCGCACCCGGTAGGCCTCGGTGCAGCGGAAGACGAACTTGCCCGAGGTGATGTCCACCTGACCGCCGCCGAAGCCGACCGCGTAGATGCCGTCCTTCAGACTGGCGACGATCCCGGCGGGGTCGTCGGAGCCCGCGCTCATCACCGTGTTGGTCATGCGCGGCATGGGCGGGTGGGCGTAGCTTTCGCGCCGGCCGTTGCCGGTGGGCGCGACGCCCATCAGGCGGGCGTTCAGCCGGTCCTGCATGTAGCCGACCAGAACCCCGTCCTCGATCAGCGGGGTGAGCGAGGCGGGGGTGCCTTCATCGTCGATGCTCAGCGAGCCGCGGCGTTCGGGCAGGGTGCCGTCGTCGAGCACGGTCACGCCCTTCGCGGCGACCTGCTGGCCGATCCGCCCGGCGAAGGCGCTGGTGCCCTTGCGGTTGAAGTCGCCTTCCAGCCCGTGCCCGACCGCCTCGTGCAGCAGGATGGCCGGCCAGCCCGCGCCCAGCACCACCTCCCACTCGCCCGCGGGCGCGTCGACGGCCTCGAGATTGACCCTGGCGATTCGCAGCGCCTCGTCGGCGAGGCCCTTCCAGGCGTCCGGCGCCAGCCAGCGTTCGAAGGCGGCCCGGCCGCCCGCGCCCGCCGAGCCGCTCTCGCGGCGTCCGGCGCGCTCGCAGGTGACCGACACGTTCAGCCGGACCAGCGGGCGCACGTCGGTGCGCGTCTCGCCGTCGGCGCGCACGATCCCGATCACCCGGCGCGAGGCGGCCAGCGAGCAGGCGACCTGCACCACTTCAGGGTCTTTCGCGCGCAGATAGGCGTCGATCTCGGCGAGCAGCTTCGCCTTGGCCTCGAAGCCGGGCTGCTCGACCACGTCGATGTCGTCATAGAGCTTGACGTTGGTGCCCGGCGGCGGCGGGGCCATCACCGCGTCCCGGCCCTTGCGCGCCGCCGCGGCGGTCTGCCCGGCGCGTTTGAGGGCGGCCAGGGACGGATCGTTGGTGTGGGCGTAGCCGGTGGTCTCGCCGAACACGCCGCGCAGGCCGAAGCCGCGCTCGGAATCGAAGCTGGCGGTCTTCAGCCGTCCGCCGTCGAAAGCGAGGGATTCAGAAGCCGCCGTCTCCAGGAAAATCTCGCCGTCATCCGCGCCGGCCAGGGCATCGGCCAGCACGCCGCGGGCGTCCTCGGCGTCGAACTCGAAGCTGGCGAAGGGATCGGCGGTCATGGGCGGGCTCCGTGAAGGCTTGCGCCCCCACACATAGAGCCTTGCGCGCGCTCATGCGAGCGCGCGGCGGCATAAGACGTCCGCGTCAGCTTCCCGCCAGGTTGAACCGTTCGGGCTGGGCGGCGAACTCGGCGTGGCCGGGCGCGAGCCGGGCCGCCTCGCGATAGGCGCTCAGGGCCTCGGCGTTGCGGCTCTGGCGCTCCAGCGCGATGCCGCGATTGAAATGAGCGACCGCCTCGGGACGCAGGCCCAGCTCCAGCGCGCGCTCGGCGGCGCGCTGGGCGCCGGTGAAATTGCCGTCGCGGATGCGCAGCGCGGACAGGTTCAGATGAAGCTCGGGCAGGTCGGGCATCACCCGTTCGGCCTGTTCGAGATCGGTGCGGGCCGAAGACAGCGCGCCGCGGTCGATGGACAGGGCGGCGCGGTTGACCAGCAGACGCGCCCGCTCGTTCTCGCCCAGGAGCTCCGAGCGCAGCGCGAAATCGCACGCGCCCAGCGCCCGCGCGCCGTTGGTCAGGGTCAGCGCGCCTGATTCGCATTCCTCGATGGCGCCCAGCAGAGCGGGGGACCGCTCGCGCGGAATCTGCCCGTGGGCCGCCGCGCCCAGCGCCGCGGCGCCCGCCAGCGCGGTGATCAGCACTCGTCCTGCAGTCATCTTACAGCCCCCTCGCCTTGGCCCGCCCGCGCCCGTCATGGAAGCGCGGACGCGCGCGCTCCTTATATTCCCCAACGCCTCAGGAGCGAAGCCGGGCGCCGGTTTGTGCTGAAAAAACCTTGAGACTTGCGGCAAAATGGCGCTTAAACCGCCCTGACATGCGACGAACCGGGCTCTATATTCCGCCGCAATCTGCGGACCGGAGCCCGTCCGCGCGAAGCTTTCAACCTCTCGGGGGAGCCATGCGTCTCAAGGCCGCTCTAGGAGCACTCGCCACCTTCTTCCTCCTCGCCACGGGCGCGGTCCATGCCGGACAGCCCGAGGACGGGCGGCTCGGCCTGCAGCGGGCCGTGACCCCGGTGATGGAGAACATCATCTCGTTCCACAATCTGCTCCTGTGGATCATCGGGGCGATCTGCCTGTTCGTTCTGGCGCTGCTGGTGTGGATCGTGGTCCGCTACAACGCCAAGTCCAATCCCACCCCGAAGAAGTTCAGCCACAACACGCTGATCGAAATCATCTGGACCGCCGTTCCGGTGCTGATCCTGGTGGTGATCGCGGTGCCGTCCTTCCGCCTGCTGTACATGCAGGACGTGATCCCCGAGCCGGACATGACCATCAAGGCCGTGGGCAACCAGTGGAACTGGACCTACGAGTATCCCGACCATGGCGGGTTCGAGTTCGTGTCCAACATGCTCGAGGAAGAGGAGCTGGGCACCCAGCCGTGGAGCCAGCCGCGCCTTCTGGCCACCGACGTTCCGGTGGTGGTGCCCGAGGGGACCACGGTGCGGGTGCAGGTGACCGCCTCGGACGTGATCCACTCCTGGGCCATGCCGTCCTTCGGCGTGAAGATGGACGGGATCCCCGGCCGCCTGAACGAGACCTGGTTCCGGGTCAACGAGGGCGAGACGGGCGTGTTCTACGGCCAGTGCTCTGAAATCTGCGGCATCCGCCACGCCTTCATGCCCATCGAAGTGCATGTCGTGCCTCAGGAGGTCTTCGACGCGTGGGTCGAGGCGGCGAACGCCGATCCCTACGCCGCGTCCTCCGTGCTCGCCGCCTGGTATGAATCGACCGGGGCGACCGCCGTCGCCGCCGCCCGGTAAGGAGCGATAGTCATGTCGTCTCAAACTGCTGCCGCCCACGACGATCACACCCCCAGCCTGTGGAGCTGGAAGCGGTGGGTCTATTCGACCAACCACAAGGACATCGGCACGATGTACCTGATCTTCGCGATCTTCGCGGGGGTCATCGGCGGCGCGATGTCCGGCCTGATCCGCTGGGAGCTGGCCGAGCCGGGTCTTCAGGTCTTCAACAACGGCTTCTGGGGCAACGAGCACAACTACAATGTGATCGTGTCCATGCACGGCCTGATCATGATCTTCTTCATGGTCATGCCCGCCATGATCGGCGGTTTCGGCAACTGGTTCGTGCCGCTGATGATCGGCGCCCCGGACATGGCCTTCCCGCGCCTGAACAACATCTCGTTCTGGCTGCTGCCCTTCTCCTTCGCCCTGCTGCTGGCGTCGATGTTCGTGCCAGGCGCGGGCGGGGATGACGGCTTCGGGGGGAGCTGGGTGATGTACCCGCCACTGTCCACGACAGGGCATGGCGGACCCGCCTTCGATCTGGTGATCTTCTCGCTGCACCTGGCGGGCGTCAGCTCGATCCTGGGCGCGACCAACTTCATCACGACCATCTTCAACATGCGCGCGCCGGGCATGACCCTGCACAAGATGCCGCTGTTCGTGTGGTCGATCCTGGTGACCGCGTTCCTGCTGCTGCTGGCCGTGCCGGTGCTGGCGGGCGCGCTGACCATGCTGATCACCGACCGCAATTTCGGGACGACCTTCTTCGACCCGGCCGGCGGCGGCGATCCGGTCATGTTCCAGCACCTGTTCTGGTTCTTCGGCCACCCCGAGGTGTACATCCTGATCCTGCCGGGCTTCGGCATGGTCAGCCACATCGTGTCGACCTTCTCGCGCAAGCCCATCTTCGGGTATCTGGGCATGGCCTACGCCATGGTCTCGATCGGGGTGATCGGCTTCATCGTGTGGGCCCACCACATGTACACCGTGGGCATGGACGTGAACCTGAAGGCCTATTTCGTGGCCGCGACGATGATCATCGCGGTGCCCACGGGCATCAAGATCTTCTCGTGGATCGCGACGATGTGGGGCGGCTCGATCAGCTTCCGCACCCCCATGCTGTGGGCCATCGGCTTCATCTTCCTGTTCACCGTGGGCGGCGTGACCGGCGTGGTGCTGGCGAACGCGGGCGTGACCACGGCGCTGCACGACACCTATTACGTGGTGGCGCACTTCCACTACGTGCTGTCGCTGGGCGCGGTGTTCGCCATCTTCGCGGGCTTCTACTACTGGTTCGAGAAGATGTTCGGGGTGAAGTACAACTCGCTGCTGGCCCGCAGCCAGTTCTGGCTGTTCTTCATCGGCGCGAACGTGATCTTCTTCCCGCAGCACTTCCTGGGCCTGCAGGGCATGCCCCGGCGCTATGTCGACTATCCGGACGGCTTCGCCTTCTGGAACATGGTCTCCTCGTGGGGCTACGTCATCATGGCGGTCGGCATGGTCGTGTTCTTCGTCCTGCTGATCGAGGCGATGATCCGCCGCCGTCCGGCCGAGGCCAATCCGTGGGGCGAAAGCGCGACGACGCTGGAGTGGACCCTGTCCTCCCCGCCGCCCTTCCACCAGTTCAACGAGCTGCCCCGCATCAAGTAGGGCCGCGACAGGAACCGACGTGACCGAAACCACCGTCGACACCAAACCGGGCGGCGCCGCGAAAGCGGCGTCGCCCGGCGACTATATCGCCCTGATGAAGCCCAGGGTGATGACGCTCGTGGTGTTCACGGGCGTGGCCGGGCTCGTGGCCGCTCCGGCGGTGATGCATCCGCTGATGGCCGTCCTGGCCGTCTTCGCGCTGGCGGTCGGCGCGGGCGCGGCGGGCGCGCTGAACATGGCCTACGACAGCGACATCGACGCGGTGATGAAGCGCACGCGCCGCCGCCCGGTGCCGCTGGGCCTGATCCCGCGCAGCGAGGCGTGGACCTTCGGGGGCGTGTTCGCGCTGGGGGCGGTGCTGCTGATGGCGCTGGCGTCCAACTATGTCGCCGCGGGCCTGCTGGCCTTCTCCATCTTCTTCTACGCCGTGATCTACACGATGTGGCTCAAGCGCTCGACGCCCCAGAACATCGTGATCGGCGGCGCGGCGGGCGCCTTCCCGCCGATGATCGGCTGGGCGGCGGCGACCGGCGAGATCACGCTCGATTCGGTCCTGCTCTTCCTCATCATCTTCCTCTGGACCCCGCCCCATTCCTGGGCGCTGGCGCTCTATAAGTCGGGCGACTATTCGGCCGCCGGGGTGCCGATGATGCCGGTGGCGAAGGGCGCGAAGTCCACCCGCCGCCAGATCATGGGCTACACCGTGCTGTATCTGGCCGCGACGGCGGGCCCGCTGTTCACCGGGCTGGGCGGGCTGGCCTATGCGGGCGCGGTCGCGCTGGGCGGGGCGATCTTCTTCGGCCTGGCCGTGCGGGTGCTGATGTCGCGCGCGGGGGACGCCAACGCGGCTGAAGACGAGCTTTACGCGGTGCGGGCGGGCGACAAGGCCGCGCGCGACCTGTTCGCCTATTCCATCGCGCATCTGAGCCTTCTGTTCGCCGCCCTGATCGCCGAGCACGGCCTGGGCGCGCACATGGCCGTGCCGGGGCTGTGACCATGACCGATCCTGAAGACCGCCGCCCCGACGCGCCCGCGCCCCTGACGCCCGAGCAGGAGAGTGCGCGCAAGCGCCGCAATGTCTGGATCTTCTGGGCGCTGATAGGCTTCATCGTGCTGATCTTCGTCACCACGGTCGTCAGACTGACCGGAAACATCGCCACCGGAGGAGCGTGACCATGCGCCTTCTGCCCAAGGACAAGAACCTGCGGGTCTTCACCGTCTGCATCGCCACGGTCGCGACCATGGTGGGCGCGGCCTATGCCGCGGTGCCGCTGTATGACCTGTTCTGCCGGGTCACCGGCTATGGCGGGACCACCCAGGTCGCCCAGTACGACGCCGGACAGGTGCTCGACCGCGAGATCATCGTGCGCTTCGACGCCTCGCGCGCCCGCGGCTTCGCCTGGGAGTTCGAGCCCGTCGAACGGCAGATGACCGTCAATGTGGGCGAGACCGCGCTGGCCTTCTACCGCGCCACCAACAACACCGACCGGGCCATCACGGGCATCGCGACCTACAATGTCGCGCCGTTCAAGATGGGGCCGTATTTCGCCAAGCTCGACTGCTTCTGCTTCGAGGAGCAGACGCTGGCGCCGGGCGAATCGATGGAGATGCCCGTGCTGTTCTTCGTCGATCCGTCGATGGACGACGAGCGGCGCATGGACGACGTGCGCTCGGTGACCCTGTCCTACACCTTCTTCGAGGCGAGCGACGAGGCCGCGCAGGTGGCCATGGCGCGCCAGGGGATGGCCGACGGGGCGGAATAGCCGCCTTGAGGCGCTGAACGCGCACGGGCGGAATTGATACGGGGCGGGGGCGGCGCTATAGCTGCGCCCAGCCTGAATGAGGGACAGGGGGGCTCGCCCCCCGCGCGAACAGGACTGTCAGGAGAGAAGCATGGCTGGCGGAGCCGTCAAACACGATTACCACCTCGTCGATCCCAGCCCGTGGCCCTTCGTGGGCTCGCTGGGCGCCTTCGTGCTGTGCCTGGGTCTGGTGATCTTCATGCGCGGCCTGGGCGGCGGCGACGGCGCGGCGGGCTTCCTGCTGGCCGAGGGCTCGCCCTGGGTGCTGGGCCTTGGCGCGGTGATCGTGGGCTACACCATGATCGGCTGGTGGGGCGACGTGATCAAAGAGTCCCACAAGGGCGATCACACCCCGGTCGTCGATCTGGGCCTGCGCTACGGCATGATCCTGTTCATCGTGTCCGAAGTGATGTTCTTCGCCGCCTGGTTCTGGATCTTCTTCGAAGCCGCCCTGTTCCACGACGTCCGCGCGGGCGTCGAGTGGGACGGCCTGCCCATCGGCGCGGACTTCTCGGGCTGGGAGACCTGGCCTCCGCCCGGCGTTGAGACCTTCGATCCCTTCCACCTGCCGCTGATCAACACCCTGATCCTGCTGCTGTCGGGCACGACGGTGACCTGGGCGCACCACGCGCTGCAGCACGGCGACCGCAAGGGCGCGAAATGGGGCCTGGTCTGCACCGTGGCCTTGGGCGCGCTGTTCACCGTGGTCCAGGCGTACGAGTACACCCACGCCTATTTCGACTTCTCGGGCAATCTGTACGGCGCGGCCTTCTTCATGGCGACGGGCTTCCACGGGGCGCACGTCATCATCGGGACGATCTTCCTCGCGGTCTGTCTGCTCAGACTGCTGGCCGGGCATTTCACCCCGCAGAAGCATTTCGGCCTCGAGGCGGCGGCCTGGTACTGGCACTTCGTCGACGTGGTCTGGCTGTTCCTGTTCGTGTTCGTCTACGTGGTCTTCGCGTAGCGGCTCCGGACGGATGACCGAACCCAGCCCCCTTCTCGCAGGTCTGCGGGCCCGGTGCCCGCGCTGCGGGGAGGGGGTTTTGTTTTCCGGCTTCCTGAAAGTCGCCGACCGTTGCGACGCCTGCGGGCTGGATTATTCCGCCGAGGACGCGGGCGACGGCCCCGCCGTCTTCATCATATTCCTGGTCGGGCTGATCGTGGTGCCGCTGGCGCTCGTGCTCGAACTGGCCGCCGCCCCGCCGATCTGGCTCCACCTGATCCTGTGGCTGCCCCTGTCGCTGGCCCTCTGCCTGGTCTTTCTGCGCCCGTTCAAGGCGACCCTGTTCGCCCTGCAGCACCGGCACAAGGCCTCCGAGGCCCGGCTGGACGAGGACGGGGAGCCATAAGCCGCAGGCGATCCCGCCCGCACGCTGCTAGTCTCCCGTCATGACCTTCCGCCCCTATCCCGTCCTGACCCTTATCATGGTTCCCGCGCTGGCGCTGCTGCTGGCGCTGGGCGCGTGGCAGGTCCAGCGCATGACGTGGAAACAGTCCGAACTGGCCGCCTACGAACTCGCGCGCCAGGCGCCCGCCGCCGATCTGGATGCGGCGGTGTGCAGACCGGAACCCCTTCGCGGGACTCCGCTGCGCTTTGCGCCCGAGGACGAGGGCGCGCGGGTGCGCATCGCGGGCGTGGACACGTCGAACCGGCCGGGCTGGCGGGTCTTCACCCTGGCCGCCGCGCCCGCCTGCCTCGAGGCGGAGTTCGTGCTGGTCGAGCGCGCGTTCGATCCGCTCAGGGACAATGGCGGGGCGCCGGACTTCGTGTCCGCCTGGCGGGCGGACGAGCCCATGATGCCCGGCGCCTTCACCCCGCCCGGCGATGAGGGCACGCGCGATTTCTACGCCTATGACCGGGCGGGCATCGCCGCGGCGCTGGAAATCGAGCCTGAGGCGCTGGCGGCGGACTGGTGGGTGGCGCGCGATGACGGCGAGCCCCCCGCCCATCTGGCTCAGACCCCGCCCGAGCGGCATCTGGCCTATGCGGTGACGTGGTTTTTCATGGCTCTCGCCCTGATCGGGGTGTGGCTGGCGTTCAACATCTCGCGGGGCCGGATTTCTCTGCGGCGGTAACCGGGGGGAAACACGCCTCGTGCAAGCCTCTGGCGTTCAACCCCTGAGAGCGGCTAGGCTTCAACGGGACACGGGAGAGACGGGACTTGGCCCTCTGGCGCGACGACAGCCATGAGACGACGCTGACGGCGGAGAACATCCGGCTGCGCCATCCGTGCATCGATGATTACGAGGCCTGGGCCAAGCTGCGCCATGCCAGCCGCGGACACACGATTCCGTGGGAGCCCGCCTGGTCGGAAGACGAGCTGACCCGCACCGCCTTCAAGCGCCGGCTGCGCCGCTATCATCAGGACATCGAAACCGGGCAGGGTTATCCCTTTTTCGTGTTCCGCGCCGAGGACGACGTGCTGGTGGGCGCGTGCAATCTGAACAATGTCCGGCGCGGCGTGCTGCAGGCCGCCGACATCGGTTACTGGGTGGGCCTGCCCCATGTGCGCAAGGGATACGCCCGCGCCGCGGTTCGCCGGGTGGTGGCCTTCGCATTCGGGCCGCTGCACCTGAACCGGGTGGAGGCGGCGACCCATCCCGAGAACGCGCCCTCGCGCGCGCTGCTGCTGGCCGTGGGCTTCAGCCCCGAGGGCTATGCCCGCAATTATCTGAAGATCGACGGCCAGTGGCGCGACCACCTGAAATTCGCCATCGTCCGCGGCGACCCGCTCCTGTGAACGCGCCGGGGGAGGGGTTCGCCGAAGCGGCGCGGGCGGCCGGAGCGCTGGCCGCGAACCTCGATCCCGAATCCGGAACGGCGGCGCTGCGCGGCGACGCGGACGGTCTGGGCTTCAGGCCCAGCGACACGTTTTCCGATTTCCTCGACCAGGTCGCGCCCGCCGACCGGACTGCGCTGTCCGCGCTGACGCGCGGCGGCCGGGTGGACATCCGCATCCGCATCGTGGGCGCGGACGGCCATGTGCGGCCCGTGCGGCTGCTGGGGCAGGGCGGCGGGGCAGGCTTCAGCGGCCTGATCCTGCCAGCGGGCGAGGGCGGGGAGGACCGCGAGGAGGTGGACCGCGAGGCGGCCTTCGCCGCGGCGCTGGAGTCGGGCGAGGTGATCGCCTTCCACCAGCCGGTGATCGATCTTCAGACCGAACGGCTGGCCGGGTTCGAGGCGCTGGCCCGCTGGCGTCCGCCCGGCGGCGGGGTGATGGCGCCGGACGATTTCTTCGCCATGGCGAACCGCATGAAGCTGATGAACGCCATCGGCGACCGGGTGCGCGCCTCCGCGCTGGGCGACCTGTCGGCCTGGCGGGCGGCGGATCCAGGGCTGGACCGGCTGTGGGTGTCAGCCAACGCGACCGCCTCTGAACTGCTGCGTCCGGGCTTCGCGGACGATCTCATCGAGCTCGTGAGCGAGGCGGGCCTGCCGCCCGGCCGGTTCAAGCTGGAGATCAACGAGACGGAGGTGATGCGCGACCCGGAGGGCTCCGAAGCGGTGCTGCTGCGGCTGAAGGCGGCGGGCATCGGGCTGGCGCTCGATGATTTCGGCACGGGGTATTCCTCGCTGGCGCGGCTCGACCGGCTGCCCTTCGACGTCATCAAGATCGATCAATATTTCGTGCGCGCCCTGATCGCGGACGGCTCGGCCCAGTCGATCACCGCTTCGGTGGTCAAGCTGGCGCGCTCGCTGGGCATGGTGATCGTGGCCGAAGGGGTGGAGACCGCCGAGATGGCCGACCTGCTCGCGGAGATGGGCTGCGACTATGCGCAGGGCTTCCACTATGCCGGGGCGATGCCGCCTGAACGGGCGGGCCGGGTCGTGACCGAGGGCAAGGAGGGGCTGTTCGGGCCGCCCGCGTAGATGCCTGCTAGGCGTGCCCGGACGCGCCGGTGAGGAATTCGGGGGCCACGCCCATCTTCCGCAGCGCCTTGTCCCACTTGGACTCGTAGTCCTCGCCGAACACCAGATCCTCGTCGGCGTCCACCACCAGCCAGGCGTTGTGGGAAATCTCGTCCTCGAGCTGGCCGGCCTCCCAGCCCGCATAGCCCAGCGCCAGCAGCGCGCGGCGCGGCGCGCCGGGCGAGGCCATCGCCTCGAGAATGTCCTTGGTGGCGGTCAGGCCCACGCCCTCGCCCACCTCGAGCGTGGCGGGCTCGCACCAGACATCGGCCGAATGAAGGACGAAGCCGCGGTCGCGGTCCACCGGCCCGCCATCGAGGACGGCGCGGTCGGCCACGGTGATCTCGCTTTTCACGCCCAGCTGCTCGAACAGGTCGGGCAGGCGCAGCTTGCTCATGGGCTTGTTCAGGATGATGCCCATGGCGTGGTCGTCGGAATGGGCGCACATGAACACCACAGAGCGGTCGAAGCGCGGATCCCCGATCAGCGGGCTCGCGATCAGAAGCTTGCCGTCCAGATAGTGCGCCGCGCGCGTGTCCATGATCCTCGCCTCGCTTGGCCTTTCAGCATCAAGGCAAGGCAAGGCACTTGTCCACCCCCTTACGGATGCATCCGCCTTGCATGCCGGGGGAATGGCGCACTAGGTATGGGGCACGCAATCCCGCGACATGGAGCCTTCCCCTCATGACGATCAAGCCCGGCGAAACCCTGCCCGAGACCACCTTCATGACCATGACCGCGGACGGCCCGGCGCCGAAAACCACCGGTGACGTGTTCTCAGGGCGCACCGTGGCCCTGTTCGCGGTGCCCGGCGCCTTCACGCCGACCTGCTCGGCCAAGCACCTGCCCGGCTTCATCGACAAGGCGGACGACCTGAAAGCGAAAGGCGTGGACGCCGTCGCCTGCACGGCGGTCAATGACGTGTTCGTGATGGACGCCTGGGCGAAGGCCGAGGGCGCGGACGGCATCGAGATGCTGGCGGACGGCAACGCCGCCTTCGCCAAGGCCATCGGCCTGGACATGGACGGCTCGCGCTTCGGCCTCGGCCCCCGCTCCCAGCGCTATGTCATGCTGGTCAGGGACGGGACGGTGGAGAAGCTGTTCGTCGAAGAGCCCGGCGACTTCAAGGTCTCAAGCGCGGAACATCTGCTGTCTGAAATGTAGGGGCAACCGTTTTCTTCCCCCTGCAAGGGGGAGGTTAGGAGGGGGTCAAAGGATCTCGCCAATCCTTCAGACGTCTCCCGTGCTGAGCCAGACCCCCTCCCAGCCTCCCCCTTGCAGGGGGAGGAGAAGTGGGCGTCTCACCCCTTCATCGACGCGGCGGCGCGGGCGTTGTTCGTGATCGCGTCCCAGTCGCCGTCGGCGATCTGGGCCGCGCTGGCGATCCACGATCCGCCCACGCAGGCCACGTTGGGCAGGGCGAGATAGTCCGGCGCGCGCTCGCGGCTGATCCCGCCGGTGGGGCAGAACATCAGGTCGGGCAGGGGGCCGCGCAGGGCCTTGAGGTAGTCGATGCCGCCCGCGGGCTCGGCGGGGAAGAATTTCAGGGCCGTGAAGCCCAGATCCTGCGCGGCCATCGCCTCGGAGATGGTCGCCACGCCGGGCAGGACCGGCACGGGGCTGTGTATCAGCGCGTGGGCCAGGGCGGGGGACAGGCCGGGGCTGACGAGAAACTCCGCGCCGGCTTTGAGCGACTGTTCAACCTGCTCGGGGCGGCGCAGCGTGCCCATGCCCACGATCAGCTCGGGCTCGGCGTCCTTCATGGCCTTCATCGCGTCCAGCGCGGCGGCGGTGCGCAGGGTCAGCTCCACCACTTTCAGCCCGCCCGCCTTGAGGGCTTTGGCCAGCGGGGCGGCGTCGGCGGCGCGGTCGATAACCAGCACGGGAATGACGCTGGCGGCGTCGAGAATCGGCTTGGGGTCTCGGCTCATGAGGCGTCTCCGGCGAAGGCGGCCGCGCCGTACAGGGCGGCCATGTCTGTCATAATGAGGCGGACGGGCAGGTCGTCGAAATACCCTTCCATCAGGTCGCGCCCGTTGAAGCAGGCGTTGAAGCGGCTTTTGAGGAAGAAGTCCCTGATCCGCGGCAGGATGCCCCCGCCCAGATAGACCCCGCCGCGCGCGCCGCCCATCAGCACCGCGTCGCCCGCGAACGTGCCCAGCGCGGCGCAGAACATGTCCAGCGCGCGGACCGCCTGAGGATCTGTGCCGCCGATGGCGGCCTTGGTGACCTGATCGGGGCGCAGATTGGGCCAGGGGACGCCGTCGCGGCGGCAGATCGCCCGGTGCAGCGTGACCAGCCCGCGGCCCGACAGCAGCCGCTCCCAGCTCACATAGCCGAACTCGCGCGCCACGAAGAGCAGCACGTCGATCTCGTCCTCGCCGCACGGCGCGAACGCGGCGTGGCCGGCCTCGGTGGAGATGACGCGCGGGCGGGGGCTGTCGGCCTCGTGCAGATAGCTCATCCCCAGACCCGTGCCCGGCCCCAGAACCGCGATGGGCGCGCCCTTTCGGCCTTTGCCCCCGCGCACGGTGACCAGCTCGCTGTCAGGGGTCAGGGGCGCGCCCCGGCCCAGCGCCTCCCAGTCATTGACCGCGATCAGGCGCTCCACGCCGAGGGTTCTGGCCAGCTCGGGCGGATTGAACCGCCAGGGCGAGTTGGTCAGGCGCACCTCGCCTTCGCCCACGGGCCCGGCGACAGCGAAGCAGGCGCGGCTGGGCTGCTCGCCGTCATAGGTCTGCAGGAAGGCCAGCGCCGCGTCGCGCAGAGCCTCGAAATCTTCAGCGCGCAGGCGCTGGCTGTGGACCGCCTCGAAGCCCGATTTCGCGTCGCCGCGCAGGATGGCGAAGCGGGCATTGGTCCCGCCGATGTCCGCGACGAGATGGCAGTTGGGGTTGGCGCCGCCCATCAGACCGTCCCGCTCACCGGTTCCGGCGCGCTCACGGGCGCCAGATCGGGGATGGACACCGCGCCTTCCTCGGCCGGGCTGACGACCTGCCGGAAGCCGGCGAACAGCTCCCGGCCCAGCCCCTTGCGGCTGGCGGACAGATCGGCGGTCTCAGGCTCGCGCGCGGCCCACTCGTCCGCGTCCACCAGCGCCTCGAGCACGCCCGCGTCGGGGTCGAGCCGGATCACGTCACCCTCGCGCAGCTTCGCGATGGGGCCTGCGTCCAGCGCCTCGGGGGTCAGGTGGATGGCCGCGGGCACCTTGCCCGAGGCGCCCGACATGCGCCCGTCGGTGACCAGCGCCACCTTGAAGCCCCGGTCCTGCAGCACGCCCAGCGAGGGGGTCAGCTTGTGCAGCTCGGGCATGCCGTTCGCCTTCGGGCCCTGGAAGCGGACCACGGCGATCACGTCGCGGTCCAGTTCGCCCGCCTTGAAGCGCTCGATCAGCGTGTCCTGATCGTGGACGATCACGCAGGGCGCCTCGACGGCCCGGTGCTCAGGCTTGACGGCGGAGACCTTGATGACCGACCGGCCCAGATTGCCGTTGAGCACCCGCAGGCCGCCATCCTTCGCCACGGGGCGGGAGACCGGGCGCAGGATGTCCTCGTCCAGACTCTTCTCGGGCGGCTCGCGCCAGACCAGCTTTCCGTCCTCCAGCCCCGGCTCCATGGCGTAGTCGCGCATGGAGTCCGCGCCCAGGGTTCTGGCGTCCTCGTGCAGCAGGCCCGCGTCCAGCAGCTCGCGGGTGAGAAAGGCCATGCCGCCCGCGGCGTGGAACTGGTTCACGTCCGCCTGCCCGTTGGGATAGATGCGCGTCAGCAGCGGCGTGGCCTCGGCCAGATCGGCGAAGTCGGTCCAGTTGACGATGACGCCGGCGGCCCGCGCGAAGGCGACGATGTGCAGGGTGTGGTTGGTCGACCCGCCCGTGGCGTGAAGGCCCACGATGGCGTTCACGATCGCCTTCTCGTCGATGGCCTCGCCCATGGGGGTGAAGCGGTCGCCCAGCGCGGTCAGGGCGGTCACGCGCGCCGCGGCGGCTTCGGTCAGGGCCTGCCTCAGGGGGGTGCCGGGATTGACGAAGGCCGCGCCGGGCACGTGCAGGCCCATCAGCTCCATCATCATCTGGTTGGAGTTCGCCGTGCCGTAGAAGGTGCAGGTGCCCGGGCTGTGATAGCTGGCGCTTTCAGCGTCCAGCAGCTTGTCGCGCCCAATCTTACCTTCGGCGAAAAGCTGGCGGATGCGGTTCTTTTCGGAATTGGGGATGCCGGTCGGCATCGGCCCGGCGGGCACGAACAGGACGGGCATGTGCCCGAAGCGCAGCGCGCCCATGACGAGACCCGGCACGATCTTGTCGCAAACGCCCAGACACAGCGCGGCGTCGAACATGTCGTGGGACAGGGCGATGGCGGTGGACATCGCGATGACGTCGCGGCTGAAGAGCGACAGCTCCATGCCTGCGCGCCCCTGGGTGACCCCGTCGCACATGGCCGGCACGCCGCCCGCGACCTGACCCACGGCGCCGGCTTTCCTCAGCGCGGCCTTGAGGATGTCGGGATACGCGCCCAGCGGCTGGTGGGCGGAGAGCATGTCATTGTAGGAATTGACGATCCCCACGTTCGGCCAGACCGCGCCCTTCAGCGGATCCTTGTCCTCGCCCGCCGCCGCGAAGCCGTGGGCGAGATTGCCGCAGGACAGGCGCTTGCGCTGGGGGCCGTCTTTCGCGGCGGCCCGGATGATCTCCAGATAGGCCTCGCGCGCCGGGCGGCTGCGCTCGGCGATGCGGCGCGTGACCGCCTCGACTGTCCGGTTCGTCATGTCGTCCTCCCGTCCTCAGGCCGCCCAGTGGATGCGAAGGCCGGGGCGCGGCAGGATCGCGCGCACCGGCATTTCGGCCACGGGGCCGTCCGTCAGCGCCTCTTCGAGCGCCTGTCTCTTGTCGTCGCCCGCGATCATCAGGCCCATCCAGCCCGCGCCATCCAGCGCCGAGGCCGTCAGGGTGATGCGCTGGTCCTGGCCCGAGGCGGCCGCGCCGGACGCGCCCGCGATGGCGGCGGCGCGCTCAGGCCCGTTCAGGGCCGCGTCCAGCCCGTCCGCGCCGGGGAACCAGCTTGCGGTGTGTCCGTCCGTGCCCATGCCCATCAGCGCCGCGTCGGGCGGGAAGGGCAGGGCGGCGAGGGCGGACAGCACCGCGTCCAGCCCCAGCGCCGGGCTGTCGCCCGCGGTCTTGAGCGGCACGAAATGCGCCGCGGCGGCGCGGTTCTTCAGCAGGGTGCGGCGCAGGAAGGCGGCGTTGGATTTCTCGTGGTCCTCGTCCACCCAGCGCTCGTCCACCAGAACGACGCTGATCTTCGACCAGTCGATGTCCGCGTGCGACAACGCCTCGTAGGCGGCGGCGGGCGTCGATCCGCCCGAGCAGGCCAGAAGGGCGGCGCCCTTCTCCCGGATCGCGGCGTCCAGCGCGGCGGCCATCTCAGCGGCGACGGCTTCAGCCTGCGCCTGGCGGGTGGAATGTTCGATCACGTCGGGCATCACAGATTCATTCCGTCCAGCCATTCACGGCCCGCCCGGTCGAGCAGGAGGGCGGACTGGACCGGCCCGTCCACGCCCGCGGGGTAGGTGTAGAGCCTGGTGTCGGCCTCCTTCCAGCCGTTCAGGATGCCGTCGACCCAGCGCCAGGCCGCCTCGATCTCGTCGCGGCGCATGAACAGGGCGAGATTGTCGCGCACCACCGCCATCAGAAGGCGCTCATAGGCGTCGGGGTAGTTCTCCTCGAAGGTGTCCGCGTAGGACAGGTTCAGCGGCACGTAGCGCAGGCGCAGGCCGCCGGGGCCGGGATCCTTGGTCATCAGCAGCAGGCGCACGCCCTCGTCGGGCTGGAGGCGGATCACCAGCCGGTTGGGGTGGAGCGGGCCGCCCTGTCCGTTGGTGACCTCGTGGGGGACCGGCTTGAACTGGATGATGATCTCCGACCGGCGCGAGGCCATGCGCTTGCCGGTGCGCAGGTAGAAGGGCACGCCCGACCAGCGCCAGTTGTCGATATGGGTCTTGAGCGCGGCGAAGGTCTCCGTCCCGCTCTCGCGGCCCAGCTCTTCGGCATAGCCCTTGACGGTCTCCGACCCGATGGCGCCGGAGGTGTACTGGCCGCGCACGGTCTCCGCGTCGATGTGCTTGATCCCGATGGGGCGCAGGGCGTTGAGCACTTTGAGCTTCTCGCCGCGCACCGCGTCCGCGTCCAGATCGTTGGGCGGCTCCATAGCGACCAGGCACAGAAGCTGGAGCAGGTGGTTCTGCACCATGTCGCGCATGGCGCCCGCGCCGTCGTAATAGTCCCCGCGCATCCCGGCGCCGACGGTCTCGCAGGCGCTGATCTGGACGTGATCGATCCAGGTCGAGTTCCAGATCGGCTCGAACAGGACGTTGGCGAAGCGCAGGATGAGCAGGTTCTGGACCGTCTCCTTGCCCAGATAATGGTCGATGCGGAAGATCGCGTCCTCGCGGAAGACCCGGCCCACGCGCTCGTTGATCTCCCGCGCGCTCTCCAGATCGGTGCCGATGGGCTTTTCAAGCACCACCCGCGCCTTGGGCGTGACCAGCCCGGCGGCGCCGATGTTCTCGCACACCGAGCCGTAAATGCCCGGCGGCAGGGCGAGGTAGAACAGCCGGATCTTCTCCTCGCGGCCCTCCAGCCTTTCGGCGACCTCGGGCCAGTTCCCGCCTTCGTTCACCGCGTCCAGCGCCACGTAGTCCATCTGTTCGGCGAATTTCGCCCACCGCGCCTCGTCCACCTTTTCAGACGGGTGGAACTCGGCATGGCTCTTTCTCGTCTGCTCGAGGAAGTCCTCCCGGCTCATCTCGGTGCGGGAGGTGGCGATGATGCGCGCGCCCTCGGGGATCTGGTCGTCCAGCCAGCGGTGATAGAGCGCGGGGAAGAGCTTGCGCTGGGCGAGATCGCCCGTGGCGCCGAAAATGACGATGTCGAATTCCTCGACGGGCACAAGCTGCGCCATCGCGTATCTCCCCTCAGCGCCCGAGCGGCGCGCGAGCGCCAGCATAGGCATGTATGACACCGGTTACCATAACCCGGCGCGATTTTTCACGCAGGCCCGTCCGCACCAGCGGAGCGGGGCGTTCGATCAGCGATGTTAGCGCTAACATTTTCATTCGGTTTCCACGCGCGGCTAACATTCCGGCGGCGTCCGGCGAATGTTCGTCTAACAGACCGGGGCGGTCATGTCGCCCCCTGCCGGACGAAAACCCGCCAGCCCCAGGGCTCCAGCTCGAGCGCGTCGCCCTCGCCGAACTCCGTCTCCTCGCCGGAAGCATGGTCCACATACCGGCCATGATGCAGCGAGCGGGGGAATTCGGCCACCGCCGTCTCGCCCGACAGGTTCAGCGCCACGAACACCGCGTCCGCATCCTCGCCCTCGTGCTGGCGCACGAAGGAGAAGATCTGTTGGGGAACCGAGTTCTCCACCTGTATCATCCGCGCCCCGGCCGCGCCGTTGTGCAGGGCGGTGTTTTCGCGTTTCAGCGCGAACAGGGAGCGGTACAGATCGCCGATCCCGTGCTCGCGCCATTCGATGGGGTCGCGCTCGAAGAACTCCAGCCGCTTCTCGTTGCCCGCTTCCTGGCCGTTATAGATCATCGCCAGACCGTCGCCGGTGACGGACAGGACGATGGCGGGCTCAAGCATCTCGCCGAAGCGCTCGAACTGGGTGCCGTCCCACGAATTCTGGTCGTGATTGGAGATGTAGGTCATGCGCATGGCCTCGCGCGGCCAGGCGCTCTCGTTCTCGGCGTAGTAGCCATACAGCGCGGTGGCGTCCGCCCGCCCGTGGGCGATGGCGTGCATGGTGTTGTTCCAGTCCCAAGCGTAGCTGGCCTCGAAGGCGCGGTAGTGCAGGTCGCGCATCTGCGCCTCGGCCAGCATGAAGACCGGCTTGATGGCGTCCAGCTCCTCGCGGGCCGTCTCCCAGAAGTCGAGCGGGACATAGGCGGCCACATCCGCGCGGAAGCCGTCCACCCCGACCTCGCGGACCCAGAAGGCCATCGAGTCGGTCATGTATTCGCGGATCCCGGCCTGGGTGTAGTCGAAGTCGATGATGTCGCTCCAGTCCCACCACGGGGTGGGGCGGAAGCTGCCGTCCCAGTCGCGCAGATACCAGTCGGGATGCTCGTCGCGCAGCGGGTTGTCCCAGGCCGAGTGATTGGCCACCCAGTCGAGGATGACCTTCAGGCCCAGCTCATGGGCGCGGTCCACGAAGGCCTGGAAATCCTCCATCGTGCCGAACTCGGGGTTCACGTCGCGGTAGTCGGCCACCGAGTAGGGGCTGCCCAGCGTGCCCTTGCGCTCCTCCTCCCCGATGGGATGGATCAGCATCAGCCAGATCACGTCCGCGCCCAGATCGCGGATGTGCTCCAGCCGCTCCATGGCCGCGCGGAAGGTGCCCTCCTCGGTGAACTGGCGGGTGTTGAGCTGGTACAGGATCGCGGTGTCCGCCCAGTCGGGGCTCGCGATCTCGACCATCGGGCGCGGCTCGTAGCGCGCGTCCTGAGCCAGCGCGGGGGCGGACAGGATCGCGGACAGCGCCGCGGCGGCGCACAGGGCGGTTTTCATGATGGTCTCCTCCGGTCGGCCTTCTGGTCGGGCTCTCGGGAAGGATCATGCAGCAGATTGCATAAATTTGCAAAGCTTGAACTTCGCCTGAAAGGGAAAGTCGGTTAGTTCAATGGCATGTCATTGCGGAAAATCTCAAAAAATAACCCCCGCCTGGTAAGGGCGGGGGTCAAGGAGGAGCCTCTCACAGGGGAGAGAGGGGTCGCCGGTCAGTCTTCCCAGACCGTCCGGCAGATCACGAAGCCCCGCGCGGGGATGGAGACCGGGTAGCTCGCCGCCGCGTTCGGCTCGGGCGCGCACTCGCCCGCCACCGCCTCGAAGCGCCGGGCCGCGCCGTCCACGATCACGTTGAGATCCTGCGCGCTGTCCTCGGCGTTGAAGGCGACGAGATATTCCTCGCCGGTCTCGGGATTGATCCGCGAGACCGCCAGCACACCGGCGTCCAGATCGGCATGGCGCACGCGCTGCTCGCCCCGGCGCAGGACCGGGTGGGCCGAGCGGATGGCCGACAGTTCGGCGACGGCGCGGTAGATGGGGTGATCGGTGTCGAAATTCTCGTCCGCGGTGGTCGCGTCCGTGCCGATCAGGTTCGTGGCGTTGTAGAGCTCGACCTGGCTGGGGAAGAGGCTTTCGCGGGCGCGCTGGTCATCGCCCACGGTCGCGAAGCCCTGCTCGTCGCCGTAATACAGCGTCGGCACCCCGCGCAGGAACATCATCATGGCGTGGGCCAGCTCGATGCGCGCGATGGCCTCGTCGTCGGCCTTGTCCGGGTGGGCGTCGCGCAGGAAGCCCGCGAACCGGCCCATGTCGTGATTGCCCAGGAAGGTGGGCAGCCGCCGCGCGGCCTCTTCGCCGCCCGCATAGACCGCGTCCTGCTCGAACAGGCCCAGGAAGATCTCGCCCGGCTCGCCGTTGATGACGAAGTCACGCACCGCGCCCTGGAAGGCGAAGTCGAGCACTGTGGGGAATTCGCTGCGATGGGTGTGGCTGGCCAGCCGGCCGGCGCCGAACTCGTAGACCTCGCCGAACACGTAGAAATGCCCGATGCCCTCGGCCTCGGCGTGATCCATGATCTCGGGCATGAAGGCCTGCCAGAACTCCGGCGCGATGTGGCGCGCGGTGTCGATGCGGAAGCCGTCGACCCGGAAATCCGTGATCCAGGACTTGTAGATGTCGATCATGCCCTCGATCACGGTGGGGTGGGCGGTGAACAGGTCGTCCAGCCCCACGAAGTCGCCATACAGCGAGTTCTCCCCCTCGAAGGTGGTGTCGCCACGATTGTGATAGAGCAGCGGATCGTTCAGCCAGGCCGGGTTTTTGATGTCCTCCTCGCCCTCGGGCGTGAAGGGGGTGTAGGCCCAGTCGGGATCGGTGAGGTTCGCGAAATTCTCCGCGGTCTGGTGGCGCGGGTCGTCGCCCAGGAAGTTTTCATTGATGGCCTCGCCGTCCACGCCGCCGCGGGTGGTCCACGGATAGTCGGCCACGGAGCGGTAGGGGCAGCCGCCGTCCTCGCGCGGCTCGACCCGCTCGCCCTCGTATTCGGGGTCGTGGCACTCGCGATAGGCGATCACGTCCGCGGTGTGGTTGGTGATGATGTCCATGTAGACGCGCATGCCGCGCCCGTGGGCTTCCTCGACCAGTCGGGCGAAGTCCTCGCGGCTGCCCAGATGCGGGTCCACGTCGAGGAAATCGGTGATCCAGTAGCCGTGATAGCCCGCCGATTCCTGACCTTCACCGCCTTGGACGGGCTTGTTGTGGAAGATCGGCGACAGCCAGACCGCCGTCGCGCCCAGCCCCTGGATGTAGTCGAGCCGGTCGATCAGGCCCTGCAGGTCGCCACCATGATAGAATCCGGTGTCCTCGGGGTCGAAGCCGTGATCGAGCCGTCCGCCCTCGATGCCGCCGCGGTCATTGTCCGGATTTCCGTTCTCGAACCGGTCGGGCAGCAGGAAGTAGATGATCTCGTCTTCGGGCACGCGGTCGGTCGCGGGCTGGGGCGCGGGCAGGGCTTCCTGCGCGCCGGCCAGCGCGGTTCCCGCGCACAGCATGGCGGCGAGCGCTCCGGTCAGGACGTGGCTGGGTTTCATGATGGGCGATCCTCCCCGTTTGTCGTCTTTTGTTGTGGCGGAGCCTAGCCTCCAGCAAGGGTCAAGTCACGCGAAACCGGAATGGATTGCAGTTTTTTGCAAGATGTGCGCATCCTGCGCCCTCACACGATACCCAGCCATGAGAGCCGCCAAGCGGCCGGGGAGGACTTCCATGACCGCCATCACTGCGCTGCGCAGCGCCACCCTGTTTGCAGGATTTTCCGCCGCCTTCCTGCTGCCCGCCGCCATCGCGCAGGAGCGCGCCGAGCTGGCCTCGCCCGACGGGCGGATCACCGCCGAGATCTGGAGCGAGGACGGCCGCCCGCACTATTCGGTCAGCTTCGACGGCGAAGAGGTCGTGGCTCCGTCACGGCTGGGCTTCCGCCTGCTGGAGGGGCCGAATCTCGAGACCGGACTGGAGCTGGTGGAGACCGGCGCGGCCTCCCATGACGACGAATGGGAGCTGCCCTGGGGCGAGCGCCGGGTGGCCCGCGACCACCACAACGAGGTCAGCGCCCGTTTCGAGGACGCCGAGAGCCCCGAACTGGGCTTCACCGTGCGCATGCGCGCCTTCGACACCGGAATCGGCTTCCGCTACGAGGTCTCCAATCCCGAGCGGGGCGAGCACGCCATCACCGCGGAGATCACCGAGTTCGTGCTGCCGCCCGAATCCGACGCCTGGTGGATCGAGGCGGGGGAATACAACCGGTATGAATATCTCTATCGCTCCACGCCGCTGAGCGATGCGCTGGTGGCCCACACCCCCTTCACCGCGCGCCTGCCCGAGGGCGGGCCGCACGTCTCCATCCACGAGGCCGCGCTGGTGGACTATTCGTCGATGTGGCTCGACCAGCGCCGGGGCGGCGTGTTCCGCGCCCGGCTGGCGCCCAGCCATGACGGCGTGCCGGTGCGGGTCGGGGGCGAATTCGCCACGCCCTGGCGCACCATTCAGATCGCCGACAGCGCGGTGGGCCTGATCAATTCGGACATCATCCTGAACCTGAACGAGCCGAACGTGCTGGGCGACGTGTCCTGGGTCGAGCCGGGCAAATACATCGGCATCTGGTGGGGGATGCACGTCAACACGATGACGTGGGAGTCGGGCGAGATCCACGGCGCGACCACCGAGAACGCCCGCGAATACATCGACTTCGCCGCCGAGAACGGGTTCGACGGCGTGCTGATCGAGGGCTGGAACCTGGGCTGGGACGGCAACTGGTTCGTCAACAACGAGGTGTTCGACTTCACCACCGCCTATCCCGATTTCGATCTGGAGGGCGTGGCCGCCTATGCGCGCGAGCGCGGGGTGCGGCTGGTGGGCCACCACGAGACCAGCGGCGGCGTGTCCAATTACGAAGACCAGATGGAGGATGCCTTCGATCTGTATGAGCGCCTCGGGGTGCGCCAGGTGAAGACCGGCTATGTCGACGACGCAGGCGGGATGACACGCCGCGACGAGGACGGGCACATCCGATACGAGTGGCATGACGGCCAGTTCGCGGTGAACCATCACCAGCGCGTGCTGCAGGCCGCCGCCGAGCGCCGGATCTCGATCAACGCCCACGAGCCGGTCAAGGACACCGGCCTGCGCCGGACCTATCCGAACGCCATCACCCGCGAGGGCGCGCGCGGGCAGGAATACAACGCGTGGGGCGTGCCGCCGAACCCGCCCGAGCACGTGGCCATCCTGCCCTACACCCGCATGCTGTCCGGCCCGTTCGACTACACGCCGGGCATCTTCGACATGACCTCCTACGCCGACCGGATGGAGGGCGCGCGGGTCAGCCACACGCTCGCCAAGGAACTGGCGCTGTACGTGGTGATCTACTCGCCCGTGCAGATGGTCGCCGACCTGCCGGAGAACTACGAGCGCTTCGACGACGCCTTCGACTTCATCCGCGCGGTGCCCGCAGACTGGGAGGAGAGCATCGCGCTGGACGGCGAGATCGGCGAGCACGTCGTCTTCGCCCGGCAGGAGCGGGGCTCGGACGACTGGTATCTGGGCGCGCTGACCGACGAGGACCCCCGCGACCTCTCTGTCGCGCTGGACTTCCTCGAAGAGGGCCGGACCTACACCGCCACCATCTGGCGGGATGCCGGGGACGCCCACTGGGACACCAACCCCTACGCCTACGAGATCGAGGAGCGGCAGGTCACGTCCGCCGACACCCTCGACCTCCCCCTCGCGCCCGGCGGCGGCGCGGCGGTGCGGTTCGCGGCGGAGTAGGGGCTTTCAATCCGGGGTCTCCGTGAAAACGGGGACCCCGCCGAAAGCCGCTTCGGACCAGTTGAACGGGTTGCCGGATGGGTGGCCCGGTCGAGCCGGGCCATGACGGTGGAAAGCAGGCAGTGACCGGCGGCGCAGCCGCCGCAAGGCCGACCGGCCGCCCGCGCCCGTGCGCGGAACCGATCAAGCGGAGCGCGGGAGAACCGAGAAAACTATTCCGCCGCCACGGCCTCCGCTGCGCCTTCTAGAAGCGGCGTCAGGAGATGCGCGCTCAGCCAGGCCACAGCGGGGACGGCGACGCCGTCGCCGGTGACGTGCAGGGCGGCGGTTTCGGTGGCGGGCAGGCGGTAGTCGTCGGGCAGGCCCATCAGCCGGGCGGTCTCGCGCGCGGTGAGGGGGCGGGAGCGGACAATGTCCGCCTCGATCACGACCAGGAACTGGCGCGAGGAGCCGCCGCCGGGCGTCCTCAGGCAGCCCGCCAGCCCGTCGAAGCGGACCTCCGCGCGCTGGCGGCGCTCGCCGTCCTCCCACCGGGTCCGGCGGAAGACCGCGCCCACCTGACGCTCTCCGGTCTCGAGCGCCTTGGCCATCGCCGCTTCCAGCTTGGCCTGATGGACCGGCGCCATCTGGGTGAGCAGCCGGCCGGTCTCCATCACCTCATGCCAGCGCAGGCCCGGGCGGTCGGGTTCCAGGATGGCGTCCAGATGCGCGTTGCGTTTCGGCGGGGCGGGCAGCCGCAGCCACATCGCCTGCTTTCTCAGCGGGGCGGGCAGGCGCGCGACGGCGCTGCGCACCGCCTCGGTGTGGAAGGGGCTGGCCGGATCGGGGGCGCTGGCGGTGAACCCGGCCATGTCCACGTCCCCGCGCGCGGCGATCACGAACAGGCGGGGCCGCGACTGGGGCAGGAAATGACTGGCGTCGATCTCCAGCGCGCCGAAGCGGTAGCCCTGCTTCGTCATCGCCCGGCACAGGGCGGCGAAGTCGCGGCCATTGTTCGACGTCAGAAGGCCGCTCACGTTCTCGATGGCCAGAAGGCGGGGCGCGCGGCCCTGCTCGCCCAGCGCCTCGATCAGCCGCCAGAAGCCGTAGAAGGCCGAGGACCGGGCCGCCTTGATGCCTCCGCGCGGGCCGGCCAGAGACAGATCCTGACACGGAAAGCTCGCCCAGGCGAGATCGGCGCGGCCGGGCAGGTCGGCGGGTTCGACCGCCCACACGTCGCGGGCGTCGATGGCGTGGCCGGGGAAGTTGTCGCGATAGGTGGCCGCCTTGCGCGCGTCGAAATCATTCGCGTACAGGCAGTCCCAGGACGGCCCCAGCCCCAGCCGGGCCATGCCGCCGCCGGCGAAGAACTCATAAAAACCATGCCGGGGGTCGCGGGACATGGCGGCAGCCTAGCGGGCCGGGGCGATTCGGAGAATGGGAGGATGAGGTTGAGTATGTTCTCTGTCCTCCCGCGCTCCGCTTGGTCGGGTCCGCGCATGGGCGCGGGCGGCTGTTCGGCCTTGCGGGCCTGCGGCCCGTTTCTTTCAGTCCTCCCCCGGCTCGAGGCCGGGGTGCGGGCGTGCGGTCGCGCTTGCGGGCCTGCGGCCCGAAGGGCAGGGCCTTTCGCTTCGGGGTTCAGCGCGACTCAGGCATGATCGAGTAATGGTGCGTCATCTTTTCCTGACTGCCGCGGTTCTCGCGGCGGCTCCCGCCGCGAACGGGGAGCTCATCGACGCCCGGCTGCTGCCGGGGGGCGAAGGCACGCGGATATGGCTCGCCTTCGACAGCCAGCCGTCATCCGCCGAGGCGAGCCTGGACGGCCCCATCGCGGTGCTGACGATCTCAGGGGTGAGCGCGTCGGCGCGCGTCGTGACCCCGTCGGGCGGCCCGGTGGGGCGGCTGGCGCTGATCCCCGGCGGGGAGGCAATGCAGGCCCGGCTGGAGGGCGCCTGGACCGCCGCCAGCGCCGAGGTGCGCGAAGGCGGGGTTCTGGTCACGTTGCAAGGCGCGCCCTCCGTCGACATGGCGCCTGCGCCCCCCGCGGTGGCGCGCGCGGAGCCTGACGGGCCCGCGAGCGGGCTGACCTCCGCCGCCGCACTGCGGGCGTCGATGCGGGAATCGCGCGAGGCGGCTGAAGCCGCGCCTGCGCCCGAGCCTTCCGGGGCGTCCAGTGCCGAACCCGCCGCGGAGCCTGAGCCCGCGCCCGAGCCTGTGCGGCAGGCCGAGGCGGCGACTGCCCCGTCCCGTCCCGGCGATCCGTGCGCGGACAGCGGCGCGGCGATGGAGGCGAGCCCGTGGGATCTCGAAGCCCTGTCCGGGCACGGCGCCTGCCTGACCGGCGAGGGCCGGACCCGGGAAGCGCAGAATCTCTACGAGCGGGTGCTGGCCTTCGAGCCCGAGCATTTCGAGGCGGCGCTGGGGCTGGCGCGGGTCAGGGCCATGCAGGGCGACCGCGCGGGCGCGGCGGCCCTGTTCGAACTGGCCGAGGCCGCGGCCCACACCGACGGGCAGGCCCTGTCGGTGCGCGCCGCGGCGCGGGAACTGCTGGGAAACTGACCCCCTAGAAGGCCATGTTCACCGACAGCCAGAGCCGGCGCGGCTCCTGCAGGTTGGCGTGCTCGCTGGCGTAGGCGACCGCGCCGTTCGAGGCGGTGTAGGGCAGGAAGGTCACGAAATCCTCGTCCAGCACGTTGTAGACCGTGGCGTTGAGGGTGACCCGGTCGGTGGCCCGGAACGTGCCGCCCAGATGGAAGACCGAATAGGCCTCGTAATCGCCCAGCTGGTCCTGCACGACGCCCGCGCCCCGATAGCGCGCGGAGCGGTATTCGCCGCGCAGCCACGCGCCCCAGCGCTCGGACACGTCCCAGTCGATGCGCGCGTTGACCATGTGGTCGGGCGTGTTGACCAGCGGCTCGCCCGCGTTCGCCCCGCTTTTCTGCTCGCTGTCGGTGAAGGTGTAGTTGCCCGACACCCGCACGGCGTCCGTCACGTCCCAGCGCGCGGCGGCCTCGATGCCGCGGGTTTCGGCTTCGTCGATGTTGATCGACTGGGCGAAATCCACTGTCGTGGGCCAGTACCCGTAATCGGAGCAGCCTGAGGGGTCGGCGGGCAGGGCGGCGTATTCCTCCTCGGTCAGGCCGAAGCTGCAGTTGGGAATGGGCGTGCCGGACGCGATCTTGTCCTCGAAGGCGTTGTGGAAGGCGGTGATGTTCGCCTGGAAGTTCACCCGGTTGTCGAAATACACCCCGGCCTCGTAGGTCGTGGAGGTCTCGGGCTGGAGGCTGGGCGTGCCGATCACGGGGCGGGTGCCCTGGGCGACGAAGCCGGTGATGCCCTCGGCGATCTGGTCCAGGCGCGGGGTCTTGAAACCCCGGCTGACGCCGCCGCGCAGGGTCACCATGTCCGTGGCGTTCCACACCAGATAGGCGCGCGGGCTGAACTGGCCGCCGAACACGTTGTGATCGTCATGGCGCGCGCCGACGGTCAGGCGCAGCGTGTCCAGGATGCGCCATTCATTTTCGGCGAACACCGCCCACTGCTGGTGCTCGAACGGGGCGGGGGCGACGCCGTCGATCAGCTCGGCGTCCCACCACTGGCCGCCCACGGTCAGAGTGTGCGGGCCGAAGGCGCGGGTGTAGCGCGAGTTGAGCAGCGTGTTGGTCGCCTCGATCTGGCGGGGCTCGCCCTGGCGGCGGTCGGTGCCGGGCACGTCGTCGGGCAGGATGCGCCCGATGGTTTCGGTCACGTTGCGGGTGACGTCGCTGTCCAGCACGCCGCCGAGCAGGTCCCAGCTGTGGGCGAGGACGGCCTGATCGCGGTTGAATTTCTGCTCGGGGCCGTAGCCCTGAACGCCCAGCGTGCCGAGCTGGCCTTCGGAATTGTCGTAGGTCTGGCGGCTTGCGTCATAGTCCAGCCACACCCGGTGATCGGGATGGGGGGTGAGGTTCAGCCGCCCGCCCAGCGACCAGATGTCGGCCTCCACCGGGCTGGGGCCGCGCCGGGAGACCTCCATCGGATTGCCGTCCTCGTCCAGATATGACAGCTCGGCGGCCTCGCGATGGAAATAGCGGCCGCGCAGAGCGAAGCTCAGGACGTCCTCGATGATCGGGCCGTCCACGTAGCCGTTGGCCGAATAAGTGTTCCCGTAGGCGTCGTCGCCCTGGATCGTGGTGTCGGCGCCGATTTCGCCGCGCAGGCCGCCCGAGGGCTCGCGGGTGATGATGTTGACCACCCCGCCCATGGCGTCAGAGCCGTAAAGGGTGGACATCGGCCCGCGCACCACCTCGATCCGCTCAATGGCGGAGACCGGCGGGAT
The DNA here is from genome assembly GCA_007050995.1 of Glycocaulis profundi. Lineage (GTDB taxonomy): Bacteria > Pseudomonadota > Alphaproteobacteria > Caulobacterales > Maricaulaceae > Glycocaulis > Glycocaulis profundi. The sequence goes on along the minus strand of VJOU01000010.1, from coordinate 15,668 downwards.
GAAGCTCGACCCGGTCTCGCCGAATCCGTTGGGGGTGACGTTGCCCGCCGGGTTCTGGCGGCGGCCGTCCACAAGGATCAGAGAATAGTCGCTGGGCATGCCGCGGATGGAGATGTTCACCCCGCCCGTCTTGCCCTGGGAGTTGCCCACGTCGATGCCCTGCACGGTGGACAGCGCTTCGGCGAGCGACGAGGTGCGCTGCTGCTCCAGCTCGATGCGGGGGATGAGGGTGACGCTGGCCGGGGCGTGCTCGGGGTTCTGCTGGAAACCCGACGCGGTGACGACGATACGCTCGACGTCCTGTGCCGCGCGGCGCGACTGGGCCTCGGCCTCGGCGTCCATGGCCAGCGCCGGAGCGCCCGCCAGACCCATCATGATGGCCGTTCCGGCCAGTGTTCTCGCCCGCATGTCCTGTCCCTCTTGCACTTGCGAATTGTTCGCAGCTTGCTAACGGGCCGGGATTGAGAATGCAACTGCGACTTTTTCTCAATTGCAGTCGATAGGCGTCTCAGAGAGGGCGTTGCGGACGATCTACAGGGACAGGCCGGGGCGAATGGCGCTGCGGAGCGCGGCGAGGGCGTCGCCTTCGGCGGGGGCGAGACGGCGGGTTTTCATGTCCATGATGCAGGCCACGCCCTCCGCGCTCCACAGGGCCGCGCCGGTGGCGGGATCGAGCACCCAGTGGACGAGCCTGCGCACTTTCGGCCCGGCCTCGATCAGTCCGGTGCGGATCTCATAACCCTCGCCGGGGCGTGGCAGACGGCGCACGGCGATGCGGGCTTCCAGCAGCGCGCTGGCATGGGTCAGCGCGCCGGTTTCATGGGCGGCCCACTGCTCGGGGAAGGCCTCGCGGGCGTGGACCGCGCTGTCGGAGACCTTGCCGATCAGGACCTCGGGGCGGATGCGGCCGAAGGCGTCCGCGTCCTCGGGCCCGAACCGGCCCAGCCCGATCCGGGGCAGGCCGAGGGCTTCGGCCTGTTCGGCGCTGATGTCGGCTGTCGGGATTCCGGAAGACACCCCGCGCGGAGCGGCCTCGGGCGGGACGGGGATGATGAGGCCTCGGGCCGCGCCGCCCAGCCGCTCCGGCCAGGGAAAGGGCCGGGCAGAGGCGGGGTCGGCGTGGTCGAAGGCGATGCGGATGGTGGCGGCCAGATCGCCGCGCGCGGCGTGACGCATGAGAAACAGCGCTTCCAGCCCGGCGCCGGACACCCTCTCCACCCCGCCTTCGATGGCGAGTGGCGCGCCGGGGCGGACCTCGGCGAGATAACGCACATGGATGTCGCGGGCGATCAGGGTCGCGGTGGCGTGGGAGGCGAAGGCGCCGCGCATGCCGATGAGCTCGGCCAGCCGTCCGGCGGCCTGCATGGCCTTGGCGATGTAGCCGCGCACGTTGAGATGGCCCAGCTCGTCGCATTCCCACGCGTTGGCGTTGCCCCGCCACAGTTCGATCATGGCCGTCCTCCCGCCGATCAGACGGCGGAAAGGTAGGGCGGTTCGGAGAGGGAGGTAAGCCTCAGCCCGCCTTCCGGCAGTCGCCGCATTTGCCGTAATGCTCGATCACCGAACGGGCGACCTTGAAGCCCTCGGGGGCCTCGTGGCAGGCGCCATGGACATGGGTCTCGGCGACCCCGCCGCAGCTCTCGCAGATATAGAGCTCGGCGCCGCCGGTCTCGTGGGCGTGGACGCAGGCGGTGTAGGCGTTCAGCGCCTCGACCCGGTGGGCCAGGCCCGCCGCGGTCAGGAAATCCAGCGCGCGATAGACGGTGGGCGGCTGGGCGCCGCCACCCGGCTTGAGCGCGGCGAGCAGGTCATAGGCCTTCACCGGGGCGTTCGCCTCCAGCAGCAGCTCCAGCACCCTCCGGCGCACGGGGGTGAGGGCCAGGCCGCGGTCGGCGCACACGGCTTCGGCGCGGGCGAGTTCTTCGGCGGATGAGTTCTGAGCGGTCATCAGCGGATTTCTATCCTGATCCGCGCCCGGGGGCGAGCCTTTGCAGCTTTTCGTCACAAGCGGGGTTGAAGCCGGATATGGGGGTCGTTACAGAGTATCGCAATAGTATAACATAACGGGTCAGGGCATCCCATGCGTCGTCTTTCTCTCCGCGTCTCTCTTCGTCTTTCCGCCGCCGCGAGCGTGATGGCTCTGGCCTCCGCCGCGCACGCCGACACCGGCGCGGAGACTGGCGAGTTCAATCTGCAGGCCATCGAGCGGATCGAGGTGACGACCTCGGTTCTGGGCGTGCTGCGCGAGGAGAGCGTGTCGTCGGTGGACGTTCTGGACCGCGAAACGCTGCAGCGCGATCTGGGCTACAACATCGCCGACACCCTCGAGCGGCTGCCCGGCGTCAGCACGACCTTCTTCGGGCCCGCGGCGGGCCGTCCGGTGGTGCGGGGCCTCTCCAACGACCGGGTGCGGGTGCTGATCAACGGGCTGGACGGCCTGGACGCCTCCAATTCCAGTCCCGACCACGCCATCGCCTCAGACGTGCTGGGCGCGACGGCGGTGGAGGTCCTGCGCGGGCCGGCGGCCGTCGGCTATGGCGGCGGCGCCATCGGCGGGGTGGTCAACATCCTCGATGGCCGCATCCCCGAACAGATGCCCGACCGGCCTCTCTCCGGCGAGGCCTATGCGGGCATGAGCTCGGTCGATGACGGCAGCCAGTTCTTCGGTCGCGTGACCGGCGTGGTCGCCGACGGCCTCGTCCTTCAGGGCGAATATCAGCGCCGGGTCGGCTCGGACTACGCCATCCCCGGCTTCGCGGAATCGCGGCGGGCGCGGGAAGAGCATCACGACGATCATGACGACCACGATCACGATCACGACCATGACCACGATCATGACCATGACCATGATCACGGGCATGACGACGATCACGGGCATGACGAGGATGCGCGCGGGTTCGCGCCGGACACCGATTTCAAGTTCGAGACGGCTTCGGTCGCGGCTTCGCTGATCCGGGACTGGGGCTTCGTCGGCATGGGCATCAAGCGCAGCGAAGGGCGCTATGGCCTGCCGGGGCATTTCCATGATCACGGGGGGCATGATCATGAGGACGACCACGATCACGATCACGACCACGGCCACGATCACGATCATGACCACGACCATGATCACGGGCATGACGACGACCATGACCATGATCACGCCCATGACCACGCGCCGTATCTGGACATGAAGCAGACGCGGGTGGATCTGCGGGGCGAGGTGCGGCTGGACGGGTATTTCGACCGGGTGCGCTTCTCGCTGGCCTATGCCGATTACGAGCACAGCGAGATCGAGGACGACGAGGCCACGACCTTTCTCAAGGAAGGCTTCGAGGGGCGCGTCGAGCTGCGCCACGATCACGGCCAGGGCAATCGCGGGGCCTGGGGCGTGCAGTTCCTGAACCAGGTCTTTGAATCCTTCGGCGCGGAAGCCTTCATCGAGCCTGTGACCACCACCGATGTCGGCCTGTTCGCCACCGAGCGCTGGGACTTCCAGGACTGGGGCGTCGAGGCGGGCGCGCGGCTGGATCACCGCGAGCTGGACGGCCAGCGCGCCTCGCGCAGCTTCACCACATTCTCAGGGTCGGGCTCGGTCTTCGTGCGCCCCACCGAGGGCTGGTTCGCCGCCGCGACCCTGTCGCGCACCGAACGCGCGCCGTCCGACGTGGAAGTGTTCGCCGACGGGCCGCACCTGGCGACCCGCGCCTACGAGGTGGGCGATCTCGATCTGGGCACCGAGACCGCCTGGTCCATCGAGGGCACCAGCCGTTACACCGCCGGGAACGGCGTGCGCCTGGAGCTGAGCGCCTTCTATGCGGACTATGACGGCTTCATCGAGCTCTTCCCCACCGATGATTTCGATCACGGCCTGCGGGTCTACGAGTTCCGCCAGCAGGACGCGAAACTCTACGGCGGCGAGGCGCGCGTCTCCGCCCCGCTGGGCGAGCTGGCGGGCTTCGGCCTGACGGGCGCGGCCAGCGTGGACATCGTGCGCGGGGAGCTGTCCGACGGCCACGACCTGCCGCGCATCCCGCCCCTGTCGGGCACGGTGGAGCTCAGAGGCGACCGCGGGCCGCTCTCGCTGCGGACCGACGTGCGGCTGGTCGCCGAGCAGAACCGGACGTTCGACTTCGAATACCCCACCGGCGGCTACGCGCTGTGGAACGCGGACGTCACCTGGCAGCCGATCGAGGGCAACGACCTGACCCTGTTCGCCGGGGTGCGGAACATCACCGACGAAGAAGCGCGGGTGCACACCTCGTATCTGAAGGAATTCATCCCGCTGCCGGGCCGCAATTTCCGGCTGGGTCTGTCGACCCGCTTCTAGACGGCGTCACGGACGCTCCCGCCCTGCGAGGCTTGGTTGCCTCGCGCGGGGGCGTCCGTTAACACCGACCCCAAACTTTTCACAGGGGAGCCGTCATGGTCGATGCACCAGCGAACGCGCCGCAGGTTCAGGGAAATCTGCCGCTTTACAAGAAACCCGAGCCGATCAACGTCCAGGCTCACAAGGGCAAGGGCCTGAAATACGGGGACCGGCCGTTCGATTTCCTCAAAGGGACGCACTTCGTCCCGGTGACGCTGGGCGAAACCGGCAGCGCGGGCGCGCGCTATCCGATCATCTTCGTCGGCGACAGCCGCGTTCCGGTCGCCGTGATGGGGCTTCAGGAGGGTCAGAACCTGTTCGTCGATCCTGAGACCGGCGAGTTCGAACGCGACTGCTATCTGCCCGGCTATGTGCGCCGCTACCCCTTCGTGGCCGCGACTCACACCGAGGAAAAAGATCGCTTCACCGTCTGCGTGGACGTCGGCTCCCATCTCATGAGCGACAAGCCGGACCAGCCCTTCTTCACCGATGACGGTCAGCCCAGCGAGTTTCTCAATGGCGCCATCGATTTCGTCCGCCGCTTTGAAGGCGAAGCCGCCGCGACCAATGCGTTCTCCGCGCGCCTGAAAGAGCTCGACCTGTTCGAGCAGCAGCAGACCACCTGGACCCCGCGCGATCAGCAGGGCAACCAGAACGGCGACCCCGTGGTCATCGCCAGCTACTGGGCGGTGTCGGGCGAGAAGCTCCGCGCTCTCGACCCCAAAGTGCTCGCCGAGCTGCGTGACAACGCCTATCTGGGCGGCATCTACGCGCACATGCTGTCGCAGTCCCAGTGGGATCTGATCGTCTCGCGCGCCCGGCGCCGCGGGTTCGACCCGGCCGCCAACGCGCAGCCGGCGGCTTCGGCCCCGCCGCCCCCGCCTCAGGCCTGACGCAAGGGCGGACAAGCAAAGACGGCCGGTCCTTCAGGGCCGGCCGTTTTCGTTTTGGGGTCGGGGAATCGCCCTATCACAACCCCGTCAGGGGACTCGCGCGGGCCAGCCCGGTCTTTATATGATCGCTTCGATGACGGGACCCGTCCCGCCGCCAGGGAGCCGGACTTGATCTCTCGCTTTATAGCCGCGGCCGCCGCGGCCCTTTTCCTGAGCCTGCCCGCCTCCGCCCAGACGCTTCAGGGCGAGATGATGGTGGACGCCAGCCTGGTGTCGGACCGCGCTTCGGTCGCGCCGGGCGAGACCTTCCATCTGGGCCTGCATCAGGACATCGAGCCGGGCTGGCACACCTACTGGCGCAATCCCGGGGATTCGGGCGAGGCGACGCGGATCTTCCTCGACCTGCCCGAGGGCTGGAGCGAGGCCGAGATCATCTGGCCCGCCCCGCGGCCCTATAATCTCGGCCCGCTGACCAATTACGGCTATTCGGGCGAGGTGACCCTGCCCGTGCCCGTGACCGTCCCTGCCGACGCCCAGCCCGGCACGGTCACGATCACCGGCGAGGCGACCTGGCTGGTCTGCGAAGACATCTGCATCCCCGAGGAAGACACGTTCGAGATCACCATCGAGGTGGGCGAGAGCGCGCCCGATGCCCAGGGCGAGGCCCTGATCCAGGCCGCGCGAGCCAGCGCGCCTGAGGTCGTCGAGGACGCGCGCAGCGGCCTGAGGGTCGAGGAGGGCCGCCTGATCCTGACGGTCAACGGCGACTTCCTCGTTCCCGACGCGGTGCGCGGGCTCTATTTCTTCCCCTTCGAAGGCGGGGTGCTCGATCACAACGCCGAGCAGCCCTACACCATCGAGGCCGGAGAAGCGCGGCTGGACACGCGCCCGGGCTTCCTGACCCGCAGCGGCGTGAACGAGGTGCGCGCGGGCGCGCTGGCCTTCGAGACCAGCGAAGGCGGAGACTGGACCCGCCGGGTGGTCGAGCTGCGACCCGACGCGGACGAGGCCGTCAACGAGCTGGCCGCCCCGGCGGCGGGCGCGGGCGGTTCTGGTCCCGGCGCGTCGGCGGGCGAGGGCGGCGCGGGCCAGGCCGCGGGCGGCATGGGCTTCTTGCAGGCCGCCTTTTTGGCGCTGGTCGGCGGTCTGATCCTGAACCTGATGCCGTGCGTCTTCCCGGTGCTGTCCATGAAGGCGGTCAATCTGGTCAACAAGCGCGGCGCGGACCGCGCCCATGCCCGCGAGCTGGGCCTGATCTTCGGCGCGGGCGTGATCGCGACCTTCCTGGCGCTGGGCGGGCTGGTGCTGGTCCTGCGGGCGTTCGGCGGGATGGAAAGCTGGGGCTTCCAGCTTCAGGAGCCCGCCGTGGTGGCCGGGCTGGCCGCGCTGATGTTCCTGATCGGCCTGAATTTCCTGGGCGTGTTCGAAATCGGAACCTCGCTGCAGGGCGTGGGCGGGAACGTGAAGAGCGACGGGCGCTGGGGCAGCTTCCTGACCGGGGTGCTGGCGGTGTTCGTGGCTGCGCCATGCCTGGCGCCGTTCATGACCGGGGCGCTGACCTTCGCCCTGACCCAGCCCGCCTACGTGTCTCTGGTCATCTTCGCCTTCCTCGGCATCGGGCTGGCCCTGCCCTTCGTGCTGGTCAGCTTCTTCCCGCAGGCGCTCAACGTTCTGCCCAAGCCGGGGCCGTGGATGGAGCGGTTCAAGCAGGTCCTCGCCTTCCCCATGTTCGCCACCGGCATCTGGCTGGTCTTCGTTCTGGGCATGCAGACCGGGGCGATGGGCGTGGCCTGGCTGCTCATCACCCTGCTGGCGATCAGCTTCGCGATCTGGGCGGTGCGGATTCCGGGCCGGGCCTGGAAGGTCGTGGGCGCGGTCGGCGCGGTGCTGGCGCTGGGCGCGTTCATCTCCACCGTGCGGCTCGACACCGTCGCGGTCGCCGCCGAGAACGGCGAATACGAGGCCTGGAGCCCCGAGCGCGTGGCCGAGCTGCGCGCTGAAGGCCGCCCGGTCTTCGTGGATTTCACTGCCGCCTGGTGCGTCACCTGCCAGGTCAACAAGCTTGGCGCGCTCGCCGACTCCCGGGTCAGGCGCACGTTCGCCGAGAATGACGTCGCGCTCCTGCGGGCCGACTTCACCAACCGCGATCCGGTGATCGCGGAAACGCTGGCGAGCTACGGCGCGCCGGGCGTGCCCTTCTATCTCATGTACCCGGCCGATGGCGGGGAACCGGAGATACTTCCGCCGCTTTTGACAGAGAGCATCATGACCCGCGCGGTGAATTCCGCGATTTCGACACAAGGACCTGCCGTATGAAAACCCAGACCCTTTCGATTTCCCGCCGCGCCCTGATGACCGCCAGCGCGCTCGTCGCGGCCGCCGCCATCGGCGCCGCCGCCCTCGCGGGCAACGCCCGCGCACAGGAGCCCACCGGCGAGCCGCCGATCCCGGGCGACGCCGCGCCGGGCTTCACCGCAACCACCGCCACCGGCGACACCGTCTCGCTGTCTGATTTCGAAGGTCAGACGGTGGTGCTGGAATGGACCAACCATGACTGCCCCTTCGTGGTCCGCCACTATGACAGCGGCTACATCCCCGGCCTGCAGGCCGACGCCGCCGAGAACGACGTGGTGTGGCTGCAGGTGATCTCCTCGATCCCCGGCACCCAGGGCCATGTCTCGGGCGAGCGCGCCATCGAGCTCAATGACGAGCGCGGTTCCGCCCCCGCCCACGTGCTGATCGACGAGACCAGCGATGTCGGCCGCGCCTATCACGCCGCGACCACCCCGCACATGTACGTCATCGATGGCGAAGGCGTGCTGCGCTATGCCGGCGGCATCGACGACCAGCCCCGCCCGCGCGAGGGCGATCCGGCCCCGGTCGAGCACTTCGCCGACGCCCTGGCTCAGGTCCAGGCGGGCGAGGACGTGTCCGTCCCCGAGACCCAGCCTTACGGCTGTTCGGTGAAATACACCGAACACAGCTAGGATTTTCCAAAGCTGGAACAGGAAAGGGCGGCCCCGGCGGGCCGCCCTTTTCTTTGTCCTCCCTCGCTCCGCTCGGTCGGTTCCGCGCATGGGCGCGGGCGCGCGGTCGCGCTTGCGGGCCTCGCGGCCCGGTCTTCTGTTTTTTCTTCCCCGTTCACGGCAAACCGGCCGCAGGCGCTCAACGCTGCGGGATCGCCCAGACTGCCGGCTGGTCTGCGCCGACATTGAGCGTCGTGAAGCGTTCGCCCGGCCCCAGGATCAGCCCGCCGCCCACCAGGGCGCGCAGATTGTAGCAGCCGGGGGAGGCGGGGAAGCTGCGGCTCTCGCCGGGGCGCAGGCGGCCCTCGAGGCGGTCGAACCCGTAATCGGGGCCGCCCATGAAGCGGTCCTCGCACCGGCCGATCAGGATTTCGATGACGGGTTCGTCGGTGGCGTTGGCGACCACGATGGCGCTGACCGGCTGGCCGGGCTGCACGAGTTCAGGGTTGTCCATGCTCATGCAGGCGCCGAGCGACACGGCGGCCAGCCCCGCGGCCGCGGCGGTGAATGCGTGTTTCATGCTGCCCCCTCCTGTCCGTGGCCTTCATTGAAGGCGTTCACCATAAGGGGGTCAACCGGAACCGGACCGGGATCACCCCGCCGCCGGGCAGGGCAGGGGGATGTACATGCCGGTGTCGGGGGAGCGGGCGATCTGGGCGGCCTCGTCGAACAGGGCGCCGAGCTCGTAATAGTCCTCCGCGTCGTCGCCGTCGCCCAGACGGCCCAGACGGTATTCGGCGTCCTCGGCCATGCCGCGGAAGATGCAGGGCAGATCGGACGGCGCGCCGTGCTCGGACAGGGTGTTGGCCAGCGTGCGGGCCTCGGTGATGAAGGCGGCCACGTCCGCCTCGAAATCGCCCGGCTCGGCGACGCTGAGGGTCGCGCCCGAACGGGTCATGGCCTCGTCTTTCAGCGCGTCGGCGCGCTGGGCGAAGGCGTGGACGTCGCTGGCGCTGGCGGGCTCGGCGGCCATGATGGCGCAGGCCAGGACGAGAAGTGTCGCGAAACGGCTCATGAAAGCCTCCTTCGGTTCAGGGTCGGGGGCTGATCTGCAAGGGCCGGGCCGCTTGATCGGGCGGGGGCGGGGGGCTAAGTCCGGGCGGACCTCGAAACTTTCGACAAAATCCGACAAGGCGCTCCCATGGCCAAGACCAAGACCTTCAAGCCCAAGGCCCGCCGCCCGCGCGGTTTCGAAGACCGCGACGCGGGCGTGATCCGCGCCGAGCGCGCGCTGGTGAGCGCGGCGTCCGCGGTCTATGAGCGCTGGGGCTTCGAGCCGCTGGAGACGCCCGCCTTCGAATACGCCGACGCGCTGGGCAAGTTCCTGCCCGACGAGGAGCGGCCCAACGAGGGCGTGTTCGCGCTGACCGACGATGACGGCCAGTGGATGGCGCTGCGCTACGACCTGACCGCGCCGCTGGCCCGCTTCGCGGCAGAGAATTTTCAGGATCTGACCAAGCCCTTCCGCCGCTATCAGTTCGGCGAGGTGTGGCGCAACGAGAAGCCCGGGCCGGGCCGCTTCCGCCAGTTCGTCCAGTGCGACGCGGACTCCGTGGGGGCGCCGGGACCGGCGGCGGACGCGGAGATGATCGCGCTGGCTGTCGAAGTGATGTCGGCCGCGGGGCTGCAGCCGGACGAGTTCGTGGTCAAGGTCAATGACCGTCGCCTGCTGGACGGGGTGCTGGAAAGCCTGGGCGCGGCTTCGATGGAGAGCCGAATGCGTGTACTGCGCGCGATCGATAAGCTTGATCGGCTGGGCCTTGAAGGTGTGGAGATGCTGCTGGGCGCGGGGCGCAGGGACGAGAGCGGTGACTTCACTGAAGGGGCGGGGCTGAGTAAAAATCAAAGTTATATGGTCTTGAATTTTCTTGAGCTATCTAAAGATTTAAGTTTTTATAATGAAAATAATTACAGGGATGGATATATTTCTAATGTAAATTATACTAACGACATTGACTATATGTTTAACTATCAAGGATTCAACGAAACCTCTCGAAAGGGTTTAGAGGCTCTTCAGGAAATAGCCTCGATTTTGAATGCGATCAAGATTAACCCCAAAGCTTGGAATTTTGACACCAGTGTTGTCCGAGGGCTGGGCTATTACACCGGGCCGGTGTTCGAGACCGAGCTGCTGGCCACCCCCACCTATCCCGACGGCAGCCCGATGCAGTTCGGCTCGGTGGCCTCCGGCGGGCGGTATGACGATCTGGTCGCCCGCTTCACCGGGCAGGCCGTGCCCGCGACCGGGTTCAGCTTCGGGGTCAGCCGCTTCGCCGCGGCCCTGAGCGCGCTGGGCCGTCTGGACGCGGCGGACGCCGATCCTCTCGTCATCGTGATCGCGCCGGAGAAGGACCAGATGGCGGAGTATTTCGCCATCGCCGCCGAGCTGCGCGCCGCGGGCCTGCGGGCGGAGGCCTTCGTGGGCGGGGGGAATATGGGCAAGCAGCTCAAATACGCCGACCGCCGGGAGGCCGCCTTCGCGGTCATAGTGGGCTCTGAAGAGCGCGAGCAGGGCGTGGCGACGGTGAAAGACCTCAAGCTGGGCGCCGAGCTCGCCGAGGCCATGACCGACCGCGAGGAATGGAAGGCCCAGAAGCAGCAGTTCACCGTCGAGCGCGGCGTGCTGGCGGATGAGCTGAAACGGCGTCTGTCCGGGCACTGAACGCTGTCATTGGCGAAAATTGAGCGCGCCGAGGGGGTTGACGCCCCTTCGCTCTTGAGTCCAAGCTTCAATCCAGACAGGGCCTGACCGTCTTGTCTCTAAGCGGTGCCTCTGGGGAGGAGGCGTCTCTTAATCGACCAACCAAGATTCGCCCGGCGTCCTCGGACGCCGGGCATTTTTTGTGCTCACCGCGGCGGACGGGGCGGCTCGGGGACAGCGGGCGGCTCAGGCAGGTTCGCTTCGTCGGACGCCAGCCACTCGTCAAGCTCCTCGCCCTCCAGTTCGCGCCCGTCGATCCAGACCCGGGTGGTCCCGTCGCGCTGGATGACGTGGATGTCGCGCGATCCGGACCGGCCGCGCCGTCTGGCGTCCGTGTCCGCGTCCGCCGCTGCGGACCGTCTCACGCGCACCTCCCGGCGGCGGTCGCCCGAGGCCAGATCCAGCGCGGCGCCATGCTCGGCGCGGAATTCCTCGAGCTTCTGGGAAAGATCGTCGCGCGCGGCTTCGAGGTCGGCGCGCTCTTCGTCGGTCAGCTCCCGCCGTCCGTCCGCGTCCTCGGTCCAGCCGCGCTCCAGCGCGCGCTCAATGCCGCGCAGCCCGCCCTCCATGCCCGACAGTCCGGCGCGCAGGCCGATCAGGCGCATGCGCTCGCCGTCCATCGCGGCGGCCATGCCGCGCTCGCGCGCCTGATCGGCCCGGGCGCGGATTTCCGCGACGCGCTCTTCGCTGAGCCCGCTCCAGTCGCCGCCCATGTCGCTCCAGGCGAAGCGCAGGCCGTCAGGGCCGGGCATCTCGAGATGCGCCAGCGTGTCGCCAAGATGGCGCATGGCTTCGGCGAAGGCCTCGCGGTCGGCATCGCTCCACGCCTCGCCGTCGCCGGGGCCCATGGAGATGATGAAGCGGCCCGGACGGTCCGCGTTCAGCGCGCGCTCGATGATGTCGGACGCAGCCTCGCCGTCGCCCACCTCCATGCGCTCGCCATTGATGATGAGCACGCGCTCGCGTTCTTCTGCGCCGTCCAGATCGTCCTGAGCGGACGCCCCTGCGGCGAGCAGGAGCGGGGCCGCGGCGGCGGCTGCGAGAAATCGGGTCATGGTCTGCCTCCCTTGTGATCCGCGCTCAGTTGAGCGGGTTCAGCCTTACCGGGAGGTGCCGGGAGAATTAAATGTGGGAGAGGTGGGGGAAGTATTTCTTGTCCTTCCTCGCTCCGCTCGGTCGGTTCCGCGCATGGGCGCGGGCGCGCAGTCGCGCTTGCGGGGCTTCGGCCCGGTTGCGGTATGACAGCCAAAAGAAAAGGGCGGCCCGAGGGCCGCCCTTTCCGGTCTTGAGCCTGAGTGGCTGGACTTAGAAGTCCATGCCGCCCATGCCGCCCATGCCGCCGCCGGGCATGGCGGGGGCGGCGGACTCTTTCTTGGGAGCCTCCGCGACCGCGGCCTCGGTGGTGATCAGCAGGGAGGCCACCGAGGCGGCGTCCTGCAGGGCGTGGCGCACGACTTTGGCCGGGTCGATCACGCCGAACTCCAGCATGTCGCCGTACTCGTCGGTGGCCGCGTTGTAGCCGAAGGTCTTGGAGGCGTTGTCGCGGACCTTGCCGACCACGATGGAGCCTTCGACGCCGGCGTTCTCGGCGATCTGACGGATCGGAGCCTGCAGCGCGCGGGCGATGATCGCCACGCCCTGGGTCTGGTCGTCATTGTCACCTTCGAAGCCGTCCAGCGAAGCGGCGGCCTTGAGCAGGGCGACGCCGCCGCCCGGCACGATGCCTTCCTCGACCGCGGCGCGGGTGGCGTTCAGGGCGTCGTCGACGCGGTCCTTGCGCTCCTTCACTTCGATCTCGGACGCGCCGCCGACCTTGATGACGGCCACGCCGCCGGCCAGCTTGGCGAGACGCTCCTGGAGCTTCTCGCGGTCGTAGTCGGAGGTGGTGTCATCGATCTGCTTACGGATCTGGCCCACGCGGCCTTCGATCGCGGACTTCTCGCCAGCGCCGTCGACGATGGTGGTGTCGTCCTTGGTGATCGCGACCTTCTTGGCGGTGCCGAGCATGTCGAGGGACACGTTCTCGAGCTTGATGCCCAGGTCTTCAGAGACGACCTGGCCGCCGGTCAGGACCGCGATGTCCTCCAGCATGGCCTTGCGGCGATCGCCGAAGCCGGGGGCTTTCACCGCCGCGACCTTCAGGCCGCCGCGCAGCTTGTTGACCACCAGGGTCGCCAGGGCTTCGCCCTCGACGTCCTCGGCGATGATCAGCAGGGGACGGTTGGACTGAACGACGGCTTCCAGCACCGGCAGCATCGGCTGCAGGGAGGACAGCTTCTTCTCGAACAGCAGGATGTAGGGATCCTCCAGCTCGACGTTCATCTTGTCGGCGTTGGTCACGAAGTAGGGCGACAGGTAGCCGCGGTCGAACTGCATGCCTTCGACCACTTCAAGTTCGGTTTCGAGCGACTTGGCCTCTTCGACCGTGATCACGCCCTCGTTGCCGACCTTGTCCATGGCCTTGGCGATCATCTCGCCGATCTCTTTTTCGCCGTTGGCGGAGATGGTGCCGACCTGTTCGATCTCGCCCGAGCCCTTGATGGGGGTCGAGGCGGCCTTGATCTCGGCGACGACCTTGGCGACGGCCTTGTCGATGCCGCGGCGCAGGTCCATCGGGTTCATGCCCGCGGCGACCGATTTCAGGCCTTCGCGGATGATGGACTGGGCGAGCACGGTGGCGGTGGTGGTGCCGTCGCCGGCCTCGTCATTGGTGCGCGAAGCGACTTCGCGGACCATCTGGGCGCCCATGTTCTCGAACTTGTCTTCCAGCTCGATCTCTTTGGCGACGGAGACGCCGTCCTTGGTCGAGCGCGGCCCGCCGAAGGATTTCTCGATCACCACGTTGCGGCCTTTCGGGCCGAGGGTGACTTTCACGGCGTTGGCCAGGGTGTCCACGCCGCGCAGCATCTTGTCGCGGGCGGTGGAGCCGAATTTCACTTCTTTGACAGACATGTGGGATGTCCTTCTTCAATTGTGCAGGGTGTGCGGAAGGGAACCGGCGTTCAGCCGACGATGCCCAGGATGTCGGATTCCTTCATGATGAGGAGATCCTGACCGTCCACGGTCACCTCGGTGCCCGACCATTTGCCGAACAGGATGCGGTCGCCAGCTTTCACGTCCAGCGCGCGCACGCCGCCGTCATCTTTGATCGCGCCGCCGCCGACCGCGACCACCTCGCCCTCCTGGGGCTTTTCCTTGGCGGTGTCGGGAATGATAATCCCGCCCTTGGTCTTGGCTTCTTCCTCGACGCGCTTCACGAGAACGCGGTCATGCAGAGGACGAAATTTCATCGCGTCTGACTCCATCGATTGAGCGGATTGCCCTTGAAAAGAATGTCTGGCGGCCGAGCCGTTAGCACTCGCTGGCCCCGGCTGCCAACAGCTTCGAGTTAGGCTCGGGGCGATCCAGCGTCAAGAGCGCGCGCATGAAGATTCCGCGTCTGGGGAAATGTGGCGGAACGAACGCGTTCAGGGAGCGTTCATGCCCGGACTGCGTTAACGTGTGTGACGGGGGACGAATCCGGAAGGCAGACGCCGGTCCCCGCTAACGAATTCGGACCAGGAGTCACGGACATGATCTTCCGCACCCTCATTGTCGCCGCCATGGCCATCGGCCTGGCCGCGGCCTGCACCACCACCGACCAGTACGGCAACGTCACCCAGAACCGCACCGGCACCGGCGCGCTCGGCGGCGCGCTCGCGGGCGCCGCGCTGGGCACCTTGGCGGGCGGCGACGACCGCCGCAACGCGCTGATCGGCGCGGGCATCGGCGCCCTCGCGGGCGGCGCCGCCGGCAATTACATGGACCGTCAGGAGCGCGAAATGCGCGAGCGCCTGCGCGGTTCGGGCGTCACCGTGCGCCGCCAGGGCGAAGACCTGTATCTGGTCATGCCCGGCAACGTGACCTTCGCCACCGGCCAGTCGCGGATCGAGCCGAACTTCTTCCCGATCCTGAACGACGTGGCCGACGTGCTGGGCACCTATCCGGCCACCTATGTGGACGTGATCGGCCACACCGACTCCACCGGCCCGCGCGATCTGAACATGCGCCTGTCTGCGGAACGGGCGACCGCGGTCGCGCAGTACCTGCAGCAGCAGGGCGTGGACGGTCGCCGCTTCTTCATCACCGGCATGGGCCCCGACGCCCCCGTCGCGTCGAACGACACCGATGGCGGCCGCGCCCAGAACCGCCGCGTGGAAGTGCGCATCGCGCCGCACACCGCCAGCTAGGCGATACGCGCAAGCCTGAGACGAGCCCCGCGGGACATCCCCGCGGGGCTTTGTCGTTTCAAGGCTTAAGCCCGCGCGCGAAGCGGCCTATCCTCGCGCCGAAGGCGTGTGATTCGCGCCGGGCTGGACAAGGGGGCCGCATGCCGCGCGCCACGGATCTGCTGGTGGTGCTGACCTACGCCACCCTCGCCATCGTCGCCGCGCTGGCCTTCGACCGGCTGGGCCTGATGGGCTCGGGTCTGGCGTGGATGACGGGCGCGGTGATCTTCCTGATCGCGGGGCAGGTCCATGCCGGGGTCGCCCGCGCCGAGGAGCGCCGACGGTTCGAGACCGAAATCCATGAGCTGAAATCGGGCCAGCACTCCCTGATCGAGGAGCTGGAGCAGGCCGGGGCGCGTCTCGACGCGCTGGACGGCGGCCGTGCGCCCGCCGCCGCGCAGACGCCCGCCGCCGCGGACACGCCGGCCGAGG
>VJOU01000078.1 GCA_007050995.1 Glycocaulis profundi | reverse complement strand
CTGAGCTGCTCCCCGATGTTTGGACAGTTTCGGGGACGTTTTAAGCTACTCTGAGCTCCTGCTGACTGGGTTGATTGGGCTGGCGCTCGCGCCAGTAGATCATGGCGGGCGGCCGCCCGCCATGAGCGGTGTGTGGCCGCTGGTGATTGTAGAAGCGGATCCAGCGGCCGACGCCGGCCTTGGCCTGCGAGCCGGTCTCCCAGGCATGCAGGTAGACGCATTCATACTTCAGCGACCGCCATAGCCGTTCGATGAAGATGTTGTCGATGCAGCGCCCCTTGCCGTCCATGGAGATGCGCACGCCGGCCCGCCTGAGTGTGTCGGTCCAGGCGAACGCCGTGAACTGGCTGCCCTGGTCGGTGTTCATGATCTGCGGCGGCCCGAACCGACAGATCGCCTCGGTCAGCGCCTCCACGCAGAACCGGGCCTCCAGCGTGTTGGAGATGCGCCAGGCGAGCACCTTGCGGGTATGCCAGTCCATGATCGCGACCAGGTACAGGAAGCCGCGCCGCATCGGCAGATAGGTGATGTCCGCGCACCAGACCTGGTCGGGCCGATCCACGCGCAGGCCGCGCAGGAGATACGGATACGTCTTGTGCCCCTTGGCCGGCTTGCTGGTGTCCGGCTTCTGGTAGATCGGCATCAGGCCCATGAGCCGCATCAGCCGGCGCACGCGCTTGACGTTCACGCCATGCCCCTCATTGCGCAGATGCCAGCACATCTGGCGCACGCCATAGAACGGCGTCTCCAGGAACTGCTCGTCGATCCGACGCATCAGCGCCAGGTTCGCATCGCTCTCGCCCTYGGGCGTGTAATAGAACGAGGACCGCGCGATCGACAGCAGGCCGCACTGGCGACCGATCGACAGCGCCGGATGATCAGGCTCGATCATCGCGCGCCTCACGTCCCGCCCCAGGGCTTGAGCTTTCTGGACAAAAAATCGTTGGCGACCGCCAGCTCGCCGATCTTGGCGTGCAGCGCCTGGAGCTGGGCCTCGTCCACCTCCGGCTTGCGCCGCGATCCCCGCTCGAACACGCCCGAAGCGCCCTCCAGAAGAGCGCGCTTCCACTGGTGGATCATCGTGGGGTGGACCCCGAACCGGCTCGCCAGCTCGGCCGCGGTCTGTTCGCCCTTCAACGCTTCAAGCGCCACCTTGGCCTTGAACTCCGGCGAATGCTGCTTGCGTTTCGACATCTGCGATCTCCTCGTCGTCGAAGATCAGCAGAACCCAAATTGTAGCTTACGTCAGCGTCCGAATTCTGGGGAGCAGCTCA
>VJOU01000077.1 GCA_007050995.1 Glycocaulis profundi | reverse complement strand
TGCGGCGAAATGAAAGTAAAGGTCAGTCTCGAATTGGCCGAYGTGGGATCTGTGTTCTTCGGAGTGCAGCKCACCACGGCCCTGTGCGTGTCACTTGTGACTGTGCAGAGGTTGAGCAGTTGGCAAACGACCCGAAAGATGGTGAACTATGCCTGAGCAGGATGAAGCCAGAGGAAACTCTGGTGGAAGTCCGTATCGGTTCTGACGTGCAAATCGATCGATAGACTTGGGTATAGGGGCGAAAGACTAATCGAACCATCTAGTAGCTGGTTCCTTCCGAAGTTTCCCTCAGGATAGCTGGATCTCAGGCAGTTATATTCGGTAAAGCTAATGATTAGAGGCCTTGGGGACGTAATGTCCTCAACCTATTCTCAAACTTTCAATGGATATGAAGTTKCAGTTTCTTTAGTGAACTGTCAACGTGAATGCGAGGTCCAAGTGGGCCATTTTTGKTAAGCAGAACTGGCGCTGTGGGATGAACCAAACGTGGAGTTAAGGTGCCTAACTTCTCGCTCATGAGAYMCCAYAAAAGGTGTTGGTTRATATWGACAGCAGGACGGTGGCCATGGAAGTCGGTATCCGCTAAGGAGTGTGTAACAACTCACCTGCCGAATYRACYAGCCCTGAAAATGGATGGCGCTTAAGCGAGAGACCTATACTCCGCCGTTGCGACATGTGCGTTGTCTAGCGCCAGGTCGTAACGAGTAGGAAGGTCGTGGCGGTTGCGTTGAAGGCTATGAGCGTAGGCTCGGCTGGAGCTTCCGTCAGTGCAGATCGTAATGGTAGTAGCAAATATTCAAGTTCGATCCTTGAAGACTGAAGTGGAGAAGGGTTCCACGTGAACAGTAGTTGGATGTGGGTCAGTCGATCCTAAGGTACTGGCGAACGCCTTGTATCATCGGTGGCGAAAAGCTTGCTTTTAGTCCCCGCTTGTCGAAAGGGAATAGGGTTAATATTCCCTAACTGAGATGCAAAGATTGTGTTCTTCGGAGCACAAGCGCGGTAACGCATTCGAACTTGGTTAGTCGCTCAAAGACCGAGCTAGAGTTTTCTTCTCTAGTTAAGGAACGGACTCCCTGGAATTGGTTCAGCCAGAGATGGGGACGTTGTTTCCGAAAAGCACCGCGGTTTCTGTGGTGTCTCGTGCTCTTTGAACGGCCCTTAAAACACCAAGGGAGGCTATTAATTTGCACTCAATCGTACCGATATCCGCATTAGGTCTCCAAGGTGAACAGCCTCTAGTCGATAGAATAATGTAGGTAAGGGAAGTCAGC
>VJOU01000076.1 GCA_007050995.1 Glycocaulis profundi | reverse complement strand
GCCATTATTACATTCATTTGTTGCTGAAGCCCTCTCACACAGTGGCGTTATCGATTCTGTACGTATCCTTTTGAATATGCACTCGAAACAATCATCCAGAGCTATCTACAAAGAGAGGGCTGCATTTGTACAAGAAGAYACAAATCCACTTAGTAAACCTCCACATTCCATTGCCCTTCTTTCTTCAATTGCTTCTTGTATGTTACCCAGTCGATACCTTCTTCGGCAGCCAATGTACTCATAATGTCATCAATTCCCTTCTCCATGCCCTTAAGCCCACACATATATACAAAGGTGTTGTCTTTCTTGAGTAACTCCCATAGCTCTCTGTCGTATTGGGCCATTCTGGTTTGAATGTACATCTTTTCCCCCTTCTCATTAGTTTGCTCTCTACTCACAGCAAAGTCAACGCGTAGGTTATCTGGTTTCATCTCCTTCATTTTCTCAAATTCCTCTTTATATAACAAGGAGCTACTTGTAGGAACTCCCAAAAAGAGCCAYGCCAAACCATTAAACTGATAGTCTTCATGCTTCTCAAAGAACATTTTCCACATAAATGAGCGGAAAGGAGCAATACCGGTTCCAGTTGCAAGCATGATAACAGTTGCATTAGGATCCTTTGGCATAAGCATTTCTTTTCCRACTGGACCGGTCATTTGCACCTCGGCTCCAGGCTTCAAGTCACATAAGAAGTTYGAGCAAACTCCTTTAACTTCYTCGCCTTGGTCATTCGTGTAGACAAGCCTTTTGACACATAGAGAAACAGTTTTGGAGKCKCCAAAATCACCAAGAGCRCTGCTAGCAAKGGAATACAATCTCAGTTTGTGTGGCTTTCCGTTMTTGGGMTCAATTCCGTSTGGGATTACACCAACRGATTGTCCTTCTCTGTATTGGATCTTACCCWCTGTGGTGAAGACCATGTGCCAAGTTTCACCAGGGGCATCATCACCGGTGATCTTGGTGTTGAGAAGGCACCGACCGACATATGGTTCCTTTGGCCTATATGTGTTTATAATCACACCCTCTTCTTGTTTCTTTGAAACTTTCTCTACTTTAGCAGCTGGAGGAGCCTCAGCATCTGTTGTGAYTTGGGCTCTAATTGATAAAGATTTMACACTTGTTGACACATTTTTGTAATATGGCACCTTAGTGAAAGAGACTCTTTCTTGAGAAATGAGTGATGATCTTGAAGATGAAATAGCAGCAGATGATTTTGAAGATGGAAGGGAGACAATGGCACTAACTGAAGCAGCCATATTGAATAATAAATAAAAATGAAGATTGAAATGAGATTAGAGAAATGGAAGATATAGTATGG
>VJOU01000075.1 GCA_007050995.1 Glycocaulis profundi | reverse complement strand
AAAAGGATAGAAGTTGAGCCATTTGTATACTAACCATGGCTTCAGCATCTCTTTTCAAGTCATCTCCAGCAACCATTCTTGATAAGTCTGAATGGGCTAAGGGTCAGACCCTTCGCCAAGCACCCGTCTCTGCGGTCCGGTTTAACTCGGCTGCACCGTCTGCACTCACTGTCCGTGCTAGCTATGCAGACGAGCTTGTCAAAACCGCGAAAACCATAGCATCTCCTGGCCGTGGAATCTTAGCCATGGATGAGTCAAATGCTACATGTGGAAAGCGGTTAGCTTCTATTGGTCTTGAGAACACTGAGGCCAACCGCCAGGCTTACCGGACCCTGCTTGTCACCCCTCCCGGTCTTGGCAACTACATCTCTGGTGCTATCCTCTTTGAAGAAACCTTGTATCAATCAACCGTTGATGGCAAGAAGATTGTCGATATCCTTGTTGAACAGGGAATCGTCCCTGGTATTAAGGTCGACAAGGGTCTAGTCCCATTGGCTGGTTCAAATGATGAGTCATGGTGCCAAGGTCTTGATGGACTTGCTTCTCGTTCCGCTGCTTACTACCAACAGGGTGCTCGTTTCGCCAAATGGCGTACTGTTGTGAGCATTCCCAATGGTCCTACAGCACTTGCAGTTAAGGAAGCAGCTTGGGGTTTGGCTCGTTACGCTGCTATTTCTCAGGACAATGGTCTGGTCCCAATTGTTGAACCGGAGATTTTGCTTGACGGGGAGCACGGAATTGACAGGACCTTCGAGGTTGCRCAAAAGGTRTGGGCTGAGGTGTTCTTTTACCTAGCTGAAAACAATGTTATGTTTGAAGGCATTCTTCTAAAGCCAAGCATGGTTACACCTGGTGCCGACYGTAAAGAACGGGCCACACCTCAACAGGTTCCTGATTACACTCTYAAGCTYCTCCAKMRAAGAATCCCACCWGCAGTTCCYGGAATCATGTTTTTRTCYGGWGGGCAATCTGAGGTRGARGCTACACTCAACTTGAAYGCAATGAACCAAASCCCRAACCCATGGCACGTGTCSTTCTCATATGCACGTGCMCTTCARAACACTTGYCTRAAGACATGGGGAGGAAGACCYGAGAACGTGAAGGCWGCTCAGGATGCKYTGCTCCTCMGGGCTAGTGCCAAYTCTCTTGCYCAGCTCGGGAAATAYACTGGTGAGGGYGARTCCGAGGAGGCTAAAAAGGGAATGTTCGTTAAGGGATATGTCTACTAAGTTTAAGAATAAATTATGAATTTGTGTTGATGTGTTTAGCCCATGGAGACTACTACTTTTGTTCATAGCATCTACTTCTAGCAACTCTATAAGTTTTTCATGCTATTGATGATATTGAGATGGAATCATGGATTCTCATATCTTGTATATCTTGTAGTTTC
>VJOU01000074.1 GCA_007050995.1 Glycocaulis profundi | reverse complement strand
GATGACCTTTATTTACAACATCTTCAAGAAATCAACTAGAAACAGGAAACCGAGTTTTCGAAGAACATGGATGAATATGCATGTTGATGMTTTCTTCGTTGTATATCGYYTTGTGGGGGAATCTTACACATTCAATGMCATAGGMTYCCWAAGGATGGTTGTTTYGGCAAGTAATCYGGTCACGGTGTATGGGTCCATGTTTGATGCTGGGCGTCTGWCTTCCAAATAACCTTTGCCTTCCCTCTCAKTGTCACGCCCCACACGGATTGAGCAACCACGATTAGCTACACCCCATGAAAACTGGTTAATGTTGGCAGTTTCGTGTTTCCCTGTCAATCTTCTCTCATTGCCTTCTCCATAAGCACTGATGTGCTCAGTGTGGCGAAGTGACAAGTTCAGAATCGCCTTTTTAATTACTTCAAACCCACCTTCTTCTCTCATGGCTAATGTACTGTAGTTAKTGTGGCATCCTGCTCCATTCCAGTCTCCTTCAATAGGCTTAGGGTCAAKTGTCAGCACAACACCAGCTTGCTCAGTAATTCTCTCAAGGAGGTATCTAGCACACCAAATATGGTCTCCAGCTTCGATTCCCACACTAGGACCGACTTGAAATTCCCACTGTCCGGGCATAACTTCTCCATTGGTCCCACTGATGTTAATTCCGGCATACAAGCATGCCTTGTAATGTGCATCCGATATGTCTCTTCCAAACGACTTATCAGCTCCAGCACCACAGTAGTATGGACCCTGAGGACCAGGGTAGCCTCCAACAGGCCMACCCAAAGGCCACTTCACATCTGTCTGAAGCAMAGTGTACTCTTGCTCAATTCCARACCAGGGCACTTGCGATACAACTTTAGGATTACTGAAAATCTCAGCAGCCTTAGCGCGTTTGTTAGTAGGGATAGGCTCGCCTTGCGGAGTGTATGCGTCACAGATCACCAAGATGTTGTTGCCACCACGGAAAGGATCCTTAAAGATCGCCTGGGGGTATAAGATAACTTCACTATCTTCTCCTGGAGCTTGTCCAGTACTTGATCCGTCATAGTTCCATTTTGGAAGCTCAGAAGGATGCTTAACTGGTTTTGAGAGTGTCCTTGATTTGCTGCGCACATCTGTCCCAGAACCTCCAATCCAAATGTATTCAGCAATGATCTTATTGGTGTAAGGAGTGACGTCCAAGTTTAGTAGGTCTTCCATCCTGTTAATGGTTCCATTTGCTGAAGCACATATGCTGAATTTCGTCGCGGACTTAAGTGCTCCTTTCTTGCTTTGCTTCAAGGACAAAGASTTCCACATTTTGGATGACATGGAGCTTGTTTCCATACCATTTTTTGTTAACCTCATCTGCCATTGTACTGAAGGAGCCAAACATTGTGCCATTTTCACCGGCAGGAGAGTAGAGAAAAGTGATGGTTGAGAGCGG
>VJOU01000009.1 GCA_007050995.1 Glycocaulis profundi | reverse complement strand
CGCTCCAGGCGGTGGCCGCGACCTGGTCCTCCACCCCCATCCAGGCGGGCAGGGCGATGTCGGCCCGGGCCTGCTCGAAGCGCGCCGCGCCCCGCCAGCCCAGACCCAGCTCGCCCGACCACAGCGCCGCGGCGAAGCTGTTCCGGCTCTGATCGTCCATTCCGAACCGGCCCGCGATCCGGCCGCCCAGCGCCGCGAAGTCCTCCCGGCCTTCGCCGACCTCCAGCGCGATCTGATGGCGGCCGAAATCCCAGCTCGCCGCCGCCGCGGACACCCCGCCCAGATCGCTCTCGGCGGTCCGGAAGCTGACCGCCGCGTCCCCGAACCGGTACCTGACCGTCGCCCAGTCGCGCGATCCGGTCAGATTGGCCACCGCCCCGGAAAAGCGGGTTTCAGACAGCACCGCCACGCCCGCGCCGGGCAGGGGACCGGGCGCGGCGAAGCCGCGGCCCGCCTCGATGGTGGCCGCCCCGTGGGTGAAGCGGAAGGAGACGTCGGGCCGGTCCTGATAGACCTCCTCGGGCATGTTTCTCAGCGCGCGGGTCCGCTCGGGCGTGACGCGCATGTGCACGCTGGCCGGCCCCGCATGGGTCGCCGACTGGCGCGCCAGCCCCGCCCGCGCGGCGGTCTCAAGCGCGCCCAGCCCGCCATCGCCGCGCACGTCCGAGGGCGCGGGATCGAAGCGGAAGGCCCGGTCATACCCGTCGCGCAGCACCGCCCCGTCGATGAACCCGCTCTCCCACAGCCAGTCGCCAGACGCCCCAGAGGGAGGAATCGCCAGCGCGCCCACGGAGACGGACTGGCCCGTCGCCCCGCCCATTGCCACCGAACTGGCGCCGACGGGCTGGAAGGCGGCGTTCATCGCGATGGCGCCGCGTCCGTAGATCTCCGCGTCGCTCCAAGGCCCGTAGTTCAGAGCCGTCACCAGAAGTATTTCAAGTGCGTCCTCAGGGGCCAGATGAGGAAACGCCTGCAGCATCAAAAGCAGTGCGCCCGATACGAAGGGGGCCGCGAACGACGTCCCCCAGACCCGCACATACCCTCCGTCCACATATGTCGTGGGGATATTTCCTCCGGGGGCGAGCAGATAGAAATCCTTGAGGTCTCCGGCTCGATTAGAGAAATCAGACAATTCGTGATCGTCGCTTATCGAGCCCACCACGACAACTCGGCCAAGGGAACCGGGATCGAGAACGAAATTCCCTGGGAAACCCGATGAGGCGCCAGCTGGCCGTCCCTCCTCTGCGTTCCCGGCTGCGATCACGATAAGAAGTCCCGCCTGTGTCGCTCGTCTGAGGGCGGCGAATGTCTCTGAAAGCCCATCATTCGGGCTCCGGTCTCCACCAAGGGAGAGATTGATGACGCGGGCGCCGCTTTGCCTGGCATGGTCGATCCCTGCCGCGAGATGGCTGTCAGTGAAGGTGCAGGCGCTCCCTCCGTCGGCTTCGCAGCTTCCCGGCATGTCTACGCGAATGGCGAGCACGGTGCTGTCGAAGGCCACGCCATGAATGCCGATGTCGTCGCGTGCCGCGGCTAATATCCCGGCGACGGCTGTCCCGTGGCCATCGACATCTCCGGGGCCCCGCCCCGCCCCTGTCACGTCAACGCTCGAAGCAGAGACTCTTCCCTTGAATTCAGGGTGAGACATGTCGATCCCTGTGTCGATCACCGCGGCAATCATGTCACGGCCCGTCACCTTCGAAAAATGGTAGGCTGATAATGCGTCCACATAATTCAGCCCCCACGACCTCATATACTCCTCGGTCGCCCAGTCGTACCAGTTGACGGGCGGAGGCGATGGAGGAGGCGGGGGCGGAGGTGGCGGCGGAGGCGGCGGCGCGGGTGGGGGCGCGGGTGGGGGCGCGGGCGGCGGCGCCACGACGAGGCCGCCTCCCGGACTGCCACCTCCCCCGCCGCTGCTGCAGGCAGGCACGACCACGGCGCTGGCGACGGCCGCCAGCAGCAACGCCTTGCTGAACTTCATTGAATCCCCGTCCCCCAAGCGCCGCGGCATCCCTGACGCGCGCCGGGGCGGTTGCAATCATGGATGGTACATCCGGATTCCGCCCTCGGGAAGCGGATTCTCGCGGGCGCTCAGATCACCCGGGCGGTCAGGCCCAGCACGCCCGCCAGCGTCTCGAAGCGCGACAGGGCGCGGTCCACGACCATCTCCTCGCGGCCCGGCTCCACCCGCAGGACCAGCTCGTCTTTCGTGCGCTCCAGCGCGAAGGCCTTCAGAAGGCCCGGCGCCCGGCCCGACAGGGCCGCGCCCAGCCGCAGGGCGAGCCCCAGCCGCAGGGCGGCCTCTTCCCCGCCATCGTCGATCAGCCGCCGGGCGGGGCAGTCGTCGGGGCGCTGGGCCTTGCCCGCGTAGCGATGATGAATCGCCAGCGCCAGATAGGCCCGCTCGGCATGGGACAACCCGCCGAACGGGGCGTAGAGCGTCTGCTCCATCGCCAGCTCGGCGCGGTGGTCGGGATGCATGCGCGCGCCCATGTCCGCCAGACGGCAGGCCGCGGCGCGCAGAAGCGGGTCGCGGCGGTCCGCGAACAGCGGCGCCTCGGCGGTGAAGACGGGCTCGATCCAGGCGGCCAGATCCGGTCCGAAGCCCGGCTCGGGGACCGCCCCGGACGCCAGCGCCTCCGCGCCGGCCAGCAGCGGGTCGCCGGGCTCGATCACCTTGATGGCGGTTTCGAAGGCCACGCCCTCCCGCAGGCCGTGCGAGGAGAAGACCACGCGCTTGAACTTGCCCGTCTTGACGATCCGTTTGAGCAGCATCGCCGCATAGGGCAGCGTCGCGGCGCGCTTGGACGACACCCCCGGCAGGGAGGCGAGCGAGCATTCCGACTGGGTGGCGGCGAAATCGGCGGTGCGAGAGATGTCCCCCGGCGTCATGGCGAACTCATGGACCAGATGCAGCGGATAGTCGCGCAGGGCCATGCCCAGCTGGGCGAAGGCGCGCCAGGCGCCGCCCACCGCGTAGAAGTCCGGTCCCGAGCCGTCGAACACCGAGGCGGCGTCTTCCAGCGCCGCGTCGATGGTGTCGCGCGGGCTGTCCGATCCGCCGTTGAGCACCGCCAGCGGGCCCAGCTTGAGGGTGACGGCCATGCCCGCCTTGCGCCCCGAGACGGGGGTCAGCTCCAGGCTCGACCCGCCCAGGTCTCCGGCCACCCCGTCGCCCTCGCCCATGCCCGACAGCACGCCGACAGCCGACAGCCGCCCTTCCTCCTCGCCGGAGATCACGCGCACCTCGAAGCCGGTCTCGGTCTTCACGCGCTCGGCGAAATCCGGCCCGTCCTCGCATTCCCTGACCGCCGCGGTCGCCACGGCCAGCCGCTCGGTCACGCCCTTGGCGTCCAGAAGGGCGGCGAAGCGGCGCAGGGCGCGCAGGGCGATCTCCACCCCGTCGGGGTTGAGCCTGCCGGTCTCGCCCGCGCCCCGGCCCAGCCCGGCGGTGGCCTTCTCGTTGAACACCGGCCACAGGGCGCGCCCCTCGACCCGGAACAGGACCAGACGCACGGAGTTCGAACCCACGTCGATGACGGCGATCTCGCGCCCCGCGCTCAACGCCTCGCCCCCACATGGGGGAAGGCGGGCGGCTGATCGTGCTTGAGCGCCTCGCCCCGGCCCGACAGGGACGGGTTGGTCATGAAGTAGTCGTGGGCGCTGAACGGGCTTTCGATGCCGCTGACGTCCACCCGGCGATAGGTCCCGTCCGGGTTCATGTACCAGCTCTGGGTCTCGTCATTGAGGTTGGCCACCATGATCTGGTCGAGCACCTGCCGGTGGACGGTGGGGTTCTCGACCGGGCACAGGGTCTCGATCCGCCGGTCGAGATTGCGCTGCATCCAGTCCGCCGAGGAGATGTAGACCTCCGCCGCGGTGGACGGCATGGGCGCGCCGTTGGCGAAGCAGCAGATGCGCGAATGCTCCAGGAAGCGGCCCACGATGGACTTGACCCGGATGGTCTCAGACAGGCCCGGCACGCCGGGGCGCAGCGCGCAGATGCCGCGCATGATCAGCTCGATCCGCACCCCGGCCTGGCTGGCGCGGTACAGCGCGTCGATGATGTCGGGATGGACCAGCGAGTTCATCTTCGCCCACACGCCCGCGGGCTTGCCCGCCCGGGCGTTGTCTGCCTCCCGCGCGATCTTGGCCAGCAGCAGCTCCTTCATCCCGATGGGGCTGAGCGAGAGCTTCTCCAGCTCGGTGGGGCGGGCGTAGCCGGTCACGTAGTTGAACACCCGGCCCGCGTCCCGGCCATAGGCGGGATCGGCGGTGAACAGCGACAGGTCGGTGTAGATGCGCGCGGTGATGGGGTGGTAGTTGCCGGTCCCGAAATGGGCGTAGGTGCGCAGGGTCGAGCCCTCGCGCCGGACCACTAGCGATATCTTCGCGTGGGTCTTGTATTCGATAAAGCCATAGACGACCTGCACGCCGGCGCGCTCCAGATCGCGCGCCCATTTCAGGTTCGCCTCCTCGTCGAAGCGGGCCTTGAGCTCCACCAGCGCGGTGACGTTCTTACCCTGCTCCGCCGCCTCGATCAGCGCGGCGATGATCGGCGAGTTCTTGGAGGTGCGGTAAAGCGTCTGCTTGATCGCGATGACGTCGGGATCGTTGGCCGCCTGACGCAGGAACTGCACCACCACGTCGAAGCTCTCATACGGGTGGTGGACGATCAGGTCCTTGGCCCGGATCGCGGCGAAGCAGTCGCCCCCGTGGTCCTTGATCCGCTCGGGGAAGCGCGGCTCGTAGGGCTCGAACTTCAGCTCGGGCCGGTCCTCGGGGATCAGCTGGGAGAGCTGGGTCATGCCCAGTATCCCGTCCACATGGACCAGATCCATGCTCTCGGCGTGCAGGTGCTGGACGATCAGCCGCCGCAGCTCCTCGGGCATGGACGCCTCGATGGCGAGCCGGACCAGCACGCCCCGGCGGCGCTGTTTGAGCAGCTGCTCGAACTCGCGCACCAGATCCTCGGCCTCCTCCTCGATCTCGATGTCGGAGTCCCGGATGATGCGGAACGCGCCCTTCGCCAGCAGCTCGTATCCGGGGAACAGCGCGTCCACGAACAGGATGAGGATGTCCTCGAGCGCGATGAAGCGCTTGACCGGACGGCCCTGCGCGTCCTTCCGCGAGGCGGGTATCTCGATGAAGCGCTTGACCCCCGCAGGCAGCGGCAGCAGCGCGTTCATCACCCGGCCGTCCCGCGCCCGTTTGAGCTTCAGCGCCAGCGCGAAGCCCAGATTGGGGATGAAGGGGAAGGGATGGGCCGGATCGATGGCCAGCGGGGTGATCACCGGCAGGGTGTGGGCGAGGAAGTCGTCGCGCAGCCAGGTCCGCTCTTCCCGGCTCAGCCCGTCCGGCTTGATCAGTTGCACCCCTTCGGAGTCCATCTCCGCGAGGATGTCGCGCCAGATGTCCTGCTGGCGGTCCATCAGGACCAGCGCGGCGGCGTTGATCCGCTCGAGCTGCTGGCCCGGCGACAGGCCGTCCTGTCCGGGCCGGTCGAGCCCGTTGCGCACCTGCGCGCGCAGGCCCGCCACGCGGACCATGTAGAACTCGTCCAGATTGCTCGCCGAAATCGACAGGAAGCGCAGGCGTTCCAGGATCGGATGGCGGGCGTTCTCCGCCTCCTCCAGGACCCGGACGTTGAACTCCAGCCAGGACAGCTCGCGGTTTATGAACCGGGCCGGGCTGGTCAGCGGATCGTCGGCGGCCAGCAGCGCGGCCAGTCCCTCGTCGGCGGGGGCGGGGCCGGGTTCGCTGGCCTTGCGGCTGGCAGTGGCGGGATCGCTCATGACCGCTCCTGAAGGACGGCGCCGATCAGCCCTCGGCGTCATCGCTGGATAGGACGGCCAGCGCGTCCCGCGCAAGGCCGCGCGTGACCGGACCCTTCTTGGCCAGCGCCTCGTTGTCGAGCACGGCGACCAGACGCCGGGCGAAATCCACCGAGCGCTCCATCCGTGTCAGGATGTATTCCACCACCCCGGCGGAGAGCGGCGTGCGCCTGTCGCGGAACAGCTTTTCGAGCACTTGGCGCAGCAGCGCGTCATCGGGCTCTTTCAGCCCCGCCGCTTCGGCCGCGTTCAGCCGCGAGACCAGATCGGGCAGGGTCAGCCCCCACTCGGCCACGGGCCGCCGCGCGGTGATCAGCACGGTCACGCCCGAATCGCCCGCCGCGCGGTTGAGCAGGTGGAACAGGCCCTCCTGATCCGCGCCCCGGTCGGCGTCCTCGATCACCACCGACGCGCCGCGCCCGATCCCGCCCAGCGCCTCGCCCACCGCCCCGCGGTCGATCCGGCTGGCGCTGGTCCGCGCGCGCCACATCTCGGCCAGATGGGTCTTGCCCGACGCCGCCGGGCCGATCAGCAGCAGGTGGCCCTGCCGCCAGCGCGGCCAGCGGTTGACCAGCGCCAGCGCGGACGCGTTCGCCTCGCTGACCGCGAAGCTCTCCGCGCGGTAGTCCGGCCCCAGAGAGAGGTCGAGGGCGAGCTGGGCGGTGCGGGTGATCGCGCTCATGGCCTTGGCTCTCAGCGGCGGCGGACGGTCCAGCCCAGCTCGTCGTCCTGTTCCAGCCGCGCGCCGCGCTGTCCCAGCTCCCGGGCGAGCTGTTCGGTCTCGCCGCGATAGCTCACGGTCATCACCGCGCCAGTGCGCGAGACCGCGTCCAGCCGCGCGTTCTGGACCAGCGAGGCGCCGGTCACCGAGCGCTGCAGATCGCGCCATTCAGGCAGGCCGCCGAACAGGAAGGTCAGGCGCATCGAGCCCGCCTGCCCGCCGCGCACGATGGTCTCGCGCTTCCACTCGTCCTGCCGGGCCTGCATGACGCGCAGCGCCAGCGTCTCCCAGTCGTCGGCGGACTGGCTGGGCAGGTCGGTGCGGCGCGTCCGCCCCTCCGACACGTCCAGAATGATGCCCGTCGAGGTCAGCCGTCCGTCGCGCTGGCGCGCGGCGATGATCGCCACCTCCTGCGCGCCGTGAGCCTGGGCCACCTCACGGATGGCGCGGTCGTCCAGCCCCAGCGCCTGACTGGCCGTGATCATGGCCTCGGCCTGCTCGTCGACCGTCACGAACGGCGTCAGCCAGTCCTCGAAGCCCTTGTAGGTCCAGGCGTCCAGCCACTCGGTGTCCCAGATCTCGTTGCCGTCAGGCCCGTCCTGATGGACCGGCACGACCAGAACGGGGCGCGCCTGGGCCTCGGTGAAGGGGATGCCCGAGCGGCGGAACCAGTCGCGCGCGGCGCCGCGGTCGAACTCCACGGTCAGGTTGGCGATGTAACGCTGGGACGAGCGCTGCTCGTCGGCCACCGACAGCCCCGCGATCATGGCCTGCGCGTCCGCGGCGCTGACCGAGCTGACGCCGTATTCCGCCCGGTCCTCCTCCAGCGTCATGCGCTCGACCAGCATCCGCGCGGCGCGCACCTGGCCCGCGGCGAAGGCGGCCTGCTGGGCCTGGGTGGTGGTGTCCGCGCGCTCGTCCACCGGCACGTTGGAGACCACGTAAGGGTCGGCCAGCGCGGCGCCCGCGAGGACGATGGCGGCGGCGAAAGCGGCCAGCGGGCGAAGAACGAGGCGCATGGGGAAGGGCTCCGGCGGTTCGGTGACTCTCTCGAGCCGACCCTATACCGGCCCGCGCCGGGGCGTAAGACCCGCAAGCCGCTGGACGCCCGCGAAGATTCACGGCTTGCGTGACATTCAAGATTGAAGTTGTTTGCCCCGAACCCTCATGCCGCTTCAGGAGTGCCGCCGTGGCCGATCCGAACGCCCCGAAATCCGAAGGTCTCACCTACGCCCAGGCCGGGGTGGACATCGACGCGGGCGACGCGCTGGTGGACGCCATCAAGCCGATGGCCAAATCCACCCGCCGCCCCGGCGCCAGCGCCGATCTGGGCGGGTTCGGCGGCGCGTTCGACCTGCAGGCCGCGGGCTTCAAGGATCCCATCCTGATCTCGGGCACCGACGGGGTGGGCACCAAGCTCCGCCTCGCCATCGCCACGGGCATCCTGGACACGGTGGGCGTCGATCTGGTGGCCATGTGCGTGAACGACGTGCTGGCCCAGGGCGCCGAGCCGCTCTTCTTCCTCGACTACTACGCCACCGGAAAGCTGGACCCCGCCCGCGGCGCGGAAATCGTCTCGGGCATCGCCGAGGGCTGCCGCCAGTCGGGCTGCGCGCTGATCGGGGGCGAGACCGCCGAGATGCCGGGCATGTACGAGGGCGAGGACTTCGATCTGGCCGGCTTCGTGGTCGGCGCCGCCGAGCGCGGCCACCTCCTGCCCCGCGCCCGCACCATGAAGCCCGGCGACGCCCTGATCGGGCTGGCCAGCTCCGGCCCCCATTCGAACGGCTATTCGCTGATCCGCCGGGTGCTGGACCGCGCCGGGATCGCGTTCGACGCCCCCGCCCCCTTCGCGGACGGCAAGACCGCCGCCCAGGCCCTGCTGGCGCCGACCCGCATCTACGTGAAGTCCCTGCTGCCGCTGATCCGCGACGGGCGGATCAAGGGCCTGGCTCACATCACCGGCGGCGGGATCACCGAAAACACCCCGCGCATGCTGCCTGACAGCCTGGGCTTCGAGGTCGATTACGACGCCTTCCCGCGCCCGGCGGTGTTCGAGTGGCTGGCCGAGGCGGGCGGGATCGAGGAGGCGGAGATGCGCCGCACCTTCAACTGCGGCATCGGCATGATCGCCGCGGTCGCCGCCGAGAACGCCGAGGGCGTGGTCAAATCGCTCCGCGCGGCGGGTGAAGAGGCCTGGGTCATCGGCCGCCTGACCGAAAAATGAGCGGGGGCCGGAAAGTCCGCACCGGCGTGCTGATCTCGGGCCGGGGCTCGAACCTGCAGGCCCTGATCGATGCGGCCGCCGCCGACCCCGCCTTCCCCGCAGAGATCGCGCTTGTGATCTCCAACCGCCCCGGCGCGGGCGGGCTGGAGCGGGCCGCGAAGGCGGGCATCGCCACCGCGACCATCGACCACAAGGATTACGAGGGCCGCGAGGTGTTCGACGCCGCCCTTCACGACGCCCTGACCGAGGCGGGGATCGAGCTGGTGTGCCTGGCGGGCTTCATGCGCATCCTCACCCCCGGCTTCGTGGCCCGGTGGGAGGGACGAATGCTCAACATCCACCCCTCCCTGCTGCCGAAATACAAGGGCGTGGACACCCATGCCCGGGCGCTGGCGGCGGGCGACACGGTCCATGGCTGCTCGGTCCACTACGTCACCGCCGAGCTCGATGACGGCCCGGTGATCGCCCAGGCCGAGGTGCCGGTGCTGAAGGGCGACACGCCCGAAACGCTGGCCGATCGCGTGCTGGAGGCCGAGCACAGGCTCTACCCGCAGGCCTGGCGGACGGCGGCGGCGCGGCTTCTGGATTGAGATCCGGCCAGGCGAGTATAAGTATTTATACTCAACAAAATTGTTTGACCTGCATTTGACCCGTTAACCATACTGAACTTATGCGGCACGGGAAAGCAGGGGCTGGGACAATGACGAGACAACTGTGTTCGGCTTTGGCCTGTCTGTCCGTGCTCGCGCTTTCAGGATGCGGCGGGGCAGACGTGCCGACCGGGATGTGGGTCAGCGTCAACAACGCCCCGGGGTGCGCCCCGCTTCTGACTATCTCGCGCAATTCCATCGAGGCCGGAGGACGTGAATCCCCCGCGCGGTTCCGTGATCGCAACGAGCAGGCGGTGGAGGTGATCGATCCCGACTCCGGTGATGTCGTCCTCATCCTCCGCCGGGTCGGCAGCGAGCTTTATGTCGACGGCAGTCCTCACGGCGGGCGGGGCTGCCGCTACCGCCCCGCCTGATCCCGGCTTGACCGTATGTCTTCGGCGCGCCAAGCAATGCCCCATGCGCGTCACCGGCTCCATAGTCATCGACGAATCCGAGATCGAGGAGCGGTTCATCCGCGCCTCGGGGCCGGGCGGCCAGCACGTGAACAAGACCGCCAGCGCGGTCCAGCTCCGCTTTGCCGCCCTCGCCTCGCCTGCCCTGCCCGATGATCTCAAAGCCCGCCTGCGCCGGATCGCGGGCAGCCGGATGACCAAGGACGGCGAGATCGTCATCACCGCGGACAACCACCGCAGCCAGGAACGCAACCGCGCCGACGCCCGCGAACGCCTGATCGCCCTGCTGGTCCGCGCGGCGGAAAAGCCCAAGCCGCGCAGGAAAACCCGCCCCTCCCTCGCCTCGGTCCGCCGCAACAAGGCGGCCAAGGAGAAGCGCGGCACGGTGAAGAAGCTGAGGGGCAGGCCGGGGATGGAGGAGTAGCGGGGCTTCGGTTCGGACCACCTCGCGTCACCCCTCCCCGCCCGTCCTTCTTGCGCCGCAGCAGCCCCGTTGATACTCAGGCGGCTTCGCATTCACGACGACAACGCGGGGTTCTCATGTCCGTCAGCCAAGACGACGTCCGGCGCATCGCGCGGCTGGCGCGCATCGCCGAGCCGTCCGACCGCATCGCGCAGCTCACCGAGGAGCTGAACGGCATTCTCGACTGGGTAGAAATGCTCGGCGAGGTGGACGTTCAGGGCGTCGAGCCGCTGAACACCGCCGTCCAGACCCCCCTGCCCCTGCGCGAGGACGCCGTGACCGACGGCGGCATCGTCGAGGACGTGCTGAAAAACGCGCCGAAATCCGAAGAGGGCTTCTTCGTCGTGCCCAAGTCCGTGGAGTGAGCCCTGTGACCGATTTCACCACTCTCACCCTGCACGAGGCGCTCGACGGGCTGGCGAAGAAGGACTTCTCCGCCCGTGAGGCGATGGAGGCCCATCTGGACGCCGCCGAGGCGGCCCAGGGCGCGCTGAACTGTTTCTCCGTCATCGACCGCGAGCACGCGCTGGCGACCGCGGACGCCTCGGACGCGCGCCGCGCGAAGGGCGAGGCCGGGCTGCTGGAAGGCGCGCCGCTGGCGATTAAGGACCTGTTCGCGGTCAAGGGCGTGGAGACCACGGCCAGCTCGAACATCCTCAAGGGCTTCCGCCCGCCTTACGAATCCACCGTCACGCAGAATCTGTGGAACGCGGGCGCGACCATGGTGGCCAAAACCTCCATGGACGAGTTCGCCATGGGCTCGTCCAACGAGACCGCGGCCAGCGGTCCGGTGATCAATCCGTGGAAGGCGACGGGCTCGGACGAGGCGCTGGTGCCGGGCGGCTCCTCGGGCGGGTCGGTCTCCGCGCTGGCCGCCGGGATCAGCTATGGCGCGACGGGCACCGACACGGGCGGCTCGATCCGCCAGCCGGCCGCCTTCACGGGCCTTGTGGGCGTCAAACCCACCTATGGCCGATGCTCGCGCTGGGGCGTGGTGGCGTTCGCCTCCTCGCTGGACCATCCCGGCCCCATCGCCAAGACGGTCAAGGACGCCGCCCTGCTGACGCAGGTGATGAGCGGGCACGACCCCAAGGACTCCACCTCCTATCCCGGCGCGGTCCCCGACTTCGCCGCCGCGGTGGGCAGGTCGGTGAAGGGCCTGCGCATCGGCATCCCGAAGGAATACCGGCTGGAGGGCATGCCCGCCGACATCGAGCGGCTGTGGGGCGAAGGCGCGGAGTGGCTGAAGGCGGCGGGCGCGGAGATCGTCGAGGTCTCTCTGCCGATGACCAAGTACGCCCTGCCCGCGTACTACATCATCGCCCCGGCCGAAGCCTCCTCCAACCTCGCCCGCTATGACGGCATGCGCTACGGCCAGCGGATCGAGGGCGACGACCTCATCGACACCTACGAGAAGACCCGCGCCGCCGGCTTCGGCAAGGAAGTCCAGCGCCGCATCATGATCGGCACCTATGTGCTCAGCGCGGGCTATTACGACGCATACTACGTCAAGGCCTTGAAAGTGCGTCGGAAAATCCTCGAGGATTTCAACGCCGCGTTCGAGAAATGCGACGCCCTGCTGACCCCGGCCACCCCGTCCGCCGCCTTCGGCATCGGATCGAAGGCCAAGGCCAGCCCCATCGAGATGTATCTCAACGACGTGTTCACGGTGACCGCCAACATCGCGGGCGTGCCCGCCATGTCCGTGCCCGCCGGGCTGGACGCCAACGGCCTGCCCCTGGGCCTGCAGATCATCACAAAGGCGCTGGACGAGGAGACCATGTTCACCGTGGGCGCGGCCATCGAGGACGCGGCGGGCTTCACCGCCAAGCCGGAGCGGTGGTGGGCGTAGCGCCATGAACCCCACCGTCCTCCTCATCCCCCTGTGCGGGATCACCGTGCTGGGCGCGGGGCTGCTGGCCGGGCGGCTGGGCGAGGGCACGGCCCTGCGCGCCATCGGCACGGCCATGCTGCTGTTCGGCGCGTTCGGCATCCTGACGCTTCTGTTCGCGCGGCGGCTGAAGGTGTTCGTGGACCAGCTTGCCGCGGGCGCGAAGGACGGCGAGACTGATCCCGATCAGGGACCGGGCGACGACCGGCATGGGGGCGAGCGGTGAAAGCGGTCTGGTACGAAAGCCAGGGGCCGGCCGACGAGGTGCTGGTTCTGGGCGACATGCCCGCGCCCGAGCCCGGTCCGGGCGAGGTGGCGGTCGCCATCCACGCCTCGGGCGTGCATCCCTCCGACGTGAAAACCCGGCGGGGCTATCGCGGCCCCATGACCCTGCCCCGCCAGATCCCCCATTCCGACGGCGCGGGCGTGATCAAGGCGGTCGGCGAAGGCGTCGACAAGGCCCGCGTCGGCGAGCGGGTCTGGGTCCACAGCGCGGCCTATAAGCGCGCGGGCGGCACGGCGGCGGAGATCTGCGTGCTGCCGGGCGAGTTCGCCCATCATCTGCCCGACGCGATCAGCTTCGCGGCCGGCGCGGCGCTGGGCATCCCGGCCATGACCGCCCACCGGGCGCTGTTCTGCGCGGTGGGGATCGGAAACGGCGGTGTCGCGGACAAGACGGTGCTGGTCACCGGCGGCGCGGGCGCGGTGGGCCACAGCGCGATCCAGCTCGCCCGCTGGGCGGGCGCGCGCGCCGTGATCGCCACCGTCTCCAGCCCTGAAAAGGCCGAAGCGGCCATCGAGGCGGGCGCGGACCATGTCATCGATTACACCCGCCAGGACGTGATCGAGGCCATACGCGGCGCCACCAAAAACAAGGGCGTGGACCACATCGTGGAGGTGGAGTTCGGCGGCAACCTGCCGGTCTCGCTGGAGGTGCTGAAACCGCACGGCGTGCTGGCCAGCTACGGCTCGGAGAAGAAGCCGCGCCCGGCGCTGGATTTCTACCCGCTGATGTTCCGCAATGTGCGCCTGCAGACCATCTTCATGTACGAGCTGACCGCCGACCAGCGCCGCAACGCGGTCGCGGACATCACCCACGCCATAGAGGCGGGGTCCTTCACCCCGCTGATTGATTCCAGCTTCGCGCTGGAGGATACAGCAGCCGCCCACGCCCGCGTGGAATCGGGCCGCAGGACGGGCACGGTCGTCGTGACCCCGTCAGGCCAGTAGGATCGAACAGAAAGCCGGATGCGATGAACGCCCCTGTGAGCGCCGACACCGAACACCGCTACACCCTGCCCGGCGTGACCGGGGAGTGGGAGATCGTCGTGGGGCTGGAAGTCCACGCCCAGGTGCTGTCGGAGTCCAAGCTGTTCTCCGGCGCCTCGACCGCGTTCGGCGCCGCGCCCAACACCCATGTCAGCCTGGTCGACGCGGCCATGCCCGGCATGCTGCCCGTCATCAACCGGCGCTGCGTGGAGCAGGCGGTGAAGACCGGGCTGGGCCTGAACGCGAAGATCAACCTGCACTCGCGCTTCGACCGGAAGAATTATTTCTACCCCGACCTGCCCCAGGGCTATCAGATCAGCCAGTTCGAGTTCCCCATCGTGGGCGAAGGCGAGATCGAGTGCGAGCGCGACGACGGCTCGCGCTTCACCGTGGGCGTCGAGCGGCTGCACCTTGAACAGGACGCGGGCAAGTCGATCCACGATCTCGACCCGAACGCGACCTACGTGGACCTGAACCGCTCTGGCGTGGCGCTGATGGAGATCGTCTCGCGCCCCCACGTCCGATCGCCTCAGGAAGCGGCGGCCTATGTGCGCACCCTGCGCACCATCCTGCGCTATCTCGACACCTGCGGCGGGGACATGGAGAAGGGCCAGATGCGCGCGGACGTGAACGTCTCGGTCTGCCGTCCCGGCGACTACGAGGCCTTCCGCGCCACCAACGATTTCAAGCATCTGGGCACGCGCTGCGAGATCAAGAACGTCAACTCCCTGCGCTTCATCATGCAGGCCATCGAGTACGAGGCGCGCCGCCAGATCGAGATCATCGAGGACGACGGCAAGATCGATCAGGAAACCCGCCTGTTCGACGCGAACTCCGGCGTGACCCGCTCCATGCGGTCCAAGGAGGAGGCGCACGACTACCGCTACTTCCCCGATCCCGACCTGCTGCCGCTGGTGCTCGAACAGTCCTTCGTGGACGGCATCAAGGCCGGTCTGCCCGAACTGCCCGCCGACAAGCGCAGGCGCTTCGTCGATGCGCTGGGCCTGTCTGAGTACGACGCCTCCGTGCTGGCGTCCGACAAGGACAGGGCGGACTATTTCGAGGCCGTGATCGAGGGCCGGGACGCCAAGCTGGCGGCCAACTGGGTGAACAACGAGCTGTTCGGCCGCCTGAACAAGGAAGGCCTGTCGATCACCGAAAGCCCCGTCAGCCCCGCCCAGCTCGGCGGTCTGGTCGACCTCATCAAGGACGGCACCATCTCGGGCAAGATCGCCAAGGATGTGTTCGAGATCCTGTGGACCGAGGGCGGCGAGCCCGCGGCCATCGTGGAATCGCGCGGCCTGAAGCAGGTCACCGACACCGGCGAGATCGAGCGCGTGATCGACGAGCTGATCGCCGCCAACCCCGAACAGGCCGCCCAGGTGAAGGACAAGCCCAAGACCATGGGCTGGTTCGTCGGCCAGGTGATGAAAGCCATGGCTGGCAAGGCCAACCCCCAGGCCGTCAACGAGATCCTGGCGAAGAAACTTCTCGATTAGATCCCTGACACTGTCATCCCGGCCGAGCGCAGCGAGAGCCGGGACCTCCGGGATCGGCCTATAACCGGGTCCCGGCTCGGCGCGCTTCGCGCTTGGCCGGGATGACAGCTTTCGGCGCCCTACCCCAGCAGCGTGTCGCGCGCCTGCCTGACCCGGGCGGCCAGCGCGTTGGTGCCGCCGGTGTCGGGGTGGACCTTCTTCATCAGCTCGCGATAGGCGGCGTGGATTTCATCGTCGGTGGCGTCCGGCTTCAGGCCCAGCACGTCCAGCGCTTCCTTCACCGTCATCGCACCCGCCCGCGTGCGCGGCGGCGGCCCGTCCTGGCCGCCCTTGCCGGCATGCCGTCCGATGCCGAACACCGCGCTGAGGAAGCCCAGCCCCGCCAGCGCCAGCGGCACGCCGATCACCGGCAGGCCGCGCAGGGCGAGCCCGGCGCCGAACACGATCCCGGCCACCCCGAACAGCGCGCGAACGGAAATCCCGGCCGAGCGACCGTCCATCCGGCTGAACAGCCAGGCCAGCACGATGACCGCGCCCAGCGCGGCGATGACGCCGAAGAGAAGTCCCATGAACCCTCTCTAGAACGGCAGCGCCTCGCCCGCCAGTTCGGGCAGCTTGAGCACGATCACCAGATCGCGCAGCTCCTGGCGCGCGGCCACGTGGCTCATGGAGAAGTTCACCGCCGCGCTGTTCTCGGTCAGGTCGATCAGGGTCAGGCCCAGCGGGAACAGCTCGCGATAGATCACCCGCTCGGAGAAGCCCGGCGCCACGCGGAAGCCGACCCGTTCGGAGAGCTTCTTCAGCCCCTCGCCCACCCGGCGCTTGTTGATCGAATCCAGCGTGGAGATGCGGTTGCGCATCACGATCCAGTCGATGGATCTGCGCTCCTTGACCGCCTTGCGCTTGCGGCATTCCCAGACCAGCTCGGAATACATGGACGGGCGGCCGACCTCGAAGGTCTGCTGGTCGATCTCGGCCAGCAGGTCGAAGTCCACGAAGCTGTCGTTGACCGGCGTGACGATGGTGTCCGCGCTGGCGTGGGCGAGCCGGGACAGGTGGGTGTCGTGGCCGGGCGCGTCGATGACGATGAAGTCGTGGCGCGCCTTCATCTGATCCAGCGCGGCGGCCCACATGGCCTGCTCCTCGGCCTCGGCGGCGTCCAGATCGCGTGCCACGCTGGGCTGGATCAGGGCGCGCTCGGGGCATGGCAGGCTGACCGCGTTTGCGGCCGCCCAGCGGTCGCGATTGTCCAGATAGCGGGTGAAGGTGCCCTGGCGGGTGTCCAGATCGACCGCGGCCACCGACCGGCCCATGCGCAGCAGCGCGACGGCCAGGTGGATCGCGACGGTGGACTTGCCCGCCCCGCCCTTCTCGTTGCCCACCACGATGACGTGGCAGCCCCCGTTGCCCGCCTGCGTGCGGACGGTCTGCGCGGTGTGGTTCATCTGTGTTCCGCCCCCGGAAGGAATGTCCATGGCTGAATCCTGACGGGATTCGCCGCCCGGCGCCGCCCGCGGCTTCAGCGCGCGGCGATCCGGTCGCCGTCGAACCCCGTGGCCTGGCACCAGTCGCCCGCCGCCTCGATCTGCTCGCAGGCCGCGCGGGCTGCCGCCGCGTCATCGAACGGCCCGGCTTTCAGGCGCAGATATGCGCCCCGCTCGCCCAGATCGGCGGCGTCCATGCGCGGCTCCAGCCGGGACAGGACGGCATGGCGGGCGCTGAGCACGTCCCAGCCCTCGCGCACCTGTTCAGGCGTGCGGTAGCTGGCGATGTGGACCGCGTGCAGCAGGCTGCGCGAGCCGTCCAGATCGGGCGCGGGGGCCAGATCGCCGGACGCCGCGGGCGAAGGTTCCGGCTCAGCCTCCGCTTCCGGCGCGTCGTCGTCCTCCAGCCCCAGCCAGCCGGCCTGCGCCTGCGCGATCAGAGCGGCGTCTTCGGCATCCTCGTCCGCGCCGCCATCCTCCATTGGACGGGGGGGCGGCGGCAGACCGCCCACGTGCGGGGAAGGCGCTTGCACCGGTTCCGGGGGATCGCTGAGCATGACAGCTTCAAGAGCGTTCATGTCTCGGATCGCCCGGCCAAGACGTTCGTCATCGCCTTCGAGGATGGCGGTCTCCAGATAGTCGATCACGCGGAGGGCCTGCGCCACGCCCGGAACATCGGTGTCGGCCTGAGCCCGGACCTCTCCGCACTGGCACTGGGCAACTGGCCCGCCCGTGGTGGCGCAGGCGGCGAGAAGGGGCAGTGCGGAGACCAGCAGAAGCGTTCGCATGAAACCAGATAGCCCGAGTCGCCCGCTTGCCTCCATCACCGCCGCGCGTCTAGCTTGCCCGTCCTCTCGACCGTCTTCGGATTCCCGCCATGCTGCCTGCCCTCGCCGTGCCCGCCACCGACGATCTGACCAGCCTGCGCCGTCAGGTGGACGGCTGGCGCGCGCAGGGGCTGACCATCGGCTTCGTGCCGACCATGGGCGCCCTGCACGCGGGCCATGTCTCGCTGATCGAGACCGCGATGGCCCAGGCCGACCGGGTGATCGTCAGCATCTTCGTCAATCCCATGCAGTTCGCGGCCGGCGAGGATCTGGAGACCTATCCGCGCACGCTGGAGGCGGACTCCCTCATGCTGGCCGCGGCGGGCTGCCACCTGCTCTACGCGCCGCCGCCCGAGACCATGTACCCGCAGGGCTTTTCCAGCGCGGTGCAGGTGGAAGGCCCCGCCACGGGGCTGGAGACCGAGGCCCGGCCCCATTTCTTCGAAGGCGTGGCCACGGTGGTTCTCAAGCTGTTCAACCGGGTGCGGCCCGACATCGCCGTGTTCGGGGAGAAGGACTACCAGCAGCTTCTGGTCATCCGGCGCATGGTGGAGGATCTCGACCTGCCCATCCGGGTGGTCGCGGGCGAGACCCTGCGCGAGCCCGACGGCCTGGCCATGTCCTCGCGCAACGCCTACCTGTCCGCGCCCGAACGGATCAAGGCGGGGCGGCTGAACGTGATCCTGCGCGATCTGGCCCACGCCATCGGGGACGGCGAGCCGGTCGCGGACGCCCTGCACCACGCCACCGAGATCGCCGCGCATGTCTTCGACGACATCGACTATCTGGAAGTCCGCGACGCGGAGACGCTCTACGAGCTGGGCGGCGGCCCGCTGGACGGCCCCGCCCGCGTGCTGGCCGCGGTCCGGGTGGGTAAGACCCGCCTGATCGACAACATGGGCGCCGCGCCGGACCGTTAGGGGGTTGCGGGAGGCCACTGGCGCGCGGCGTGCAGGATGGACAGGATGACCACCCGCCCTTGCGACACCTCATAGATCAACCGGTAGTTCGGATGCGGGCTCAGCTCTCTCGTACCCTGTATGGCGCCTGGGCGTCCCCGGTCCGGCAGGCTCTCAAGTGTCGCGGCAGCATCCCCGAAACGGTCATCCATCTCGAACGCCACCGCCGGATTGTCTTGAAAGATGAAGGTCAGAATCGCGTCGCGCTCAGCTAGCGCTGTCCGCGTCCAGACAACCTTCATCCGCCCTTCGCCAGTTCAGCGCGGCGGCGGGCGAACAACGCCTTCACCTCATCATTGGACACGACCTCCCCCGCCTCCGCCTGGGTCCGGGCTATCGCCACCTTGCGCGCGACGAAGGCGTCATAATCCTTCGCCTCCTGCTGGCGCTCGACATAGCCGCGCATCAGGTCGCGCACGATCTGGGAGGCGGGCCGGTGCGCCTCGCGGGCGGCTTCCAGAAACGCCTCGCGGAGCTCTGGCTCCAGCTTCATCGTGAACACGGCATCCTTGGCCATGGCGCATCCTCCGCTTCGTACTGAAAACGTATATACGTTTTCAGTACGCCCGGCCAGTCACCACGCCCCCATCTCGATCAGCTTCAGGCGCAGATCGTCGGGCAGATCCTCGCCGCCCGTGGCGCCCTCGCCCAGATCGGCGGGCGCGTCCTCGGCCTTCAGATAGCGCCAGCCCTGGAAGGCCCGGCGCGGGCTGGGGGCGGTGCGGACCAGTTCGCCGTCCAGATGGATTCGGCAGCGCTTGATCCCGCCACTGTCGGGGAATTCTTCCAGATCGAGAATGGTCTGGCGCACCTGGACGACGCGCTTGATCACCCAGTACAGCGACCCGCCGTCCAGCACCTCGTCGCGGCGTTTCGGCGTCATGCGGGTGGTGTGGACCGAGGGCCGGTTCCGGCCATAGGCGCGGTCGCGCCAGTTCTGCAGGTCCTCGACCGAGTCCACGCCCACGCACAGCTTGATCAGATGAAGCGCCATCCTTCCGAGCTAGCGCGCGCAAGGCCGTCCGTCAAAGCGGCGCGTCATCTCCGGGATGGTATTCGAGGATTTCCATGGTCATGTCCTGCTCGAAGCTCTGGAACATGGCCGACCCCTCCACCTCGGTGCGCATGGAGCGCATGATGGGCATCTCGAACCGCGCGTCGGGCTGATACTCCATCCGGACTTCATAACGGTTCACCCGCGCCGCCGCGTTGGGCTTGAAGGAGCGGTCTGTGAAGGCCCGCACCCAGCTCACCGCGCCGTCGCGCAGGGCGATCTCGCCCGAAAAACGGTCGATGAATTCGGGTGCCGGCTCCATGGGGTTCAGGCGAACCGGCTGGAAGCCGTAGATGCGCTCGCCATCTGTCTCGCGCAGGAAGCGGGCCTGCCCGCCCAGCAGCGCCCGCATGGAGACCGGGTCGAGCACCACGCTGGTCCGGGTGCGGGGCGGCCCACCCTCTTCCTCCTCGGCGTCCGGCTGAGGCCGCAGGGTCTCCCACAGCGCGCTCTGGCCGTCGGTCAGACCGTCCTCGCTGGCCGGCTCGACCAGCGTGTAGGCCGTGGCCCGGTCCGGGTGGCGCTGGCCGCGCACGGTGATGCTGTCCTCGCCCACCGTGGTCCGGATCACCATCCAGCCGCCCTCCGGGGTCGCCGGGGCGTCCAGCGGCAGCGCCGCATCCAGTTCGTCAGGCAGCAGAGCGTGAGCCGGCGACAGGGCGCAGAGCCCCAGCGCCAGGGCGGCGATGATCGCGCGCATCCGGTGTCCCCTTCCAGTCGGTCCCAGCCGGGACTTACCCCAATTGGCTTAAATAAAACGAATTAATTCAACGCAAGATCACACGGCCGCCCGGTCGCGGAAGCCGGTCTCGGCGGCCACGTCCACGTCGAAGGTCACCTCGCTGCGCGGCATCGTCACCGGGCGGAGGCTGCGATAGAGCTTCCAGCCGCGCGAGACCGCCAGCTTGGCGAGCGCCTGCGGCCCCTTCACCGCGTTCGAGCGCGGGGTCCAGCCCATCCGGCGCAGGGCGCCGTTGGCGTGCAGCACCGCGTTCTTCATCAGCGAATCGCGCGTGACCACCTCCACGGTGACCGACACGTTCAGCCCGCCGATATTCTCGACCCGGTGCGGGGCGTGCAGCGGCCAGGAGACGAAGTCGCCCGGCTCCATGTCCTTCGTCCACGCGTCCGCGTCCCACGCCGCGTCATAGGGCACGTCCTCGGCGGCGACGAAGTGCAGGATGTCCTCCATCGAGCGGTCGGTCAGCCAGGGCCGCTCGGCGGGATAGATGCGGAAGCGCTTGCGCCCCTTCACGTGCAGCAGCAGCGTCTCGGACACGTCCGCATGATAGAAGACCTGCGCCTTGGGCGAGGAGATCAGGATGCCGCCATACGACCGCACCGGCGCGTAGCCGGGATTTTTCGCCTTCAGCTCATCGAAGAGCTGGCGGAAGAGCGGCGCATAGACCGGATCGTCGCTCATGGCGTGGCGCAGATTGATCCAGAGTTTCCCTGCGCGCACCGCCTCCATCAGCTGGGCGCCGGTGGCGTTCCCGCGCTCCCCGCCGCGCCAGGAGTCCTGGTCGGAGGGGTCGTCGCCCATGGTGCAGATGTCGGTCATGTCCCGCGGGCGGCGGTCGATCAGCTCGGCCAGCGCGTCATCTGAAAAGGCGGGATGCTCGTGCAGGGCGTGGCGCGCGGGCGTCACCGCCTTGCGGAACGTCCCCGTCTTGGCGTCATCCCAGTCCGTCAGCACCGATGCGGTCATGGCCCATGCTCCCCGTCGCAATCCGGAACGCCCTGGCGGGCGCCTGGGACCGGTCACGCAGGAGCCGTGCCAGCTCAGGCGGCCTGTTCGGCCTCCTCGGCCAGCACCACCAGCACGTCACCATCGCCCACCTGGTCGCCTGCGGCAACATGGGTGCTTTCCACCACGCCGTCCCGCGGAGCCGACAAAGCGTGCTCCATCTTCATGGCCTCCAGCACGGCCAGGGTCTGACCCTTGGAGACCGCGTCGCCGGGCTTGACCGCGACCGACAGCACCTTGCCGGGCATGGGCGCCTTGACCGCCCCGCCCGCGTCCAGCCCCTCGGCGGCGGCCTCGGCGTTGAAGCGGCGGATCAGGTGGGTCTCCCCGCGCACGGCGACCAGCAGGTCCGCGCCGCGCGTCTCGATGTCCGCCAGCGCCTCCTCGCCCTCGATTTCGGCATGCACGAAGCCCGTCCCGCCATGGATCGACACGGTGGGCGCGCCCAGCAGCACCTCGCGGCCTTCGACCTGGGCCCGCACGCCTTCGGGCGCATGGCCCAGCGCGACGGACAGACGGGCGCCCTCGCGGTCCCAGCCGGTCTCCAGACGGGCGGGCGCGTTCAGGCGGAAGCCGGTCGGTTCGGTCCACGGATCGGGATCGGACAGGTCGGCGTCCGCGTACAGCCGCGCCAGCGCCGCGAAGGCGTAGTGCAGATCGCTCACTCCCGGCGGGGTCAGGGCGTCCAGATTGTCGTCGATGAAGCGGGTGCTGACATCGCCCGCGCGGAAGCCCGCATTGACCAGCGCCCGGCGCAGGAAGCCCGCATTGGTCTTCACGGGGAAGACCTTCACCTCCTCGACCGCCTCGGTCAGCCGCG
The DNA here is from genome assembly GCA_007050995.1 of Glycocaulis profundi. GTDB lineage: Bacteria > Pseudomonadota > Alphaproteobacteria > Caulobacterales > Maricaulaceae > Glycocaulis > Glycocaulis profundi. Next base: position 102,774 of record VJOU01000009.1, on the reverse strand, counting down.
CGACGGCGTCCGCCCGGTTCGTCCCGTGCACGATCAGCTTGGCGATCATGGGGTCGTAGTGCAGCGAGACCTCGCCCCCCTGCTCCACCCCTGAATCGATCCGCACCGAGGGATCGTCGGGCAGGTCCAGTCGCTCCAGCAGCCCGGTAGAGGGCAGGAAGCCGGTCGCCGGGTCTTCGGCATACAGCCGCGCCTCCATGGCCCAGCCGTCGATGGAGATGGTGTCCTGTTCGGGCACCGATCCGCCCGCGGCGACGCGCAGCTGCAGCTCGACCAGGTCGAGCCCCGTGATCTCCTCGGTCACCGGATGCTCCACCTGAAGACGGGTGTTCATCTCCATGAAGTAGAAGCCGTCCTCGCGCAGCGGGCCGGAGCCGTCCACGATGAACTCGATCGTGCCCGCGCCCGTGTAGTCGACCGCCTTCGCCGCCCGCACCGCCGCCGAGCACATGGCCGCGCGGACTTCGGGAGTCATGCCCGGCGCGGGCGCCTCCTCGATGACCTTCTGGTGGCGGCGCTGCAGCGAGCAGTCGCGCTCGAACAGGTGGATCACCCGGCCCCGGCTGTCGCCGAACACCTGCACCTCGATATGGCGCGGGCTGGTGATGAATTTCTCGATCAGCACCCGGTCGTCGCCGAAGCTGGACGCCGCCTCCCGCTTGCAGCTTTCCAGCGCCTCGAGGAATTTCGCCCCCTCCTCGACCTTGCGCATCCCCTTGCCGCCGCCGCCAGCGACCGCCTTGATCAGCACCGGATAGCCGATCGCGTCCGCCTCGGCCTTCAGGTGATCAGGGTCCTGGTTCTCGCCGTGATAGCCGGGGGTGACGGGCACGCCCGCCTCTTCCATCAGGGCCTTGGCCCGGTCCTTCAGGCCCATCGCCTCGATGGCCTCGGGGCTGGGCCCCACGAAGATGATGCCGTTCTCGGCGCAGGCCCGCGCGAAGGCGGCGTTCTCCGACAGGAAGCCATAGCCGGGGTGGATCGCGTCCGCGCCGGTGTCTTTCGCCGCCTGGATGATCCTGTCCGCGATCAGATAGCTCTCGCGCGCGGGCGCCGGGCCGATATGGACCGCCTCGTCGGCCAGCCGCACATGGGGCGCGTGCGCGTCGGCGTCCGAATAGACCGCCACCGTGGCCACGCCCAGCCGCCGCGCGGTGCGGATGACCCGGCAGGCGATCTCGCCGCGATTGGCGATGAGAAGTTTGGTGATCATCGGCTCGGCCCCTTGCAGCGTCATGCGGTCCGGTTTGTGGCCGAGCGCGCGCCTCAGCGCAAGCGCGCGCCCGACGCCCGGTGCACGGCGGCGACCAGAACGAAGCTGATGATCATCAGCAGGAACCACGAGCCCAGCTTCTCCGGCGACACCATGGTCCAGCCCCCGTGCTGGCCCGGATAGGTCCAGGCTCGGGCGAAGGTGCCGATGTTCTCGGCGAACCAGATGAACAGCGCGACCAGCACCAGACCCAGCAGCAGCGGCATGGCGCGATGCGCCCGGTCGGGCCGGAACCAGACCACGCACGGCCCGTAGATCAGCGCCGCGCCTGCGAACAGCCCCCACCGGATGTCCACCGTGAAGTGGTGGGTGAAGAAATTCGCATAGACCGCCACCGCCAGCACGCCCTGCAGCCACAGGGGCGGGAAGCGGTCGAAGCGGAAGTCGAACAGCCGCCAGACCCGCGCCAGATAGCTGCCCACCGCCGCGTACATGAAGCCTGAGAACAGCGGCACGCCCGCGATGGCGAGAAACGCCGTGTCCGCCTCGGGATAGATCCACGAGCCCATCTGGACCTTGAAGATCTCCATGACCGTGCCGACGACATGGAAGACGGCGATCACCCGCGCCTCCTCCCAGTTCTCCAGCCCGAAGGCCAGCATCCCGATCTGGATCGCCACCGCCGACAGGGTCAGGAAGTCATAGCGCGACAGCGCCGCGCCCTCGGGCCAGAACAGGAAGGTCGCCAGCAGCAGGGCCAGCATCAGCCCCCCGAACAGGCAGGCCCAGCCCTGCTTGATGCCGAAGGCGAGAAACTCGAACACGAACCCCGTGACCGGCCCGCGCACGGCCCAGGCCCGCAGGCCCTCGCGCCGCGCGTGAAGCCAGGCCTCGGTGCGCGCCAGCCGGATCAAACGCGCCTACCGCTCGCCCAGCCAGCTCGGCCGCCGCTTCTCGAGGAAGGCGGCCAGGCCCTCGCGGCCCTCCTCGCTCGACCGGCGGTCGGCGATCAGGCGGGCGGTCTGGCGGCCCAGCCCGTCGTTTATCTCGTGGCCGTCCACCAGATCGACCAGCTTTTTCGCGTCCGCGACCGCGCCCGGCGCGGTGGCGAAGGCCAGCTTCGCGATCTCCTCGGCCGCGTCGTCCAGATCGTCCACGCTCTCGACCAGCCGCGTGACCAGCCCGATGCGGTGCGCCTCGGCCCCATCGAAGCCCTCGCCGGTGGCGAACAGGGCGCGCGCCTGCCGCGCGCCGATGGCGCGGACCACGTATGGGCTGATCGTCGCCGGGGTCAGGCCCAGCCGCACCTCGGAGAAGCGGAATTTCGCGTCCTTGGCCGCCACCGCCATGTCGCAGGCCGCCACCAGCCCCGCGCCCCCGCCCATGGCCGCCCCGTGGACCAGCGCCACGGTGAGCTGGGGCAGGTCGTGCAGCCGGTGCAGCATGCGCGCCAGGCCCAGCGCGTCGTCCATGTTGTCCGAATGGGTCCAGTCGGCCGCCGCCTTCATCCATTCAAGGTCGGCGCCGGCGGAGAAGCTCGCCCCCGCCCCGCGCAGGAACACCACCCGCGCCTTGCCCGGATTGGCCCGCAGGGTCTCGATGATGTCGCTGAGCGCGGAGATCACGTCCGCGTTGAAGGCGTTGTGCTTTTCAGGCCGGTTCAGCGTGATGACGGCCACGCCCTCGGAGGTGACGTTCAGAAGCACGTTGGAACGGGTGTCGGTCTCGGCCATGGCGCGCGCCTTTCTCAAGCGGTGATCTGCCCCCTGATTAGTCCGGCCCGGCCCGCCCGCCAAGCCGCGCCCGTCTCAGTCGGACGGCGAGAAGGCCGATTTGAGCAGGTAGAGCAGGCCGATGGCCGCCGCATAGGCCGCGATCAGGAAGGTCAGATACTGCCAGTAGGCCATCGCCGCGATGGGCGGCGCCCGGAACGGCGCGCCCTCCATCGCCATCGGCATCACGATGTCGGCCATCACATGAGTGAACACCGCGATCATCACGAAGGCCAGGATCGCCGCCCAGGCGCGCATCATCAGCGCCATGATCAGCGCGATGGCCGCGATCTGCACGCCCAGCCACGTCCAGCTCAGCTCATTGGGCGCGCCGGGGCCATACGTCCCCACGCCTTCCATGAACCAGCTCCACACCGGCTCGACGAACGCCCACGCCTGATCGGCCAGCGCCATGATTCCTCCGCACGCGGCACGGGTGAAGCCTGCCTGCGCCCGCAGAAAATGCAAATGAAATCAGGGGATGGGCGTTCAGGCCCCGGCCTCGCCCAGACTGCGCGCCTTCGCCAGCATCTTCACTCGCCCCGCCGCGCTGATCTCCACCCCGCCGAACAGGGTGTGGCGCACCTGCTTGAAACCCGACAGGCGCAGCACCCCCGCCTCCAGCGCCTTGAGCGAGTGGGCGCGGTAGAACAGGCGATAGGCGAAGGCGGGCATGCCCATGGTCATCAGGATGCGCGCGCTCTTGACCTTCATCCGCTTGGCCGGCCACATGCCCTTCGCGTCCGTCTTGATCAGGAAATCATGGCGCGCCAGATGCTCGAGGAACGCCTTGGTGCGGGCGGGCAGCGTGCCCAGCCACAACGGATAGACGAGCACCAGATGGTCCGCCCGGCCCAGCATCGCCTGCGCCGCGGCGATGGCTTCAGGCGGCGGCGTCCCGAACGCGGCGGCGTTCTCCAGAAAGCCGAACTCCAGCGCCCCGACATCAATCCGCCCCACCGCATGCCCCGCCGCCTTCGCCCCCGCCTCGTACGCGTCCGCGACCGCGTGGCAGAAGCGCTGCGGGCTGGGATCGGGATGACCGTTGACGACCAGAATGGAGCGGGACATGCGCGATCTCCTTACTATGAGCAAGGATATTATGACCCCCCTCCCGTCCCCGCCCTGCGGCGTGGCGGCGCACGCAATTTTACCCGGAGCCGAGGACCATCCCCGGAGACCGTCATATCGGACGCGGCCAGGCCGCGATCCGGGACCTCTGTCCCCCACATCCCCGTCATCCCGGAAGCGCCGAAGGCGCTATCCGGGACCTCGTGGAAACAAGCGCGACGAGGTCCCGGCTCTGCGCTGCGCTTGGCCGGGATGACGGCATGGGGCGGGGAAAGCCCGGCGGCGGAAGCCGCCGCAAGCGCGAACGCGCGCCCGCGCTCATGCGCGGACCCGACTGACCGGAGGGAAGGAGGACAAAAAGAGAAAACCTCGCGCAGCGAGGGTTAAACCTCACATCCTGAACACGCCGAACGTCGTCTTCTCCACCGGCGCGTTCAGGCACGCCGAAAGCGCCAGGCCCACAACGCTCCGGGTGTCGGAGGGGGCGATGATGCCGTCGTCCCACATCCGGGCGGTGGAAAAATAAGGCGAGCCTTCTTCCTCGTACTTCTCCCGGATCGGGGCCTTGAAGGCTTCCTCGTCATCCGTGCTCCACTCCTCGCCGCGGGCTTCCATGCCGTCCCGGCGGACGGTGGCGAGCACGCTGGCGGCCTGTTCGCCGCCCATCACCGAGATGCGGGCGTTGGGCCACATGAACAGGAAGCGCGGGCTGAAGGCGCGGCCGCACATGCCGTAATTGCCCGCCCCGTAAGAGCCGCCGATCACCACGGTGATCTTGGGCACCTTCGCGCAGGACACCGCCGTGACCAGTTTCGCGCCGTCCTTGGCGATGCCGCCCGCCTCGTATTTCGAGCCCACCATGAAGCCGGTGATGTTCTGCAGGAAGAGCAGCGGCACCCCGCGCTGGCAGCACAGCTCGATGAAGTGCGCGCCTTTCAGCGCGCTTTCGGAGAACAGCACGCCATTGTTGGCGATGATCCCGACGGGCATCCCGTGGACGCGGGCGAAGCCGGTCACCAGCGTCTCGCCATAGAGCTTCTTGAACTCGTCGAACTCCGAGCCGTCCACGATGCGCGCGATCACCTCGCGCACGTCATAGGGGGTGCGCACGTCCGCGGGGACCACGCCGTCCAGCGTGGCGGGGTCGACGGCCGGCTCGCGGGGCTCGGCCAGATCGAGCTCGATGCGCTTGACCGAGTTGAGCGTGCCCACCGAGCGGCGGGCGATCTGCAGGGCGTGATCGTCGTTGGCGGCGTAGTGGTCCACGACGCCCGACTGGCGCGCGTGCACGTCCGCCCCGCCCAGATCCTCCGCGCTGATGACCTCGCCGGTCGCCGCCTTCACCAGCGGCGGGCCGCCCAGGAAGATGGTGCCCTGTTTCCTGACGATGATGCTCTCGTCGCTCATGGCGGGCACGTAGGCGCCGCCCGCGGTGCACGAGCCCATCACCACGGCGAGCTGGGGGATGCCTTCCGAGGACAGGGTGGCCTGATTGTAGAAGATGCGCCCGAAATGGTCCCGGTCGGGGAAGACCTCGGCCTGGTGGGGCAGGTTCGCGCCGCCCGAATCCACGAGATAGACGCACGGCAGGCCGTTCTCCCGCGCGATCTCCTGCGCCCGCAGGTGCTTCTTGACCGTCATCGGGTAGTAGGTGCCGCCCTTCACCGTGGCGTCGTTGCACACCACCATGACCTCGCGGCCCCGCACCCGGCCGATGCCGCAGATGAGCCCCGCGCCGTGCACGTCGCCCTCATACATGCCGTTCGCGGCCAGCGCCCCGATCTCGAGGAAGGGCGATCCGGGGTCCAGCAGGCGCTCCACCCGCTCGCGCGGCAGCAGCTTGCCCCGGCCCAGATGCTTCTCGCGCGCCCGCTCCGGCCCGCCCAGCGCCGCCTCGGCGGTGCGCTCGCGCAGGGTCTCGACCAGCTCACGCATCCGCGCGGCGTTGGCCTTGAAGGCGTCGGAGGTCTCATCGAGCTGGGTGTGGAGCAGCGACATGCGGGCGCGTCCCTTCGGTCTGGATACCGGGGCTGATTACCCCGCGCCCGCCTCAGGTGGCAACGCCCGGCTTTGTCCGCACATTCCCGATGCCTCCGGGATTGCCCCGCCCGCGCCCCCGCGCCACCCTGCCCGAAACGAGATCCGGGAGAACATCCATGTCCTATGAGAGCTTCGCGCTCGAGACCGGCGCGATCAGCCGCCTGCGCCTGAACCGCCCCGACAAGCGCAACACCATGACCCCCGCCTTCTGGCGCGAACTGCCCGAAGCGGTCGGCGCCCTGTCGGACGGCGGCGAGACCCGCGTGCTGATTCTGGAGGCCGAAGGCCCGGTCTTCACCGCGGGCATGGACATCTCGGTTTTCACGGATGCGAACGCGTTGAAAACCGACACGGCTGCGGCGCGCGAAGCCTTCATGACCGCCGCGCTGTCGCTTCAGGAGGCGTTCACCGCGCTGGAGACCGCCCGCTTCCCCGTCATCGCGGCCATGCAGGGCCCGTGCGTGGGCGGCGGAGTGGACATGGTCACCGCCTGCGACCTGCGCTTCGCCACGAAGGACGCCTGGATGCGGATCGAGGAGACCAATATCGGCATGATGGCCGATGTCGGCACCATCCAGCGCCTGCCGAAACTCATCCCCGAGGGCGTCGCGCGCGAACTTGTATATACAGGTTCGACCCTCAGCCCCGAACGGGCCGAAAAACTCGGCCTTGTGAACGGAATCGCCGAAACCGAGGCCGATCTGAGAAACATGGTCGACCATGTCGCCCAGGCCATCGCGACCAAGCCGCCTCTGGCCGTCTCCGGGATCAAGCGCTCCTTCCTCTACGCCCGCGACCATACCGTCGCGGACTCGCTGGCCCACGCCATGACCCTGCAGGCCTCCATCTGGAGCCCCGAGGACATCATGGAGGCCTTCGCCGCCCGCACCGAAAAGCGCGAAGGCCGCTTCACGCCCCTCAGCCCGGTCCGCCGTCTGGGCTCCTGATCCTCACGGAGTTGTGCGGTTGAGCGCGCGGGGGCAGAGGTCCAGACTGTCGCTCGGAATCCGAAAAGCAAGACCGACAGGGGACTTAGCCATCATGACCTCATTCACCCGCACGCTTCTGGCCGGCGCGGCCGCCGCCGCCATGCTCGCCGGCGCCGCCCCTCTGGCCTCCGCCTCGCTGCAGGACGCGCCCGCCGCGGCCGCCGCCGAGCAGACCGAGACCGAGCGCCTGAACGCGTGGTTCGACCAGATCGAACAGGAAGATCTCGACCGCTCGCCCATGAGCAAGGCCCAGCGCGGCATCATCGACGAGGACTATGGCAGCTGGGGCGATGTCAGCGACGCCTTCGCCGTGGAGACCTACGAGCTGGGCCAGGCCCGGCTGGCCGAGATGCGCGAGAGCTTCGACTTCGACGCGCTGGACCCCTCCGGCCAGCTCTCCTGGCGGCTGTACGAGTACCAGCGCGAGAACGACGCGCAGAACTTCCCCTTCCGCCGCCACCATTATGTTTTCAACCAGATGCGCGGCGCGCATCAGAGCATGCCGGTCTTCCTGACCACGACCCACCGCATCATCGACACCGACACCGCCGAAGCCTGGATCAGCCGGGCGGGCAGCGTGGGCGAGCAGTTCGACACCCTGATCGAGGAGGCCCAGACCCGTTTCGACATGGGCGTGCAGCCCCCTGTCTGGGTCTATGACCACGTCATCGACACCGCGCGCAACATCATCACCGGCGCGCCCTTCGACGAGGGCGAGCCGAACATGGTGTGGGAGAATTACGAGCAGCGCGTCAGCGGCCTGGACATCGAAGACGCCGAGAAGGAACGCCTTCTGGCGGAGGGCCGCGAAGCCATGCTGAGCTGGGTGCCCGCCTATGAAAGCCTGATCGCCACGATGGAAGCTCACAAGGCCGGGGCGATGGAGGGCGACGGCGTCTGGCGCCTGCCCGACGGCGATGATTTCTACGCCGCGCGCCTGGCCAGCTTCACCACCACCGACATGACCGCCGAGGAGATCCACCAGGCGGGCCTGGACAATGTCGAGCGCATCCACGAGGAGATGCGCGCCATCATGGACGAGGTCGGCTACGAAGGCAGCCTGCAGGAGTTCTTCGTGTTCATGCGCGAGGACGAGCAGTTCTACTACCCGACCACAGACGAGGGGCGTCAGGCCTATCTCGACGAAGCCACCGCGATCATCGACACCATCACCGAGCGCCTGCCCGAATACTTCATCACCCTGCCCGAGCATGAGCTCGAAGTGCGCCGGGTGGAGGAGTTCCGCGAGCGTTCGGCGGGCAAGGCCTTCTATTCGCGCCCCGCGCCGGACGGCTCGCGCCCGGGCATCTACTACGCGAACCTGTATGACATGGCCGACATGCCCATCTACCAGATGGAGGCGCTGGCCTATCACGAGGGCAGCCCCGGCCACCACATGCAGCTCTCGATCATGACCGATCTGGACGTGCCGGCCTTCCGTCGCTTCGGCGGGTTCACCGCCTACACCGAGGGCTGGGGGCTCTACACCGAGTACCTGCCGCTGGAGATGGGCTTCTATGAGGACCCCTATTCCAATTTCGGCCGGCTCGCGATGGAGCTGTGGCGCGCGGCGCGGCTGGTGGTCGACACCGGCCTGCACCACAAGCAGTGGACCCGCGAGGAGGCCATCGACTGGCTGGTGGAGAACACCCCCAACTCGCGCGGCGACTCCACCCGCGCCATCGAGCGCTACATCGTCATGCCCGGCCAGGCGACCGCCTACATGATCGGCATGATCAAGATCCTCGAGCTGCGCGAGGACGCGCAGGAGCGGCTGGGCGACCGGTTCGACATCCGCGAGTTCCACGAAGTGGTGCTGCGCGACGGCGCGGTGCCGCTCGAGGTGCTCGAGGAGCTGGTCGACCAGTGGGTGGAGGAAACCCTCCAGTCCTAGAGGGCCGTTGACGGCGGGAGCGGTTCAGGGGGAAATCGGACCACGATGAACCTCAACCTGAACCTCTCCCGCCTGCCCTTCCTGAACCGCGTGGAAGCCGCGGCCATGAAGGCCGTGGAGGCGGAGGTGGAGTGGTTCTGCCTGCCCGCCGGCGCCACGCTGTTCGAGGCGGGCGAGGCCGCCGACGCCTTCTATCTGGTCCGCTCCGGCGCGCTGGCCGCCTTCCGCACCGGCGCGGACGGGCGGCCCGAGCTGGTCGGGCACATCCGCCAAGGCGAGCCCATCGGGGAGATGGCGCTGGTCGAGGACCGCGCCCATTCGGCCAGCGTGTACGCCCTGCGCGATTCCGAGCTGGTCCGGCTGCCCAAGAAGACCTTCGAGAAACTCACCCGCAAGCACGCCTCGCTGCTGCGCGAGCTGGCGCGGATGATGCTGCACCGGCTGCGGGGCGGCACGATGGAGGCCCGCGCCGAGCCAAAGATCTGGGCGCTGGTCTCCACCTCCCCCACCATCGATCTCGATTTCCGCTCCAAGGCCCTCAAAGAGGCGCTGACCGCGCTGGGCCAGAGCTGCGTGATCCTGGGCGAGGACTCCGCGAACATCCCCACCGCCGAGCTCGACCGGCTGGAGGAGATCCACGATGTCGTCATCGTCTGCGCGCGCATGGGCGACACCGACTGGGCGCGCCGGGCGATGGGGCTGGCCGACCGCATCTGGCTGCTCGCCCGCGGCGATGCCCGGCCCTCTCTGCCCCTGATGCCCGACGACCCCAGCCCGGCGGCGAAACTGCGCCTGATCGACGTGGTGATCGTCCATCACGACACCGAACGGGCGAAGACCCGGCCGCAGGAATGGGTGGACGCGGCCGAGGCCGCGCGCTGCTTCCACTGGCGGCAGGGCCAGGCTGGCGACATCGTGCATCTGGCCCGAGTCATGAGCGGCTGCTCGGTGGGGCTGGTGCTGTCGGGCGGGGGCAGCCGCGCCTACGCCCATGTCGGCGCCATCCGCGCCTTCCACGACGCGGGCGTGCGCTTCGACTTTCTGGCCGGCGCCTCCATGGGCGGGATCATCGCCGCGGGCGTGGCGATGGGCTGGAAGGACGAGGAGCTGGAGGAGCGGGTCCGGCAGGCCTTCGTGGAAAGCAATCCGCTGAACGATTTCGTGCTGCCCGTGGTCAGCCTGACCCGGGGGGCCAAGGTCGACCGCCGCCTGGCCGAGCATTTCGGAGAGGCGGAGATCGCCGATATGCCCCGCCCCTTCTTCTGCGTCAGCTCCAACCTGACCGAAGGCACGGTGCGCATCCATCGCGGTGGCAAGGTGCGCGAGGCCCTGCGCGCCTCCATCGCCATCCCCGGCCTGCTGCCGCCCGTCATCGAGGGCGAGGACGTGCTGGTGGACGGCGCGGTGTTCAACAACTTCCCCGTCCGCGAGCTGAAGGCCGCACACCGCGGCGCCAATGCCGGAGTGGACGTGACCCGCAACCGCGCCATCCGGCCTCAGGACTTCATCGATCCCCCGGGCTTTTTCGGCTGGGTGCGGGCCAACGGCCTGTCCGACCCGCCGCCCATCGCCTCGCTGCTGATGCGCGCGGCGACCGCCGCCACCCTGGACGAGCACGCCGAGACCCGTTCCAAAGCGGACCTTCTGGTCCTGCCCGAAATCGAGATGGACCTGCGCGAATGGCGGCGCTTCGACGACGCGGTGGAGGCGGGCTATCGCGACACCACGCGCCTGCTCAAGGAGGCGGACGAAACGCTGCTGAAACGCCTCAAGCCGGGGCGGTGAGGCGTAAGTTTTCCCCGGACTTGTCCACAGCCTGCGAATGGCCTGTGGGCATCTGCCTGCCCGCCCTCGCCTCGCCCGCCCCCTTCGGTTAAGACCGGAGCCCCATGACCGCAGAGACCGCAGATCACAGCCTCCCCGCTCCTGAGGACGAGGCCGGCGCCCCGCCGCACAACATCGAGGCCGAGCAGGCGCTGCTGGGCGCGATCCTGTATGAGAACGAGACCTTCCACCGGGTGTCGGACTGGCTGAAGGCCGAGCATTTCTACGACCCGGTCCATGGCCGCGTGTACGAGGCCGCCGGGCGGCTGATCCAGGCCGGCTCGCTGGCCGACGCGGTGGTGCTCAAAAGCCGGTTCGAGAACGATCCGGGCCTGAAGGAGCTGGGCGGGGCGGTCTATCTGGCTGATCTGATGCGCGAGGCGCCCGAGCCCGCGTCCGCGCCCGAATACGGCAAGCTGGTCTATGAGCTCGCCCTGCGCCGCGCGCTGATCACGCTGGGCTCTGAAATCTCGCTGAGCGCCAAGGGCTCGGACGAGGCGGTCGAAGCCCGCGCCCTGATCGAGGACGCCGAGCGCTCCCTGTTCAAGCTGGCCGAGAGCGGGTCGCTGTCGAAGGGCTTCATGACCTTCGCCGCCGCGCTGGGCGACTCCGTGGCGATGGCCGAAGCCGCCTACAAGCGCGGCGGAGGCCTGTCGGGCATCTCCTCGGGCCTGAAGACGCTGGACGCCAAGCTGGGCGGGCTCCACCCGTCCGACCTCATCATCCTCGCGGGCCGTCCCTCCATGGGCAAGACGGCGCTCGCGACCAACATCGCCTTCTCGGTGGCCAAGGCCTACCAGCACGAAATCCTGGCGGACGGTTCGAAGAAGACCACCGATGGCGGGGTGGTCGGCTTCTTCTCGCTGGAGATGAGCGGCGAGCAGCTCGCCACCCGTCTGATCGCCGACTACACGGGGATTTCAGGCTATCTGATCCGGCAGGGCAAGATCGACGCGGCCCAGTACGAGGAGATCCGCGACGGGGTCGCGGCGATCCAGGACTGCCCGCTCTACATCGACGACACGGGCGGCATCTCCATCGGAGCCCTGGCCGCCCGCGCGCGGCGGCTCAAGCGCACCGTGGGCCTCGACCTTCTGGTGATCGACTATCTCCAGCTCATCACCTCGTCGGGCTCGCGCAAGGCGGACAGCCGGGTGCAGGAGGTCTCCGAGATCACCATGTCGCTCAAATCGCTGGCGAAAGAACTCCACGTGCCGGTGATCGCGCTGTCCCAGCTCTCCCGCCAGGTCGAGCAGCGCGACGACAAGAAGCCTCAGCTCGCCGACCTGCGCGAATCCGGCTCGATCGAGCAGGACGCGGACGTGGTGATGTTCGTGTTCCGCGAGTCCTACTATCTGGAGCGTCTCGAACCCAAGGAAGGCTCCGAGGAGCACCTCAAATGGGAGGACGAGATGCGCGAGGTGCGCAATCAGGCCGACGTGATCGTCGCCAAGCAGCGTCACGGCCCCATCGGCTCGGTGAAGGTGGCGTTCGACCCCGACCGCACCAAGTTCTCCGATCTCGAGCAGTCGGGCCGCTACACCGATTATGAGTGACGCCGGGGCGGGCACGCCCTTCCCCCGCCTGATCGTCGATCTGGGCGCGCTGGCCCGCAATCACGGCCGGCTGAGCGCGCTGGCGCCGGGGGCGGAGGCCGCCGCGGTCGTCAAGGCGGGCGCCTACGGGCTGGACGCGGGGCGGCTGGGGTCTGCGCTGGCAGAGGCCGGCTGCCGGACCTTCTTCACCGCCACCGCGAGCGAGGGCGCGGCTCTGCGCGAGGCGGCCGGGGCCGATGCCCGCATCTTCGTGCTGAACGGCTACCGGCCCGAGGAGCGGGCGCTGTTCGCCGGACACGCTTTGATCGCGGTGCTCAACAGCCCCGCCGAGATCGCCGCCTTCGCCCGGGACGCGCCCGGAGCCAGCGCGGTGCACATCGACACCGGCATGAACCGGCTGGGCCTGACGCTGGACGAGGCGCGGACGCTGGCGGACGACGCCGCCCTGCGCGCGCGCATCGGGCTGGTCCATGTGATGAGCCATCTGGCGTGCTCGGACACGCCCGCCCACCCCATGAACCGCGTCCAGCTGGAGCGTTTCCTCGCGGTGTCCGCCCTGTTCGAGGGGGTCGAGCGCAGCCTGTCGAACACCGGCGGGGTGCTGCTGGGCCCCGACTACCATTTCGATCTCGTGCGGCCCGGCATCGGGCTTTACGGCGGCTCGCCGGTGGGGCTGAAGGCGCATCCGTTCGAGCCGGTGATCCGAATCGAGACCCCGATCCTGCAGCTGCGCCGCGTGCCCGAAGGCGAGACGGTGGGCTATGGCGCTGGCTGGACCGCGCCGCGCGACAGCCTGACCGCCACCGTCGCGCTGGGCTATGCGGACGGGCTGATGCGCGCCGCGGAGGGCGGGTTCGCGCGGATCAGCGGACACAAGGCGCAGCTGGTCGGGCGCGTTTCGATGGACCTGTGCGTTCTTGACGTGACCGGGCTCGACGTCCGGCCCGGCGCGACGGCCGTGTTCCTGGGCGAGGACCTGGAGGACTTGGCATCGGCGGCGGGAACGATAGGTTACGAGCTCATCACCCGCCTGGGACGGCGCTTCAACAGGACTTTTGAAAACGGATGAACCCGCTGCGCGTTATCGGGCGGGGCGTTCTGGCGCTCCTGCAGTCGGTCGGGGCCATCGCGATCTTCGCGGGCCGCGCCGTGCTGGGCGTGGTGCGCCCGCCCTTCTTCCCCGGCCAGCTCATGGGCCAGATCATGCAGATCGGCTTCCTGTCCCTGCCGGTGGTGGGGCTGACCGCGCTGTTCACCGGCGCGGCGCTGGCGCTGAACATCTACACCGGCGGGGCGCGCTTCAACGCCGAAAGCTTCGTGCCCAACATCGTCGCGCTGGGCATCGTGCGCGAGCTGGGCCCCGTGATCGCCGCGCTGATGCTGGCGGGCCGGGTGTCGTCGGGCATCGCCGCGGAGATCGGCGCCATGCGCGCCACCGAGCAGATCGACGCGCTGAAAACCCTGTCCACCGATCCCATGCGCTACCTGATCGCGCCGCGGGTGCTGGCGGGGGTCATCACCCTGCCGATCCTGGTGCTGATCGCGGACATCGTGGGCATCTATGGCGGCTTCGTGGTGGGCGTGAACTCGCTGGGCTTCGACCCCAGCGTCTACGTGCGCAACACCTGGGACATCCTCGAGCGCTGGGACGTGATCTCGGGGCTCATCAAGGCCGCCGTGTTCGGCTTCCTGCTGACGCTGATGGGCTGCTATCACGGATACCACGCCCAGGGCGGCGCGGAGGGCGTGGGCCGCGCCGCGACCCACGCGGTCGTCTCCGCCGCGGTGCTGATCTTCGCCGCCAACTTCCTTCTCACCTCACTGTTCGTGTGACCGCCATGACCGATGACCGCAAGGTGAAGATCGCCTGGAAGGACGTGCACAAGGGCTTCGGCGGAAAACCCGTGCTGCGCGGGCTGGACCTGGAGGCCTATGAGGGCCGCTCGCTGGTGGTGATCGGCGGGTCGGGCACCGGCAAGTCGGTGACCATCAAGACCGCGCTGGGCCTGCTGGCCCCCGACAGCGGCGTGGTGGAGATCGACGGACAGGCCGTGCGCCCCGGACGGATCGACGACCCGGGCGTCAGCCAGATCGGCATGCTGTTCCAGTCCGGCGCCCTGTTCGACTCCCTGCCCGTATGGGAGAACGTCGCCTTCCGGCTGATCCATTCCGAAAAGGTCGCCCGCAAGGAGGCGAAGGACCGCGCCATCGAGGCGCTGGGCCAGGTCGATCTGGACGCGGACACCGGAAACAAGCGCCCGTCCGAGCTGTCAGGCGGCATGCTCAAGCGCGCCGCGCTGGCCCGCGCCATCGTCGCGAAGCCGAACATCCTGTTCTTCGACGAGCCCACCACCGGGCTCGACCCGATCACCGCGGACGTCATCAACCGGCTGATCAGCCGTCTGGTGCGGAAGATGGGCGCCACGGCGGTTTCCATCACCCACGACATGGCCTCCATGCGCATCATCGCCGACGACGTGGCCATGATCCACGAAGGCCGGATCATCTGGAAGGGCACGCTCGACCAGGTCGACACCGCCGACGACGACCGCGTGCGGGCGTTCGTGGAAGGCCGGTCGGAGCCGGCGGAGGGTTAGCCGCCGGGAGGCGGTTCCAGCGGCACGGACATCTCCGAACATCGCTCGCTGAGGGTGACCAGCCCTTCAAGGATTTCCGCAGACGGCTTCGTCTCCAGCCGGTCAGGGCTGAGATGGGACAGCTCCTTGTCCCGGCTGGTCAGGAACGCCATCGCCCAGTCCGGCAGAGCGCGGACTTCCGCCCGCTCGTCGATCAGCACGCCGATTCTCTCATGCCGTGTGTCGGCGCGGATCAGGTCCATCACGAAATGGACGCACTCTCTGGGTCCTTCGAGCAGCTGCATGAAGCGCGATCCGTTGTGAACGAGAACCCCTGTCAGGGTGAGCAGCCGGTTGTTGCGGGCGCTCGACGCCAGAATGTCAGCGATTTCGGCGCGGAACGCGCCCGGACCGGCTTCGATCAGGCTGGTCGAGGCGTAGACCAGCCGCCACGTCGGGGAGTCCGCGACAGGAACGGGGCGGAGATGCGTCATGGATCGGCTCCATCGATCAGGGGCCTTGAGGGCCGAGCGGGTCGAGACGATACGCTTTCTCCGGCTGCCGTTTAAGCCTGTCCACGGAGTCACCGGCGAAATGGGCGAACCCTGCGGCCGCGCCCGCGCTGACATGACCGAGCGAGCGGCAGTCCGTCAGGGCCGCCATCGCGCCCGAACGGCGAAGGCGGGCATTGAAGACCCGCAGCGCCACTTCGCGCCTTTCCATCAAACCGATGTCGGCGGGCGCCGCGCAGGTGAAAATGTCGACTCGCGCGTCGTCGAAACGGTCAGGCCGCATCGAGAACGCATCCGCTTCGCATAGAATGCGGCGCGTCATGTTGCGCGCGACGCCGGTGATTTCCGTGATGACCGACGCGGGAGCGTCCATGGGCAGGCCGCACACATGCAGCATCAGACCTGAGACTCTTCCGTGCGCATGCTCCTTGAAGCACGCCATGTAAGGCAGCCGGTGCTTCACCGAGGCCAGCGTGCGGAAATGCACCGGAATCGCCAGAGCGCAGCGCGATGGCGCGTCGTTCGCGCGGGCGGCGGCCGCCGCCGAGATCAACACCTGACGATCGAATTCCATCACCATGGCGTCACCGCCCGAGCTGGGCGGGATCTGATGGCCCCAGCTGCCGACTCCATCGATCACGCTGAAGGGCAGGATCCGTTGCAGCGCGACGTGGCCTGTCCGCATCGTCCAGATGGATTCGAAGCGCAGTGAAAAGTCCGGCAGCGGCGCAGCGGGCGGGTCAACACAGGCACGGGCGGCGGCATGTTCGGCTTCAGCACGTCCGAATGCCTCGGATTCCAGCGCGCTGAACAGGTCCTGCAACGCGATGTTCCTGGTTTCCGCACTCAGGCGCAGCGACTTGAGATAATCCGTGCCCAGAAAAAACTTTTCCAGATCCAGCTTTATCCGGCGCGTGAACGCTTCTGCGCACTCCTCGCGATTCGGGTCCGGCAGGATGATGAATCCGTTCGCCGCGCGCAGCAGAAGGTCCTCCGGCCTGATGCGTCTGGAGATGAACGATTCGCACGTCTCGATGATACGGCCGCGAACCTGCGGCCAACGGTCGCCATATCGCTTCTCCAGCTCTTCAAGATTAAGAAACTGAAGCTGAGTCGTGTCGATCTGCGTCTTGCCCTTAAGGCGGCGCGCGTAAGCGGAAACGGAAGAGAGCCCCATCATCCCCTAATTGCATCCTTTGCAACCATTGCACTTAAACAATCCGGCTAGAAACTTAGCCAAATTGAAGTAATGATTCTATCCGTCACAAAAGTTGCGCATGTGGCTTTCGTTAGGTTGCTGACTCGCCGGAGCCAGACGGCGCCGCGATGGTCAAGACGGGCGAGTCCCGGTAAGCGTCTGCATCGCTTTCCAAGGACTCGTCATGGCCCGTTCCGACACCGTTTTCGTCTGCCAGTCCTGCGGGGCGGTTCATGCCAAGTGGGCGGGGCGGTGTGACTCGTGCGGATCGTGGAACACGCTGGCCGAGGAGGCGCCGTCCGCGCCCCTGTCCAGCCAGGCCTCGCCCAAGCGCGCCACGGGTCGCCGCTCGCGGCTGGAGCTTGTCGATCTGGGCAGCGAGACCGACGATCCGCCCCGCTTCCAGACCGGCATCGCGGAGTTCGACCGGGTGGCCGGCGGCGGTCTGGTGCCCGGCTCGGCGGTGCTGGTGGGCGGCGATCCGGGGATCGGCAAGTCCACCCTCCTGCTGCAGGCGGTCGCCAAGCTGGCGAAGACCGGCGCCAAGGCGGTCTATGTCTCCGGAGAGGAGGCCGCCGATCAGGTGCGCCGCCGCGCGCGGCGTCTGGGGCTGGCCGACAGTCCCGTGGCGCTCGCTGCAGAGACCTCGCTGGAGGTCATTCTCGACGGGCTGAAGGCGGAAAAGCCCGACATCGCCATCATCGATTCCATCCAGACGCTATGGTCGGACCAACTCGCCGCCGCGCCGGGCACGGTCGCTCAGGTGCGCGCCTGCGCGCAGGAACTGGTGCGGTTCGCCAAGAAGCGGAACACGGCGGTGATCCTCGTGGGCCACGTCACCAAGGACGGGCAGATCGCCGGGCCGCGGGTGGTCGAGCACATGGTCGACGCGGTGCTGTATTTCGAGGGCGAGCGCTCCCACCAGTTCCGCATCCTGCGCGCGGTCAAGAACCGCTTCGGCCCCGCCGACGAGATCGGCGTGTTCGAGATGGCCGATGCCGGGCTGGCCGAGGTGATGAACCCCTCCGCCCTGTTCCTGGACGGCCGGGGCGACGACGCCTCGGGGGCTGCGGTGTTCGCCGGGATGGAGGGCACCCGCCCCGTGCTGACCGAGATCCAGGCGCTGGTCGCCCCGGCGGCCTTCGGCACGCCCCGGCGGGCGGTGGTGGGCTGGGATTCAGGGCGTCTGGCCATGGTGCTGGCCGTGCTGGAGGCCCGGTGCGGGCTTGGCTTCGGAGGGCGCGACGTCTATCTGAACGTGGCGGGCGGGCTGAAGATTTCCGAACCCGCGGCGGACCTTGCGGTGGCGGCGGCCTTGATATCCTCCAGCTTCGACACCCCCCTGCCCGGCGACGGCGTGATTTTCGGCGAGATCGCCCTGTCCGGCGACGTGCGCCCGGTGGGCCGGGCGGAGGCTCGCCTCAAAGAGGCCGCGAAACTGGGTTTCAACCGCGCCATCGCGCCTGCGGGCGTGGAGGGCGCGGGGCTGGCCATGACCGGCATCAAGACCGTCGCCGACCTCGTCGCCCGACTGCAGCCGAAGGGATGAGCCCTGCATGGAGGAGACCCTGACCGGTTTCGACATCGTCGCCCTGATCGTCCTGCTGCTGTCGATCCTGATCGCGGTGGCCCGCGGCTTCATCCGCGAGGCGCTGACGGTGGCCGCCTTCGTCATCGCCGCGCTGGGCGCGCTGTGGGCGCGGCCCGTGGTGGTGGACGTTCTGGCCGAATACGTGGGCTCCGAGCTGATCGCCTCGATCATCGCGCTGTCGGTGGTCTTTCTCGTCATCTATCTGGCGCTGGCCTTCATCTTCTCCGCGCTGGGCCTGACGCGGCGGAACGAGCCGGTCCATCCGCTCGACCGGCTTCTGGGCGTGTTCTTCGGCGCGGCGCGGGGCCTGATCCTGCTGGGGCTGGGCGTGCTGGTCTTCCAGACCGCCGTGCCCGGCGCGGAGGCGCGCTGGATGACCGAGGCGCGCATGTATCCGCTGGCGGAATCGGTGGCGGACATGCTGCGAGGACTTGCGCCGGAAGGCTCTTGGGCGCAAGGAGCCCCCGAGAACGCGAGCCCCGCGGACAGTCCGGACGCGGAGGATCGCAGCGAGCGCCTTGACCCGGACGCCCTGGACCGCCTTATCCGCTCCACCAGCGAGGACGAGCCCGGATGACCTTCTCCACCCTGACCTACGATCCCGCCACCGACCGACCGCAGGAAGAATGCGGGGTGTTCGGAGTGCGCGGCGCGGACAAGGCCGCGGTTCTGGTCGCCTTCGGGCTCCACGCCCTCCAGCACCGGGGCCAGGAAGCGTGCGGCATCACCAGCTATAACGGGCGGCGCTTCCACTCCGAGCGTCATCTGGGACTGGTGGGCGAACACTTCACCGATCCCGCCACGCTGGACGCGCTGTCAGGCTCCATGGCGATCGGGCACGTGCGCTACTCCACCTCCGGCGCGCCGGTCCTGCGCAACGTCCAGCCGCTCTACGCCGACGTGCGCGGCGGCGGCGTGGCGGTGGCCCATAACGGCAACCTGACCAACGCCCGCGCCCTGCGCGAGGAGCTGGTGGCGGGCGGCGCCATCTTCCAGTCCACTTCCGACACCGAAGTCATCCTCCAGCTCGCCGCCCGCTCGCGCGAGGCCAGCGCGGCGGACCGCCTGATGCACGCTTTGCGTCAGGTCGAGGGCGCGTTCGCGCTGGTCGCGCTGACAAATGACCGCCTGATAGGAGCGCGCGATCCGCTGGGCATCCGCCCGCTGGTCATGGGCGAGCTGGACGGGGCCGTGATCTTCGCGTCGGAGACCTGCGCGCTGGACATGATCGGCGCGCGCTTCCTGCGCGAGATCGAGCCCGGCGAGGCGGTGATCGTGGATGACGACGGCATCCATTCGCTGCGCTTCGCGCCCGTGCGCCCGGCCCGTCCCTGCGCGTTCGAGTACATCTATTTCGCCCGCCCCGATTCCGTGATCGAGGGCCGCTCGGTCTATGAGGCGCGCAAGCGCATGGGCATCCGGCTGGCCCAGGACGCGCCCGCGGACGTGGACGTGATCGTGCCGGTGCCCGACAGCGGCATGACCGCGGCGCTGGGCTATGCCGAGGAGATCGGCAAACCCTTCGATCTGGGCATCATCCGCTCGCACTTCGTGGGCCGGACCTTCATCCAGCCCACCCAGGCCAAGCGCGATCTGGGCGTGCGCCGCAAGCACTCGGCCAACGCCGCCGTGCTCAAGGGCAAGAAGGTGCTGCTGATCGACGATTCCATCGTGCGCGGCACCACGTCCAAGAAGATCGTGCGCATGGTGCGCGAGGCCGGGGCGACGGAAGTCCATTTCCGCTCCGCCTGCCCGCCCATCACCAACCCGGACTTCTACGGCATCGACATGCCGATGCGCGAAGAGCTGATGGCCGCCAGCCACGACCCCGGGAAGATGCGCGAGATGCTCGAATGCGACTCGCTGGGCTTCCTGTCGGTGGAGGGGCTCTACTGGGCGGTCACCGGCGAGGCGCGCGACGACGCGCGGCCCCAGCTCGCCGACCACTATTTCACCGGCGATTATCCGACCCGGCTCGTGGACCGCGACCGGACGTCCTCCGCCAAGGATCAGCAGCTTTCCCTACTGGTTGACGCATGACCCAATCTCTTCAAGGCCGCGTGGCGCTGGTCACCGGCGCCTCGCGCGGACTCGGCTACGCTGCCGCCAGGGCCCTCGCCGCGCAGGGCGCGCACGTGATCGCCACCGCCCGCACGCAGGCAGGGCTTGAAGAGCTCGATGACGCGATCCGCGCCGAGGGCGGCGCCTGCACCATCGCGCCGATGGATCTGGGCGACACCCAGGGCATCGAGAAGCTGGCCGAGATCGTCAAGGAACGCTGGGGCCGACTGGACATCCTGGTGTGCAATGCGGGCGTTCTGGGCGTCATCACCCCCGCCCACCAGATCCAGGCCAAGGTCTGGAACGAGGTGATGGGCGTGAACCTGATCGCCCCCGCCCGTTTCGTGCGCGCCTTCGAGGGCCTGCTGCGCGAGTCCGACGCGGGCCGCGCGATCTTCGTCACGTCGGGCGCCGCCACCCGCCGCCGCGCCTTCTGGGCGGCCTATGCGGCATCGAAATCCGCGCTGGACGCTCTGGTGCAGAGCTGGGCCAAGGAGCTCGACGACAGCCCGGTCAGGGCCAACCTGCTCGATCCGGGCCATGCGCGCACGAAGATGCGCGCCAAGGCCGTTCCGGGCGAGGATCCCGAGACCGTGCCCCACCCCGACGAGATCGCGCCCCTGTTCGTGGAGCTCGCCTCCCCGTCCGAGACCCGCAACGGCCAGATCGTGGTGTTCGGAGCGTAGGTTCTCCCCTGCTCTCCTATTCCGCCCTGCGGCTCTCGAGCGGCCCCAGATAGCTGTCGGGCTGTTCACCGGTCCACACGACCACGCGCTGGAACACCACGCCGGTGTCGATCAGCCAGACATTGACCGTGTGCGGGCCGGGCTCTGAGACGGTGTGGGTGGTGACGTGCCGGGCGATGCGGTCGCCCGCCTGCAGGTCCCACGTCTCCAGGCTGTCGTCGGCGTTGATGTTGATGCGCTGGGGCTCGCCATCGCCGATGGAGACCGCGAACTCCAGCCCTTCCGGCCCCTTGAAGTCCAGCGTGGGCGAGATCAGCACCTCGATCTCGACCTCCCCCGCCTCGTGCAGGTGGATGTCGTATTCCAGCCGCGGCGCGTCGCCGCCCGGCTCTCGGGGCTCGGCCAGCACCGGGAAGGCGGTGACCGCCGAGCCGGTCCGGCCCAGCTCGGGCACGGTGCGCCACTCGATTTCGTCGTCGCCGATGGCACGGGCGTGGTTCTCCGCCTCGATGGCGATGTAGCCGTCACCCTCCACGAAACGGCCCGGCTCGGGCGCGCCGGACGGATTGACCGCCTCGACCGTCACCACGGTTTCGGTCCCGTCCGGCCCGCGCACGGTCAGCTCGGCCTCGGTCCGGCCTTCAGGGGCGCGGGACCAGTCCGCGGACACCGCCACACGGGTCTCCGCGCCCGCCTCGCCTGAGGCCTCGCTGAGGGTGATCCAGTCCGCGCCGGGCGCGATCTCGAAGCTGGCGGGGGCGTCGCCGCGGTCGAACAGGGCGATCCAGCGGCTGTCCGCCCCCCAGCGATGCAGGCTGATCACCGGCGCGCCGTCCGCGCCGGGCCAGCCCCGCTCGTCGCCCTCCACCGCGAAGCCCAGCGCCGCGCCGGAGACCGGCTCGACCGTCTCCAGATCGGGGATCACGTCCTCGTCGGGCTGCTGCCAGTACGTGTAGCTGATCCGGGTCTGGCTCATCATGTGGGGCCATTTCCCGTCCGCGACGTCCTCGTGATAGACGCGGTTCAGTTCGGTGTTCAGATCGAACGCCTCGCGCACCGCGTCGGCATGGGCGTTCGCCGACACCCGCCCCTGAGCGGCGTGAAGCCGGTTGCGGGCGGTCTCGTTGTGCAGCCGGGTCACGTTGCCCGCCCCCACCACCGGGTACCAGACGAGCTGGACGAACGCGTCGTCGTAGTCGTCGTCCAGAACCTCCCGCAGCCGGTTCGCCTCCTCGGCCAGAGCGGCCCATTCGGCATCGATCCGGTCGGCCTCGTCGAAATGAATCAGGCTGTACGTGTCCGGGCCCACCATCTCCGGGGTGCGGCGCGAGTTGTATTTGGTGTAGCCGGTCAGGAGCGCGGCGATGTCGTCCGCGTGCGCCTCGCCGAACTGCTGGGCGGCCCACAGGCGGGTGTAGCCGCTCATGGCCTCCAGCGTCATCGCCTCGGGATCCCAGGCGTGTTCGAGGAAGAAGCTGATGGGGAACTCCATCGGCTTGATGTCCCCGACATTGACGATCCACAGCTCGTTGGCGCCGAACTCGTAGGCGAGGTTCATCTGCTCCCAGGTGCGCTCGATCTGGGTGACGTTGATCCACTTGTAGTTCCGCGGCCCGCCCACATAGTCGAAATGGTAGTAGACCCCGTACCCGCCCGGCCGGTCCAAGCCCGGGCGGGGCAGGCGGCGGATATTGCCCCAGTTGTCGTCCGCGAAGAGCAGCATCACGTCCTCGGGCACGTCCATGCCGTCGTCGTAATAGTCCTGCACCTCCTTGTAGAGCGCCCAGATCTGGAAGGTCTCCTCGGCGGGGCGGCCGGTCACATCCGCGATGATCTCGCGCTGGTCGGCCACGATGCGTTCGAGCAGCTCGGTGGCGGTGCCCTCGGTCATCGCCTCGTCGCCGTCGCCGCGCATGCCGATGGTGACCGGATCCTCCGCCCCGCCCAGCCGGGCCACGCCCTCGGCCCAGAAGCGGCGCAGGGCCTCGGGATTGGTGTCGTAATTCCACTCCCCTTCGCCGTGGCGCTCCCATTCGATGTGAGCGCGGCCCATGGGCTCGTGGTGGGTGGTGCCGATGACGATGCCGTAGGCCTCGGCCATCTCCGGGTTCAGCGCGTCGTCGTCATAGAAGGCCTTGCCCCACATGGCCGGCCACAGGAAGTTGCCGCGCATGCGCAGGATCAGTTCGAAGACCTCGGTGTAGAATTCCTGTCCGAACCCGCCATAGGTCTCGTTCACCCAGCCATACAGGGCCGGGTTCTCGTCATTGATGAAAATGCCGCGATAGCGGACCGTGGGCGCCTCGGCCCGCAGCCCCGCCTGCACGTGCAGATCGCTCGCCTGCTCCACCGGCACGTCCGCCCACCAGTGCCAGGGCGACACACCCATGCGCTCTGACAGGTCATAGACCCCGAAGATGGCGCCGCGCATGTCCGAGCCCGCGATGACCAGCGCGCGGTCCACGCCCGGCACGGGGTTCTCGACCACCTGCTGGACATAGCCCTCCCAGACGCCCTCGATGCCGGACACGTCCAGCCGCCCGTCCGCGGCCATCGCGTCGATGTCGGCGTTCCCGCCCAGCGTGCCCACGATGATCGCGAGGCCGTTTCCGTCAGAATGGTTGAGCGAGCTTTCCTCGCCCGACACCCGTTCGAGGTCGGCGCGCAGGTCCTGGGCGGCGCGGCGCACCCCGCCGTGATCGCCCGGATCGGTCCGCACCACGGCCGGAACCCCGCCCGCGATCAGGGGAAAGCCGTCGGACGGCGCGGCGCCCGAACACACGCCCGCGGCCTCCCCGCACAGCCCGCGGACCGGATCGGCCAGGGCGAGCGGGGTCGTGATCACGGCGCACAGGGCGGCGGCGGACAGGCGTGCGAGGGCGGTCATGGCGGCCTCCTCAGGCTTGAAATCTGAAAAACGAACGGGGAGGAGCGCGAAGGCCCCTCCCCGTCCGGTGGGAGCGCGTGTCCGGGGAAGGCTCAGCGCTCCACCACCGTCAGCGTCGCGGACTGCAGATCGACCGAGTTCGGTCCCGCGGAGATGGTGAAGGTTCCCGGCTCCACCTCCCGCTCCATCTGCAGGTTCCACAGCGACAGCTCGTCGAAGCCGAGCTCGAACTCGACCGTGCGGGTCTCGCCCGGTTCCAGCGTCACCCGCTCGAAGCCTTTCAGCTCGATGACCGGGCGGGTGATCATCGCCACGTCGTCGCGGACATAGAGCTGGACCACCTCGTCGCCGGTCCGGTCGCCGGTGTTGGTGACGTCCACATAGACCGTGGCGGTCTCGTCCAGGCCGATGGTGGCGTTTTCAAACCGCGGCGCGGAGACGTCGAACGTGGTGTAGCTCAGCCCGTATCCGAAGGGGAAAAGCGGGCTGACATCGTCCAGCAGATAGCCGCGGCGCGCGGTGGGCTTGTGGTTGTAGAACACCGGCAGGTGCCCCGCGGACCGCGCGAAGGTCACGGGCAGCTTGCCGCCCGGATTGACCTCGCCCAGCACCACGTCGGCGACCGCGTGGCCGGTCTCCTGACCCAGATACCAGCCCTCGATGAGGGCGTCGGCCTCCTCGACCAGCTCGCCCACCGCCAGCGGGCGGCCGTTGAGCAGCAACACGATGGTGGGCTTGTTCAGAGCGAAGATCTCGCGGGCGAGATCCATCTGCTGGCCGAACAGCGACAGGTCGGGACGGTCGCCCAAATGGTCGAAGTCCCAGGCCTCGCGAGACAACTGCTCGTTCTCGCCCAGCACCATCAGGATCACGTCCGCCTCGCGGGCGGCCTCGACGGCGTCCGCGATCAGGCGCTCATTGACCTCGGCGGGCACCGGATCGACGTCGTCGGCGGCCCATTCGCGGCTTTCGGTCAGGCGCACGCCTTCCGAATAGACCACGTTGAACCGGCCGTCCGCGGCGGTCTCGAAGCCCTCCAGCACGCTGACCACGTGCCGGGGGATGTCGCTGTAGCCGCCCAGCGGCGTGTCCACGGCATGGGTGCCCAGGATCGCCAGCGTGCCGATGGAGTCAGGGTCCAGCGGCAGGGTGGAGTTGTTGTTGGTCAGAAGGGTGATCGCCCGCTGGGCGGCGGTGCGCGCCAGCGCGACCGCGTCCTCGGTGGCGGTCAGGCCCTCGGCGGCGTCCTCGTCCACGTAAGGGTTCTCGAACGCCCCGGTGTGGAACTTCATGGTCAGGATGCGCCGCACCGCGGTGTCGATCTGCTCCTCGCTGATCCGGCCCTGGTTCACCAGGTCGACCAGATGGGGATAGGCGTCCCCGTCGGGCAGCTCCACGTCCACGCCCGCGTCCATCGCGCGGATGGCCGCCTCCTCGATGTCGTCGAGCATGTGGTGTCGGGTGATCATTTCGCGGATGGCGAAATAGTCCGACACGATGACGCCCTCGAAGCCCCACTCCTCACGCAGCACGTCATGGAGCAGCCAGCGGTTGGCGTGGCTGGGCAGGCCGTCGATCTCGTTGTAGCTGGCCATGATCGACATCACCGGCAGCTCGCGCACCGCCCGCTCGAAGGGCGGGAAGAAGACCTCGCGCAGCACGCGCTCGGAAATCTGGGCGGGGCCGATATTGATGCCGCTCTCCGGCTCGCCGTGGCCGGTCATGTGCTTGAGGGTGACGAAGACCTTGTCGGCGGCCAGCGGCAGGGTCGTGCCCTGATAGCCGCGGATGGCCGCCAGTCCGATCTCGCTGACCAGATGCGGGTCCTCGCCATAGGTCTCCTCGATCCGGCCCCAGCGCGGATCGCGGGCAACGTCGGTGACGGGCGCCAGGGTGAAGTTCGCGCCGCGGGCGCGCATCTCACGGGCGGCGACCGAAAAGACCTGTTCGATCAGCTCGGTGTCCCAGGTGCTGGCCAGCGCGATGGACTGCGGGAAGCTCGTCGCGCCGCGCGCGGTGTAGCCGTGCAGGGATTCCTCGTGCAGCAGCAGGGGGATGCCCAGCCGCGTGTCCTCGACCGCCCAGCGCTGGGCGGCGTTGATGTATTCCGCCGTTTCGCGCTCTGTGCGGTTGACCGCGCCCTCGGTGACGCCCGCCGCCTCGCTCTCGGACTCGTCCACGCCCCGGAAGTCGGAGGGACGGGATATCTGGCCGATGCCGTGGGGGTAGTTGGACGAAGCGTTCTCGGGCGAGAAATTGCCCTCGCCGTCTTCGAGATCGCCCTTGGTCTGCCAGATGCCCAGCATCTGCGCGACCTTCTCCTCCAGCGTCATCCGGCCCAGAAGGTCCTCGACCCGGGCTTCGACGGGCTGGGACGCGTCACGGAAAAGCGGCTGCTCGTCCTGGACCACGGCGCCTGCGAAAGCCGCGGGCGCGGCGGCCAGCGCCGCCCCGGCGGCGAGAAGAAGCGCGCGCGCGCCAAGGCACGGTCGCAAGTGTGCGGACATCTGGTGTCCTCCCCTTTTGTTTTTTGTTGCAGCCGGAACGCCGAGGCGCGCCAGCCATGTTAGCGCTATCAACGCTAACGGCTTCGAATATGGCCCGTCAATGAAAAGTCGGAGTATTATGACCGATATGGACACGATGCGAAGCCCAAAGTAAGACCAACAGCCCTTTTCCGACCTCGCTCCGCCTTCGCGGGAACCAGGTCCGCAGCCTATGAGAGGCACACTTCTGATGGCCACCAAGCGAGCCGGCGAAAGCCGCATCGCCCCGCCCCGCAAAAGCCCCGCGCGGATTCACGGCGCCATCGCGCACGATCTGGGCGTGGCCATCGTCTCCGGCCGCTACCAGCCGGGCGAAATCCTGCCCAACGAGATCGATTTCTCTGAACAGCTCAAGGTCTCCCGAAGCGCGTATCGAGAGGCGGTGCGGATACTGTCCGCCAAAGGTCTGGTGGAAAGCCGGCCCAAGACCGGAACCCGCGTGCAGCCTCTCACGCGCTGGAACCTGCTCGATCCCGACGTGCTGGCGTGGTTTTTCGAATCCGAACCCAGCCCGGAACTGGTCTCGGGCCTGTTCGAGCTTCGCATGATCATCGAGCCCGCCGCCGCCGCGCTCGCCGCCGAGCGCCGCACGCCCGCGCACGTATCGATCATGCGCCAGGCGCTCATGGACATGGAGCGCCACGGCGTCACCACCGAGGAAGGCCGCAGCGCGGACCGGGCCTTCCACGACGCGATTCTGGAGGCCAGCGGAAATCTGCCCCTGCTGAGCCTGGCCAGCACGATCGGCGCGGGCGTGCGCTGGACCACCATCTACAAGGCCCGCAAGCACGAGCTGCCGCCCGACCCGATGCCCGACCACTGGAAGGTGTTCGACGCCATCGCCGCGGGCGGCCCGGACGCGGCCCGCGCGGCCATGGAGGCGCTGGTGGGCGCGGCGCTGCGCGACACCGCCCGCGCGCTGGAACAGCCCGCGGTGAAACCCGGTCGCGGCAAGCCGGTCTGACTCTGCGCCTGCCCGGCGCAGGATTGCAGGCTTGCATCCTCCGCCACATCGGATAATTGTCAGACTAATGACAGGCGGCGCGCAGGGCGTGCGCGGGTCTCTGGCGCGCCGCGCGCACGGGACCGGCGTTGAGGGGAATGGCAGACCGATGACCGACAGGAAGTTCCGCTCGCGCGACTGGTTCGACAACCCCGACCATCCCGACCTCACGGCTCTGTCGGTCGAGCGGTACATGAATTACGGCCTGACGCTGGAGGAGCTGCGCTCGGGCAAGCCGATCATCGGCATCGCCCAGACCGGCTCCGACCTCGCCCCGTGCAACCGCCACCATCTGATCCTCGCCCAGCGGGTGCGCGAAGGCATCCGCGAGGCGGGCGGCATCGCGCTGGAATTCCCCGTCCACCCGATCCACGAGAACGGCAAGCGGCCCACCGCCGGGCTGGACCGGAATCTGGCCTATCTGGGTCTGGTCGAGCTTCTGTACGGCTATCCCATCGACGCGGTGGTGCTGACCATCGGCTGCGACAAGACCACGCCCGCCTGCCTGATGGCGGCGGCCACGGTGGACATTCCCGCCATCGCCCTGTCGGTCGGCCCGATGCTGAACGGCTGGCGGAACGGCGAGCGCGTGGGCTCGGGGTCGATCATCTGGCAGGCCCGCCAGATGCTCGCCGCGGGCGAGATCGACTATGACGGCTTCCTCGAACTGGCCGCCACCAGCGCCCCTTCCGTCGGGTATTGCAACACGATGGGCACGGCCTCGACGATGAACTGTCTGACCGAAGCGCTGGGCATGAGCCTGCCCGGTTCGGCCTCGGCGCCCGCGCCCTATCGCGAGCGGCCCCAGATGGCCTACGAGACCGGAAACCGCATCGTCGAGATGGCTTATGAGGACATCAAGCCGTCCGACATCCTGACCCGGAAGGCGTTCGAAAACGCGATCCGCGTCAACTCCGCCATCGGCGGCTCGACCAATTCAGCCGTCCACATCACCGCGCTGGCCGCCCATGCGGGGGTCGAGCTTGAGATGCCCGAATGGCAGGCGCTGGCCCACGACATCCCGCTGCTGGTCAATCTCCAGCCCGCCGGAACCTATCTCAGCGAAGATTTCCACCAGGCCGGTGGCGTG
Source organism: Glycocaulis profundi (assembly GCA_007050995.1). Lineage (GTDB taxonomy): Bacteria > Pseudomonadota > Alphaproteobacteria > Caulobacterales > Maricaulaceae > Glycocaulis > Glycocaulis profundi. The sequence continues at coordinate 74,265 of VJOU01000009.1, read as the reverse complement.
CCCGCCGTGACGCGCCAGCTCATCGGCCAGGGCCTGATCCACGAGGACGCCCTGACGGTGAACGGCCGGACCATCGGGGAGAACTGCCGGGAGGCGAGGATCGTCCTGCCCGACGTGATCCGCACCTGGGACAAGCCCCTGACCACGAAAGCCGGATTCCTGATCCTGTCGGGCAATCTGTTCGACTCCGCGATCATGAAGACCAGCGTGATCTCGCCGAAATTCCGTGAACGCTACCTGTCCGACCCGGACGACCCGGACGCCTTCGAGGGCCCCGTGTGGGTGTTCGACGGGCCGGAAGACTACCACGCCCGCATCGACGACCCCGCCGAGGCGATCACCGAGGACGCGATTCTGGTCATGCGCGGCTCGGGCGTGATCGGCCATCCCGGCTCGGCTGAAGTGGTCAACATGCGCCCGCCCAAGGCGCTCATCGAAAAGGGCATCACCGCCCTGCCCTGCCTGGGCGACGGGCGCCAGTCGGGCACCTCGGGCAGCCCCTCCATCCTGCACGCCTCTCCTGAAGCAGCGGCGGGGGGAAACATCGCGCTGCTCAGGACCGGCGACCGGCTGCGGATCGACCTGAAGACCTCCACGGTGACCTGGCAGGTCTCCGACGCCGAGATCACCGCGCGGCGCGAAGCGCTGGAGGCGGCGGGCGGCTACGCCTTCCCCGAAAGCCAGACCCCTTGGCAGGAGATCCAGCGCGACATCATCACCCAGCTCGACACCGGCGCGGTGCTCAAACCAGCCGTGAAATACCGCCGCATCATCGACCGTTTCGGGAACCCGCGCGGCAATCACTGACCGGGGCCGTCAGAGCTCCCGCGTGATCGTCATGGTCAGGGTCAGGCCCTCGCCCGGCGCGATCACGGCCATCTCGTCAGGGGCGGCGTTGATGGCGTCGGGCCGGTGGCTGACCGGCTCCAGGCACAGGACATCCTCGCCGGGCGGGGCGTAGACGTGCAGGTGGCGCGCGTCCGCGCGCATCGTGATCGGCCCGGCCCGCGTGCCGATCTCAGCCAAACCGTCCCACCCGGCGTAACAATGGTCGATGAAGGGCAGATCAGACCGCGCCGCGCCGCCGCTGAAATCGAACACTTCCCCTGCGGGGGCCAGCCGTTCAGGTATCAGGTCCGCGTCCGGCATCCAGACCGCATCGGCGGCGAACCGGGTGCGGTCTTCAGGTCTCGTGGCGAAATATGGATGCAGGCCCAGCCCCGCCGGGGCGGCGTCCGGACCGGTGTTCTGAAGGCTCAGCACGATCTCCAGCCCGGCGTCGGACAGGGCGAAGCGCTGGCGCGCGCGGAAGGCCCAAGGCCAGCCTTCGCCCGCCGCGCTGTCCAGCGACAGCACCGCCCAGGACGGCGCGGACGCCTCGACGGACCAGCTTCGCAGCCAGCCCGTCCCGTGCAGGGCGTGGGGCGCGAAGCGGTCCTCCACGGGAAGGCGCGCGACCGATCCGCCGAACGAGAACCTGCCGTCCGCGATGCGGTTGGCGTAGGGAACGAGGGGGAAGCAGGCGGTCTGGAGCGGGTCGTCCGCGTCGTGGGGCGACGGGCGCAGCACGTCGCGGCCGTCATGGCTCAGATGCCACATGGCGCCGCCCAGATCAGGCAACAGGCCCAGCGACCACCCGCCAGACGCGAGCCTCAGGCTCACAGCCGGATCAGCGCCTGGGGCAGGCCGGGCGTGTCCACCCGCAGGCGGAACAGGCCGCCCGCCAGAGGCTGGGCCTCGCGCTCCTCCGGGCTCTGATGCAGCCAGGCGGTGGTGCAGTAGAGGGTCTTCAGATCCTCCCCGCAGAAGGCCGCCTTGGTCACCGCGGACACGGGGAGCTCATATTTGCCCAGATATCCGCCGTCCGGCGAGAAACGGGCCACGCCCCAGCCGCCGAACAGGCCCACGTGCAGCACGCCGTCCGAGTCCACCGACGGCCCGTCGCAATGGCCCTCCTCGGTCACCGCGAACACGCGCTTGCCCGAAATCTCCCCCTTCGCGTAGTCGAAGGCGAAGATGGTCCGGTCGGCGGTGTCGTGGTGGTAGAGCGTGCGGCAGTCGGGGCTCAGGGCCGGGCCGTTGGTGATGGCGTAGCCGTCGTCCATGAGGGCCAACTCGCCGTTCTTCCAGCGGTAGAGCGCGCCTGAACGGCCCTGCTCGCTGTCGTCCATCGTGCCGAACCAGAGCGCGCCGTCGGGAGCGACGAAACCGTCGTTGATCCGGTTCTGAGGGCGGTCGCGCTCGACATGGTCGACCATGTCGAACCGGCCGGTGTCCGGATCGAACCTGTATAGACCGCCGCGCACCCCGCAGATCAGCGAGCCGTCCTCGGCGGGCAGAGCGAACCCGATCTGGTCAGGCGCGTCCCAGCTCGCCTGAGAGCCGGTCTCCACGCCGTACTGGTGGAGCCTGCGCCCCTTGATGTCGACGAACCACACGCAGCGCCGCCGCGCGTCCCAGGCCGGGCCTTCGCCCAGCTCCGCCTTGAGGTCCCAGACCAGTTCAGGTTCGCTCATGTCCGCCTTCTACGACCAGCTGTAGGCCGTCTTGATCTGGGTGAAGAAGTCCTGGGCGGCGAAGCCCTGTTCGCGGGGGCCGTAGCTGGATTTCTTCGTGCCGCCGAAGGGCACGTGATAGTCCACCCCCGCCGTGGGCAGGTTGACCATCACCATGCCCGCCTTCGCCCGCCGCTGGAAGTCCCGCGCGTGTTTGAGCGAGCTGGTCGCGATGCCCGCGCTGAGCCCGAACTCCACGCCGTTGGCGATCTCCAGCGCGGTCTCGTAGTCCTTGACCCGGATGGTCGAGGCGACCGGGCCGAACACCTCCTCGGCGTTGATGGTCATGCCCGCTTCGGTGTCCGTGATCAGGGTGGGCTGGACGTACCAGCCCTCTTTGTCCAGCTTCAGCCGGTCGCCGCCGGTGGCGACCGTGCCGCCCTCGTTCTTCGCGATGTCGATATAGCGGTAGGAGGTCTCGCGCTGGTCCTCGCTGACCGCCGGGCCCACTTGCGTGCCCTCGGCCAGCGCGGAGCCCACTTTCAGGGCTTTGACCTTCTCGGTCAGCGCGGCGACGAATTTGTCGTGAATCCCCGCCTGCACGATCAGGCGCGAGGACGCCGTGCAGCGCTGGCCGGTGGAGAAGAAGGCGCCGTCCAGCGCGATCTGAACCGCCCGGTCCAGATCCGCGTCRTCSAGCACGATCAGCGGGTTCTTGCCGCCCATCTCCAGCTGGACCCGCGCCTGGCGGGCCGCCGCGCCCCTGGCCACGCCCTCGCCCACGCCCTGCGAGCCCGTGAAGCTGACCCCGTCGATGCCGGGATGGTCCACGATGGCCTGGCCCACCCGGCCCCGGCCGATCACCATGTTCAGCACGCCTTTGGGCAGGCCCGCCTCGTGCAGCACCGCCACCAGCGCCTCGGCGGTGGCGGGCGTGTGGCCGGCGGGTTTGAGCACCACCGTGTTGCCGAAGGCCAGCGCGGGCGCGGCCTTCCACGCCGGGATCGCGATGGGGAAGTTCCACGGGGTGATCAGGCCGAACACCCCCACCGCCTGGCGGTAGGTCTGCACCTCCACGCCCGGGCGGGTGGAGGGAAGGTTCTGGCCGTGCAGGCGCAGCGCCTCGCCGGCGAAATATTTCAGGATGCGCGCCGCGCGCATGGTCTCGCCGACGCCCTCGGGGATGGTCTTGCCTTCCTCGCGGGCGAGCAGATACCCGATCTCTTTCGACCGCTCCATCAGCAGCGACCCGGCCCGGTCCAGCACGTCCGAGCGCACTTCAGGCGACGCCGTCGACCAGCCCTCGAACGCCTCGCGCGCGGCGGACACCGCCTGGTCCACGTCCTCCACCGTGCCGTCGGGAACCCGCGCGACCACGTCGCTCACGTCCGACGGGTTCAGGCTTTCAGACGGCCGGTCGCCCCCCGTCTTATCGCCCCCGATCCAGTGGCTCAGCTCAAGCGTCGCGTCGGTCATGGATGTCTCCGTCGGTTGGAAAAGAAACCGGACGGCCCCGTCAGAGCCGCCCGGCATGCGGCTCGGCTACCCCGTCATCTCCTCGAGCTCCTTGCCCTTGGTCTCGTGCACGATGAACAGCACGAAGGCGAAGGAGAGCACCGCGCAGACCGCGTAGAAGCTGTAGGCGGCCATGAGGCCCAGCCCCGCGGCCATCATCGGGAAGGTCAGGGTGATGCCGAAATTGGCGATCCACTGGGAGAAGCCGGACACGGCCAGTCCCGATCCGCGGATCTGGTTGGGGAACATTTCTCCGAGCATGACCCACATCACCGGGCCCCAGGAGAAGTTGAAGAACATCACGTAGAGATTCGCTGAGACCAGCGCGAGCAGGCCCATCTCGTCGCTCAGCGACAGCGTGCCGGGCGAGTCGGGGTCGCCGATGCCGGTCGAGAAGGCGAAGGCCACCAGGCCCAGCGTCACCGCCATGCCCGCCGAACCGATCAGCAGCATCGGCTTGCGCCCCACCTTGTCGATGACCAGCAGGCCCGCGATCACCGCGATGATGGACAGCGCGCCCGACAGCACGTTGATGAGCAGGGCGTCGCCCTCGCTCAGGCCGACCGACTGCCACAGCACCGCGCCGTAGTAGAACACCACGTTGATGCCCACGAGCTGCTGGAACACGGCCAGGCCGATGCCCGCCCACACGATCATGCGGATGAAGCCGCCGCCCTTGCGATCAAGCAGGTCGGCGAGCCTGGGCTTGTGGTCGGAGGCCAGCGACTGCTGGATCTCGGTGACCTTCAGCCCCGCCGCCCGCGCGCCGAACAGCCGGGTGAGCACCGCGTTCGCCTTGTCCGTCTTGCCCTTGATGACCAGGAAGCGCGGGCTTTCGGGGATGGCGAACAGGGCCAGGAAGAACACGATGGCCGGGATCAGCTCGACCCAGAACATCCAGCGCCAGGTCTGGAAGCCCAGCCAGAACTCCGCCGTGGACCCGCCCGCGGCGTTCGCCAGCAGGTAGTTGGCCAGAAAGGAGAAGAACAAGCCCGAGATGATCGCGATCTGCTGGATCGTGGTCAGCCGCCCGCGCATTCGCGCGGGCGCGATCTCGGAAATGTAGGCGGGCGCCATCACGCTCGCCGCGCCGACGGCCAGGCCGCCCAGGATGCGGTAGACGACGAATTCCATCGAGCTGCCGGCCGCGCCCGAACCCCAGGCGCTGATCACGAAGAAGACCGCCGCGACGATCATCATGGTCCGGCGGCCATAAAGGTCCGCCGCCCTTCCCGCGAAGGCCGCGCCGACCGCGCAGCCCAGCAGCATGGACGCCACGTTGAAGCCCGTCGCCGCGTCATCCGAACCGAAGGCGGAGCGCAGACCGTCCACCGTGCCGTTGATCACGCCGCTGTCGTAGCCGAACAGGAAGCCCCCCAGCGTCGCCACCAGCGCGGTGACGATGATGAAGCCCATATTGTCCTTCTCGACCGCAGCGGCGGGCGGAAGTCCCGCCGTATCCGTCGTCGCCATGTTTCAGTCCTCCCCGGGGGCTCTGATGGCCCGCTTGTTTCAGATGGAGCCTATCGCCAGCCCGCATCCACGAAATACTCGTGTCCCGTGATCGCCCGCGCGTCGTCGGACGCCAGGAACAGGGCCAGCGCGGCCACGTCCCTGGGCTCGATCCTAAGCTTCAGGCACTGGGCGTCGACGATCTCCGCCTCCGCCTCGGGCGTGTACCATTGCATCTGCCGGTCGGTTTTGACATTGCCCGGAACGATGCACGCCACCCGGATGCCGTCCCCGCCCAGCTCGCGCGCCATGGCGCGGGTCATGCCCTCTATCGCCGCCTTGGCGGTCTCGTAGAGCGAGAGCTGAGGCAGGGCGAGATGCCAGGAAATGGAGCCCAGATTGAGGATCACCCCGCGCCCGGCGTCGCGCATGCCCGGAATGACGCCCTGGGAGGCGAAGAACTGGTGGCGCAGATTGACCGACATCCGGTCGTCCCAATAGGCGGGCGTGACCTCGCCGATGGCGTGCCGGTCGTCGTTCGCGGCGTTGTTGACCAGCACGTCGACCGGGCCGTGATCGGCCACGATGGACGCGATGGTCGCCTTGAGTCTTTCGAGATCGGTCAGGTCGCAGACGCGGAACTCCGGCGCGGGATCTTCGCCAGAAAGAGACTGGTCGAGCGCCCGCCCCTGCTCGGCGCTGATGTCGAGGAAGACCACACGCGCGCCCTGCTGGACGAAGGCCTCGGTCAGGCCCGCGCCGATGCCCGAGGCGCCGCCGGTCACGACCACCAGCCGCCCTTTCAGGGACGGGTAGACCGCATGCCCGTTCAGGCCGTTCGTCCCGCTCATCGCGCGCCCTCCAGAAGGCCGCGGGCGGCGAGATTGCGCATCAGGGCCGACACGCCGAACGTCCAGGGCGCCGCCTTGTCGGACGTCGTCACCCTGTTCTCCAGAACTCCCAGCCGGGGCGATGAGACGCGCACGACGTCGCCCGGCTTGTGGGTGAAGCCCTGGCCTTCCCTGTCGCGGTCGTCGATGGGCGCGAACATGGTGCCCAGATACAGCGCGAAGCCGTCGGGATACTGGTGATGGCGGCCGATGGTCTGGCCGGCCAGATCCTCGGGATCGCGGCTGATCAGGCTCATCGAGCTTTCGCCCTCCAGCACGAACCCGTCCTCGCCCTCCACGCGCAGCGACACCGTGGCCGTGCGCACGTCATCAAGGGTGAAGCCGTCATCGAACAGGCGGATGAAGGGCCCCAGCGCGGCGGAGGCGTTGTTGTCCTTGGCCTTGCCCAGCAGCAGGGCGGAGCGGCCTTCGAAATCGCGCAGGTTCACGTCATTGCCCAGCGCCGCGCCCGCCAGCCGCCCGTCGGGGCCGCAGACGATGGCGATTTCCGGCTCGGGATTGTTCCACTTGGAATCGGACCGCACGCCGATCATCGCGCCATGGCCCACCGAAGCGAGTATGGGGGCCTTGGTGAAGACCTCCGCGTCCGGGCCGATGGCGACCTCGAGATACTGCGACCACAGACCGTCCGATTTGAGCGCCGCCTTGAGCCGCGCCGCGCCTTCCGAGCCGGGGCTGACCGAGGCGAGGTCCGCGCCCACGCGCTCTTTCAGCGCCTCGCGAATGTCGCGGGCGCGGTTCAGATCGCCGCCCGCGCGCTCCTCGATCACCCGCTCGATGGCGGAAATGGCGAAGGTGACCCCGGCCGCCTTCACGCACTGCAGGTCCACCGGCGAGAGCAGGCGGATGGCGCCGTCGGGCGCGTCCTCCCACTCGGTGGCGTAGTCCAGATCATCCAGCGCGCCCAGATCGCGGCCCTCAGCGGCGAGCAGATCGCTGCCGCGGGCGATGGCGTCCGCGCTGGTCGGGGCGAAGCGGGAAATGTCGAAAAGCCGCCCGCCGCGCGCCAGCACGGGGGTCGGGCCGTCATCGGTCTGGATGCGCCCCAGCAGGACCGCGTCGCGCCAGTCCTCGCCGAGACAATCGGAGATTCGTCTCATTCCTCCCCCGCCGCCCTCTGTGCGGCCGGAGCCGCGGGGCGATGCTGTTTTTGTTAGCGCTAACATCAAAGCCGGGACGGCTCCTGTCAAGCGCTGCGTCGGCCCTCAATCGCCCTTCGGCGCCGGGCCGGTGGAGTCCCGAACGATCAACGCATGGGGCAGCATGCGCTCGGCCGGGTCGCGGTCCCCCTTGCGCCGTCGCGCGCCGATCTCCTCGATCAGCATCTTCACCGCCGTCTCGGCCATGTCCGAGACCGGCTGGCGCACCGTGGTCAGCTCGGGCCAGACCGTCGTGGCGATGGAGGTGTCGTCGAAGCCCGCGATGGAGAGCTGGCCCGGCACGTCCAGCCCCCGCCGATGGGCGGCGGCGAGCACGCCCACGGCCATGTCGTCGTTGGACGCGAAGATCGCGGTGGGCGGCTGGTGCGCGGACAGCAGACGGTCGCCCGCCTCGAAGCCCGAGCGGTAGGTGAAGTCGCCCTGCTCGATCAGGCCTGAAGCCACCGGTTCGGCGTTGCGGATCTCGGTTTCGAAGCCCAGCAGGCGCTCGGCGCTGGCGGTCTGGTTGGGAGCGCCCTTGATGAATCCGATCCGGCGGTGGCCCAGCTCCAGCAGGTGGCGGGTCATCTCCGCGGCGGCGGCGAAATCATCGATTCTGACCGCGCTGGCGTCCGACCGCAGGCGCCCGGTGCTGACCGCGACCGCAGCCACCCCCGCCGCCTTCAGCTCCGACTGGGCCGAATAGGATTCCGCATGGGGGCTGGGCAGGATCACCCCGCCCGCGCCGCCCGCGACCAGCTTGCCGATGGCCGCCTTCTCGCTTTCCGGATCGGGGGCGCATTTCTCGATCAGCAGCAGCGCGCCCGCCGCCTGTGCCCCGTCCAGCGCGCCGACCAGGAACTGGCTGAGATAGCCCGCGCTGGGGTTGGAATAGAGCAGGCCCACACGCCCGCTGCCGTGCCGGGCCAGGCTGCGCGCGGCGATGTTGGGCGAATAGCCCAGCTCTTCGACGGCCTTCATCACCGCCTCGCGGGTGGTGTCCTTGACGCCCGAGAAGCCGTTCATCACCCGCGACACGGTCATGGGCGAGACGCCCGCGGCCTTCGCCACGTCGTCGATGGTCACGACCTGCTTGCGTTTGCGCTGCTCCGCCACCAGGCGTCCCCCGTCCGTGCCCGGACAGCCGGGCGATAGCGCAATCATCAGGGTTCGGCGGCGCCCGTCAATGCGGGGGCGCGTGATCGCGCTTGCCAGAGGGGCGGAGGCGGGCCATCAAATCCGTGAATTCGTTCATCGTGCTCCAGGAGACCGGCACTCATGAAACCCGTCACCCTCGCCGCCCTGCTGGGCGGCGGCGCCGCCATCGCCATCCTCGCCTTCTGGGCGGGCGGCCAGACCGCGACCTCCGCCTCCGAGGACGGGGACGGGCTGGTTCTCGAACTGGTCAGCCCGTGGAGCTATGGCGGCTTCGGACCGGTGGCGGCCAGTGTGTCGGTGACCGGCGGCGAAGCGGCCGAGGACTTCGTGCGCAACTGCCCCGGCCATGTCGCCGGGACCGCCATCCCCGCCCGGCTCGGCTCGGACATCTACGAGCTGCATCTGGCCGCCGGGGGCGACGGGCTGGCCGCGCTGGTGATCGAGAAGCCGGACGGTCTGTTCGAGTGCGTCCGTGCGGACGAGGACGGCTATGCCGCCAGCCGCCTGTCCGAGCCCGCGACCGGCGATTACCGGCTGTGGCCCGCCCTGACCGCCCCCCGCGAGACCCGGCAGATCCGCGTCAGCCTGGCCGACAGCGAGCTGCCCCGCGCGATGCTGCGCCCGTTCAACCCCGACCGGCTGGGCGAAGCGCGGCTGGGCACGGTCGCCTTCGATCCCGACGGCGGGAATGGCCGTCAGCAGGTGGCCGCCGGCAATCTGGCCGTGAGGGATCCCCTGTCAGATCTGGACCCGGCCTGCTCGGGCCATGGCGACATCTCCGCGCCCGATGCGGCGCTGACCCTCGCCGAGGCCGAGGACGCGCTGAGCCTGTATGCGGAAAGCGACACCGATCTGGTGATCGCGGTGCTCGACCCCGCGGGCGTGTGGCGGTGCAATGACGACACGTTCGGGCTCAATCCCGCCGTGACGATCTCCCCTGCGCCTGAAGGCGAGTACCGCATCTGGACCGGCGCGTTCAGCAGTTTCGGCGAAGGCCGTCACGAGACCTTCGCCAGCCGCGGCGGGCCGGTCTGGACCGACGGCGCGGACGCGGGCTTCAACGGCATCGACCTGACCGGACGGGACGATCCGGACGTCGAGATCGAGCTCGCCCATGACGCCGAGCCCGCTTCGGGCAGGCTGACGCTGGGCGGGGAGGAGCGCGTGTCGCGCCTGTCGGTCGCGTTTCCGGGCGGCCCGGACAGCGCCCGGTCTCTGGACTGGGCCTGCGCGGGGTGGATCGACGCCGCCCGGCCCGACGCCGTGCTGGACCTCGCCGAGACCGCGCCGCTGATGACCATCCTGGCCAGTTCCGACCGCGACACCACCCTGGTGGTGCGCGCGCCGGACGGCGAGGTGCTGTGCAATGACGACTTCGACGGGCTGGACCCGGGCATCGAAATCCCCGACGCGGCGCCGGGCGCCTATGCGATCTGGGTCGGCGGCTATTCCAGCGGCGAGGGCATGGCGGCGCTGTCCGCCACGCTGGACGCGCCGGACTTCGCCGCGCTGGAGGACTGAGGCCGGGCCCGCCCCCTCGCGCCTTGCGCCGGGCGGGACGGGCCGCCACATGGGCTGGAACACCATTCCGGAGCCCGCCCATGTCCCGCCTGTCCGTCCTCGACCTCGCCCCCATTCCCGAAGGCATGAGCGCGGGGCAGGCGCTGGCCAATGCCGCCGATCTGGCGCAGCTGGCCGAAGGACTGGGATTTCACCGTTTCTGGCTGGCCGAGCATCACTCCATGCCCGGCATCGCCAGCGCGGCGACGTCGGTGGTGATCGGGCACGTGGCCGCCGCGACGAAAACCATCCGCGTGGGCGCGGGCGGCATCATGCTGCCCAACCACGCGCCGCTGATCATCGCCGAGCAGTTCGGCACGCTGGCCGCCCTGCATCCGGGCCGCATCGATCTGGGGCTGGGCCGCGCGCCCGGCACGGACATGGCCACCGCCCGCGCCCTGCGCCGCAATCTCGAGGCCGGCGCGGAGAACTTCCCCGCCGACGTGGTCGAGCTGATGGACTATTTCCGCCCGGAGCCGGGCCGGAAGGTCCGCGCCATCCCCGGCGAGGGCGAGAGCGTGGAGTTCTGGATGCTGGGCTCCAGCCTGTACGGCGCCCAGCTCGCCGCAGCTCTGGGCCTGCCCTACGCCTTCGCCAGCCATTTCGCCCCGGCCGCGCTGGACGACGCCATCGCGATCTATCGCGAGCGCTTCCGCCCCTCGCCCCATCTGGACCGGCCCCATGTGATGGCCGCCATGAACGTGTTCGCCGCGGACACCGAAGCCGAGGCGCGGCTGATGATGAGCTCGCTGCAGCAGGCCTTCGTTCGGCTGGGCCGGGGCGAGACCGGCCCCCTGCCCGCGCCGGTCGAGAATTACGAGGCGCAGCTGGACCCGATGGCCCGCGCCCGGCTGGACGCGGCGCTGTCCTGCTCGGCGGTCGGCACCGGGGCGCAGGTCCGCGCCGCGGTGGACGCCTTCGCCCGCCGCACCGGCGCGGACGAGATCATGGTCACCTCCCAGGTCTTCGATCACGCCGCCCGGCGCCGCTCGTTCGAAATCCTGGCCGAAGCCTGCGCGGACCGCCTCGAGGCGGCCTGAGTCTGATACGCAACTTTTTGGTTGCGTGTTTGCGCCACAGTGCGCATGATCCTCCCGTCAGAGACAGGAGGACGCCATGCGCGACGCCATCGAAATGCAGGACGCCATCGAACGCGAGATCACGCTGGACGCGCCACCTTCGCGGGTCTGGCGCGCCCTGAGCGATCACGAGCAATTCGGCGCCTGGTTCCGAGTGAAGACCGACCGCCCCTTCGCGCCGGGCGCCCGGGTGGGCTGCCGCTGCACCTATGAGGGGCTGGAGCATCTGGTCTGGACCATGACGATCACCGCCATGGAGCCCGATCGCCGTCTGGTCTGGGAATGGGACGCCTATTACGGCGAGGACGGCCCCGCACCCGGCCCCGATGACGTCCTAACCGTGGAGTTCACCCTCGCCCCCGAAGGCTCCGGCACGCGGCTGAGGATCGTGGAGCGGGGGTTTTCCAAGCTGCCCGCCGATTACGCCCCCACCGCCTTCCGCCTCAATTCAGGCGGCTGGGACGAGCAGGCGACGAACATCAAGGCCCATGTCGAGCGCTGAGGCCGCGCCCGCGGTGTTCGCCGCGCTGGGCGATCCCACCCGGCTGGAGCTGGTGCGGCGCCTGCGCGGCGCGGCGCGGCGGTCCATCGCCGAGCTGGGCGAAGGGCTGGGCATGACCCGCCAGGCGGTCGCCAAGCACCTGCGGGTGCTGGAGGCCGCCGGGCTGGTCGCGGGCCGCAGGCAGGGCCGCGAGACCCGCTTCGCCCTCCAGCCCGAGCAGCTCGCCCAGGCGCGCGTCTGGCTCGACGAGATCGCCGGTCAGTGGGACGACGCTCTGGACCGCCTGAAAACCCATGTGGAGGACGAGGCGGACTGAGCCGCTGGCGCGCGCCGCGGCAACGGGTATCGTGTGCGCCAGACCCGCCGCCTTCCCTGAGGACGCCCGTGACCGCGCTCGCCCTGCTCCCCGCCCTCCTGCTGGCCGCCTGCGCGTCCGCCGACGAACCGGGCCGGGCCGCGCCGGTCCATGGCTATGAAATCGTGGCGACCCATCCCCACGATCGGGGCGCCTTTACCCAGGGCTTCCTGTTCCATGACAGCCACATCTACGAGAGCACCGGGCGGCACGGGGAGTCCTCGGTGCGCCGGGTCGATCTCGAAACCGGCGAGGTGCTGGCGCGCACCGACCTGCCCTTCCAGTATTTCGGCGAGGGCCTGACCGTGCGCGGCGATCAGCTCGTCATGCTGACCTGGCGCTCAGGAGTGGGCTTCGTGTTCGATCTGGACACGCTCGAGCCCGAGGCCGCCTTCCGCTATCGCGGCGAAGGCTGGGGCCTGACCACCGGGCCGGACGCGCTCTACATGAGCGACGGCACGGCCCAGATCCGCCGCCTCGATCCCGACACGCTGGAGGAGACCGGCCGCTTCGAAGTCACCGCCGGCGGCGCGCCCCTGGACCGGATCAACGAGCTGGAATGGATCGAGGGCGAGATCTGGGCGAATGTCTGGATGACCGACCGCATCGCCCGCATCGACCCCGGCACCGGCGAGGTCGCGAGCTGGATCGACCTCACCGGCCTGCGCCAGGACGGCCCCTCGGGGAATGACGACGTGCTGAACGGCATCGCCTGGGACGCCGAAACCGGCCGCGTCTTCGTCACCGGCAAGCTGTGGCCCCATGTCTACGAGATCGCGGTGATCGAAGCGCCCTAATACACGTCACGGCGATACAGGCCTGCGCTCTGGAGCCGGTCGACCTGCGGCCCGCCCAGCATCGCCCGCAGCGCGGCATCCACCCCCTCGCCCATGCCCGCACGGCTGCCGCAGACATAGATCGCCGCGCCCGTCTCCAGCCAGCCGCGCAGATCCGCCGCCTCCCGCCGCAGGACATCCTGCACGTGGCGGGCTCCCTCGCCTTGACGGGACAGGGCCAGATCGCAGCGTTCGAGCGCGCCGGCGCCCGTCCACGCTTCGATCACGTCACGGTTCAGCAGATCGCGCTCGGTGCGCTCGCCATAGATCAGCCAGTTGCGGCGCCGTCTCGCCGCCGCGCGCTCGCGGACATGGGCTGAAAGTCCGGCAAGGCCCGTGCCCGCGCCGATCAGGATCATGGGCCGGTCGTCCGCCGGACCGTGAAAGGCCCGGTTGGTCCGGATGCGCAGCGGCGCAGCGTCTCCCGCGCCCGCGTGGCGGCACAGCCAGCCCGACCCGATGCCCGCGCGGCCGCAGGGCCGCACGGTTTCGCGCACGATGAGCTCAAGTTCGCCATCCGCAGGCAGCGATGCGATGGAATATTCTCGCGGGGGGAGCGGTTCGAGCGCGGCGGCGACCGCTTCGGGGCTCCGTTCGCGCAGTCCCGCCAGCGTCTCGAGCGGCGGGAGCACGCTCTGCGCCAGCCTGTCCGCCAGACCCGCCCCCGCCTCGCCCAGCGCCTCCAGCGCGGCGGCTGTTTCATCAGGGTCGTTGCGCGGGGCGATAACGGCGATGTCGCCGGCCCGCCAGTCCGGCGCGGGCTCGGGCGGGCCGAGAGTCACGCTCCACGCAGGCAGTCCCGCTCCGCCGGGATTGAGGCGGCGGCGTCGGACAAGGGTCCAGTCCGTGATGGCGGGCGCGGCAGGCGCGATCCGCGCCGCGCCCAGCCCGGCCAGCGCGGCGCGCCAGCGCGAGAACGCCTCGGGGTCCGCGCCATCCGCCTCGATCCTAGGAAAGAGCGGGCGCGCGCCCTGACCGGCCAGCCAGGCGTCCAGACGCCGGCCAAAGGCGCAGAACTCCGCATAGGACCGGTCCCCTAGCGCCAGCACGCCGTAACTCAGACTGCTCAGATCGGCAGCCTCGCTCATCACCCGCCGCTCGAACGCCGCCGCGTTGTCGGGCGCGTCACCTTCTCCGGTGGTGCTGGCGACGAACAGCGCGCGGCGGGCATCGCGCAGCGCGGCGGCGTCCACGTCCGCCAGCGCCATAAGACGGACGGCGGCGCCCGCCGCCTTGAGCGCGTCCGCCGCCTGCCAGGCACGTTCCTCAGCGGTTCCGGTCTGGCTGGCGCAGGCGATGAGGATCGCGTCTCCCGCGCCGGTGGCCAGCGCCGCCGCCTCTGCCCGCCGGCCGCGCTGGCGCTGGTGATGCCGGACGTGGATTCCCACCGAGAAGGCCAGCCATGATGCGATGACGGCGCCCGCCGCGACCGCGCTCATGACAGCAGCGCCTCGAAGGCCGGGCTCAGGCGCTCCTCGAACCCGTCCGCCGTGCGCAGGACGATCCGGGCTGCGATCCCGCGCGTCGCCGCGAACGCCATGCCCGCGTCCGGAGTCATCGCCCCCAGCGCCGTGGCCAGGCCGTCGCAGGCCATGCAGGAAGGATGAATGACGGACACCGCCGCGACGCCGTGGCTGGCGGGCGCGCGGCGAACAGGGTCGAGAGTGTGGGCATAGCGTCGGCCGCCATGATCGAAAAAGCGCCGGTAATCGCCCGATCCGGCCACCGCCAGGCCATGGAGGGCGACGATGAGCGGGTCGCCGCCGAAACCGGGCGGATCCTCCAGCCGGACCCAGAAGGGCCGTCCGTCAGGTTTGGCGCCCGCCCCGCGCATTTCGCCGCCGATCTCCACGAGGTAGTCATGCACGCCCAGCGCTTCGAGCGCGTCCGCGCACCGGTCGACGGCATGGCCCTTGGCGATGCCGCACAGGTCCAGCCGCACGCCGCCCGGCTGGACGGCCAGCCTCAGAGCGGGATCGAAGCGGACGTCCCGCCAGCCCGCTCCCCCGCCCGCCCGCTCCAGATCAGACGCGGCGGGCGGGGACGCGACCGCCCCCGCGGGACCGAACCCCCACAGATCGGCGAGACCGCCCGCGGCGGGGTCGAAAGCCCCGCCGCTGTCGGCGGCGAGCGCGAGAGCCGCGGCCAGCGTCTGGGCGAAGCCCGGCGAGATGATGTGGGCCGAGCCCGCGGGCGCGGCGTTGAAGGCCGACAGTTCGGACTCCGGCGCCCAGGGGCTCGTTTCGCGGATCACGTCCGCGAAGACAGTCTCGAGCGCGGCCCGCACCGAGCCGGAATCGAGCCCCGCCGGATCCGCCAGCATGGCCGACCATGTCGTGCCCATGGTCTCCCCCGCCAGCCTAAGGACCTGCGGTCCCCCCGCCCGGGCGGTCAGCCGCCCGGGATCGAGCGCTGGCGGGAGAAGAACCCGGTTCAGGCTCACTGGGGCAGGACCTCCAGGGTCGCCACATAGCTCGCCCGGCGGCGCGCGGCACCCTCGAAACTCGCATTGTCGTCATCGACGGAGGCTTCCAGCCAGTACATGCCCGGCTCAGGCCAGGTCGCGGCGAACACGCCGTCCTCGCCGGTGGTGACGGTCCAGTCGCCCACCTGGTCGCGATAGCGGCTGCCGCCGGGCACGATCTCCACCGCGACTCCCGCTGCGGGCTCGCCCTCGAGCAGCAGCTGGAAGCGCGCCTCCTCGCCTTCGAACAGGTCGTTGGGATGGGAGACCGGCACCATTTCGAGCCCGCGTCCGGTGGCGGCCAGCGCCGAGTCGTCGGGCGCGCCGCGGGTGGCGAAGGTCTCGATCCGGCGTGCCATCTCGGTGACCTGCAGCTCCTGCGCGTCCTGGGGCACTTCGGCGGCGAAGCTGTCCGGCCCGCCCCGCCAGCGGCGGCGCTCGCCATCCTCGACATAGCTGGCCATGAGGCCCGAGCTGGCGATGGCGATGCGGTAGGTGCCCGGCTCGGTCAGGTTCACGTCGAAGGTCGAGCGGTACCGGCCCGTCGCCGGGTTCTCGACCTGGAACGACGCCCCGCCCGGCCCGGTCACGTCCAGCCCGTCCAGCCGCAGCGGATGGTGCTCGAAATAGAACAGGTCGTTGGAGATCGCCGCGTCCACGGTGACCCACGGATCTTCGCCCGACAGCACGGTGGCGGACGGGTGCAGCCACATGCGGTGCGCTTCGGCCGAGCCTGCGGCCGCGGCGGCCAGGGCGAGGGCGGCGGCGGCCGCGAGGGGTCTGTTCAGCATGTCGTGGATCTCCTGCGCTAAGGTTCGATGGTCATGGAAACCGCGCCGAGCTCGTGCTCCCCGGCCTCCTGGAAAGTCCCGGGACCGGCGGGCGGCCAGGTGAAGGGAATGCGGATCAGTTCGCGGCCGCCCACTTCGCGGGCCGCTTCGACGGCCAGGCTGTATTCGCCCGGCGGCAGCGCGGCGAGGACGGGATGATCCGCGGCGAAGGCCGCATCGTGCCGGCCCGGCGGGCGGGTGGCGCCGCTGATCCCGTCAACGGGCATGTCCAGTGCCCGGCCCTCGCGGCGCCACCACTGGCGCATGTCTTTCAGCCAGGTCGTCCCTTCGGCCCTCGCCATGGCGACGTCGTACCAGACCGCCAGCGTCCCGGCGGAGGTCTGGTCGGCGTTCTCCACCCAGATCGCCACATAGGGGCGGTGATATTCAGCGACGTTCAGGCGGGGGATCTCCACGTTCACCGTCATCTGACCGGCGAAGGCCGGAGCGGCGAAAGCGCCCGTGAGCGCGGCGGAAGCGAGAAGGCGCATGATCGACCTCGTCAGTGGATGAACAGCAGGATGAGAACCAGCGGGACCACCAGGCCGAGCCCGACCATCGGCCATGTGGACGGCCTGCCCCGGGCATGGAACTGCAGCAGCATCAGCCCCGTCAGGCAGAACACCACGCAGGCGATGGCGAACACGTCGATGAACCAGCTCCAGGCCGCGCCCGTGCTCCGGCCCTTGTGCAGATCGTTCAGGAAGGCGATCCAGCCGCGGTCGGTATGCTCGACGAAGACCTCGCCGGACCCGAAATCGATGCTGAGCCAGGCGTCGCCGCCCGGCCGCGGCATCGACAGGTAGACGTCCGAGGGCGACCATTCCGCGCTGCGGGCGCCCGCGCGCACGCCGAGCTCGGCCGACAGCCAGGCGCGGACCGGCTCGGGCAGCGGCGCGCCGTCGCCCGCTCCCTCTTCCAGCGCCGCCAGCAGCCCGTCCGGCAGGACCGTCTCGATCTCGGTGACCTCAGGGCGCGCCTCGATGGCGCCGGCGTGATTGAGGGTGATCCCCGTGACGGCGAACAGAACCATGCCGACTAGGCAGACCGCCGAACTCACCCAGTGCCAGAGATGCAGCTGGCGCAGCCAGAAAGCGCGGGTGATGACGGGAGACGGCATGAATGACGACGACTTTTGCGACTAAGAGTGAGAATTATTCGCATAAACAAAATGGCGGACGCCCTGTCAACCGCGATTGAGCGGGCGCAGCAAAAAGGCGCGCTCCGGTGCCGGAACGCGCCTTTCATGCGTCGATGCTAGCGAGGCAGGATGGTCCGAACGCCGCTCGTGAAGACCTCGCCCTGGGCCTTGACGGTCTCGTCGTCCCACTGCTCGGACGCCAGATGGACCTCTTCAAGGGCCTCCGCCAGGGCCTCGATCTCGGCGGACAGGCGCTGCACGGCGTTCTCCAGCGTGTAGCTGAGCTCGTGGATGTCCATCATCGCCTCCTGATCGACCTCACCGGCGAGCGCGGTCTCCAGAAGCGCGGTGTACGCGTCGAGATTGGAGACAGCCTCCTGCAGGGTCTCCGACGGGAGGCCTTCGAAATGGTCGTCCTCGTCCGCATGGGCGGCGGGCATGGCGAAAAGGGCGATGGCGGACAGACCGGCGAGCAGGGCTTTCATGGCGATGGCTCCAAGTGAATGAAAATCATTCTCATCTGATACCCGCCCGCCGGACGATGAGCAAGCGACGCCGTCAGCGCCATTTTCGGGCCTGCGAAGGCGCATGGCTTGACGGCCCGATATCCGGGTTGAAGCCCGAGCCCGTCCCACCCCGCGGCTTTGCTGATGAGGCCGGACGACCGCTTCTGCCCCGCGAACGGCGTTAAGACCCGTTCAATGTCTGAGGGTTAGCAAGGAGAGACGCCTGTGAGGCGAATTTTTCCGCTGCCGGGGGCTGCGAATGCCGCATCAATCGAACGCCGCGACCGGATCGGACGCGATCCTGACGGCCATGAACCGGTCGCTGGCGATGATCGAGTTCGATCCCCAGGGCGACGTCCTCGCCGCGAACGAGAACTTTCTCGATCTGATGGGCTATGAGGCCGGCGAGCTGGTCGGGCGCAATCACCGCCTGCTGGTCGATCCCGCCTATGCGCTGAGCGAGGGCTATGCGGAGTTCTGGCGCCGGCTGCGCGCGGGCGATTTCTTCGTCGACGAGGTGCGCCGGATCGGCAGGGGCGGACGTCAGGTCTGGATCCAGGCCTCCTACAATCCCGTCTTCGACAGCGAGGGCGCGGTGGCCAAAGTGGTCAAGTTCGCCACCGACATCACCGGGCGCGTCCGGGCGGTCAGCGAGATCGGGGCCGGGCTGGGCTGCCTGGCCGAGGACGATCTGAACTGCGAGATAACCGCGCCCTTCATCCCTTCGCTCGACGCCCTGCGCACCGATTTCAACAACTCGGTCACCGCCCTGAAGACGGCGCGCTCGGACGCGTCCCACGCGCTCAACCACATGTCCAACGGGCTGGTGATGGTGCGGCCCGACGGCCGGATCGGGCTCTACAACAAACGCGTGCTCGAGCTGTTCGCGGTCGGCCCCGAGGCGCTGGGCATCGGCATGCCGCTGGCGGAGTATCTGAGCCATGTGGGCGGGGTCTGCGGCTGGGACGCGGCGCGGCTCGAGCGGGTGATCGCCAATCACCGGCTCTGGATGGCCAAGGACGCGATCACGCGGGTCGAGCATCATTTCGACGACGGCAAGATCCTGTCGATCTCCTGCCGCCCCCTGCCCGGCGGCGGCGCTATCCTGACCTATGACGACGTGACCGAGGCGCGCGAGGGCCAGCGCCGGATCACCCACATGGCCTTCCATGACGCGCTGACGGGGCTGGCCAACCGGCGCGGCTTCTCCGACCGGCTGGACGAACTGGCCGCAGACGGCGGCTTCGCCATGGTGATGATCGATCTGGACCGCTTCAAGCAGGTCAACGACACGCTGGGCCATGCGGTGGGCGACCGGGTGCTGAAAGAGGCCGCGCGCCGCCTGCGCGAGCTGTGCAGCCCCGACGAGCCGCCCTTCCGGCTGGGCGGGGACGAGCTGGCGGCGCTGACCACGCTCGAACCGGTCGCCGCCCGTGATCTGGCCGACCGGATCGTGGCGGCCATGACCGCGCCCTTCTTCATCGACGAGCAGGCGATCTCCATCGGCGCCAGCGCGGGCCTCGCCTTCGCCGCCCCGGGCGACGATCCCGGCCTGGTCCAGCGCAAGGCCGATCTGGCCCTGTATGAAGCCAAACAGAAGGGCCGCCAGAGGGTGGAAACCTACCGCGAGGGCATGATCGAGGCCGCCGAGCGCCGCCGCGAGACGGAGGCCGAGCTGGCCGCCGCCATCGTCCACGATCAGTTCGAGCTGCACTTCCAGCCGCTCTACAGCCTGCCGGGGCGGGAGCTGTCCGGGTTCGAGGCCCTGCTGCGCTGGCGCCATCCCGAGCGCGGTCTGGTCCCGCCGTCGGACTTCATCCCCCTGGCCGAGCAGAACGGCATGATCGAGCCCATCGGCGCGTGGGTGATCGAGGAGGCCTGCCGTCAGGCCGCGGCGTGGCCGGGCGACCTTTACGTGTCGATCAACGTCTCCCCCGTCCAGCTGCGCTCGGCGGACATCCTGCGCCGCCTGACCGGCGCGCTGGACCGCAACGGCCTGCTGCCCCGGCGCGTGGAGATCGAGATCACCGAGACCGCGCTGGTCGAGGACAGCGGCCGCATCGCCGCGGCGCTGGCGGGGCTGCGCGCGCTGGGCGTGCGCATCGCCATGGACGATTTCGGCACTGGCTATTCCTCGCTGGCCCATCTGCGCGAGTTCGAGCTCGACCGGATCAAGATCGACCGCAGCTTCATCGGCGCCTGCCCCAGCGACACCGGCTCGGCGGCGGTGGTGCGCGCGGTCGCGACCATGGCCCGCGATCTGGGCATCGCGACCACCGGCGAAGGCGTGGAGAACGAGGCCCAGCTCGCCAATCTCGTCGCGCTGGGCTGCGGCACCGCGCAGGGCTTCCTGCTGGGCCGCCCCCTCAGCGCGGACGCCGCGCTGGCGCTGTCTGCGGGTGGCGGGATCGCGCTGGCTGAAAAGGCGGGGTGAGGTTCAGCCGCAGCGGAACGCGTCAGCTTTCCCCGACCGCCCAACGTTCGGCATGTCGCGCCAGAACCGCCATCGGCATCGGACCGGAGGCGAGCACCATGTCGTTGAAGGCCCGCCCGTCGAACCGGGCGCCCATCAAAGAACGCGCGTTCTCGCGGCAGTCCAGAATGGCTTTGTGGCCCACCGCGAAGCTGCAGGCCTGGCCGGGATAGACGCAGTAGCGGTCGATCTCGCGCTCTGCGGCCTGAGGCGTCTCTCCGGCGTTTTCGATCATCCACGCGATGGCCTGCTCGCGGGTCCAGCGCGCATGATGGATCCCAGTGTCCACGACAACCCGGCAGGCGCGGAAAAGCTGGGCCTGCAGATAGCCGATCCGGCCGAACGGATCGTCCTCATACGCGCCCAGCTCGTCAGCGAGCTGCTCGGCGTAAAGGGCCCAGCCTTCGGTCCAGGCCGAGAAGCGGACGATGCGCCGGAAGGCGCTGAGCCCGGCACGGTTGAGAACCCCCGCCTGCAGATGGTGCCCGGGCAGCCCCTCATGGTGGATGAGGGTGGGCAGACGCCACAGGGCATTCTCCGCGGTGGAGCGGAGATTGAGATAGATCACGGACGGCTCGGCGGGATCGCGGCTCTGGCTGTACAGGCCGCCCGGCGCGCCGTCCTCGATGGCCGGCGACACCCGGCGGATGTCCACCGGATCGTCAGGGATCACGTTGAAGCCGCCCGGCAGCAGCGACCGCATCCGGTCGAGACTGCCCTGGGCGGCATCCAGAATCGCCTGGCGGCCTTCATCGGTTTCGGCCATGACGAAGCGCGGATCGACGTCCAGCGCCGCCAGCCGGGACGACACCGAACCCTCGCTCATGCCCTCGGCCCGCAGCAGAGCGTCGATGACGCCGCTCAGTTCGGCCACCCATTCGAGCCCCGTCGCGTGCAGCGCGTCGGGGGCCAGCGCCGTGGTGGTGTTGGAACCCAGCGCGGAGCGGTAATACGCCTCCCCGTCGGGCAGGGCCCAGACCCCCGCGTCCGTCCCGGCCATCGGACGCAGCGCCTCGAGCGCGTCGATCTGCCGGTTCAGAGCGGGACGGACCAGCTCTTCGAATCTGGCCTCGGCCCGGGCCGAGGCGCCAGACGGGTCTCCGGCGGGGACGAGAAGCGGGTTCGTCTCGGCGGACGAGCTTTCCAGCCGGGCGAGCTGGGCGAGGGTCTTGTCCAGAATGAAATCGGGAGGCGCGACGCCGAGCCCGGCGTCGTGACGGATATGCGCGGTTTCAGCGTCGAGCGCTTCAGCGAACTCGTCCAGTGCGCGCAGATGGGTTTCGCCATCGTCGCCGTGCGACGCGCGGGCCAAGCCGCCTATGCGGTCGGGCAGCCAGTAATACGCGCCGTTCATCTGGCTGACGACGAAGGGGCTGGGCCGCAGGTTGATGTCGTTGAATCCGTAGCGGGCGTGCTGGTCGGCCATCGCCTCATAAACGAAGCGGGCCGTGTCATGGTCCGCCGCTGCGGCTGGAGACAGCGCGGCGGGGTCCAGTTCGTCAAGCTCTGCCAGTCTGGCAGCGTTGGCGGCAGCCGCTCGGGCGCGCGCTTCGAGGGAGTGGTCCCGCACGATGCGGGACCCGTCTCCGCCGAGCTGTTCCGCGTGACGCGACAGCATTGAGGCGAGGCTGTCGTCCGCGGTTTCTTCCGCTCTGGCCATCCCGCCTGCGGGAAACGCCAGCGCCGCAACGCCCGACGCGGCCCCGGCCAGCAGCGTGCGGCGGCTGATCGACCCGGATGAAGCCCCTACTCCCACTCGAACATCAATAAGCAAAAAAATACCCCTTTAAGTCATCGGGTTGCCAGTCTCGCCACGAAGGGAAGTCCCCGACAGCAGCTGAGATTGCGGAGCCTACCCGTCATTCCGCCTTCGGCGAAGACCCACAGCGCGGTCAGGCGCCCGCCGGGATTGCGACGAGCCGCGTCATCGGCAGGCCCCTACTCCTCCGACCGGCGTGACCGTCAGACCCGCCTGGTCCAGCACCCTCAGCACCGCTCGAGACAGCTCGAACCCTTCTCCCTCGACGGTTTCCGCCTGTCCCGACAGCTCCGCGCGCAGTCCGCCTGACCGGCTTTCATAGGCCAGTGCAAGCGCACCCTCGCCAATGTCAAAAGCATCCGAGAGAGGTCGGAGCGCGATGTCCCGGCCCTCTGCCCGCAGCAGCGCCTCGCCCCGCCCGAAGGCTTCGAACAGGACGAGGCGATGAGGGGCCGTGGCGGTCCAGACGAACAGGGCGCATTCACCGGGCCGGAGGGTCTGGGGCGGGAGGCTGTCGCCGGCGAGCGCGGGCAGGCCGGACGCGGACCCCGGGCCGGGCGCGGTGGCGCAGGCCGCCGCCAACAGCCCCAGCCCCGCCGCAAGGGCGGGTTTCAGCCCGCCGCGCGGCCGGTCCCGCTGATCCGCCATGCGCCCTCCTGCTCAGAAAAGCCCAGCGCGGGCAGGAGCACGGCGACATCGGGCCCGGCGGGCACGGCCTCGAAGCTCCAGTCGATCCCGCGCGCGCCGATCCGCGCCCAGCCCTCGACGCCCACAAGCTCCGACCGCCCCGACAGGCGCAGAATGACGTCCCGCCCCTCGCACGCGAATCCGCCTTCGAGCATGGGCAGGGCGACGCCGTGCCGCTCGCCCGCCGCGGCCAGAGCGCCGGTGCGCGCTCGGCCCGACGCGGTCTCGCATCCCGTCTGCGAATACCGCACGGCCAGACCCTCGACCCGCAGCGGCTGTCCGGCCAGCGCCGCGGGCAGGCCCGCGTCTCTCGGCAGGCGGGCCATGCCCGACGCTTCGCCGAGCGCCCAGCCCGACCGTGAAACCGAGGCCTGGCCGGTCAGGCGCAGCTCGGGGTCGGCGATCTCGAAGCGCGTCTCGGCCCGGCCCGCGAGCAGGGGCAGCAGGCGCGTCTCCGTCCGGACCGAGGCCACCCGGCGTCCGCGCACCGTGGCTTCATGCAGGCCCGCGCGCCAGACCGTGCCCTCCACGGCATAGGCGGACACCCCGTTCGGCCGCAGCCAGACGTCATGAGCCATCCGCGCGGGCGCGAAGGCGATCAGACCCGCGAGAAGAGCCAGCGCGCCGAGGGCGGCCATGATCCAGCGGCTCATGACCCGCCTCCGGGGCGTTCGAGCAGGAGCTGGGCGCGGACCTGGTCGCTGCCGGGGGCGGCGCGGTCGATGCTGGCGCGGGTCGCGGTGATGGCGCTGTCGGCGGACAGCGCCTCCAGCCAGCCCATCAGCGCCCCCGGATCGGCGCTCTCGATCCAGACATTCAGCCGCCCGCTCTCGTCGGGCAGAACCCGCGCCAGCGTCACCCCGGCCCGCGCCGCGCCCTGGGCCACGACCGCGCGCAGGGGCAGGCCCCGGTCGTCGTATTCGGTGGCGGTGGCGGCGAGCGCGCGATGGCGCTCCAGCCCCTGATGGATCTCCAGATGCTCGGCCATGGCGGCGGCGTAGCGCGTCTGCGCGCCGTCGCGGAACGTCAGCAGCGGCTGGACGGCCAGCGTCCAGCCCAGCACAGCGGCGAGAACGGTCGCGCTCCCCGCCAGCAGGGTCTGCTCGCGCGCGGTGCGCGTGCGCCAGGCCCGGCCCGGGGCCGCCATCAGGGTCCGCACGCCGCTCATCGCAGCCTCACCAGAAAATCGCCCACCACCCCGTCCGGACCCTGCCGGGCGCCGGAATCCTCAATGCTCACGCCCGACGCCTCGGCGGCGGCGCGCAGGGTCTCGAAATCATCGAACCCGCCATAGACCGCCGTGACCGCCAGCACGCCCCGGTCGGCGTCATAGCGCAGCGCCTCCACCCGCACCTGCGGGGCGGCCTCCAGCAGCATGGCGAGCGTAGAGGACAGATCGAGGAACTGGCCCGTGCCCGCCGCGGGACCGGCGGCGGCGAGCCGCTGGGCGAGCTGGGCGCGCGGATTGACCACCCGGCGCACGTCCGGGAAGGCTTCTGCGAAGGCTGTGCGGGCGGCGTCGCCATACGCCTGCGCCCGGTGATCGAGCCACAGCCCCTCCGCCAGCGCCGCGCCCAGCGCCAGCGCGCCCGCGATGCCGGCCGCCACCGCCGCGCCGCGCCAGGGCCTCAGCGCGCCCGCCCAGTCCAGCCGCGCCGCCAGCCCAGGCCCCAGCAGGGGCGAGAGCAGCCGAAGGGCCGCATCGTCCATCCCCGCCGCGGCAACGTCGAGGTCAGAAGGCGGCAGGTGCTCGGCTTGAGAAAGGACAGCCGGATCAAAGCCCTGAAGAACGATCCTCCCCTCCCCCGCCCGCTCGATCAGCGCGGGAAGCATCCTGTCGGCCAGCGCCTCCGGGAAGGCCCCGCACAGGGGCAGCTCATCACAGCTCGCGCGGAACAGGATGCGGCCCGCCTCCCGGGCGAGCGCCAGCGCCGCGTCCGTCTCCAGCGCCATGGCGTCGGGCAGCACGTGGACGGGGCGGATTCCCGTCGCGGTCACGAGCGCGCTCCAGCGCGCGGCCAGCCCAGCCTCGGCGGCCATGACGAGGCGCGCCCCGTCCGGCCCGGCGGGACCGGCGGCGACGGTCTGAGTCTCCAGCGGCGCGGCGAGCCGGTCCTCGATGGCGAAGGGCGCGGCCTGGGCCGCCTCGCGGTCGGACCGGGCGGGGATGAGAAGCCGGACCATGCTGACATGGTCGGCGGGCGCCAGCGCGATCAGGCGGTCGGGCGCCGCACCGGGGGGCAGGTCCGGCGCTGATCCGGGCGCAGCCTCGCCCGTCGCGGCGCGCGCGTCCTCGTCGAACAGGGTCCATGCGACCGGCGCGTCGTCGGCCCGGTCCGGCGCGGGCAGCCGGATGACGAGGGTGGCGGTCATAGCACTGCTCCCTGGATGGGGGTGAAGCGCCGGACCTCGCCATTGCCCGACAGGCGGACGAGCTGGCGGCGCGTCAGGCGCGCGCGGTCCAGTTCCACGGTGATCTCGGTCTCGAACCAGTCCGAGCCGAGCGCCACCGCCGAGGCGGGCAGGCTGTCGGTGAAAGGCGCGGCGGAAGGGTCGGCCCAGAAGGCCTCGACGGACGCATAACCCGTGGAAGGGCGGCGGAAGATCAGGGCGCGCGCCTCGTTGGGCGTGATCAGCCCGCCGCTCATGGCGGTCAGCATCACCGCCTCTTCCAGCCGCAGCGTGTTCACGTTCAGGGGCGGCTGGGCCGGCTGGGGCAGGACGCACAGATGCGGGCGCAGGGCGTCGAACAGGTCCGGCGTCATCACCGGCAGGGCGCGCAGCTCCTCGATCTCGGCGAAGGGCTGGTTGGCGGCGCGGTGAGGCATGGGCAGGCGCAGGTAATGATCGTCCTCCGCCCCGCCGGGCCGGGGCGCTCGGTCGGCGTCGATCCAGTCGGAGCCTTGCGCGATCAGAGCCTCGCCATCCGCTGCAGGCAGGCCGAGCGCCCGGAACAGCGCGCGGATGCGGTCGGCGGCGCGGGCGTCGGCCTCGGGCGCGCCATCGGGGTCGTGCAGGGCGTTCAGGTTCAGGCAGTTGGACGCATCCCTGACCCGGCCCGCCAGCCGCCCGTCCTCGATATCGAACACGCGCGGGGCGCCGTCCCACGGGCCGTCGGGCCGCAGCCGCCCCTCGTCCAGCTCGGACGCCCGGACCAGCGCGGCTTCGGTGAAGGCCTGCGCGCCATCGAGATACGCGGCGGCCTGGGTCCGCGCGTCCATCGTGCCGGTGCGCTGGAGCGCGCTCATGGACAGATCGACCAGCCCCACGCTGACCAAGGCCATCACCGCCACGATCAGCAGGGCCGTGACTAGCGCGGAGCCGCGCTCGGCGTCGCGCGGCGCGCTCATGCCCGCGCCTCCCCGATGGCGGTGACCACCACATGCTCCATCGCGCAGCCCGCAGGATCGAGATAGCGCAGGCGGATGGCGGCGGGCGGCGGGGCGTCCCCTCCCGCCGCGCGCAGGGGCGCATCCCGCCACACCCCGCCGTGGAAGAACTCCACGGCCACTTCCGACAGGCCCTCGGCCAGCACGAGGCGTTCAGGGACAGCATCCGGGGCCGTGTCGGGCAGCGGCCAGACCGCGCGCACCAGCGCTCCGTCCTCGAGCCGCCAGTCGACCCGCTGAAGGCTGGACCGCGGCTCGGCGCCGCCCGGATTGGCGCGGCCCCGGCGCACCAGCCCGAGCAGGAGCGTTCCTTCCCCGGTCCGTGCCATGCCCGGCAGGCCCGCGTCCGAGCGGAAGGCGGCCATCGGCTCGCCGTCGCGGCCCGCGCGGGCGGGCCGGTCGAGCATCTGGGCGGCGTCATCGCGCAGCAGGGCGCGGACCTGCTGAAGCGAACTCAGCCGGTCCAGCGCCGCCGCGTTCCGGTCCTTCGCGTCGAGCGATGTCACCAGAAGTCCGGTGGACATCGTGCCCACGATGGCGAAGACCAGCACCGCGGCCAGCACCTCGATCAGGGAAAAACCCGCCTCCCGGCTCATCGCGCCGCCCTCTGGAAGCTGATCAGGACATAGCCCGCCCGGCGGGCGCCCTCTGCGGAAACCTCCACCGTCACCCGCTCCAGCCCCGGATCGGGGGTGGGGGCGAGGGTTATGCGCCAGTCCCAGTCACGGTCGGCGAAGGCCTTCCGTCCCGCGCCGGAGCGCGCGCGCAGACCCTCCGTCCCGTCCAGCCGGGCTTCGGTCAGCACCGTCTCGGCGGCCAGCGCGGCGAGCGCGCGGTCTTCGGCCAGAGTGGCGGCGCGGGCGGACTGGGTCAGGGCGCTGACCAGCGCCAGACCCGCGATGGCCAGCACGCCCAGAGCGGCCAGCATCTCAACCAGCGAAAAGCCGTCCTCGCGCCTCATGGCCGCACCTCGAACCCGTCACGCCCGTCCGCGGCGACGGTCACGCTCCCGTCCCGCCCCGTCACCCGCCACGCCGCGGACGGGGTGGCCCCGGCGGGGTCGAACCAGATCTGGGGCGCGGCGGCCTCAGAGGCGCGCGCGGTCCATTGGGGCGGATGGTCGGCGCGGGCGAGGGACACGCCCCCGGCCAGCGCGCGCGGCCCCAGCGAGCGGTCGCCATGCAGCACCGCCCAGCCCTCCGCCCCATAGACCATGAAGACGTAGCCCGCGCCGTCCGCTTCCGCGGAGAAGCCGATGATCTCGCCGGACGTCACCGCCCTGACCCGCGCCGCGTTCAGCCGCAGGGCCAGCGCGTCGGCCTCGGCGCGCGCGGGCGGCGGCCCTGAGGGCAGCGCCACCAAGGCCGCCATCGCCAGCGTGGCGATGATCGCGACCGCGACCATCACCTCCACCAGGGTGAAGCCCGCCTCGCGTTTATGACCGCGTGCACGGCACATCAGCCCTGCCAGTTGCCGATGTCCGCGGCGGGGCCGTCGCCGCCGGTGCGGCCGTCCGCGCCCAGGGTGAAGACGTCGAAGCGCCCATGCTCACCGGGGAAGAGATACTGATACTGCCCGCCCCACGGGTCGTCGGGCAGGCGGTTGATGTAGCCGCCCTCGGGATAGTTCGCCGACAGGCGCGGATCGGACGGCGGCAGGACCAGCGCGTCCAGCCCCTCGTCGGTGGTCGGGTAACGGCCCATGTCGAGCCGGAACATCTCCAGCGCCTGCTCGATCCGGCCGATGTCGGCGCGGGCCTTCTCGATGCGGGCGCGGTCCTGGCTGGGCAGCACGTTCAGGACCACGACCGTCGCCAGCAGGCCGATGATGACGACGACGACCATCAGCTCGACGAGGGTGAAGCCTTCTTCGCGGCGCTTGCGGGTCATGGGCGGCTCCTTGTTCAGCCCATCGCCAGCGTGTTGAGCTGGAGGATGGGCAGGAGGATGGACAGGACGATGACGGCGACCACGCCGCCCATCGCGATGATGATGGCGGGTTCGAGCAGGCTCAGGGCGACCGAGACCGTCCCGTCGATCTCGGTCTCCATCTGAACGGCGGCGCGGGCGAGCATGGCGGCGGGATCGCCCGCCCGGTCGCCCGCCGCGACCATGTGCAGGGCCAGCGGCGGCAGGATCGCCTCGGCCTGAAGCGCGTCGGGCAGGCCCCGCCCGCCCTCGACGGCCTCGCGCACGCGGGCGACCGACTGGCGGAACACGGTGTTCGCGCTGGCCTGCCAGGCCGCGCGCAGGGCGTCGGGCAGGACCACGCCGGAGGCCAGCAGAACCGCCGTGGTGCGCGAGAACCGCGCCGCCTCGATCTTGCGCGCCTGCGCCCCGATCAGGGGCAGCGACAGGACCAGCCGGTCCAGACGCGCGCGGACCGCGGGCCGCCGGGCCAGCAGACGGAGGGCGAACGGCAGGGCGACCACGAGCGCCAGCAGGCCCGGCCACCAGTCCTGCAGGAACTCGGACGTTGCGATCATGATGCGGGTCAGCAGCGGCAGGGTGACGCCCATCGAGCCGAACTGCTCGGCGATGCGCGGCACGATGGCGACCATCAGCACCGCGATCACGGCCAGCGCCGTCACCGCCAGCGCGGAAGGGTAGATCAGCGCCAGCGTGATGCGCCGCGACAGGGCGGCGGACTTCTCCAGATGCTCGGCCAGCCGCTCCATCACCGCGCCCAGCGCGCCGGTGGTCTCGCCCGCCGCGATCAGGGCGCGGTAGAGCGGCGGGAAGGCGGCCGGATAACCGGCCATGGCCAGCGACAGCCGTTCGCCCTCCACCACGCGGGCGCGCAGGCCCAGCACGATCCGGCGCGGCCCGGCGGCCAGCCCCTGCCCGGCGACCGCGCCCAGCGCCTCGGCCACAGGCAGCCCGGCGGAAACCAGCGTCGCCATCTGCCGCGTGACCAGCACGCGCTGAGCGCCGGTCAGGCGCGGCCCCGAAGAGAGCGGCGATCCGCCCGTTCTCTCCTGCCGCGCGTCGGCGCGGGCGATCTTCAGGGGGGAGAGCTGGCGGCGGCGCAGCTCGGCGCGGGCGGCGGGTCCGGTCTCGGCGGAGACGAGGCCTTTCGTGCGCTTTCCGCGCGCGTCCAGGGCGACATATTCAAACGCCGGCATGGCGCTCGCCCTCCTCGCGGCAGACGCGCAGGACTTCAGCCAGGCTGGTCGCGCCCTCCCGGGCCAGCGCCATCCCGGCACGGAACAGGCTGGTCCCGCCATTCGCGAAGGCGTGCGCCTCGATGTCGCCTTCGCGCGCGTCGGCGTGGATCATCGCGCGCAAGGGATCGTCCACGGCGATGAACTCATAGACGCCCAGCCGCCCGGCATGGCCCTGCCCCTTGCAGGCCTCGCAGCCCGGCGCGCGCCACAGGGTCAGGCCGTCATGGACGGGGACGCCGGCCAGCCGCTTCTCGGTGACGTCCGCCTCGTAGGGCTCCCGGCAGGACGGGCAGAGACGGCGGACCAGGCGCTGGGCGAGCACCGCAGTCAGGGTGGTGGCCAGCAGATAGCTCTCCACCCCCATGTCGCGCAGGCGCGCGATGGCGGCGGCGGCGGAATTGGTGTGCACGGTGGACAGGACGAGATGGCCGGTCAGGCTGGCCTGAACGGCGATGCGGGCCGTCTCCGCGTCGCGGATCTCGCCCACCATCACCACGTCGGGGTCCTGGCGCAGAATGGCCCGCAGCCCCGCGGCGAAGGTCATGCCGACCTTGGCGTTCACCTGGGTCTGGCCCACCCCGTCCACGGCGTACTCCACCGGGTCTTCCACGGTCAGGATGTTGCGGGTCCGGTCGTTCAGCCGGGTCAGCCCGGCATACAGCGTGGTGGTCTTGCCCGCGCCGGTGGGGCCGGTGACCAGCACGATGCCGTTGGGCTGGGCCAGCGCGCGGCTGAAGCCCGACAGGACGGCGGGCGGCATGCCCAGCGCGTCCAGCGACATCAGGGCGGAGGACTTGTCCAGCAGGCGCATGACCACCCGCTCGCCATGGCGCGACGGCAGGGTGGAGACGCGCACGTCCACCCCCCGGCCCGCCAGCGTCAGCGTGACCCGTCCGTCCTGAGGCACGCGCCGCTCGGCGATGTCCAGCCGGGCCATGACCTTCAGGCGCGAGACCAGCGCGGGCGCGAGGCGGGGCGGCAGGGCGACCCGCTCGCTGAGCACGCCATCGAGCCGGAAGCGCACCGAGACACGGTCCTCGAAGGGCTCGACATGGATGTCGGAGGCGGCAGCCCGGATGGCCTCGGCGATCAGCCCGTTGATCAGCCGGATCACCGGGGCGTCGGAATCCGCCGCCAGCAGGTCGTCCGCCCGCGGCATCTCGTCGATGAGCCGCGACAGGCTCTCCTCGCCCGACACCGCCTGCTCGGCTTCGCCGCCGTCGATAGCCGCGGCGGCGTAGATGTCCGACAGGGCGCGGTCGTACTCGGCCGGGTCCAGCTCCAGCACGACCGGAAATCCGCCCGCCGCCCGGCCCGCCTCGATCAGGGCCAGCGGGTCCGCGCCCCGGCGCATCAGCAGCGCGGGCGCATCGCCCCCTCTCAGGGCGACGCCGCGTTCGCGGGCGAAGCCGTATCCGAGAAGGCGCGTGCCGGTCATCAGCGGCCCTCCTGAAGCTCCGGCGATGCGCCCGGCCCGCCCAGCGCGGCGTCCTGGCGCATCATCATGTCCACGATCTCTTCGAGGCTGGAGGTCTGCCCCCGGGTGGCGCGGCGCTGCTCGGCGGCCATGCCCGCATAGGCCTGGGCGGACAGGATACGCATGTCCTCGGCGTTTCGCACGATGGTGGGGCGCAGGAAGATCATCAGGTTGGTGCGCTGGCTGGAAATGCTCTCATTGCGGAACAGACGCCCCAGGCCAGGTATGGAGCCCAGACCGGGGATGCGTCCGTCATCGAGCTGCTCGTCGCGCCCGATCAGCCCGCCCAGCACGATGATCTCGCCGTCATCGGCCAGCACGGTGGTCTCCAGCGCGCGGTTGTTTGTGATCAGTTCGGCGAAGTTCTGGCTCACCGGCCCGGCCACCGAGGACACTTCCTGGCGGATGTAGAGACGGATGGTGTCGCCTTCGGAAATCTGCGGGCGGACTTCGAGCTGCACGCCCACGTCCAGACGCTCGATGGTACGGAACGGATTGGTGTTGTTCGCCCCCAGCACCTCGCCGGTGGTGATCGGGATCTGCTGGCCGACGATGAAGGAGGCTTCCTCGTTGTCCAGCGTCAGGATGGAGGGTTTGGACAGCACGTTCGAGCCAGTGTCCTGCTCCAGCGCGTTCAGGATCAGCCCGAACGTGATCCCCGAGCTGCTGCCCCCGATGCCCGCGATGGCCCCGCGCGAGCCCAGCAGCGAGGAGATGGCGAGCTGGCGCAGATCGTCCGCCGCGTCGCTGTCCTCGCGGCCCGCCGCGATGGCGCCCGCGATGGCCAGCGCGTCCGCGCCGCCCGCGCCGTAGCGGGTGGCCGCGAAGGGGACCGCGCTGCCGTCATCGCCCGCCAGCAGGAGCTGGACACCCAGATCGCGCGCGGCGGTGTCGGACACCTCCACGATGATCGCCTCGACCAGCACCTGCGGGCGGCGCACGTCGAGCTGGCGTATCACCAGCTCCAGCTCGCGCAGGCGCTCGGGATCGGCGTTGATGATGATGGAGTTGGTCGCGGGATGGTGGGCGACGGTGGTCCGGCGCGCGGCCTGGGCGCCCGCCTCGCCTTCGGCCGAGGCCAGGGTGGCGACCGCCTGCTCGAGGATGGGCAGAAGGCCCGACCCGTCGGCATGGCTGAGCGGGATGACCCGGAAGCTCTGATTGGAGCGGCTGACCGCGTCCACCCGCCGGGCCAGCGAGACCAGCTCGCGCACCGCGGACGCCTCGCCCCGGATCAGCAGGGAGTTGGACGCCGGAATCGGCGCGGCGCTGATCGCGAAGCGGCGGTTGTCCTCGCCCTGGAAGAGCGGCGCGCGCATGCGCTCGATGATGCGCGACATCTCGTCTGCGGACACGTTCTCCAGCGTCAGCAGCTCGACCACCGAATTGTCCCGGTCCAGCGCCCGCAGGGCGTCCTCCATGGCGCGGACGTTCGAGGCGAAGTCGGTGATGACGATGGAGTTGCCGCTTTCCAGCGCGTTCGCCGAGCCCGGCGCGGACAGCATGGGCAGGATGGTGCGGACCGCCTCCCGGGCGCTGGCCGAATTGAGCCGGACCACCGAGGTGACGAACACGTCGGGGTCGCCCTCGCGCGCCAGCCCCGCCCCGCCCCGCGCGCCCTCGCGCTCGGGCCGGATCTGGTACACGCCCGGCCCCGAAGGGACGGCGACATAGCCGTGGACCCTGAGCGCGGCGAGGAAGGCCTCGAAAATCTCCTCGCGCGTCATGGGCGCCTGGGAGGTGATGTTGACCACCCCGCGCACCTGGGGGTCGACCACGAAGGTGTAGCCCGTCAGCACCGAGACGTCCTCGATCACGGCCTGGAGCTCGGCGTTGCGGAAGTTCAGCGTGCCGCGCTCCTCCTGGGCGGAGAGCGCGGAGGCGGACGCGGCGAACAGGGCCGCGCCGAGCACGATGGATCGCAGGAAGGTCATGGCTGGCTCGCTCGCAGGCTGATCGTCTCGCCGCGCCGTCTCACCGTGAGCTCGGCGGGGGCCTGCCGGGGAAAGGATGAAAGAATGGCGCGGGCTTCAGGCGTGTCGAGCGCGTGCCCGTCCAGCGCGGTGATGATGTCGCCCGCCTGAAGGCCGAGCGCGGAAATGAGGTCGGGCACCGGATCGTCCTCGACCCGGATCCCGGCGAAGGCGCCGTCCTCCGAATGCGCCCTGAGCCCGTCCATCAGGCGCGGGAGCGGGGCCTCGCCGGACGCGGTGGCGGCCGGCGCCGCGGGCTGGGAGGCGGCTCCCGGAGCGGCATCGCCCTCGCGGGCGCGCAGCATCAGGGCCTCGCGCACGCCGCGGCGGCTGATGATGACGCGGTCCTCGCGGATCTCCTCCAGCGTCACGCCCTCGGCGATGCGCCCGCCGGCGGGTATGGCCCGCTGCCCGGCCGCGCCCGCCTCGATGATGGCCGAGCCGGAGCGCGGATCGGCGCCCGCGCGCACGCCGTACAGGACCAGATCGAGGCTGGTGCGCGGCAGCGCGTCTTCGGAGATTTCGGCCTGAGGCCGGCTGGCGTCGCGGAAGATGTCGGCCGGGCGGGCGGTCGCGGAGACCGCGCCGCGCGTGGCAGCGGCCTCTGCGCTGCGGACCGGCAGGTCCAGCGCCGGGCTGGCGCCATACAGCACGAACCAGATGATGCGGGCGGCGAGAAGGCCGATGACGACCGCCGCGGCGGCCTCGGCGAGACGCGGCGCGAACGCCGCCAGACGCGGACCGGTGAGGGCGCGGAGCCCCCTTCCGGGTCGTCCGGCATCGGTCGGAA
This sequence comes from Glycocaulis profundi, assembly GCA_007050995.1. Classification (GTDB taxonomy): domain Bacteria; phylum Pseudomonadota; class Alphaproteobacteria; order Caulobacterales; family Maricaulaceae; genus Glycocaulis; species Glycocaulis profundi. The sequence goes on along the minus strand of VJOU01000009.1, from coordinate 40,608 downwards.
ACGCCATGAGAATGATCCGTACCCGCTCTATCCCCGCTCGACCGCCTGTCTATCTCAAAGATGCGACGGTTGTATTACAGGGCAGCCCCCGCCCCCGCCTGAAAGCAGCGGGAACGGGGGCTGTCTGATTCCAGAGACTTGCGCCCCGGACGGCCGGTCAGAACGCGGCGGTCAGGCTCACAGAGAAGCTGCGGCCGCGGTCATAGGTGTTGAATTCCGTCGCTCCGATGGTCTCGTTGCGCTGGAATTCCCGGTGACGCTCGTCGAGCAGGTTGCGCCCGCTCAGGCCCAGCCGGAGCTCCCGGTCGAGGATCTGGAAGCTGCGGCGATAAACCATGTCGAGCTGCACGCCCGGCTCCTCGATCACGTCGGGCAGGACGCCGGACGGGCTGTCGAAGCCGCGCTGGAGGATGCGCTCGTCCAGCCAGTTGACCAGGATGGTGAACTGGTCGCGCTCGCCCTCCCAGCCGAACTGGGCGTTGACGATGTTCTCCGGCGTGCCCTGGAGCTGGGAGCCGTCCAGATTGAAGAAGGCCGCGTCGCGCAGGGTGTCGGTGATCGGGTCGAGCACCAGCGTGCCCGCCGGGGCGATCACCTCCGACTTGGTGTAGGTGTAGTTGACCGCGAAGCGCCAGTCCTGATCGCGGAACCACGGCACGTCCAGCGGGAACTGGAACATCTGCCGGTATTCGAGCTCCAGCCCGGTCAGCTCGGCCTTGGGCGAGTTGAAGAAGGTGGTCTCGGTCACGAAGGAAGCGGTCTCGAACTGGACCTCCTCGATCGGGTTCTCGATCTCCTTGTAGAAGACCGCGCCGGTGATGAACTGGTCGCGGCCCAGATAGTATTCCAGACGCGCGTCGTAGTTCGTCAGGCGGCTGTCCACCAGGCCGTCGAAGCCGCGATAGCTGCGCTGGGTCTCGGGATCGAAGAAGCCCGAATTGGCGAACTCGCGGAACTGGGGCCGGGCGATGGTTTCCGAGTAACCCAGCCGGAGCTGCAGATCGGAGGCGAAGTTCCACGTCACGGTGGCGGCGGGCAGGATGTAGTCGTTCTCCAGCGTGGCGCCGCGGCCGAGCTGGCCGAAGCGGGAGAAGGTCTGCACCTGCTGGACGGCGTCCTCGTAACGCGCGCCCACGGTGGCGCGGATGTAGGGCGTGACGTCCACGTCGGCCTGCACGAAGGCCGCGTCCACGTCCAGACGGCCCTCATAGTTGGACTGGGGCGTCTGGGTCTCGGTCAGCACGAAGCGGTTCGGGCCGATGTTGGCCGGAGAGAACAGGAAGTCCGGCCGCGCCCGGCGCACGTCGTCAGGCAGCGCGCTGCCCCCGCCGAGCCGGAAGAAGAGCGAGCGGAAATCCCGCTCGGTGCGCGCGGTGTCGCCGCCCGCGGTCAGGACCAGCTCGCGCTGGCCGGGCAGCGTGAAGGTGTAGGCCGCCTCCCCGCCGAAGCTGGTCAGGTCGTCGGTCAGCTCGGTGAACTCGATGGAGTAGCGGTTGGCGAACGAATAGACCGGCACGCCGTTCGCGTCCTCATAGCGCAGGAGGCGCTGGAGGAAGGGCGTGTCGCGCCGGGCCTGGGACACCGAGCCGCGCCAGCGGACTTCCAGATCGCCGAAGCCGTGCCGGCCCGAGGTCTGGAACATCATCAGGCGGCGCTCGAACCAGCCGGTGAACTCTTCATAGATCGGCCGGCCGCCGGGCGCGTTGAACTCCTCGCCGCGGGTGACCTGGGTGTCCTTGCGGCCCGAATTGACCAGGAAGGTGGTGAACTGGACCTCATGGTCGTCATAGCCCAGCGACAGGGTGCCCAGCGCGTTGACCGTGGTGTCCAGCGCGCCGACCTGGGTGCGCAGGTCCGAGCCCAGCACGTCGCCGCGGACGCGCTGGCGCGTGGATTCCTCGATGGTCCAGCCGGTGTCGTAGCCGATGGCGCCGACGAGGCCGACCTCGAGACCGCCGCGGTTGAACCCGAAGCCCGCGTCCGCGGAGGCGGAGAAGTCCGGTCCCAGCTCGCCGGACTGGACGACCAGCAGGTTGGGGCGCACCAGGCTCTCGCCGGCTTCCTCGAGCTGGGCCGGGGTGAGCTGGTTGAGGCGGGTCTGGCTGTCGATGACCGCCTGGATCGGACGGGGAATGTCGCGCGCCGGGCCGGAGAAGCTCGACCAGTCGCCGGTCGTGCCGCGGTGGAACACGCCCTGTTCGCCCGTGGTCACGGTGTTGTAGCCCACCGACGAGCGGATGTTGAAGAAGGGCTCGGCGGGCTGGCGCAGGGTGGTCAGGTCGATGACCCCGCCCCCGAACTCGCCGGGATAGTTGGCCGAATAGGTCTTCTGCACCGCCGCCCCGTCCAGCACTTCGGCCGGGAACAGGTCCAGCGGCACGATCCGCCGAAGCGGCTCGGGGCTGGGCAGGGGCGAGCCGTTCAGGGTCGCCGCCGCGTAGCGGTCGCCCAGACCGCGCACATAGGCGAAGCGGCCGCCCACCACCGACAGGCCCGACACCCGGGTCAGGGCGATGGCGGCGTTGGCGTCGCCCGACCGGTCGAGATCGGCGCTGGTCACGAAGCTCGCGACCTGGGAGGTCCGGCGCTGGGCGTCGGGGATGAACTGGCCGCGGACCTCGATCTGTTCGACCGGCTGGTCCGTGGCCTCGGCGGCGATGTCGCCCGCGGTCTGGCGGGCGTGGGCGGATGGCGCGATCAGCATGCTGGTCGCCAGCAGCGCTCCGCTCAGTGTCTTCAGGGATGTCATGGTTCCCAACCTTTGATCTGATCTTCACCGGGACCCAGCGCCGCCGCGCCCGCTCCGTGACGGAGGCGGGCGCGGACGGCGCCGGTCAGGCTGCTAGCAGGGCCGCGAGGCTTCGAGCCCGCACGTCCAGTCCGCCCACCAGCGGTCGTCCGCGTCGCGGACCGCGCCGATGTAGTCGACGGCCCGGAACCACGGATCGAAGGTGGTCGGGTCGAACGGAGTGACCGCGCTCTCGGCCGGGCCGTTCACGAAGACCGAGGTCAGCGTGCTGGCCACGTCGGTGGAGTTGTTCGAGCCGGCGTCAACCGAGCCCTGCGCCGCCGCCGTGTCGGAGTTGGCCGTGGACAGGCCGCCCGCGCAGTCGAACAGGACCGAGTCGAAGGCCGGGTCGTTCCCGGCGCTGTAGCCGGCCTGGCCGTCGCCCGCTGAGGGCTCCCAGCGGAAACATTCCTGTCCGTAGCTCACCACGCCGTTCACATAACGGCCCACGGTGCCGGTGTTCAGGCGGAAGGCGTTGGTGCGATTGCCGATGAAGGTGAAGTTGGAGATGCGGCCGTCCGACAGGGGCGCGACGCCCGCGCCGACAGAGCTCGCTTCGACGATGTTGTCGCCCACGCCGTCAGGCTGGATGACGATGGCGAACTGGATGTTGCCCTGCCAGCCGTTGTCGGTGTCGATGGAGTCGTCGTCATTGCCCGTGAGCACCAGATAGCGGGTGTTCACCGTGCCGCCGAAATACTCCACCCCGTCGTCGGCGTTGTTGTGCACCTGGATGTATTCCATGACCGTGCCGTTGCCGACGCCGCCCAGAGTGATGCCGTTCAGCTCGTTGCCCGGGGTCAGCTCGAAACCGGCGAACTTGACCTGCAAGTAGGTCATAGAGCCCGAATTGTCGTCAGGGATGGCGCCGCCATAGATCGCATCGGGATTGGTCACCCCTTCCACGAGGTTCTGGCACTGGGCTGTCCCGGGCGTCGCCGCGTCACGGCAACGGTTGATCGGAGCCTTGCCCAGGATCACCAGCCCGCCCCATTCACCGAAGGCGTTCGCGCGATCGCCGATCCCCGCGACGTCGTTTTCGGAGGTCATGATGACCGGGTTCTGGCGGGTGCCGTTTGCGAAGATCTGCGAGCCGCGGTTCACCACGAGGAAGTCGGCGCCCGAGCTGCCGTAGATGGTCACGCCGGCCTCGATGGTCAGGATGGCCGGATCCCCCCCCGCCGCGTTGCCGTCGGCTCCGGTGTCGTTGCCGATGTCTACCCGGCCGGCGAGTTCATAGATGTTGCCGCGGGTCAGGCGCAGGTCGGAGGTGTAGACCCCAGACAGGCGGCAGACGGTCTGACCGGCGCGCTGAAAGCCGGTGTCGGCTGTGCCCGCCGGGCAGGCCGGTTCGGGAAACAGGCCGATGGTCCAGCCCGCGGCCCAGTTGTCGGTTTCGGTCTCGTCGGGGCTGAACGCGCCGATGTAATCGACATCATCGAACCAGTCGTCGAGGGCGGCCACGTCGAACGGGGTCACACCCTGCTCGACCGGGCCGGGGAACAGGATGCCCGACAGCGAGCTTTCGCCCACCACGTTGTTCGAGCCGCCCGAGACGGCACCCTGCGCGGCCGCGGTGTCGGAGTTGGCCGTGGCCAGCCCGCCATTGCAGTCGAAGACGACCGAGTCGAAGCGCGGATCGGCGCCGGCGCTGTAGCCGGCCTGACCGTCGCCGGCGGAGCTTTCCCAGCGGAAGCATTCCGCGCCGTAATCCACCACGCCGTTCACGTAACGCCCGACCGTGCCGGTGTTCAGACGGAAGGCGTTGGTGCGGGCGCCCACGAAGGTGAAGTTGGAGGTGATGCCGCCCGAGAAAGGCTGCACGCCCGGCGCCGAGGAGCTGGCTTCGACGATGTTGTCGCCCACGCCCTCGCCCTGGACCACCAGCGCGTACTGGATGCGGCCGTCCCAGCCATTGTCAGTGTCGATGGAGTCGTCGTCCATGTTGGTCAGGACGAGATAGCGGGTGTTCACCGTGCCGCCGAAATACTCCACGCCGTCATCGGCGTTGTTGTGGACCTGGATGTACTCCATCACGGTGCCCCGGCCCACGCCGCCCAGCGTGATGCCGTTCAGCTCGTTGCCCGGGGTCAGCTCGAACCCGGCGAACTGGACGCGCAGATAGCGCATGATCCCGCTGTCGTCGTCCCCGTCCGCGCCGCCATACAGGGCGTCGGGATTGGTCACGCCTTCCACCAGGTTCTGGCAGTCCGCCGTGCCCGGGGTCGCCGCGTCGCGGCAGCGGTTGATCGGCGCGCGGCCCAGAACGACCAGCCCGCCCCACTCGCCGTTAAGCTCGCCGCCCGTGTCGGACGGATCGGCGGCGCGGCGGATCAGGTCTTCGTCGGACGTCATCACGATGGGCGCGTCCGCGCGGCCGTCGGCGATGATCTGCGAGCCGCGATTGATGACCAGGAAGTCCGATCCGTCCGCGCCGAACACCGTCACGCCCGGCTCGATGGTCAGGCGCGCGTTCACCCCGTCAGGGTCGGACCCGTCCGCGCCCACGTCGACGCCCACGTCCACACGGCCGTCCAGCCGGTAGGCCACGCCGTCCACGAAGGGCAGGGTCAGGTTTTCAAGGATCGTGCCCGACAGCAGGCAGCTGGTCAGGCCAGCGACCGGCTCGCCCTGGGTGAAGCCTGACGGGCAGGACGCGCCGCCCGGCGGGGGCGTGCCGCCGCCCGGAGGCGGGGTGCCGCCGCCCGGAGGCGTGCCCGGATTGGTGTCGCCCGGCGTGTTTATGTCCGATCCCTGGGTGCAGGCCGCGGCGGCCAGACCCAGCGCGATGACGCTCGCGTAAACCCTCAAAGACATGGGATGCCCCTTGTTCGGCGGCGGCCGCTCGGTTCCCTGCCCGGCCTCCGCGCGTGCTGACAGACGTGCTCAGATCACTCCCCGGCATGACCTGCATGGCGGGTAAGCCGGGTTCCCTGTTAAACACTCTTGTTGTCAGTGAGGTGACGCCTGCGCGACAGCTTGAAGACACAGGCTGAATGCTGTGGATCGTGACGATTTCATTGCGGTTTGATTACAAGGCCGCAGGCCACAGGCCGGTCCGCTGGAAGCTCCAGACCAGCGCGATCCCGAACGCCAGGAAGGGCCCGAAGGCGATGGCCGCGTCCGCGGAGATCGCGCGCCCCGCAACGCGCAGGATCAACACGAAGAGCAGGCCCGACGCGCTGGCGATCAGCAGGACGGGCGCCAGGCCCAGCGCCCCGCACCACGCCCCGCCCGCCGCCAGCAGCTTGGCGTCGCCCCGCCCCAGCCCGTCACGGCCCCGGATCCGGCGATAGCCCAGCTCCAGCCCGGCCATGAGCAGATAGCCCAGCGCCGCGCCCAGACCATGCAGCCAGAGCGGCAGGCCCAGAGCCCACGCCGCCAGCAGCCCCAGCGCGATCAGGGGAAGGGTCAGGACGTCGGGCAGCCGCCGGGTCCGCGCGTCGATGACCGCAGCCGCGACGAGCAGCGCCGCGCCCGTGATCGTCAGCGCCAGGGTCAGAAACTCCATCACGTCAGCATCCTCCGCGCCCTGCAGGGGTCATCCATGTATGGAAGAAAAGGGAGGCGCATCCTGTCGAGGATCAACCTGCCATGACCGCTGTTTTGGCGGGGCGGCCAAGTCGAGACGCTGACACGCGTTCCGCCCTGAGAGAGCGTCTGGAGAAGCCTCCTTCTCCCACAGCATATGCCGCTTCGGCATCGTTGCTCGCCGCGGCGGCACATTTACATGCTTCCGCGCCATCTTCACGCACATTCAGAACTGCCGTCGGGAGGCCTCGCCGATCCAGCTCCAACTTGAGCGCTTGCTCGCACAAGGCTTAATACCGATGTCTTGCCGTCAGGCGCCGGACATTGCCGGACGCCGGATCATTCCCACTCGATGGTCCCCGGGGGTTTGCTGGTCACGTCGTAGACGACGCGGTTCACGCCGCGGACTTCGTTGATGATGCGGGTGGCGGTTCGGCCCAGGAAGTCGTGGTCGAAGGGGAAATAGTCCGCCGTCATGCCGTCCACCGAGGTGACCGCGCGCAAGGCGAGCACGTTGTCGTAGGTGCGCTCGTCGCCCATCACGCCCACGGTGCGCACGGGCAGAAGCACGCAGAAGGCCTGCCAGATGGAATCGTACAGGCCCGCCTTCTTGATCTCCTCGATATAGATCCGGTCGGCGGCGCGCAGGGTGTCGGCCTTGTCCTTGCTGACCGCGCCGGGGATGCGGATGGCCAGGCCCGGCCCGGGGAAGGGATGGCGGCCCACGAAGGCCTCGGGCAGGCCAAGCTCGCGGCCCAGCGCCCTGACCTCGTCCTTGAACAGCTCGCGCAGGGGCTCGACGAGCTTCATGTTCATGCGCTCGGGCAGGCCGCCGACATTGTGGTGGGATTTGATGGTCACCGAGGGGCCGCCGTCGAAGCTGACGCTTTCGATCACGTCCGGATAAAGCGTGCCCTGGGCGAGGAAGTCCGCCCCGCCCGCCGCCTTCGCCTTCTCCTCGAACACGTCGATGAACAGCCTGCCGATGGTCTTGCGCTTCTTTTCGGGATCGTCGAGCCCGTCCAGGGCGGACAGGAAGCGCTCTTCCTCGTCGGCGGCGACCAGCGGGATGTTGTAGTGCTCGCGGAACAGGCTGACGACCTCTTCGGCCTCGCCGTGGCGCATCAGCCCGGTGTCCACGAACACGCAGGTCAGCTGGTCGCCGATGGCCTCGTGGATCAGCACCGCGGCGACCGCGGAATCCACTCCGCCCGACAGCCCGCAGATCACCCGGCCCGAGCCCACCTGCTCGCGGATGCGCGCCATGGCCTCGTCCTTGAAGGCGGCCATGGTCCAGTCGCCCTTCATGCCCGCGATCTTATGCGTGAAATTGCGCAGGATCAGCGCGCCGCGCGGGGTGTGGACCACCTCGGGGTGGAACTGCACGCCGTAAAAGCGCCGCGCCTCGTCGGCGATGGCCGCGAAGGGCGCGCCCGCGCTGGCCGCGATGGCATGGAAGCCCTCCGGCGCGGCGATCACCCGGTCGCCATGGCTCATCCACACCCGCTCTTCATGCCCCACCCCGCCGATTCCGTCGAACAGGGGGCTCTCGGCGGTGATGGTGATGTCGGCGCGGCCGAACTCGCGATGGTCGTGGGTCTCCACCCGCCCGCCCAGCTGGGCGCACATGGTCTGCTCGCCATAGCAGATGCCGAGAACCGGCACGCCGGCCTCGAACAGATAGGGGTCGGCCTTGGGGGCCTTGTCCCAGCCCGTCGAATGCGGACTGCCCGACAGGATGATCGCCTTGGGGTCATAGGCCCGGACGAAATCCGCCGTGGCGCGGTTATACGGATGGACCTCGCAATACACCCCGCTCTCGCGGAGGCGCCGGGCGATGAGCTGGGTCACCTGAGAGCCGAAATCGACGATCAGGGCGCGCTCGTGTTCAGACGGGATGCTCATGGCCCGCCCGATAGCGCGAATCTGCGCGGTTGGCGAGAGGCGGGGCGCCTCTTCTGCCCGGCCCGGAAGTTGCGAGATGAACCGCAACAGCGAGTTTGCGGGGAGGCAGGGCGAGAATGCGTTACGATACAGGACGCCGACTGTTTGTCGTAGGCTATCGGGCCGCCCCTTTCGTGAAAGGCGCGGCCTCTCTGGCCATTCTGATCGCCATGTCGATGAGCTTGCTTTCCATGGACGCAGAGGCCATCCGCGATCTGCCGCGGCTGCCGATCCCCTGGCTGGTTCACGGTCTGGCTTGGTTTATGCTGATTTTCAGCGTGTCGGGGGCCGCCCTCCTGGTCAGACTGCTCTTCGCGGGCACGGTCTCTCTCGAGATCGGACCGAAGGGAATCAGCAGCCCCATGAGGGGATTCATACCGTGGCGTGACATCGCTGACGTGAGCGTGGACGTGAACGCCAAGCCGCCGGTGCTCACCTTTTCGCTGCGAAACGCGCGTCTCTACCCGCCCCGCCTGATCCCGGCGCCCTTGCGATCATTGTTCTGGGCGAAACCCAATCGGTTCACCCTGCCGACGATCTGGCTGCGCGCCGAACCTCATGCCCTGATGACGGCCATCGCCCAGGCTCGTTCAGGCGCGTTGTCCGGCCCGCAGCGGACGAACCGCCCGGCGCCCGGACGACAACGCCCGGTTTTCGGGCGCCAGGGCTAACCCGCCTTTTCCAGCACGCACACGTAAAACCCGTCCGTGCCGGTGCGCGCGGGCGTCAGCTGGACGGCGCCGAAGCGGCCTGCGCAGGCGCCGGTCTGGACTTCGCCTTCGCCGGTGAGCCGGCCGCTCTGTTTCATGGCGTCCAGCGCGGGCACGGGCGTGAAGCCGTCGCGGGCGTCGAGGAAGGCCGCCACCCGGTCCTCGTTCTCCTCGGGCAGGACCGAGCAGGTCACGTAGACCAGCCGCCCGCCGGGGGCGACGTATTTCGCGGCCTTGTCCAGCACCTCGTCCTGCTGGCGGATGCGCTGGGCCAGGGCGGCGGGTTTGAGCCGCCATTTGGAATCGGGCCGCCGCCGCCACGTGCCCGATCCGGTGCAGGGCGCGTCCACGAAGACGAGGTCCATCTTCCCTTCCAGCTCGCCCAGCGCCTCGGCCTCCTTGCCGTCGCGGACCTGCACGTTGCGCGCGCCCGCCCGCTGCAGCCGCGGCCAGATCGCGCGCAGACGCCGCCAGTCGTAATCCCAGGCGTAGAGCTGGCCCTGATTGGCCATCAGCGCGGACAGGGCCAGCGTCTTGCCCCCCGCCCCCGCGCAGTAGTCCAGCACCTGCTTTCCCTCGATCCCGCCCGCGGCGAGGGCGGCGAGCTGGCTGCCGATGTCCTGCACCTCCACCCAGCCCTTGCCATAGGCGGGGATGGCGTCGGCGGGCGGGGATTTGGCCTTCGGGTCGGTCTCGGGGATGCGGATGGAGGTGGAGACCAGCGCGCCGGGCTCGGCCCTGAGCTTGGCGACGACCGCCGCGAGCGCCTTTTCAGGGTCGGTCTTGAGGGTGTTGACCCTGAGATCGACCGGCGCCCGCCCGGCCATGGCCCGGCCCTCGGTCTCCGCGTCCGTTCCGAAGGCCCGGCGGAAGCTGCCCTCCAGCCAGTCGGGAATGTCCGCGCGGGCGTGGACCGGCGAGGTCGCGTCGAAGCCGCGCAGCAGGCCTGCGCGCTCGGCGGGGGTCAGGGGTTCGGGGGCATGCTCGTCGGCTTCGAAGGCCGCCGTGATGGCCTCCGCGTCCATGTCCCAGCCGAAGGCCAGCGCGCCCAGCACCAGCGCGCGGGGGGCGTCGTCGCCCATCAGGTGCGCGCTCGAACCCTTGCGGCGAAGGGCGTCCATGACCAGACCGGAAATCCAGGCGCGGTCGCCCGACCCCGCGAAGCGATGGGCCTTGCCCCAGTCGCGCAGGGCGTCCTTGACCGGCTGATGCCGGTTCAGCACCGCGTCGAGCACCTCGATCGCGGCGGCGATGCGTCCGCCGTCTCTCATTGTTCAGTCCTCTCTCGCTCCGCTCGGTCGGTTCCGCGCACGAGCGCGGGCGGCCGGTCGGCCTTGCGGCGGCTGACCGCCGTATTCTCTGTCCTCCGCCCCTGCGGGGCGTCGGTTCCGCGCACGAGCGCGGGCGGCCGGTCGGCCTTGCGGCGGCTGACCGCCGGGCGTTCTAGCGAGACGGGCGCGGTCCGGCCAGACGCGGCCGCTGCGTCAGATCGGGGGGCCGCTGGTGATGACCTGCACCGCTATGCGGATCCACATGATCGCGAGCGCCACATAGCCCAGGAAGAACATGAAGAAGCGCGGGCGGACCCGATTGACGGTCATGAACACCACCGCGTGCAGCACGCGCGAGACGATGTAGAGCCACGCCGCGCCCACCATCCAGATGTCCTGAAGCTGGAGCATCAGAGACAGGATCGCCGCGGCGAAGAAATAGACCGGCGTCTCGAACTGGTTGTTGAAAGCGCCCGCGATCTTGCGCGCCTTCTCGGGGTAGGCGGTGGTTTCCAGCGCCACATCGCGGGCCTTCACCGCGCCTGAGCTCAGCGCCCCGGCGCGGGCCTGTACCGCCAGCAGCGCCAGCACGAAGAAGATCAGCGCCTGAGCCATGATCGGCCCCAGCATCGGATAGACGTCAAGCAGCAGCATGGCCGCGCCCTCCCCTGTGAGTTTCAGGGCGAGCCTAGACGCGGGTGGCCAGAACCGCCAGCAGGCGTTTACCGCTGCTCCCCGGGCTCCCGGATCGCCGCGAGGCGGCGTCCGGGATGAGGCGCCTCACAGTCTATGAGGGCGTGGGGTAGTTGGGCGCCTCGCGGGTGATGGACACGTCGTGGACGTGGCTTTCACGCAGGCCGGCATTGGTGATGCGCACGAACACGGCCTTGTCCTGGAAGTCCGCGATGCTGGTCGCGCCGGTGTAGCCCATGGCCGCGCGCAGGCCGCCGACCATCTGGTGCAGGATCGGTCCGACCGGGCCCTTGTAGGGCACCTGGCCCTCGATGCCCTCGGGCACCAGCTTCATGCGGTCGGTGACCTCCTTCTGGAAGTACCGGTCCGCCGAGCCGCGGGCCATGGCGCCCACGCTGCCCATGCCGCGATAGGCCTTGTAGGAGCGGCCCTTGAACAGGAAGACCTCGCCGGGCGCCTCCTCGGTCCCCGCCAGCATCGAGCCCATCATCACGCAGTCCGCGCCCGCCGCGATGGCCTTGGCCAGATCGCCCGAATACTTGATGCCGCCGTCGGCGATCACCGCGCCGTTGAAACCTTCCGCGGCGCGCCGGGCCTCCATGACGGCGGTCAGCTGGGGCACGCCCACGCCCGCCACGATGCGGGTGGTGCAGATCGAGCCCGGCCCGATGCCCACCTTCACGCAGTCCGCGCCCACGTCGAACAGCGCCTTCGCGCCGTCATAGGTGGCGATGTTGCCCGCCACGACCTGGGTGGCGTTCGAGGCGCGCTTGATGCGATCGACCTGGGAGAGCACCGAGGCGCTCATGCCGTGGGCGGTGTCGATGACGACCACGTCCACGCCCGCTTCCATCAGGGCCTCGGCGCGCTCGAAGCCCGCATCGCCCACCGTGGTGGCGGCGGCGACGCGCAGGCGGCCGTGCTCGTCCTTGGCGGCGCTGGGATAGGCCTGGGCCTTCTCCATGTCCTTGACCGTCATCAGGCCCACGCAGCGGCCTTCGTCGTCCACCACCAGCAGGCGCTCTATGCGGTGCTTGTGCAGCAGGCGCCGGGCTTCGGCCTGATCGGCGCCGGGTCTGACGGTGACCAGATCATCCTTCGTCATCAGGCTGGCGACGGTTTCGTTCAGGTCGTCGGCGAAGCGCACGTCGCGGTTGGTGATGATGCCGACCAGCCGGCCGGGCTTGGCCGCGGGACCGCCCTGGCTGCCCCCGCCCTCGACCACCGGGATGCCCGAGATCTTGTGGTGGTCCATCAGGGCCTTGAGCTCGGCGAGGGTCGCCTTGGGGCCGATGGTGATCGGGTTGACCACCATCCCGCTTTCAAAGCGTTTGACCCGGCGGACCTCCTCGGCCTGCTCGGCGATGGTCAGGTTGCGGTGGATCACGCCCATGCCGCCCGCCTGCGCCATCGCGATGGCCAGCGGGGCCTCGGTGACGGTGTCCATGGCCGCGGACAGGATGGGGATGTTCAGCGACACGCCGGAGGTGGCGCGGGTGCGCACGTCCGCGTCGGCGGGCAGGACTTCGGATTTTCCGGGCTGCAAGAGCACGTCGTCGAAGGTCAGGCCTTCACGAATCTCCATGGGGAGACCTCCTTTTCTCTTGCGAGGGCGCTTTACCAGACTTGGCCTCCCCGTCAAAGCGCCGCCTGCGTTCCGAACGCAGCCGGATACGGAAAAGCCCGCCGGAACACCGGCGGGCTCGCCCTTGCGTCACGAAAAGACCGGATCAGGCCGCGTCGAGATTGATCTTGCCTTCGGCCAGTTCGCTCATCGTCCTGTCGCCGTGGCGGGTGGCCTCCAGGCAGCGCTTGAGCTCGGCGGCCTCGTCGTTCAGGCCGAGCTGGCGCGCGAAGGCGGCCACGCAGCCATACCCGGCCATGCCGTAATGGGTCATGCGCTGGTACTGGGTGATGATCATGGCGTCGCGCACCGTGCCATCGGCGAAATCGGCGTCGATGGCGTGGGCCTGGGCTTCCTTGACCAGCCCCTGCATGCCTTTGCAGAACTCGGCCGTTGGGTCCTCGCCATGAGCCAGGATGATCCGCTCGACGGTCTGGATGCCTTCATTGATGCCCTCGACGCCGCGCTTGAGCGCGTCCTTCAGATCGGGGTCGTGGCACTGGGTCTGCAGCTTCTGCGTCGCGCCCACCGCCTGCTTGTTAGCGCTGTAGAGGTCCTGCAGCTGGTCGATATAGACGTCTTTGAGATTTTTGAGGGTCATCTGGAGCGCTCCTGTCCGATCCCTCCCCTGAAAAGCGAACGCCCGCGCGCGGCGGGCGTTCCGGAGCCGCCGGGGCCGTCCTCAGCAGGCCCGCAGCGAAGTCCTGACGGCGGCTGCGCCAAGAAATTACACAGAAAAAATGGCGGCGAGTTACAATCGCCCCCGCCATCCTTGCGCCGGCGGCGTGAATTTCACAGACTTGGCCCCTGTCGAGGGGAATGCTCATGCACTGTTTCGCAATGACGGCCGCCGTCGCGGCGCTCAGCCTCAGCCCGCCCGGCGAAAATCCGCCGCCCTATGACCTGGTTGATCTGACGGAGGATTACGCCCGTCTCTTCGACCAGACGGCCGACATGGCCCGGGATGGCCGGGTGGCGCGGATCAAGGCCGGGCTGCACGAGGTCTTTCCCGGCTTTTACGACACCGACCGGATGAACGCGATCGGGATATCCGCGGAGAGATATCACGCCTGGATCGCGGGCTCGCTGGAGAGCTTCCCCGAAATCCGTGAGCCCTATCGCGAGACGGCCGGGGCGTTCGCCGACATGCTTGCTCCCGCCCATGCCAGCTTCCTGCAGACCTTTCCCGATCTCGAACCCATCGGCGAGATCTACATCCTGCACAGCCTGGGGGAGATGGACGGCGGGACGCGCTATATCAACGACCGCGTCATGCTGGTGTTCGGGGCCGACCGGATGGCGGCCAGCCCGATAACCGACTGGACCGCCTTCTTTCACCACGAGCTGTTCCATGTGCACCACTTCCAGCAGGCCTTCACGGGCTGCCCGCAGATGTGGTGCTATCTGTGGATCGAAGGGCTGGCGACCCATGCCGCCGCGACCCTCAATCCCGGGGCGGACGACGCCGAACTGCTTCTGGACTGGCCCGAGCCCATTCGCGACACGGTCGACGCCAACATGGACGAAGCCGTCTGCGCGGTCTCTGACAGGTTGGATTCCGAAGCGCCGGACGACCATGCCGCGCTGTTCAGCACCTCGCGGCTGAACGACCGGCTGCCGCCGCGCTTCGGCTACTATGTCGGCAAGCTCGCGGCCCGCGAAGCGGCACGGGACATGCCGCTCGCGGACCTTGCGAAGCTCACCGAGGATGAGGCCCGGCCCGTGGTCGAACGCGCGCTCGGCAGGCTGGCCGAATGCGCGGACGACGGGGCCTGAGCGGATCAGTCGCCTGACGAGATGCGGATGACCTGGCCGTCCTCCGCGTCGGTGACGATCCACACCGCGCCGTCATCGGCGATCTGGATGTCGCGCACCCGGCCGATGCCGGTGAACATCCATTCCTCCTCGTCGACCTCGCCGTCCGAGGTCCTGACCCGGACGATGGATTCGCCGTAGAGCGCGCCGTGAAGCTGGTCGCCCTCCCATTCGGGGAAGGCGTCGCCCGAATAGAAGACCATGCCCGAGGGCGCGACGGTCTCGTCGAAATAGTGGAAGGCGGTCTCCATGCCCTCGTGCTCGGTGCCCACGCCCAGCGGCGCGCCCGAATAGTCCGGCCCCGCCGACAGCATGGGCCAGCCATAGTTCAGCCCGCCCTCGATCCGCTGGATCATGTCGCCGCCGAGCTGGCCGTGCTCGTTGGCCCAGAGCTGGCCGTCGGCATCGAACGCCAGACCCTGGCTGTTGCGGTGTCCGTAGCTGTGGATGTAGCCGTCGCCGTCGACCGAATTGTCCGAATGGGCCTCGCCGTCGGACGTCACTCGGATGATCGCGCCGGCCTGATCGTCGGCGTCCTGCGAGCGGGACATGTCGCGGCGGTCGCCGATGGTCAGGTAGATCGAGCCGTCATCGGGGTCGATGGCCATGCGGCCGCCGAAATGGGCGCCGGCGCTGTCCTGCCCGTCCTCGGCCATCTGGAAGATGGTTTCGACGTCTTCAAAGCTCGCCGTGCCGTCGTCGGCGTCCTCGACCAGCCGCGCGCGGGAGATGGTGGGCGCCGCGCCGCGGTCGGTGGGGGCCGAAAAGCTGATGTAGACCTGCTGGTTCTCGGCGAAATCAGGATGCAGCTTGATGTCGAACAACCCGCCCTGGCTGCGCTCCAGCGGTCCTTCGTAGCGGAAGATGTCCGGCACGTTCCCGATGGGCTCGGACAGCCCGCCATCGGCGTCGCCGATGCGGATGCTGCCCGGATTGCGCTCGGTCACCAGATAGCGGCCGTCCGGCAGAAAGGCGAGCGCCCACGGATGCTCCAGCCCTTCGGCGATCACCTCGGAGACCGCGGAATGATGGTCGGTGGAATGCTCTTCGGCGCTGGCCGCGGCGGTGAAGGCCAGGGCCGCGCCCGCGGCGAGCAGGGTGGCGCGCAGGCGGGGGAGAGGGGCGTGCGTCATGGGGGAAACCTTCGGCGTTGGATTCATCAGGGGTTGTGATGATCCAACGCCCGCCCTCTCCGCCTGTTCCCGCTTGCCTCAGTGTCGTCGCGTTTCTAGAAGCCGGGCATGACCCTTCATGTCCGCCGCCAGACGCCCCTGCCCGCCGACCGCGACGCGGTGCGCGCGATCAACGCCGAGGCCTTCGGCCGGCCCGACGAGGCGGATCTGGTCGAGGCGCTGCAGGACGCGGGGCTGGAGCTGGCCTCGCTGGTCGCCGAGGCTGACGGCGCGCCGGTGGGGCATATCCTGTTCACATGGCTGGAGACGGAAGGCCCGCTGAAGGCCGCTGCCCTGGCGCCCATGGCGGTCCGGCCCGGCCATCAGAAGCGCGGCGTGGGCGCCGCCCTGATCGGGGCGGGTCTGGACGCGGCGCGGCGGGCGGGAGCCCACGCCGTCATCGTGCTGGGCCACCCGGAGTATTATCCCCGCTTCGGCTTCTCCCCGGCGCTGGCCGAACGGGTCGACGCGCCGTTCTCGGGCGAGGCCTTCATGGCGCTGGAACTGGTCCCCGGCGCGCTCGAGGACGGCGCGAAGGTCGGCTACCCGCCGGTCTGGGGCGTCTGAACCGCCTCGATGCCCGCCTGCACCGCGTTGATGTCGAAATAGGTGGGCGAGCCGGGGCCGACCGGCAGGCCCAGCCCGAAGGTCCACAGGAAGAACAGCGCGATCCAGGTGACCAGGAAGAAGATCGAGTAGGGCAGCATCATCGCGATGACCGTGCCGATCCCCAGCTTTTTGTCGTAGCGGGTCATCCACGCCAGGATCAGGCCGAAATAGCTCATCATCGGGGTGATGATGTTGGTCGAAGAATCTCCGATCCGGTAGGCGGCCTGGATCACCTCGGGCGAGTAGCCCACCAGCATCAGCATCGGCACGAAAATGGGCGCGGTCACCGCCCACTGCGCGCTCGCCGAGCCCAGCATCAGGTTCACGAAGCAGCACATCAGGATAAAGCCGATGAAGATGGCCGGGCCGGTCAGGCCGGTGTCGGTCAGGAACTGCGCGCCGGTCACCGCGGTGATGGCGCCCAGATTGGACCAGCCGAAGAAGGCCACGAACTGGGCGGCGAAGAAGACCAGCACGATATAGAGGCCAAGCGTGGAGATCGCCGAGGCCATGCCGTCGATCACGTCGCGGTCGTTGCGCATCGTGCCCGCCGCCCGGCCATAGGCGAAGCCCACGATCAGGAAGAACAGGAAGATCCAGGTCACGAAGCCGGTGAAGAAGGGCGCCTGCTGGAAGATCGAACCCGTCACCGGATTGCGCAGCGCGCCCCAGCCGGGCAGCCATTCAGAGAACCCGCCCTGGGGCATCAGCGTCCAGGCCATGGCTCCGAACAGCGCCAGCGAGGCCAGGCCCGCCCACATCAGGCCGCGCTTCTCCTCGCCCGACACGGGCTGCATCATGTTCTTGTCGAACACCGACGGGTCGGCGCGGCTGGAGTCGTACGGCCCCAGCTTGGGCTCGACGATGAAGATCGTGACCAGCGAGCCCACGGTGGTGATCAGGGCGGTGGAGATCACCATGAAGAACCAGTTGGCGGGCGCGGCGACCACGTAGCCGGGGTCGATGAGCTGGGCCGCCTCGGTGGTGATGCCCGCCAGCAGCGGGTCGATGGTGCCGATCAGCAGGTTCGCGCTGTAGCCGCCCGACGTGCCCGCGAACGCCGCCGCCATGCCCGCCAGCGGATGCCGGCCCAGCGCGTAGAACACAGCGCCCGCCAGCGGCACCAGAACCACGTAGCCCATTTCCGAAGCGGTGTTGGACAGCACACCCGCGAACACCACCGCCACGGTGACGGTGTGCTTGTTCGCGCCCAGCACGATGGAGCGCACGGCCGCCGACAGCAGGCCGGACTTCTCCGCCACGCCCACGCCCAGCATCGCCACCAGCACCACGCCCAGCGGGGCGAAGCTGGTGAAGTTGTCGGTCAGGCTGGTGAAGATGCGGCGGAAGCCGTCCTCGTTCATCAGGCTGACCGCGCGGATCATGCCGTCCTCGGCCCGTCCCGATGCGCCTTCGGGGCGCGGGTCGGCCACCGACAGCTCCATGATCCCGCCGAACAGGCCCGACGCCAGGATCATCAGGCCCGCCAGGATCGCGAACAGCGTGACCGGGTGAGGCAGCAGATTGCCCAGCCATTCCACGCCATCGAGGAAGCGGGTGAAGAAATTGCGCTTGGAGGGCTCGCCCGCGCGGGCGGCGTCGGAGGAATCGGTCACTCGAAGCTCACGGCGTCAGATGATGGGGAAGGCGCGCACCATGCCCGCCGGGGCCTGAAAGGTCCAGTTCGGCGCTGAACGCCGCTCCTCAGCTTCGCCAGCGCAGCGTGGCGGGTTTGACGGGGTTTTCGAAGGCGGCGCGGGACTGGCCGGAATCCTCCCACGCCTTCTTGAGGCGGAAATACCATTTGGCCTGCATGTCCGCGTCGTTGATGAGCATCAGGCGCGGGTCGTGCTTCAGCCCTTCCTTCTGCAGGTTCACCATGTCCCGGTCCTGGCCCAGGAAGCGGCGCGCGAAGGGCTTGAGCATGGGCTTGAGCATGCCCAGCCACGGCAGGGTCCAGTAAAAGCTCTGGGTGACCTCGGTGGTGTTTTCATCGATCGGCGTCACCGCCGTCAGGCCCACCACATGGCCCTTGTCGCCCACCGTGATGTGCTCGGTGCGGATGCCGGGCAGGCGGAAGGCGATGGCCGTGGTCAGGTCGCCGCCCAGGATTTTGTAGAATTTCGAGTTCTTGGACGGCGGATGGGGCAGCATGGTGAAGCCCATCTCGCTGGGGCCGAATTCCTTCTGCTTGGCGTGCATGGACTTGGCCGAGCGCCAGAAGACGGACTTGTGCACGTAAGGCCCGTGGGCGGGGTCCATCAGGCCGATCACGGCATGGTCCGTATGGCAGTCGAAGATCTGCCGTTCGATCAGCGCCGGCGCGCGGTCGCCCACTTCAGGCATGACCGGGGGTTCATGGTCGGGCTCCGCGCCGTCGTCCAGCACGGGCCGGTCCACGGGCTCGTCGCTCATCCACACCCACAGCGCGCCCTGGATCTCGCGCACCGGATAGCGCCGCACGCGGATTTTCCCCACGTCCATCTCCTGGCCCTCGACCAGAGACGGGATCGCCGCGCAGCGACCGTCCGGGCCGAAGCGCCAGCCGTGATAGGGGCACTCGATCTGCGCGGTGGGCAGGGCCGCGCCGTCCATCACCTCGCCCTTGGGGCAGACCCGCCCGAAGCTGAGCGGCACGCCCCGGTGCGGGCACAGATCGCGCATGGCGAAGGGCGTGCCGTCCGCGTCCCGCGCGAACACCACCGGCTCGCCCAGCAGCACCTTTGACAGCATCCCGCCCGCCTTCAGCTCCCGCGCAGGAGCGGCGTAGTACCAGGTGTTGCGGATGAACATGGGCGGCCCGCCTTGCTGAAAACGCGTGGCGGACCTTATGGGGCGGGCCGGGGCGGGCTTCAAGCCTTCAGGCCCTTCCGTCCGGTTCCGCGCCGCTCTATGGTCGCCCCACCATACCGGATATTTGAAGGAGGCTTCCCGGCCATGCGCGCGCTGATCTGCAAGCAATTCGCTCCCTACGACCAGCTCGAGGTCGCCCAGGTCGAGGTCCCGCCTCTGAACGAGGGGATGGTGATGGTGGACGTGAAGGCGGCCGGGGTGAACTTCCCCGACATCCTGCTGGTGGAGGGCAAGTACCAGGCCCAGCCCCCCTTCCCCTTCGTGCCGGGCACCGAGGCCGCGGGCGTGGTCAGCGCGCTGGGGCCGAAGGCCACCGGCTTCAAGGAGGGCGACCGGGTGATCGTGGCCTCCATGCTGGGCGCGTTCGCCGAGAAGGTGCCCGCGCCCGCCGCCCAGATCGTGCCCATGCCCGACACCATGAGCTTCGAGGAGGGCGCGGCCTTCACCACCACCTACGCGACCAGCTATCACGCGCTCAAACAGCGCGCGAGGCTGCAGCCGGGCGAGAGCGTGCTGGTGCTGGGCGCGGCGGGCGGCGTGGGCCTGGCCACGGTCCAGATCGCCAAGGCCATGGGCGCGACGGTCATCGCCGCGGCCAGCTCAGACGAGAAGCTGGCCATCGCCGCCGAGGCCGGGGCTGATCACGGCATCGACTACACCAAGGACGATCTGAAGACGAAGGTGCGCGAGCTGACCGGCGGCAAGGGCGTGGACGTGGTCTATGATCCCGTCGGCGGCGACTTCGCCGAACCGGCCCTGCGCGCCACCGGCTGGGGCGGGCGCTATCTGGTCATCGGTTTCGCCGCCGGACCGATCCCCAAACTCCCCCTCAACCTCGCCCTTCTGAACAGCCGCGACATTCTGGGCGTGTTCTGGGGCGCGTGGGCGGGCCGCAATCCGCGCGAGAACGCCCAGAACATGAAAGAGCTGTTCGACCTGTTCGAGGCGGGCAAGATCAAGCCGCGCATCTCCGGCGCCTACAAGCTGGAAGACTTCAAGGGCGCCTTCGACGACATCATGGGCCGCCGGGTGAAGGGGAAAGTGGTTCTGACGTTTTGAGGGTCCTCCTTCGCTCCGCTCGGTCGGTTCCGCGCACGAGCGCGGGCGCGCGGTCGCGCTGGCGGCGGCTGCGCCGGGATTGTTTCTCCGTCCTCCTTCCCTCCGGTCAGTCGGTCCTCGCTGCGCTGCGGGCGGGCGGTCGCCCTTGCGGCGGCTGCGCCGCCGGGATTCCCCGCCCCCCGCCGTCATCCCGGCCAAGCGAAGCGCAGAGCCGGGACCTCGTTCAGGATGGCCACAAGGTCCCGGATCGGCCCTCTGGGCCGTCCGGGATGACGGTTCAGGAGGCGCCGCCCCTTCTTCTCCTCCCCCTGCAAGGGGGAGGCCGGGAGGGGGTCGGGTTCAGCACTGGAGACGTTTCGAGGATGGCCCGGTCCTTTGACCCCCTCCTCACCTCCCCCTGGCAGGGGGAGGAAGCGACCGCCTCATTGCCCCTGACTCCCCCGCTTTGCTTTTCTTCCCCCCTCGGGCCAGCATGCGCGCCAACGACAATCGCATTCCCGGGGAGACCATCATGATCCGCACCGCCCTCGCCGCCGCCCTCATGTCCGCCGCCGCGCCCGCCGCGCTGGCTCAGGACGATGGGGGCTGGTCCATCATCATCCATGGCGGCGCCGGGGTGATCGAGCGCGGGCAGATGGACGCGGACACCGAGGCCGCCTATCGCGAGGCCCTGTCGGGCGCGCTGGAGGCGGGCCGGGAGATTCTGGCGGGCGGCGGCTCGGCCATGGACGCGGTCGAGCAGGTCGCGTGGATCCTCGAGGACGATCCGCTGTTCAACGCAGGCCGGGGCTCGGTCTACACCTCCGAAGGCACGGTTGAGAACGACGCCTCGATCATGCGCGCCTCGGACATGCAGGCGGGCGCGGTCGGCGGCGTGATGAACGTGCGCCACCCCATCAGCCTGGCGCGCGCGGTCATGGAGCACTCCCCCCACGTCATGCTGATCGCGGACGGCGCCAGCGCCTTCGCCGACGAGCAGGGGCTGGAGCGGGTCGATCAGGCCTTCTACTTCACCGAGCGCCGCTGGCAGGCCATGGTCCGCGCGGTCGAGGCCATGGGCCTGCCCGTGCCCGAGCGCCCCGAAGGCGCGCCCGAGCCCGAGCCGGTCCGCGAAGGCATGCTTGACATCCTCGACCGGGAAAAGCGCTTCGGCACCATCGGCGTGGTCGCGCTGGACCAGTCGGGCGAGCTCGTGGCGGGCACCACCACCGGCGGGACGACCGCCAAGCGATGGGGCCGGGTGGGCGACACCCCGATCATCGGCGCGGGCACCTATGCCGCCAATGACTGCGGCGTATCGGCCACCGGCACTGGCGAGTATTTCATCCGCCTGTCGGTCGCCGCGCGCATCTGCCTGCTGTCGGAAACGGGCCTCGACGGCCAGGCCGCCGCCGACCGGGTGATGGACGAGCTCACGGACATCGAAGGCGATGGCGGCATCGTGGCCCTGATCGGCGGCCAGCCGGTCTGGTCGATGAACACCTCGGGCATGTACCGCGCCAGCCAGACCCATGACGGCGAGCCTTACGTGGCCATCTTCGACGACGAGTAGGCGCTTCTGCTTCATTTCGTCATGTCCGGGCGTTAGGAAGGGAGCAACCCGGCTCCCTTCTCCGTTTCGAGGACTTCCATGACCCTGCGCGCTCTTCTCGGCCTGTCCGCCTCCGCCCTGATCCTGATCGCCTGCGATCCCGCCCAGGAGGGCGTTCTGCCCGAGGCCAGCCCGCCCGAGGCGGTCGAGCAGCAGCCTGAAGAGAACGGCGAGGCGGAAACCGGCCTTCAGGACGAGCTGGCGATGGCCGAGCCGGTGGCGCTCGGCACCGACCTTCCCGCCCCGGCTTTCGCGGTGGACGTTCCCGGCGGCGACCTCGTGAGATACCTGCAGTGCGTCACCGGCGGCGTGGGCGCGGTCGTGGTCAGCGCTCATCGCGGCGGCCCGCTGCCCGGCTGGCCGGAGAATGCGCTGGAGACCTTCGCCAACACCCTCGCCCACGGGCCGATGATGCTGGAGATGGACATCCGCCAGACCGCCGACGGCGTGCTGATGATCATGCATGACGACACGCTCGACCGCACCACGACCGGTGAAGGCGTCATCCGCGAGATCGACTGGGCGGACATCCAGGCCCTGAACCTGATCGACGACGAGGGCGAGGTCACCGACTTCCGCGCGCCCAGCCTGGACGAGGTGCTCGACTGGGCCCGCGGCCGCGCGATTCTCCAGCTGGACGTCAAGCGCGACGTGGACGTGGCCGACGTGGTCGAGGCGGTCCGGCGCAACAATGCCGAGGGCTTCGCCAAGATCATCACTTACAACACCGAGGACGCGGTCACGGTCAGCGAGCAGGGCGAGGGCATCGTCTTCTCGCTGCAGATCACCGAACCGGACCAGTTGGACGCCCTGATCGAGGCGGGCGGGGACCGCGAACGTCTGATCGCCTGGACCGGCATCGGCCGGGAGCGGCGCGAGGCGCTGTGGTCCATGCTGACCGAAGAGGGTCTGCTGGTTTCGGCGGGCACGATGTGGCGGCTGGACGACGATATCCGCGAGAGCGGCGACCCCGCCCCCTTCCTCGATTTCACCGAAGGTCTGGTCGACATCCTCGCCACCGACCTGCACATCGAGGCCTATGACGTGCTGCAGACCCGGCAGGACGCGGTGGCCGCGTTCCGAGGCTGCGCCGATCCGCTGTGACCGGCGCCGATGATCGGTTCGGAGGCGCTTCCATTTAGTTTCATTTGTAACTAAAATCGGCCGTAGGTTCATCGCACACGAGGAGTCCGACCATGGCCCGACACTGGATCCACGCCCCGCGTTCCGAAGGCGAGGCCTCGCGCCAGGCCCATGCGGACTTCCCCGAGAGCGGGCCGTATGAGCGCGAGATGAGCAAGGAGGGCTTTTTCGGCCCCGCCGCCTTCCTGCATCACCGCCGCCCGCCGACCGCCTGGGTGAAATTCGAAGGCCCGCTCCAGCCGCGCGCCTTCGATCTGGCGCGCCTGAACCGGGCCGAGGAGATCGCCTGGGACTCCCCGGTCGTGCTGCACAACAAATCCTGCGAGATCCGCTTCTGGAAGCTCGACCGGCCGATGGAGAACCTCGTCCGCAACGGCGACGGCGACCAGCTCCTGTTCATCCATCAGGGCGCGGGCTCTCTGTTCTGCGATTTCGGGCATCTGGAATACGAGGCGGGCGACTACATCGTGCTGCCGCGCGCGACCATGTGGCGGCTGACCCCGTCCGAGCCCACCGCGGTGCTGATGGTCGAGGCCAGCAATACCCACTACACCCTGCCCGACAAGGGCCTGATGGGTCCGCACGCCATCTTCGACCCGGCCATGTTCGACGTGCCCGCGATGGACGACGCCTTCCTCGCGCAGGTCAACGACGAGGACCACGAGTGGACCGTGCACGTGAAGAAGCGCGGCGCGACCAGCCGGATCACCTATGGCCACAACCCGCTGGACGCGGTTGGCTGGCACGGCGAGCTGCACCCGGTTCGGATCAATGTGCGCCACATCCGCCCGCTGATGAGCCACCGCTATCACGTGCCCCCCAGCGCCCACACCACCTTCGTGTCGGACCGCTTCGTGGTCTGCACCTTCGCCCCGCGTCCCTTCGAAACCGATCCGGGCGCGCTCAAGGTGCCGTTCTTCCACAACAACAACGACTATGACGAAGTGCTGTTCTACCATGCGGGCGACTTCTTCAGCCGCGACAACATCGATGCGGGGATGATGACCTTCCACCCGGCGGGCTTCACCCACGGGCCGCACCCCAAGGCGCTCAAAAGCATGATGAAGCAGACCAAGGAAGCGACCGACGAATACGCGGTGATGATCGACACCCGCGACCCGCTGGACGTGGGCGACCACGCCGCCAGCGTGGAGAACACCGACTACGTGAACTCGTGGAAGCCGAAGGAGGCGGCGGAGTGACGATCCGCCGGGGCGGGCTCGACAGGCCCGCCCCGAGCCGATAGGTCCATCTGCCCCGCCGCCATCAGCTTGAGGAGTTCTCCATGCCCATACCCTCCCCGCTCAAGGATGGCTTCCGGCGTTTCCGTGCCGACAAATTCGAGAAGAAGCAGCGGGAATGGCGCGAGCTGGCCAAGGGCCAGACGCCCCATGCCCTGATCATCGGGTGCGCGGACAGCCGGGTGGATCCCGGCGCGATCTTCGACGCGGGCCCGGGCGAGCTGTTCGTCGTGCGCAACGTGGCCAATCTGGTCCCGCCCTACGAGCCTGACGGCGCACACCACGGCGTCTCGGCGGCGCTGGAGTTCGCGGTCAAGGCACTCAAGGTCGGGCATATCGTCGTGCTGGGCCACAAGAGCTGCGGCGGGGTTCACGCCGCGGCCACCGGCGGGGCGGCGGGCACCGAATTCCTCGAACGCTGGATCGACCCGCTCGTGCCCGTGCGCGCCGAAGCCATCGCCGAGCTGGGCGAGACCGACGACGCCACCCTCAGCGACGACATGGAGCTGCGCTCGGTGCGCCACTCCATCGGCCGGCTGATGGGCTTTCCCTTCGTCGCCGACGCGGTGAAATCCGGCGCGCTGACCCTTCACGGGGCGCGCTTCGGCATCGCGGACGGCGATCTGGAATGGCTGCAGGCCGACGGCACGTTCCGCTCGGTCAGCGCCGAACTCGACAACGAACAAGCAAGCAGGACGCACACCCCATGAAGCTCGCCACCCTCAAAAACGCAACGCGCGACGGCCGCCTGGTGGTGGTCTCCAAAGACCTCGCCTGGTGCACGGACGCGACCCGGATCGCGCCCACCCTGCAGGCGGCGCTGGACGACTGGGAGCGCTGCGAGCCCGAGCTGCGCACGCTGTCCGATGAGCTGCACCGCGAATCCATCCCCCGCGAGCGCTTCCACGAGCACGAGGCGATGAGCCCCCTTCCCCGCGCCTTCCAGTGGGCGGACGGCTCGGCCTACGTCAATCACGTGGAGCTGGTCCGCAAGGCCCGTGGCGCGGAGCTGCCCGAGAGCTTCTGGACCGATCCGCTGATGTATCAGGGCGGCTCGGACGCCTTCCTCGCGCCGCGCGATCCCATCCCGCTGGGCGACGACGCCTGGGGGCTCGATTTCGAGGCGGAGGTCTGTGTCATCACCGGCGACGCGCCCCAGGGCATCACCCCTGAGGAGGCGAAGGACGCCATCCGCCTGATCGTGCTGGTCAACGACGTGTCCCTGCGCGGCCTGATCCCCGCCGAGCTGGGCAAGGGCTTCGGCTTCTTCCAGTCCAAGCCGCCCTGCGCCTTCTCGCCGGTCGCAGTCACGCCCGACGAGCTGGGCGAGGCGTGGGACGGCCACAAGGTCAGCCTGCCCCTGCGCTCGCGCTATAACGGGGAGACCTTCGGCGAGCCGGACTGCGAGGTCGACATGACCTTCGACTTCCCCCAGCTGGTCGCGCACGTCGCCAAGACCCGCCCCCTGACCGCGGGAACGATCGTGGGCTCCGGCACGGTGTCCAACAAGCTCGATGGCGGGCCGGGCAAGCCGATCAGCGAGGGCGGCAAGGGCTATTCGTGCATCGCCGAGGTCCGCATGATCGAGACGATCTATGACGGCGCCCCCCGGACCCCCTTCATGAAGCCGGGCGACACCATCCGCATCGAAATGAAGGGCCGCGACGGCAAGTCCGTGTTCGGGGCGATCGAGCAGGAGGTGGTGCGGTACGAGCGGTAGGGGACGCTCTCAGCGGTTTCCCCGGCGAAAGCCGGGGTCCAGGACGCTGAACTGCAGCACGGCCTGTGCCCTGCCCCTGGATCCCGGCGTCCGCCGGGAAGACGCTGGATGATGCTCAGGGCCTTCGCCCTTAGTTCGCACCCGCCGCCCCGCCCCTGAGGCGGTACCGCTCGCCGTCGAAGCGTTCGAAAAGCTCGGCGGTCTCCGGGTGGCCCACCGCGCCGTTCTCCGCGTCGGGCAGCAGGTTCTGCTCGGACACATAGGCCGTGTAGAAGCTCTCCGCGTTCTCCGCGAGCAGGTGGTAGAAAGGCTGGTCCCGGCGCGGACGGATCTCCTCGGGAATGGACAGCCACCACTCCTCGGTGTTGGCGAATTCGGGATCCACGTCGAACACCACCCCCCGGAACGGGAAGATCCGGTGGCGCACCACGTCGCCGATGGAAAATCTCGCCTGTCGGGTATCAGTCATTCACGTCGGGTCCGGCTCTGCTGGGGCATGGAAAATAAGGCGGGCGCGCCGCCGCGCCAGCGGCTCTTGCACAATTCATGACAGCCCGCGCCCGCAGCGCCGCTTTGCGCACCGCCGATGCGTGCTATGGTCGCGACACATATTGCTGAATTACGTCCGTTCGGGCCCGAGCGGATGAGGGCGGAGGCGCCGTTTTCACGCGCGCCCACCATCATGACGGACCCGCAGCGGACCTGAAAAGGGACGCGCGCCATGGCACAGGCCGCAGCCGGACCCCCACCGGCGCGCCAGGCATCCAGGCGGAATCGCTCTCGCCGGACCGATGACACGGTCTATGGCGCGATCGACCTGGGCACCAACAACTGCCGCATGCTGCTCGCCCGGCGCACGCCGGGGGGCTTCCGCGTGGTGGACGCCTATTCGCGCATCGTCCGGCTGGGCGAAGGGCTGGGCGCGACCGGCGCCCTGTCCGAGGCGGCCATGGACCGGGCGGTCGAAGCGCTGGGCATCTGCGCGCAGAAGCTCCAGCGCCGCAACGTCACGAAAATCCGCGCCGTCGCCACCGAGGCCTGCCGCGCGGCGGCCAACGGCGGCGCCTTCCTGGAACGGGTCAAGGCCGAGACAGGGCTGGAGCTGGACTGCATCACCGCCGAGGAGGAGGCCCGTCTGGCCGTGCAGGGCAGCCTGGACCTGCTCGACGAGGCCGCCGACGCGGCCGTGGTGGTCGATATCGGCGGCGGCTCGACGGAGATGTGCTGGGTGGATGTCGCCGAGTGGCGCAATCGCGGCGGCTTCGACGGCGGAGGCCGCCCGCCCCTGCGCGGCTGGTCGACCATGCCGGTGGGCGTGGTGACGCTGTCCGAGCGCTTCCCCGAGCCCTCAGAGGGCCGGGACGAATGGTACGCGGGCATGAAAGCGCACGTGCATTCGCTGATGAACGCGCCCAAGGGCGCGCGCCGCCTGCGGCCGGTGTTCGAGGCGGGCATGGCCCACATGGTCGGCACCTCGGGCACGGTGACCTCCGTGGCGGGGGTGCATCTCAATCTCGAGCGCTATGACCGCTCCCGGGTGGACGGGCTGTGGATGACCGCCGACGAGACCCGCGCCGCCTGCGACCGGCTGTCGTCCAAGGACGCGAAGGGCCGGGCGCAGGAGGGCTGCATCGGGACCGAGCGCGCCGATCTGGTGCTGGCGGGCTGCGCGATCCTGGAAGCGGTCATGGAGGCCTGGCCCACCGAGCGGCTGCGCGTGGGCGACCGGGGCCTGCGCGAAGGGCTGCTGCTGAACCTGATGCGCAAGAAACGCCGCCGCGGCCGCCGGGCCCGGCGCAAACCGAACGGAGCGTCCGATGACTGACGGCAAGGATGGCGAGGAGCCGCGCCGCCGCAGGCGCTCCGGCCCCGTGACCAAAGGCGGCGACAGCCGCGCGGCCAAGCAGTTCCACACCAAGGTCAAGACCGCCCGCGGGCGGAAGATATCCTCCAAGCTCTGGCTGGAACGCCAGCTCAACGACCCGTACGTCCAGCGCGCGAAGATGGAGGGCTGGCGCAGCCGCGCGGCCTTCAAGCTGATCGAGCTCGACGACAAGTTCCGCGTCCTGAAACGCGGCGCGGCCGTGGTCGATCTGGGCGCGGCGCCGGGCGGCTGGGTGCAGGTCACGCTCAAGCGCGGCGCGGCCAAGGTGGTGGGCATCGACCTTCTGGAGATGGAGCCCATCCCCGGCGCGGATCTGATCGAGATGGACTTCACCGATCCCGGCGCCCCCGACGCGGTCAAGGCCGCGCTGGGCGGGCCGGCGGACGTGGTGCTGTCCGACCTCGCGCCCTGGACGACCGGCCATCGCAAGACCGATCACCTCAGGATCGTCGCTCTGGTCGAGGAGGCCGCCGAGTTCGCGCTGGAGACCCTGAAGCCGGGCGGCGCCTTCATCGCCAAGGCCTTCCAGGGCGGCACCGAGGGCGAAATCCTCGCCCGGCTCAAGCCGCGCTTTGAAAAGGTCCGCCACGCCAAGCCCGCCGCCAGCCGTTCGGACAGCTCGGAGACCTATCTGGTCGCGCTGGGCTTCAAGGGCTAGGTCCGCCAGCGCAGGGTGGCGGGTCTGACCGGGTTCTCGAACCCGCGTCCCTCCGCCCGGCTGGCCTGCCATTCGGCCTTCAGCTTCTGGTACCAGATGTAAAGCTGGTCCGCGTCGCGGATCAGCATCTGGCGCGGCTGGTGCTTCAGCCCCTGCTGGCGCATGGCCATGATGGTCACGTCCTGCTGCAGGAAGGGCCGGGTGACGGCGCGCGCGAAGGGCCGGACCAGATTCAGGATGGCGGAGTCCCAGTAGAAGATCTGCCGGATGATCGTGGTCTGCGCGTCCACCGGCGTCAGGGCGGTCAGGCCCAGCACCCGGTTCTTCGCGTTCCAGATCGATTCCGAGCGCAGGGCGGGAAGCTGGAAGCCGATCTGCACCTGCACCCCGCCCCCGATCAGGCGGTAGGCCGTCGAGTTGACCGGGGCGTGAGCCATCATGGTGAAGCCCAGATGAGTGGGCTCGTACGCCTTGGCCTTCTCCTTCAGCGTGCGCGAGGAGCGCCAGAGCGGGCTGGCATGGACGTAAGGCCCGTGGGCGGGGTCGAGCAGGCCGTAGACCGCGTCGTCGAAATGGCCCGGCAGGGTCGCGGTCTCGACGAAGCGCACCTTGCCGCCCGGCCCCTCGAACCGGGGCGGGCCCTCGGCGGGCGGCCCGGCGCGGGGATCGGACGGCACATGGACCCAGACCAGCCCCTCGCTGTCCCGCGCCGTCCAGCCCTCAGGCCCGTCCAGCGTGACGCCGTCAGCATCGCGGCGCAGCGAAAGCGCTTCGCCCATCAGGCAGGTCCGGAGCGGTTCGCGCCTGAGCTCCGTCGCCAGCGCGGCGACATACCAGACATCGCGGATGAAACCGTCGTCCGCAGGCGGGCAGGCACGATCCGCAGCCGCCGGTTCCGGCTCGGATTTGAGCGTGTGCAGCGAGCCGGCGCAGCTCTGAATCGTCATGACGCCCCCGATATCGCGGACGCCGGAACGGCGAACGCCAACTACCTTGCGATACAATTATCCGGGCCGCAAGACGGACGGCACAGGCCGTGTAACGGGCGGGACAAGGCAGGGAAACCGGCGGGTCGGGGCGCGTTCCGGAGCCACAAATGGAAACGGCGACCCGGGGGTGGGCCGCCGCTCCCGTCCAATGAAGCGCATGATCCCGTTAAGGATCACAGACAACCTAACTTGATTGAATCAATTCCGCGACAGCTTTCTGACTGCGACATTGAAACTCTGTGGGAAACTTTCCGTGAGCCGATGGGACTGGCGCCGCTTGCCGCCCGCCCTGCAAAGCGGGTTATCCTTGCGCGCAAAGCCAGATCAGGACCCTCCGCCATGCTCGCCAACGCTCCGCCTGAACCGCTCGAGCTCTCCCCCTCCGTGCAACTCAATCTCAACATCCGCGGGCTGGGCCTGTCGGCGACGCTGGCGATCAACGAACGGTCCGCGGAACTGGCGAAGGCCGGGCGGACCGTGCGGCGGCTGGGGCTGGGCCAGTCGCCCTTCCCCGTGCCGGAGATCATGCGCCGCGCGCTGTCCGACAACGCCCACCAGAAGGACTACCTGCCCGTCCAGGGCCTGCGGCCGCTTCGCGAATCCATCTGCGGCTATCTCGAACGGACCCAAGGGCTGAACTTCGATCCTGAGGACATCCTGATCGGGCCGGGCACCAAGGAGCTGATGTTCCTGGTCCAGCTCGCCTATTACGGCGATCTGGTCATCCCCACGCCCAGCTGGGTCTCCTACGCGCCCCAGGCCCAGATACTCGGGCGGCGGATCATCTGGCTGCCCACAGAGATCGAGACCGGTCTGGGCGTCACCCCCCGCGCGCTCAAGGCGGTCTGCCAGGACGATCCCCACCGTCCGCGCCTGCTGATCCTCAACAGCCCCGGCAATCCCACGGGCACCACCTACACGCCGGACAATCTCGACCGGATCGCCCAGGTCGCGCGCGATCACCGGGTGCTGCTGCTGTCGGACGAGATCTATGGCGGGGTGCAGTTCGACGGCGATCACGTCTCGGCGGCCCGGCACTATCGCGGCGGCACGATCATCTCCGACGGGCTGTCCAAATGGGCGGGAGCGGGCGGATGGCGGCTGGGCTTCTTCGCCTTCCCCAAATCCCTGTCCTGGCTGAAGGACGCCATGGCCGCCGCGGCCAGCGAGACCTACACCTCGGTCTCCGCCCCCATCCAGCACGCAGCCATCGCCGGGTTCGATGGCGGGGCGGAGATGGACGCCTATCTGGAGCGCTCGCGCGCCGTGCTGAAGGCGCTGGCCGGTTTTGTGTCCGACACGCTGACGGCGGCGGGGGCGGAGGTGAACCCCATCGGGGGCGGGTTCTACGCCTTCCCCAATTTCGATCCGCTGAAGGACCGCCTCGCCGCGCGCGGGATCGAGACCAGCCAGCAGCTCTGCGAACGCCTGCTGGAGGAGACCGGCGTCGCGACCCTGCCCGGTTCGGCCTTCGGGAGGCCGCCCGCGGAGCTGTCGCTGCGCCTGGCCTATGTGGATTTCGAGGGCGGCGCGGCGATGGACGCGCTGGCCGCGGGCGAGACCCTCGATCACGGCTTCCTCAAGCGCCATGCGCCGAACGTGGTGGAGGGCATAGAGGCGATGGCCCGGTGGGCTGAAGGGAAATGAGCCCCCTCTCGCCCCGAAACCGATTGACCTCAATTTAAGGGCGATACATACTTCATTTGCGGTAAGAAATGCCGCGACCTCCCCCCGGCGCCTCCAGCCCCCTCGTGAGGCGCACATGAAGCCGGCCTGCTCCGACATCGGCAAGGCCGGCTTCGTCGTGTCAGCCGTTCATCAAAGACTATGAAGTCAGGACGCCAGACGTTCGGCGAGGATTACCCGCGTGCGCTGCAACGCGCCCGACAGACGATGGCTGGTCACCGCGATCATGGCGGCCTCAGCCAGATGCGAGAGAATGTCCATATCCCGCGCGGAGAAGTCCCGGGGGCGGGTGTCGATCACGCACAGCGCGCCCAGCCCGAAGCCTTCGGAGTCGATCAGCGGCGCGCCCGCATAGGCGCGGATGAACGGCGCACCGGTGACCAGAGGATTGCCCGCGAAGCGCGGATCGTCCCGCGCGTCGCGCACCGCCAGTGTTCCTTCGCCTTCCGTCGCGTGCTCGCAGAAGGACATGGCGCGGGGCGTTTCGGTCAGCTCCAGCCCGATGACGGATTTAAACCATTGGCGCTCCGCGTCGATCAGCGAAATCAGAGCGATGGGCGCGTCAAGCGCCAGCGCGGCGGTGGCGGTCAGGCTGTCGAACGCCGGGTGGGGCGGCGTGTCGAGGATCGCGTAATCATGCAGCGCCTTCAGACGACGGGTTTCAAGAGACATGGTGGGCCCCCTCAGGAGACGCAGCCGGGCCACCCCGGAGCGAAGGGAACCGGTGGCACAATCGGGAATTGATGGCCATGCCGCAACGCAGCAATCACGCAATCGTGACAATCAGGGATATGGTCTCAGCCGCCCGCCTCGATCCAGGCCTCGACCGATCCATCTCCGCCAGAGTCAGACTGGCTCGCCAGGGCGAGCACGATCAGCGCGGCGGAGATCACGACCCTCCGCCGACGGGCGTCTGGATGATCGCTTCGAGCAGTTCGGGCGACAGTTCGGGCGCCGCGTCGGGCGGAGGCTGGTCTTCCCGTCGGCGATGCAGGCCCAGGAGCGCGTCACCCGCGGCCTGGGCGGCGAAGCTCTCGGGACGGCCACGGGCGATCTGGTCGGCGGTGGCGGCGGGATCTGAGGAGAAGCGCAGGGCCACGCCGGGCGAGGCGGTGGCCAGATCGGTCTCCGCACGGCTTGCGGCCTGGGCGCGCAGCATCACCTCGCGGCGGGCGAGGATCTCGTCGCAGAAGTCCGAGCGCTGTTCAGCGGTGGGATCGCACCGATCCGCCCCGCCCTCGGCCTGAAGGATGACCACGCCGCGCTCCCCCAGATCGAGCTGGTCCATTCTCCCCGAAGCGAGAGCCTCGGCCATGGCGATGTTGAGCTGGTCGGCGGTTATGCGACCGTCCGGGGCGGGCGAAATCTGATCGACGGAGGCCACGGCCTCGTCGGCGGGCTCCTGCCCGACCGCGCCGGGGTCGGCGGCCAGAACCGCGACCGCTGCGGCGAGAAACCTGATCATGACGCGCCTCCGTCAGGGGCCCCGCGCTCAGCCGCCGGGCATGCCCCGGATGATGTGGACGGGCGGACAGCCGCCAGAGACGCCGCAGCCCGTCTGGGTGACGGAATCGATGAAGTTCGATCCGTGATGCTCGATCTGGACATTGCTGCCGAACCCTTCCTGGACGATGAGAGCCTCGTTGAAGTCGCCCTCCTGGCTGATCCGCGCCTGATTGTCCGCGCCGGTCTGGTTGATTCCGGCCAGATTATTGTATCCGGTCTGGCGGATGACGGCGAGATTAGGCCCAAACCCGCCCATGGCGGCGGCGGTCTGCTGGATCCCCGCCTCGTTGCCCTCCCCGCTCTGGGAGATCGCGGCGTAATTGCCGTAACCCACGCCGAGATCGTTGATCTGTGTGATGTAGGCCTGGTTGTCGCTGCCCGCGATGTCCACCGAGGCTTCGTTGCCCGCAGGCCCGCCCGACCCGGACTGACGCACCGCGAAGCGGTTGCCGTCGCCGACGATGTCCACCGTGGCCGATGAGCCCTCGCCGGTCTGTTCGACCAGCCCCCGCACGTCCTCGCCGTTGCCATGACCTTGAATGGTGACGCTCGCCTGCAGGTCGCGTCCCTGCTGGCTGACCAGAGACCGGTTGGCCTCGCCCTGATGGGCGATGACCGCCAGCGTCTCTTCGCCGATCTGCTCGACCGAAGACACCGATTGAGCCGCCGCTGCGGGAAGCGCGGCAATGCCCAGCGCCAGCGCCCCGAAGACTGCACGATGAAAACGCGTCATGGCCCCGGACTCCTGCGAAAAAAGAAAGGATCAGGCGCGGCGGCGGACCGCCGCGCCTGAGGTTGGTGAGGCTTACTGCGTGACCGAGGCGAAGTTGCCCGCGCCGGTCTGGTTGATCACGGAGCTGTTCGCGTAGATGCCGCTCTGGTCGACCATGGCGACGTTCGCACCGCCCGACTGGTAGATGTCGGAGAAGTGGCCACCAAGGCCGGACTGGATCACCGAAGCGCTGTTGCCGTCGCCGGCAGGCGCGTCGACGCTGTCCTGAACGATGTAGCTCTCATGGCCGATGCCGGTCTGGCTGATTTCGGCCAGGTTGGTGAAGTCGCGGCCAGAGGGCGCGTTCTGGCGGACCTGGCTGGTGTGACCCACGCCGATCTGTTCAATCGTCGCGACGTCACGGCTGGCGCCTTGCTGGATGTAGCTGTCATTGAAGGTGCCGCTCTGGAACACGGTGGCTTCATTCAGTTCGCCCGGCTGGGTGATGTAGCTGGAGTTCAGCCCGCCAAGCTGGGTCACGCCCGCGCTGGAGCGGTTGCCGGCTTCGTTGGAGAAACCGGACTGGCTGATGAACGAGTCATTCGAGGTGCCGCTCTGATAAACCGCGGCTTCGCCATCAGAACCCGCCTGCACGATGGTGGATTCGTTGTACAGGCCGATCTGCTCCACGCTCGCCCACTGGCTGCGCGTGGGATAGGCGGAATCGAAAGCCCGGCCCTGGGTCACGTTCGAAACGTTGCCCGCGCCGACCTGGCTGACTTCGGCTTCGGCCACGGCGCGGAAACCCTGCGGGCCTCCCGCGGAAGTGTTCGCGGTGGACTGGGTGATGTTGGATTCGTTCGCGGTGAAGCCGGTCGAGATCTGGTTGACCGTGGCGCGGGTTCCCCGCTCCGGGCCGTTCTGGGTGATGTTCGACAGGTTGGTCCGGCCGCTCTGGATGACCGTGGCTTCGTGCTGGTTGCCAGTCTGGGTGATGTTGGACTCGCTGTACCTGCTGGCGTTCTGGTCGACTTCGGCCTGGTTGTCGTTGCCGGTCTGGTTGATGGTGGACTCGTCAGCGAAGGCCGCGCCCGCGAGGGCGAAGGCGGAAGCGGTCGCGATAAGGATGGAACGCATTGTCTCAGTCTCCTGGTTGATGGCCCCGGACGGGACCGGTTCGGCCACCGGGACGAGCACCACGCCGTCCTTTCCGGTGCGCCATTGGACACTTCCCGGACGCCTTCGGAGGCGCCGTCTCGTCTTGTTCCAGGAAAGCCGGGGCCTGAGCCCGGCAGGCGGTCCTGGAAAGGGTCATGCACGGAAAACCTCCCCGCGCGTGAAGCCGTCAGGACCGATGAGACGCCATGCCCGCCTTGGCGGGTCGCGTTGCCGCAGGGCGTGAGTCGCCCTATCTTCAAAGCGCTGACTGTCTCAGTCGGCCCTGGGGGCCCCCGGCGTCCGAGCACCACACACGTGCGCCGGGGGTCCTGTCTTATGTCGTCGTCATCCCTTCATCACTGGCTCGCCGCCGCGCCCAGAATCTGGGCGAGCGCGGCCTGGTTGATCTGCGCGGCTGCGTCCGCAGGGGCTGCGGCAGGCCGGATCATCTCCGGGTCGGCCTGAGCCAGATCGGGGCGGTCAGCGAGCGCGTCGGCCGGCCAGATTCCGCTCAGAACGGCCTGATAGCTGTCGATCACCTGCCCGCCGGCCACCGGATCGGCGAAGCCCCAGACCCCGTTCATCGCCCCGTCCACGACCAGCGCGTAGACCGCCTTTTCAATCGCCTGCTGGACGGCGAGCTGCGTGGGCTGGTTCACGGTGATCCCGGAGTCGAACTCGAACAGCTCCTGGAAGGACACGAAGCGGAAGGCGTTCGCCGCGATCCCGACCGAGGCCACGCGCTGCTGCGTGGTCACGGTGGACAGCACCTCTCCCGTGCGGGTGCTGACCGCGCGCAGATACACCGTCACCGTGTCCTCGCGGTACATGGTGTGCCCGCCGATGCCCAGATAGCGGGCCCCCAGCCCCCCGGTCCGGGTGTTGGTGTCATAGCTGATGATCCCGCCCTCGAGCAGGACGCCCGCGAACATCAGTGGCGGCAGGGCCTGAGGATTGACCAGGTCTTCGCCCAGATACTGCTGGCGCATCTGGGTGATGATCTGGCGCTCGTTCAGCAGGTGATTGAGATTCTCACGCTCGACCACGTCGAACCAGGTCCGGTCGCCCGCGTCGCGCAGCGCCTTGACCAGGATGGACGACGCGCCCTGGGTGACGGCCCGCGACAGGGTCTGGCCCGTGTCGCTGGGCTTGAACTGGCCGGTCTGGTCCTCGAAACCGTACACCGCGACCGCGACGCGCTGGCCGGGCGGCGGCAGGGCGGAAAGCTGGTGACGCACCTGCGTGCGCGGATCGATCTCCGCGTCCGACATGCGTTCCATGCGCTCGGGCACGGTCTGGCAGGCGCCCAGCGCCAGCGTCACGGCAGCTGCGGCCCCTGCGAGGGCCCGCTTCATCAGTCGTCCGGTCATCGGCTTACCCCCCGGTCCAGCCGCGTCAGTTCACGGCGAGCTGGGGAATCACGATGGTCGTCGTCTCCCCGGTGTCGCTGTCGAAAATCGTCAGGGTGATGGAATCCAGCCCCCGCTGGAACGTGATGGTCTGGTTGCCGAACACCAGCGTGCCGCTTTCCTGCGGATTTTCTCCGAAAATCGCATCGGCGATCTGCGCGGACAGCCCTGAAAGCAGACGGCTCTGGAGCTGGCGGACGAACAGATCGGCTTGGGACGTTCCCAGCCCGGTCGTCCCCGGACGGGTGTAGCGATTCTGCGCTTCGGCCGTGGCCAGAAGGTGCGCGGAATTGAACGGATTGCCGCCGAAATTGGGATTGACCGGTTCGTAGACCAGATCCTGCGCGGCTGAAGCCGCCCCCATCACCGCCGCGCTCGCCACCGAGGCAAGCCAAACGCTCGTTCTGACCATATTTCCCCCCCGAGTCAGACTGTCTGAACCTCTTAATCGGGCGTTAATACACTCTGCAGGCGAGCCCCGCGCATCCCCCAAATTGGAGATGAAGAGCAAGTTATTGTTTTACAACCTGAACCACGGACAAGATGGTTAACTGAGCTTCTGAAGAACAGAAAATAATAGCTTTAAATTAACGACCTCAAACCATCGAATACGAATAATAAATGAGAAATTTCTGAGACATGAATTCAAGTTTCAAGTTCTGTTCGCCTGCAGAAGCCATGACAAGCCCGCAATGAAAACTTCGACAGATCGCCCAGCCCGGCAGCCTGTCAGGCGGCGCGAGAAAACGGCGGGAGCGGAAGTCTCTTATTGGGGGAAATGGTGCCCAGGGCCGGAATCGAACCAGCGACACGCGGATTTTCAATCCGCTGCTCTACCAACTGAGCTACCTGGGCGCCCGTGCGCCGGGTCGGACCCGGCTGTTGGAGAGCGCGGTTTATAGGGCTGGCCGCCCGGCCTGTCCATAGCTCCGCGCCCGCCCCCGGCGATCAGTTGCAGCAGGCTGCGCCTGCCCCGCCGCTATTGCCCTTCCCCGCCCCGGCTGGTACCCGGCGGCGTGCCCTCAGGGCCGCCGACAGGAATCCCATAAAAGGCCCGATCATGTTTCACAGCTTCCGCGCGTCCGCGCCCTGCCGCCTGCTGTCCGCCTCCGTCAGTATTCTCGCCCTGACCGCCGGAGCCGCCGCTCAGGAGGCCGCGCCGCTGGAGGTGATCGAGGTGGGCGGGCGCGCGCCGGGCGCCACGATGGCCGACCGTCCGGTGACCATCCTGACCGGCGAATCGCTGGACCGGGCCGGGTTCGCCGGACTGGGCGACGCCCTGCCCTTCGTCACCGCCATGGGCGGGTCGGAGTTCAACGAGGATCCGGGCACCCAGAACGACACCTCGGGCACGGCGAACGCCAATCTGCGCGGGCTGGGGCTGGGCTCCACGCTGGTGCTGCTGAACGGGCGGCGCCAGACGGTCTCGTCAGTGGCCGCGGACGACGGCGCCAGCTTCGTGGACCTGAACGCCCTGGTCCCGTCCATAGCCGTGGACCGGGTCGAGGTGCTCAAAGACGGCGCCAGCCCGGTTTATGGCTCGGACGCGGTGGCCGGCGTGATCAACGTCATCACCCGCGATTCGTTCACAGGTCTCGACGTCTTCGCAGAATGGCGCGGACCGACGGAATATTCCGGCTCCGGCGCAGGCCCCCGCGTGGCCGCCATCGCCGGCCGTGATTTCGGCGCGCTCCACCTGACCGGCGCCGTGGAATGGTCCGAGCGCGCCGGGTTGGAGGGCTTCGAGACGGACTTCGTCCCGGGCACCGGCATCTCCACGCTGGGCCAGCCGGGCGGGTTCTACATCCTGAACGATGACGGCAGCTTCGCGGTCACCACGCCCGCGGGCGGCCCGGCCAGCATCATCGACCCCGACTGCGCCGCGGCGGGCGGCATGGTCATGCCCAGCGGTCAGGACAGCGCCTTCGGCCCCGTGGGCTCGTGCGGGCTGGATTACGCCCAGTTCTTCTCCATCGTGCCCGAAGAAGAGACCCTGTCGGGCTATGGCGCGCTGAGCGCCGACCTCGGCGCCACGCGGCTGACGGTCCGCGCGGCGGGAACGGCGAAGCGGCTGGAGCGGGGCAATTCGCCCTCTCTGGCCGATCTCAGCTTCCCCACGGTCTCCGCCGATCATCCGGGCAATCCGTTCGGGCGCGACGTGGTCTTCCTGGGCCGTCCGCTGGGCGAGGCCGCGGGCGCCGCGCGCCGCACCTTCGAACACGACACATGGCGGCTGGAGGCCGAGGCCGAGCGCGACGTGACGCTGGGCGCCACGCCCTTCACCCTGACGGGCAATTACGCCTATTCGCGCAATGAGCTGATGGCGACGATCACGGACACATTGGCCGACGAGTTCCACGCCGCGCTGGCCGGGTTCGGCGGCGCGGCCTGCTCCGGCACACAGCCGGGCGCGAACGGGTGCGCGTGGTTCAACCCCTTCGGTTCGGGCGGCCTGGTCACCGATCCGTCCGATCCGCGCTTCAATTCCCCGGACGTGATCGACTTCATCATCGGGGAGAATGTCCGCCATTCGCGCGCCGATCTGGCCGTGTTCGAGGCGAGCGCCGCCACCCCGGCCCTGTTCGCCCTGCCCGCGGGCGACGTCTCGGCCGCCTTCGGCGCGCAGATTCGCCGCGAGAGCTACCGGGTGGAGAATGGCGAGCGGTTCAATGACGACGACTTCCTCTTCATCGTGGGCGGGCCGGATTATGCGGGCGCGCGCACCGCGAAGGCCGTGTTCGCGGACGCCATCGCGCCGGTCACCGACCGGCTGAGCCTGCAGCTCGCGGTCAGGCACGAGGACCAGGGCGGGTTCAGCTCCACCGATCCCAAGATCGGCGCCCGGTTCGACGCCACCGAGGCTTTGTCATTCCGCGGCTCGTTCTCGCGCTCCTTCCGCGCGCCGTCCCTGCACCAGCAGGTCTCGGCCACCACCACCCTGCAGTCGCTGACGGTGGGGACCTCCTCGCTGTTCCGCCCCGTGCGCACGGTGGGCAATCCCGATCTGTCGCCCGAGACGGCGGACACGGTCACCGGCGGCGCGGTGTGGCGCGGCTTCGGCCTGTCGGCCAGCCTTGATTACTGGAAGGTGGAGTATCGCGACCTGATCGTGCGCGAGAACGCCCAGGCGATCATCAACGAGGCGCTGGAAAACGATCTCGATGATCCGCGCATCGACCTGTCGCCTGCGGGCGAGGTGGTGCTGGTGCGCTCCGCCTTCGTGAACGCGCCGCGGGTCGAGGCGGACGGGATCGATCTCGAGCTCGCGGGCGATCCGGTCGATCTGGGCGGCTGGGGCTCGCTGTCCTGGGGCGGCTCGGCGAGCTGGGTGACGACCTTCACCCTGGTCGATCCGGTTCTGGACCGGGAGATCGACGGGCGGGGCAGCCGGAACTTCGCCAATTTCGCGCGCTCGGTTCCCGACTTCCGCGCCAACGCGCATCTCGACTGGAGTCTGGGCGCGTTCGGCGCGCGGGCGGGCCTGCGCCATGTCGGCGGGTACCGCAATGACGAGGGCGCGGGCGGCGACATCGCGTCGTGGACCGCGCTCGACCTGCAGGGCTCGTGGACGACCGAGATCGACGGCCGTCGGGTGACCCTGACCACGGGCGCCCAGAACGTGACCGACGAGGCCCCGCCCTTCGTGCAGACGCCGCTGGGCTTCGACACCAAGGTCCACGATCCGCGTGGGCGGATCGGCTATGCGCGGATCGGCGTCAGCTTCTGAGCGCCGCCTCTTCGGCCTCCCGGCGGGTCATCGGCAGGATGACCCGCTGGTAGAGCGCCGCGACCGCCATCAGCACCGCGCCCAGTCCCAGGAAGGACAGCGCCCTCAAGCCGCCGCCCAGCCCGGCGAGGTCGAACACGAACACCTTGACCGTCACCGCCAGCAGCAGGCCCAGCGCCGCATAGCGCAGCGAGGGCCGCCGCCGGACCACGCCCAGCGCCAGCAGCGCGCCCGCATAGACCAGACCCAGCGCCGAATAGGCCCAGCTTTCCGCCTCCCCCACCGGCAGACGTGACATCAGCAGGCCGTGGAAACCGAAGCGGAGCTCCAGCACCAGCCACTGGAACAGGAAGACCGCCGCGATCATCCCCGTGATCGTGCCCGCCGCCTGCAGTCCCTGCCGCCGCAGCACGATGGCCAGCGCCGCGGCCAGCGCGCCCGGAACGCCATAGGCGGCCAGCAGCGAATTGAACACGGTCCCGCCCTGCACGCCCATCGGATCGCCGCCCCACCACGGATTGAACGCGGTGGTCACGGCCAGCGCGTGCAGCGCGCTCAGACCGATCAGGACGCGCACGCCCCAGCGCGGCGCGAAGGCGGGCGACGGCCCCAGCGCGGCCCGGATCGCCAGCGCGGTGCCCAGCCAGGCCGAGGTCTGAAGCCCGATCTCGAGCAGGGTGTAGAACCCGGCGTCCATGCGCCCGCCATGCAGGGCGTGGCGGATCTGC
The DNA here is from genome assembly GCA_007050995.1 of Glycocaulis profundi. Classification (GTDB taxonomy): domain Bacteria; phylum Pseudomonadota; class Alphaproteobacteria; order Caulobacterales; family Maricaulaceae; genus Glycocaulis; species Glycocaulis profundi. Next base: position 386 of record VJOU01000009.1, on the reverse strand, counting down.
ATGGAGATCAGGAACACGCCCAGCGTCAGCGCGCCGGCCACCAGGCTCTGCACCACCCGCGAACGCTCCGGCGCGCCGCCCCGAACGAGCTGGCGCGAGGCCAGCCACAGGGCCAGCGCCGAGACGCCATACCCATAGAGCAGCCAGTTGAGCACCGGCCACGGCCCCACGTCATATCCGAACGCCTCGCCCAGCACGGTCAGGCGCACCACCGCCAGCGTGCCGAAGGCCGCCGCGGCGATCTTCAGCGCGCCCAGCCCCTCGCCGGTCTCCGCCTTCGGCGCCCGCCGCCACAGCCACGCCGCCGCCAGCGCCTGCAGCGCGAAGGCCGCGCTCATCCACAGCTGGTCGAAGGCCGCGCCCGCCGCGATGCCCGCCGCCGCGGC
>VJOU01000073.1 GCA_007050995.1 Glycocaulis profundi | reverse complement strand
AAGCCCGCACCTGCGGCGTGGCCCGCGTGCAGATCGACGGCCACACCGACACCTCCGGTTCGGCCGCCTACAACATGGGCCTGGGCGAGCGCCGCGCGAACGCGGTGCGCGACGAGATGGTCCGCCTGGGCATCCCGGCGGGGTCGATYTCGACCCAGTCCTTCGGCCAGACCCGTCCGGCCGTGGACACCGGCGACGGCGTGCGCGAGCCGCTGAACCGGCGTTCGGAAGTGGTCATCGACGTGCGCGACAACTAAGTCGCCACGACCATGACAAGACTGGAAACGGCCCGGCTCACGCCGGGCCGTTTTCCGCTGTCTTTTATTCTCGCCACAGGGGTGTTGCGAAAAAAACGCGCGTTAAGGAAAAAGTCCGCGGAAGGGCGGTTTTCTTGGCACGAAAGCGGTTTTCGGGCTGTATGTTAATCACTTAGAAGTGGTGACTTAGAGGGAAATCAGTTACACCCCCCTCAGGCGCGAAGCTCCGTCGCATTTGCGACGTGCTCGCGCTCGAAGCGACCTGCAGGGCGATAAGCCGCTCGAGGAAAGGAAAATATTATGAAAAAACGGCTTCTTTCAGCCGCGGCCCTGGGGGCGATGATCGCGCTCCCGTCTGTGGCCGCCGCGCAGGAAGGTTGGTATGTGCGTGGCGCTCTTGGTTATGGCGCGCCGGGCGACATGGATGTCAGCGGCAGCCTCAGTGGCGAGATCAGCGGTAAAAGCGATCTGCGCGAAGCGCTCGCCGCCGGCTACAACTGGGGCAACGGCTTCCGGCTTGAATTCGAAGGCTCTCACCGGTTCAACCAGACCGGCGCCGTGGGCAACTTCGAAGACAGCTACAGCTCGATCCACGTGTGGTCGGGCATGGTCAACGCCATTTATGAATTCGGCGCGCAGGATGCTGTGCTTCGTCCGTATCTGGGCGCGGGCATCGGCTGGGCCCAGTCTCACTTCTCCGCCGGCGGCTGGGACACCGGCACCGTCACCGCGGCTTCGAACTACGTGACCGTCCGCGACAAGGATCAGTCCTTCGGTTACCAGGGCATCGCTGGCGTGGCCTGGTATCTGAGCCCGAACCTGGCGATCGACACCGAGTACCGCTATTTCGGCACCAACCGCCGTTCGTACTCGCCTGACGTCCAAGTGGACCGTTACGGCAGCCACGAGGGCTGGGTCGGCCTGCGTTACACCTTCGCGGCTCCGCCTGCTCCGCCCCCTCCGCCGCCTCCGCCTCCGCCGCCCCCGCCGCCTCCGCCCCCGCCGCCGCCTCCGGCTGCCGCGTGTGAGGATGTCGGCTTCGTGGTGTATTTCGAGTGGGATCGCTCGAACATCACCGATCAGGCGCGTTCGGTCGTGAACGAAGCGGTCAACGAAGCCCGCACCTGCGGCGTGGCCCGCGTGCAGATCGACGGCCACACCGACACCTCCGGTTCGGCCGCCTACAAC
>VJOU01000072.1 GCA_007050995.1 Glycocaulis profundi | reverse complement strand
CTGAAATGGGCGGCGAAACGGGCCGGATCGGCCATCGCTTCGCCCACCATCTTGACCTGGTCCTCCGTCAATGCGTCGGACGCCGCCATCACTTCAGGGCGACCTGCCCGAAGCCATTCGAGGGGATCTCGACCTTCGACCCAGCCGACATTGGGCCTGTGAAGTTGATAGCCGATGAGTCGCTGCAAGCGTTCCGGCAACCGTCTGGCCGTTTCCCACGGAATGGACAGATAAAAGTTCTCAGTCTGTTTGAGCCATCCCAGATTATAGCTGATGACGGCGCCAGTGCGGGGGGCGGGAGAATGATTGGCGCCACCCCCGTGAAGGACCGATCCGAGATATACGAGCACGTCGCCGGGCTTCATTTCGGCCTGCAGGATTTCATTCGCCTGAGGTTCGCGATCCCGGGGCCATTTATGGCTCCCGGGGATCACTCGTGTTCCGCCATTTTCGACGGAAAACTCCGAGATTGCCCATAGCGCATTGACCATGGTCTCAAACCGCTCGCCGGGCAGGGGGAAGAGCTCGTCATCCCGATGGAGAAATTGCGGGCTCTCGTTAGGCTCAATCCGGATCGCTTGCGTCAGGTTGAGCTGGATGCAATCGCAGTGTGCTTCCAGAATCTCAGTCACGGCAGGCAACACCACTGAATGTGTCGCAAGGTCGGCGAAGTGCTTCGACTTGGCCACGAGTGCGCCGCAGCGGCGCGTGTTGAAACCGTAAAAGGCACCTTGTCCGGTAGGTGTCCGGCGGAGATACTGCTCAAGATCAAACGCTGCCGCCGCGACGTCTGACGGCGCCATCCCGTGTTTGAGGATCACGACACCGTCAGATTTCAAGGTTTCGATCACGGCTTCGGCGCCTTCTTGGATGCCGACTTCTTTGATGAACGTTGCGGACATCAGGCATGACCTCCTTCATGCAGCACGGTGAAGTCGCTGAGCGGCCGGCTCGCCGCGTGAGCCGAGATCGACAGGTCGACCGCCTCAAGCGCGCTGGTGAGGACGTCGGAACTGGATATATCCAGCAGCGCATCGATCACTGAGACGGCCATCGGCGGAATTCGCGCGGATGGCCAAGCGCTGGCCATTATCGACGCCGGGGTCGTGACCTCGAGAAGGCGGCGGGTGTGTTCATACTCTTCGCTTCCGATGCGCCATCGAACGGCGACGGCTTCTCCTTCATCGTATTGATGGGGTTCTCCGAGGAAGGTGAAAGGCCAGTTCATCTCCACGAGGACGTTCACCAGGCGTGTCTCGAGACATGCCACGAAATATTCCACGCAGTGGCTCTGCGCGAATTCTGAGATGGCTGTCAGTAGCAGTGTCCGGCAGCGGGCATCGTGTTGGCGGTCAAGTCCAGGGCCGCCGATCCATCGCGAGAGCTCCCAGATACCGGCGCCTGCGGCCAGTTCCGACCGTTTGACGAATCTCGCCAGCTTCGATTTCATCAGATGATCGCGCCATGTGGGGAGAAGCCGGGCCGACCCGAGGATTTCTCC
>VJOU01000070.1 GCA_007050995.1 Glycocaulis profundi | reverse complement strand
AACAAAATTTACAGAAACAGAGTAAAGAAATCCACAGAAATAGATGTAAAACACATAATAATATTTGACATCGATCCTCGGGAAAATAAAACACTAGTCTTCCCTTAAAAAGGCCTTGGAATTAATGTATAAATGCAACGACCATTATCGATCATCATCAATTGTTCAGAACAACGAGTAGTGCACCKTTGAGCACACACGCTTTCTATTCTGTTTTGCCAAAGAATGATCCACTGTCAATGGCGTCCTTGTTAGCATCTCCAAGAGCCGCGGATGCCAAATAGGTATCCGCCAATTGGACTCTCTTGACATTCTCTTGCTCCTTAACAAGCATCCACCCATACTCGAGGAGCTTCTCGAGTGTCATCTTAGGTTGCTCAAATGTTGGGGGTCCCTCCCTCGAGTTCACAAGCTTCTTTCCAATGGTGTCAACTCCGACATCTCCAATCCACTTCCTCACTTCATCATCGTACACTCTTGCCCTCAAAGCGCCAAAGAAATCAATGGATTGTCCTGGGAAAGTATCGACGAGTTTAGTAATGGCCTCCTCGGCGATATTGTCTGTCCTGAAAATACCGATACACACTCCAATCCGGTCTTCTCTAGTTGGAGCCCAGTAGAACTTTTCCATACGTCCATCACGGATAAGTGGAGCATACAATGTGGAGAAATCGTTTCCTGTGACGATAATGGGGACACGGGGGTTCTCTTCTTTGTTGTACATTCCAGGGAGTTGTACATTGGTTGGGTTATCAGCAATRTTCATAAGGGTAGCGTTGACCATCTGGTTGTTGACTGTGTACTGTGTTGTTCCACCCATTCTACCGGCACCTGCATCAAGATCATTGATGAACAGGCAACACATTTTCCCCTTCTTGATGATGTCAGCAGCCTCACGGTACCGTTGTCTGATGAGCTTAGCTGGCTCTCCGGCATTCCCACTTTCCAATTCTCCGGCACTCATCATGATAGGTGTGATTCCCATCTTGGCAAACACAAGTTCACATTGGAAAGACTTTCCCTGACCTTTTCCTCCCCAGACACCAAGAATTAAAGGCACCTTGATGTTAGGCAAAGTCATGAAGTTCTTGGTGATGTGAACAACAAGTTTGTCCAKGAAAGCAGGTGCAATGTAGAATCCACCCATATTGTTGTCCAAGTTATATGTGCGAAGCCCGGTGCTGATGTACTCGTATGAACTCATGACTGCAAAGTGGGTTCCTACGTCTTGTGGGGCTTGGAAGAGAGAATCAACCATACCCTTACCTCTTGTGATGTCTTGTTGATCATCAGAGATATCGGTTGCAAGACCCTTCCATCTGTCCTTGTCTGTTTGTGTGGTTTCCTCGATTTCTTTCTCGGCAGCCAAGACTTTGAAAGTCGAAAACCTCTTGTTGTTGATTGTGTGTCTTGAGTTCACGATCTTCTTCAAGCTGCTACCCAAGAAGCTTGAGCTTGGGACCGCAGCAACACCACTGCTTCCATTCARACTCAACGGAGCACGGTTAACGGCTGTTCCAAAGGTTGATACGG
>VJOU01000364.1 GCA_007050995.1 Glycocaulis profundi | reverse complement strand
GCCTCATACTGTGCGGGCTTCATCCCATGAGGGGGCGGTCCGGACCGTCTGTTCCGCGGGGTGGGGCGCGGCGACCCGAGCGGGGCGGGGGTGACGGCCCGTTTCTCCGTGAAAGGGCGGCCGGGACTGCGGCGATCCTGGAGACGTGCACAAGCGCGCCGGGGTCTGTCAGGACTTCGGACCAGCCCCGTCAAGGGCGGTCATGGACCGGTGTGAACGGGCCGTGATCGCGGGGGTGAGGCGACCGCCTGACGGATCGGACCGGCGTCGCGATGGCCTTGGCCGCTTGGACGGCGGGGCCAGCGATCGCCAGGCTACGACACGGTGAGATGA
>VJOU01000363.1 GCA_007050995.1 Glycocaulis profundi | reverse complement strand
GTGATCTCTTGGTGATGGCAGCCAGCAAAAACAGCCAGAAGAAACAGGCCCAAAAGGGCCCGATTCCTGCTGAGAAAAAGCCTGACGAAGTGTCGTCTTCAGCTTCGGATTCTGAGGACGCGCCCGATTTGGTTGAGGATAAGAAGGCAGATGTTGGTGATGACAGCGCGAGCAAGCAATCCCGCAGCGAAAAAAAGGCGCGTAAAGCTATGTCAAAACTCAACTTGAAGCCTGTTCCAGGCATATGTCGCGTCACGATCCGCAAGGCCAAGGCTATAATGTTTGTCATTAGCAACGCTGAGGTATACAAGGCTCAAAATGTTGACACATACATCATTTTTGGTGAGG
>VJOU01000362.1 GCA_007050995.1 Glycocaulis profundi | reverse complement strand
CGCCCACTCATCTTCATCGTGACTAAAACCAGAAAATCTCACACGAACTTCAAGCTCCCCAGAGTACATTATTCTGAAAGTAAGAAATGTAGCCACGTCATACCAAGCACAATCCTTTGCCGACAAAGCTTCAAAAATCAAATCTGAAAGTTCTGCAACCCGTTGAGCTTTAGGCTTCTTTGGTTTTTCAGCTGCAGCCCATGCCTTAGACAAGGCAATAAGATTTTTTAGAGCACTTGGTGAAGGGTTTATTGTCGGATGCTGCTTTGTCACAGCATCTGAAACAGCCACCGAGGTTTTAGTCTTAATTGTTGAATATAATTGTCTATCAAGGAACCAGGAGTGTACCT
>VJOU01000361.1 GCA_007050995.1 Glycocaulis profundi | reverse complement strand
AAACTGGGATAATTGTTGGAAGAATGAAGCAGCACAAGATGACAAGTGGGAAGTAATGTTTTCTCTGGAAGACGAGAACTGGGTCACTCAAGAGATCAGACATGTCAAGCTTGGCTCCTTGTTCCTTAACTTGTGGATGCTTACGCACAAGAAGCCATCCCATATGAGCGAGAAGAATCCACGAGTGGTGTTATGTGGATCAGCATCGGTATCAGTCCACTTGTGATGGCAACGATGATCACGAGCCCATTCAATGATGTCGTTTTGAAGAGCAATGTTGTTCAAGAGCATCAAAAAGATTCTCATTGGTGTGGTTGCCTTGTATGATTTATGAGACCAGAGACGATGGG
>VJOU01000360.1 GCA_007050995.1 Glycocaulis profundi | reverse complement strand
GTCCGCGCTCCCGTTGCGATTCTCAGAATGTTCGCAGCTTTCCAATCTGCTTTGAGGGATGTCTTCCTGGTGACTGTACAAAAGGAGGAGGAATTGACCTGTGCCACTGCTGCAATTGCGCTGGCCTGTCTCGTGCAGAAATACGCTTATGCGCCGCGCTTCGCTACGCACCGCCAGTGTCTGGCGTCCTTCGGTGCGGAGGTGGCAACGGGGTCTCCAGACTCTCCGCAAAGGCCCTCCGCGATGGAAATGGCGAGCGCAGGCTTCTTTCATACCGGCCGTGCGGACGAAACAGTGTGCGGTGCCTGCTTCCTCGGGCTGCGCGATTGGCAACCTTGCGACGTCGATGCC
>VJOU01000359.1 GCA_007050995.1 Glycocaulis profundi | reverse complement strand
GTTGATGATCACTTGATGTGCGAGATCGAAGGTAACCACCTCTCTGCCGCCGCTATTCTCGGTCACGATGGCAGCGTCTGGGCTCAATCTGCCACCTTCCCTCAGGTTAAGCCAGAGGAAATAACCGGTATCATGAATGACTTCAATGAACCCGGCTCACTTGCACCGACTGGCTTATACCTTGGTGGGACTAAGTACATGGTTATTCAAGGCGAGGCAGGAGCTGTGATTCGAGGGAAAAAGGGACCTGGAGGTGTTACTGTTAAAAAGACGACAATGTCCTTGATCATTGGTATCTATGATGAACCCATGACTCCAGGCCAGTGCAACATGATTGTTGAAAGGCTTGGTG
>VJOU01000358.1 GCA_007050995.1 Glycocaulis profundi | reverse complement strand
CAACGACGAAGGAAATGGCAACTTCACTGCTCAATTGGAGCTTACAAACTACAAGGCAAAGGATTCGGGTACCTACACTTGCAACATCAAGAACGACGCTGGAGAAGCAAATGTTGAGCTGACGTTGAACATTGAGGGACCACTTGATGACTACGCTGATGATAGCGAGAACTAAACGTTTTCCAATTGTTACATGACATCATTTGCCTTTTGAATATCTTTCCCATTGCCATACCATTGTGTAACCATACCCTCTTTTTATATTCATTTTTGAATTTATTTCCATCCAAAACAAAACACCGATTCTTTTCCGTTCGTATTTTCTTTCCCCTCCCATCGCCCGCACGTCATCC
>VJOU01000357.1 GCA_007050995.1 Glycocaulis profundi | reverse complement strand
TGTAGCTGTCAAGGCTGCTCGCGAGGCTTTCGACAATGGACCTTGGCCTCGCTTGTCAGGAGCGGCACGGCGAAAGGTTCTTTTGAAGTTTGCAGACTTGATTGACGAAAATGCTGATGAAATAGCAACCTTGGAAGTAATGGATGGTGGTAAACCGTTTGGCCAAGTGAGGTACCTTGAAATCCCGACTTTAGCAGAAATGTTTCGTTACTATGCGGGTGCAGCTGATAAGATCCGCGGGGTGACTCCTAAAATGACTAGTAACTTTCAAGCTTACACATTACGTGAACCCATTGGTGTAGTCGGACATATCATTCCTTGGAATGCCCCTGTCGTGATGTTCGCCATTAAGG
>VJOU01000356.1 GCA_007050995.1 Glycocaulis profundi | reverse complement strand
GTAAAATATTATCAATAAAATTTATCTTTAAAACTCTCTATGCATTTGCAACTTTCCTTCATATATACCAAGAGACGAAAGTAGCCATCGTAGGAAAGAAGTACTGTGGAGGAAAAGAAGTACTAATACGTCTAAATCTGATATCAGAGCCACAGGTTACTGATTCTAACCTAACCTTTTATATAAATCAAGATGAATTTTAATTTATCAAACACTTTTCCATATCTAAAATTAGAAAAAGTTTTAGTCGAGAATACTCGTTTACCGGTAGGATCTACCCATATAGATAATGGTGGGTATACCTCTACAAAATTTCAACCCTTTACTTCTTGTAATGATACATGGTATTTTCT
>VJOU01000008.1 GCA_007050995.1 Glycocaulis profundi | reverse complement strand
GTCCCGCCCGGTTCCGGCAGGTGCGCCGGGCGAGGTCGGCGCCGGCCGACGGACCAGCCGCCCCTGATCGGTTTCGGGCGGTGCGGAGACCACCGGCGCCAGGCCGCCGCCCGGACGGCGGACGACGGGTGACCCGGCGGGCGCGATCCGCGCCGGGGAGCCCCCGCCACGCATCGGCCGGTTGAAACGGCGCGAACAGCGCCGGACCGCGATACCGGAAAACGCCGCGGGCGCGGGGCGGACCCTTCGACATGGGGCCGCGCCATGAGCCACGCCACGCCATGCCGAGCCGGGCCCCGAACGGCCCGCCCCGCGCCACCCCTCCCATCCCCCCGCGCCGGAAGGCGGCGGGGATGAGGCGCGTGGGGAGTCTGAGGGCGTGCTTCGAGGCTCGCTGGCGCTCGCACCTCAGCATGAGGAAAGTCTGCGCGATTAGATAAGCCCCTCATCCTGAGGCGCCGCGAAGCGGCCTCGAAGGACACCCCCGACTGCGATGCAATCCCCGGGGTCCCCGACTTGATCGGGGACCCAGAGTCCCGCCATCGCCCCGTCCCCTGGATCCCGGGTCGAGCCCGGGACCCCGGCGGTCAGGTTTCACGATCACAGAGCGTAGAGAAACCCCGCGCGAAGCGCACCAGCGCGACCGCGCGCCCGCAGCGAAGCGAGGATACCGACCGAGCGGAGCGAGGAAGGACAGGAGAAAAAGGCGGCGCAGCCGCCGCAAGCGCAGCCGCCGCCCGCGCCCATGCGCGGAACCGACGCCCCGGCCTGCCCCCGCGGAGGCGGGGGAGGGGCGGAGGACAGAGAAATTGACCTCTCCGCGAACCGCCCTTACCGCTATGCCTCTCAAGCTGAGGGAACCCCGCCCATGACGCGCAAACCCGCGACCAAGCCCGCCGATCCGCGTTTCTCTTCGGGGCCGACGAAAAAGCGCCCCGGCTGGGAATGGTCCGCGCTGGAGGCCGCGCCGCTGGGCCGCAACCACCGCACGGGCATCCCCAAGGCGCGGCTCATCGAGGCGCTCGAACGCACCGCCGCGGTGCTGGAGATTCCCGCCGACTACAAGGTCATCATCACCCCCGCCTCCGACACCGGCGCGCTGGAAGGCGCGATGTGGTCGATGCTGGGCGCGCGGGGGGTGGAGGTCTTCGCCTGCGACGAGTTCGGCCGCCGCTGGCTGACCGACGCCAAGGAAGAGCTCAGGCCCGAGGCGCTGCGCATCCACGAGGCGCCTTATGGCCGCGCGCCGGACTTTTCGGGGGCGGACTTCTCCCGCGACGTGATCTTCACCTGGAACGCCACCGCGTCGGGCGTGCGCGTGCCCAACGGCGAGTGGATCGACGCGCGGCGCGAGGGCCTGACCTTCTGCGACGCGACCAGCGCGGCCTTCGCCATGGACCTGCCGTGGGAGAAGCTCGATGTGACGACCTTCTCCTGGCAGAAATGCCTCGGCGGCGAGGCCCAGCACGGGGTCGCCATCCTGTCGCCCCGCGCCCGCCAGCGCCTGCGCGAGCATCGCCCGTCATGGCCCGTCCCGCGCATCCTCCAGCTTTTCGAGGCCGGGGCGGACGATTCCAAGATGTATGAGGGCTCGACCATCAACACCCCGTCCCTGATGGCGGTCGAAGACTATCTCGACGCCCTGAAATGGGCGGCGAAGGAGGGCGGGCTGAAGGCGCTGGTCGCGCGCACCAACGCCAATCTCGACGCGCTGGCCGCCTTCGTGGACGGCGCGGACTGGATCGACTGGCTGGCCGAAGACCCCGCCACCCGCTCGACCACCTCGGCCACCCTGAAATTCTCGTCCCGGGCGCTGGCGGACCGGTCCGAGGCCGAGCGCTGGGCGGTGTCCAGAAAGATGGCCGTCCTGCTCGAACGCGAGGGCGCGGCCTTCGACGTTCTTCCCCACACCAAGGCACCCGCGGGCCTGAGGATCTGGTGCGGCCCCACCATCGACACCGACGACATCGCCGCGCTCGGCCCGTGGCTGGACTGGGCCTATGCCGAAGCGATGGCCGAGCTGGGGTGACCGCGCCGCCGTATACGGGATCGCTTCATGACCGCCGCCGCAGACCTGCTCGCCCCCGCCCGCCGTGTGGTGGTCAAGATCGGCTCCTCGCTCCTGATCGGGCCGGACCGCCAGCCCCATGCCGCGCGCTTCTCCGCCATCGCCGCGGACCTGAACGCGCTGGCCGGGCGCGGCGTGCAGATCGTGCTGGTGTCCTCGGGCGCGGTGGCGCTGGGCCGCTCGCGGCTGGGCTTCGGGACCGGCAGGCTCAATCTCGAACAGAAACAGGCCGCCGCCGCGGCGGGCCAGACCGCGCTGATGCAGGCGTGGGACGCCGCCCTCGCGCCCCGTCCCGCCGCGCAGGCCCTGCTGACCTCGGGCGATCTGGAGAGCCGTCGCCGCTGGCTGAACGCGCGCGCCACGCTGGACACCCTGCTCGCGGCGGGCGCCCAGCCGGTGATCAACGAGAACGACACCGTGGCCACCGACGAGCTGCGCTATGGCGACAATGACCGGCTGGCCGCCCGCGTCGCCCAGATGTGCGACGCCGACGCCCTGATCCTGCTGTCAGACGTCGCTGGCCTTTTCACCTCCGACCCCGGACGGGACCCGTCCGCCCGCCTGCTCGATCACGTTCCGGCCATCAGCCCCGAAATCGAGGCCATGGCCGGGGGCGCCGGGGCCGCAGGGACCGGCACCGGGGGCATGGCGTCCAAGATCGCCGCCGCCCGCATCGCGGGGAGCGCGGGCATCGGCACCATCATCGCGGCGGGCGCGCAGGCGCGGCCCGTCCTGCGCCTGTTCGAAGGCGGCGAGGCCACCGCGTTTTCGCCGGAGACCTCCCGCCAGTCCGCCCGCCGCGCCTGGATCGCCGGGGCCTTCAACCCCGCGGGCACTCTGACGCTGGACGCGGGCGCGGTCGAAGCGGTCCGCAAAGGCCGCTCGCTGCTGCCTGCGGGCGTGTCGTCCGTGTCCGGACGGTTCCAGCGCGGGGAGGCCGTGCGCCTGCTCGGACCCGACGGCGAGGCGGTCGGCAAGGGCGTCGTCGGCTATGCGTCCGACGAGGTGGCGCGCATCGCCGGGCTGCAGTCGGGCCAGATCGAGGCCGCGCTGGGCTGGCGGCGGGGCGCGGCGCTGGTCCATGCGTCCGATCTGGTTCTCGACCCGGCCTGAGCCCGGTCTTGCCTTCCGGCCCGGCGGCGGGAAAGGATGGGCCATGACACGCCCGGACCGCCCCCCGCTCGACGCACTGGTGATCGGCGCCGGATTCGGCGGGCTGGCCGCCGGGCGCGCGCTGATGCGGGCCGGGCTGACGGACATCGTTCTGGTCGACCGCGCCGGAGGCGTGGGCGGGACGTGGTGGTGGAACCGCTATCCGGGCGCGTCCAGCGACGTGCCGGCCCATTTCTACAGCTATTCCTTCCGCCTCAAGCCCGACTGGTCCTGCGCCTATCCCCCCGGCGAGGAGATCCGCGCCTATCTCGAGGACTGCGCGGACGCCTTCGGGCTCAGACCGAAGCTCAAGCTCGGCGCCGGGGTGGAGCGGCTGGCCTTCGACGACGCCTCGGGCCTGTGGTGGGCCGCCCTCTCCACCGGCGAGAGCCTGACCGCGCGCCATGTGGTGGCCGCCATCGGCGGGCTGCACGAGCCCGCCCAGCCGCCCATAGAGGGCCGGGCGCGGTTCACCGGCGAGGTCTTCCACACCGCCCGCTGGCCCGCATCCACCCCCGTCTCAGGCCGGAAGATCGCCATCATTGGCTCGGCGGCGAGCGCGATCCAGGCCGCCCCCGAACTGGCCCGGCGGGGCGCTCAGGTCACCGTCTTCCAGCGCACGCCCAACTACATCGCCCCGCGCGGCAACCACCGCTACTCCAAGGCCCTGCAGGCGGTCTTCCGCGTGCCCGGTCTGGCCCGCGCCTGGCGCTGGGCGATCTATAAACGGCTCGACACCGTCGTCTATCCGATCGTCAAGCCGGGCTCGAAGATCGGACGCTTCTTCCGCAGGCGGCTGATGACGCGCAAGGACGCCGCCCTCAGCGATCCCGCGCTGCAGGCCACCATGGCCCCGTCCTACGAGCTGGGCTGCAAGCGCATCCTGATCTCGGACGATTTCTACGCCTCCATCGAGAGCGGCGCGGTCCGCCTGATCCCGTCCGCCGCCGCGCGGCTGGACGAGACCGGCGTGGTCGCGGCGAGCGGCGAGCATGTCGAGGCCGACATCGTGCTGTTCGCCACGGGGTATGATCTGGCGGGCCACATGCGCTCGCTGGACGTGACCGGCCCCGGCGGGCGCAGGCTGTCGGACGACTGGGCGGACATGGCCGAGGCGCACCGCGGCGCGGCGGTCGCCGGCTATCCCAATCTGTGGCTGGTCGCGGGCCCGAACACCGGCGTGGGCACGACCTCGGTGGTCTTCATGATCGAGGCGCATCTGGACTACATCATCCCGCTCATCGAAGGCGCGGGCGAGCGCGGCCTGCTCAGCCCCCGCCCCGAGGCGCAGGCGGCCTACAACGCGGACATTCAGGCCCGGCTGCAGGACACGGTCTGGGCAAAAGGCGGGTGCAAGAGCTGGTACCGGCGGCCCGACGGCCGCATCGAGACCCTGTATCCGGGCAACGCGGCGGACTTCCGCCGCATGCTGAAATCCGCATCACCAAACGAATATGAGAGAAGCGAACGACCGGTCGTTCAGTCCGGGCAGGCGGCCGCCAGCGCCTCCGCACCGGACCGCCAGGCCATGACGGACCGGACGATCTGACAGCGCTGCGCCTCGCTGACGCGCTCATCCGCGGCCAGATCCATCGCCATCGCCTCGAAGCCGTCCCCGCCTTCGATCATCTCCGGCCCGCCGCCCTCGGGGCTGTCGAACCGCATCAGCGCGCCGTCAGGCGTCCAGCGCGCCCAGCCCTCGCCCGGCTCGCCGTCGCGCGCGAACGCGGCCCACCGCGCGCCCATCTCGGCTGACAGCGCCTCGCGGCCCTCGCGGTTGGCCCGGGTGAAGAGCAGGCGGTCGAGCGGGCCGAAATAGCGGAAATGGTCGAACACGAACGGGATCTCCATGGCGTGGGCCGCCCCCAGCAGGCGCGACATATCCATGCCCAGCAGGCTCCCGCCCTCGTCCCAGTCGAACCGGTAGGCCCACACGTCCCGGTGTCCGCCCCGGACCATCGCCGTGGCCGGGCCATCGACCGCCGCCACCCGCCAGGCCCGGCTCTGATGCTCGCTGATCGCGTCGTAGAAGTCCGGGTCGCGCGCCTCGTAGAGCACGCCGAAGCGGCGACGGGTCAGGTTGTCGTCGAACAGGTTGAACAACTTCATCTCGTCGCGGTTCACGCCCGTGATCACCGGCACGTCGTTGAAGCTGCCCGGGTTCTCCAGCGCCGCGCGCAGGCCTTCGGCGGGCAGGGTCACCCCGTCCGCGATCATGCGCGGCAGGTTCAGGAAGGCGCCGCCGGTCTGCTCATAGGCGCCGAACACGGCGTCCAGATCCGCCGCGCGCAGGGCCTCGGCGCTGAGCTGCCCGCCCGTGATCATCGCCGCGGCGGGGCCGGACGGGTTGGCGATCCCCCGCCCGCCGCGCTCGGCCTCGCGCAGGGACACCGATTCGAAGCTGCCCGACTGGATGATGGCGCGGTGAAACAGTCCCTCGGCCAGCGGCGAGGCCAGCAGGCCCGCCACGTTGTGCCCGCCTGCGCTCTCGCCGAACACCGTCACCCGCCCCGGATCGCCCCCGAAGGCGGCGATGTCCTCGCGCACCCATTCCAGCGCCGCGATCATGTCCAGCAGGGCGAAATTGGCCGCCGCGTCGGCGCGGGTCTCCGCGTCCGCCCTCAGCGCCTCGTGGGCGAAGAAGCCCAGCGGGCCGAGCCGGTACTGGATGGCGACGACCACCACGTCCTGACCGGCGGCCAGGCTCGCCCCGTCATAGCGCGCCGACCGGCCCCACACATTGCCCCCGCCATGGATCCACACCATCACCGGCCGGCCGGCATCGTCCGGGCCCGCGCCCTCGGGCGCGTACACGTCCAGCGTCAGGCAGTCCTCCGACCCCGCGATGCGGCCCGCCCGCTCGCCCGAGACCCGGTCGAAGCCGGTGGTGATCTGGGCGCAGCGCTCGCCGTGCGCAGTGGCCTCGAACCGGCCCTCGAACAGCGGGGCGGGCCGCGGCGCGCGCCAGCGCAAAGCGCCCTCGGGCGCGGCGGCATAGGGGACGGCCAGCCAGGCGCGGGCCTCGCCGCGTTCGATCCCGACGATCTCGCCCTGGCTGATCGTGCGCACGGTGTCCGGCGCCGGGCGCGCCGCCCGCTCGCCGCAGGCGGCGAGGATCACAAGGGCGAAAACAACCGTCAGGACGCGCATCAGCCTCTCCCCGTCATGGGAAGAGGCTGATGCGTCCGTCAGGCGATGGCAAGCGCGGCGTCAGACCGCTTCGCGGAAATTGTCCACGTCGAGATCGTACTCGCGCACCTTGCGATAGAGGGTGGAGCGGCCCACGCCCAGACGCCGGGCGACCTCGGCCATGCGGCCTGAATAGGTCTCGATGGCGTAGGCGATCAGGTCGCGCTCGATGGCCTCCAGAGAGCGCAGATGCCCGCCCGCGTCGGTGATGTCCACACCGCCCGGGCCGGTGTCGGCATCGGCGTCGGCGGCCATGGCCGGTTCGGCGGGCGCGCCGCCCGGCGCGGCCACCGGCGCGGGATCGGCCAGCGTGGGGGCCATGCCCGAGATCTGGGGAAAGTCCTCCAGCGTCAGGTAATCGCCGTCGCACAGCACCACCGCGCGGAACACCGCGTTCTCGAGCTGGCGCACATTGCCCTTCCAGTCATACCGGGCGAGCAGGTCCATGGTCTCGCCGGTCGCGTCGATCACCGCCTTGCCCTCCTGGGCGTTGAAGCGGGCGATGAAGTGGCGCACCAGCGCGGGGATGTCCGCGCGGCGTTCGCGCAGGGACGGCACCTCGATGGGGAAGACGTTCAGCCGGTAGAACAGATCCTCGCGGAAATGGCCCGCCTTGACCTGCTCGGCCAGGTCCCGGTTGGTCGCGGAGATGATCCGCACGTCCACCTTGACCGGGCGCTTGCCGCCGACGGGGTCCACCTCGCCCTCCTGCAGGGCGCGCAGCAGTTTCACCTGCATGTCCAGCGGCAGCTCGCCGATCTCGTCGAGGAACAGCGTGCCGCCGTCGGCTTCCTGGAACTTGCCCATGTGCTTGGACACCGCGCCGGTGAAGGCGCCCTTCTCGTGCCCGAACAGGATGGATTCCACCAGATTCTCGGGGATCGCGCCGCAGTTGACCGTCACGAAGGGACGGCCCGCGCGGTCGGACGCGGCCATGATCGAGCGCGCGACCAGCTCCTTGCCGACCCCGCTCTCGCCCAGGATCAGGATCGGGATGTTCGATTTCGCCGCGCGCTCGCCCAGCCGCACCACCTGGCGCATGGGCGGGGCGTTCGCGATCATGTCCGAAAAGCCCAGCTCGCCCGACTGGGTCCGCTTCAGCCGCGTGACCTCGCTGGACAGGTCCTTGACCTTGAAGGCGTTGCGGATCGACACCGCGATGCGCTCGGGGCTGGCGGGCTTGACGAAGAAGTCCACCGCGCCGCCGCGCATCGCCTTGACCACCGTCTCGATGCCGCCATGGGCGGTCAGCACGATGACGGGCAGGTCGGGCGCGCGGGCCTTGATGGCGTCCAGCGTCTCCATCCCGTCCATGCCGGGCATGACCAGATCCAGCAGGATCACGTCCACGCCGCCGCGCTTGAGGCGGGCCAGCCCGTCCTCGCCGCTCTCGGCGGTCTCCGCATGGTGTCCCTGCCGCTCCAGCACCGCCTGCATCAGCCGGCGCTGGGTCGGGTCGTCATCGATCACAAGAATGGTTTTCGCCATCACCCAATACCTTTTCGGTTCCCACCGGTCGGGGCTTCGGCGGGGCGTGCGTCCGCGGTGTTCCGCGTGACGACGTCCCTCGGCCCGTCCCTTCATGGCGCCGTTATGGGACACCCTCCGTAAAAACGGCGTTTAAGGCGTGGTGAGGATTGGTTAGGGTAAACAATCGGTTAGGAATAACGGTCGGGACCAGCCATGCGCCCGCCGCGATTGACGCGGCTCCCCTCGCGGCCTACCGCTGCAGGTCTGAACAGCGTTCACCGAAGAGGGGCCGCCATGCCGAAATCCGACCGCCTGCCCGCGCCCCTGATCGGTTTCGAAGGCCGCGCGCCCGAAGCTCCGGCCTGGTTCGCGCGCGCGCTGAAAATGCCCGTCGAGACTGGCACGACCGACCATGCGGGGATCGGGATCGCGTGGAAGGCCTGGGGCCGCCGGGGCGATCCGGCCATCGTGCTGATCCATGGCGGCACCGCCCACAAGGGCTGGTGGGACGCCATCGCGCCCTTCCTGGCCGGGCAGGGCCGCCGGGTGATCGCGCCGGACATCGCCGGGATGGGCGAGAGCGGCTGGCGCGACAGCTATGACATGGCCAGCCACGCCGCGGACATGCGCGCGGCCGCCGAGGACGCAGGCGCGTTCGAGGCCGGGCGGCCGGTCTTCGCGGGCCATTCCTTCGGCGGCTTCGTCACCTTGCAGTGCGCGCAGGGCTTCGGCGGCGATCTGGCGGGCGCGGTCATTCTGGACAGTCCGATCCGGCGGCAGGAGCGCCAGCGCACGTCGCCGCCCCCGCGCCGGGGCGGGAAGACCTATGCGGACCTGACCGCCGCTCTGGCGCGCTTCCGCCTCCTGCCCGAGCAGGAATGCGAAAACCTGTGGCTGGTCGATCACATCGCCCGCGGCTCGATCAAACGGACCGAGGCCGGGTTCACCTGGCTGTTCGATCCCGATCTGTGGGGCAAGCTGAGCTACGAGCCGCGCGATCCTGAAAACATCGCCGCCGCGGCGGGCTGCCCGCTCGCCTTCGTGCGCGGCGCGCGCTCTTCTCTGATGCAGGCGGAGGTGTGGGATCACATGCGCGCGGTGTTCACCGGCGCGCCATTCATCACCGTGCCCGAGGCCGAGCATCACCTGATCCTGGATCAGCCGCTGGCCAGCGCCGCGGTGCTCGACACGCTTTTCGAGGGCTGGGCGGGCAGGCGCTGAACCGCGCGCGCCGCCCTTTCTTGCCCCCCGCGGCCCTGCATGATAATCCGCCTCTGACGAACACACCCACGAGTTCAGGGAAGCAGAGATGGCGAGCGAGTACACCCGCGGCGAAATGGACGTGGCCGACCACAAGCGCGTTTATAGCGGCGTGATGAAGGCCGGTATGACGACCGGCCTGCTCACTGGCCTGATCGTGTTCTACCTGTCGGTCGTGTTCGGCACCCAGGCGGGCTGGTTCGCAGCCCTGATCGGCACCGTCGTGATCGGCGGCGCGCTGGGCTACGCGCTCAAGCAGAAGACCCTGTACTGGACCTCGCTGGTGGTCATGGCGGTCATCGCGGTGATCGCGGGCGGGCTGGTCTCGCTGTTCTCCGGGCCTGTAGCCTGATCCTACGGAAATCTTGCCGCCCCGCCCCCTGAGGGCTTTGCGGGCGGTGGCGATTCGCGCATTGTGCCCCTCGACAGAGGTTCGAGGGATTTTCCGCCATGCGCATAGCCGTCGTCGCCGAACGCCTTGAAGGCGAAGGCCGTGTGGCCATAACGCCGGACGCGGCCAAGGCCCTGATCACGGCCGGTCACGCGGTCACGGTCGAGCGCGGCGCGGGCGGGCACGCCAACTATCCCGACGCCGCCTACGAGGAGGCCGGCGCCACGCTGGCCGCCCGCGAGGCGGTTCTGGGCGCGGCGGAGGTGCTGTTCACCGTGCGCAGACCGGACGAGGAGACCCTGTCCGCCCTGCCGCGCGGGACCGCGCTGGTCGGCCTGATCGAGCCTCACGGCGACAAGGCCTTCGCCCAGGACTGCGCCCGCCGCGGCATCGACGCCATGTCGATGGAATTCACCCCCCGCATCACCCGCGCCCAGTCCATGGACGCGCTGTCCAGCCAGTCCAATCTCGCGGGCTATCGCGCCGTGATCGAGGCCGCCTCGATCTATGGCCGGGCCTTCCCCATGATGATGACCGCCGCGGGCACCGTGGCCGCGGCCAAGGCCTTCGTGATGGGCGCCGGGGTCGCGGGGCTTCAGGCCATCGCCACCGCCCGGCGGCTGGGGGCCATCGTGTCGGCCACCGACGTCCGCCCCGCCGCCAAGGAGCAGGTCGCCTCGCTGGGCGCGAAATTCGTCGCCGTCGAGGACGAGGAGTTCCGGCAGGCCGAGACGGCGGGCGGCTACGCCAAGCCGATGAGCGAGGCCTATCAGGCCAAGCAGGCCGATCTGGTCGCCAGCCACATCGCAAAGCAGGACGTGGTGGTGACCACCGCCCTGATCCCCGGCCGCTCCGCCCCGCGCCTGATCAAAAAGGCGATGGTGGAGACCATGAAGCCCGGCGCGGTGATCATCGATCTGGCCGCGGGCGCAGGCGGGAACTGCGAGCTGACCGTGCCCGACCAGATCATCCAGCATGGCGGGGTGAAGATCGCGGGCTTCACCAACCTGCCCGGACGGCTGGCCGCGGACGCCTCCCAGCTTCTGGCCAAGAACTTCGTCAATCTCAGCCCGCTGCTGGCGGGCGAGGACGGCGCGCGCGCCCCCCACTGGGACGACGACATCATCAAGGGCATGGCCCTGACCCGGGATGGCGCCGTGATCCATCCCAGCCTGGCGGACTGAGGAGACATCTGATGGAAGCGGTCGATCCGAACATCTACCGGCTGGCGATCTTCGTGCTCGCGATCTTCGTGGGCTATTACGTGGTCTGGTCGGTGACCCCGGCCCTGCACACCCCGCTGATGAGCGTGACCAACGCCATCTCCTCGGTGATCATCGTCGGCGCGCTGCTGGCGGTGGGCGCCGCGGCGGCGGGCGCGGGCGACGGCGCGGGCTTCGCCCAGGGGCTGGGCTTCGTGGCCGTGATGCTGGCCAGCGTGAACATCTTCGGCGGCTTCCTCGTCACCCAGCGCATGCTGGCGATGTACAAGAAGAAAGAAAAACCCGCCGCGCCGAAGCCGGAGACGGAGCAATGAGCGTCAATCTCGCCGCCGTCCTGTATCTGGTCTCGGGCATCCTGTTCATCCTCGCGCTGCGGGGGCTGTCCAACCCCGAGACCGCGCGCCGGGGCAATTATTTCGGCATGGCGGGCATGGCGCTGGCCGTGCTGACCACCCTGCTGGTCATCGGGCTGGGCGGGATGACGCTGGTCTTCATCGCCATCGCGGTGGCGCTGGGCGGCGGGACGGGCGCGGTGATCGCGCGCAAAATCCCCATGACGGCCATGCCCCAGCTCGTCGCGGGCTTCCACTCGCTGGTGGGCATGTGCGCGGTGCTGGTCGCGGCCGCCGCGCTCTACGCGCCCGCCGCCTTCGGCATCGCCGACCCGATGGGCGGGCTGAAGGCCCTGTCGCTGGTCGAGCTGAGCCTGGGCGCGGCCATCGGCGCGATCACCTTCACCGGCTCGATCATCGCCTTCCTCAAGCTTCAGGGCCTGATGAGCGGCAAGCCCATCGTCTTCAAGGGCCAGCACTGGCTCAATCTGGGCTTGGGGGTCGCCATCGCGGTGTTCATCGTCTTCCTGACCGCCTCCGGCGGCGAGGCGCGGGCCGCGTTCTGGATCATCACCGCGGTTGCGCTGGCGCTGGGCGTGCTCCTGATCGTGCCCATCGGCGGGGCGGACATGCCGGTGGTGGTGTCCATGCTCAACTCCTATTCGGGCTGGGCGGCCGCCGCTCTGGGCTTCACGCTGGAGAACACCGCGCTTCTGGTCACCGGCGCGCTGGTGGGCAGTTCGGGCGCGATCCTGAGCTACATCATGTGCAAGGGGATGAACCGCTCCTTCATCTCGGTGATCCTGGGCGGGTTCGGCGGCGAGACCGCCGCGGGCGCGGCGGAGGACACCTCGGGCCGCACCGTCAAGCAGGGCTCGGCCGAGGACGCCGCCTTCATCCTGAAGAACGCCGGCAAGGTCATCATCGTGCCCGGCTACGGCATGGCCGTGGCCCAGGCCCAGCATGCCCTCAAGGAGATGTGCGACGCGCTGAAGGAGGAGGGCGTGGACGTCAGCTACGCCATCCACCCCGTCGCGGGCCGCATGCCGGGGCACATGAACGTGCTGCTGGCCGAGGCGCAGGTGCCCTATGACGAGGTGTTCGAGCTCGAGGACATCAACTCGGCCTTCTCCCAGGCGGACGTGGCCTTCGTGATCGGGGCGAACGACGTGACCAACCCCGCCGCCGAAGACGACCCCTCCAGCCCGATCTACGGCATGCCGGTGCTGCAGGTGTGGAAGGCGGGCACGGTGATGTTCATCAAGCGCTCGCTGGGCTCGGGATATGCGGGCATCGAAAACCCGCTCTTCTTCCGCGACAACACCATGATGCTGCTGGGCGACGCCAAGAAGATGACCGAGTCCATCGCCAAGGCGATGCACTGATCACAGACACCCGTAGGCCGCCTCGATCAGCGCCACCGCGCGGGCGTCGCCGACCAGCACGTCCATCTGCCGGTTCATCACATATGAGCCCGACAGCCCGCGCGCCGGATCGGCGAAGCCGCAGCTTCCGCCGAAGCCGTAATGGCCCACGGCCTCCGGCTCCGGCCCGTAATGGCCGCTGCCGCGGTTGATCATCACGCCCGCCGCCAGTGACAGGTCGAAGGGCAGCACCTTGTCCGGCCCCGACACGCGCTCGGCCATGGCCTCGTCGATCACCGCCTCGGAGACCAGTCTCTCATCGCGCAGACGGCCTTTGTTGGCGAAGACGCCCATCAGCTCGGTGATGCCGCGCGCGGTGGCGTGGGCGTTCGCGGCGGGGAATTCCGCCTTGCGCCACTCGGCCGCGCCGCGCCGTCCGGGGCTGGACCAGGGCTTGAGGAAGGCGGCCTCCTTGTACGGATTCATCGTGCCCAGATTGGGCGCGCGCGGGGGCAGGGCGTGTTCGGCGCAGCGGTCGTGCTCGCTCTCGGGCGTGCCGATGAACACGTCGATCCCGCGCGGACCCGCGATCTCCTCGCGCAGGATCCCGCCCACGGTGCGGCCCTTCTCGTCCACGCGCCGGGCCGCGGCGTCGGCGAGGAAGCCGAAGGTTATCGGGTGATAGCCCGAGCCCTCGCCCAGAGGCCACATCGGGGCCATGGCCGCCAGCCGCGCCTCGATGGCCTCGCGGTCGAACCACTCGGCGGGCTCCATCTCGTCGGGAATGCCCGGCAGGCCCGCCTGATGGGACAGCGCCTGAGCCAGCGTCACCGCGTCCTTGCCCTGGGCCGCGAATTCCGGCCAGACCTCGGCCAGCGGCGTGCCGTACGCGATCCGGCCCTGATCGACCAGCCAGGCCATGACCAGGGCGGTCACCGCCTTGCCGGTGGAGAAGACCGGGACCAGCGTGTCGGCCTGCCACGCCCGGCTCTTCTTCCGGTCGGCATGGCCGGCATGGATGTCGACCAGCGTCTCGCCGTCCTGATGCAGGGCGAAGGCGGCGCCGATCTCGCCGCGCTCGGCGAAGTTTTCGGCGAAGGCGTCCGCGACGGGCTCGAAGCCGGGCGCGACTTTTCCGTGGATCTCGATGCTCATGGTGTCCGACTAGCTGCGCTGAAGGGCGGGCGCAAGCGCTCAGGCGAAGATCGCCATGCGCAGCCCCCGCCCGTCCCGCGGCGGGTTTTGCGGAAAACAGACCGCCGCGCCCCCCGCGATCCGGGCCGCGCTGAGCGCGCAGACCGCCGCATCCACCAGATCGTCCGGCGCGGCCTGCGACTTCGGGAAACCATGCGGATCGATCAGCGACACGTCGAACCCCGCCCGCCGCAGAACGGCCAGCCGCTCGGCCCGGCCCTCAGCCGTCCGCTTGGGCCAGGCCATCGGCGCGCCGGACAGGGCGGTGAAGCTGGCCTCGGGATGCACCTCATGCACGCAGCCCTCCAGAGAAGGCGTCATCGCTGCGTCGATCTCGCGCATTTTCGGGGCGATCATCCAGCACTGCTTGGACAGCCCCTTTCCCCCGCCCGCCCGGTTCGCGATGTTCGCGGCGGGGTAATCCTCCGCATACAGAGCGCCGCGCAGGGGCGAGGCGAAGACCGATGACCGGCGCGGTCCGATATATTTCCTGACCTCCCGCTCGCAGGCCCGCCCTGACCCGCTGGCGGCGTCTTCGAAGCCGATGGGCATGTCCACGGCGATGACGTGGGCGCGCTCGGGCGCGTCCAGCGCGGCCTGGAAGCTGTCGAATATCCGCAGGCGCGGCGGCTCGGTTCCATTGAGGTCGATCATCACCCCCGCCCAGCCCGCCGGACAGCCGTCCAGCCCCATCACCCAGGCGGGCGGCTTCGTGCCCGGCGCGCGCATGAACAGGGTCCGCCCCGCAGGACCGAACACGGGCAGATCATCCAGCCCCGCGGCCAGCGCCGCCTCGATGGCGGCCCGCACCGCGCCCGCCGCGATCCCCGCCGCTGCATCCAGCCCGGCGCCGTCCAGCATCGCCGTCAGCACATGGGCGGCGAACAGATCGCCCGTGCCGTGGGGCACCCCTTCATGGCGCTCGGTCTCCCCGACGCGCACCGCGCCAGCCTGACAGGCGACCACCGCCAGCCGGTCTTCGCCCGCCGGAACCGAGGTGATGATGGCGGACCGGCCCAGCGCCGCGGCGGCTGCCGCCGCGTCCGAAGCGTCGGTGATCGCCCGGCGGGTCAGGAAGGCCGCCTCGAAGGCGTTCGGGGTGATGACGTCCGCGCGGGCGATCAGGTGCTCGGCCACCGCCGCGGCGGTCTCTGGCCGCAGGTAAAGCCCCGCGCCGCCCCCGTCCGGCGCGCCGTCGCCCAGAATGGGGTCGACCAGCACGAGAATGTCCGGGGTCTCCGCCCGCGCCCGGTCGATCAGGTCCGCGGCGGCGCGCACCTGCGCGGGGCTGGCGAAATAGCCCGTCAGGACCGCCCGCGCGGCCCGGTGGCGACCGTTCGCGATCAGCCCGTCCAGCGCCCCGGCGAAGGCTTCGTCGGCCACCGCCGCGCCGCCCGGCGCGCCCAGTCCCGGGTGGCGGCCGAAGGTGACGGTGGGAACGTGTTCGGGCACGATGCCCGCGCGCGCCAGAACCGAAGCCGCCACGCCCCCGCCCACACGGCTGCCCGCGACCAGCGAGGACAGCACGATGACGGCGGGTTCGGCGGCGGACTGGGTCATGGCTCCCTGTCTAGAAGGAAAATCCATGTCCGGCCACGCCCCTCTGAGATCGGTCCTGTTCGTGCCCGCCGACCGGGCGCGGGCGATTGAAAAAGCCGCCGGGCTGGGCGCGGACGCCTTGATCCTCGATCTGGAGGACGCCATCGCCCCTGAAGCCAAATCCGCCGCGCGGCAGGCGGCCCGCGGCGCCTTGGAAAGCTGGCGCGGCGCGGGCGCGGTGCGGGCCGTGCGGATCAACGCTCTGGGCACGGACGGGTTCGAGGCGGACGCCGCGGCCTGCGCGGACATCGCGCCCGACGCAGTGGTGATCCCCAAGGTGGAGGGCGCGGCGGGACTGATGGCGGCGCGCGAGGCGCTGGACGAGGGCGGCTATCGCGGCCCGGTCTGGGCGATGATCGAAACCCCGCTCGCCGTCCTGCGCCTGGCCGAGATCGCCGCCGCCGCCGAGGACGCCCGCCTTCAGGCCTTGATCGCGGGCACGAACGACCTGTCCGCCCTGCTCCGGCTGCCCCCTGAGGGCGCGCGGGCGGCGATGGCGCCGCATCTGGCCGCCATCGTGCTGGCGGCGCGGGCCTGCGGGGCGGCGGCGCTGGACGGGGTGTTCAACGCCCACACCGACGCGGACGGGTTCGCCGCCGAGGCGCGGGCGGGCCGGGCCATGGGGTTTGACGGCAAGACCCTGATCCACCCCTCTCAGGTCGGCCCGGCGAACGCCGCCTTCGCGCCGACCGAGGCCGAGCTGGACTGGGCGCGGGCGGTCCAGGCGGCGTTCGCCGATCCGGCCAATGCGGGAAAAGGCGCGATCCCCGTGCGCGGCGAGATGGCCGAACGGCTGCATCTCGACCGCGCCCGGGCGATGCTGAAGGCCGCTCAGTCCTGAGGCGGCTCGGCGCGGACGGTCAGGCCCAGCGCGGTCAGGTCCGGTCCTGACGGCCCGGCGTTCATGAAGTTGGCGAAGGAGTAGGGCTCCTCCGGCTCCATGCGGATCACCAGCGTGCCGCCCTCGCCCACGAAGCGGGTCAGCGCCTCGCTCAGGGACGCCAGGAAGGGCCGGGGCAGCTCGGCGGGGGCCATCATCAGGCCCATGCCGATCAGAGCGGCGGACTGGGCGCGCATCTCTTCGGCACTCATGCCCTGGGCCGCGCCGGCCATGGTCAGCGCGCGCTCGAGCAGGGACTGGTCCTCCAGCCGGAACTCCATGGAGTGCAGCATCAGCGGCTCGAACACGTCCGCGGGCGGCTCGCCGTCATCCAGCCGGCCTTCGGCGGCCGCGGCGGCCAGACGGTCGCTATAGGCCTGCACCCCGCTGAAATCCTGCTCGAAGGTCATGCGGAAGCCTTCGCGCAGCTCGATGAAATTGTCTCCGTCCGTGCGGACGCGGTCGGCGGCGGGGTCATAGACCTGCTCGCCGCGCATGGAGACGTGGAAGCTGTCATAGCCCAGCCCCTGCAGCACCCCGGCGAGCATCGTGCCGGTCTCGCCCTCGGGGGCGGCCTCCACGGTCAGCTCGTCCATCACCATGACGCTGCGCACGGCGCCGCCGCGTTCCTCGTCGGTCTCGCCGGTGATTTCAGGCATCCGCACGGACAGGCCGTCGGCATCCACCTCCAGCCCGCGCACCGCGAACCGCTCCCAAGCGTCGGCGGGGGTGACCGGGCCGGTGAAGGCACTCATGTCGGGCGCGCCGCCATCGGCGCTGGCGGCGAGCATCTGGAAGAAGGCCGAGCCCACGCCCTCGATGCTGGCTTCGGACAGGCGCACCCGGACGGTCTGGCCGTCTTCGACCGCGTCCAGCGAGAGATTTTCGATCCGGGCGTTCTCCAGCCGCTCGCCGTCGAACCCGGTGGCGCCGAAATACGCGATTCCGCCCTGTGACTGGCTGTCGCCCTCTTCGGTGAACGCGATGTCGGTCGCGCTGAATTCGGCGAAGCTGTAGCGCGCCAGATCGGACAGGTCGGAGAAGTCCTCGTCCTCGCCGGTGAAGCTGGCGGCCACAGCGCGAGCCAGATCCGGGCCGGGCCGCTCGACGCGGATTTCGCCCACGGTCACCGCGCCGTCCTCGTCCGCCGAGCCGCGCAGGTTCTCGAACACCATGCGGTCGAAGGCCGGGCCGCCGTCCTCGACCCGCGGGGCGGCCACGATCAGGCGGTCGGCCTGCTGGCTGGCGCCCTCGTCACGGTCCAGGGTGAAGCCGGTGAAGGTGTAGACCCCGTCGTCATACTCGCGGCTTTCCCAGTTCGCCACGCCGGGCTCCTCCAGCCCCAGCGCGGCGAGGCCGCTCTGGGCCTCGGCCTCGGTGACCTGGGTGACGGGCGGTTCGTCGGCGACGTCGCGCTCCCCGCAGGCGGCGGTGAACAGGGCGAGCGCGCTCACGGCGCACAGGGCGGAAAATCTCATGGAAGCGTCCTTCAGGGCAGGTCCCGGACAAGCCGGATCAATCCGCGCAAGCCTAGCGCGTGGTCCGGCCTGTTGCGAGCGCGAAAAAGCCCCTAGCGGTCGATCCGGCCCAGCAGCGAGGCGATGGGATCTGCGTCCGCGGCCTCGGCGGGCTCCGGCGCGGGTCCGGGCTCGTCCAGTTCGGGCAGGATCTCCGCCAGCGTGCGCCCGATGGCGTCCGGCTCGCGGATCCGCTCATAGGCGGGCGCGGCCTCCATGAAGCGCGCGAAGATGCGCGCCGGACCGGCCCCGCCCGAGCCCTCGTTGGTGGAGCGGTTGTCGTCATGGCCGATCCAGACCGCCGCGCTCATCCCGTCCGCCCAGCCGGCGAACCAGGCGTCTCGGAAGCTGTTGGTGGTGCCGGTCTTGCCGCGCACCGTGCGGCCCTCGACATTCGCCGCCCGGCCCGTGCCATAGCCGGTGACCGCCGCGAACACGCGCTCCATCTGCGCCACCACCCGGTCGGCCAGCACCTTGTAGCCGCGCTCGTCCTCGCGCTCGTACATCACCCGCCCGTCGGGGCTGGCGATCATCTCGACGCCGTGGGCGTCCACCCGGTAGCCGCCGTTCATGAACGGGGTGTAGGCGACCGCCATCTCCAGCGGCGTGACCTCGTAGGCGCCCAGCGTCAGCGCATGGGTGTTCTGCATCGGGCTTTCGATGCCCAGCCGCCGGGCGAGCTGGATGACATGGCCCCGCCCGCTCTGCTCGGCGAGCTGGACCGCGATGGAGTTGGACGACCGAGCGAAGGCGCGCTCCAGCGTCATCTCGCCCTCATACCGGCCCTCCCAGTTGGACGGGCTCCAGTTGCCGTAGGTCACAGGCTGGTCGATGAAGCGGTGGTCGGGCGAATACCCCGCCTCGAAAGCGGACGCATAGACGAAGGCCTTGAACGCCGAGCCCGGCTGACGGGTCGCGCTGGCCGCGCGGTTGAAGGGCGAGCGGGCATAGTCCGTGCCCCCCGCCATCGCCGCCACTCCGCCCGAGCCGTCCAGCGCCACGATGGCGCCCGCGGTCGCGCCGCGCGCCACCTCAGGCTCGGACAGCCCCCAGCGCAGAGCGTTTTCCGCCGCCCTCTGGGCGGAGACGTCCAGCGTGGTGCGCACGACGAGATCGCCGTGATAGTCGGGCGCGTAGAGCCGGGCCAGCGAGCGCACCTCGGGCAGCACCCAGTCGGCGAACCAGCCCGCGCCGGGGCTGGAAGCGCCGCGCGAGACGCGTATGGGCGCGGACGCCGCCGCGATGCGTTCGGCCTCGGTGATCCGCCCCGTGCCGTGCATCAGGTCGAGCACCACCGTCGCGCGCACCGCCGCGCGCTGGGCGTCGTTGGACGGCGAATAGCGCGAGGGCGCCTTGAGCAGCCCCGCCAGCAGCGCGGCCTCGCCGATCTCCAGCTCCCCCGCCGCCTTGCCGAAATAGCGCCGCGAGGCGTCCTCCGCCCCCCAGGCGCCCGCGCCGAAATAGACCCGGTTGAGATACAGCGCGAGGATCTCGTCCTTGGAATAATGACGCTCCAACCAGAAGGCGAGCATCAGCTCTTCGGCCTTGCGCCGCATGGTGCGCTCAGGGGTCAGGAACAGGTTCTTGGCCAGCTGCTGGGTGATGGTGGAGCCGCCCTGCACCACCCGTCCCGCCCGCGCGTTCGCCAGCGCCGCGCGCGTGGTGCCGATCAGGTCGATGCCCCAGTGGGAATAAAACCGCCGGTCCTCGACCGCCAGCACCGCATCGACCAGATTGTCGGGCAGCGCATTCGCGCTGACCGCGGCCACCGTGCCCGAGCCGCGATGGGTGATGACCCGGCCTTCGCGGTCCAGCAGGGTGATCGCGCCGGTGCGCGGCGCGGGCTCGATCGCGCGGGGGTCGGGCAGGTCGCGCGCGATGGCGATCACCAGGAAGGCCCCGATCAGCATGAACAGCACGCACAGCGCCGCCCCGCCGCGGATCGCCGCGCCGAGCAGGGAGAAGCGGGGTTTCGGGTCCGGCGCGCGCCGGCGTCTGGCCGCCATGGAATCGGTCCGTGATCAGAACTGGTCCCCCATCTGGCCCGGACCGCGTTAAGACCTCGTGAACCATGAGCGGGCCGGTGTTGCGCCCGCAGGCGGGCGCTGTGATCATGGCCCCGATCCCGATCAGGAGAGCTCGCCCCCATGCCCCGTCTCGAGTCCCGCCGCGCCGCCGCCCTCATCTCCGCCGCCAGCCTGGCCGCCGCGCTCGGCCTGGCCGCGTGCGAGACCACGCCCCAGCGCAGCGCGATCTGCGCGGACGGCAGCTCCGCGGAGGCGAGCTGGCCCCACTGCGCGCCCAACGAGCCGGGCGGGCGGCGCGACGACCGGATCAACCCGCGCGGCGGCTGATCGCGTTCGGCGAGAAACTCCTGCCGCGGGAGAAACCATCCAGCGTCGCGCGTGTTGTAACCGGCAGGGGATTTCCACCGGAGGCGGACAATGCGTTACCAAGACGACGAGGCTGCGGCCATCGCCCTGATCGAGGACGCGGACGTCGAGCCCGGGCTGAGCTGGTCCGGCGTCATCGCCGCGTCGGTCATGGCGCTGATGTTCGCCATGCTCGCCGCGGTCGTCATCACCATGATGCTCTGAGGGCCTGTGGCCTCGCGTCATTGAAATTTCACTGAAATCACTGGCCTTTCATCGCTAGCCTGAAGCGGACGCCGTCACCGAAGGGTCCGCCATGCTCGCCATCCTGTCCGCCGCCGCCCTGTCGCTCGCCGCGCAGGACGCGGTCTTCCCCACGCTGAGCGGAGAGCCGCCGCTGGTCATCGCCCATCGCGGGGCGAGCGGGACCTATCCCGAGCACACCGAAATCGCCTTCCGCGCCGCCTTCGAGCAGGGCGCAGACATCCTCGAACCCGATCTGATGATGTCCTCTGACGGCGCGCTGATCGTGCGCCACGACCCGTATCTGTCCACCTCCACCGACATCGCCCACCGGCCCGAATTCGCCAACCGCCGCCGCGCGCTGATGGGCCGGGAGGACTGGTGGGTGATGGACTTCACCGCCGAAGAGCTGCAGAGCCTGAGGGCGCGTCAGGTGTTCGAGGACCGCGATTCCAGCCATGACGACGCCCATCCGGTGCTGACCTTCGACGACTTCCTCGATCTGGTGGACGAGCTTCAGGCCGAGTGCGCCTGCGCCATCACCACCGAGCCGGAGATCAAGCTGCCCGCCGAGCACGCCGCCTTCGGTCTCGATCCCCTGCCGGTCCTGCTCGAAAGCCTCGACGCCCGCGGCCTGAACGCGGCGGAGGCGCCGGTCATCGTCCAGTCCTTCGACGCCCCCTTCCTCCAGCGGCTCGCCGAGGCGAGCCCCGTCAGGACGGTGATGCTGCACTCTGGCGACGAGCCGGGCGGGGACATGAACGGGCTGGGCCTTGATGAGGTGGCCGGGTTCGCCTCAGGCTACGGCGCGTACAAGGGCCTGCTGCTGAACCCGGACGGATCGAGCACCGGCGTGGTCGAGGCCGCCCACGCGCTGGGGCTGGAGGTCCACGCCTGGACCCACCGCGACGACCGCGAACCGGCCGCCGGAGAGACCTCCGACGACGAGCTGCGCCATCTGTACGCGCTGGGCGTGGACGGCGTGTTCACGGATTTCCCCGCCACGGCGATGCGGATCCGCGCGGAGATGGCGGGGGAGTGAGAGGCTCTCTATGGCGTCAGATGTTAACGGCCTCTCCGGGGTCCCCGGCTTGACCGGGGATCCAGGGATCGAAGGGCGATGGCGGGACTCTGGGTCCCCGTTTTCACGGGGACCCCGGATGAAAAACCCTACCGCCGCTCGTCGATCCAGCGCTCGATCTCGACGTCCATGACGGTCATCGGCATCCCGCCGTCCACCAGCAGAGCGTCGTGGAATTCGCGGATGTCGAAGGCGTCGCCCAGCTCGGCTTCGGCGCGCTCGCGCAGGGCCACCATCTGGATCATGCCCATCTTGTAGCCCAGCGCCTGGCCCGGCCAGACCGCATAGCGCTCGATCTCGACCACGGCGTCGGAGCGGTCGGTCACCCCGCCATTGTCCACCATGTATTCGATGGCGTCCTCGCGGCTCCATTCCATCGCGTGCATGCCGGTGTCCACCACCAGCCGGACCGCGCGGAACAGCTCGGCCTGCAGACGGCCGATATTGCCCGCCGGATCGTCTTCATACAGCCCCATCTCCTCGGCCAGCAGTTCCGAATAGAGCGCCCAGCCCTCAGCAAAGGCGTTGGTGGACGCCGTCAGCTTGCGCAGCAGCGGCGTGTCCTCGTTGGCCAGGTTGATGGAGAGCTGGAAATGGTGGCCCGGATTGGCCTCGTGATAGGTCAGGGTCTTGAGCGACCAGGACGGCCAGATCGCCGTGTCGCGCAGATTGATCCAGTAGATCCCCGGCCGCGAGCCATCGAGCGAGGGCAGGTTGTAATACCCGCCCGGCGCGCTGGCTTCGGAGAATTCGGGCACCCGGCGCACCTCGACCGGCTGGGGCGGGATGGTGGCGAACCACTGGGGCAGGAGCGGCTCAATCTCCGCCATCTGGTCGTTCAGATCGGCCAGAAGCTGCTCCCGGCCCTCGTCCGTGTTCGGATACAGATACTGCTCGTCGGCGGAGAACTGCGCGATGCGCTCGCCGATCGTGCCCTCGGTCAGGCCCAGCTCGGCGAAGAGCGGTTCCATCTCCGCATGGATGCGCTCGACCTCGTCCAGCCCGGTCTGATGAATCTGTTCGGCGGTCCAGTCGGGATTGTCCACGTTGATGCGGATCATCGCCTCGTACAGCGCCGCGCCGTCCGGCAGGCGGTGCACGCCCGCGACGTCTTCGGACTGGTCCAGCAGGCCGCGCATGGCCTCGGCCAGACGCTCATAGGCGGGATAGACCGTGCCGGAGACCGCCTCTTCGGCGCGGGCGAGATAGTCCTCGGCGTCCTCCACATCCGCCGTCTCCAGCTTCTCGGCGAAGCTGGTGTAGAGCACGTTCTCGGTGGGCGCGGGCTCGATGAAGGACTCGATCACCCCGATGGCCTTCTCGATGGCGAAGGTGGGCGGCGTCACCCCCGCTTCGGCGTCGCGCTGGACGTGGGCGATGGTCTGGTCGAACAGGCGGCCGTACTGGTCCAGGCGAGACAGATAATCGTCCGCGCTCTGGGCGTCGGTGACGTCCTGCTGGGCCTGCATCAGGTTGGGCAGGCTGATGTGCGGGCCGGAGAGCTGGGTGACCGGGTAGGGCGTGAAGCCGATGGGCGCGCCCGCGCCGTAGGGCGCGGCGTCGGCGGCCTGAACCGCCGCCTCGACCTGATCGCGCAGGATGCGCAGGGTCAGCTGGCGCTGATGGTCCAGCGCCTCGGCGTCCACCGCGTCCAGCTCCGCCAGAAGCTCGCGCGCCTGCAGGCGATGGCGCGCGTCCGCCTCGGGTCCGGCTTCGGACAGGCGGGCGTTGTAGCCCTCGCCCGCGATCTCTTCGGGCAGGCCCAGCGCGGTGGCGAATTCGGGCGCCTCGCGGAAGAAGCGCATCGTGATCTCGTCGATCATGGCGTCGAACGCCGCACGCGCTTCCGAACCGGCCTCCGCGGCCACCGCGGGCGGCTCCTCCTGAAGCGCGAGAGCGGGCGCGGGCGCGCCCAGAAGGGCGAGACTGGCGGCCCCGGCGAGAAGGCTTGGGCTGAGTTTCATGGCTGTCGTCCCCGTCCATCGGCGGCCCGTCGGGCCCGATTCTTCTTTGATCGGAGCACGATGGCCCCGGCGGGCGGGACGGGCAAGGGCGGGCGGATGAAACCTTGGACAGAAAAACCCCCGGCGTTTCCGCCGGGGGTTTCTCGGAACGTCAGGCGATGGAGGCGGACGCTTACGCGTCTTCCTCGATCTCCTTGCCGGTCTCCTGATCGACGACCTTCATCGACAGGCGGACCTTGCCGCGGTCGTCGAAGCCCAGGAGCTTGACCCAGACCTGGTCGCCTTCCTTGAGGATGTCGCCGGGGTGGTTGACCCGCTCGGCCTTGAGCTGGGAGACGTGAACCAGACCGTCCTTGGGACCGAAGAAGTTCACGAAGGCGCCGAAGTCCATGACTTTGACGACCTTGCCCTTGTAGATCATCCCCTCTTCGGGCTCCGCCGTCAGGGAGTGGATCCAGTCGCGGGCGGCCTTGATGGACTCCGCGTCCGACGAGGCGATCTTGATGGTGCCGTCGTCTTCCACGTTCACCTTCGCGCCGGTCTTCTCCACGATCTCGCGGATGATCTTGCCGCCGGTGCCGATCACGTCGCGGATCTTGTCGGTGGGGATCTTCATGGTCTCGATGCGCGGGGCGTACTGGCCGACTTCCTCGCGGGCGCCGGTCAGGGCCTTGTTCATCTCGGCCAGGATGTGCGCCCGGCCGCGATGGGCCTGCTCGAGCGCGGTCTCCATGATGTCCTTGGTGATCCCGGCGATCTTGATGTCCATCTGAAGGGAGGTGACCCCCTTCTCGGTGCCGGCCACCTTGAAGTCCATGTCGCCCAGGTGATCTTCATCGCCCAGGATGTCGGACAGGACGGCGAGGCCTTCAGGATCCTTGATCAGGCCCATGGCGATGCCCGAGACGGGGCGCGCGATCGGCACGCCCGCGTCCATCAGGGCCAGCGAGGCGCCGCACACGGTCGCCATCGAGGACGAGCCGTTGGACTCGGTGATCTCCGACACCAGACGCACGGTGTAGGGGAAGTCCTCGGCGGTCGGCAGGACGGCGCGCATGGCCCGCCAGGCCAGCTTGCCGTGGCCGATCTCGCGGCGGCCCGGCGCCAGCCGGAAGGAGGTCTCGCCGACCGAGTAGGGCGGGAAGTTGTAATGGAGCATGAAGCGCTCCTTGTACGTCCCGGTCAGGTCGTCGATCATCTGCTCGTCTTCGCCGGTGCCCAGCGTGGCGACGACCAGAGCCTGGGTCTCGCCGCGGGTGAACAGGGCCGAGCCGTGGGTGCGCGGCAGGACGCCGGCTTCAGACACGATGGCGCGCACGTCGTCGAGCTTGCGCCCGTCGATGCGGGTGCCGGTCTTGATGATGCCGCCACGGACCACCGAAGCCTCGACGTCCTTCAGGACGCCTTTCAGCTTGGCGGCGGGCACGCCGTCAGGACGCTCCTCGGTCTGGGCGAAGGCCGCGACGGCCTTCTGCTTGGCCGCGTCGACCGCAGCGTAGCGCTCGGACTTCTGACGGATCTTGTAGGCCGCCTCGATGTCGGCGCCGACCAGGTCGCGGACCTGCTTCTCGATGGCGGAGGTGTCCTCGGGCTCGTAGTCCCAGGGCTCCTTGGCGGCTTTCTCGGCCAGGTCGATGATGGCGTCGATCACGGGCTGGAACGCCTCGTGCGCCTTCATCACGGCGTTCAGCATGACCTCCTCGGACAGCTCCTTGGCTTCCGATTCCACCATCATGACCGCGTCCGCGGTGCCCGCCACGACCAGGTCGAGATCGGAGTCTTCCTTCTCGACCTCGGTGGGGTTCACCACGTATTCGCCGTCGATATAGCCGATGCGGGCCGCGCCGATCGGGCCCAGGAAGGGCGCGCCGGACAGCACCAGGGCGGCGGAGGCGCCGATCATGCCGACGACGTCGGGATCGTTCTCCATGTCGTGCGACAGCACGGTGATCATCACCTGGACTTCATTCTTGAAGCCCTTGGGGAAGAGCGGGCGGATCGGCCGGTCGATGAGGCGCGAGGTCAGCGTCTCTTTCTCGGTGGGACGGCCTTCGCGCTTGAAGAAGCCGCCGGGGATCTTGCCGGCCGCGAAGTATTTTTCCTGGTAGTTGACCGTCAGCGGGAAGAAGTCCTGGCCTTCCTTGGCCTGCTTCACCGCGACGGCGGTGGCGAGAACGGTGGTCTCGCCGTAGGTGACGAGGACGGCCCCGTCGGCTTGGCGCGCCATGCGCCCGGTTTCGATGGTGAGCGGACGTCCCGCCCAGTCGATGGTCACTTTCTGAATATC
This sequence comes from Glycocaulis profundi, assembly GCA_007050995.1. Taxonomy (GTDB): domain Bacteria; phylum Pseudomonadota; class Alphaproteobacteria; order Caulobacterales; family Maricaulaceae; genus Glycocaulis; species Glycocaulis profundi. Next base: position 103,403 of record VJOU01000008.1, on the reverse strand, counting down.
GAACATGTTCTCTCGTGCGTGCGTACAGGCCCCGCCTATCGGGGCCTGAATGGAAAACGCCGGCCATCATGGCCGGCGTTCTTGGGAGGCCTAGCGGCGCAGCCCCAGCTTCGCGATGATGGCCTGGTAGCGATCACGGTCGATCTTGGCCAGGTAATCGAGAAGACGGCGGCGCTGCGAGACCAGTTTCAGGAGCCCACGGCGGGAATGGTTGTCCTTCTTGTGGGTCTTGAAGTGGCCGGTGAGGTTGGCGATACGCTCGGTCAGAACGGCGATCTGGACTTCCGGAGAACCGGTGTCGCCTTCGCCCCGGGCGTTTTCCTTGATGAGCGCGGCTTTGCGCTCGGCAGTGATGGACATTCTCATCTCCTCGGCGTCGGCCATAACGGCCCTGCCGGGACGCCGTCCAGCAGGGTCGTGTCAGTTGTGGCCGCGCTTATGACGGCAAAGCGTGGCGAAAGCAAGCCGGGGCCGCAATCCGCGGGCGGGCTCCCGGCCCGTCCCGTCAGTCGAAATTGAACACCCGCCAGGGCGCGAGCTTGCCCGCCTGCAGGTCGGCGATGGCCACCGGGCGGCCCTCGTCCATGGCCAGCACCGAGCGCGAGCAGTCGCGCCCCGCGATCTCGCGTTCCCGCCTCTGCGCGCGCAGGGTCTCCACCGCCCGGGGCAGGGCGATCACCGCGCGGCCCTGACGCATCTGGGCGGGCTCGTCGCCGGCCAGATCATGCACGGGCAGATCGGCCAGCGCCGCCTCGACCGGCTGCAGCGCCTCGTGAATGCGGCCCTCTTCGGCCAGCGCTTCGAGGGCATCGAGCGTGATCGCGCCGGACGCCGTGAACGGGCCGACGCGCGTGCGCCTGAGCGCGGCGACATGGCCTTCCGCGCCCAGCGCGGCGGCCAGATCCCGGGCGACCGCGCGCACATAGGTGCCCTTGCCGCAGCCCATCTCCAGCACGGCCAGATCGGGGCTGGGCGTGTCGAGGAGTTTGAGGTGATCGACCCGGATGGTCCGGGCCTTGAGTTCCACCGTCTCGCCTGCGCGCGCCAGATCATAGGCGCGCTCGCCATCGACCTTGATGGCGGAAAAGGCGGGCGGGACCTGCTCGATCTCGCCGGTGAAGTCCGGCAGCGCCGCCTCGATGGCCTCCCGGGCGGGGCGGACATCGCTCTCGCCGGTCACGTCGCCTTCGGCGTCCAGCGTGGCGGTGGACTGGCCCCAGCGGATGGTGAAGCGATAGGTCTTCGCCCCGTCCTGGGCGAAGGGCACGGTCTTGGTCGCCTCCCCCAGAGCGATGGGCAGCACGCCGGTCGCCAGCGGGTCGAGCGTGCCCGCATGGCCCGCCTTCTGGGCGTTGAACAGCCAGCGCACCTTGCCCACGCCTTGCGTGGAGGTGATGTCGGCGGGCTTGTCGAGGATGATCCAGCCGTGGACCTTCTCGCCCTTCTTCCTGCGGCCCATGCCTAGTCGTCTCCGTGATCGAGATCGCGGCGGACCGAGGGGCGGGCCAGCACGTCGTCCACCTTGGCGGCGGCGTCGAAGCTGTCATCGGGCGTGAAGCGCAGTTTCGGCGTGAACTTCATCTCGATCTGACGGCCCAGCTCCTTCTGCAGGAAGCCCGAGGCGTGATTGAGCGCGTCGGCGACCTTGTCCACGTCGCCCCGGCCCAGCGCGGCGATGAAGCAGGTGGCGTGGCGCAGGTCGGGCGACACGCGCGCCTCGGTGATGGTCACCGACACGCCCTTCAGATGCGGGTCGTGCAGATGGCCTTCGGCGATGATGTCGGCCACGGCGCGGCGGACGAGCTCGCCCGCGCGCAGCTGGCGTTGGGTTTGCGCCTTCATGGGATGCCTCTCTTCCGGCGGGCCCGGGATCGAACCGGGGGAGCCATTGGGCGGCCCGGTCTACGCCCTGCGGGGTCCGCGCGCAAGGGGAGGAGGACGGCCCCGGATCAGCGCCCCGTGGAGCCGAACCCGCCCTCGCCGCGGGCGGTCGCTTCGAGGTCGTCGACCTCCTCCCACCTCGCCTGGGTGACCGGGGCGATCACCATCTGGGCGATGCGGTCGCCGCGGCGGATGGTGAAGGGGTCCAGACCGTGATTGATCACGTTGACCCTGATCTCGCCGCGATAGTCCGCGTCCACCGTGCCCGGCGTGTTGACCAGCGAGACGCCGAACTTCGCCGCCAGCCCCGAGCGGGGCCGGATCTGGGCTTCATGGTCTTCGGGCAGGGCGATGGCCAGTCCGGTGGGGATGAGCTGCCATTCCCCGTGCCGCAGCGTGACCGGCTCGTCCTCGGGCAGGGCGGCGGGCAGGTCCATGCCCGCCGAGCCCGTGGTCTGGTAACGGGGCAGTTCGAGCCCCTGAAAATGCGCCAGCCGTCTGACCTTCACCGCGACCATGCGCGCCTCCCTGCCTGGAAAATGAATCGCCAGGCCCGGCTATAGCGCGCTTCGGTCGGGCGCGTCAGCGCTGAGGCGCGGCGTCGGGATTCTCTTCCATCCAGCGGGCCAGCTCCGCTTCGCCGTCGTTGAAGCCGCGCAGCGCGTCGAAGATGGCCTCGCGCTCGTCATCGTTGATGGCCCCTTGCGGCACGGTGACCGTGTACTGACCCTCGGAGAACCCCAGCGCCACGAGCGTGTCGTCGTCCTGGATGTAGAGCGGCAGGCCGTGGTGGAGGATCTTGAAGTCGTTCGCGTCGGGCACGACCGTCTCGCGCTCGCACAGAAGGGCGGCGGCGTCCTCGGGCACGGGCGGGCGGGCGATGGGGCCCGGCGCGGCGGCGGTCTCGCTCAGGCTGTAGCCCTCGACCAGTTCAGGCGCGCGGCCCTCCTCGGCGAAAGCGGCGTAGCACTGGGCCTGGGCGGCGCCGGCGGCGAACAGGGCCGCTCCGGCGGCGGCGAGAACAGCTTTCATTGCAAGGCTCCCTTGGAAGGTTTGAAACAACGCCCGGGAGCCTAGCCTCAGGACCGGGCCAGCGCCAAGTCCGCCGCCTCGGCCAGCCGCCGGGCGATCTCCGCCTTGGGCGCGCGCGGCCAGCGCTCGGCGCGGTCCGGTCCGATCAGCATGGCGGCATTGTCAGCCCCGCCCATGGCGTCGCCCGACACGTCATTGGCCACGATCCAGTCGCAGCCTTTGCGCGCCAGCTTCTCCCGGGCGTGGCGCTCCACGTCATGGGTCTCGGCGGCGAAGCCGATCACCAGCGCGGGGCGGCCCTGGTCCAGCTTGGCCACGGTCTTCAGGATGTCGGGGTTCTCGGTCAGCGTCAGGGAGGCCATCGCCGCCTTCTCGCCTTTCAGCTTCTGCGCTGCGGCCTCGGCGGGCCGCCAGTCGGCGACCGCGGCCACGCCCACGAACACGTCCGCGGGCAGGGCGGCGGTCACCGCCTCCAGCATCTCCAGCGCCGTCTCCACATGGATGGTCGTCACGCTCTCGGGATCGGGAATGGCCACGGGGCCGGAGACCAGCGTCACGTCGGCGCCCAATGCGGCGAAGGCGGCCGCGATGGCGTGGCCCTGCCGCCCCGAGGAGCGGTTGGACAGGAAGCGCACCGGGTCGATGGGCTCGATGGTCGGCCCAGAGGTGACGATGACGCGGCGGCCCCTCACGTCAGCGCGGCCTCAATCGCGTCCGCGATGCGGACCGGCTCGGCCAGCCGTCCGGGTCCGAACTCCCCGCACGCCATCTCGCCATCATCGGGATCGACGAAGCTGACCCCGCGCGATCTGAGGAGCTCCAGATTGGCCTGGGTCGCCGGGTGCTGCCACATGCGCACGTTCATGGCGGGCGCCATCAGGACCGGCTTGTCGGTGGCGAGCAGGGCGGTGGTGGCGAGGTCGTCGCAGATGCCGTGGGCGTGCCGCGCCATCAGGTCTGCGGTGGCGGGCGCGACCACCACGAGGTCCGCCGAGCGCGACAGCTCGATATGGCCCATCTCCACCTCGTCGGTCAGCGAGAACAGGTCGTCATGAACCTTTTCGCCAGACAGCGCGGCCACGCTCATGGGCGTGACGAACTTCTTGCCCGCCTCGGTCAGGATCGCCCGCGTGCCGACCGAGCGCCGCTTGAGCTCGCGGATCAGCTCGAGCGATTTATAGGCCGCGATGCCGCCGCCGATGATGAGGAGAATGCGTTTGCCGGTCATGGGCGCGTTCCTTGCGCTGTCACGGGACGAAGTCCTAGCGGGTCATATGGGGCAGGTCGAGACCGGGCGCTAAGGGGTGAACCGCGCGTCGGATACAGCATTGGCCCGCGCCCATTCCGCCAGACCGGCCTCATCCAGAGCCCCCTCGGCCAGCGCCGTGAAGGTGTCGATGACCAAGCGCTGAGAGGCGTCGAGCCGCCAGCCATTGAGCATCAAGGTGATCATCAGCGCGGCTGCGGCCGCCCGCTTGTTCCCGTCCACCAGAGCGTGATTGCGACCCACGCCGTAGGCCATCGAGGCCGCTGCGGCAAAGGCGTCCGCTTGAGGGTCATAGGCCAGCAGATTTGACGGGCGCGCGAAAGCGGACTGCATCAGGGCTTCGTCGCGATACGCGAAGCGCGTTCCGGTGCTGTCTTCGAGAATCAGGGCGACCGCATCACGGAAGCCGTCATAGTCGGGCAGCCTGACGCTCACTCGCCCAGCTTTTCGAACGCGTAGCGATACTGCTCAAGCGCAGCCCGGCCCGCTTCGACGGTGCGGTCGTAAGCGCCGCCCTCCGGAGTGATGACCACCTTGCCGCGGGTGGCGGTCACCGTGACGGCTTCATCCTCGGAGAAACCGGCAGCGTCGAGGGCCCCGCGGGTGAGGGTCACGCCCGTGCTGTTGCCAGTCCGGCGAAGGCGCTTCTTCTCCATGAATGTCTTCGCGTCATCGTGGCGCATGGCATCCTCCAGGCCGCCAATATAAGCACTCACGTGCTTACAATCAACCCGCGACCATCCACGCCGCCCCAGCGCCCGCCGCGGCGGCGATCAGGACCAGCGCGATGCCGGTCCACACGCCGGGGGCGCGGCGGGGGCGGTCCCCCTCCAGCTCGCGGGTCTGGATCGCGACGGCGGCGGCTTCGAGATTGTCCAGCGTCCGGGGCAGGTTGCGCACCGCGTCGCGCAGGCGGGCCAGGTCTTCCAGCACGTCGCGCGCGATGCCTTCCGGTCCCAGCTCGCGGCGCATGAAGCGCTCGACGGCGGGGGCGGCGGCCTTCCACATGTTGTGCTGGGGCGAGAGCGAGCGGCACACGCCCTCGGCCTGCACCATGGTCTTCTGCAGCAGTATGAGCTGGGGCTGCAGGCGCATGTCGAACAGGTCGGTGATCTCGAACAGCTGCAGCAGGACCCGGCTCATGGGCACCTGATCGGCGGTCTTGCCGAAGATGGGCTCGGCCACCGCGCGCAGGGCGCTGGCGAAATCGGCCTTCGAATGAAGGCCCGGCACATAGCCCGCCTCGAAATGCGCCTCGGCGGCGCGGTCGTAATCGCGGGTCAGGAAGCCATGCAGGATGACGGCCAGATAGCGCCGCTCGGCGGCTTCCAGCCGGCCCATGATGCCGAAATCGACCGCCCACAGCTTGCCGTCGCTGTCCACGAACAGATTGCCCGCATGCATGTCGGCGTGGAACACGCCGCGTTCCAGCGCGGTGGTCAGGAAGGCGTCGGTCAGGTCCCCGGCCAGCTTGACCTTGTCGATGCCCGCCGCGTCGATGGCGGCCATGTCGCTCAGCGGGATCGCGTCGATCCACTGGGAGGTCATCACCCGGCGTGTGGTGCGCACCCAGTCGATCTCGGGGATGAAGAAATTCTCCGCCGCCACCGCCGCCTCGGTCAGCTCGCTGGCGGACGCCGCCTCCAGCCGCAGGTCGAGCTCCAGCGTGAGCGAGCGGGCCACCGTCTCCACGAAGGCCTTGGGCTCCATCCGCCGCGAGGTGGGGAACAGGCCCTCGGCCATCTTCGCGCCGAGCCGCAGGGCGTCGATGTCCCTGGCGATGCGCCGGTCGATGTCCGGGCGCAGGATCTTCACCGCCACCTCGCGCCCGTCCAGCGTGGTCGCGCGGTGGACCTGGGCGATGGAGGCGGCGGCCACCGGCCCGCCGAAGCTGGAGAAATGCGCCTCCACCGGCGCGCCCAGCTCCGCTTCCAGCGTTTTGCGCGCCAGCGCGTCGGGAAAGGGCGCCATCTTGTCCTGCAGGCGGGCGAGGCCGCGGGCGAAATCCGCGCCGATCACGTCCGCGCGGGTGGCCAGAACCTGTCCGAACTTCACATAGGAGGGGCCGAGCTTTTCCAGCGCGTTGGCCAGCCGCTCGCCGGGATTTTTCGCCCGGTCCCGGATCGCGATCAGCCGCGCCAGCCGGCCCATCGTCCGCGCCGAGGCGGGAAAGGCCGCCTGGTATTCGGCCGGAAAGATCGCGTCATGGCGCGCCAGCGTCCATGCGGCGCGCGCCAGTCGGGCGAGGGAGGCGAGTGTCCTGAACATGGCTGGCAGATTCAGGGCGCGGAGACGTTGACGGCGAGCGCGCGCTCACGGCCTTCGCCATAGCCCGCCTGGTAAGCGGCCGCGCCGCACACGAACAGGACCGCCACCACGCCGAGCGCCGTCCAGAGTCTGCGTTCGTAGCCGGTCATGGCGACCCCCTTCACAGCGTCCAGCCCGTGTGCAGCGCGGCGATGCCGCCCGACAGGTTCTGGACCTTCACGTTCGAAAAGCCCGCGGCCTCCATCTCGGCGGCGAAGGCCTCCTGATGAGGGAAGCGGCGGATGGATTCCACCAGATACTGATAGCTGTCGCGGTCCTTCGCGATCAGGCGGCCCAGCTCGGGGATCGCGTTGAAGCTCCACGCGTCATAGACGCGCCCGATGGCCCGGTTCACGGGACGGGAGAACTCCAGGCACAGGAAACGCCCGCCCGGCTTGAGCACCCGGCGCATCTCCGACAGGGCCGCGGCGCGGTCGGTGACGTTGCGGATGCCGAACCCGATGATGACGCAGTCCGCGCTGGCGTCGGCGAACGGCAGGTGTTCGGCGTTCGCGCACACCCAGTCCAGCCCCTGAGCCTCGCCGCGTCTGCGGCCCGCGCGCATCATCTCATAGTTGATGTCGGCCACGACCGCTTCGGCGGGCGCGCCGCCCCCGCGGGGGCTGCGCGTCTTCGCCCGGTCGAGGAAGGCGCGGGCCAGATCGCCCGTGCCGCCCGCCACGTCGATCAGACGCTCTCCGGGCCGGGGACTGGCGCGGGTGATGACGATGTCTTTCCAGACCCGGTGGATGCCGAGGCTCATCAGATCGTTCATCAGGTCGTAGCGCCGCGCGGAGCGGTCGAACACGTCGCGCACAAGCCCCTGCTTGTCTTCGCGGGCCACCTCGCGGAAACCGAAGGAGGTCGTCTCGAAGCGGGATTCTGGGCGGGTATCGGAGCGTGTGCCGGTCATGGCGCGGACCATAGACGCGCGCGCGCCGGGCTGGAAGCGGCGCGGCGCCGGGCGCGGCGATTTGACTGCACGCCGCTCAGCGGCCCTCTCAGAAGAAGCGCAGGCACTGGCCCAGGGACTCGCCGCCGACCTCGATGACGGCCTCGCCGCCGCGGTCTTCAAGGAAGGTGGAGGGGTCGTCTTCCAGCGCGTACCGCGCCCCGCTCTCTTCAGTGCGCCTCAGGGCGAATTCGTCCTCGGCATGATACAGGGTGGCGCCGCCCTGCCCGTCAAACTCCACGATCACGGGGATGTCGCCGCACTGATAGACGGCGTCGGCGGGGCCTTCCTGCCCGCCGCCCTCCAGCCCGTCTTCTATGATGAGGGGCGCGAGCGCGACCGTGCCCGCCTCGATGGGGCGTTGAGAGACGTCCACGGGCACGGGATCGCTCAGCAGCACCGGCTCGCTGCCTGAAAAGGCCGCCGCGGTCACCGCGTAGGACGCGTCGGGGTCGATCTGCGCGGGGTCGGCCTGGAAGGAGAAGGCGACGGGGCTGTCCGCGCCCGCGATCTCGATCCGGGCGAACCCGGCCTGGGGCGCCTCGGGGTCGGAGGCGTCGGCCAGCTCGACCACCGCGAACACGTCCGTGTCCAGCCCGTCGGCCTCGAAAGCCAGCTCGCCGCGAACTTCCACCGGCGCGTCCGCGTCGTCAGGCCCGCAGGCGGACAGAGCGAGGAGCGAAGCGGCGATGGCGAGCGCGGACGGGCGGATCATCATGGGCGGGCCTTTCAGGTGCGCGCAGGAGAACGCTCCCTCGCGATGCATGAATAACGTATCAGCGCCTCGGCCGGTTCGCGAACCCCTCGCGCGGGGCGGCGGGATGGCTTATCTCACCGTCTCACGCCCAGCCTCCCGCCCCGCCGGAGCCGTCATGCCTGAGCTGCCTGAAGTCGAGACCGTGCGCCGCGGGCTGACCCCCGCCATGGAGGGTCGCCGCATTCTGGCCGCCCGCGCCAACCGGGCCGATCTGCGCTTTCCCTTTCCCGAGCGTTTCGCCGAGCGCCTGTCGGGCACGCGGGTGGAACGGCTGGACCGGCGGGCGAAATATCTGCTGGCGCGGCTGGGCTCTGGCGAGACCCTGCTGATGCATCTGGGGATGAGCGGGCGGTTCTCCATCGAGGCTGACGACCTGTCCCGCCAGCCGGGCGATTTCGTCTATGCCCCCGCCGCCAATCCGGCCCACGACCACGCCGTGTTCGAGATGGAGGGCGGCGCCACCGTCACCTACAACGATCCGCGCCGGTTCGGCTTCATGACGCTCTTCCCCACCGAGGCCGAGGACGCCCAGCCCTTCCTGGCCAGCCTCGGCCCTGAGCCGGGCTCGAACGCGTTCTCCGGCGCGCATCTGGACGCGGCGCTGAAGGGCCGGCGCAGCTCGATCAAGGCCGCGCTGCTCGACCAGAAGGTCGTCGCCGGGCTGGGCAACATCTATGTCTGCGAGGCGCTGTGGCGGGCGCGGATCAGCCCGAAACGGATCGCGGCCACCATTCCCGGCGCGCGGGCCGAGCGGCTGGCCCACGCGGTCCGCGCGGTGATCGCCGAGGCCATCGAAGCAGGGGGCTCGACCTTGCGCGACTATGCGGGCGCGGACGGGGCGATGGGTTATTTCCAGCACCGGTTCGACGTCTATGGCCGCGAGGGGGAGGCGTGCCGGACGCCGGACTGCGGCGGAACGGTGATCCGAACCGTCCAGCAGGCGCGGTCCAGCTTCCACTGCCCCGGCTGCCAGCGGTGAGGAGGAAGTTTTGTAAAGCTCGCTTGACGCCTCGGCCCAGCGCGTTTATGTAAAGCGACATTGACACCTTGGGCGGCGCGGCCGCCTGATCCGATGACGCCGACACCGCCGCCCGCCGGGCGGCGCAGACAAGGACACTGACTGCCATGCTGAAGAAACTCGCCGCCTCCGCCGCGATGCTCGCGGTCGCCTTCCTGGCCGCGCCCGTCATGGCGCCCTCCGGGCAGGCCCACGCCCAGGACTATGCCGCGATTCAAGCCGACCCGGCTTTGTGGAAGGTCGAGCAGGACGGTGCGACCGTCTGGCTGTTCGGCACCTTCCACCTGCTGCCGCCCGAGCTGGACTGGCGCACCGATGCGGTGACCGAAGCGATGACGGACGCGGACACCGTCTGGTTCGAGGTCGATGCGCACAGCCCCGAAGCCCAGCAGGAGATGGGCGCGCTCATCCCGCGCCTGGGTCTGAACCCGCAGGGCGTGACGCTGTCCTCGCTGCTCGATGACGAGACCAACGCCCTGCTGGCCGAAGTCGCGCCCACCGTTGGCGCCTCGCCCGCCGCGCTGGAGCCCATGCGCCCCTGGCTGGCCGGTCTCATGCTGGCGGTGAGCCAGATCCAGCAGCTGGGCTTCGACCCCACCGCGGGCGTGGAAGCGGTGCTGAACGCCGAGGCCCGGGCCGCGGGCAAGGATTTCCGTTATTTCGAGACCCCCGAGCAGCAGCTGGGCTTCTTCGCCGACCTGCCTGAAGACGTGCAGGTGGAGATGCTGGCCCAGGGCCTGCGCGACATGGCCGAGCTGCCCGCCCAGCTCGAAACGATGGTCGAGGGCTGGGCCACCGGCGATCTGAGCGCGCTGGACGCGGCGATCAACTCGGACATGCGCGACGAGGCGCCCGAGGTCTATGACGCCATCATCGTCAACCGCAACCGCGCCTGGATCCCCGACATCCAGGCCATGATCGCCGAAGGCGGCACGCATTTCGTGGCCGTCGGCGCGGGCCATCTGGTTGGAGACGACAGCGTGATCGCCATGCTGGAGGCCGAAGGCTTCGAGGCCGTCCGCCAATAGACGCATACCCGGACTGCATGATGAGCCCGCGCCGGGTGTCGACCCCGGCGCGGGCTTGATGTATTCACCGCCGCTGAATCTGCACCGTCGCGCCGATGCCAATGGCGCGCAGAAAGCGGGAGGGCCCGATGGCCTACAAGACGATCCAGACCAAGACCGACGGCCGGGTGGGCGTCATCACCCTGGACCGCCCCAAGGCGCTCAACGCGCTCTCCGACGAGCTGACCACCGAGCTTGCCGGCGCGCTGGCGGCCTTCGAGGCGGACGATGCCATCGGCTGCGTGGTCCTGACCGGCTCGGCGAAGGCCTTCGCGGCCGGCGCCGACATCAAGGAGCTGCAGGACAAGGACTTCGTCGGGCTCTATCTGAACGATCCGTTCGAGAAGACCTGGGAGTCCGTGGCGCGCTTCCGCAAGCCGATCATCGCCGCGGTGGCGGGCTATGCCCTGGGCGGCGGCTGCGAGATCGCGATGATGTGCGACTTCATCATCGCCGCCGAGAACGCCAAGTTCGGCCAGCCGGAAATCAATCTGGGCGTCATGCCCGGCGCGGGCGGCACCCAGCGCCTTCCCCGCGCGGTGGGCAAGGCCAAGGCCATGGACCTGTGCCTGACGGGCCGGATGATGACCGCCGACGAGGCCGAGCGCGCCGGGCTGGTCAGCCGCATCGTGCCCGTGGACGATCTGATGGACGTGGCGATGGAAGCCGCCGGGGCCATCGCCTCGAAATCCCTGCCCATCGCCATGATGACCAAGGAGACCATCAACATGGCCTATGAGATGGGCCTGACCGAGGGCATCCGGTTCGAGCGGCGGGTCTTCCACTCCCAGTTCGCCACCGAGGACCAGGCCGAGGGCATGGCCGCGTTCGCGGCCAAGCGGGCGGCGCATTTCAAGCACCGCTAGAGCCCTTCTGAGTCAGCCATCGCAGTTGACGCCCGCGCGGGGTGGAGCTATACGCCGCGCCTCATGATATTTCGCGAGCCCGCTGCTTGGGCGCGCGCCGACGCCAACACGTGTTTTTGCGGAGCCTCCATGGCCAATACGACCTCGGCGAAAAAGATGGTGCGCAAGATCGCGCGCCGCACCGCCATCAACAAGACCCGCCGCTCGCGCATGCGCACCTTCGTCAAGAAGGTCGAGCTGGCCGTCGCCGCCGGCGACCAGCCCAAGGCCCAGGAAGCCCTGCGCGCGGCCGAGTCCGAAATGATGCGGGCCGTCTCCAAGGGCGTCGTCCACAAGAACACGGGCTCGCGCAAGGTCTCGCGCCTCGCCGCCCGCGTCAAAGCGATGACGGCCTGACGACAAACCGTCCTTAACCGGATGAATCTAAAGACGTCCGCGGCCTCCGCCGCGGGCGTTTTTTCACGTCCGGATTCCGGAGTCCGTCCAAGGTCTGCACGCCTGCCTGCGCAGGCCCGCACGAATGTCCCGCCCGTGCCGGAACGGGACATCTCAGATTGTGCGGATGCGGTCGAAATCGAACGCCTTGAGAACGTCGAAACGGGCTGAAAAAAAGTTCAGCGCGCAAGGCTACGGCCTGTCAGGGGAATCCGGCTGTCAAGCTGTGAATCGGCGAATCAGGGGGGTTAATGAAGTTGATTCGATCCCCCGCCCGGCTAACCTAGGGCCTCAGACGCAAGTCCTCTCCACACGGACCGAAGCGGGGGACGGAGCGAAAGCGCACGCTTTCGCGACGGCGGGAGATTTGCGCCCGGAATTCAAAGAGTTGACCGCGGACCACCGCGGCTGAGAGAGGCAAGGTTGGGGACCAATGGGGCTGAACAATTCTTCGCTCAACGCGGCTCGCGGACCTGTGCACATGGCTGACGCGCCGACCATTTCAGGCATCTGGCGCGACGTCCGCGCCCGTCTCCGCCAGGAGTATGGCGACGTGATCTACGTCTCCGAGATCGCCCGCCTGCGGGTGGCCGAGGACGAGGCGGGGCGCATCCGCGTGATCTGCCCCACCGAGTTCGGCCGCGCATGGACCGAGGACAATCTGGGCGCGCGTCTGCGCGCGCTGTGGACGGCCTTCGATTCCGAGCCGCGCGACGTGGTCATCTGCTCGGAAACCGCCCGCGCCGCCGCGCCCGCCCCCAGAGTCATGGCCGAGGCCGCGCCGCGCGCCCGGACCCTGAGCGGCTCGGCCTCGCCCGAGGCCATCACGGGCGACCGCGCCATCCGCACGGCCCGGGCCGACGCGCGCTTCACCTTCAACACCTTCATGGTGGGCTCGGCGAACGCGATGGCGTCCACCGCGGCCAAGGCCATCGCGGGCGCCTCCGCCCCGCCCTTCAACCCGGTCTTCTTCCATGGCGGCTACGGCGTGGGCAAAACCCACCTGCTGGCGGCCATCGCTCACGCGGTCTCCATCGGCGAGAGCGGGCGCAAGGCGCTGTATCTGACCGCCGAGGAATTCCTGAACGGCTTCCAGTCCGCGCTGCGGGCCCGCGACGTGCAGCCCTTCAAGGACCAGGTGCGCGCCGCGGACATGCTGCTGATCGACGACGTGCACTTCATCGCGGGCAAGACCGCGACCGAGCACGAATTCCTGCACACCATCCTGGCGCTGGTGAACGACAACAAGCAGGTCGTGCTGGCCAGCCACTGCGCGCCCAAGGATCTGGGCATCGCCGACGAGCGCCTGCGCTCGGTTCTGCGCGGGGGCTTCGCCTGCCCGCTGCACGGCCCGGATCTGGACCTGCGCCGCAAGATCGTGGACTGCAAGATCGCCCAGGCGCGCACCCACTGCCCGGACCTTGAAGTGCCCGAGACCGTGCGCGACTTCCTGGCCGCGCGGGTGACCACTTCGGCGCGCGAGCTCGAGGGCGTGCTGAACAACGTCATCGTGCGGACCGCCTACATGAACCTGCCCGTGACCATGGAGACCGTCGAGGAGGTGCTCGGCGAGCTGCCCGTGAAGTCGGAACGCCGGGTGACCGTGGACGACATCCAGAAGGCGGTGTCGGCCTATTTCTCCATCTCGGTGGACGATCTGGTCTCCAAGCGCCGCAGCCAGGCCGTGGTCCGACCCCGGCACATCGCGATGTATCTGGCCAAGTCCCTGACCACCCGCTCGCTGCCCGACATCGGCCGCCGTTTCGGAGGCCGGGACCACTCCACGGTCATCCACGCGGTGCGCAAGATCACCGACCAGCTGCCCGCCGACGCGGCGCTGGCGGACGATGTCGAGGCGGTCAAGCGGCGGCTGAGGGGCTGACGTCTCATCAGAATGGGAAAAGGCCGCAAGAGACCCCTTCTTGCGGCCGTTTCTTTTGGTCTATGGTGCGCACCCGCAATTGACGGCGATTCACACGGTTTGATTCGCCCCCCAGCCAGAGGCGACAGCGATGAAGCTCACCATAGAGCGCGCGGTGCTCCTGAAGGCCCTCGGCCACGTCCAGGCGGTTGTCGAGCGGCGCAACACCATCCCGATCCTGTCCAACGTCCTGATCAGCGCCAGCGGCAGCCATGTCCGCCTGACCGCCACCGATCTGGACATGGAGATCGTGGAGGAGGCCGAGGCCCGGGTGGAGCGCGAGGGCATCGCCACCGCCCCCGCCCACACGCTCTACGAGATCGCCCGCAAGCTGCCCGAAGGCGCGGACGTGACCCTGCAGATCGGCGGGGACGATCCCCGGCTCTCGCTCAGCGCGGGCCGGTCGAAATTCTCCCTGCCCTCCCTGCCGCCCGGCGACTTCCCCGTCATGCCGACCGAGGATCTGGCGGTGGGCTTCTCCATCGCGGCGGACGCGCTGGCGCGGCTGATCGACAAGACCCGCTTCGCGATCTCCACCGAGGAGACGCGCTATTATCTGAACGGCATCCACATGCACGCCGCCGAGCGCGACGGCCGCAAGACCCTGCGCGCGGTCGCCACGGACGGCCACCGTCTGGCGCTGGCCGAGGCCGATCTGCCCGACGGCGCGGGCGCGATGCCCGCGGTCATCATTCCGCGCAAGCCGATCCAGGAGCTGCGGCGTCTGCTCGAGGATCTGGACGACGACATCGAGATGTCCGTCTCCGAGGGCAAGATCCGCTTCCGTCTGGGCGCGGCGGTGCTGACCTCGAAACTCATCGACGGCACCTTCCCCGACTATGAGCGGGTGATCCCGCGCGGCAACGACAAGATCATGAAGGTCGACCGCGCCCCCTTCGCCCAGGCCGTGGACCGGGTCGCGACCATCTCCCAGGAGAAGTCCCGCTCGGTGAAGCTCACGGTCAGCGACTCCGCCCTGACGCTGGCGGTCAACAACCCCGAGAGCGGCACGGCGAGCGAGGAGCTGTCGGCCGATTACGGCTCGGACGAGATCGCCATCGGCTTCAACGCGCGCTACCTGCTGGACGTGGCCGGCCAGATCGTCGGCGACGAGGCGGTGTTCGAGTTCGCCGACGCGGCCTCGCCCACCCGCGTGACCGATTCCGGCGACCCGGACGCTGAATACGTCCTGATGCCGCTGCGGGTGTGAGCGGACGGCCTTCATCGCCATCCTCAGCCACGGCCGCGCCCCCACGCGCGGCCGTGACGCGTCTGAGGCTGACCGATTTCCGCAATTACGCCTTTCTCGATCTGAGGGTCGATCCGCGCCCGGTCTGCCTGGTCGGCCCCAACGGTGCGGGCAAGACCAACCTGGTCGAGGCCGTGTCCTTTCTCGGACCGGGCCGGGGCCTGCGCGCGGCGGGGGCGGACGCGGTGCGCCGCAAGACCGATGAGGGCCCCGCGCCGCTGTGGGCCGTCCACGCCGAGGCGGAGACCCGCGAAGGTCCCGTCACGCTGGCCACCGGCGCGGACCCCGCCGAGCCCGCCCGGCGGCGCACGAGGCTGGAGGGCGCGGCGGCCACCCAGACCGAGCTGGCCCGCATCCTGCCCCTGTTGTGGCTGACCCCGCGCGAGGACCGGCTGTGGGCCGGGGCGCGGGCGGACCGGATGCGTTTTTTCGACCGGCTGGTGCTGGCGGGCGATCCCGCCCACGCCCAGACCGCCATCCGCTATGACAAGGCCCTGCGCGAGCGCCAGCGCCTGCTCGACCGGATGGAGGACGGCCAGCGACCCGACCCGGCCTGGCTGGACGCGCTCGAACGCGAGATCGCCGCGTCGGGCGTGGCCATGGCCGCCGCCCGGCTGGACGCGCTGGTCAGGCTGCAGGCGGAGATCGACGACCGGCCCGAGACCGCCTTCCCCAAGGCCGATCTGGCGCTGGAGGGGTTGGTGGAGGCGGATCTGGCCGACGGCCTGCCTGCGCTGGAGGCCGAGGATCGTTTCCTGTCGGCGCTGGAGAGCGCCCGGCGCCGGGACGCCGCGGCGGGCCGGGCGCTGACCGGACCGCACCGCACCGAGCTGACCGCCCGCCATCGGGGCAAGGACCAGCCGGCGTCCGACTGCTCGACCGGCGAGCAGAAGGCGCTGGTGCTGGGTCTGGCGCTGGCCCAGGGCGCGGCCCTGGCCAAGGTGAAGGGATCGGCCCCGGTCCTGATCTTCGACGAAGCCTGCGCCCATCTGGACGCCGCCCGCCGCGAAGGCCTCGCCGACGCCATCCTCGCCATGGGCGCGCAGGCCTGGCTGACGGGGGTGGAATCCGCGCTGTTTTCCGCCTTCGGCGCCCGCGCGCAGACCGTGGCGGTGGAGAACGGGACGGCGCGGCTGGAAAGCTGATCGTTTCCAGTCACTTGCGCATGTCCGCGGAATTGGCGTTCGGGCGCGGAACGGGCTAAAACATACCCATGTCAGAGAACCCGAATCAGGAATACGGCGCGGAGTCCATCAAGGTCCTCAAAGGGCTGGACGCCGTGCGCAAGCGCCCCGGCATGTATATCGGCGACACCGATGACGGCTCGGGCCTGCATCACATGGTCTATGAGGTGGTCGACAACGCCATCGACGAGGCGCTGGCCGGCCACTGCAACGAGATCGCCGTGGTCTTGCACGCGGACGGCTCGGCCAGCGTGACCGATGACGGGCGCGGCATCCCCACCGCCATGCACGAGGGCGAGGGCATGTCCGCCGCCCAGGTCATCATGACCCAGCTGCATGCGGGCGGTAAGTTCGACCAGAACTCCTACAAGGTCTCGGGCGGTCTGCACGGCGTGGGCGTGTCGGTGGTCAACGCGCTGTCGGAATGGCTGGAGCTGACGATCTGGCGCAATGGCCGCGAGCACACGATGCGCTTCCGCCATGGCGAGCCGGAGAACGGGCAGGACCTGCGCGAGGTCGGCCCCGCGCCCGAGGGCAAGAAGGGCACCCAGGTGCGCTTCCTGCCGTCCGACCAGACCTTCTCTGAAATCGTGTTCGACCGGTCGCGCCTGCACCACCGGCTGCGCGAGCTGGCCTTCCTCAATTCGGGCGTCCGCATCGTCCTGCGCGACGAGCGCGAGGCGGAGGTGTTCGAGGAGACCATGCAGTTCGAGGGCGGCACGGCGGCCTTTGTCAAGCATCTCGACCGCGCCAAGCACCCGCTCTTCCCCGAGCCGGTCATGATCATGGGCGAGCGCGACGGGGTGACCGTCGAGGCCGCGCTGCAGTGGAACGACAGCTACCACGAAAACGTGCTGTGCTTCACCAACACCATCCCCCAGCGCGACGGCGGCACCCACCTGGCCGGTTTCCGCGGGGCGCTGACCCGGCTGATCAACAATTACGCGGCCAGCTCGGGCATCGCGGCCAAATCCAAGGTCTCCATCACCGGCGACGACGCGCGCGAGGGCCTGACCTGCGTGCTGTCGGTCAAGGTGCCTGATCCGAAATTCTCCTCCCAGACCAAGGACAAGCTGGTCAGCTCCGAGGTCCGCCCAGCCGTGGAAGGCGCGGTGTTCGAACAGCTCAACGAGTGGTTCGAGGAGCATCCCGCCGAGGCCAAGGCCATCGTGGGCAAGATCGCCGAGGCGGCCGCCGCGCGGGAGGCCGCGCGCAAGGCGCGCGAGCTGACCCGCCGCAAGAGCGCGCTGGACATCACCTCCCTGCCCGGCAAGCTCGCCGACTGTCAGGAGAAGGACCCGGCGAAATCCGAGCTGTTCATCGTGGAGGGCGACTCGGCGGGCGGCTCGGCCAAGCAGGGCCGCCACCGCGAGAACCAGGCCGTCCTGCCCCTGCGCGGGAAGATCCTGAACGTGGAGCGCGCGCGCTTCGACAGGATGCTGAGCTCGGACCAGGTCGGCACGCTGATCACCGCGCTCGGCACCGGCATCGGGCGCGACCAGATCAATTACGACAAGCTGCGCTACCACAAGGTCATCATCATGACCGACGCCGACGTGGACGGCGCGCACATCCGCACCCTGCTGCTGACCTTCTTCTACCGGCAGATGCCCGAGCTGATCGATCGCGGGCACCTCTACATCGCCCAGCCGCCGCTCTACAAGGTCACCCGCGGCAAGTCCGAACGCTACATGGCCGATCAGGCCGAGATGGACGCTTCGCTCATCGAGGAGGGCTCCAGCGACGCCAGCCTGTCGATGGCCAATGGCGAGATCCTGGCCGGGGCGGACCTGGCCGAGCGGGTCAAGCAGGCGCGCTCGGTGGTGCTGGCGCTGGGCCGCCTGACCGCCCGCGCGCCCGCCTTCGCGCTGGAGGCCGCCGCCCTGTCCGCCGCGCTGCACCCCGAGCCCACCCAGGAGCAGGCCGACGACGTGGCCGCGCGCCTGAACCGCTCCGCCGACGAGGGCGAGGACGGCTGGATGGCCACCGTCGCGCCTGAAGGCGCGCTGGTGCTCAAGCGCGAAGTCCGCGGCGTGACCGAGACCGTGATCCTGGACGAGAAGGTCCTCGCCAGCCCCGACGCCAAGCGCCTGTCCGAACGCGCCGCCCCCATCGCGCGCGATTATGACGGCGCGGCGGTCTTCTCGCGCAAGTCCGAGGAGACGGTGATCCACGGGCCGTGGTCGCTGCTGCAGGCGGTCACCAAGGCCGGGGCCAAGGGCATGAAGATCCAGCGCTACAAGGGTCTGGGCGAGATGAACCCCGAACAGCTGTGGGAGACCACGCTGGACCCCGAAGCCCGCTCCCTGCTGCGCGTCTCCGTGCAGGAGGCCGACACCGCCGACGAGCTTTTCTCCAAGCTCATGGGCGACGTGGTCGAGCCCCGCCGCGACTTCATCCAGGAATTCGCGCTGGAAGCGGAGGTGGATGTTTAGGGTATGGACCCAGAGGTCACCGAGAACGACGGCGGCGAAGATCCAATCCCGAGTGGGCCTTTACAGCAATTTGTAAAAAATAGCTGGGAGGCCGCTTTTAAAAAGTATGACGAAGGTTATGAAATTCACTCGGACATATTACTTATTGAATTAAGACTTAGAACGGAAAAAGATTTACTTAATGGAAATATTCAGGGCGGCATTAAACCCTCCGCTCAAGATCTATTTCTGGCTGAATATGGCCATGCAAGTTATAAGGGCGACTTTTTCCCAGCAAGACAGAAGCGCCGCGCCAGCGAGCTGAAGGCATTTGGTCAACTTGGGTCAGATTCGGGCCTCCGCTGGAATGCAGTATCCGATTTTGGAATTAAAACATTGATGCTCGGTCACGGCTCGTTAGCCATAGCCGGAGTGGCCGCCCTCTCCCAAGGACCGGAAGGTGCACTTGGGATAATGCTCAGCGTGATGGTGTTTTTGTGCGCTGTCGGCGCGTCCTTAACGGGGTTAGGGATAATTATTCTGCTGAATTATCTTGGAACCGTGAGAGACGAATACAATGTGGCTCATATATATCATTATGGCGCGACCTCTTTAAATGAAACTCGGAAAAAGTTGGAGAAAATCGATAAAAATTATAAATGGGGCGACTACCCTTTTTATGCTAGCTATGCGATACTGGTAGCATCTTCCGTGTCATTTTCTGTTGGCTTAATTTTTATCTTTTCATAATTTATTGAGTCTTTATTTTAAGCTTTCGACATTATCTAGTTGCGTCTGGGCTTATTTATACACTGCATATCTAACAGGCACGCCAACATCTCCGCCGGGTTTCCCCGCGGAGGGATGGAAGGGGTGCGGACGGCCCGTTCGGGCCTGACAGGGTCTTCGGGTGGTGCGTTCAGTGGCCTGGAAGGGCCGTCCGCACGCGAGGTCTGGTCCGGCCCGTGTCTCCATTGAGCTTCATCTGAAGCAGTGAACCCGCGCGCATGGGCGGGACACCCGGAGCGGGAGGCCATCCCCCGCGCCGATCCGTCGTGAGAGCCTGCCGCGAACACGCCCTTCCATCGGATCGACGCCGAGCATGATACGGGCGCGCCAAGCGGGGGTGGATAAGATTGCGTCTGTCCCCCGACCGCCTTGACCGGGCACGGACGGCCTGCGCGCCTCGGGACCGCTTCGCGCCGGAAATTCCACCGGGGATTCTCGCTGCGGGCGCCTGTCATGCCCGAGGCGTAATCTGTCCCCATGGCCCGTCTGAAACGCTATCTCATCGAACGCGAGCTTCCCGGCATCGGCGCGACGCCGGCCGAAGGTCTGCGCGAGGCGGCGGAGACGTCCAACAAGGCGCTGGCCGAGATCGGACCGTCGGTCCAGTGGCAGCACAGCTATGTGGCCGGGGACAAGACCTTCTGCATCTATCTGGCCGAGGACGAGGCCGCCATCCGGCGCCATGCCGAGTTGAGCGGCTTTCCCGCGACGCGGATCACCGAGATCCCGCGCATCATCGATCCGGTGACGGCCCAGGCCTGACCCTCACGCCTCCTCGGGCCGGTCCTTGGGATCGGGCCGGGCGCGGCGGGCCCATTTGGGGCGGCGGCGATAGCCGGTCTCTTCGGGGATGGGTTCGCCGCGGGCGGCGGCCAGGGCGTAGGACCAGGGCTCGGGCGCGCGCTGATGGGCGAAGCGGGCCACCGTGGCGGCGGCGCCCGCCCAGACCGCGACCATGCCGAAGAACAGCGAGAACATGAACACGTATCCACCCCGCCCGGCCCAGTCGGGCGATCCGCCCGCGCGCCAGATCATGTCGTACAGGGCAGGGACGGCCACCATCGCCACGGGGCTGAGGACCAGCGCCGCGACCGCGGCAAGCGCGGCATAAGGCGCCCAACGCGGCTGGAAGCTGCGCACGTAGAGCGTGGCGAAGGTGGCCTCGTCCACGCCCGTGATCGTGCGCGGCTTGTGGGCCTGCCGGTCGGCGTACTCGGCCTTGGCGTCCGTCTTCAGGCGCGCGACGGCCAGCCGCCAGTGGACGAGGCAGGCGGCGATGAAGACGAGCACGCAGGCGGCGATGATCTGTATGGAGGTCTGGACCATGGGCCCTGTTTAGCGCCTCGCGGCCTCGTAGGCGAGCATGGCGCGCTTACGCTCCACGCCCCAGTGATAGCCGGTCAGCCGACCGTCGCTGGACAGCACCCGGTGGCAGGGGATCAGCCAGCTGATCGGGTTCGCCCCCACCGCCGCGCCGACCGCGCGGCTGGCCTTCGGGGTGCAGACCCGGGCCGCGATGTCGCGATAGCTGACCGTGCGGCCCGGCGGGATGGCCAGCAGCGCCCGCCAGACCTGCCGCCGCCAGGGCGTGCCGTACAGCGCCAGCGGCAGGGGGCCGTCATCGCGCGAGGGCGCGAACACCCGGTCCGACCAGCGCGCGGCCTCAGCGTCGTCGCGGGCGAAGCTCGCTGCGGGATAGCGGGCGGCCAGATCGTCGAAGGCCGCGTCCACCCCGTCCCCGTCGACGAAGGCCAGCGCGGACAGGCCCCGCGGCGCGACCAGCAGCACCCCGGTCCCGAACGGGGTCGGCGCCGCGCCCCAGGTGAAGGACAGGCCCTCGCCCGCCCGCTTGGCCTCGCCCGGTGTGACGGCCTCTTCGGCGATGAACACGTCATGCAGGCGCGAGGGGCCGGACAGGCCGGTCTCGTAGGCCGCGTCCAGCACGCTCGCCCCGTCGGTCAGTAGACGGCGCGCGGTGGCGTGGGTGAGGGCGGAGAGCATCCGCTTGGGGCTCGCCCCGGTCCAGCGGGTGAAGACGCGCTGGAAATGATGGGGCGACAGGCCCGCCGCCCCGGCCAGCTCGGCCAGATCGGGCTGGTCGCGCCAGTTCGCGTCCAGATGGGCCAGCGCGGCGATGATCCGCGGATAGTCCCGCGCCCTCTCATTGAGGTCGGCGGGGGCGTCGGGCAGGGGGAGGGTGTCGCTGAGCATGGGGGCAGAATGATCAGGCCGGGGAGGGTTCGCCACCCGTTTCTTGCGGGCCGCGCAGCGCCTTCGCCCGGACCAGCGCGTCCTCGAGGGCGGCGGCCAGGCTTTCACGCTCTTTCGGCGACAGCATCGCGCCCACATGCAGCGCCTTGCCCATGGCCGTCAGCCGGGTCTGGACCTCGGGTTTGCCTGCGGCGCGCAGCTCCACCTTCGTCCAGGCGGACGGCATGCGGTAGCGGGTCTCCCAGCCATTGGGCCAGCGCCGGGCGATGTGGATGTCGGTGGGGGTAACGCGCACGATCTCCAGCCTGCGCCCGTCGCGATAGCTGAGCCGGAACAGCAGCCAGACCAGGATCACGTCCAGCCCGAAATACCCGAAGACCGGCCACGCCCCCACCGAGACGAAGGCGATTCCGGCGGTGAAGCTGACCGCGATCAGCACGCCCATCAGGATGAGGAAGCCCGCGCTGCCCAGCGAGCGGTTGGGCCGGATGCGCGCGTCGAACACCATGTCCGCCAAAGGCTCGGGCTCGCCGTCGGCCGCGCGGCCATGGGCGTCGGCGGGCCAGGTCTCGTGAGCGGGTTGGCGGGCCATGGCGTTCAAGATAGCGTGCGCCCGCGCTCCCGGCCACGCCGCCGATGAGCGGCGGATGAACGCACCGGACATTCTCAGGCCCCATTCGGCGTTTAATCAGAACACCTTGGCCAGATGCGCCGAAAGGAAAACGAGCATGAACCTGACCGCCTTCATCACCTCTGCCCTGGCGGCCCTGTTCCAGTCCGCCAGCCCCGCCGCTCTCGCCGCGGCGAGCGCTGACACGGCCTTCATCGCGGCGGACACCGCCGTCCTCGCCGCCGCGCAGGACGAGGAGGCCGAGCCCCTGCCCGAGCCGGACATGGTCCAGCCGGGCGAGCGCGTGGGCGAGCCCTTCGCCGACGAGGGCGAGAGCCCGGAAGTCCCGCAGGTGCTGGAGACCGCCACCGGCCGCAGCGCCGAGCAGGAGATCGCCCGCGCCGGGCAGTTTTTCGAATCCCTGAGCGTGATGAGCGCCCGCTTCCGGCAGGTCGGTCCCGACGGCCGCGTGGCCGAGGGCGATTTCGCCCTGTCCCGGCCGGGGCGCCTGCGTTTCGACTATGATGATCCCAGCCCCATCCTCATGGTGGCGGACGGCGCGACCGTGGCCATCGCCGACAGCGATCTGGAGACGGTGGACCGCGCGCCCATCCGCTCCACGCCGCTGCGCTGGCTGCTGTCCTCCTCCGACGAACTCACCGGGTCGGGCGCGATCACCGAGGTGGGCCGCTATGACGGCGCGCTCTACGTGACCGCCGAGGATCCCGACGGCGAGGCCGAAGGCCGGGTGACGCTGGTGATCGCCGATGACGACCCCGACGCCGCGCCGTCCGACATGCGGCTGGAGGGCTGGTACGCCATCGACGGCTACGGCCAGGTCACCCAGGTCACGCTCAGCCACATCCGCACAGACGGACGGCTGGACCCGCGCCTGTTCGTGCTGGACGACGACATGTTCGGATCGTCCCGCCGCGGACGCCGCTAGACGGATCAAGCCCCGGCCCCCGCGCCGGGGCTTGGACTTTCAGGGGCCGGACTTGCGCCCCGCGCCGATCCGGCCCAAGTCTGCCCCTCGATCAGGCATGACCCAAGAGGAGCCGTTCATGAGCGAAGAGCGCGCCTTTCCCGGCTGGCGGGGCACCACCATTCTGTGCGTGAGGAAGAACGGCAAGGTCGCCCTGGCCGGCGACGGACAGGTCTCCATCGGCAACACGGTGGTCAAGGCGAGCGCCCGCAAGGTGCGTCCCCTGGCGGGCGGCAAGGTGATCGCGGGCTTCGCGGGCTCCACCGCGGACGCCTTCGCCCTGTTCGAACGGCTCGAAGCCAAGCTCGAAAGCCATCCCGGACAGCTCGCCCGCGCCTGCGTGGAACTGGCCAAGGACTGGCGCACCGACCGCTACATGCGGCGGCTGGAAGCCATGCTGATCGTCACCGACGCCGAGCAGACCTTCCTGCTGACCGGGGCGGGCGACGTGCTGGAGCCTGAACACGGCATCGCGGCCATCGGCTCGGGCGGCAATTTCGCCCTGTCCGCGGCCCGCGCCCTGATCGAATACGAGGACGACTCGGAGACCATCGCCCGCAAGGCCATGGCCGTTGCCGCGGAGATCTGCGTGTTCTCCAACGCCAACCTGACGGTGGAGACGCTGGGCTAGCCCTCGATCTCCTCGCGCAGGGCCTCGAGTTCCAGCCAGCGGTCCTCCATCTCCGATTTCGCGGCCGTCAGCTTGGCCAACTCCTCGCTGGCGGCGGTGAAGCGGTCGGGGTTTTTCGAGAACAGGGCCGGGTCGGCCATCTCGGCCTCCAGCGCGGCGATCCTCGCCTCGGTCTTTTCAATATCGCCGGGCAGGGTGTCGAGCGCGTGCTTGTCCTTGAAGCTCAGCTTGCGGCGGCTCGCGGACTTCTCCGTGGGCGCGGGGGCGGCCTTCTTCGTCTTTTCCGCCGCAGCAGGCGCGTCCTGCCGTGCGGTCACGCCCTGGCCGCGCTGGACGATCATGTCCGAATACCCGCCCGCATACTCCATCCAGTGCCCGTCGCCCTCATAGGCGATGGTGCGGCTCACCGTGCGGTCGAGGAAATCGCGGTCGTGGCTGACCAGGATGACCGTGCCGGGATAATCCGCGATCAGGTCTTCGAGCAGGTCCAGCGTCTCCAGATCGAGATCGTTGGTCGGCTCGTCCAGCACCAGCACGTTGGACGGCAGGGCCAGCGCGCGCGCCAGCATCACCCGCGCCTTCTCCCCGCCCGACAGCACCTCGACGGGGGTGCGCGCCTGTTCGGGCTGGAACAGGAAGTCCTTCATGTAGGCGATGACATGCTTGGTCCTGCCCGCGACCTCCACCCGGTCGCCGCCGCCCTGGGTCAGCGCGTCGGCCAGCGTCCAGCCCGGCTTGAGCGCGGCGCGGCGCTGGTCGAGGCTCGCGATCTCCAGATTGACGCCCAGCCGGACCGAGCCCGCGTCAGGCGCCAGCTCGCCGATCAGCATTTTGAGAAGCGTGGTCTTGCCCGCGCCGTTCGGCCCGATCAGGCCCAGCCGGTCGCCGCGCATTATGCGGGTGGAGAAGGGGTGAACGACCGTTCGGTCGCCAAAGGATTTCGTGATGGATTTCGCTTCGCTGACCAGCTTGCCCGACAGCTCCGCCTCGCTGACCTCCAGATTGGCCGAGCCCTGCGGGCCGCGATGGGTGCGGGCCTTGTGCTTGAGCGCCTGCAGCTCGCCCACGCGGCGCATGTTGCGCTTGCGCCGGGCGGTGACGCCGTAGCGCATCCAGTCTTCCTCGCGGGCGATCTGGCGGTCCAGTTTGTGGCGCTCGAGCTCCTCGGCCTCGAAGACCGTGTCGCGCCAGTCCTCGAAATGGGCGAAGCCCTTCTCCAGCCGCCGGGCGGTCCCCCGGTCCAGCCAGACCGTGGCGCGGGTCAGGTTCTCGAGGAAGCGCCGGTCGTGGCTGATCAGCACCAGCGCGCCCCTGCGCCCCTTCAGCTCGCCTTCGAGCCATTCGATGGCGGGCAGGTCGAGATGGTTGGTCGGCTCGTCCAGCAGCAGGATGTCGGGATCGGGCGCCAGCGAACGAGCCAAGGCGGCGCGGCGCGCCTCCCCGCCCGACAGCCGCCCTGGGGATTCATCACCGGTCAGGCCAAGGCTTTCGAGCAGATAGTCCGCCCGGTAGGCGTCGTCGCCGGGCGCCAGGCCCGCCTGCACGAAGTCGCGCACGGTGGCGTGGGCGCTCAGATCGGGATCCTGTTCGAGATAGCGCACGGTGGCGCCGGGATGGATGAAGCGCTCGCCCCTGTCCGCCTCGATGATGCCCGCGGCGATCTTGAGCAGCGAGGACTTTCCCGAGCCGTTCCGGCCCACCAGCCCGATCCGCTCGCCCTCGCCCACCATCATCTCCGCGCCCTCCAGCAGGGGCGTCGCGCCGAAGGTCAGGTGGATGTCGCGCAGGGTGAGAAGGGGCGGGGCCATGGGCCGCGTGATTAGCGCAGATCGGCCCGTGCGCCAAAGCCCGCGATCAGATCAGCACGAGCACCGCGATGATGCCGAGCCCCAGCACGATCCGGTAGATCACGAAGGGCAGGAAGCCGAGCTTCTCGACCAGCTTCATCATCAGGTGGATGGCCAGAAGGCTCGCCGCGAAGGACAGGCCCACCGCGATCAGGCCGTCGGTCAGAGACGCGCCGGGCGCCTCGCCGCGGGCGAGGTCGAGACCGGACTGGAGCCCGAAGGCGGCGATCACGGGGATGGAGCTGAGCATGGCGAACTTGGCCGCCCCCTGCCGGGTCGCACCCATCGCCCGGGCCGCGGTCATCATCAGGCCCGAGCGCGAGGATCCCGGGATCAGGGCGACCGCCTGGGCCAGCCCGATCACCACCGCGTCCCTGACCGTCAGGGCGTCCACGCCCTTCAGGCGCGGCGCGTAGCGGTCGGCCAGCCAGAGCGGCAGGGCGAAGATCAGGGTAGCCGCGGCGATCACAGCCGGGCTGCGGATCAGGTCGAGCAGGCCGGTGAAGTACAGCACGGCGCCGAACACCAGCACCGGCGGGGTGGCGATCACCACCAGCAGGGCCAGCCGCCCGCCCGGCGTCATCTTGCCCTGAAACCAACCGAACACGCCTGCGATGACCGATCCGATCTCGGCGCGGAAATACAGGATCACCGCCAGCAGCGAGCCGATATGGGCCATCACGTCGATCAGGACGCTCTGGGGCTCCTGGCCGAAGACCAGCGGCGCGAGGATGAGGTGAGCCGAGGAGGAGACCGGCAGATACTCGGTCAGGCCCTGGACGATGGCGATGATGATGAGAAGGGTCAGGGTCATGGGAGGCGGCTCCGCAGCGCGTTTCCCTCGATAGACCGATGCGGGGCCGGGCGGAAGGCGGCTGATGTGTTCCCCTCGTCACGACCGTCCGCTATCACCGATGGCGATCCCGATCCCCGGCCCGAGGAAATTTTCATGACCGTCCGCATCCTGTCCGCCGTCTCCGCCCTGGCCCTGCTGGCCGGGACCGCCTCCGCCCAGAGCCTCGCAGAGCAGGGGCCCGAGCGCGGGGAGGAGTGGCGCGAGATCGGCCGGGCGGAGCTGGCCGAGCGGCTGGAGCGCCCCCGCCGCGAAGGCCGGGCGCGCAACGTCATCCTGTTCGTGGTCGACGGCATGGGCCTGTCCACGGTCACGGCGGGCCGCATCTTCGAAGGCCAGATGCAGGGCGGGATGGGCGAGGACCACTACCTGCCCTTCGAGCGCTGGGGCCACTCCGCGACGGTCAAAACGTACACGGACAACGCCCAGGTCGCCGACAGCGCCGCGACGGCCACCGCGCTGCAGGCCGGGATCAAGTCCCATAACGGCGCGATCTCGGTCTATCCGCGCCAGACGCTGGAAAGCTGCGCGCCGGACGCCGCCCTGCCCGCCACCATCATGCAGCTCGCCGAAGAGCGCGGCATGTCCACCGGCACGGTCGTCACCGCCCGCCTGACCCACGCCACACCCGCGGCGGGCTTCGCTCACGTGCCCCATCGCGGCTGGGAGAGCGACGCGGACCTGCCCGCCGAGGCGGTCGAGGCCGGGTGCCGGGACATCGCGCGTCAGCTGGTCGAGTTCAGCCATGGCGACGGGGTGGACGTCGCCATCGGCGGCGGGCTGGCCGCCTTCACCCCCGAGGATCAGGGCGGGAACCGGACCGACGGCCGGGACCTGACCGCCGAATGGGTCGAGGCGGGGGGCGTGTTCGTCTCGAACGCCGAGGAGCTGCGCGCGCTGGACCCGTCCTCGGGTGAACGGGTGCTGGGCCTGCTGAACCGGTCCCATCTGGCCTTCGAGCATGACCGGGACGACGCCGAGGAGCCGTCGCTGGCGGAGATGACCCGGTTCGCGATCGAGAACCTGTCGACCAACGAGAACGGCTATTACCTGATGGTCGAGGCCGGCCGGGTGGACCATGCCCACCATGGCGTGAACGCCTATCGCGCCATGACCGACATGGTCGCGCTGGCCGACGCGGTGCGGGCCGCCGAGGAGATGACCGATCCCGACGAGACGCTGATGATCGTCACCGCCGATCACAGCCATGTCTTCACCATCGCGGGCTACCCCCGGCGCGGCAATCCGCTGCTGGGCCTGATGCGCCCGCCCGCGCCCAATCTGGGCGACGACCCCACCCCGCCCAGCCCCGCCCAGGACGGCCGCCCCTACACCACCGTGGGCTATTACGCCGGGCCGGTGCAGCGCCCCCGCTCGGAGGACGCCGCGCCCCTGACCGACGAACAGGTGCAGGATCCCGACTACCGGCAGGAGGCCGCCATCCCCCTCGCGGTCGAGCCCCATGGCGGGGAGGACGTGATCGCCTACGCGCTGGGCCCGTGGGCGCATCTGGTCGACGGGGTGATGGAGCAGCACACGCTTTTCCACATCATGACCCACGCCTATGGCTGGGACCGGGAGGACGGGGCGGAGTGATTTGCCCTTCCGCCACGGCGGGTTAAGCCTCGGCTGAATTTGTGATCCTGTGCAATATCAATGAGTTGCGCCTTCCATAAGGCGCCCCGTTCGCATTGACCGTTCGCTCGGGGCGGCTTAAGTGCCGCCCATGAGCCCGCGCGATCCCATCCCGTCCGCCGCTCCGCCCGACGCCATGGCGGGGCCGGGGCGCGTGAACCCGGCCCATGCCCGGCGCATTGCGGGCGGGGCGACCACCGCCTCGGTGAGCGTCGCGGCGGTGCTGGTGATCGCCAAGCTGGCGGCGTTCATCGTGTCGGGCTCGGTGGCGATGCTGGCGAGCCTGATCGATTCCGCGCTCGACCTGTTCGCCTCCCTGACGGCCTTCTTCGCGGTGCGCTACGCGGCCAAGCCCGCCGATCAGGAGCACCGCTTCGGCCATGGCAAGGCGGAGGCCTTCTCCTCCTTCCTCCAGTCCGCGCTGATCGGGGCGTCCGCGCTCTACCTGTTCTGGGAGGCGGGCCAGCGCATCCTCGCGCCCGAGCCCATCGCGGCGGGGGGCCTGGCGCTTGGCGTGATGGCGCTGTCGATGATCCTGACGGTGGGCCTGATCCGGGTGCAGACCCGCGCGATCCGGCGGACCGGTTCGGTGGCCGTCAAGGGCGACCGGGCGCACTATGCGGCGGATCTGGTGACCAACGCCGCGGTCGCGCTGGGCATCGGGCTGGCCTGGTTCGCGGGGCTGGAGCGCGCCGACCCGATCCTGGCCATCTTCGTGGGCGGCTGGCTGCTGTGGACCGCCTTCACCGTGGGCCGCGAGGCGGTCAACCAGCTTCTCGACCGGGAACTGTCCGACGCCGAGCGCGCCGAGATCGAGGCGCTGGTCACCGACGATCCTGAAGTGCTGGGCATCCACGAGCTGAGGACCCGCGCCTCGGGGCCGCTGCTGCACATCCAGCTTCACATGGATCTGGAGCCCCATCAGAGCCTGATCCGGGCCCATGAAATCGTGGTGCGCGCCGAGCGTCGCATCCTCAAACGCTTCCCGGCCGCGGACGTGCTGATCCACGCCGACCCGCGCGGGCACGCCGAGGAGCACGGGCACGGCTTCTTCGACACCGATCTCGTGACCGAGCCCGAGCGCGAGCATCACGCGCCCGCGGGCAAGCCGCGCTGACGGCGGGGCTTCCGTCAGGGCAAAGACATCCTTAAGGCAAACGGGGTCTTCTGAGCCGATCCGTGACAGGCGCGCGATTCGCGCGTCCGCCGTTTTTCGCATTTCAGGCCGTCGTCCATGCGCACCCTTCATCACTGGCCCCTCGATCCCTGGTCCCGGATGGTCCGGCTGGCGCTCGCCGAGAAGGGCATGGAGTTCGAGCTGGCCGAAGTGAAGTTCTGGGAAGGCTCCGACGCGTTCCTGGCGCTCAACCCCGCCGGTCTGCCCCCCGTTCTGGTCGACACGGTCTCGGGCGAGCCGGTGGTGATCGCCGGGGCGGGGCCGATCCTGGAATATCTCGAGGAGATCCGGCCCGAGCCGTCCCTGCTGCCGGGCAATGCGGTCGAGCGCGCGGAAATCCGGCGGCTGGTGGCCTGGTTCGACCGGCGCTTCGACGCCGACGTGAACGCCAGCCTGCTGCACGAGAAGCTGGAAAAGCGCATCCAGGGGCTGGGCGCGCCGGACATGGACGTGATCCGCGGCGGCAAGGCCTGGCTGCGCTGGCACCTCAATTACATCTGCGAGCTGCTCGAAGACCGCGACGGTCTGGCGGGGCCGCGCCTGACGCTGGCCGATCTGGCCGCGGCGGCGCATCTGTCGTGCATCGACTATCTGGGCGAGGCGCCGTGGGACGACTTCCCGCCCGCCCGCGCCTGGTATGAGCG
This sequence comes from Glycocaulis profundi, assembly GCA_007050995.1. Lineage (GTDB taxonomy): Bacteria > Pseudomonadota > Alphaproteobacteria > Caulobacterales > Maricaulaceae > Glycocaulis > Glycocaulis profundi. The sequence goes on along the minus strand of VJOU01000008.1, from coordinate 73,671 downwards.
CATCAAGTGCCGGCCCGCCTTCCGGCCCCTGCTGGAGGACCGCGTGCGCGGCCTGACGCCGCCGCAATGGTATGCCGAGCTGGACTTCTGAGGACCCGCCTCCCCGCCCGTCTTTTGCGCATTGCGGAAATGGTCTAAACCGGCGCTCCTTCCCGACAGGTCGAGAGCGCCGGAGCCTCCATGAAAGCCTTCCCCAACAAGTACAAGCCCGCCACGGCCGAGGCCGCCTGCAACGAGCGCTGGCTGAAGGACGAGGCGTTCAAGTGGGACGAGGCCGCGCCGCCCGAGACCGATTACGTCATCGACACCCCGCCCCCGACCGTGTCGGGCACGCTGCATGTGGGGCACGTGTATTCCTACACCCAGGCGGACATCGTCGCGCGCTACTTCAGAATGAGCGGGCGCAACGTGCTCTACCCCATCGGCTGGGACGACAACGGCCTGCCCACCGAGCGGCTGGTTGAGAAGGTCAAGAAGGTCCGCGGCGGGACCATGGCGCGCGAGGAGTTCGTCGCCCTGTGCCGCGAGGTCATCCCCGAATACGAGCAGCAGTTCCGCGACCTGTTCACCCGCCTCGCCCTGTCGGTGGACTGGAGCCGGGAATACCAGACCATCTCGGACGAAAGCCGGACGGTCTCGCAGATGTCCTTCCTGGACCTGTACCGCAAGGGCCTGCTGGAGCGGCGCATGGAGCCCACCTTGTGGGACCCCGCCGACCGCACCGCCATCGCCCAGGCCGAGGTCGAGGAGATCGAGCGCGAGGGCCGTCTGAACTACATCCCCTTCCAGATCGAAGGCGGCGGCGACCCCGCGCTGATCGCGACCACCCGGCCTGAGCTGATCGCGGCCTGCGGCGCGCTGATCATCCATCCCGAGCACCCGCGCGCGAAGGAGCTGGTCGGCAAGCGCGCGATCACCCCGCTCTACGCGGTGCCCGTGCCCGTCGTGGCGGACGACACGGTCGACCCTGAGAAGGGCACCGGGATGGTGATGTGCTGCACCTTCGGCGACGTCACCGACATCCAGTGGTACCGCACCCACAAACTGCCCCTGCGCGTGGTCATCGACCAGGCCGGAAAGATGGCCCAGGACCTGCCCATCGGCACGGACGACTGGCCCAGCCTGGACGTGGACGGCGCGAAGGCGACCATCGCCGCGCTGGCTGGGCTGAAGGCGGAGAAGGCCAAGCAGGCCATTCTCGAGATGCTGTCCGAACGCGGACTGATCGAGAAGCAGGAGACCACGCGGCAGGTCGTGCCCGTGGCCGAGCGCTCGGGCGCGCCGCTGGAGATCATCGTCACGCCCCAGTGGTTCATCCGCACGCTGGACTTCAAGGACGCGATCCTGGCCAAGGGCCGGGAGATCGAGTGGAAGCCCGAATACATGCGCCAGCGCTTCGAAAGCTGGGTGGAAGGGCTGAAATGGGACTGGTCGATCTCCCGCCAGCGCCATTTCGGCGTGGCCCTGCCGGTCTGGTATTCGCGCCGTCCGGGCGAGGAGGGCAAGGTGATCGTGCCCGAAGCCTCCGAGCTGCCCGTCGATCCCACCGTGGACACGCCCAAGGGCTATCAGCCCGACGAGGTGGAGGGCGAGCGCGACGTGATGGACACCTGGGCGACCAGCTCGGTCTCGCCCCAGCTGAACACCCGCTCGATCACCGAGGAGCTGGCGCTGGACTGGCAGACCCATCAGCGGCTCTTCCCCATGAGCCTGCGTCCGCAGGCCCATGAGATCATCCGCACCTGGGCCTTTTACACCATCGTCAAAGCCCTCCATCACCAGCAGACCATCCCGTGGAAGACCATCGCGATCTCGGGATGGTGCCTGGCCAGCGACGGCTCGAAGATGAGCAAGTCCAAGGGCAATGTGATCGACCCGGTCAAGCTGCTGGACGAATACGGCGCGGACCCGGTGCGCTACTGGACCGGCACCTCGCGTCTGGGCCACGACACGGCGCTGTCGCCCAACACGCTCAATCAGGGCAAGCGGCTGGTCACCAAGCTGTGGAACGCAGTCAAGCTGGCGCACATGGCGCTGGAGCAGGCCGGGATCACGCCGGTCTCGCCCAGGGCCGACATCGAGAGCGGAGCGATCAGCCATCCCATGGACCGCTGGGTTCTGGGGCGTCTGGCCGAGACTGTGAAGAAGGCGACCGACAGCTTCGAGGCCTATGAATACGCCGCGGCGCTCAGGGCCATCGAGGACTTCTTCTGGCGCATCCACTGCGACAACTATCTGGAGATCGTCAAAGCCCGCACCCGGTTCGAGGGCGAGCCCGACGCGGGCCAGCTCTCCGCGCTGCATACACTGCACCACGTCTCCGACACGGTGGTCCGGCTCTACGCGCCCTTCATCCCCTATGTCACCGACACGCTGTTCGACCTGCTGAACGGCGCGGAGGGCGCGGACGCGAAAACCGTCCACGCCCGGGGCATGTGGCCGAAGGCGGACGATCAGGCCGACGCGGACGGGTTCCGGACCGAAGGCGACGCCTTCGTGTCCATCCTGGGCGCGGCGCGCAAGGTCAAAAGCGAGCTTCAGGTCTCCATGCGGGCCGAGGTCGAGACCCTGACGGTGCAGGGCGCGGGTGCGCTGGCCGATCTGATCGGGGACACCGAGGCGGATCTGAAGGCCGTGACCAACGCCGCGGCCGTGGCCACCGGCGACCTGCCCGACGGCGCGCCCTCGGCGTCTTCCGCGGACGAGAAGCACCGGGTCGCGCTGGTCATGGCGCCTCCCTCCCAAGAGGAGTGAGGGTTTTTCTCCCTTCTCCTTGTCCTCCTTCCCTCCGGTCAGTCGGTCCTCGCTCCGCTGCGGGCGCGCGTTCGCGCTGGTGACGCTGCGCGTCGAAACGGGCCGCAGGCCCGCAAGGCCGACCGGCCGCCCGCGCTCGTGCGCGGAACCGCCCGAGCGGAGCGCGGGAGGACAGAGAAGAACTTTCCTGACGGAGAATTAACCGCGACCGGGCCTTGCCCGGCAGGCGTCGGCGTCCGATGCTCCGCGGCGAAAACCAGACGGAGCTTTTCATGATCGAGCGTCTTTCCGGGGCCGCGCTCGCGGCCGCCCTGATCTTCTGCGCCGCCGCCGGGGCGCAGGACGAGGCGGACCAGACCCTGCTGCTGCGCCAGCCCGACCTGGGCGCCGATCATCTGGCCTTCACTTATGCGGGCGACATCTGGGTGTCCGCGCCTGACGGGACCGAGCCGCGGCGGCTGACCTCCGACCCGGGCGAGGAGCGCTTTCCCTTCCTGTCGCCGGACGGGCGGCATGTCGCCTACACCGCGGACTATGCGGGCGGGGACGACGTCTATGTGATCTCCATCGATGGCGGGCAGCCGCGGCGGCTGACCTACCATCCCGGCTCGGATCTGGTCACCGGCTGGACGGCGGACGGGCGGGTGCTGTTCAGCTCCGACCGGCAGGTCAATCACGGCCGCTCGGCCCAGCTCTGGTCCATCGGACTGGAGGACGGCTATCCCGAGACGGTCATGGACGCGCGCTTCTTCCGCGGCGAGATGAGCCCGGACGGGGACCGGCTGGCCTACATCGCCTTCGGCCCGGCCTACAACGCGCTGTATGGCGGCACGTCGGGCTGGCGCCAGCACCGGGGGGGCACCACGCCCTCGATCATCGTCTATGATTTCGACGCGGACAGCGCGGAAACCATCGAGGGCGAGCGGGTCAACGACATCAGCCCGATCTGGGTGGGCGAGGACCTCTACTTCCTGTCCGACCGCGACGACGTCTCGCTGGCGCTGTGGCGCTCGGCAGGCGGAACGGGCGAGCCGGAGAAAATCGCCGACGCCGCGCCGTGGGACATCCGCTGGGCCAGCGCCCATGAGGGCGTGATCGTCTATGAGGCCGGGGGGCGGCTGTATCGCCATGACACCGCGGAGGGGGAGAGCGAGGAGATCGTGGTCCGGCTCAATGCCGACCTGCCCCAGCTGGGCCGACGCTGGGCTGACGCCTCGCGCACCATCCAGCACATCGCCATCTCCCCCACCGCCCAGCGCGCGCTGGTCACGGCGCGCGGCGAGGTGTTCACCGTGCCGCTGGGCGACGGCTCGGCGCGCAACGTCACCAACACGCCCGGCGCGCGCGAATACACCGCCCTGTGGTCGCCGCGCGGGGGCGACATCGCCTATGTCTCCGACGCGGGTGGACGCCAGCATCTGCGCCTGTCCGACCAGCGCGGCTATGCCGAGCCGCGCGAGCTGGAGCTGGGCGGGGACGACCCGCTGGCCTTTTTCGAGCTCAGGGCCTGGACCCCGGACGGGCGGCGGATCGTCTACACGGACAATCACCTGAACCTGTACGCCATCGATCTGGAGAGCGGCGAGAACACGCTGATCGCCACCCAGGCGCGGCGGATCAATCCCGATGTCAGCATCAGCCGGGACAGCCGCTGGCTGGCCTTCACGATACAGGGGCCGAACTTCCTGTCCGACATCGCGCTTTATGATTTCGACAGCGGCGAGACCACCGTGGTCACCGACGGGATGGCCGACGCGATCAGCCCGGCCTTCTCCCGCGACGGGGAGTATCTGTTCTTCGCCGCCTCCACCAACACCGGCCCGCGCCAGGTGGGCCTGAACATGTCCACCAACGAGCGGCCCGCGCGCTTCGGCATCTACGCCGCGGTGCTCAAAGAGGACGGGCGCTCGCCCCTCCTGCCGGGACGGGGCGACGAGCCGGGGCGGTCCACGGTCGCGGGCGACGAGCCCGAGGGCGAGGACGAGGCGGCGTCAGGCGAGAACGGCCCGGAACCGGCATCGGACGGCATCGCGCTGGAGGGCATTTCCGAGCGGATCGTGCCTCTGCCCATCGCCGAGCGGGCCTATGACACCCTGATGGTGGCGCGCAACGGCGACCTGTTCTTCATCGAACGCGACCAGCCCGGCGCCAGCAACGAGCCGCCGGGCTCGTCGCCCACCACCACCCGGCTGCGCCGCTATAATCTGGCCAGCCAGCGCCTCACGATCGCGCGGTCGGGCGTCGCCGAGGCGAAGATGAGCGAGGACGGACGCACTCTGCTGACCCGTCAGGGCCGCAACTGGTCGACCGCGGAGATCCGCAGCTCCATCGAGCCCGAACGCATCGACATGTCCGGCGTGCGGGTGCGGATCGATCCGCGCACGGAATGGGCGCACATCTTCGACGAGGGCTGGCGCATGCAGGCGGCGTATTTCTATGACGCCCAGCTGCAGGGGCTGGACTGGCAGGGCGTGCGCGACCGCTACGAGCCGCTGCTGGAGCATGTCGCCCGGCGCGAGGACCTGAACGCGCTGATGGCCGAGATGATCGGTGAGCTTCAGGCCGGCCACAACCGGGTGGGCGGGGGCGACACCAATTCGTCCAACGGCGTGAGGGCCGGCCTTCTGGGCGCGGATCTGGAGATCGAGGCGGGGCGCTATCGCATCGCGCGCATCTATTCAGGCGAGCGCTGGAATCCTTATCTGCGCGCACCGCTGGCCGCGCCGGGGCTGGGGGTGGCCGAAGGCGACTACATCCTGTCGGTCAACGGGCGCGAGCTGTCGGACGCGGACAATATCTGGGAGGCGCTGCTGGGCTCCGCCGACCAGCAGGTCACCCTGCTGGTCAATTCCGCGCCGCGCATGTCCGGCGCGCGCGAGATCGTCGTCCAGCCCGTCGACAGTGAATCCAATCTGCGGCTCTGGGGCTGGATCGAGGAGAACCGGCGCGCGGTCGAGGAGGCCACCGACGGCCGGGCGGGATACGTCTACCTGCCTGACACGGGCGGGCGCGGCTTCGCCTTCTTCAACCGCATGTACTACGCCCAGTTCGACCGCGACGCGCTGATCATCGACGAGCGCTCGAACGGGGGCGGACAGGCGGCCAACTACATCGCGGACCTGCTGGCCCCCACCTGGCTGGGCGGCTGGCTGGACCGCGACGGGCTGCCCTACAACACGCCGAACGCGGGCCATTACGGGCCCAAGCTGATGATGATCGACCAAGACGCGGGCTCGGGCGGAGACTTCCTGCCCTACGCCTTCCGCCGCATGGAGATCGGCCCGCTTCTGGGCACGCGCACCTGGGGCGGGCTGATCGGCATCGCGGCCAATCCGCCCCTGATGGACGGCGGCTTCATGGCCGTGCCCTTCTTCCGCTTCTACACCCCCGAAGGGGAGTGGGAGATCGAGAACGAGGGCGTGGCGCCGGACATCGACGTGGCGCTCGATCCCGTCCTGACCAATCAGGGCCGGGACAGCCAGCTCGAGGCGGCCATCGCCGAGATCCGCTCCATGCTGTCCGAGTTCGAGGGCCCCGCGGCGCCGGTCGAGGCGCCCGAACCGCCAGCCACGCCGGGCCAGTAGCCTATTCGGCCGCGGCGCTTGCGCTCTTGCGGGCGGGCAGGGTGAAGAAGAAGGCCGAGCCGTGTCCGGGCTGGGACTTCACCCAGATCCGTCCGCCATGGCGCTCGACCGCCTGCTGGCAGATCGCCAGCCCGATCCCGCTGCCTTCATAGCCCTCGCCGCGCCCGTGCAGGCGGCGGAAGGGCGCGAACACCGCCTCATGGAAGCGCGGCTCGATGCCGATGCCGTCATCGGCGACGCAGAAGCGCCAGACCTCGCCCTGCCGCTCGGCGCTGATCAGGATGACCGGCCCCTTGCCGCGCCGGTACTTCACCCCGTTCGAGACGAGGTTGGTCAGCAGAAGCCGCAGCAGGGTCGGATCGCCGTCGATCACCGGCAGGGGGTCGATCTGCACCCGGGCGCCCGCCTCGGCGATCGCCCAGTCGAGCTCCTCGGCCACGTCGCGCGCCAGCACCTCCATGTCCACCGGACGGGTCTCCAGATCACGGCTGGAGGCCTTCGAATACCCCAGCAGGTCGTCGATCAGCCGGCGCATCCGGCCCGCCGCGTCGATCAGGAAATCCAGGCTGGCATCGGCGTCCGCGTCCAGCCTGCCCGTGTAGCGGCGCTTGAGCAGGCTGGCGAAGGCGGCGATCTTTCTGAGCGGCTCCTGCAGGTCGTGGGAGGCCACGGTGGCGAAGCGGTCCAGCTCGCGGTTGGTGCGCTCCAGCCGCTCGGCGTAGCAGGCCAGCTCGGCCTGCTGGGCCTTCTCGTCGGTGATGTCCACCGCCACGCCGGACGAGCGGGTGGCGCGTCCGTCCGGGGCGCTTTCGGTCGCGCCGCCCAGCACGCGCACCCAGCGCCAGCCCGTGCCCGTCCACAGCCGGCATTCCAGCGCGCCGCCCGGCTCGCCGCGCGCCATGGACAGATGGCCGTCCATCAGGTGATCGAAATCGTCGGGATGAACCACCTTGCGCCAGTGCTCGATGGTCAGGGTCTCGCCCGGCGCCAGGCCAAGCCACTCGCGCGCCCGGCCGGAGACAACCTGCACGCCCTTGACGTGGTCGTTCTCCCATACCCCGGCCAGCCCCGCCGAAGCGGCCAGGGAAAGGCGCTTTTCGCGCTCGGCGAGCCGCAGCTCCAGCTCCCGGCGTTCGGTGACGTCCACCATGGTGCCCGCGGCAACCAGTGCCTGGCCGTCAGACGCGCGCCTGACAACCGAGCCGCGGTCCTCGATCCAGCGCCAACCCTTTTCAGGATGCCTGACCCGATAGACCTCGAGCAGGTCCGCGCCCTCGGCCATGGCCGCCACGCCGGTCACGCACAGATGGCGGTCGTCGGGATGGATGTGCGCGCGCCAGCGATCGAGCGGGCAGGTCAGTTGGCCGGAGGGCAGGCCGACAAGCGCGGCCCCGAACTCGGTGAAGGACACGGTCTCGCTGTCGTAATCGAGCCGCCAAGCGCCCTGGCGCGCGCTCTCCAGCGCGTCCCTGAGGCGGCGGCGCTCGGTGTCCAGAGCGGCGGCGTATTCGCGTTCGGCTGTGACGTCGGTGATCACCCCGGCGGAACCCAGCACCCGCCCCTCGCCGTCCCGGCGCGTCACCCGCCCCGCCGAGCGCATCCAGCGCCAGCCTTCGGGCGTGCGAATTCGGTAATCGACCGGACTGATCGTCTCGCCTTCCTGAATCCGCATGTACTCGGAGCTGATGTTGTCGAGGTCGTCGGGATGAACCAGGGGCGGCCAGTCCTCCATGGCGAGGGTGACCCGCCCGTTGCGTCCTCCGAAATGCTCTGTGATGGCGCCTTCCAGATGCTGCAGCCCCGCCGCGTGATCGTTCACCCATATCGCGGCGAGGCCCGCGTCGGCGGCTTCGGAAATGCGCCGTTCGCGTTCGGCCAGCTCGTGTTCGAGCGTCTTGCGCTCGGTGGCGTCCACGAAAATACCCGCAAGCAGAACCGTGCCGTCCGTCTGGCGGGCGAGACTGCCGATGGCCTCGATCCAGACAGGCCCGTCAGGGGGCGGGGCGGCGAGGCGGAAGGTGGTCCGCGCAGGCTGTCCGGGCAGCGCCGCGCTCACCGTGGCGACGGCGCTCACGAGCGTGTCCCAGTCGTCGGCATGCACCGCGGACAGCCACCGCCTGCCGTCTATGAAGTCTTCATCCGCGCTCATGCCCATGAGGGCCGCGGCCGGACCCTTGATCCACAGTCCGTCGCGCTCGGGGTCCACCCGCCAGACGCCCAGCGACGCCGCGGAGACGGCCGCCGCGACGATGCGGACGCTCTCCTCGCTGAGCTCCTCCATGACCGTCCCGCTCATCACCGTTCAGATCCTCCCCGCCCGAGGCCCCAGCCTCAGGCGCCCCCCATGGTGGCGTGGTCCGGGTTAACGGGTATTGTCCAAACCAACCCTTCCGACCATGGGAGCCAGAGCTTGACCGACGCCCGATCCCCCATCCTGCAGGTCCGCGGCCTGAGCGTGCGCTTCGACACTCCCGACGGGCAGGTCGACGCGGTGCGCGGCATCGATCTGGACATCCAGCCGGGCGAGTGCCTGGCGGTGGTGGGGGAATCCGGTTCAGGCAAGAGCCAGACCTTCCTCGCCGCCATGGGGCTTCTGGCTTCGAACGGCCGTGCGGAGGGCTCGATCCTGTACAAGGGGCAGGAGATACTGGGCCTGCCCGCCTCCAAGCTGAACACGGTCCGCGGCCGGTCCATGACCATGATCTTCCAGGATCCGCTGACCAGCCTGACCCCGCACATGCGCGTGGGCGATCAGCTCCGCGAGGTGCTGGACACCCACATGAAGCTGAAAGGCGAGGCGGCCACGAAGCGCTGCGTGGACTGGCTGGAACGGGTGCGCATCCCCGAGGCCCGCCGCCGCCTGAAGCAGTTCCCCCACGAGCTGTCGGGCGGCATGCGCCAGCGGGTGATGATCGCCATGGCCATGCTGTGCGAGCCTGACCTGCTGATCGCCGACGAGCCCACCACGGCGCTGGACGTGACCGTGCAGGCCCAGGTGCTGGACATCATGGACGAGCTGAAGGCGGAGATCGGCGCGGCCATCGCGCTGATCACCCATGACATGGGCGTGGTCGCGCGCATGGCCGACCGGGTGCAGGTCATGCGCCATGGCGAGTATGTCGAGACCGGTCCGGTCGACCGCATCTTCTCCGCTCCGTCCCACCCCTACACCCGCATGCTTCTGGACGCGATGCCGCGCATCGACCAGCCCGACCGCGACGGCCACCCCGTTCTTCCGCCCTGCAAGGCGGCGCCGGGTGACCCGCCGCTGCTGGAAGCGAAGGACGTGAAGGTCTGGTTCCCGGTCAGCGCGGGTGGCGGGCTGATCCCGAAAACGAAACCGCTCAAGGCCGTGGACGGGGTCAGCTTCGACCTGAAGGCGGGCGAGACCGTGGGCATCGTGGGCGAGTCCGGCTGCGGCAAGTCCACCCTGGCGCGCGCCGTGCTGCGACTGGTCCCGGCCAGCGCCGGGGCGGTGAGCTGGATCGGCAAGGACCTTCTCAGCCTGAAGCCCGGCGAGATGCGCGCCGCGCGCGAGGACCTTCAGATCGTCTTCCAGGACCCGCTCGCCTCGCTCAACCCGCGCATGACCATCGGCGCGTCCATCGCCGAGCCGCTGCTGACTTTCCGCCGCTCGATGAAATCGAAAGAGCGCGAGAAGACGGTTCGCGAGATGATGGAACGGGTCGGGCTCGACCCGGACATGATCAACCGCTACCCCCACGAGCTGTCGGGCGGGCAGAACCAGCGGGTGGGCATCGCGCGGGCGATGATCCTCAAGCCCCGGCTGGTGATCTGCGACGAGGCGGTCAGCGCGCTGGACGTGTCCATCCAGGCCCAGATCATCGACCTTCTGATCGAGCTGCAGCGCGATTTCGGCATGTCGATGCTGTTCATCAGCCACGACCTGTCGGTGGTGCGCGAAATCTCCCACCGGGTGATGGTGCTGTATCTGGGCCGGGTGGTGGAGATGGCCGACCGGGACGCGATCTGCGCCGACCCGCGCCACCCCTACACCCGCGCGCTGATCAGCGCGGTGCCGATCCCCGACCCGGCGGTGGAAAAGGCCCGCGAGCGGGTCAAGCTGGCCGGGGACCTGCCCAGCCCGCTCGACACCCGCGCGCCCCTGCGCTTCCTGAAATCGAAGGTCGTCGACGATCCTGAAGCTGAGCAGCACCGTCCCGCGCTCGAAGAGGTCTCGCCCGGGCACTGGGTCGCCGAGCACGACCCCATCGAGGCGCTGGCCGAAGTCGAGAAAGAGACGGCCTGACAAAGGCTTGCGCCTGCCGGAAAGCAGCCTGACCGCGAATTCATTTGCCCTGAGGCGGGGTTGCCTTAGTTTCGCCTCACAGGTTTATGGGGGGTGGAGACATGGCCGTGCTTTTTTCAAACAGACACTTCTTGATGGCGGCTGCCGCGGGGGCATCCGCCCTCGCCCTGTGGTCGTGCGGCCCTGAGAGCGAGCCCGTTCCGCCCGCCGACACGGGCGAGGACGTCCGCGCCGAGGCACCGGTCTGGGACGGCCAGGGATGGCCTCATGACGCCAGCGACGTGCCCGCCGACGAGAACGTCCGCTTCGGGGTGCTGGACAACGGCATGCGCTACGCGATCATGCCCAACGCGACCCCGTCGGGCACGGCCTCGCTGCGGCTGGTGCTGAACGCGGGCTCGATGGTGGAGACCGAGGATCAGCTGGGCGTCGCCCACTTCCTCGAGCACATGGCCTTCAACGGGACCACCAACGTGCCCGAAGGCGAGATGATCCGCCTTCTGGAGCGTTACGGCCTGGCCTTCGGCCCGGACACCAACGCCTTCACCGGCCACGAGGTGGTCGGCTATCAGCTCGATCTGCCCAGCGCCGAGGAGCAGATCCTCAAGACCGGCCTGTTCCTGATGCGCGAGACGGCCACCGAGATCATCTCCGCTCAGGAGTCCATCGACAGCGAGCGCGGCGTCATCCGCGGCGAGATGCGCTTCCGCGACACGCCCATCCAGCGCTACTGGCTGGAATACATGAACTTCCTCTACCCCGGCACCCTGATCCCCGAGCGCAGCCCCATCGGCACGATCGAGGTGATCGACAACGTCCAGCGCGAGGAGTTCCTGGCCTATTACCGCGACTGGTACGTGCCGGAGCGGGCCACCCTGGTCGCGGTGGGCGATTTCGACGCCGATGAAGTCGAGGCGATGATCCGCGACGGGTTCGAGATCGAGATTCCCGGCCTCGAAGTGAGCCAGGTCGAGGGCTTCTCCACCTGGGAGCAGCCCGCCGACGCGCCGGGCGACGTCGACGTGGGTCCGTTCAGTGCGCCTTCCGAGCCGCGCTTCGCCTATTTCCACGATCCTGAAGTCTTCACCCTGATCAACGTGGACGTGGCCGTGCCCGGCCCGAAGCGCCTCGACACGGTGGAGGGCCGCCGCGCCGACCTGCTGCGCAGCCTGGGCAACGGCATCGTCCAGCGCCGCTTCCAGAGCCAGATCAACGCCGGCCGCTCGCCGCTGGCCCAGGCCAGTCTCAGCTACACCAATGATTACGGCATCGCCGACCGGGCGGGCCTGTTCGCGGTGTCCTCGCCCGAGCGCTGGCGCGAGGGGCTCATCGTCGTGGAGCACGAGCTGCGCCGGGCGACGGAGCACGGCTTCACCCAGGCCGAGCTGAACGAGCAGCTCGCCAATCTCCGCACCGGCCTGCGCAATTCGGTCGAACAGGCGCGCACGCGCCAGACCCCGCGTCTGGCCGATTCCATCTGGTCGGCCTGGCTGTCGGACCGCGTGTTCACCCACCCGCGTTTCGCGCTGGAATGGTTCGAGTCCATGGAGGACGAGATCACGGTGGAGGCGGTCGAAGAGGCGTTCCGCGAGATATGGACCGCAGCCCCGCCCATGGTGCTGGTCGCGGTCAACGAGCCTCACGAGGACGGCGAAGACGAGGTCCGCACGGTCTGGACCGATGCCGCCCTCGAGCCGGTGGACGCCGTCGAGGATTCCGGCGAGCTGGAGTTCGCCTACACCGATTTCGGAACGCCGGGTGAGATCACCGGGCGTGACACGGTGGACGATCTCGAGGTGGAGCGCTTCGCCTTCGCCAACGGCGTGCGCCTGAGCGTCAAGCAGACCGATTTCGAGGACAACACCATCCGGATCCGGGCCGATTTCGGCGCGGGCGACCTCACCCCGCAGCCCACCGCCGCGGCAGGCACCATTCTGGGCGCGGTGTTCGGCGGCGGCGGACTTGAAGCCCATGACCGCGACGATCTGCAGCGCATCTTCGCGGGCCGCTCGGTCGGCTACGGGCTGGGCGTGGGCGCGGACAGCTTCTTCTTCTCCAGCGCCACCACGCCGGAGGATTTCGAGCTGCAGATGCAGGTGCTGGCCGCCTTCATGACCGCGCCGGGCTGGCGCGAGGACGGGCTGGTCCAGTTCCGCGCCATCGCCGAGGAGCTGCGCCGGGGCCAGAACGCCCAGGCCCTCCAGGTCGCGGTCAACCGGGTCAGCCGGCTGCTGCGCGAGGGCGATCCGCGCTGGGGCTTCCCCACCCGCGAGGAGCTGGACGCCTTCACCATGGACCATGCCCGCCAGATGCTCGCCGAGGCGCTGGAGCGCGCCCCGGTCGAGATCACCATCGTGGGCGACATCGACCCCGAACGCGCCGCCGAAGTGGTCGCGGCCACGTTCGGCGCGCTGCCCGAACGAGACGAGACCTGGCCGGTCTATGAGGAGAACCGCGAGGTCCGCTTCCCCGACGGGAACGCCGAGCCGGTCACGGTGACCTTCAACGGCCAGCCCGATCAGGGCATGGCGAACATCTACTGGCCCACCACCGACGGCATCGACGTCCGCCGGGCGCGGGCGCTGGACCTGATGGGACAGGTGTTCAACCTCAAGGCCATCGAGCGCTTCCGCGAGCGCGAGAGCGCCACCTATTCGCCCATCGTGCAGAGCCAGGCGTCCGACGTGTACGAGGGCTACGGTTTCCTGTGGGCGGGGCTGGACGTGGATCTGTCGGACGTGCCGCGCATGTACGGCATCGCCGAGGAGCTGGCCGCCGACATGGCCGAGGGCCGGATCGACGAGGACGAGCTGCTGCGCGCCCGCCAGCCGCTGCTCGAGCGGCTGAGCCAGAACCGGGAGAGCAATCCGTGGTGGGTCGGCTCGCTGGCCCGCTCGCAGGAGCGGCCCGACCGTCTCGACCGCATCCGCACCGCCCGCGACGACTACATGGACGTGACGGTCGAGGAGATCGGCGAGCTGGCCGCAGCCTATCTGAACTTGGACCGGGCTTTCCGCGTCTCCATCATCCCGGCGTCGGCCGCGACGTCCGGCGGAGCCGGTGACGACGCTCAATCCGCGGACGGGACGGAGCCCGGCGAAGACGGCTGAGCGACCGAGATAGACCTTTCGTGAACGGCCAAAGCCCCGTCCGGCCTTGTGAGTGCCGGACGGGGCTTTCATCATGGGCTTGGAAAACCAGCAGAACCGGGGAATGACATGATCCGCACCGCCACGGCCGCGGCCGCCGCCGCGCTCGCCATCGGCTTCACCGCCACAGCCGCCGCCCAGGACGGGCCCGAGCGCGTCACGCGCGGCAATCTGGTGATGGAGAACATCCCCGAGATCCCCGGCGAGGTGCGCGAGCGGCTGCGCCAGTACCAGAACGTCCGCTCGGCGGGCTTCGCGGACTTCGCGCCCGACGGCGGCATCTACATCTCCACCCGGTTCGGCGAGACCGCCCAGGTCCACCACGTGGCCGACCCGATGGGCATGCGCCGCCAGATCACCTTCTATGACGAGCGCGTGGGCGGGACCACGGCCCGGCCGGACGGCTCGGACTACATCATGTTCACCCGCGACGTGGGCGGGGACGAATATTTCCAGGGCTTCCTGTTCGACACGCGCAGCGCCGAGGCGGTGCGGTTCACCGAAGAAGGCACGCGCAATCAGGGCCTGACCTTCTCGCGCGACGGCGCGCAGGTGGCGTGGGCCTCGGCGGGCTGGGACGACGCGGACTACACCCTTCACGCCGCCGATCCCTCAGATCCGGCCAGCGCTCGCGTGATCCTCGAGGGCGACGGCGCCATGAGCCCGGCGGACTGGTCGCCCGATGGCGAGACGGTCCTGATCGGGCGCTATGTCTCGATCAACCGCACCGACCTGTTCCTGCTCGATCTGGACAGCGGCGCGCTGAGTCAGGTCAACCCAGACGAAGAGGTCGCCTATGGCGGCGCGACCTTCTCCGCGGACGGAAACAGCCTCATCGTCGTGACCGACGAGGGCTCGGAATTCCGCCGGATCATGGAGATCGATCTGGAGAGCGGCGACAAGCGGGTGATCGCCGAGCATGATTGGGACGTGCAGTCCATGGACCTGTCCCCGGACGGGTCGACCATCGCCTACGCCATAAACGCGGGCGGGGTGTCCGAGCTGCACATCGTCGACACGGCGACCGGCGAGGCGCGCACGGCGCCGGACCTGCCCATCGGCATCGTGGGCGGCATCACCTTCAGCCCCGACGGGAGCCGCATCGGCTTCACCCAGACTTCGGCCTCCTCGCCGGGCGACGCGTGGACCTATGACCTGAACTCCGGCGACCTCGTGCGCTGGACGGAATCGGAAGTGGGCGGGCTGGACACCAGCCGTTTCAACGATCCCGAGCTGATCAGCTATGAGAGCTTCGACGGGCTGGACGTGCCCGCCTTCGTCTACCGGCCCGAGGGCGAGGGTCCCCACCCGGTGATCGTGTCCATCCACGGCGGCCCCGAATCCCAGGCCCGTCCCGGCTTCAGCTCCGCCTTCCAGTACTGGATCAACGAGCTGGGTCTCGCGGTGGTGGTGCCGAACGTGCGCGGCTCGTCGGGCTACGGCAATGAATACGTCAATCTCGACAACGCGATGAAGCGCGAGGATTCGGTGCGCGACATCGGCGCCCTGCTCGACTGGATCGGAACCCAGGATGATCTCGATTCCGACCGCGTCGTGGTCTATGGCGGCTCTTACGGCGGCTACATGGTGCTGGCCTCGCTGGTGCACTATTCCGACCGGTTGGCGGGCGGCGTGAACATCGTGGGCATCTCCAACTTCGTCACCTTCCTGGAGAACACCGCCGGTTATCGTCAGGACCTGCGCCGGGCCGAGTATGGCGACGAGCGCGACCCGGAGATGCGCGCCTTCCTCGAGGAGATCGCGCCGGCCAACCAGGCCGACCGGATCACCGCCCCGCTCTTCATCATCCAGGGCGACAACGATCCGCGCGTGCCCACCTCCGAGGCCGAGCAGATCCTGCAGGCCGTCCGCGAGGCGGGCGCCGACCCGTGGTACCTGCTGGCGCTGGACGAGGGCCACGGCTTCGCCCGGCAGTCCAACCAGGACTTCCAGCGCGAGGCGGAGACCATGTTCCTGCGCGACATCCTCGATCTGGACTGACGCCGGAGACGATGCAGGCATGAGGGCGCGGCGCGGGGCTCGACCCCCGCGCCGCGCCTTTCTATTGTGTGCGCGACGAGCCGAGGGGCTCGAGGACACAGGAACCGCCCGCATGACCCGACTTTTCGCCGCCGCCTCCGCCTCCGCGCTCGCCCTGGCGCTCGCCGCCTGCGGCGAGACCCCGCCCGCCGACGAAGCGCCCGCCCCCGCCGCCAACGGCGAAGCCGCGCCCGCCGCCGACCCGGCGCCCGAGCCTCAGCCCGCGCCCGAACCCGAAGTGGCCGAGGAAAACCCCACGGTCGCTGAAGCCCGCGCCTGCGAGGGCGGCGATGACGGCTTCCCCGAATGGGCCGCCGAGGAGCGCGACGAGGACGAGGCGCCCGCCGACTTCAACCTGCGCCAGGCCGAGGCCTTCCTCGAGGCCAACACCGGCGAGACCTGCGTCTTCACCCTGCCTTCGGGCCTGCAGTTCCGCATCGACGAGGCCGCCGGGGACAACGCCCGCACGCCGGGGCGCGGCGAGCTGGTCGAGGTCCATTATGAAGGCCGCCTTCTGGACGGCACGGTGTTCGACAGCTCCTTCGAGCGCGGCGCTCCGGCCGTTTTCCCGTCCGACCGTCTGATCCCCGGCTGGGTCGAGGCGCTGGGCCAGATCCGCGAGGGCGAGACCTGGACCCTGTTCCTGCACCCCGACCTCGCCTATGGCGAGCAGGGCACGCCGGGCGGCCCCATCGGCCCGAACTCGGCGCTGATCTTCCGCATGGAGCTGCTGGGCCTGCCCCAGCGGGACGCGAATGGCGAATAACGCCTCAGCGCGGGACATCCTGGCCGAGCTGGTCGCGTTCGACACCACCTCGCGCAACTCCAATCTGGAGCTGATCGGGTGGGTGGAGGACCGGCTGGCCGCCCTGGGCGCGCGGTGCGAACGCATCGCCAGCCCGGACGGCGCCAAGGCCAATCTGCACGCCGTCATCGGGCCTGAGGTCGATGGCGGCGTGGTCCTGTCGGGCCATACCGACGTGGTGCCGGTGGACGGGCAGGACTGGTCCACCGACCCCTTCACGCTGACCGAGCGCGACGGGCGGCTCTACGCCCGCGGCTCATGCGACATGAAGGGCTTCCTCGCCTGCGCGCTGGCCGCCGCGCCCGGCTTCGCGAAGGCCGGTCTGAAACGCCCCGTGCATTTCGCCTTCTCCTACGACGAGGAGGTGGGCTGTCTGGGCGCGCCGTCGATGATCGCGGCGATGGCGGCGGGCCATCCGCGGCCCTCCTGCGTGATCGTGGGCGAGCCCACCGACATGAAGGTGGTCACCGGCCACAAGGGCCTGTTCTCGGTCCGGGTGGAGCTGCACGGCAAGGAGGCCCATTCCAGCCTGGTCAATGACGGCGCCTGCGCGACGACCCACGCCGTCACGCTGATGCATTTCATCGTCGAGGAATCGCGCCGCCTGAAAGAGGCCGCGCCCGCCGACAGCCCGTTCGATCCGCCTTTCGGCACGATGACCGTGGGCCGTTTCGGCGGCGGTTCAGCGGTCAACATCCTCGCCCGTCACGCCTGGTTCGAGGCCCTGATGCGCCCCGCGCCGTGGGATGACGGGCCGGGTCTGGGACGGCGGCTGATGGAGAAGGCGGCCGAGGTCGAGGCGGAGATGCGCCGCACCGCGCCGGACGCCCGGGTCGAG
This sequence comes from Glycocaulis profundi, assembly GCA_007050995.1. Taxonomy (GTDB): domain Bacteria; phylum Pseudomonadota; class Alphaproteobacteria; order Caulobacterales; family Maricaulaceae; genus Glycocaulis; species Glycocaulis profundi. The sequence goes on along the minus strand of VJOU01000008.1, from coordinate 56,231 downwards.
GTCACGGTGATGTCGAACGTGCCCCCCCTGCGGCCCGAACACGAGGGGGAAGCCGAGACGCTGGCCCGCGCCCTGACCGGAGACAACGCCCCGCGCGTGGTCGCCTACGGCACCGAGGGCGGCCAGTTCCAGGACGGCGGGATGAGCGCGGTGATCTGCGGACCGGGCTCCATCGTCCAGGCGCACCAGCCCGACGAGTTCGTGGAGATCGCCCAACTCGACCAGTGCATGGCGTTCATGAAGACGCTGGAAGCGAGATTGAGCGTTTAGACATTATCCTGTCCTCCGCCCCTACGGGGCGTCGGTTCCGCGCATAGGCGCGGGCGGCCGGTCGGCCTTGCGGGCCTGCGGCCCGGTTTCTCAGGTTTCCTCGCTGCGCTGCGGGCGCGCGGTCGCGCTTGCGGCGCTTCGCGCCGGGGCGGGGCAAATTCAAACCGTCAGGACGCGCTGATCGCCGCCTGCACGGTCAGCGCCTGCACGGTCTCGCGCACGTCATGGACGCGCACGATGTCCGCGCCCGCGCGCGCGGCGGCCAGCGCCGCGGCGATGGAGCCGCCCAGCCGGGCGTCGGCGGGGGCGTCGCCGTCCAGCGCGCCGATGAAGCGCTTGCGCGAGGCGCCGAACAGGATCGGGAAGCCATGGGAGCCCAGCCGGGGCAGGGCTCGGATGAGATCGAGATTGTGCGCGACGGTCTTGCCGAACCCGATGCCCGGATCGAGCCAGATCTTCTCCCGCGCCACCCCCGCCCGCATCGCCGCTTCGGCGCGGGCCAGAAGGAAGGCCTCGACCTCCGCCGCCACGTCGTCATAGGCGGGCGCGTCCTGCATGGTGCGCGGCTCGCCCTTCATGTGCATCAGGCAGACCGCGCAGCCCAGCCGGGCCGCGGTCCCGGGCGCGCCGTCGGCGGCCAGCGCGGTCACGTCGTTCCACATCCACGCGCCCGCCTGAACCGCGGCTTCGACGACGGCGGGCTTCATGGTGTCGATGGACAGGCGCAAGCCGGGCGCCTGATGGCCCAGAGCCTCGATCACGGGCAGGACGCGGGCCATCTCGTCCGCCGCGCTGACCGGCGCGGCGCCGGGGCGGGTGCTCTCCCCGCCGATGTCGAGAATGTCCGCGCCCTCGGCCGCGAGCCTGAGCGCATGGGCCAGCCCCGCCTCCGCGCCGGCGTGCAGGCCGCCGTCGGAGAAGGAATCCGGGGTCAGGTTCACGATCCCCATGACGCGGGGGCGGGCGGGCGCTCTGGTCATGTCGCGGTGATGGGCCGCGGGGGGCGGGCCGTCAAGCGGGCGCCCGCGAAGGTGGAGCCGTCCGCATGGTGTGCTAAAGAACGGACAAATTCTCATTCTCTCGTGGAGACACGATCTTGACCGACACCCCCACCGGCCCCGAGGGGACGGACGGCGGCGGGCTCGCCCCGCGCTACGTCACCCTGGCCGAGACCCTCAAATCGCGCATCGCGGCGGGCGATCCGCCCGTGGGCGAGCTGCTGCCCACCGAGCACATGCTGTGCGAGGCGCACAACGTGTCGCGCCACACCGTGCGCGAGTCGCTGCGCCTGCTGGCGGAGGCGGGTCTGATCGTGCGGCGCCGCGGGGCGGGCACGCTGGTGATCGCGTCCGAAAGCAAGAACGCCTTCGCCCAGCGGCTGGGCAATGTCGACGACCTGATGCACTACGTCCGCGACGCCCGGCTTTCGCCTTCGGGCAGCGAGACCGTGACGCTGGACGCCGCGGCCGCGCGCCGGTTCTCCATCGCGCCGGGCGGAGAGTTCTTCAAAATCTCCGGCACGCGCGGCCTGGAAGGCCAGCCGCCCCTGGCGCTGACCGACATCTATGTGCGCAAGGAGATTTCACCGCCCGTTGAGGTGTTCGTCGAGCTCAATGGTCTGGTGATCGACTGGATCGCGAAAGAGAAGGGCGTGCCCACAGCCCGCATCGATCAGCAGATTTCCGCCGGCGCGCTGACCGAGCGCGAGGCCGCGGCGCTGGACGCCCAGCCGGGCGCCTCCGCCCTGCGCACCCGCCGCCGGTATTACGACACCGGCGGGCGCATCCTCGCCCTGTCGGATTCAGTCCATCCGGGCGAGCGCTTCACCTATGAAATGAGCCTGATGCGCGAGGCCGAGAGCTAGAGCTCCAGCCGGCCTTCCATCTCGACGGGGCCGGACAGATGGACATGCCCGTCCGCGTCCCAGCGCACGGGCAGTTCGCCGCCATCGGCCTCGATGACCGCCTCGCGATCCGTCAGCCCCCGCCGGTGCGCGGCCACCAGCGCCGCGCAGGCGCCCGTGCCGCAGGCCAGGGTCAGCCCCGCGCCGCGCTCGAACACCCGCAGGCGGATGCGGTCGCGGCCCTTCACTTGCGCGAACCCGGCATTGACCCGCTCGGGGAAGAGAGGGTCGCGCTCGACCACCGGGCCGATCTGGGCCAGCGGCAGGGCGAGCAGGTCATCCACGAAAAAGACCGCATGGGGATTGCCCATCGACACCGCGCCCGGACCGTCCAGCCGCCAGCCGCCGGGCAGGTCGACGGCGTAATCGAGACGCACCGTGTCCATCTCGCGCGCCAGCGGGATCTCCCGCCAGTCCAGCCGCGCGGCGCCCAGATCGACCTCCGCCGATCCGTCCGCCAGCCGCCGCGCCTTCAGCAGTCCGCCCAGCGAGGACAGGGCGAGGCTTTCGCTCCCGCCGTCCTCGAACATCAGCCAGGCCGCCGCGCGCGTGCCGTTGCCGCACGCGCCCACCTCGCCCCCGTCCGCGTTCCACACCCGCAGGCGGGCGTCCGCGTCCGCGTCGGGCTCCAGCGCGAGAAGCTGGTCGAAGGGTTTGGCCGCGTGCAGGGCGCGCACGTCCGCCTCGCTCAGGGCGAGCGGTCCGCCCTGCCGGGCGTCGATCAGGATGAAAGCGTTGCCCGCGCCGTTCATGGCCCAGGCCGGATGGGTGATGCTCATGGACTTTCAGGTAAGCCGCCCGCGCGCGCCTGCCAAGCGCGGCGTTTCTGTCGGTTTTGTCATGTAGCGCGGGTAGGCGGCCCCGTCAGGCGCGCTAAGGTGGCTGGATCAACACGTCCGGGGAGACAACCGCATGAAACGACTGACCCTGTCCCTGTCAGCCTGCGCGCTCGCGCTGGCGGCGGGACCCGCTTTCAGCCAGGAGGCCGGATTGGCCGAACACGACTACCCGCGCGCCGAGGACGGCGCGGCCCTGAACGCCGCCATCCAGGCCGAGGAAGAAGAGCTGCTCTGGCTCGAAGAGGTCGAGGGCGACGAGGCGCTGGCCTTCGCGCGCGCCATGAACGAGCGCTCGCTGGAGCGGCTCCAGTCCGATCCGCGCTACCAGACGCTCTATGACGAGGCGCTGGAGATTCTCGAAAGCGACGACCGGATCCCCTTCGTCTCGGTGCGCGGCGGCGAGCTGTGGAATTTCTGGCGAGACGCGAACAACACCCACGGCCTGTGGCGCAAGACCACGCTGGACAGCTACATGACCGACGCGCCCGAATGGGACGTGGTTCTGGACGTCGACCAGCTGGCCGAAGCCGAGGACAGGAACTGGGTCTGGGGCGGCTCGTCCTGCCTGTCGCCGGACTACCGGCACTGCATGATCACCCTGTCTGACGGCGGCTCTGACGCCTCCCACCGGCGCGAGTTCGACATGGAGAGCCGGTCCTTCGTGGAGGACGGCTTCGTCATCCCCGAGACCAAGGGCTCGACCGCGTGGATCGACGCCGACACCCTGCTGATCGCCACCGCGCTGGACGAGGACGAGGTCACGACCTCGGGCTATCCCTTCGTGGTCAAGCGCTGGACCCGAGGCACGGACATCGCGGACGCCGAGGTGGTGTTCTCGGGCGAAGAGGCCAATGTCGGCGTCTGGCCCGCCCGCTTCGAGGAGGCCGACGGCACCGCCTGGTTCCTGGCCACCCAGGGCGTGACCTTCTTTGAAAGCGCCTACTGGCTGCTGCCCGACGACGCCCGGGGCGAGCCTATGGCCATGCCGCTGCCCGCGCGCGTGTCGCCCACCGCCCTGTTCGAGGGCCAGATGGTCTTCCGCATCGAGGAGGAGTGGACGCCCGAAGGCGGCGAGGAGACCTATCCGCAGGGGGCGCTCCTGTCCTTCTCCATCCGCGACTTCGCCGAGACCGGCGAGCTGCCGCGCATCCACACCGTCTTCACCCCCTCCGAGCGCCAGTCCATCGGCTCGACGGGCGCGAACGCGAACCATCTGTTCGTTGTGATCAACGACAACGTGGTCGGCCAGCTTCACGCCTTCGACTTCACGGCCGAAGAGGGCTGGACCTCGCGCCTGGTCGAGACGCCGGAGAACACCTCGGTGTCGATCTCAACGGTGGACGACCAGTCCGACATCGCCTTCGTGACCGCCCAGGGCTATCTGACCCCTCAGACCCTGTACTCGCTCGAGCCGGGCTCGCTGGACCTCGTGGAAGCCAAATCCATCCCCGAGAACTTCAGCGCCGAAGGGCTCGTCGTCGACCAGCGCGAAGCCGAGAGCGCGGACGGCACGATGATCCCCTATTTCGTGGTCTACGATCCCGAAGCGGTGGCCGAAGGCCCGCGCCAGACCCTGCTCTACGCCTATGGCGGCTTCCAGGTCAGCCTCAACCCGTCCTACTCGGGCACGATGGGCAAGCTGTGGCTGGAGAACGGAGGCGTGTACGTGCTCGCCAACATCCGCGGCGGCGGCGAATTCGGCCCGGCCTGGCACCAGGCGGGGCTCACCACGAACCGCCAGCGCATCTATGACGACCTGATCGCGGTCGCGGAGACCCTGATCGAGGACGGGGTGACCACGTCAGACCGGCTCGGCGTGATGGGCGGCTCGAACGGCGGCCTGCTGACCGGGGTGATGTACACCCAGCGCCCCGACCTGTTCGGCGCGGTCATCACCCAGGTCCCCCTGCTGGACATGATGCGCTATCACACCATGCTGGCGGGCGCGAGCTGGCAGGCCGAATACGGCTTCCCCGACGAGAACCCCGAGGAGCGCGAGTTCCTGCGCGGGATTTCGCCGGTCCACAACGTGGACACGGACGGAGAGTACCCCGAGCTGTTCATCCTGACCTCGACCAAGGATGACCGGGTCCACCCCGCCCACGCGCGCAAGATGGCCTATCTGCTCGATGCGCTGGGCCATGACATGCTGTATTACGAGAACATCGCGGGCGGACACTCCGCCGCCGCCAACCTGCGTGAAAGCGCGAACCGGCTGGCGCTGGAATACGTCTTCCTGATGCAGAGACTGGCCGACCCGCACGAAGACTAGGCGCGGGATCGTCGCTTACGAAAAAGCCGCCCCGGTCATCCGGGGCGGCTTCTTTCATTCGGTTGCAGCGAGCGCTACCCCATCGTCGGGATCACGAAGGCCTGGTCGGCGACTTCGCCGGACGGCCAGCGCTGGGTGACGGTCTTGATTTTGGTGAAGAACTTCACGCCTTCCATGCCGTGCTGGTTGGTGTCGCCGAAGGCGGAGCGCTTCCAGCCGCCGAAGGTGTGATAGGCGACAGGGACCGGGATCGGCACGTTGATGCCGACCATGCCCACATTCACCTTCGACGCGAATTCGCGCGCGGCCAGGCCCGAGCGGGTGAAGATCGCCACGCCGTTGCCGTAGGGGTGTTCGGAGGGCAGGCGCGCGGCCTCCTCGAGGTCGTTCGCGCGCACGATCTGCAGGACCGGGCCGAAGATCTCCTCCTGATAGGAGCGCATGTCCGGGGTGACATGATCGAACAGGGACGGGCCGATGAAGAAGCCGTTCTCGTGGCCCTGCAGGGAGAAGCCCCGGCCGTCCACGACCAGCTCGGCGCCCTCGTCCACGCCCATCTGGATGTAGCCTTCCACCTTTTCGCGGTGCGCGGCGCTGACCACCGGGCCGTAGATGGCATCGGGGTCCAGCGAGTTGCCCGGCGCCAGCCGCTCGATCTCGGGCAGCAGCTTGGCGATCAGCTTCTCCGCCGTCTCCTCGCCCACCGGCACCGCCACCGGCAGGGCCATGCAGCGCTCGCCCGCCGAGCCGTAGGCGGACCCGACCAGATCCTTGACCACCTGATCCATGTCCGCGTCGGGCAGGATGATGCCGTGGTTCTTCGCCCCGCCCATGGCCTGCACGCGCTTGCCGTTCTGCGCGCCGGTCACATAGACGTACTGGGCGATGTCGGAGCTGCCCACGAAGCTGACCGCCTTGATGTCGGGATGGTGAAGGATGGCGTCCACCGCCTCCTTGTCGCCGTGGACCACGTTCAGCACGCCCGCGGGCAGGCCCGCCTCCATCATCAGCTCGGCCAGACGCACCGGCACGGAGGGGTCCTTCTCGGACGGCTTGAGGATGAAGGCGTTGCCGCACGCGATGGCGACCGAGAACATCCACATCGGGATCATGGCGGGGAAGTTGAACGGGGTGATGCCCGCGACGACTCCCAGGGGCTGCCGCATGGAATACACGTCGATGCCCGGCCCGGCGCCCTCGGTGTATTCGCCTTTCAGGGCGTGGGGGATGCCGCAGGCGAACTCGACCACTTCCAGCCCGCGCTGGATGTCGCCCTTGGCGTCGGCGACCACCTTGCCGTGCTCGCTGGCCAGCAGGCGGGCGAGCTCGTCCATGTTGTCTTCGACCAGCTGCTTGAATTTGAACATCACCCGCGCGCGGCGCTGGGGATTGACCGCCGCCCACGCGGCCTGCGCGGTCTTGGCGGTCTCCACCGCCGCGCCCAGCTCGGCCCCGGTGGCCAGCGCGACCAGCGCCTGGACCTCGCCGGTGGAGGGGTTGAACACCTCGCCGGTCCGGCCGGAGGTTCCCGGCGCGGCCTTGCCGTTCACGAAGTGATGGATCTGGCGGGTCATGTCGCGTCCTCCTCGGGATGAGCCCGGGCGGCGTTTTCCGCGCCCGGTTTTCCGGCGCATGGATAAGGCCCGGGCGGGGCGGTGTCGAGGCCGGGGCGCCGGGGGTGGCGCGAACGCCGGGGCGCGCTAGTCTGACGCCTGATCCGCGCCGTCCCGGCGCGCCGGGGGTGTCGTGTCATGCGTCTCGTGATTCTCAGCCTGACCGCCGTGCTGGCCCTGTCCGGCTGCGGGTCGAGGGACGGCATCCCGCGCGGCGGTCCGGGCGCCAGCGATCCCTTCTCCCAGGCGCGGGTCATGGCGCGCCGGGGCGACTGCGCGCACGCCGTGCCCATCCTGTCCTGCGTGGCCGCGAACGGGCCGGGCTTCGAGGCGGCGGTCCACGAGCTGGCCCGCTGCCATGCCGAACTGGGCGACGGCGAGGCGGCGGTGGCTGAATTCACGCGCGCGGCGAATGCGGGCTGGGCGGCGTCACAGGCCGAGCTGGCCGGACTGCACGCGGGGCGGGGGGATGGGCCTGAGGCCGCCTACTGGGCGGCGGTGTATCGGGCCAACTCGCGCGACCAGGCGCTGGGAATCGCGCGCCTGCCCGCCGAGGCCGCCAGCGCCGAAGCCGGGCTGGAGACCGCCGAGCGTGACCGGGCGCGCGAGCGGGCGGCGGGCTTCACCCCCGTCCGGCTCGAAGCCCGGCCCGAAACGCCTCAGTGCGAACGCCTCAGGCGCAGGACCCGTCACCGCGAGCCGCGTCTGATGGACGGGCTCCAGCCTCAGTTCGGATCCTGAACTTTTTCCATCCGGGTCACGCCCATGCCCTCGATCCGGCCTGACCAGACGCCGCCGGGCATGGCGCCGAGTTCGGCGACGGGCTCTCCGCCCATCCCGATCAGGGCCAGCCGCGCGCGGTCGGCGTCCAGCGTCCACAGCGCCGCCTCGGCCAAGGCGCCCGAACATCCCGGATCCGCCATCGCCAGCCCGGACACCTCCCGGCCGTCCGCGCTCAGCCCCTCGGGCAGGGTGGCGGGGTCGGCCAGCACGATGCGGCAGGGCGTCAGCCCGTCCGCGGCCGGCGCGGCGAGATAGACTCCGGGCAGGGCCGCGGCCTGCACCTCGACCGGTTCGGAAGCGCGATCCGCGGGCCGCGCCTCCTGAGCCGCCGTGTGCGGCATCAGCGCAACAGCGGCGCACAAACATGCCGCCCCGATCACAATCCGGGGTGGAAATTGTGTGAGCTGATCTAGCTGCATGCTTTGCTCCTCATCGGCAGGCCGCCACTCCCCAGTTTCGACGGCCCATTCCGCCCACCTGAGCACAACAAAGAGGGAAGATCATGCGAACTCGTCACATCTCCATGCGCGGTCTCGGCGGCGCGGCCTCGGCTCTGGCTCTCTGCGCGGCTCTGGCGGTCACCGCGGCGCCGTCCGAGGCGATCCCCTTCCGCGACGATGTGGGCGACGAGGGCGCTCAGGCCTTCGCCGAACCCTGGGACGGGGTGGTGCAGATCTACATGTGGAACCGGGGCACGGGCGGCATCTCGTTCAACTGCACCGGCTCCATGATCAATCCGCGCACGGTGCTCAGCGCGGCGCACTGCTTCAACAGCCTGCCGGACGATTTCTACGGGACGGGCGGGCCGCTGACCCCGATCATCGCCTACGGACCGGACACGTTCGACGCGCTGTTCAACTGGATCGACAACGACCTGCAGTTCATCGACGAGCGCAACGGGCTCAGCTTCGCGCTGAACGTGATGACGCCCGAAGAGGGATCGTTCTTCGGCGAGCCTTTCCCCGCCGCGGACGTGGCGATGCTGACCACGCTCGATCCGCTGTTCACCCTGCCCACCTACGGCATGCTGTTCAGCCCGCTCACCCCCGAGATGATGGAGGCGGGCGTGCACGTGAACATGATCGGCTATGGCGGGTTCAGCCCCGGTTCCAACAACGCCGCCGGAGGCATCAACGGCCGCCGCCGGGCGGGCGAGAACATGCTGGGCTTCCTGGGCAACTTCAATCACTTCTTCTCGGCCCTGTCCCAGAACCCGGACAACATGTCGGGCGCGCCGAACGAGAACCAGATGATGTACTGGATCGACTTCGACCAGCCCGACCGGACCGGCGAATGCGAGCGCGGCAACGCGCTGGGCTTTGAAGGCTCGATCGTATGCTCGGACTGGGACGGCTTCAGCGGCGCCTTCATCGACGGCGACAAGCTGATCCTGCCCGGGCCGTCGCTCGACCTCTTCCCCGGCGACGCCCTGCCCAACGAGGTGGGCACCGACGGCGGGGATTCCGGCGGGCCGCTGATGGCCATGAACATCTTTTCCAACCCGCTGATCCTGGGCGTTCTGTCGGGCGGGTTCGTGGACGGATCGCTCCAGGCCGCGGGCCAGTCCTATGGCGGGGTGAGCTATTACAATCCGCTGTTCGCCTATCACCAGTTCATTTCCGAGAACAATCCGTACAAGTACGTCACCAACACCGGAGGCGGAGACTGGTTCGACGAGTCCATCTGGCTGCAGGCGCTGGACCCGAACTACTACGTCATCGACGAGAACGGCGAGATCGTGAACGGGCTGCCCGACGGGCCTGAGCTCGGCACGGATCCGGGCGATCCGTGGGGCGTGGTGTTCGACACCGACGTCAACGACATCCCCGGCGCGGGCGAAGGCGGAGCCGCCGGGATCGCCGACAGCCGGGACGCCGCCAACTTCGCTTCGGATCTGGAATTCACCGGCACGGACCGCGGCATCCGCGGCGGGGCAGGGGCGAGCGGCGAAGCCGGCGGCGGGGCGTCCAGCCACGCCACGGACATGGAGTTCGTGGCCGAAGCGGCGCCTCAGAACACCGGGCCGGGCTCGACCGGCTTCGTGCCCTCGAACTTCTACGGCGTGCAGGGTCTCGAAGCGCCGCGCTTTTATGACGTGACCCTGGCCGCCCCTGGCACGGTCAGCCTGGGCGGCGCCTTCGTGGAGATCGACCGGCTGGCCCTGATGGGCGACGCCGAGCTGGCCGTCGAGGCGGATGCGACCCTGTGGAGCCTGATCTCCGCGGAGACCCTCGGCGGCACGCTGCGGGTCGATGGCGGGCTGATCACCCGCGAAACCATCCTGTGGGGCGGCACGGTGACCGGTTCGGGCGTGATCGAGCTCCTCGATCCCAACTTCCTGTTCGGCAACGGCCAGCTTTTCGGTGGCGCCATGTTCAACGTGGGCGGGATGATGCGTCCGGGCGTGGCCGGGGCGGACGGCGCGGGCGCGCTGACGCTGGCGGGTGATTACATCCAGACCGCCGCAGGCATGTATCTCGTGGACTGGACCGCCGACAGCGCGGGCCGTCTGGACGTGATCGGCTCGGTGTCGCTGGACGGCATGCTGGGGGTGAACCCCGAGGCCGGCTATCTGCCGCGCTTCGGCGACACCCGGCGGGTGATGAACTGGACGGGCGAGCGGGTCGGCGAATTCGCCGCCATCATGGACCTGCCCGGCGTTCTGTTCTTCCGTCCGACCTACGGCGCGGGCTTCATGGACCTGACCATCGACGCGGAAAGCTTCGTGGGCTTCACCACCTATGAGAACCCCGCCCAGCTCGCCATCGCGGGGCGTCTGGACACCCAGCGCTCCAGCCAGTCCTCGGGCGCGCTGGCGCCGATCTACGCTTCTGTGGACCTGCTGCCCGGGCCGCAGCTGACCGCGGCGTTCGAGAATCTCGTGCCGCACGAGGCTTTCCAGTTCCGCTCCACGGTCGGTGCGCACGGTTCGGCCTTCTCCTCGGCCCTGCGCTCGCGGCTGACCGAACGGCCCGCCGAAGGCGGCGCCCCCGCCTCCGCGCAGGCCATGTTCGCCCTGATGGGGTCGGACACGGGCCGGTCGATGGGCGGCGCGTCTCTGGCCGCCGCCGCGCGGCAGGCGGACGAGACCGGGCCTCAGGTCACCGACGCGGGCAACGGCATCGCGGTGTTCTTCGCGGGCGGCGTGATCGACGGCTCGATCCGGACATCGGTAGCCTCGCCCCGCTCGGGTCTTGAGGGCGGCTACGCCATGGCCGGGATCGACTACGGACCGGCGGACGGCTGGCGCTTCGGCGGCATGGTCGGTTTCGCCAGCTCGGAGACCGATCAGGCCCTGCCCGCGGGCGGGGACGCGAACGGCCGCACCGAGTCCATCCAGGGCGGGGTCTACGCCCAGTACGCGCTGGACGGCTGGCTGGCCCAGGTCTCCGCGGCGCTGGGCGACCACTCCTCGCGCACCCGCCGCTCGGCGGCCATCGGCGCGGGGCTTCTGTCCACCGGCACGCTGGAGGCCAGCACCACCCACCTGTCGGCGATGGCGGGACGGCAGTTCGTCCGCGACCAGTTCGTCCTCACCCCTTCGGCGGGCGTCGACTACACCCGCTACGAGTTCGATTCCGCCACCCAGACCGGCTCGGCGGCCGCGCTGGAGATTGAAAGCCAGGGCCGCCACGAGGCGGTCGCCCGGGCGGGCGTCGACGTCGGCTACCGCATCATCGGCCAGGGGCTGGTGATCGAACCGCGCGCCTATGTCGGCTATGCGGCCACGCTGACCGATCTGGACGCGGCGGTGAACGGCGACTTCGTCGCGGCGCCGGGCGGGACGATCGTGTTCGACACCGGCGCCAAGCGCGACGCGAACTGGCTCGATCTGTCGGTCGGGATCGTCACCCGGTTCGACAACGGCATCGAGCTGTCGGGCAATTACCAGACCCGCGAGGCGGACTCGCTCAACCTGCGCACCAACGTGCTCAGCGCGGGCGTCCGCTACCGGTTCTAGGACCGGACGGAATTCGAAGACGCGCGGCGGCCGCTCCCTGCCCGGGGGCGGCCGTTCCGTGTTTCAGTCCCGCTTGAACCAGCCTTGCGTGCGGTTGGCGAAGGCGACCAGGGACAGCATGACCGGCACCTCGACCAGCACGCCCACGACGGTGGCCAGCGCGGCGCCGGAATTGAGCCCGAACAGGCTGATCGCCACCGCCACGGCCAGCTCGAAGAAGTTCGACGTGCCGATCAGGGCGCAGGGCGCGGCCACGTTGAAGGGCACCTTCCATGCGAAGGCCGCGCCGTAGGCCAGCGCGAAGATGAAATAGGACTGGATCAAGATCGGCGCGGCGATCATCGCGATCACCAGAGGGCGCTCCAGGATCGTCCCGCCCTGAAAGCCGAACAGAAGCACGACCGTGGCCACCAGCGCGGCCATGGAGACCGGCTTGATCCGGGAGGAGAAGCCCGCCAGCCGCGCCTCGCCCGCCGCCCCGCCCCCGCGGGTCAGCCAGCGGCGCACCGCGATCCCGGCCAGCAGCGGGACGACCACATACAGCCCCACCGACAGCAGCAGCGTCTGCCACGGGACGGTCAGGTCCGTCACGCCCAGCAGCAGCGCCACGATGGGCGCGAAGGCGATCACCATGATCGCGTCGTTCACCGAGACCTGCACCAGCGTGTAGGCCGGATCGCCCTTGGTGAGCTGGGACCAGACGAACACCATCGCCGTGCACGGCGCCGCGCCCAGGATGATCAGCCCGGCGATGTATTGCTGGGCGTCCTCGGGCTGGATGAAGGGCGCGAACACGAACTCGAAGAACACCACCGCCAGCAGCGCCATGGTGAACGGCTTGATCAGCCAGTTGACCGCCAGCGTGATGACCAGTCCCTTGGGCTTCTCCCCGATATGGACCAGCGAGGCGAAGTCGATATTGACCATCATGGGGAAGACCATCGCCCAGATCAGCACGGCGACGGCGAGATTGACCGAGGCGTATTCCAGCGCGGCCAGCGCCTCGAACGCGCCGGGGACCAGCGCGCCCAGCGCGATGCCCGCCACGATGGCAAGACCCACCCAGACCGACAGCCATTTTTCAAACAGGCCGATGCCCGCGGGCTCGGCGGCCACGTCTTTGATGGCGGAGTCGGTCACAGCGTCCCCTCGATCTCTTCAAGCCGGGCGGCCAGCGCTTCGCGGGTATCGGGCATGGGATCGGCGGTCAATGCCTTCACCCGGCGGCGCAGGGCCTGATAGGTCGCCTCGAAGGCGGTCCGGGCGCGGGCGATGTCTGCGATGCCGGCGGGGTCGGGCAGGCCCCAGTGGGCCTTGACCGGCGCGCCGGGCCAGATGGGGCAGCTTTCGGACGCCGCGCCGTCGCACACGGTGATGACCGCGTCGAGCTCAGGCGCGTCCGGTCCGGCGAACACGTCCCAGCTTTTCGAGCGCAGCCCCTCAGTCGGATGGCCGTGGCTCTCCAGCGTCTTGAGCGCCAGCGGATGGGGCTCGCCCTTCGGCGCGGAGCCCGCCGAGAAACCGCGGATGCGGCCCTGCCCCAGCGCGTTGATCAGCGCCTCGCCCAGAATGGAGCGCGCGGAGTTGCCGGTGCACAGGATGAGGATGTTCATGGCGCGCCTCTGGCGTGAAGGGTCCTGCGGGGATAGTCTGGATATTCCAATATTTCAAGAAACATTGAAATGAAAGCGCGCATGACCGAACCCGAGGCCGCCGCCCGGCTGTCCGCCCTGGCCCACGAGGCCCGGCTGAAGATCTTCCGCGCGCTGGTGGCGGCGGGGCCGGAGGGTCTGCCCGCGGGCCGTCTGGCCGAGGCGGTGGAGGTCGCGCCCAGCAATCTGTCCGCCCATCTGGCCGTGCTCGCCCATGCCGGGCTGACCCGCGTCCGGCCCGAGGGCCGCCATCGGATATGGTCGGTCGATCTGGAGGCGGTGGCGGGGCTGGTGGGCTTTCTGGTCGACGACTGCTGTCAGGGCCGGCCCGAGGTCTGCGCCCCGCTGACGGCGATCAGGCCGAGCTGCTGAGCTTCCGCCCCGGCCCGCGCCGGGGCAGGATGGCGCGATGACCGACCCCGCCCCGCTGCCTGCGGCCTTCGCGCCGCGCCATGCCGACGAGAGCCGGCACATCGTCGACCAGCTCATCGAGGAGCGGGCGGTGCGGCTGTCGCGCGACCCGTTCTGGCCGCTCGTGAAGGCGACCGCCTATCCGGCGCTGGGCTATCGCCGTGCGGTCGAGGTGGCCGACGCCATGGCGCCCCTCTCGGGACGGGCGGCGATGGACTGGAGCGCGGATTTCCTGTCCATGAAGATCGAGGCCGTGGGCATCGAGGCGGTGCCCGCCTCCGGCCCCTGCGTGATCACCGCGAACCATCCCGGCGGCATCGCGGACGGGATCGCGGTCTGGCAGGCGCTGCGGGACCGGCGGCCCGATGCGGTCTTCTTCGCCAACCGCGACGCCATCCGGGTGTGCGAGGGGCTGGCCGAATTCGTCATCCCGGTGGAATGGCGCGAGGGCCATCGCAGCCGGGACCGGACCCGCGAAACCCTGAAACAGGCCGTCGCGGCCTTCCGGGAGGACCGCTGCGTGGTGGTCTTCCCCGCCGGGCGGATGGCGAAATGGGACTGGGGCCGGATGCGGCTGTCAGAACACGTCTGGATGCCCACCGCGGCGGGACTGGCGCGCAAATTCGATGCACCGGTCATCCCTCTGGGCGTGACCCAGCGGATGAGTCTGGCCTTCTACTCGCTGGGCCTGCTCCACGAGGAGCTGCGGCACATGACCGTCTTCCACGAACTGCTCGCCAAGCGCGGCGCGCGCTACCGGCTGAGCTTCGGAGAGCGGCTGGCCGCCGCTGACTTGCCCGCCGACGAGGCGAAAGCCGCCGCGCGGCTGCGCGAGATCAGCGAGGGCCTGGCCTGGGAGGCGGAGTGAGATCTCCGACCGCGTGAGCCGTTCGCCGGGGTCCCCGTGACAACGGGGATCCAGAGTCCCGCCCGATGCCCGTCCCCTGGATCCGGGTCGAGCCCAGGACCCCGGTGGTTGAGTTTCAGAACCACGGAAGGCAGAGAACCCCGCGCGTCAGCGCACCAGCGCGAACGCGCGCCCGCAGCGCAGCGAGGACCGACCAAGCGGAGCGAGGGAGGACAGGGAGAACAAGCCCCGGCGGCGCAGCCGCCGCAAGGCCGACCGGCCGCCCGCGCCCGTGCGCGGAACCGACGCCCCGGAGGGGCTGAGGACGGAAAGATTCCTACGCCTGACGCTCGACCAGCAGTTCCTTGATCTTGCCGATGGCTTCGGCCGGGTTCAGGCCCTTGGGGCAGACCTGGGCGCAGTTCATGATGGTGTGGCAGCGATAAAGCTTGAAGGGGTCTTCAAGATCGTCGAGCCGGTCGCCGGTCGCCTCGTCGCGGCTGTCCGCGATCCAGCGATAGGCCTGCAGCAGCGCGGCGGGGCCCAGATACTTGTCCGAATTCCACCAGTAGGACGGGCAGGCGGTCGAGCACGAGGCGCACAGGATGCACTCGTACAGACCGTCCAGCTTCTCGCGGTCCTCGATGGACTGGCGCCATTCGCCCTGCGGGGTCGGGGTGTCGGTCTGGAGATAGGGCTGGATGGAGGTCAGCTGGGCGTAGAAGTTGGTCAGGTCGGGGACCAGGTCCTTGATGACCGGCTGGTGGGGCAGCGGCGCGATGGTGACCGTGCCCTTGTACTCGTCGATCCCGGCGGTGCAGGCGATGGTGTTGCGCCCGCCGATATTCATCGAGCACGACCCGCAGATGCCCTCGCGGCAGGAGCGGCGGAAGGCCAGCGTGGTGTCGATCTCGTTCTTGATGAAGAACAGCGCGTCCAGGACCATCGGACCGCAGCGGTCCATGTCCACCTCATAGGTGTCCCAGCGCGGGTTCTCGCCGCTGTCGGGATCATAGCGGTAGACCTTGAAGGCGCGCGTTTTGGTCGCGCCCTCCGGCTTGGGCCAGGTCCTGCCCTTTTTCACCTGAGAGTTCTTGGGAAGCGTAAGCTGGACCATCGCCCCTATGCTCCTGACGTCCGACTTCGATCATGGCGCGCCTTCACGGCCCGCGGGGCGAAGCATAGTGCGCCCGCGCGCAGCGTCCAGCCACGCGCTGCGTGAAGACGGCCCGAAGCCGACCAAAGCGCTAGTAGTCGGCCTTCGCCGCATCGGCCAGACGCTTTTCGTTGGCCAGCTTGGCGCGGACGGAGCCGAGATCGAAGCGGGCGAGCAGGCCCGCCAGATTGCGCGCCTTGCGCATCCGCTGGGGCCAGCGCGAGCGGGCGACGACGTAAGGCTGGTTGGTCCATTCGCGCAGCATGAAGCGCTCGGTGACGCGGAAGGCCGCGGTGCGTCCGCGCAGCACGCCTTCAAGCTGGAAGGCGGGATCAGCCTTCATGAAATCGAGCAGCATGCGCCCGGTCCACAGATCCACGTCGTCGATCACCAGCAGTCCGCCCGGCCTGATGCGCGGCGCGATGAAGGCCCAGTCCAGCGCCGGGATGGGGAAGCCGTGCCCGCCGTCGATCAGCGCCATGTCCAGATCCCCGCTCAGATGGGGCAGGACGTCCTGGCTGTATCCCTCGCGCATGGTCAGCGCGCCCGCATCCAGCCCGCGCGATCTGGCGGCTTTCCTGATCGCGGCGATCTCGCTGGATGACGGGGTGACGGCGGTGTGGTGCGCGCCTGCGTCGAGGAAGGCGAGGGTGGACTGGCCCGCACCGGTCTCCAGCGTGACCATGCCAGGGCGGACCTCCGCCGCGATCAGGCCCAGAACCTCGTCTGAAATGTCCCAGTTCGCCCCGCCCTCGGCGTGAAGGCTCTCCCGCCGTGCCGTAACGGCACGGTCTCTGGCGGGCATCGCGCCCGCCGCCATCGCATCGGTCATCGTCTCGCTCCTGACCCCGGGCGGAAGGCTCAAACACGCACGGCCTCCCGCGATGGGAGGCCGCGCAGCAAGTTTGGCGCCGCCGAGGTTCAGCCTAAGGTTTTCCCGGCCGCAGGGACCCCGAAAACCACGCAGGGAAAAACAGCCTGCTGAAGCAGAGCGTCAGTAAACCCGCGCCTTGGGCTCGATGTACGCGATGTCGTTGGACATGGTGTAGGTGTGCACCGGCCGGTCATCGAGGCTCACCTTGCCGGTGGCCGGGTCGTAGAAGGCCAGGGTGTGCTTCATCCAGTTCGCGTCGTCGCGCTCGGGGAAGTCCTCCCGGGCGTGGGCGCCGCGGCTCTCGGTGCGCGCGGCGGCCGAGTTCACGGTGACGGCGGCCTGGGCGATCAGATTCTCGAACTCGAAGGCCTCCACCAGATCGGTGTTCCAGATCATCGAGCGGTCGTTGATCTGGATGTCCTTCGCGTTCGCGACCACGCCCGCGATGCGCTCCACGCCCTCGTCGAGCACCTCCTGGGTGCGGAACACCGCGCAGTTCTCCTGCATGGCCTTCTGCATGTCGAGCCGCAGCTTCGCCGTCGGCGCGCCGCCCGAGGCATGGCGCAGCCGGTCGAGAAGGCCCAGCGTCGCCTCGCCGGCGTTTGCGGCCAGCTCGGGCTGGCTGGCGCCGCCCTCGACGGTCTCGCCGCAGCGCAGGCCCGCCGCGCGGCCGAACACCACAAGGTCGATCAGCGAATTCGAGCCCAGACGGTTCGCGCCGTGCACGGACACGCAGGCCGCTTCGCCCACCGCCATCAGGCCGGGGACCACGGTGTCGGGATCGCCGTTCGCCTTGGTCAGCACCTCGCCGTGATAGTTCGTGGGGATGCCGCCCATGTTGTAGTGCACGGTCGGCAGCACCGGGATCGGCTCCTTGGTGACGTCCACGCCTGCGAAGATCTTCGCGCTTTCGGAGATGCCCGGCAGGCGCTGGTGCAGGATTTTCGGGTCCAGATGGTCGAGATGAAGGTGAATGTGGTCGCCGTTCTCGCCCACGCCGCGGCCCTCGCGGATCTCAACGGTCATCGAGCGCGAGACCACGTCCCGGCTGGCCAGATCCTTGGCCGAAGGCGCGTAGCGCTCCATGAAGCGCTCGCCTTTGGAATTGGTCAGATAGCCGCCCTCGCCGCGCGCGCCCTCGGTGATCAGGCAGCCCGCGCCATAGATGCCGGTGGGGTGGAACTGGACGAACTCCATGTCCTGCAGCGGCAGGCCCGCGCGCAGCACCATCGCGTTGCCGTCGCCGGTGCAGGTGTGCGCGCTCGTGGCGGAGAAATAGGCCCGGCCATAACCGCCGGTCGCCAGAATCACCTTCTGGGCGCGGAAGCGGTGCAGGGTGCCGTCATCGAGCTTCCACGCGGTCACGCCCCGGCACGCGCCCTCCTCGTCCATGATCAGGTCGAGGGCGAAATACTCGATGAAGAACTCGGTCGAGTGGCGCAGGGACTGGCCGTACAGGGTGTGCAGCATGGCGTGGCCGGTCCGGTCGGCCGCCGCGCAGGTGCGCTGGACGGGGCCCTCGCCGAAATTGCGGGTCATGCCGCCGAAGGCGCGCTGGTAGATCTTGCCGTCCTCGGTGCGCGAGAAGGGCACGCCCCAGTGCTCGAGCTCGTACACGGCGGCGGGCGCGTTGCGGCACAGATACTCGATGGCGTCCTGATCGCCCAGCCAGTCCGACCCCTTGACGGTGTCGTACATGTGCCAGCGCCAGTCGTCCTCGCCCATATTGCCCAGGCTCGCCGAGATGCCGCCCTGGGCGGCCACGGTGTGCGAGCGGGTGGGGAAGACCTTCGAGATGCAGGCGGTCTTCAGCCCCGCCTGCGCCGCGCCCAGAGCCGCGCGCAGGCCGGAGCCGCCCGCGCCCACAACCACCACGTCGAAGGTGTGATCGATCCAGTCGTAAGTCGCCATGCGGATGGAGCTCCTAGGACGCGAGCGCGAGAACGGAATACAGCACGGCCAGCCACAGGCCCGCGCAGATGAGTGTGTTGCCGATCAGAAGGACCGCCTTGGTCGCCGGCTTGTGGATATAGTCCTCCACCACCGTCTGAAGACCCAGGCGCATGTGATAAAGCGCCGCGGTCATCGCCAGAAGGGTGAGGATCGCGCCGAAGGGCGAGCCCAGGAAGGCCGTCGTCTCTTCATATCCGCCGCCGACATTGGAGGCGATGGAGAACAGGAAGATCGGCATCAGGACCACGAGCGCGATGGCGCTGATCCGCTGGCCGATGAAATGGCCGACGCCGGATCGGGCCGAGCCGAGCCCGCGGACTTTCGACAGGGGGGTGCGGAAATCGGTCATGCGATCCAGGCTCCGATCCAGGCGCCGGCCGTGAACGCGGCGGCGAGAACGATGATGAGGACCGAGCGCAGGTTCGAGCCCTTGGGATCGAAGCCCAGCCCCGCGTCCCAGGCCAGGTGGCGCAGCCCGTTCAGCAGGTGGTAGCTGACCGAGAAGGTGAAGCCGATCAGGATGATGCGGATCACGATGCCGAGAGCGCCCGCCATCGCGTCCTCCCAGACCGCGTAGGCCTCGGGGCCCGCGGCGGCCATGACCAGCCACACCGCGATCAGGACCGCGCCGATGTAATTGGCCACGCCGGTGGCGCGGTGCAGGATCGAGGACGCCATGGTGGCGTGCCAGCGCCACACCGAGACGTGGGGCGAGAGCGGCCGGGATGAGGGTGCAGCCATAAGCGGATCGCCTTCCGGGCAAGGATTGTCCATGCCGGTCCGGGCGCCTGGCGAAGCGTCGGGAGGCCAGCCCCCCGCGCGCGTCATCGTCAAACCCCGGCCCGTCGGCGCCAGACAATAATCCCCGACCCGCTCAGGTCAACGCGAAGGGGCTGCGCTTGGGGACAGATCAGGCCTCAGCGCCCCCGCATTGACCCCCGCTCCGCCCCGGTCCAACCTCCCGGCGGTATACGATCGGGGATCGGTCCATGACGTCATCAGGAAGAAGCGCCGTGATAACAGGCGCCTCCACCGGCATCGGCCATGCCGCCGCCTCGCGGCTGGCGGGCCGGGGCTGGCGCGTGTTCGCCGGGGTGCGGCGGGCTGAAGACGGCGAACGTCTGAGCGCGGAGCTGGGCGAGGCCGTCACGCCGCTGATCATGGACGTCACCGACGCGGAGTCTTTGAAAGCCGGGGCGGCGACCGTCCGCGCGGCGCTGGGGGACGCGGCGCTGAGCGGTCTGGTCAACAATGCCGGGATCGCGGTGGCGGGGCCGCTGCTGCACCTGTCTCCGGACGACCTGACCCGCCAGCTGGACGTGAACGTGACCGGGCAGGTGCGCGCCTGCCAGGCCTTCGCGCCGCTTCTGGGCGCAGGCGAGGAGCGGGCCGGTCCGAAGGGCCGGATCGTGATGATGAGCTCGGTCTCGGGCTTCACCGCGCCACCGCTTCTCGGCCCCTACGCAGCGTCCAAGCATGCGCTGGAGGCCGTCACCCAGTCGCTGCGCCGGGAGCTGATGCTGTATGGCGTGGACGTGGTCGCCATCAATCCCGGTCCCATCGCCACCCCGATCTGGACCAAGCAGGAGGTGGCCGACGCCGAGCGCTTCCTGGCCACCGATTACGGCCCGGCCATAGGCCGGGTGACGAAATTCATGGCCCATCAGGGCGATCAGGGCCTGCCGCCCGCGCGCGTGGCCGAAGCGGTCGAGCGTGCCCTGACCGACGCGAAGCCGAAACTCAACGCCGTCATCACCGGCGATCCGCTCACCAACTGGATGCTTCGCCGACTGCCGGGACGGATGACCGACCGGCTCATAAGCAAAAGACTGGGCCTCGCGCCCGCACCTGCAACCTGAGGAGACAGACATGCGCTTCATCACCGCCGCGGCCTGCGCCGCGCTGCTGGCCGGACCGGCCTTCGCCGACCCGTCCGCCGACTTCGCCCAGCTCATCGAGGAATACGAGGAGCTGCGCGCCGAGCGCGACGTGAACCGCCGCGCCTCTCAGGGCGATCTGGAAGCCGCCGCCCAGTGGCCGGACCGCTCGCGCGAAGCGGTCGAGGACTGGGACGCGGCCATGGCGGGCTTCCACGGGCGTCTGCAGGGCATCGATTCCGAGGCGCTGGATTCCAGCGAGCAGGCCTCCTACGCGGTGCTCGATCACATTCTGGGCCAGTCGGTCGCCCTGCCGGGCACGGTGACCGCGCGCTTTCCGTTCACCAACGATTCGGGCTTCCACACCTCGCCGTCCTTCTACGCGATGAGCGCGCGGGTGCGCACCGTGCCCGAGGCCGAAGCCTACATCGCCCGCCTGAACGCCCTGCCTGACAGCTTCGCCGACCAGCGCGCCTGGCTGGAGGAGGCCATCGAGGAAGGCTGGACCCAGCCGCGCTACATCATGGACGGGGTGTTGGACCAGATCCGCGCCCAGATCGTGGACGACGCGACCGAGAGCGAGCTCTACCAGCCGCTCGCCAACCTGCCGTCCACCATGGACGAAGCGGAACGCGAGCGTCTGCGCGCCGAGGGTCTGGCGGCCATCAATGATGAAGTCCTGCCCGCCTATCGCGATCTTCTGGAATTCTTCGAGACCCAATACGTGCCCGCCTCGCGCGACAGCATCGGCATCTCCGAGGTTCCCGGCGGCCGCGAGTTCTACCGCGCGCTGGTGCGCAGCCACACCACGCTCGACCTGACCCCTGAAGAGGTTCACGAGACCGGCGTGCAGGAAGTCGATCGCATCCGCGCGGAGATGGACGAGGCCATCGCCCAGACCGGCTTCGAGGGCAGCTTCGAGGAGTTCGTCGACTATCTGCGCACCGACGAGCGCTTCTACGCCCAGACCGAAGAAGAGCTGATGATGCGGGCGTCCTACCTGTCCAAGCTGGCCGACGATCAGATGCCGGCCTTCTTCAACAACCTGCCGCGTCTGCCCTATGGCGTGCGCCCGGTCCCGGCGAACATCGCGCCGAACTACACCACGGGCCGGTACTGGGCCGGGGATGCGGACACCGGCCGGGCGGGGGGCTATCTGGTCAACACCTACCGGCTGGACCAGCGCCCTCTGTACGAGCTGCCCGCGCTGACCCTGCACGAGGCCGTTCCGGGCCACCACCACCAGATCGCCATCGCCCAGGAGCTCGAGGACGTGCCCGAATTCCGCCGCCGGGCGGGCATCACCGCTTTCTCCGAAGGCTGGGGCCTGTATTCGGAATTCCTAGGGCTGGACATGGGCTTCTATCAGGACCCGTACGAGAATTTCGGGCGGCTGTCCTATGAGATGTGGCGCGCCTGCCGGCTCGTGGCCGACACCGGCATCCACTACATGGGCTGGAGCCGGGAGGAGGCTGAATCCTGCTTCCTGGACAACTCCGCCCTGTCTCCGCTCAACGTGACCAGCGAGGTGTCGCGTTACATCTCATGGCCGGGCCAGGCGCTGGCCTACAAGACCGGCGAGATCCTGATCCGCGAGCTGCGCGCCGAAGGCGAGGAGCGTCTGGGCGCGGACTTCGATCTGGCCGAGTTCCACGACGTGCTGCTCGAGGACGGGGCTCTGCCGCTCTCGGCCCTCGAGAACAAGATGCGCGCCTGGATCGACGAGCGTGCCTCTTAAGCGCCCGCCTTCTCCGGCAGGCGGCTGGCGGGCATCCGCCCGCCGGCCGCTTTCCGGCCTTCGATCCCCAGCACCAGCCGGGGGACGATCCAGCCCAGCTTCACCGCGATCCAGTGCAGCAGCACGGGCAGGAAGACGCCCGCGGCCATGCCAACGGCGAACCCGATCCAGGCCGGGCGCACGCCCGCCATCTCCCACACCCGCTGCAGGATCAGGATCGGGAAGAAGTGGTACAGATAGATCGTGAACGAGTAGCGCCCCGCCCAGGCCAGCGGCGCGACCGGAAAGCGATACAGGATCAGCGCCGCTGAGATCACCGCGCCCGCGACCAGCGAGGTCAGCGCCCGCCGTTCCAGCGCCGCGCCGGGATCGGCCAGAACGTCCATCACGTGCCAGCCGAACATCCCCAGCGCCACAAGCGCGATCACCGGCGCGATCCGGCCCGGCAGCGCGCCCGGCAGGCGGTTGAGCAGAATGCCGAAGACAAAGAAGGGCGCGATATAGATCATCTGGCCCAGCGACAGGACGCGCGTCTCCGCCGCCAGCGGTGACAGGAACAGCGCCACCGACACGGTCAGCATCAGCCCCGCCGCCAGCAGCGGACGGCGGCTCAGCGCCACGTCGACCGCCGCCGCGATCAGGAACAGGATAAGGATCGCCTGGATGAACCAGAAATGGGCATAGGCGAACAGCCAGATCTCATAAACCTGCCCCGGCGGCACGGCATAGCCGCCCCCGAACACGGTGTTCATGGCCCAGAAACAGGTGATGGCGAAGGCCGCGGGGATGGCGAGGCGCTTGAGCTTGCCGGCCGCGAACCCGCCCAGCCGCCCCGGCGCCGCGGGCCGGAAGGCGTACACGAAGCCCGCGATGGCCGCGAACAGGGGCAGGCGGAAATGCACCGCCATCGCCTCGCTCATCGCCAGCGCGTGGTCGGGCTCCAGCCGCAGCCCGTTCGAAGGATTGTCCCCGATCACCCGGAAGGCCACCAGCAGCAGGCAGGCCAGTCCCCTCAGCGTGTCGACATCATCCCGCCCGCGATCCATCCGCCCGTCTCCATCCGGACCGCACGATGCGGCCGGGAGGGGAGGCGCGCAAGTCTGGCGCCAGAGAGGCTCAGTCTCACAGCACCTGCGCCTCGCCTTGGGCGATCCGAAGGATTGAGAGCATCGCATACCGTGAGGGGCGTCGCCCTTTGCCGCGGCGAATGCATGTGATCAGGCCCGTTTTCTCAAGCTGGACGAGGATGTTGTTGGCCGTAGCCTTCGTATTGAATCCGCCAGTCCTGAAGAAATCCGTTGCCGATATGATCGGTCTGGCGAAAAAGGCGTCCAACGCTGAGGCCGCATGCTGAGACCGCGTCGCCTCGATGAATTTCTGCCGCATCTCGGTGTATAGCCCATGCAGCCGGTGCGCTCTGTCCAGGTTGTTTTCTGATTGAACGCGGACCGCATTCAGAAAGAACGTCAGCCACCCCATCCAGTCATCATGCTGTGTTATCGCGAGCAGTCTATCGTAATATTGCTCTCGGTTCTGCTCGAAATATTCAGACATGTAGAGCATGGGGCTGGACAGGGCATGCCGCTCAGCCAGAACGAGGGGAATTATGATGCGGCCGATACGGCCATTGCCGTCATTGAAAGGGTGAATGATTTCAAACTGGGCGTGCGCGATAGCGGCGACGATCAGCGGATCTTCATCAGCTGTTCGCGAGACGTAATGCTCCCAGTTGTCCAGGCAATCGCGCATTCTCACTGGATCGGGTGGAACGAAGCGGGCCTGTTCGATTGAACTGCCGGGACGTCCGATCCAGTTCTGTTCCGTTCTGAATTCGCCAGGCCGCTTGTCGTGGCCCCGCACACCCGCCATAAGGCGCTGATGCAGCTCTCGCAGCAGACTCAGTGTCAGTCCACGTTCACGAAGGACATCTGACGCAAACAGTACGCACGCCCGATAATTCAGGATTTCCTCGATATCGTTGCGTTTGGCTTCGGTCGTCTCGGCACCCGCTTCATGCTCCAGCACTTCATCCAGTGTCGCCTGCGTGCCTTCGATACGCGACGACAGCACCGCTTCGTTGTTCATCATCGGCGAAAGCAGCAGGGCTGGATTCGGCAACGTCTGCAGAGCGCCGTCATAACGCGCGAGCGCGCGTCCGGCTTCTCCCGCTGCTGGTAGCAGAGAGCGCCAATCAAGGGATTTCAGCGGTAATCCGACTGGCACGCACGGAGAAGTCATAGGACACCTTGTGAAAAGCGAACTCAGGTTTGTTTGCCACAAAGTGTCTTGTAGCAAATCCGTTTGCCGCCTCCAACCTTTCGACAAGCGAATCGCGAATCACTTGTCGCAAGATTGTTAGCTGCAAACCAGTTTGTCATTCCCACCCTTGCAACAAACGGAACCCATTTCGCTTGTCGCAAAATAAAACCCCGGCGGATCGCTCCGCCGGGGTTTTCATTCAGCGATGGCCGTCCGGCCTCACGCCGCCGCGCGCTGGCGCAGGACGTAGTGCAGGATGCCGCCGTTTTTCACGTAGTCGAGCTCGTTCTCGGTATCGATCCGGGCCATCAGCTCGGTGGTCTTTTTCGAGCCGTCCTCGAAGGTGACTTCCATGGTCACCTTGCCCTGCGGGGTCAGGGCCTCGACGCCGGTCAGGGTGACGGTCTCCTTGCCGGTGATGCCCAGGCTCTTCCAGCTTTCGCCGTTCTGGAACACCAGCGGCAGCACGCCCATCCCGATCAGGTTGGAGCGGTGGATGCGCTCGAAGCTTTCGGTGATCACGGCCTTCACGCCCAGCAGGCGCGTGCCCTTGGCCGCCCAGTCGCGCGACGAGCCGGTGCCGTATTCCTTGCCGCCGAAGACGACCAGCGGGCGGCCTTCTTCCTGATACTTCATCGCCGCGTCGTAGATCGGCATCTCCTCGCCTGAGGGCTGGAGCTTGGTCACGCCGCCTTCCACGCCCGGCACCATCTGGTTCTTGATGCGGATGTTGGCGAAGGTGCCGCGCATCATCACCTCGTGATGGCCGCGCCGTGCGCCGTAGGAGTTGAAGTCCAGCGGCTTGACGCCGTGTTCCTGCAGCCACTCGCCCGCGGGGCTGGAGGCCTTGATCGAGCCGGCCGGGGAGATGTGGTCGGTGGTGATGGAGTCCGCGAACAGGCCCAGGATCCGCGCGTCGTGCACGTCCTTGGGCGGGGTCACGTCGGTGGACATGCCTTCGAAGAAGGGCGGGTTGGCCACGTAGGTGCTCTCGGGCCAGTCATAGGTCAGACCGCCGGAGGTCTCGATGCCCTGCCAGTGCTCGTCGCCCTTGAACACGTCCGCATAGCGGCTGGCGAACATCTCAGGCGTCACGGCCTTGGCCACGGTGTCCGCGATTTCCTTGGAGGACGGCCAGATGTCCTTGAGATAGACCGGATTGCCGTCCGCGTCCTCGCCCAGCGGGTCGTTGACCAGATCGACGTTCATCGAGCCCGCGATGGCGTAGGCGACCACCAGCGGCGGGCTGGCGAGATAGTTCGCCCGCACGTCCGGGTTCACCCGGCCTTCGAAATTGCGGTTGCCCGACAGGACCGAGCAGGCGACCAGATCGCCCGCGTTGACCGCCTTGGAGATGTTGTCCGGCAGCGGGCCGGAATTGCCGATGCAGGTGGTGCAGCCATAGCCCACCAGGTTGAAGCCCAGCGCGTCCAGGTCGTCCTGAAGCTCGGCCTTGGCCAGATAGTCGGTGACCACCTGGGAGCCCGGCGCCAGCGAGGTCTTCACCCACGGCTTGACGGTCAGGCCCTTCTTCAGCGCGTTGCGCGCCACCAGGCCCGCGCCCAGCATGACCGAGGGGTTAGAGGTGTTGGTGCACGAGGTGATCGCGGCGATCACCACGTCGCCGTGGCCGATGTCGAAGTCCTCGCCCTCGACCTTGACCCGCTTGCCCGCCTCGGCGGCCTTGGCGAACTCGGTCTCCATCACCTTGGCGAATTCGGACGCTGCCGATTTGAGCGCCACGCGGTCCTGCGGGCGCTTGGGGCCCGCCAGCGACGGCTCGACGTCGGCGAGGTCGAGCGCGAGGGTGTCGGTGTAGACCGGCTCCTCGGTGCGCTCGGGGCGGAACATGCCCTGGGCCTTGGCGTATTTTTCGACCAGTTCGACCCGGCCCGCGTCGCGGCCGGTGGCTTTCAGATAGCCCAGCGTCTCGTTGTCGACGGGGAAGAAGCCGCAGGTCGCGCCGTATTCGGGCGCCATGTTGGCGATGGTCGCGGCGTCTTCCAGAGACAGAGTGTCCAGACCCGCGCCGTAGAATTCCACGAACTTGCCGACCACGCCCTTCTTGCGCAGCATCTGGGTGACGGTCAGCACCAGGTCGGTGGCCGTCGCGCCTTCAGGCAGCTTTCCGGTCAGCTTGAAGCCGATCACTTCGGGGATGAGCATGGAGACCGGCTGGCCCAGCATGGCCGCCTCCGCCTCGATGCCGCCCACGCCCCAGCCCAGAACAGCCAGGCCGTTGATCATGGTGGTGTGGCTGTCGGTGCCCACCAGCGTGTCGGGGAAGGCGTAGGTCACCCCGTCCTCGTCCTTGGTCCAGACCGTCTGGGCCAGGTATTCGAGATTGACCTGGTGGCAGATGCCGGTGCCCGGCGGGACGACGCGGAAATTGTCGAACGCGCTCGCGCCCCATTTGAGGAATTTGTAGCGCTCGCCGTTGCGCTCGTATTCGCGCGTCACGTTGCGCTCGAAGGCGTCCTGGGTGCCGAACACGTCCACCATCACCGAGTGGTCGATGACCAGATCGACCGGCACCAGCGGATTGACGTCCTTCGGATCGCCGCCCAGCGCGGTGGTCGCGTCGCGCATGGCCGCCAGATCGACCACGGCGGGCACGCCGGTGAAGTCCTGCATCAGCACGCGGGCGGGACGATAGGCGATCTCATGGGTGGAAGAGCCGCTGTCCGCCCAGGCCGCCACGGCCTCGATGTCGGCCTTGGTCACGGTGCGCCCGTCTTCGAAGCGCAGCAGGTTCTCAAGAAGGACCTTGAGCGTGTAGGGCAGCTTCGAAACGTTCTTGAGCCCGTTCTTTTCCGCCTCCTTGAGGTCGAAATAAGCATAGGTCTTTCCGCCGGCGGTCATGTCGCGGCGGCATTTGAAGCTGTCCAGGGATGCCATCGTGGTGTCCTTCAGGTGCGGGCCCCGCTGGCGCCCGGATCGTGGAGAGGGGGCGTCGCGAAGCGTCTCGAGAGAGGGCGCGCGTCCGCTTCCGTCGAAACATCGGCATGGCGCGTCGAGCGGGGTTTTAGCGCCCGTATCGCGCCGCCGCAATGCGTGGCGGAGACACCGGCTGCGCGCATGACGCCTTTGGATATCCGACCTTGGTCGGCTATGTCAGGCCGATGACCGCCGCCGCGCCCGTTTCCCAGCCCCTGATCAAAGCCTCCGGCCTCGCCCTGTCGCGGGGCGGACGCACGTTGGCGCGCGGCCTGTCGCTGGCCGCCGGGCCGGGCGGCGCGCTGGTCCTGACCGGGCCGAACGGGTCGGGCAAGACCACGCTGCTGCGCGCGCTGGCCGGGCTGGCCCGGCCCGAGGCGGGACAGATCACGCCTGACGACCGCGGAGAGGCCATCGCCTTTCTGGGCCATGCCGAGGGGCTGAAACCCTCCGAGACCGTCATCGCCACGCTGCAGTTCTGGGCGAAGCTGCACCGGGCCGCGCCCGGATCGGTGGAGGCGGCTTTGCGCGCCTTCGCCATCGCGCACCTGACCGAACGGTCTTGCGGGCATCTGTCCGCGGGCCAGCGGCGGCGGGTCGCGCTGGCGCGGGTGGCGCTGAGCGGACGAGCGGTCTGGCTGCTGGACGAGCCCGCCGCGCCGCTGGATTCGCGGGGGCGGGCGCTGCTCGCCGCGGCGGTGGCGCGCCACCGGGCGGGCGGAGGCGTGGTGATCGCGGCCACCCACGAGGCGCTGGACTGGCCGGACGCCGAGGTCATTTCGCTGGCGTCCGCGCTGGAGAGCGCCGCGTGAGCGCGCTGGCCGCCCTGTTCGCGCGCGAGCTGCGCCTGTCCTGGGCGGGCGGGGGCGGGGCCGCTGGTCCCGCCGCGTTCAATCTCGCCGCCCTGACCCTCGCCCCGCTGGCCATCGGCCCGTCCGCCGAGACGCTGGCCGCCGCCGCGCCGGGGGTGATCGCCTTCGCCCTGCTGCTGTCCGCGCTGCAGTCTGCCGAGCGCATGTTCGGCGAGGACACCGCCGACGGCACGCTGGAGCTCTACGCGCTGGCCGGACCGGGACTGGCTCTGGCCGCGCTGGTCAAGATGGCCGCCTTCGCGCTGGCCTCGCTGTGGCCGGCGCCCCTGATCGCCTTCTTCGCCGGGCTCGCCTACGGGCTGAGCGCGGAAGCCTCTTTCGCGCTGGCCGCCGGGCTGGCGCTGGCCGCGCCGGGGCTGGTGATGATCGCGGGCTTCGCGGGCGCGCTCAGCGCGGGGCTGAAGCGGGCGGGCCTTCTGATCGCGCTGATCGCCGCGCCGCTGCAGGTTCCGATCCTGATCTTCGCCTCGGGCGCGGGCCGGGCGGCGGCCGAAGGCACGGGGCTGGCGGGCGCGAACCTGATGATGACCGCGGCGGCCAGCCTGCTCGCGCTGGTGCTGGCGCCGATGGGGGCCGCGGCGGCCCTGAAAGGGCGGCTGGAATGAGCGCGTCAGGACGCCGCCTTGCCCTCGCCATGCGGGGAGGCTAACGACACCGCCCATGTGGAGCTATTTCGCCAATCCGGGCCGGTTCGACGGGCTCGCGCGCACGCTGATCCCGTGGACGGCGGGGCTGACGGTCGTGCTGTTCGCGGTCGGAATCCCGTGGGCGCTGGTCGTGTCCCCGCCCGACTACCAGCAGGGCGAGACGATAAGGATCATGCACGTGCACGTGCCCGCCGCCTGGCTGTCCATGGCCGCCTATGCGGGGCTGGGCGCGTCGAGTTTCGTGTATTTCGTCTGGCGGCATAACCTCGCCGACCTCGCCGCGCGGTCGCTGGCGCCCATCGGGGCGGTGTTCGCCGCGCTGTGCCTGCTCACCGGCTCGCTGTGGGGCCGGCCCATGTGGGGCGCGTGGTGGGTGTGGGACGCGCGGCTGACCTCGATGCTGGTGCTGTTCCTGCTGTTCTGCGGCTACATCGCCTTGCGCGTGGCCATCGAGGACGAGCGGCTGGCCGCCCGGTCCGGCGCGGTGCTGGCCATGGCGGGGCTGATCAACCTGCCGATCATCAAGTTCTCGGTGGACTGGTGGAACACCCTGCACCAGCCCGCCAGCGTGATCCGCTTCGACGGCCCGACCATCCACGCCAGCCAGCTCTGGCCGCTTCTGGTCATGACGCTGGCCTTCACCGTCTTCATGGTCACGCTGGTGCTGTCGCTCATGCGCTCGATGATTCTGGAGACCCGGGCCATCGCGCTGGGCCGCGCCATCGAGCGCCGCGCCGAGGCGGAGGCGCGTCGATGACCGAGTTCTTCGCTATGGGCGGTCATGCGGTGTTCGTGTGGAGCGCGTGGGGGCTGACCGCGCTGGGCGTGGCCGCGCTGGTCGCCATGACCCTGATCCGCCGCAGGCTGGCCCGCGATCTGTTCGCCTGGCTCCAGCGCATGGACGCCGAGGCCGGCCGCGCGCGCGAGACCGCCGCGGAGGACGCCCCGTGAAACGGCTCGTCCTCTGGCTGCCCATCCTGTCCATCGCGGTGCTGCTGGGCGTGTTCGCCATCGCGCTGATGCGCGGCGAGGACGCGGGCGCGGGCGATCCGCGCGTGGGCCGTCCGCTGCCCTCCCTGCCGCTCCAGCCCTTCGAGGGACCGCAGGCGCGCTTCGACCCCGCCGAGGTCGAGGGGCCATACCTGTTGAATTTCTGGGCGAGCTGGTGCGCGCCGTGCCGGATCGAGCATCCCATGCTGACCGAGCTGGCCGAGGCGGGCGTGCCCATCTACGGCGTCACCTACGCCGACCGGCCCGAGAACTCCCGCGCCTTCCTGGCCGAGCTGGGCGACCCGTTCGCAGGCCTCGCCGCCGACCCCGAGCGCCGCGCGGCGCTGGAGCTGGGCGTGACCGGCGCGCCGGAGACCTTCGTGGTCGACGGCGACGGCGTGGTCCGCGCCCGCTGGCGCGGCGCGATCGACGAGGATGTGTGGGAGCGGCGGCTGGGGCCTGCCTACCGGGCCGCCATGACGGTGCCGGAGTAGGGGCTTCAGCGCCTTCGCCCGGCCTTCGGGGCCGCCGTCAGGCGAGCCTCGAAGCACACACTGATGGACGTCACTTCTTCTTCTTTTTCTTCTTTTTCTTCTTGTCCTTGGCCTTCTTCTTCTCCTCCGCGGCCGCCTTGGCGTCCGGGTCGAGGGCCTTGGAGATGCGCACCAGCGCGTCCACGAAGTTCGCGCGCTTGTTCTTGGGCAGGGCGGCCAGGATCGCCTCGTCGGCGGCGGTCGCGCTGGCCACGGCCTGGGCGTGCAGGGCGCGCCCCTCGTCGGTCAGCTTGACCGAGTTGGCCCGGGCGTCGCCCGGCGCGGGCTCACGCAGCAGCAGGCCCTTCTCCGCCATCCGTCCGACCAGCTCGGCCAGGGTGGAGCGGTCGATGCCGGTGGTTTTGACCAGCTGGGTCTGGGTCAGCCCGTCCTGATCGGCCAGCGCGCTGAGCACGGCGAACTGGCGCTGGGTGATCTGGACCTGGCCGGTTGCGCCCGAGAACCGCTCGGCGGCAAACTGCTGGGCGCGGTGGAGAAGATGTCCGGGCGAGACGCCCAGTTCGAATGCCGGCTGATCAGGCATGTGCCCCCCTTTCCGTCAGCGTTCGGAATGACGCGGACGGTACAGGCGTTTCATCACGGTAAGATGTCAGCCCCGTCTTCATACGGAAGATACTGGACCATAAAGCCCTTTTCGAGAAGCCCCCAGACAGTCTCAAGCGAGAACCGCCATGCCCGACGCCCCCGACTTCATCCGCGCCGTTCCCGACGACGACGACCGCGAACGCAGGGTGTGCCGGACCTGCGGCTTCATCGACTACGTCAACCCGAAGATCGTGGCGGGCGCGGTGGTGGCCGACGCTGAGGGCCGCATCTTGATGTGCCGGCGGGCCATCGGCCCGCGCGAGGGCTTCTGGACCCTGCCCGCAGGCTTCATGGAGGAAGGCGAGACCGTGGACGCCGCCGCCCGCCGCGAGGCCTTCGAGGAAGCGCGCGCCCGCATCGAGACCGGGCCGGTGATCGGGCTTTATTCCGTGCCCCGCATCTCCCAGGTCCAGATATTCTTCCGCGCCCGTCTGCTGGACCCGGAGATCGAGCCGGGCCCGGAAAGCCTGGAGGTGGCGATGTTCGCCTGGGACGACCTGCCGCGGGACGATTTCGCCTTCCCCTCGGTCGCCTGGGCGCTGGAAGACTGGCGCGACCGCCGGGACCAGCCCGTCCCGGCCCCGGCCATGCGCAGCCAGGACAAGACGGTGAAGCCGTATTAATTCATCGCGACTTTTAATTGCATCGCCGCGCCAGCCGGGATGAAATGGGCGGGTTCCCGATCCGGAGGCGCGCATGTTCGCCCTTCTCGCCGCCCTGCTTCTGCCCGTCGCCGTCAGCGAGGCGGACTGCCTCGAGGTCTACACCGCGAGCGGCCTTGCCGATGCCGAGCCCACGGCGCACGCGGTGCAGGGCGAGGTCTTCGTCGCCGTGTTCGAGGGCGAGGAGATCGCGGCGCCTGTTCTGAACCTGAACGGCGCGGGCGAGTTTGCCGCCTTCACCGCGGCTGACGGCCGGATCGTCGGCTGCGCACGCCATGAGCTGATGGACCGCGCGGCGTTCGAGTTCGGGCTGTCTGCGGACGGCGCCATGCGCATCGCCGGCATGGGCGAGTATCTGGGCGAGGCCCGGCATGCTGATCCGTCCCTTTACACCTCCCGCTCCAAGGATGTGACCATCGCCGACGAAATGATCGACAGCGCGCATCTGTCCGAGCCGCGGCGGGTCTCGGTCTATGCGCCGGATGCCGACCAGTGCCCGGACAGGGGCTGTCCGGTCATCTACACGGGCGACATCATGGCGGGGGACAGACACTATAACCGGGCGCTCCACGCCCTGATCGAACAGGGCCGGATCGCGCCGGTCGTCATGGCGTCGACCATGCCGGACATGGCGCGCCGCGGCGACGAGTACGCCCGACGCCAGCGAGGCGACCAGACGCAGGCCCGGTTCGAGGCGCACGAGGCGTTTTTCCTCGAAGACTTCATGGGCTGGGTGGAGGCGGAGTTCCCCGTCTCCAAGAGGCGCGAGGACCGGATCCTGTTCGGCTATTCCAACTCCGCCGAGTTCGCCATCGAAATGCTGGAACGCCATCCGGGCCTGTTCGGCGCCGCGGTCGCAGCCTCGCCGAGCCTCAGCCGCCCTGTCGAAATCACCGACCCGCCAGACCCGCGGCCCGTCCTGCGGATCGCGTATGGCGACTGGGAGCGCCCCTTCGCGGACACCATCGAGGCGCATGGCGGAACGGCGGAGGGGGTGGAGCTCAGCCTCCGCTCCACCCCGGCGGGTCACTCCAAGCAGGCCGCGCTGGAGGCGCTGATCGACTACCTGCTCGACGTCCATCCCGGCCCTGAAGCGCCGGACCGCTGAAACGAAAAAGCCCCGGCGCAGGGCCGGGGCTTTTTCTGTTCCGAGCGCGGGGCTCAGATGTCGTCGGGTTCGGCGCCGCGGGAGTCTGCGGCGGCCTTGCCGGGGGTCTGGCCGAACAGCTCGTCCAGCGTGGTGGGGCCGGACGGCGCTTCGCCGGTCTCCTCGGCGGGCTTCAGGGTGTCCTCGGGCATCTGGACGGTGCCGTCCTCTTCCATCTGCTTGCGGCGCGAGGAAGCCTTGCGGACCTGATCGTCGAGCTCGATCTGGGTGGTCAGGCCCAGCGAGACCGGGTCGGTCGGCTTGATGTTGGCGGTGTTCCAGTGGGTGCGCTCGCGCACGGCGGTGATCGTGGTCTTGGTGGTGCCCACCAGCTTGGAGATCTGCCCGTCGGTCAGCTCGGGGTGGTTGCGCACCAGCCAGGCGATGGCGTCGGGGCGGTTCTGGCGGCGCGAGAGCGGGGTGTAGCGCGGGCCCTTGCGCTTGGCGGGCTCGTGCAGGTCGGCGTATTTCTGCTTTTTCGCCTGCATGCGGTAGCTGGGGTCGGCCTCGGCCTTCGCGATCTCGTCGCTGGTCAGCTGGCCGCCCGAGACCGGGTCCACGCCGCGCACGCCCGCGGCCACGTCGCCGTCCGCGATGCCTTTCACCTCGAGATGGTGCAGCCCGCAGAACTGGGCGATCTGCTCGAAGCTCAGCGCGGTGTTGTCCACCAGCCAGACCGCGGTCGCCTTCGGCATGAGGATGTCGGACATGGGACGTGCTCCTGAAAAGCGTTCAAAACGAGAAAAGCCCGGCGCGGCTGCCGGGCTTTCGGGCTTCCGACCCTCCCCGGGCGGGCCCGGCAGGCCGCATCCAGAGAAGGATTTGGCTCTGTATAGCGTTCCGCGCGCGCTTGGGAAAGCGGCGAGTGGCAGGTGCTGGCTTTAGGCCACAGACCCGCTCCTCCCCCTGCAAGGGGGAGGCTGGGAGGGGGTCTGTGGCAGCACGGGAGACGTTTCGAGGATGGCGGGGTCCGTGCGACCCCCTCCTCACCTCCCCCTTGCAGGGGGAGGAACCCTCCCCCGATCACGGCGCCAGCAGGATCTTGCCCATGTGCTCGCCGCTTTCGAGCCGCGCATGCGCCGCGCCCGCCTCGTTCAGGGAGAACACGCTGTCGATCACGGGGCGGAGCTTTCCCTCTGCGATCCACGGCCAGACGGTCTCGCGCACGGCCCGGGCGATGGCGGCCTTGTCCGCGTCGGACCGGCCGCGCAGGGTCGAGCCGGTCAGGGTCAGGCGCTTGAGCATCAGCCCCATCAGGTCGAGCTCCACCTTCGAGCCCTTCAGGAAGGCGATCTGGACCAGCCGTCCGTCCGGGCTGAGAGCCTTCAGGTTCCGCTGCACGTAATCGCCGCCGACCATGTCGAGCACCACGTCCGCCCCGCCCGCCTCGCGCACGGCCTCGGTCCAGTCGTCCTCGCGGTGGTTCAGCGCGATGTCCGCGCCAAGCCGGGCGCACAGCTTCACCTTCTCCGCGGTCCCCGCCGTGGCGGCGACTTCCGCCCCGAAGGCCTTGGCCATCTGGATCGCGGTCGTGCCGATCCCGCTCGTGCCGCCATGGACCAGCAGGCGCTCGCCGGGTTTGAGCCCCGCGCGCTCGAACACGTTCGTCCACACGGTGAACACCGTCTCGGGCAGGCCCGCCGCGTCGCGCAGGGCGATCCCGTCCGGCGCGGGCAGGACCGAGCCTGAATGAGCCCGGGCGATGTCGGCATAGCCGCCGCCCGCGACCAGCGCGACCACCTTGTCGCCCGCCTTGAGCCCCTTCACCGCGCTGCCCACCGCCGCGACCCGGCCCGAGACCTCCAGCCCCAGCCCGTCGGGCGCGCCGGGCGGGGGCGGGTAGAGGCCTTGGCGCTCGAAGGCGTCGGGCCGGTTCACCCCGGCGGCGACGACCTCGATCAGCACGTCCTCCGGCCCCGGCCCGGCCAGGGCGCGGGTCTCGATGCGGATGGCGTCGGGCCCGCCCGGCTCGGGCGCGGTCGCGATGCGGGTGGTGAAACGGTCGGTCATCGGCGGCACGGGCCTCTTGGGCTTCGGGGTCCGGGCGGCGTATCGTGACGGAACGCGCGCCAGACGAGGAGACGGCCCATGTTCGAGGAAGAGCGCCCCCGCGCCAAGTCCGCCATCACGCCGGGCGAGGATCTGTCCGATTTCTCCGTGGACGGCCTGAAGGAGCGGGTGGAGATCCTGCGCGCCGAGATCGCCCGCGCCGAGGCCATGATCGCCAGCAAGTCCAGCCACGCCGAAGCCGCCGCCGCCTTCTTCTCCACGCCCTCGGGCGACTGAAACCGGAACGCGTTCAGCGCTCTGGCCCCGTCCTTGCTGAGATGGGCGTGAACCCGGCGGGCGCTGTCCCGCCTTGCGCCAGACGCGGCTCCCAGGGCCGCCTTCACTTGACGGAGACCCGGTCGATGATCCTTGTTGATGTGAAGGAGGCCGTGATGCAGCACACCGCCGCGGACCGCGTGACCGAATTCGCCGGGTCGGACCTGTTCCGCCGCCTGTTCGCCGAAGGCATGGCGCTGGTCGAGGAGACCGCCGCCTATCTGGACGGGCCGGGCCGGGACGACGCCAAGCGGCTGGGCCGCTCGGGGGCGCTGGCCTATGCGGCCGAATCCATGGCGCTGACCACGCGGCTGATGCAGTGCGCGTCGTGGCTGCTGACCCAGCGCGCGGTGTCCGAGGGCGAGCTGGCCCCCGCCGACGCGGGCGAGGAGCAATACCGGCTGGGCGGCACGCGCGCGCCCGGCAAGGCGGCCTGGCCCGAGGGCGACGAGCCCTGCCCGCCGCGCCTGTTCGACCTGATCACCCGCGCCGCGGCCCTGCACGAGCGCCTCAAACGCCTCGATCAGGAGCTGTTCTCGGGCAAACGCATCGCGCCGACCGGCGAAAACCCCCTGGCCGCCCAGTGGTCCGCGCTGGAAACCGCGTTCGGCACGCGAGACTGACCGCTCCCTCCCCCTGCAAGGGGGAGGTGAGGAGGGGGTCAGCGGACCGTGCCCTCCTCGAAACGTCTCCCGTACTGAACCAGACCCCCTCCCGCCCTCCCCCTTGCAGGGGGAGGAGAAGGCGGCGGCATCCCGGCCTTGAGCCGGGGGAGGACAGGACAAGAAAAACCCCGCAGGCCTGGCCCGCGGGGTTTTTCTTGTCCGTCAGGTTCCGGGAAATCAGATCCCGAAGCCTTTGAACTTGTCTTTGAATTTCGACACGCGGCCGGCGCGGTCCAGAAGGGTCTGGTTGCCGCCGGTCCAGGCCGGGTGGGTGCGCGGGTCGATGTCCAGAGAGATCGAGGCGCCTTCCTTGCCGTAGGTCGAACGGGTGCGGAACTTGCTGCCGTCGGTCATCACCACTTCGATGAAGTGATAATCGGGGTGGATGTCCTTTTTCATGGCGCGGCTCCGGGCCTCGTGGCGCGCGTCGGGACGGTCCCTCGCGCGCGGGTTCTGGTCAATTCGAAGCGCGGCTTATATACGCCGCCCGGCAGGGGCGCAAGACCCGCCCGGCGCCTCAGCCCCGCCTAGCGCGCGTCCAGCTTCAGCTCGATCCGGCGATTGCGGGCCAGCGAGGCGGAATCGCGGCCCTCCGCGATGGGATAGTGCTCGCCGAAGCCCGCCGCCAGAAGCCGCCGCGGCGGCACGCCCAGCTCCTCGAACACGCCCACGACCGACAGCGACCGGGCCACCGAAAGCTCCCAGTTGCTGGCGAAATCGGCGGTGGGCGACAGGGGCTGCACGTCGGTGTGCCCGTCCACCCGGATCACCCATTCGATGTCGGTGGGGATGTCCTCGGAAATCTCGATGATGGCGCGCGCGATGGGGCGCAGGCTGTCGCGGGCGGTGGAGTTGAGGTCCGCGGAGCCGGATTCGAACAGCACGTCGCTTTCGAACACGAAGCGGTCGCCGACCACCCTCACACCGGCCCGGCCCTCCAGCACCTCCACGAGGCGTCCGAAGAACTCCGAACGGTACTGCTGGAGGCGGGCGACCTCGCTGGCCAGCGCCGCGTTCAGCCGCTCGCCCAGCGACACGATCTGGCTTTCCAGCTCGTCCTCGCGCGCCTCGGATGCCTCCAGCGCGGCGTTCAGCCGGGCCAGCTCCTGGCGCAGGGCGAGCATCTGGGCGTTCAGCATGGCCATGGTGATCTGGGCCTCGCGGCTCATCTCCTCGGCCTCGTCGCGCTCGGTGGTGACGGCGGCCAGGCTCTCCTCGGCGGCCGACAGCGAGGCGGCCAGCGCGTCGCGTTCCGACGTCAGGCTGCCCAGGGCGATCTGCAGCTCGTCGCGCTCGCTCTCGGCGATGTTGAGCTGCTCGGCCAGTTCCGCCAGCCGGGCGTTCAGGCTGGCGAGCTGCTCGTCGCGGCCCGTCAGGGCCTGGGACAGGGAGAACTGGCCCACGATGAACACCGCCAGCAGGAAGACGATGACCAGCAGCAGCGTGGCCAGGGCGTCGACGAAACCCGGCCAGTAATCGGCCTGTTCGGAATCGCGGGCCTGCAGATGGCGGGCGATGGCCATCTAGCGCTCCCCGTCTCCGCGCTCGCGGCGCATGCGCGACTGGGCTTCCAGCGCGCGCACCAGCACCTTGATCTCGTCGCGCAGCATGCGCGCGGCCTCGCGGTTGCTCTCCTGGCTGTCGTCGGCGAAGCGCGTCAGCGTGGTCTCGAGCTGGCGGGTGTGGCGCTCCATGGTGTGGGCGAGCTGGTCCAGCGTGTCCGCGGTCTGCTCCAGCAGCGCGCCGACATAGGCGCTGGGCGCGTCCTCGTCGCCGCTTCCCGCGCGGGCCGGACCCGCCGCGGCGAGCCGGGAGATGGACGACAGCCATTCCTCGATCTCGTTGTAGAACCGGTTCTGCGCTCGGCTCGCCTGCAGCTCGAGAAAGCCGATGATCAGCGAGCCCGCCAGACCGAACAGCGACGAAGCGAAGGCGATGCCCATGCCCGCGATGGGCTCCTGGATGGCCGAGATCAGCCGGTTGGCGTCCGCCTCAGCGACGCCCGAGGCCGTCGCGGACACCGCGCTGACCGCGTCGCCCACGTCCGAGACCACCAGAAGCAGGCCGTAGAACGTGCCCAGCAGGCCCAGAAAGATCAGCAGGCGGCCGAAATAGCGGGTGAAGGCGCCGTTCTCGGCCATCCGCGCGGCGACCGAATCCAGCACCACGCGGGCCGACGCCGCCGACAGCCGGGCGCGCCCGTCCGCCGCGTCGGTGATCAGCGCGGCCATGGGCGCGATCAGGGCGGGCGGAGTGGGCAGGCGGGCGGGGTCGGGCTCGTCGCGCAGCTTGATCAGCCAGCGCGCGCTCGGCCCGATGGCGAGCGCCTGCTGGAAGGTGTACACGATCCCGATCAGCAGCACGCCCAGGATGAGCCCGTTGATGGCGGGGTTCGCCTCGAACGCGGCCACCAGCGGGCCGTGCAGCAGGATGGCGATGGCGGTCACCGCGCCCAGAAACACCCCCATCCAGAGAATGTACTGGCCCGGCCCGGTGAACTTCACCTTCCGCGCCGTGCGGGGCGGAACGGCGGTGCGGGGCGGCAGGTCGCGTGACGGCATGCTGCGCTTGCTCCTGATGGCGGCGTCATGGCTTGGATGCCCTCAACCGCCAGCATAAGGCAAGGTTCTTGTCTGATTTTGGGCGATTATGAGGGGCGGCTGATTCAGCCCGCCGCCTTCTTCAGGCGCTCGCGCAGCTCGCCGATCACGAATTCGTTGCCCGCAACGATGTGGCCGGTCTCCAGAACGTCGCCGGTCTGCTCGATGGCGCCCGCCTGTCCGCCCGCCTCGCGGACCAGCACGATGCCCGCCGCGATGTCCCACGGCTGCAGGTCGCGCTCCCAGAAGCCGTCGAAGCGGCCCGCCGCGGTCCAGGCCAGATCCAGCGACGCCGCGCCATAGCGGCGTATGCCAGCCACGTGGGGCATGATCTGGTGCAGCTCGGTCAGGAAGCGGGCATGGCCCTTCTTGCCGAAGAAGGGCGTGCCGGTGGCGATCACGCACTCGTCGAAATGCCGCCGCCCACTGACGCGCAGCCGCCGGTCGTTCATGAAGGCACCGCGGCCCTTCTCGGCGTGGAACAGCTCGTCGGTGGCGGGATTGTAGACCACGCCCGCGACCAGCTCGCCTTCGCGCTCGAGCGCGACCGAGATGGCGAAATGAGGCTGGGCGTGCAGGAAGTTCAGCGTGCCGTCCAGCGGATCGACGATCCAGCGGTGGGACCGGTCGGTGCCCTCCACCACGCCGCGCTCCTCCATCAGGAAGCCGTAGCCGGGCCGGGCGCGCGACAGCTCCTCGAACACGACCTGCTCGGCCTTGTGGTCGGCGGCGGAGACGAAGTCCGCGGGGCCTTTCTTGGCGACCTGCAGGTGCTCGACCTCGTTGAAGTCGCGCGCGATCTTGCGGCCCGCCTTGCGGACCGCGCCGACCATGACCTGAAGCAGCGAGGAGAGCTGGGCCATGCCTAGTCCGCGCGGCGGACGTAGGATCCGTCCTCGGTGGACACCACGACGCGCTCGCCCACGCCCACGAAGGGCGGCACCGACGAGCGGATGTTGCCCGCCAGCATGGCGGGCTTGTACGAGTTCGCCGCCGTCTGGCCCTTGACCACCGGCTCGGTGTCGATGACCTCCAGTTCCACGTGCTGGGGCAGGTCCATGCCGATGGGCTTGTCCTCGTAGAATTCCAGCGTGACCATCATGCCGTCGCTGAGATAGGCCGCCCGGTCCTCGCCCACGAACTCGGTCTGAAGCGCGATCTGCTCGTAGCTTTCGGTGTCCATGAAGGTCAGCATGTCGCCGTCGGCGAACAGGAACTGGTGGTCCTTCTGCTCCAGCCGGACGCGCTCGACCTTGTCCGCGCTGCGGAAGCGCTCGTTCAGCTTGCGGCCGTCCAGGATGTTCTTGAGCTCGACCTGCGCGAAGGCGCCGCCCTTGCCGGGCTTGACGTGATCGGCCTTGACCGCGGTCCACAGCGTGTCCTGGTGCTTGATCACCATGCCGGGCTTGATTTCGTTGCCGTTGATCTTCATCGCTCGAAAGGTCCTGCTCGCGCCCGCGTCCGCCGCGGCGTCAAATCGGGCGCGGGTGTAACAGGGCCGCGCTCAGGCGGCAAGCGAGGCGGGGAGTCCCAGCCCCGCCCGCACCGTGTCCATCAGCCGCCTCGACCAGCCCAGGCCGAAGGTCCGGAAGGTGGAGAGCCCGCCATAGAACACCATCCGCCGGGCGGCGGTTTCCGTGATGGCTTCGCTCGCGTCCGCCGAGTTCGCCGCGGCGAAGGTGACCGGGCCGATCAGGCCGTCCGCGGCCACCCCCAGCGCCTGCTGGAGCATGCGCACCGACTGTCCCGGCCCGTGATTGACCGCCCCGTTGAAGACCAGAAGATCGAGGCCCTCGGGCAGCTCGGCGCAGCGGCAGCGGTCCCAGTAGCGGGCGCGGTAGATCGCGGCGGCCTCGTCAGGCGTCAGGGCGCGCACGTCGTCGCGGGTCTGGGGCCGTCCGCGCCAGTCGCCGAGGGTGGCCAGCGTGACGCCGTGATTGGTGGCGCCGCCGGGATCGGCGGGATGGTCGATGAAGCCGCCCTCCCAGCGCAGCACGTGGGCGAGGGCGGTTCTGAAACGGGCGTCGGGGTCGGTCATGGCGGGGCTCCTGTGTGGCGCCCCCATGATGGCCCCTGCGGTCAGCCCCCCGGATTGAGCCGCAGGCGCGGCGGGGTCCAGGCTTCGGCCTCTTGGGCGATGGACCGGACCGAGTCCTCAGGCAGGGCCTGCTCCAGCGCGGCCTCGAGCTGGGTCCGGTCGGGGTCGTCCGCGAGGCTGTCCTCGCCGGGATAGCCCGCCCGCAATGCCCAGAAATACGCCCGTTCGAGATCGCGCGACACGCCGTCCCCGGTCGCCAGCGCGTAGGCGTACAGGAACTGGCTTTCCGGATCGCCCGCCTCCGCGCCCTGCCGGGCCCAGCCCGCCGCGCGCTCGGAGTCGGGGGCGGCGCCGCCCGTGCCCTGGAACAGGATCAGCGCCCGCTGGCCCATCGCAGCAGGCAGGCCCAGCTCGGCGGACATGGCGATCAGGGCCGCGCCGCGGGCCGCGTCGGGCGCGCCCGCTTCGCCGGTCATGTGCATCAGCCCGGCCTGCAGCGCGCTGGCCGCGTCGCCGTTCTCGGCGGCGCGCTCATACCAGGGCAGGGCCCGGGCGGGATCGCGCGGGCCGTGGACCCAGTCGTCCAGCGCCGCGGCGTAGGGGCCGAAGGCGTCCTCGTCGCCCGCCTCGGCGGCCAGGCTCAGCCATTGCAGCGCCTCGGAGGCCAGATTGGGATCGTTGCGGTTCTGAAGATGCAGGCCGTATTCGAGCGCGCCGCGGGAATCCCCGCCCTGCGCGGCGGCCCGGTAGAGCTCGCCCGCCTCGAACCGGTCCAGCCCGCCCCGGCCCTCGTCGGCCAGCCGCGCGAGGATGACCAGCGCGTCCGGCTCGCCCAGCTCCGCCGCCCGGCGGAACCAGCGCACGGCGGCTTCGTCGTCCTGACGCCCGTTCAGCCCGTGCAGCCTTATATGCCCCGCCATGGTCGCCCCGCGGGCCTCGCCCGCCGCCGCGGCGCGCTCGGCATGCATCAGGGCCGTGCCGTATTCGCCCGTCAGATAGGCGCTGGACGCCTCGCGCATGGCCGCGTCCGACAGGTCCCGCCCGCTCGACAGCGTCTCTTCCAGGGAGGGCGGCAGTTCGGGCAGGCCGGCGGCCGGAGCCTCCTCCTGCGCGGCGGCGCTCAGGGTGAAGGCGGCCAGAATCAGGGCCAGGGTCATGGAAGAAGCTCCGAGAAGCGCGCGATGGCCGCCTCGGGGCCTTGCGCATGCGACCACACCCCCGCCGACACCGCGATGAAATCTGCGCCCGCCGCGATCACCGCCGGGGCATTGTCCGTCGTTATTCCGCCAATCGCCACGCATGGGACCTCGAACAGTTCGCTCCACCAGGAAATCAGATCCAAAGGAGCGGACGTCTTGGGCGTTTTCGTGACGGTGGGGAACATGGCGCCGAACGCGACATAGTCCGCGCCCGCCTCCGCCGCTCTCATGGCCAGATGGCGGCTGTCATGACAGGTCACGCCCACCATGCCCTGACGGCCCACCGCGGCGCGGGCCTGCGCATAGCCGGCGTCCTCCTGACCGACATGCACCCCGTCCGCGCCCAGCCGGGCGGCCAGCGCGGGATCGTCATTGACGATGGCGGCCACGCCCTGCGCCTGCGCGATCGTCACCAGCGGACGGGCCAGCGCCTCGATCTCGGACGGCGCATGGTCCTTGAGCCGGATCTGCAGCGCGGCCACCGGCCCCGCGGCGAGGGTCCGCTCCAGAAGGGCGGGGAAGTCCGCGTCGATGCGGGGCGGGGTCAGGAGATAGAGCTGGCAGGCCATGGCCGCCCCCATACACGCTCCGGCCCGGGCAGGGAAGCGGGCGGGTCTGGCGCGGCAACCTCGGCGCGCAAATATTCCCCTTTTCTGCACAAGAATACGCCTGTTCAATCCTTGCATCCGGGCGTATTGAATCGGACTGGACTGAACAGGGGCAGAAAGGCGGCGAGGTGCGCCGCCTCGTTTCAAGGGGTGTTCACCATGCGCCGCATCATTTGCGCTTCCGCACTCGCTCTGGCCGCCGCCACGGCCGCCGGGGCTCAGAACTATTCGCTCAATCCGACCTACGGCACGGTCAACCTGCAGGGCGGCTTCCTGCCCGATCCG
Source organism: Glycocaulis profundi (assembly GCA_007050995.1). Classification (GTDB taxonomy): domain Bacteria; phylum Pseudomonadota; class Alphaproteobacteria; order Caulobacterales; family Maricaulaceae; genus Glycocaulis; species Glycocaulis profundi. Next base: position 13,709 of record VJOU01000008.1, on the reverse strand, counting down.
CACAATGTCAGCGTGGTCGCCGGGGGCGGCATCTCCGCAGGCTCCATCTCCGGCGAATGCCGGGGCATGATCGCGGACGCGCCGGACGTGCGGCTGAACTTCAACGGCTCGCGCATCTCCATCGGCGCGCGGTCGGGCTCGGACACGACCATCGTGGTCAACGGGCCGGACGGGTCGTGGTTCTGCAATGACGATTTCGACGGTCTCGACCCGCGCGTGACCATCTCGGGCTCGGGCCAGTACGACGTGTGGGTGGGCACCTATGGCGGCGGCACCGCCCAGGCCACGGTCTATTTCACCGAATACCACGACTGATCCGGCCTCCCGGACAGACGAAAGGCCCGGCGATCCCGCCGGGCCTTTACCGTTCTTCAGAGGCTCAAGCGGGGCTCAGCCCTCGCTTTCCATCCCCTCGTCCCACTCGCCCAGCGCGGCCAGGCCGTTCATCCTGGCGCGGTGGTTGAAGGCCTTCTGGCCGGCCTCGACGTCCTTGCCGTTCCACGCCTTCAGGGGCGCGGCCTGCAGAGCGCGGCCATAGGAGAAGGTCATCGGCCAGGGCAGGTCGAAATTGGCGTTCATCAGGTTCAGGTGCGCGGTCGCGTCCACGTCCGACTGGCCGCCCGACAGGAAGGCGATGCCCGGCACGGCGGCGGGCACGGTGTTCATCAGGCACTGCACGGTCATCTCGGCGACTTCCTCGCGGCCCGCCTGCTCGGCGCAGTCATAGCCGGAAATCACCATGTTCGGCTTCAGGATGGTCCCTTCCAGGATCACGCCTTGCGAGAACAGCTCTTCATACAGGCGCTTGAGGACGAACTCGGTCACCTCGTAAGAGCGGTCGATGTCATGGTCGCCGTCCATGATCACCTCGGGCTCCACGATGGGCACGATGTTCGCTTCCTGGCACAGCATGGCGTAGCGGGCGAGCGCGTGGACGTTGGTGTTCACGCAGTATTGCGACGGCATGGATTCATCGCCGCCCGAGCCGATATGGATGACCGCGCGCCATTTGGCGAAGCGCGCGCCCAGCTCGTGATACTCGGTCAGCCGCGCGCGCAGCCCGTCCAGCCCCTCGGTGATGGTCTCGCCGTTCGCGCCTGCCAGCGGCTTGGCGCCGACATCCACCTTGATGCCCGGGATCGCGCCCGCATCGGTCATCAGCTTGACCAGCGGCGTGCCGTCCGCGGCGGTCTGGCGCAGGGTCTCGTCGAACAGGATCACGCCCGAGATGCGCTCGCTCATCGCCGGTTCGGTGCGGAACAGCATCTCGCGCCAGTCCCGGCGGCTGTCGGCGGTGGACTCGATCCCGATGGTGTCGAAGCGCTTCTTGATGGTGGAGGTGGATTCGTCCGCGGCCAGGATGCCCTTGCCCGGAGCCACCATTTTCAGCGCGACTTCGTAAAGCTCGTCGATGTTCATCGGCTCGATGTCCCTTTTGTCTGTCCGGATGCTCCGCGTGTTCCCGGATCGCCCCGAATGCGCGCCCGGTCAAGCCGGGACGGATGAAAACTCTATGACGCCGCGCCCTTCAGGGCCTCCACGCCGGGCAGGGCCTTGCCCTCCAGCCACTCCAGGAAGGCGCCGCCCGCGGTGGACACGAAGGTGAAATCCCCCGCCACGCCCGCATGGTTCAGCGCGGCGACCGTGTCGCCCCCGCCCGCGACCGCGACCAGGCCGTGTTTCTTGGCCCGTCCGGCGGCGTACTGGGCCGCTTCCACCGTGGCGGTGTCGAAGGGCGGGGTCTCGAACGCGCCCAGCGGCCCGTTCCAGACCAGCGTGCGCGCGGTCTCGATGGCGTCCGCCAGCGCGTCGACGGTCTCCGGCCCGCAGTCGAGAATCATCTCGTCGCGCGCGATCTCGTCGATCTGAGCCACCCGGCGCGCGGCGCGGGGCTTCAGCTCGCGCGCCACCACCGCGTCCACGGGCAGCAGGATGTGGCAGTCCGCCGCCGCGGCCGCGTCCAGGATCTCCCGCGCGGTGCCCAGAAGGTCCTTCTCGTGCAGGCTGGCGCCGACGTCCGCGCCTTTGGCGGCCAGGAAGGTGTTGGCCATCGCCCCGCCCACGAACAGGCGGTCCACCTTGGTCACCAGATTTTTCAGAAGCTCGATCTTGGTGGAGACCTTCGCCCCGCCCACGACCGCCAGCAGGGGGCGGCCGGGATTGTCCAGCGCGGCGGTCAGATGGTCGATCTCGCGCTCCAGCGCCTTGCCCGCATAGGACGGCAGCAGGCGCGCCAGCCCCTCGGTGGAGGCGTGGGCCCGGTGGGCGGCGGAGAAGGCGTCGTTGACATAGACGTCGCCCAGTTCGGCCAGCTCGGCTGCGAAGGCGGGGTCGTTGGTCTCCTCGCCGGGATGAAAGCGGGTGTTCTCCAGAAGCAGCACGTCGCCGGGCTTCATCTTCGAAACCGCCTTCTTCGCCTTCTCCCCGGTCGTGTCGGGGCTGAAGGCCACCGTCGTGCCGACCAGCGCGCTCAGGGGCGCGGCGACCGGCTGCAGGCTCATGGACGGCACGCGCTTTCCCCTGGGCCGGTCGAAATGGGCCAGCAGGATGATTTTCGCCCCCGCCTCGCGCAGGGCTTCAATCGTCGGCAGGGCGGATTTCAGGCGGGTGTCGTCGGAGACCTTGCCGCCGGACATCGGCACGTTGAAGTCCACGCGCACCAGCGCGCGCTTGCCGGAAAGGTCTGCGCCGTCGAGCGAGCGGATCATGGTCATGCCCTTCAGATCAGCCGGCCCATGGCCACGGCGGTGTCGATCATGCGGCACGAGAAGCCCCACTCGTTGTCGTACCAGGTCATCACCCGGACCAGCTTTCCGCCGATCACGTTGGTCTTGTCGACCGCCACGATCGAGGAGCGCGGGTCGTGGTTGTAGTCGACGGAGACCAGCGGGATGTCGTCATACCCCAGCACGCCCTTCATCGGTCCGTCCGCGGCGGCGCGGATGGCGGCGTTGACCTCTTCGGCGCTGGTCTCGCGGCCCGGGGTGAACACCAGATCGATCAGGGAGACGTTCGGGGTCGGCACCCGCACCGCCGAACCGTCCAGACGGCCCTTCAGCTCGGGCAGAACCTCGCCCACGGCCTTGGCCGCGCCGGTGGTGGTGGGGATCATGGACATGGCCGCGGCCCGCGCCCGGTGGAGGTCCTTGTGATTGCGGTCCAGCGTGGTCTGGTCGCCGGTGTAGGCGTGGATCGTCGTCATGTGGCCATGCTCGATCCCGACGGCGTCGTTCAGCACCTTGGCCACCGGCGCCAGGCCGTTGGTGGTGCACGAGGCGTTCGAGACGATGATGTCGTCCCTGGTCAGATCGCCGTGATTGACGCCATAGACTATGGTGCGGTCCGCGTTCTTGGCCGGGGCCGAGCACAGCACGCGCTTCGCGCCCGAGGCCAGATGCGCGCTCGCCTTGGCCTTGTCGTTGAAGACGCCGGTGCATTCGAGCACCAGGTCCACGCCCAGATCGGCCCAGGGCAGCTGGGAGGGGTCGCGGTTGGAGAGCTTGACGATCTTTCCGTGCCCGGCGTCGATCCAGTCCTCGCCATGGGTGACGTCGAGGCTCAGGCGGCCATGCACGCTGTCGTACTTGAGCAGGTGCGCGTTGGTCTCGGCGGGGGCGGAGTCGTTGATGGCGACGATCTCGATCTCGCCCCAGCGCTCGTTCTCCAGCACCGCACGCAGCGCCAGACGTCCAATCCGGCCGAACCCGTTGATCGCCGCACGAAGGGCCATGACCCAGCTCCTCAAGTTATGGTGTCGGGAAGGGCGCGCGGCCTGCATCGGACCCGCGCCTCATGATATGGCGCGGGGTGTAGCGCGCGGCGCGCGCGAGGTCCAGATGACAGGATGCAAGCCAGGCGCTATTGCGCCCGCCCCGCTTCGGTCTCCCGTCCCGCCTCTCCGATCACGGTGCGGAAATAGCTCACCATGCCGGGCAGGGCCTCGACCCTGATCCGCTCGTCGTCGCCGTGGATGCGGGCCATGTCGCCCATGTCCATCTCCAGCGGCGCATAGCGGTAGATCATGTCCGCCACGCCCGCGAAGTGGCGCGAATCCGTCGCCGCGCTCAGAAGGTTGGGGACCACGGGGGCGCCTTCGGGCGCATGGGCCGCGGCGGCCCCGGCGATGATCTCCCAGGCGCGGCCTGTCGCGGGGCTGATCGCGGGCGGCTCGGAAATGTGGCCGATCGGCTCCACCGTCACCCCCTCCAGCCCGGCCACCGCCCCGCGCAGATGGGCCAGCGCGCTGGCCGAGCTGTCGCGCGGATGCAGGCGCAGATTGATCACCGCCCGGGCCTCCTGGGGCAGGACGTTGTCGACCACCCCGCCCTCGATGATGGTCGGCGCGATGGTGGTGCCCATCGCCGCGCGGGTGGTGTCGTCGGCCATGAGCTGGCCTCTGAGCACCGGCCCGAACAGGCCCGGATTGCCCGCCGCCACCGCCGCGAACCCGTCCATGTCCGCGGACACCGCCCGCAGCATCCCGTCCATCGGATGCTCGATGGCGTGCTCGAAGGGCGTGTCCACGATGGCGTTGATCGCGCGCGACAGCAGCCCCACCGCCGTCTCCCGCGGCGGGGTGGAGGAATGCCCGCCCCGCGCCCGCGCCGTGACCTCGACGGTCAGATACCCTTTCTCGCCCACGCCCACCGCCGCGACGGGGCCGCCGGTGGCGGGGAACTCCCGGATCGACGTGCCGCCCTCGTCCAGCACGAACCAGGCGCGGGTGCCCGCGTCGGCCAGCCGCGCAGCCATGGCCTGAGCCCCCAGCCCGCCGACCTCCTCGTCATGGCCCAGCCCGATATGGATGGTGCGCGCCGGGGTGAAGCCCTCCTCCAGCAGCGTCTCCATCCCGGTCATCGCCATGACCAGAAAGCCTTTCATGTCGAGCGCCCCGCGCCCCCACACGAAGCCGTCCGCCACCGCGCCGGAGAAGGGCGGACGGGTCCACTGGTCCTCGGTCCCGGCCTCGACCGGCACCACGTCCTGGTGGGCCAGGATCACCACCGGGTTCAGGTCCGGCTCGGTCCCCTCCAGCGTGAACCACAGCGAGCCGCCCGCCACGATCTCAGGCGCCATCTGCTCGTGGACCAGCGGGAAGGTCTCTTCCAGCCAGTCGCGGAAGGCGGCGAACTGCTCCGCGCTGGCATCGGGGTTTCCTTCCTCGGAGATGGTTTCGAACCGGATCGCCTCGCCCAGACGTTCGGCCAGAACCTGTTCGCTCAGCCCCGCCGGGTCCGGGCCCACGGGCGCGGGCGGCTCCGCGCCGCCTCCGCACGCGGTCAGCATGATCGCCCCCAGCCCGGCCAGTCCCGCCCTCAGCCCGCGCATGGATGACGCTCCCTTCCCCGTGGTTTAAGGGGAGGCTATCGCGTGCCCTGCCTCCCGCCAATCGAAAGGACGCCCCATGACCGACGCCGCCACCGACCTGCCGCCCGAGCCGCAGGGCCGGGTCCTGATCGTCGCGGGCTCGGACAGCTCGGGCGGGGCGGGCATCCAGGCCGACATCAAGGCGGTCACCGCGCTGGGCGGATACGCCGCCACGGCCATCACCGCCCTGACCGTGCAGAACACGCAGGGCGTCACCGCCGTCCACCCCGCGCCCATGGACATCGTGGCCGGCCAGATCCGCGCGGTGCTGGACGATATCGGCGCGGACGCGGTCAAGACCGGCATGCTCGCCACGCCCGCGGTGATCGAGACGACGCTGAAAGCCATCGACGAGGCGGGCGGCGAACTGCTGCCGCTGGTGGTCGATCCGGTCATGGTCGCCAGCTCGGGCGCGCGCCTGATCGAGGAGGACGCGGTGGCGGCCTTCAAGTCTCTGCTCATCCCCCGCGCCGCGCTGGTCACCCCCAACGCGCCCGAGGCCGAGGCGCTGACGGGGATCACGGTCGAGGACGTGGACGGCCAGCGCGCGGCGGGCGAGGCCCTGCTGGCGATGGGCGCGCGCGCCGCCCTGATCAAGGGCGGGCATCTGGACGGGCCTCAGGTCATGGACGTTCTGGTCACCCGCAACGGCATGCGCATCTTCTCCCGCCCGCGCATACGCACCCGCCACACCCACGGCACGGGCTGCACGCTGGCCTCGGCCATCGCCGCCCTGCTCGCCCAGGGCATGGCCATGGACCGCGCGGTGGAGCAGGCGGGCGATTATCTGCACGAGGCCATCAGCCGCGCGCCCGGCTTCGGCAAGGAGAACGGCCCGGTCAATCACGGCTGGACGCTCGTCGGCGCCAATCCGTTCGGCTCCTCGCTGGCGCGCAGCGAGCCGGGCTAAATCCGTTTGCGCCGCGCGACCGCCATCCCCAGCAGGATGATCCCCAGCGCGATGAAGGCGTTCACCCCCAGCGCCTCGCCCAGCGCGACGCCGAGCAGCGCCGCCACCACGGGGACATAGTAATTGGTCTGGGCGATGAAGGCCGCGCCGACCTTGCGCGCGATGGCCATGTAGACGATGGAGGCCAGCGCGGTCGGGAACACCCCCAGCACGATCAGCGCCCAGACCGATTCCGCGCTCGGCGCGGCCTCCATCGTGACCAGCGCCCACAGCCCGAAGGGCGCGGACCAGATCACCGCCCCGATCAGCATCCCGGCCCCGGCCACGCTGGGCGGGGTCTCGGGCATGATCTGGGCCAGCACGGCGTTGATGGCGTAGCTCACCCCCGCCCCGAAGATGATGAGCTGGGCGAGGAAATACGGCCCGCCCAGATCCTCCAGCGCGGCGGGGCCCATCAGGATCACCACGCCCGCGAACCCGATGGAGAAGCCCAGCGCCTTGATGAAGGTCAGCTTCTCGGACGGGATCACCAGATGCGCGATGGAGATGGTCACCATCGGCATGGCCCCGATCAATATGCCCGCCAGCCCCGAGGGCACGGTCTGCTGGCCGACCGCGATCAGGAAGAAGGGCAGGGCGTTGCCCGTCAGGCCCAGCGCCATGAACCACAGCCAGCGCCGGTCGGTCAGGGGCGGGAAGGCCCGTCCGCGCATCAGCGCCCACGCGATCAGGATCGCCGCGCCGATGGCCAGCCGCCCGAAGGCGACAAGCGCGGGCGGCAGGGTCTCCACCGCCACGCCGATCAGGGCGAAGGCCGACCCCCAGGTCAGGGCCAGCACGACCAGCCCGCCCCATCCGCGCGCGCCCGGCGCGTCGGGGCTCACGCGAAGGCCGCTTTCAGCGCGTCCGCGAAGCGGGCGATGTCGGCCTCGTCGTTGTAGATGTGCGGGCTGACCCGCAGGGAATCCCCCCGCCGGGACAGATGCACGCCGGACGTTTTCAGCCGCTCCAGCAGGTCGCCGGGCGCATCTCCGGGCAGGGCCAACGCGAGATAATGGTCCGCCCGGTCCGGGGTGGCGGGCGTCAGCCCGTAAGGCGCGGCGGCCTCGGCCAGCCCCGCCGCCAGCGCTCCGGCCCGCGCGGCGATCGCTTCGGCGCCGTATCCGGTCATCAGCTCCAGCGAGGCGATCAGGGCGGGCAGGGTCTGGAAGCCCGAGCGCTCGCCCATGTCGAAGCGCCGCGCGCCGGGCTCGTAATCGTCCGCGTAATCGATCAGCCGCGCGAAGTCGGACGAGCCGCGCCGGGCGATCCAGTTCTCTTCCAGCGGCCGCCCGCCATGATGGCGCTCGGCGACGTGAAGAAGCCCGGTCTGGTAAGGCCCCAGCAGCCATTTGTAGCAGGCCGCCACCGCGAAATCGGGATCGACCGAGGCGGCGTCGAACGCCATCGCGCCCAGCGACTGGGTCAGGTCCAGAACCAGCGCCGCCCCGGCGTCGCGCAGGGCGGGCCGCAGCGCGGCGAGATCGATCCGGCCCCCGTCCACCCAGTGGACCGCCGGGCAGGCCAGAAGCCCCGTCCGCGGGCCGATGGCCGCGCTCAGGGCCTCGGTCCAGCTCTCGCCCGGCTGCCGCCGCACGGTGCGCAGCACGGCGCCGTCCCGCTCCGCCACCCGCCGCCAGATGAAGACGTTGGACGGGAACTGCCCGTCCAGAACCAGGATCTCACGGCCCGGCGCCAGCGGGATGTTCGCCGCCGCCACGGCCAGCCCGTAGGAGGCCGAGGGCACGAGGGCCACATCCTCCGCCCGCCCGCCGAACAGCCCCGCGCCCAGCGCGCGGACCCGCTCGACGGTCCCGAAGAAATCATCCTTGACCGACATTTCCCACGGCCGCGCCCGCCGCTCGTAGGACACGCGCCCCGCCGCGATGGCCGCCTTCGGCATCGGCCCGACATAGGCCGCGTTCAGATACGCCGCCTCGCGGGGCAGATCGAACAGGGCGCGCGCGTCTTGAATGGGGGGAAACCGGCTCATCGGCCCGCGGTACGCCTCGCCGCCGCGCCGGTCAAGGCGAGCCACGAGACAGGGCCTTCCAGACAAACCTCATATTAAGCCATGTCTGTTTGAGTGTTCTCCGACGATCACGACGGAGACGCGCCGATGCTCGCCCATGCCGCCCTTCTGGGCTTCGCCCTTCTGATGCTGCTGGCCGCCTGGACCGACGCGCGCGCCTACACCATTCCCAACTGGATATCGGGCGCGATCATCGCCCTGTGGCCGCTGGGCGCGTTCGCGCTGGGGCTGACATGGGCCGAGGCCGGGATGTCGCTCCTGACCGGGCTGGCGGTGCTGGCGGTGATGATCGGGCTGTGGGCGCCGGGCTGGATCGGGGGCGGGGACGCCAAACTGATCGCGGCGGGCGCGCTGTGGTTCGGCTGGCCGGGCGCGGTCACCTTCATCCTTCTGGCGGGCGTGTGCGGGGGCGTTCTGGCGCTGGCGCTGGTGCTCGCGCGCCGGTTCGCGCCGGCCATGCCGGGCATGAAGGCCGAGTGGATGGCCGACGGCGTGCTGGCTCAGGGTTCGCCCGCGCCCTACGGCATCGCCATCGCGGCGGGCGCCCTGTGGGCGATCCCGTTCACTCTGGCCGCCTGAGGAGACTCCGATGGGAAAGCTCAAGTCGAGAGTGGCCGAGTGCTTGGTCATCATTAACGCGGTCTTGAGGATTTCAGTCTCAGATCGCACTGCAACGCCAAGTGCGCCTGAGGGGGGCACGCACCCATGAATGTCGCGCGTATCCTGATTCTCGCCGCCGCCGCGGTGGCCGCCGTCATCGCCGCCATCGTCGTGCGCGGCGCCATGCAGGCCCCTGCGCCCGTGGCCGCTCCGGCCGTCCAGCAGGAACGCCCCGCGCCCAGCGTGCGCGTGCTCGCCGCCCGTGCGGACCTGCCCGTCGGACATCGGGTCGAGGCGTCCGACCTCTACTGGCAGGCCTGGCCCGAGGACGCGGTCTCGAACGCCTACATCACCGAGCGCGCCCGCGCCGAAGCCATCGACGAGTTCACCGGCGGGGTCGTCCGCGCCGGGATGAGCCAGGGCGAGCCGGTCAGCGAGCGCAAGATCATCCAGGCGGGCAATTCCAGCTTCATGGCCGCGGTGGTCAGCCCCGGCATGCGCGCGGTCGCCGTGCCGGTCTCCGCGCGGTCTTCCGCGGGCGGCTTCATCCTGCCCAACGACCGGGTGGACGTGATCATCACCGAGCAGAATTCCAGCGGCCACTCGGCCCGGACCCTTCTGGAGAACATCCGGGTTCTGGCCATCGACCAGAACTTCGCCGAGGACGGCTCGGGCGCCGTGGTGGGCTCGACCGCCACGCTCGAACTGACGCCGGGCCAGTCGCGCGCGATCAGCCAGGCCACCGCGGGCGGCACGCTCGCCCTGGCCCTGCGCAGCGCGGCGGACGCCAACGGCGACGTGACCATCGAGGAAATCGACGACAGCCAGCGCAGCGTGCGGGTCTTCCGATCCGGCGCCGAACAGCGTGTGGCTCTGGGGAGCGGGGGCTGAGCATGGCTCGTTCATGGGGGATCGCGCGGCTCGCCGCGTCCGTGTCGCTGGCGCTGGCCGCGCTGACGGCCCTGCCTGCCGCCGCCCACGCGGCGCTTCAGGGCTATGAGCGCACCAGCACGATGCAGGTCACCATCCGGGCGCCCGGTGACGGGCCGGTCTCGGAAAGCCTGTCGCTGCCGCTGGGCCAGGCCGCGGTGATCCACCTGCCGGTGGACGCCGCCGACGTCATGGTCGCCAATCCCGAAGTGGGCGACGCCATCGTGCGCACCCCGCGCCGGGCGCTGCTGCTGGGCCAGGGCGTGGGCCGGACCAACGTGTTCTTCTTCGACGCCGACGGCGCGCTGATCCTGGACCTGAACGTCCGGGTCGAGCGCGACATGGCCGGTCTCAGCGACGCGCTCTCGCGCTTCGTGCCCGGCGGGCGGATCAGCGCCGAATCCATGAATTCGCACATCGTGCTGTCGGGCACCGTGCCTTCGGCCAGCGCGGCGGACACCGCGCTGCAGGTCGCGCGCCGCTGGGCGGACGATCCTGACAACGTCATCTCCTTCCTCGCCGTGGAAGGCCGCGACCAGGTCATGCTGCGCGTCAAGATCGTCGAGATGCAGCGCACCATGGTGCGCCAGCTCGGCATCAATCTCAGCGGCGACTACACCGCCGGCCAGCTGCGCACCAACAACAGCTTCGGCATCGCGGGCGCGGCGTTGGGCGGTCTCAACGCGTCGGTGATCGGCCGCAACATTCTGGGCGGCGGCTCCACGCTGACGGCCAATCTGAACGCGCTCGAGCGCGTCGGGCTGGTGCGCACGCTGGCCGAGCCGAACCTGACCGCCATCTCCGGCGAAAGCGCGCAGTTCCTGGCGGGGGGCGAGTTCCCCGTGCCGGTGGGCCGCGACCGGGACGGCAACATCACCATCGAATACAAGCCCTTCGGCGTGGGCCTGGGCTTCACCCCGGTCGTGCTCAGCGAGGGCCGCATCTCCCTGCGCATCTCCACGGAAGTCTCCGAGCTGTCCCAGCGCGGGGCCGTGTCCTCGGGCGGCAGCCCGGTGCTGGACGAGAACGGCAACGTCATCGGCACGGCCGAGGGCTTCTCCATTCCGTCCCTGACGGTCAACCGCGCGGAAAGCACCGTCGAGCTGCCCTCGGGCGGGTCGCTGGTGATCGCGGGCCTGATCAAGGAAGAGACCCGCCAGGCGATGGACGCGGTGCCGGGCGTCGAGCGTCTGCCGGTTCTGGGCACGCTGTTCCGCAGCCGCGACTTCGCCAACAACGAGACCGAGCTGGTCATCATGGTCACGCCCTACCTGGTGGACCCGGCCAACCCGCATGACCTGACCGGACCGGGCGAGGGCCTCGCCCCCGCCAATCCCGCGCACGCCACCTTCCTGGGCCGCATCAACCGCGTGTACGCCGCGCCGGGCGCGAGCGTGGACGAGCGCGGCTGGTCCGGCCCCGTCGGCTTCGCCCTGGAGTAGCGCCATGCTGCGATATCTCTTCCCCATCGCCTTTCTCGCCCTGGCCGGCTGCATCAGCGAGCCCGCCCACGAGCGTTACCAGCGCGCCAGCGCCACCACCGAGACCGTCCGGGTCGAGATCCCGGTCCATCCCCGCCAGCGCACGCTGAACTGGGAGCAGGCCGAGCTGGTCGAGGCGCTGGCGGGCGAATACCGCTCGCGCGGCGAAGGCAGCTTCGTGGTCTCCTGGCCGGCCAATGCGGGCAACGCCGAGGCGGCCGCCTCGGTCATGGACGATCTGCGCGGCCAGCTCTCCGCCCAGGGTCTGGACTGGCGCGCCATCGGCGGCGGCGCCTACGAGGCCGAGGGCGCGGACGAAGCGCCGGTCATCGTCTCCTTCACCGCATGGCGGGCGGTCGCGCCCGAATGCGACGCGGTGTGGCAGGACCTGCGCCAGACGGTCGAACACCGCGGCTGGACCCAGTTCGGCTGCGCCACCGAGCGCAACATGGCCGCCATGATCGCCAATCCGCGCGATCTGGCCGGCGCGCGCGCCTTCGACGATCCCGACGCGGTCCGCCGCCAGACGGTGATCGAGCGCTGGCGGCAGGGCGAATCGACCGCCACGCAGCGAAGCCAGAGCGAGCGCGGCGTCCTCAGCGACGCGATCGGAAACTAGCGGGGGGATGCGGGCATGAGCCACGCAAACAGTTTCGACGAGGACTTCGCGCCCGAGGACGATTTCTTCGAGCCGTCCCCGCCCCAGGGCGAGGACCCCTTCACCGACGTCGCCGCCATCGAGCGGCGCATCCTGGGTCTGGACGAGCCCGAGCCGGAGATCGACCCCGCCGAGCTGTCCGATGCTGAAAAGCCTTTCGGCGCCCGGCTGGCCGAGGCCAACACCGACCCGGCGGCCGCCGCGGCCTTCGGCGACGGCGAGCCCGCCGAGCCCGCGCCCGGCCACAAGGCCTACGAGCCGCGCCCCGGCGAGAAGCCGCTCGATCCCGATCTGCTCGCCTCGGTCGCGCCTGCGGTCTACGAGGTGGAGGAGGAGGATGACGGCGCGCCGATCCAGCCCCTGCCGCGCATCAACATCCATGCCTTCTGCGAGCGCCCCGAGACCGGCGCGCTGATCCACCGCGCGGGCGAGGACCGCCGGCTGGCCAAGGCTCACGTCACCGTGGAGCTGGGCGGGCTGAGCGCGGCCATCGAGCGTTTCCACGACGAGAGCACGCCCAACCTGCTGATCATCGAGACCGGGATGCGCGGGCCCCAGCTCTTCGCCCAGCTCGAGGAGCTGGCCGGGGTGTGCGAGCCCGACACCAAGCTGGTGATCGTCGGCGCGGCCAACGATATCGGCCTCTACCGCGAGCTGATGCGGCGCGGGGTGAGCGAATATCTGGTCCCGCCCATGACCCCCGTGGGCCTGATCCGCACCGTCTCCGAGCTCTTCCTCGATCCCGACCAGCCCTTCGCGGGCCGCTCTATCGCCTTCATCGGCGCCAAGGGCGGGGTGGGCTCGTCGACCGTGGCCCACAACGTGTCCTGGCACATCACCGAGACCCAGATGACCGACGCGGTGCTGGTCGATCTCGACCTCGCCTTCGGCACCGGCGGGCTCGACTTCAACCAGGACCCCGCCCAGACCATCTCCGACGCGCTGGGCGATCCCGACCGGCTGGACGACGCGCTGCTGGACCGGCTGCTGGTGCGCTGCACCGAGCATCTGAGCCTGTTCTCTGCGCCCGCCACGCTGGAGAAGGACTGGGATTTCAGCCCCGAGGCGTTCGACGCGGTGATCGACAAGGTCCGCCGCCAGGCGCCCTACGTCACCCTCGATCTGCCCCACGCCTGGACCCCCTGGGTGCGCGAGACCATCCTCGCCGCCGATCAGGTGGTGGTGACCGTGACCCCGGATCTGGCCTGCCTGCGCAACGCCAAGAACCTGTTCGACCTGGTCCGCCAGCGCCGTCCCAATGACGAGCCGCCCAAGGTGGTCGTCAACATGGCCGGCTGCCCCAAGCGCCCCGACATCCCGGTCAAGGATTTCGCCGAGGCGCTGGGGACCGAGCCGGTCCTGGTCCTGCCCTTCGAGCCGGCCCTGTTCGGCAAGGCGGCCAACAACGGCCAGATGATCGCCGAGGTGGAGGACAAGTCGCGTCCGGCTGAAGGCTTCTCCCATCTCGCCGGAGTTCTGACCGGCCGCACCGCGGCCTCCACCGCGCGCAGGGGCGGCCTGTTCGGCAAGCTTCTGGGCAAGGGCTAGATCGGGCAGGGAAGGGGCGTCCGCGACATGTTCGGCAAGCGTCAGCCAGGTTTCGGACAGGCCGCCCCCGCGGCCGCGCCCGCACCCGTGTCCGCCCCCAAACCGGCGGCCCGCGCGCCCGCGCCCGCGGCTCCGGCCGCCGTG
>VJOU01000355.1 GCA_007050995.1 Glycocaulis profundi | reverse complement strand
GAGAAACCGAGTCGTCACCAAGCTGCAGGGGCATTGGAGGCACATCATGATCATCTTAACTCATATGCATATGGTAGTGGTGATGGTAGTTCTCCTATAACCCATTCTAGATCTCTCCTAGAAAAAGGAATGGTTTATCGATCCTTAAACCCAAATAAACCCGTTCCATATCCCAGTACTCCCCCCATTTCTCGCAAATCGAAACCACCAGCAGGTAACAATCCATAGCCGCCACCTTATAGCCGTCGTTTTCCACCACTCCTAGAGTCCTAGTCATAATTAGGCCCTCGATCAGCCGAGCCTCTTGCCTTGCAAATGCGGAGGAGTCTTGTTTCTTTTCTGGAGGTTTAGCAA
>VJOU01000354.1 GCA_007050995.1 Glycocaulis profundi | reverse complement strand
CCTGGATCCCAGTGAGGTTCGAGATACTGGCCCGTTGCACCAATGATGCAATCTGCTTACAAGCCATTGAAATGCTAGACATCACAATAGTAAGTTCAGCATCAATAACCCCAGATTGCTCTTGTTTCAGCAGCCAGTTTGTTAATGTCATTATCTGATAAGAACTTGTCTTCTTAACGGATTCCGCTTCTGATGCTACCGCCATGCATCGTACTACTCCTCCGGCACCATTAACAGCTGTGGTCGATAACCGTCTCTTGGAACATGAGAATAGAGTGGTTTTGAGAGGTGTAAGGTGTGAAATGGAGTGGGAACTGGAGAAATGAAGGAGGTTTGAAGATGTTGTTGCTGCCGC
>VJOU01000353.1 GCA_007050995.1 Glycocaulis profundi | reverse complement strand
TTATACCAGGAGACTCTGCCGGCACTGTTACTGCCTTCTATATGAATTCGGATACAGATCAAGTGCGCGATGAGCTGGATTTTGAGTTCTTGGGCAACCGAACAGGGCAACCCTACTCGGTCCAAACAAATGTATATGCCCATGGAAAGGGTGATAGAGAACAAAGGGTTAACCTTTGGTTTGACCCTGCAGCTGACTATCACACTTACTCCATCTTGTGGAACCATCACCATGTTGTGTTTTCTGTGGATGAAGTGCCAATAAGGGTATACAAGAACAATGAAGCTAAAGGTGTACCATTTCCCAAATTCCAGCCAATGGGAGTGTACTCCACATTATGGGAAGCAGATGATTG
>VJOU01000352.1 GCA_007050995.1 Glycocaulis profundi | reverse complement strand
GCCACCTCTGTCAATGCACCATATCTGTACAGCAAATGCTATCCCAGATGCGACCACACCCGCATAAAACACGCTAAAGAGCTCACCCCCCGTGTGAATAAGCCAAGCGTTAATATCTCTTTCCATAAACGCAGCTACAACAAGAAACTGTAGGATTCCGAAGAATAATTGGTAAGATGTGAAAGAGAGACGGGCAGGGTACTTCTTTAGGACCGGGGCTTGCAACACAAGCCATCCGGACCATGACAAGCAATGACCGATCAAAAACAAACATCCAAGGGTCCAGCTTTTCCCGTTTGCATCACCTAGTGACTGCAACACGGGAGAAGCTGCCCTAACGCTGTTTAGAGTTGGT
>VJOU01000351.1 GCA_007050995.1 Glycocaulis profundi | reverse complement strand
CAGCACTCAAATTCGTGAGAGCTCTCCAGTCTCTTCACCAGTCAAGGAGGTTTCTTCTGCTGCTTCGTTGTTTGCCAATGACAACGGAAACGAGACTGAAAACCGCACGCCAAGCCCAACTGTGTTGAACGCAAAGAAGCTCGGAGGTATTCCATGGCCCCCAAAGTCGAGCGATGTGAAGAAGGAGGGCGGCGACGCTGAGGCATTGCCAAAGAAACGTGTCAGCGACTTGATTGCTCGTTTCAACACCGGAGTCGTCGAAGAGTCGAAGAAGACCGACGACGCTTACAAAAACGAGTACGGAGCCGGAACCAACGTTGGAAAAGTTTCAACTCACAACTTTGCCTAAGTACCCA
>VJOU01000350.1 GCA_007050995.1 Glycocaulis profundi | reverse complement strand
CGAACGAGTATCCGATCCACAAGCTGCTCCATCCTGCTGGGCAGTTTGGAATTTGGATGGTCTGGGAGTGAACAGCGATCGTGTTGGCTGGGGCTTCGCACACAGCGCAGCGCGAGATGTATGGCTCGATTTCACGCTCGTTGACTGGCATCATTGGGATAGCTTCAGATGTTGAGAGCCAGTAAGACTTGTCGTTTCTGGAGGCGTAGTTGCAGACGTTGTTGAAGTCGCAGAACAGGAATGGCATGGTGGAGAATCTTTGGAGGCATGATCCAGCGTGTCCGAGGTCTTGGTTATGGGATTTCTCGTTTCCTTCAATGTACAACAAGGAATATCCGTCCCACAGCTTGGTCTGAC
>VJOU01000068.1 GCA_007050995.1 Glycocaulis profundi | reverse complement strand
GCCAGAAACAACATTACATGTAAAAAAAGAAACTTACATAATACATGTGKGCCACAAAGTTTAAGCTTTCTCTTTACAGACTCAAACCTGAAACGCAGTAACTCAGCACATCGTCGYGTGCACTTATTTAAGTTACAGGTTCCTTAAGTAAGCGAAAATATTACARAACAATGATAGATAGAACTCGACCATTGACACCACTCGTGTAGTATTACAAACATAGAGACGGACCTTTTCTATACTAGCATGTTGACCATACTCGCTATGAAATGGAGTCCCGGTACATTTATGTTCAATAGTTGGGGCGTACATTGAGGCGTGATGCTATCTTCTGGCCCAATGACTGGTCAGCCTGGGTCCAGTATGAGATCCAAATACTACGGAGCTCATGGGTGACCCGTGGGTCAGACAACATCTTAACCATTCGGACAATGAATCGTTCTTGCCTRTCTGGTGCCCATGATCTGTATCTCTCTCCGGGCTGSTTGAAATCATTAGCTTTTGGGATGACAGTCCTATCACGGRTTCCAGTGATCCTAGCAGAATTGATCGGGTACTGCTGAGCATGTTGAACACGATCATACCTCGAAGGGAAGTAATCCACCTCCTCATCTCTATGCATGAAATTCATATTTCCGTCATAATGGTTGTTATGATGGGCRCATTTAGGYGCATTMACTGGGAGCTGCAGGTAGTTTGGCCCGAGACGRTGCCTCTRAGTATCAGAATATGCAAAGATCCTACCTTGAAGCATTTTATCATCAGAGTAATAAATTCCAGGGACAACAAGAGCAGGGTTGAAGGCCAACTGTTCATTCTCGGCAAAGAAGTTATCAATGTTCTTGTTCAAAACCATACGACCCACTGGCTGCAATGGGATGATGTCTTCRGGCCAGACCATGGTGCCATCAAGCGGGTCAAAGTCAAGTCGGTCTTCATGATCAGGGTCAATAACTTGGAGATATAACTTCCATTCAGGGAAGTTACCRGCTTGGATTGAGTCATAAAGATCTTGAGTGGCATGACTATGATTAGCTCCTCCAATCTTGATAGCTTCCTCGTCGGTTAAACACTTGACTCCACAAGTAGGCTTCCATGTGAATTTCACATAGTGCACTTTCCCGTCTTTGTTAACCAAAGTGAGAGTGTTAACACTCGAGCCTTCCATGTGTCGGTAATCTGTTGGGATACCAACATCATCAAGCCAAAAAGTCATAGTGTTCAAGCTTTCGGGATGGTGGGACAAGAAGTCAAGAATTCTCCAGTCTTCTTGGATGTGTGACTTTGGGTTGGGCTTAAAAGCGTGAATCACATCTGGGAACGCCATTGCATCACGAGTAAAGAAGACAGGGAAATTGTTTCCCACAATATCAAAGTTACCCTCTCTGGTGTAAAACTTTGTTGCAAAACCTCGAGGGTCTCTGATMGTTTCAGGGCTTCCACGCTCATGAATAACAGTAGAGAAACGAACAATAGTAGGAGTCTGGACTCCTGGTGCACGAAGAAAATCCGCACATGTCAAATGGGTAATGTCATGTGTGACTTCAAAGAATCCCTTTGCACTCGCACCCCTTGCRTGAACAATACGTTCTGGGATCCKCTCACGGGTGAAGTTTGCAAGCTTCTCAATCAAATGATAATCCTCAAGGAGAATTGGACCTCTATTTCCAACAGTCAATGATGCMGTATTGTTGTAAACCGGTAAACCAGCATTYGTTGTCCAGAACGGAGAGTTGTAAGCGCTTGAAGGGCGTTGCTTGTAGGGATCCATGATCTTGGGCGAAGAAGAAGAAAG
>VJOU01000349.1 GCA_007050995.1 Glycocaulis profundi | reverse complement strand
CAGACGAATGGGGCGAAAAGGCCGAACCCGAAAACGAGCCATTATCCAAGTTACCAGCCTCAGATCCCCCAAAAGATGATGATGAATGGGGAACACGTGATATGGTGAAATCGAATGATGGGTATTCGAGTAATGGAAGCCCGGGTGTTGGGATTGATGAGAATGATGGTAAAGTTGAAGACTTGAAGAGGTGTTTGGTGGATAGTGTTTATGGGACTGGGTTAGGCTTCAGGGCTTCACCTGAGGAACGGGCCGAGATTACGGAGCTTGTTGCGCAGTTGGAGGCGGTTAACCCGACTCCTGCGCCTACTGGTGCGGTCGAGCTTCTTGATGGCAATTGGGTTCTGCTGTATACTGC
>VJOU01000348.1 GCA_007050995.1 Glycocaulis profundi | reverse complement strand
CTTCACTCTCTTATTCAGTATCGGATGTCTCTCCTTGATATCAGTCTTCGCCTATATTTGTCTTGCTATTCTTTGTTGTACTGGTGCTGCACGTGTTTATTATGACCTAATCACTTCCAAGAGGGATGAGACTGCTTCTCCGCCATTCAGTGACTGGTTTATCAAAGACAAAGAAGCCCTGCGGCAGCGCGTCCAAGATTACGTGAATGATAGGTTTGACAAAACGGAGTCCACTATCCAGGAGCTGAAGCATTATCTCTTTATTGAAAACTACATTGATTCCCTAAAATTCGGTCTGTTCATGTATCTCCTGTCAATCCTCGGCGGATTCTTCAATTTGGTTACTCTCGTTCTCATC
>VJOU01000347.1 GCA_007050995.1 Glycocaulis profundi | reverse complement strand
GTTTTTGATCTGCGATGTCTGATCGTCCCTGCTTCAATTGTGGTGAGGTCGGTCATTTTGCCCGCGATTGTCAGAAGGCTCCTGAGCGCGGGGGCTCTGGCGGCGGACGTGGTCGCGGTGGCTTTAGCAGGGGTCGCGGACGTGGCGGTGGTGGCTTCAGTGGGGGTCGCGAACCCACTTGCTACAACTGTGGGGAAGCCGGCCATTTTGCTCGAGACTGTCCTGCGCCGAGGAATCAGAACAACTCCGGTGGTCGTAGTGAAGTACAGTGCTACAATTGCCAGGATTACGGTCATATCTCCCGCAATTGCCCTAAACTGCGTAATAACTAGAGACCAAAGATTCGGAGTTTTGACGCC
>VJOU01000346.1 GCA_007050995.1 Glycocaulis profundi | reverse complement strand
CAAAAAGCAAGCCCTCTGCACAGAAGTAGATTGAAAAATTGTCCGCAGTTCCCTAAAAGCCTCTTGCAGTACTTCGGCCCATCTTGCCTTCCCAATTCTACCTCAGTATTCCTCCTCCTCTTCACCTTCACCCTCCACGCTGTCCTGGCCGACTTCCTCATAGTCTTTCTCCAAGGCTGCCAGATCTTCACGAGCCTCAGAAAACTCACCCTCCTCCATGCCTTCACCGACATACCAGTGAACGAAGCAGCGCTTGGCGTACATTAGGTCAAATTTGTGATCTAGACGGGCCCAGGCCTCAGCAATTGCTGTTGTGTTGGAGATCATGCACAGAGCCCTTTGAACCTTCGCAAGATCACC
>VJOU01000345.1 GCA_007050995.1 Glycocaulis profundi | reverse complement strand
TCAGCTTCCAAATAGAATTTCAAGGCTTCATCGAAGCTTGATTCCGGTGGCTTTCCGAAGAAAGTTGATGCAAAAGCTCTTTCAACCTTGCCTAAAGATGCCACCTCAAAGCACCATGATCCCAGACAGTGAAGCGTCATGAAGTCGTTCGGATTGGCTGCATGACCTTTGTCGAAGTATTCTCGAATTTGGTAGCCAAGCTTGATCTTATTCTTAATACCTTCTTCTTGCGATTTAACATTCAGCATTATGCCGTACCATGTGTTGCTGAGGCATTCCGTTGGATATTTCTCTATAGCGGCTTGCATTACTTTTAAGCCTTCCTCAATCCACTCCTCTTTGGCTTTTTTATCCTTCGAAC
>VJOU01000344.1 GCA_007050995.1 Glycocaulis profundi | reverse complement strand
CTTCGGGAGTACGCTCGCACTATTCCTGGGAAAGATCAGCTTTTCATTACGGCGATGGCGCGTGCCTTCGAAATCATTCCCAGGCAACTTTGTGAAAACGCGGGTTTTGACCCCACGAACATATTGAACAAGCTTCGTCAAGCCCATGCTAAAGGCGAGGTGTGGGCAGGTGTGGACATCAGCAGCGAAGATATAGCCAACAACTTTGAGAAATTTGTGTGGGAGCCGGCACTGGTTAAAAGCAATGCTATTACCGCCGCCACGGAAGCCGCATGCATGATCCTGAGTGTGGACGAGACGATTAAAAATCCTGAGTCTAAGAATCCTGTTGATGAGGCACCGGTGGCTCCCAGAGGTGGAG
>VJOU01000343.1 GCA_007050995.1 Glycocaulis profundi | reverse complement strand
CCACCATGTAAAGCACTTCAAGGCCACGCTTTTTTAACACCTCCGTAAAGGCAGAATTGGCGAGACTTTCCTTGCTTTCGCCTGTGATGTAGTATATGTCCTTTTGGTGCTCTTTCATGCGGGACACGTAGTCCTTTAAACTGGTCATCTCATCGCCACTCTGAGAAGAGTAATAACGCAGCAGCTCCGCCAGTTTCTTACGGTTGGTGCTGTCTTCGTGGATGCCAAGTTTGATGTTCTTCGAAAACTGCTCGTAAAACTTCTTGTACGTCTCAGCATCCTCCGCCAACTCCTCGAACAGCTCCATGCACTTCTTAACCAAGTTCTTTCGAATTACCTTCAGGATCTTGTTCTGCTGCAAC
>VJOU01000342.1 GCA_007050995.1 Glycocaulis profundi | reverse complement strand
TCCAGTTGGAGGATCATCAACAGTGATCTCACTAAGGTTAACCCACATCATCATTTCTTTAGTCTTCACACCAGTTAGCTTCTTAATCTTGGATTTTTCGACATATGCCGTCACCTCATTCGCATAGCTTGCGAGCCTCCCAACCTTTTCGAATTTGTGCTCCTTCTTCTTCTTTTGCCTTAGCCAAACAAAGCCAGTATCTTTGACATACCCACATTCTTCAATGTCTTCCAATGGCAAGAGTCCATTTGGTAATCCAACTTCTGTTAGCAGAAACCTTGATTTCTCTTTGCAGATTTTGTCACCATGGTATAGCTCAGTGGCACTGGCTCGTATCTCATCTGTAATAAGAGACATTTTCTT
>VJOU01000341.1 GCA_007050995.1 Glycocaulis profundi | reverse complement strand
CTCGGCTTGATCGGCGCGCTCTTCAGCGTCCTCCACCTCGTGCTGAATTTTGCGATACTTCGCCAAATTCACCGCAGCAATCTCCTCCGCTTCCTCCACCTGTCGCTTGTAAGTCTTGATCTTGCCTTGAAGTTGGTCCACCAACTCTTGCAGACGGTCATAGTTCTTCTTGTCCTCATCCGCCTGCATGGTGACCTCTTTGAGACGACGATCAATCTTGCGGTAGTTCTTCTGAGTCTCGCCATGGCGACGCTGCTCGGCGTCCAACTCGGTCTCGAGTTCGCGGACACGTTGCTCCAGTTTGGCGAGTGCCTTCTTGCCACCCTTCATTGCGTTAGCCTCGGCTTCTTCCAGACGAACCTG
>VJOU01000340.1 GCA_007050995.1 Glycocaulis profundi | reverse complement strand
AAGAAAACTATGTCTTTTAAACCAAAAAGGAATTCGGATATGGTTAAGTCTGGGCCACTGAAATTGTAGTTGTTGAATTTGACCCCCGCGAGGGCTTTTTGCTTAAAATCAGGCACGACGCCGCATAAGAAGCCTTTATAGTCGCGGCAAATATTCTTGCCTTTCCATGTGTTGGTTATACCTAAGGGATCATGTGTTATTTTCTTTTTGAAGGCTTGTATTACGGGGAACACTAACTTAAGTCGTTCGCTTTCAAAACCAGATGGTGGTGGTGGTGATGGTTTTGGCGGTGGTGGTGATGGTGATGGTTTTGGTGGTGGTGGCGATCTTAGTTTTGGCGGTGGTGGTGGAGGTGATTTTGGTG
>VJOU01000067.1 GCA_007050995.1 Glycocaulis profundi | reverse complement strand
TGGTTGGTGGGCAGATGACGCGCGATCGACGCCCATTGCGTGTCATTCAGCCAGAACAGGCGTGCCATGATGTCCCCGATCACCCCAGCAAGGACATCGGAATCACGATTTGCCACGCTCAAGCAAGACGCTGATTGGGTTCAGACCCGAGGAACCTTGACCAACTCCCCCAGAGGAATGCCCCTGATCCAATCAAACCTTCTGGTCGATCCTGGGGCTGATGGCCTGCTTTGCGAGCGCCGTGATCGGCTGACCGGCCGCTTCGCTGGGCATAAACCCTTTGGCCGAAGGCGAAAGGTCGATGCGATCTTTCGTCGGAGACTGGGTGCCGAACAGCGAACGGATCTGATGCAGCCAGTCGTCCGGGCCCAGGCGCTGAAGCGCCTCCGCCAGCCGGACGACTTCTGAAAGATAAGGATCGGTCGGGCGTTCGCCTGACTCAAGCTGGCCGCTCTCGCGCGCTTCCTGCAGCGCGGTCTGGATCATCAGATGACCTTCCATGACACCCCGCCACTGCTCGACGGATGCAGGCGCGGCCTGCCCGTTGGGGCCGAAATTGTTCTGGCTGTTGGCAATCAGCTTCTGATCGGATGCCGACAGGGAATCGAAGAAATCAAGCCTGCTTTGAAGCCGTTCTGCGCCAGTGTCCCCACGCTTGCTGGCGGCGACCGTCTGCTGGCCCAACTCGCGCGTGCGTTCCATGAAGTCGCTGCGGTTAGCCGCCTGGCGCAGCGCCGTGTCCTCCTCGCCCATGCCCTTGAGCAAGCCATTGGTGGAGAGGCTGCGCATCCCGTGTCTGGCCGCGATTTGCTCATCCAAGGAATACTGACCGTCCTTGTTGATCATAATCGCGGCGTAATTGCGCATCTTGACCAGATTTTCCTCGGTCGCATCCGGCATGCCCGCGTATGGCGATGGCAAGCTGTTGGTGGTCTGAGAGGAAGGAGGGGGCGTAGCAGCGTCCATAAGTCTCTCCCTAGCAAGTCGCCACAACCTGTCGGAGTGGTATGAACAAAAGGTTAGAAGCCGCCGATCGTTAAATCGACTTCGAATTCGCCAGTGCCGGGATCCTGTGAAGTGAATTGGACATCACAGATAACATCTTCCGGGTCGTCTCCAACGGCCGTTGGATTGATCGCGAACGTCCAAAATCCAGGGGGTGGATTTGGGTTCCAAAACACCTGCGTCTGAAACGAGCAGCCCGTACCATCATCATTCACGTAGCGGATGGTGCCTGTAAGGTTGGTCACCGAGGGTTCAGCAAAGCCCGTATCAGATGAGAAAGCTAAGAGAGGGTCAGGGAAAAAATGGTTGCCGAAGAATGTATTCACAGTGAGGTCTAAGTCATGGGCTGTTTGGTTGATGAATGTGTAATCGCCGCGAGCCTGCGCATAAGCGGGCGCGCTCGCCAGAGCAACCGCAGTAGCGGCTAACAGAATACGCATAGCGCACCTCCTTCACTCTCCGGACATTGAAACTATGCCCGAAATATCGATCTGTCACAACTATGAATTATAAACTTTTCATATATACACCAAATGAGTGATTTCACGCGGAATATGGGCACCGATTCCGCCCACAGCCGGTTTCAACGCAAGCCGCGCTCGCCATCTGCGAAACGATCCAGCAGGTGACGGTCCTTGTAATGGCGAACGTCCAGCCGGACTTTGTGCTTGCGGTTGGCGCGGCCGGGGATGACCGGCACGGCTCCAGCCTGGCGGAGGGCGCTGCGCAGGCCGCCCCCGTCATAGCCCTTGTCCGCGATGAGATACTTCATGATGCGCTCGGCGCGCGCCAGCAGGGCTGGAGCGACGGTGATGTCAGCCGCGTTGCCCGCGGTCAGGGTCAGCGCGAAGGGGCGGCCCACCACCGCGAGCCGGTCTTGATCACGTGGATGATGCCTGAAATCACCCGGCGATCGTTCACGCGCCGGGTGCCAGGCTGGTTGGTGGGCAGATGACGCGCGATCGACGCCCATTGCGTGTCATTCAGCCAGAACAGGCGTGCCATGATGTCCCCGATCACCCCAGCAAGGACATCGGAATCACGATTTGCCACGCTCAAGCAAGACGCTGATTGGGTTCAGACC
>VJOU01000339.1 GCA_007050995.1 Glycocaulis profundi | reverse complement strand
GCTTACCTTATAAACGGCATCCACATCACTGCCAACATTCTTTACTACCCTCTTGTACTTCACAACTCCACCTTTTTGGGAATCAAACACAACCGAAAAAGATGGATAGTTAAGATCACCAGGACTACTCAACTCCCCTACACTGCAATCCACTGGATCCTTCACAAAAGATGCTATTTTCTTGGAATCGTATCCAATGGCACAAAGGAATGCCACGTAATCATCAACCCCGGCGTCATACACTAACCCTGGGTTAAGGGCTCTGTTCGGGTCGACGTGTCCTGACCCGTGAACAAATGGTGTGGATTGCTCGCCCGTAGCAAGATCCGTAATATTTTCCCCAATGTTGTCCAAATACTTAGCGG
>VJOU01000338.1 GCA_007050995.1 Glycocaulis profundi | reverse complement strand
AAAACATACCAAAATCCATGAACGAAAATCAAATTGAAATACAGTACAAATTCATATTGCTTCTGTTAAATCACACAAACACCACACAATTTTTTCCTTAAGCCACCACACTAGTTCTTGAAAAGTAACATCCTTCTGGTATGCCAGTCATTCATCATTAATCTACATACCAGGGACACTATAGACATTCAACACAAATGAAGAATAGGGGCATCTCCATTAACGTTTTCAGCTTGCTCGGCTTTGGATAACATCAAGCCCCACTTCACTAGCATCCGTTGCTTGCAACTCCACCTGAATACCATCAAGCTCTCTCTTGAACCTGTCCTTGGAGCTGGCGTAGATCATCTTGCTCCTCACCCTTGC
>VJOU01000337.1 GCA_007050995.1 Glycocaulis profundi | reverse complement strand
TGATATCAAACAAGCTTATAAAAAAATGGCACTAAAATACCACCCTGACGTCTCGCCTCCTGATAGGGCAGAAGAGTATACCGTCAAGTTTATTCGGGTACAAGAAGCTTATGAAACTTTATCCGATCCGGAAGCTAGATTTATGTACGATAATTCTATGAAAGGATTGCACATGGCTTTTACGGGTAACAAACGTACCCGGTTTGACCCCAGATCCGAAGATAAGCACGCGTGGAAGGATACATGGTCGGAACAAATATCAGAGCTGACCCGACGGAGCAAGGTGAACCCGGAAAGGGATATGTCATGGGCAGCCCGGATCCGGAAGCAACGAAGCGCTTCTAGTGTTAATAACGGGTCGGGTTAA
>VJOU01000336.1 GCA_007050995.1 Glycocaulis profundi | reverse complement strand
GCCAATATAAACAGAAAAACAAACCACACAAACAGAAAAACAAACAACCGACCAACCAAATCAAAAGGCGTAACCAAACAGTCCCCACGAATCTCAGCCGCACATCTTACATCCTAATAGACACGTGAGATACCACGTTTGTTCAACCCATAGGGAATTACACCCTTCAACTTTGACTTATTCTTTTATTCAACCAACACGATAACTTTACTACTAATAAGATAAAATACCCAAACAAGAGACCCCACCCGATTGTCCCTTTTTCTATATTGCAAGTACCAAACCCGGAACCGATTTCCCGACCCGGTTTGACAAGCTGCTTTCCCAGAGTGAAGGACAATGGAGCGACGTAATTGCTGCAGATTTT
>VJOU01000335.1 GCA_007050995.1 Glycocaulis profundi | reverse complement strand
GGAAAAACATGGTACATGTGCTGCCTCAGTAACGGGAGACCAATATAACTATTTCCTGACAACCCTCGGTTTGTATTATACGTTTGATGTCACGGAAGTCCTTTTTGGAGCTGGATATGTACCTTCAAATTCAGAGAAGTATCCATTAGCTGGAATAATTTCTGCCCTTGAAAATGCTTTCCACGCAAAACCACAAATTACATGCTCAAAAACTGGTGCTTTGGAGGATGTCCGTTTATGTTTAACCAAGAAATTCAAGTTTAGAGACTGTCAAGTAGAAAACAATTGTCCCGATTATGTCAGCTTACCAGAGCCGGATGTCAATAGGATTGCACGTCTATCAGTTTTTGGCCATGAATCCTCCTAAG
>VJOU01000066.1 GCA_007050995.1 Glycocaulis profundi | reverse complement strand
AAATTTTATTTAGAAAATGTCAAAAGACTACAATCAAACAGATGTGAATGATCAATTTACATAAAAGTGCCGGTCTAGCTTAATCAATAAGCGACGCAGGCGGTTGGGACCTTGACAGACTCAACGAAAGAGACTGGGTAGTCGTCAAGTTGGAGTGGCTGTTGGCGAGACTCCTTCAAGAGACGGCTGGCATCTCTGTTGTGACGTTGCAAGCAGGTGAAGCGGATCTTTCTCTRTTGTTGCTGCTCGACMTCGTATCCGCGGCGGCACTCGGCTACTGGCTCAACGGAGAAGCAGATGCGGTGGGAGAACTCCTTGATTTGTGTCTTCTCGACAAGATCGGATTTCTTCTGGCTTCTCTGGTTCTTYTGSYTYTTMTTGGTGTTTTCCTGCTCRTAATCRTAGGTCTCCTCARAWGAATACTCWTCAGATTGCTCCTCGTCTCTCTCGTACTTTCTGTAGTTCTTCTTCTCRGAAAGACGCTCCTCCTCGGCTTCRCAYTCCTCGTTCTTGAGAAGGTAWGAKCGGTGRAACTCTTCGATGTCTTSGGTTTCGGTGKTATCGGAAGTGTAGAWCTCGTTGGTGGACKCATCATCRTTGTTTCCGCAAAGTCCGCAAAGTTGRTTCTTGCGGCTGTAGGATGGAAGTTGGGTCTTGATGGTGTATCCGTCAAAGCGAACCTCTCCTTCTGGAAGCTCAATAACAATAGCGGACTCTCCGAGTCTCTCGATTTGGTAAGCAGAATAATCCTCAGATTGGATCTTCTTTCCGTCAACCTTAACGCGGATCTCCTCGTTCTGGAGTTGGGCAACAATTTCTTGTTCTCCACGGATAACCTTGATGATCATCTCTTCAGAATTCTTTTCAGTCTTCTTGGAGAGAACAGCGAAAGTTGGCTCCTCGGAGCAATCCTTGGCGATAAGAGAGTAGCAGGTGGTGAGTGGAGTGTTGTAAAGGACATCATCGAAAGTGCGGATTTGGTTCTTTTGCACCTTGCAGACAGATCCGGAAGCCTCAGTAAGTTGGTGCTTGACGGAACGTTGAGCAATGGATGGAAGGTAGACACGTGGAACTTGAACGTTTTTGAGCTCAATGCGCTCCATTGGGGATTGCATGGTGATGTTGACGTATTGGCGGGACATTGGCTCAACTGTGAGTTGGACGACGACGCGATCATTCTCGTTGTTCTCTGGGCGGCTCGAGACAGTCCAGTAGTTGTAGGTCTTAACAAGATCGAAATAACGGGCAAGAACTTGTTCGGTTTCACGGGTGAGCTTGTACTCAGCAACAGCGTTGATCTGGTTAAGACGGGCGGCCTTGATCAAAAGCTCGTACTCTGGCATTCCATTGAATTGACGGTCCATGTTACGCTCGTATTTCTTCTGTTCTTTGGATTGTTGGAGTTGAGCATTGACGGTGACTTCGCTCTTCTTCTGGGATCCCCAGGTAGAGGTAAGAGAGAGTTGAACCTCACGGTGGGGTTGATCGCGGAGTTGACGGAGGGATGATGGCATCTCTGGGCGGACAACAAGAAGTTGGGAGCGGAGAGTCCATTCCTTGGTTTCCTCAAGGATTGGGGAGCGGCGGATTTCAACTTCCCATTGGCACATGCGGACTTGCTTGTCACAGACGGTGGTGAGCTCGGTGTTCATGGTGTAGTCACGTGGGGCCTCAAGTTTCAAGGAGATGACGGATTTGTATCCTTGCTCCTTCTGGATGTTCTTGACCATCTTGTTGAAGTACTCACGGCGGCTCTCGGTGTTCTCTTGTTCGAGCTCGAACTCCTTTTCGAAGATCTTGTTGTACTTGATTTGGGAGAGTTCGGTCTTCTCGAGTTGTCCAACGGTGAGACGGGCAGTGAATTCGGCTGGACGGTTCTTGTTCTCAACGGAAACCTCGAAGTCTTGCTCGGCAAGAAGCCAGTTTTCAAGAGTGTGTTGGTTGAGGATGTTTCCGCGGGTGGAGACTTCAAGTCCGAGGAAGTTGAAGACTTTCTCAATTTCCTGAGTCTTTTGTTGCCATTGTGGAACAACGACGGTTCTCTCTTCAGCCTCAATGTATTCGAACTTCGAGAATCCTGGGAAACGAAGGAAGACAACTGGGCGAGTGGTGAGGGAGACGATCGATTTTTG
>VJOU01000334.1 GCA_007050995.1 Glycocaulis profundi | reverse complement strand
GGATATTGTGTGGGTGTTGATACAATCAGCCATTTGCGCCTTCTTGTATTTCCTAGTGGCACCACCATTTATTATGAACTGGTTGAGGACAAGATGGTACAAGAGAAATCTTTTGGAAATGTATGTGCAGTTTATGTTTGTCTTCTTGTTCTTCCCAGGTGTGTTGCTTTGGGCTCCATTTTTGAACTTCAGAAAGTTCCCTAGAGATCCAGACATGAAGTACCCATGGTCTGTCCCTGAAGACCCTTCCAAAGTTCGCAACAATTACAGGAAATTCCCTTGGGCTACCATTGATGATTATGAAGTTTAACGAATACACACTCTATCTTTCCATATCTATGTATCATAATGACACAAAGTACTTTCTG
>VJOU01000333.1 GCA_007050995.1 Glycocaulis profundi | reverse complement strand
CTGCGCGTACGGAGTCAAGGATGACGTTGAAGCCATCCAGAAAGAATTGATGACTCACGGACCCCTTGAGATCGCTTTCGAGGTTTACGAGGATTTCTTGAACTATGACGGTGGAGTCTATGTTCACACCGGAGGAAAGCTCGGAGGAGGACACGCCGTCAAGCTTATCGGATGGGGTATTGACGATGGAATCCCATACTGGACAGTTGCCAACTCTTGGAACACCGACTGGGGAGAGGATGGATTCTTCCGTATCCTGAGAGGAGTTGATGAGTGTGGAATTGAATCTGGAGTTGTTGGAGGAATTCCAAAGCTCAATAGTCTTACCTCAAGACTTCACAGACACCACCGCCGCCACGTCTACGATG
>VJOU01000332.1 GCA_007050995.1 Glycocaulis profundi | reverse complement strand
CCAAGATGTCGTTCACAATCTCCACAAGCTTCATTCAGCCACTCGAAATCTCCAAATCATCTCAGTTTGGATCCAGCAGGTCAAAGGTGAGTAGCCCAAGTAGTATTGTGTGTTCTGGTTCTACAGAAGACAAAACCAAGAACAACAATGGTGAAGGATCTTTGAAAGCCTTGTCAGCTGCACTTGCACTTTCTTCTATCTTGGTTTCTTCAACTGTGCCTGCACTTCCAGCATTGGCTGATATCTCAGGACTCACACCTTGTAAGGAGTCTAAGCAGTTTGCCAAGAGGGAGAAACAGCAGCTTAAGAAGTTGGAAAGTTCGCTTAAGCTTTATGCACCTGATAGTGCTCCTGCTCTTGCTATTAAAG
>VJOU01000331.1 GCA_007050995.1 Glycocaulis profundi | reverse complement strand
CACACAGTGCAAAGTCAGGGTAGTTTATCTTTTCTCCAGTAAGCCATTCCTTGTCGCCTAAGAAATTCTCAAAGTTCGGCAGCTTCTGTGCCAACGTCTCGAATAAACCTGGCTTCAACTTCTCAAAATCAGGACTGTAACAAACTTTCGCAAAGGCCTGGCGCAAATCCACAACCTCGCATTGAAGCATGTGCAGTACAGCGCGTCGCTTCTTGCAATCCGGAATCATGCCGTGTCTGTCAGCAATGTACTCCAAAATGGCCCCTGACTGAGTTAGCTTGAAGTCGCCGTCGACATAATAAGGCAGGTTGGGAAAGTCGAGGCCCAAAGAAAATTTTTCTGACAGCCATTCGCCGCGATCAAAGCTCG
>VJOU01000065.1 GCA_007050995.1 Glycocaulis profundi | reverse complement strand
CAAGTCCAGGGCCGCCGATCCATCGCGAGAGCTCCCAGATACCGGCGCCTGCGGCCAGTTCCGACCGTTTGACGAATCTCGCCAGCTTCGATTTCATCAGATGATCGCGCCATGTGGGGAGAAGCCGGGCCGACCCGAGGATTTCTCCCACATCGCCTAACAGAAGCAAGTATATCGCGTGGCTATGATCGAATTCATCGATCTCAAGCGGACCTCCGCGATCTATGGCCGACCAACCCTTGTCCTCGACGAAAACCTTGCGCCGCTGCCGGTGCATCTCTTCCATTTGAGCGGCGTATAAGCCTCGGTTCGCCGGGGTGACGACATGGACCTTCATGATGCGCCTCATTCGCGGGAGGGATGATGCGAAAGACGCTATCGAGGCGCTGGGCAGAGTTCTCTCAGGGAATTCCCGCAACTGTGCTCACATCGAAATGAGCCCATAGCGGAGGGCTTCGACGCAAAGCTGCGCGCTGGTCGTCACGCCCAGCCGCGTGCGCGCATTCCTGAGGTGTTGCTCGACAGTTCGCTCTGACAAATGCAGCCGATCCGCGATCTCTGACTGCCGGGCCCCGGCGGCGATGCGCGATACAATCTCCGCTTCGCGCTGAGTGAGCCTCCTCCGACCTTCGGGCATGGTACGGAAGTCCCGCCGGATCGCTCCGCCAAAGGCCACGGACGTCAGCCGCAAGGCCGTGCGCAGCCGCGGATCAGCATCGATGGAACTTCCAAACAGAGTGACCAGCGCCATAGAGCCATCGACATTCCGGTAGGGCGTGACGAAGCCGTCTGGCTGCCCGAAATCGGCAGATTCGTTCATGACCATGCGCTCGGCCTCAGACAGGGGGCCGCGCCGGGGCAGGTCCGACCAAGCGAAAGAATTATCAGAGCAGGTCGCTTCGCGAAGCACCGCGTCGTGGCGAAAATATTCCCGTCCCATGTAGCGCGCTTCCCACCGGCGGTCCCAAGAGCCGGCAAGCTGGTCTTGGATTGGGACGCCTCCCGGTCCTGTGAGCTGGAGGCAGACATGCCGGTGCACGCCCAAGCCTTCAAGGTAGCGAGCGAAACCTTTGCTCAGGCTGCGAATATCATCCGCGTTCTGAGCCGCATGAACGAAATCGAATGCGTCTTGAATCAGGCGATCGATGCCCTTGCTCATCGCCCCTTTCCTATTCGCTGCGGATAGCCATCAGCCGATATTAACATGAAATTCAAGATCGCGGGCCGGACGCCGCGCGCTTCGCTGTTGCCTTCACGGCAATGCGCATTAAAATACCCGAGCGCGACAGGAAAACCACGTTATGACCGCACCTGAAGAAAACAGCCTGCTGCCCGCTGCCAGCCACCGTCATATCGAGTTCGGGAGGCGTTTGCGTCTCCTCCGTATCGTGAGATCGATAAGTCAAACGGAAATGGCCGGCGCGGCGGGCCTCACATTATCCGAATATCGGCGCGTGGAAAGCGGTGCCATGGGCGCATCCGCAACGGAGGTCGCTCACATTGCAGAATGTCTGAACTTGCCGGTATCCGCTCTTTCAGAACCGGAGAAATCTCGGTCTTAGAGCCTAGGGCCCAGACTCGATCATATCCAGAACGCGACGATTGCGGCGAGGGCCGCCGCTGAGAGGAAGTTGGCGGCGAGCTTGTCATAGCGCGTGGCCACGCGGCGGAAGTCCTTGAGCCTGCAGAAGGCGTTCTCCACCAGGTGGCGGTCCCTGTACCGGCGGGCGTCCAGCCGGACTTTGCGCTTGCGGTTGGCGCGGTCGGGGGATGACCGGCACGGCTCCAGCCTGGCGGAGGGTGCTGCGCAGGCCGCCCCCGTCATAGCCCTTGTCCGCGATGAGGAACTTCATGCGCTCGGCGCGCGCCAGCAGGGCTGGAGCGACGGTGATGTAAGCCGCGTTGCCCGCGGTCAGGGTCAGCGCGAAGGGGCGGCCCACCACCGCAAGCCGGTCTTGATCACGTGGATGATGCCTGAAATCACCCGGCGATCGTTCACGCGCCGGGTGCCAGACTGGTTGGTGGGCAGATGACGCGCGATCGACGCCCATTGCGTGTCATTCAGCCAGAACAGGCGTGCCATGATGTCCCCGATCACCCCAGCAAGGACATCGGAATCACGATTTGCCACGCTCAAGCAAGACGCTGATTGGGTTCAGACC
>VJOU01000330.1 GCA_007050995.1 Glycocaulis profundi | reverse complement strand
TCGAAGACAGAACGGAATGGTCGTGGAGCTGGATCAACTGGACGGCCATCGGCGGTCTTAGCTTGAGCAAATCCGACACGGTTCTGATCAAAATCGAAGACGGAATAGTACCTTCCAATGAAGACATCTCCAAGAATCCAGAGCTCTCCAACGCGTTCTGGGAGATCGATTCCCATAAATCCAGACAAGCAAATAGTCTTTCCACCCTGTGAAACCTTAAGGACATAGTCTTCTCCCTTAAGACTGAACTCTTGTCCTCCGATCACAAAAGAGACTGGTGGAAGTGTTGGAACCTTGTCGCAGCTGATCATGTACTCTCACTTGATGAGAGGCTCAGCTCCAATGAAATTTTGGATGGCTTCGATTTGAG
>VJOU01000329.1 GCA_007050995.1 Glycocaulis profundi | reverse complement strand
TCCAACCAAGCACCCTCTTACCATCATCTAGTTGTATCCCATCCGCTAAAGGTGATAAGAAAACAGGATTATTGGAAGTGGTTCACAAACATGGACCATGTTCCAAGTTCAGTAAAGACATGGTGAAACCCTTGACAGTGGAAGAGATATTTACCCATGATCAATCCAGAGTTGACTCAATAAGGGATAGATTAACCACCAAGAAAGGTAAAACAGACACACTTGACTCCAAGACCACTCTCGCTGCAAAATCAGGCAGCATAATCGGTTCAGGTAATTATATCGTGACTGTCGGATTAGGCACACCAAAGAAAGACCTTTCAGTCACTTTCGACACTGGAAGTGATCTAACTTGGACACAATGCGAGCCA
>VJOU01000328.1 GCA_007050995.1 Glycocaulis profundi | reverse complement strand
GTCCTTTTCACTAATATCCCAAACACAATGTTATAACAAGTGACACAGAGATGATGATGATATTATAAACATACTGTTTCAAGCACAATTTAACAGTAACCACACTTGAATGCTTCACAAATTGATATCATTTCTTCAGATGCGGGAAACAAGTGTACACGTCGGCTTTTGGATGTTTGGCTTCAGCATGTTCCCTGCATTTCACCTCTGAAGTTGTGCAAATGAAAGTTTGCATACAGACCTTGCACTGGATGTTCATAGCTTTCTTGTTGGCTTCAAGCTGACTTCCTTTGCCAGCAGCTTTGGCTTTTTCCAAATTCTTTTCACGGGCCATCTTTGATTTCTGAGCATTACCTCCACCCATGGCTGCC
>VJOU01000327.1 GCA_007050995.1 Glycocaulis profundi | reverse complement strand
CCGCTTGCGCCCTTATCGCCTTTCTCTCCAGCAGGTCCGACCTTGCCCTGTATGCCACGAGGACCGGGAGCTCCATGCTGTCCCTGCTCACCATCAGCACCGGGGGGTCCAACGGGACCTGTCTCTCCCTTGTCGCCTTCACGTCCTTGAGGTCCGGCTGGGCCGGCAGGTCCGGGGTCACCATGCAGACCTTGGGGACCAGCCGGGCCTGTTAGACCAGAAGGGCCCTGAACTCCGCGATCACCACGGGGACCAGATGGGCCAGATTTTCCGGGCTCACCCTTTTCACCTTGAGGACCCATGAGTCCTATGACACCGGGAGAACCTCGGCTACCCTTCAGACCCTTTGGACCCGCTTCACCGGGGGCTCCG
>VJOU01000064.1 GCA_007050995.1 Glycocaulis profundi | reverse complement strand
GGTCATCGCGATGCGTGGGTGAGCGGCCAGCGCATCGCGCAGGGCGAGCGTGCGGTGGGCGGTGAGCTCGATGGTGAGGCGCTCGGGCAGCGGCTTGCCGGTGTCATCCTCCTCCTCGGGCTCCTCGGCGGGCGCGCCCTCCCCGTCGATCGACACGGTGGTGACGACGTCCTCGTCCGTGACATCGCCGTCGGGCTCGGCCTTGTCGGCGGCGGGCTCGTCCTCGGGCCGGACATAGCCGCGATCGATCTGGAGCCGCCCGCCGGGGTCGATGCTGATGAAGGCCCCGGCGATGGCGATGTCGGCCGGATCGAACCGCATCGGGCGCTGATCGAAGGCTTCAAGCGCGGTCTCGATCTCGCCCAGCCGGCGGTCGACCTCTTCAGGATATTCGTCGGTCTGGGCATGCTCGGTTTCGAGACGGTCATACTCTTCAGCGAGCGCGGCGCGGGCCGCGACCTCGTCCTCGGTCAGATCGACGGGATCGCCGTCGATCTCCCGCAGGCTGAAGGTATGGCCATAGGGGAAGTTGATCTCGGTCTCGGTCCACTTCCAGCCCTCGGCGGCGACCTCTTCCGCGGCTGCGGCGAGCTTCTCGGCGACCAGGCGGCCCAGGAGCGTGGGGTCCTGCAGCCAGCCGCCATGGTCCTCCTCGAACAGATCGCGCAGGACGCGTCCGCCCGCCGCCTCATAGGCCTCGATGCCGACGAACAACGCCCGCCGGTCGCTGGCGCGCACGGCGGTTTCGGTGAGCAGACGCCGGATCTGCTGAGGCGTCCTTGAATAACTCGCCTGCACCGCCTCCCAGACCTGGCGCTGGCGGTCCTGGTCATCGGTGACGGTGAACGCCATCAGGTGTTCGAGCGTCATCGCGTCCTCGCCATAGGCGTCGAGGAGCTCGGGCGCGACGGCGGCGAGGCGCAGGCGCTGACGGACGATCTGGGCCGGGACGAAGAAGGCGGCCGCTATCGCTTCCTCGGTCATGCCCTTGGCGCGCATCGCCTCGAAGGCGCGGTACTGGTCGAGCGGGTGCAGCGGCGCGCGTTCGACATTCTCCGCCAGCGAGATCTCCTCGCTGAGCACCTCGCTGGCCGCATCACCGACAATGCAGGGCACAGGCGCGGTCTTCGCCAGCCGCTTCTGCTTGACCAGCAGTTCGAGGGCGCGGAAGCGGCGCCCGCCGGCGGGCACCTCGTATTGCCCGGTGTCCGCCCCGGCCTCGTCGAGCAGCGGGCGGACATGCAGGCTCTGGATCAGGCCGCGCCGCGCGATGGAGGCGGCGAGCTCCTCGATCGAGACGCCCGCCTTCACCCGGCGGACATTGGTCTGGGCGAGCACGAGCCTGTTGAAGGGGATATCGCGCGCGGGCGACAGGGTGATTTTCGTCTTGGCGTTGGCCATCGGTGGACACTCCGCGACGGGCGGCCGGAGTCGCTCTCCAGCCTCGCAACCCGTCACGCAGTCTCTCGCCGCCCTCTTCCTCTCTTCATCTCCGCCCAACCCAACGAAGCGAACTGGCGCTGAAGCCGCAGAAACCCGGCCTGTCGATCCCATTCCCTGTCCTGGCGATGCGTCGATCAAAATGGAAAAATCGACATGAGGGCTGGCGCGGACCGCGCGCGCTCGGTGGATATGATCACCGAAGCTGACGGAGCGGGCCTTGAAACCGACACTGAATAGGATTAAATCCTACTCCATTAGAGGAGTCCGCCATGCGTACGACCAAACAGCTCAGCGTCACCCTGCCCAAGGATATGGCGGCCCAGGTGCGGGCCCGCGTCGCTTCGGGCGAATATGCCAGCGAGAGCGAGGTGATCCGTGACGGATTGCGATCGCTTCTGGCGCGGGACAAGGCTGTTGAAGCCTGGCTGCGGGAAGATGTGACGCGCGCCTATGACGCCATGAAGTCGGACCCGTCACGGGGACGGTCCGTTTCCGATGTGCGGGCGACCCTTGCTGCCGAACATGAGCGCGCGACAGGCGAGCGCTGAGCCTTGAGGTTTCAGGTTGTCTATGCGCCGGAGGCCGAAGCGCAGCTCGCCGCCCTCTATCGCTACATCGCTCGTGAGGCGTCGCCCGTCATCGCCCGCCGGTACACTGACGACATTCTCGACCACATGGAGACGTTTTCGACCCTCCCCCACCGCGGCACGCCGCGCGACGATCTTCGGCCCGGCTTGCGGACAACCTCGTTCCGTCGCCGCGTCGCGATCGCCTATGCCGTGGAAGACCGGACAGTGACGATCCTGGGCATCTTCTATGGCGGGCAGGATTTCGAGACACTTCTGGACGAGGATTGACCGAAATTGCCGGAGCGGCGGACGCGCCCCTCCGGCATCGGTGAGGGTCAGGCCCGTTCGAGCAGCGTTTTCGCGCGCCCTTCCAGTTCGAGGCGAGCGTCCTGATGGGTCTGGCCTCGGGCGTGGGCGGTGATGCCCTGGACGAAGTCGAACACGGTCTCGGGCGGGCGGCCTTCCTCGGCCAGGACCGTGTCGATGATTTTCGCGGTGGCTGCTCTGGTGAAGCCGCGGCGACGCAGGAAAT
>VJOU01000326.1 GCA_007050995.1 Glycocaulis profundi | reverse complement strand
GGTCCAGCACGTCGAGGTTGTCAGGCAGGGCATCATCAATCGCGTCGACAACGTCCTTCGGGGAGGTCGCGGTCGCCTTGGGATCCAGGTACGACAGCAGATTGCCCGAGTATTCGGGGATCAGGTCGATCTCACCGTTCTTCAACGCCGGGAGGTAGACCTCGCGGGAGCCGATGTTGAGCTTCTTGGTGACCTTGACGCCCTTGGCTTCCAGCGCCTGAGCGTAGATCTCGGCAATGATCACGTTCTCCGGGAATTCCGCCGAGCCGACCGTGATGGTGTCCTTGGCGGACTTGGCAGAGTCGTCGGACGTCGGGTCGCCGCCGCAAGCAGCCAGCGTGAGACCCAACGTCACAGCCGCAACTGCGGCGGT
>VJOU01000325.1 GCA_007050995.1 Glycocaulis profundi | reverse complement strand
TGGCAGGTGAAGGACCTTCGCCATCTTCAGTGGTGTGGAGTCTCTTCGGTTGTGGTGATCCTGTGGCATCAGCGTTGTCTTCATTTCTGTTAGATCCTGATGGTGGTGAGCTTAATCTGCGCCGTTGAGTGCCTCTTAATTGGCTCGATTGCTCCTCATTCTCTTCCCTTTGGCCTCCTTCAGAATGTTCGGGTGATGGGTCCGGAAGCGAAGATCTCCTTAAATTTTCACGCCTATAGAGCCTTCACCTTCGCCGCTTTGACTCATGTGAAATTAACAAGCTTGGACTAGAGTTTTAAATGAAGGCAGCTGAAAAGACCGACAATTAGTTCATCACTAGTCGCGAGCGGAGTTCAGCCCACACGAACCTGCA
>VJOU01000324.1 GCA_007050995.1 Glycocaulis profundi | reverse complement strand
GTAACTGCACCATCACCGTGACCTAAGCGTAGCATGCGGGGCTCAGTCTCACTCCCACTTCCTTTGAGTGTCCACCCACGTCGCGGAAAGAGATGTCACGCAGCGGGAGTCGCTGTGGTCGGCTTACCACCTCCATAACGGTGTAACCATAGCTGTCCTTCATATGCTGACATTCGTCGCGCAAGACACTGTAGCTGAAGAGCTCTCCGTGGCGGGAGAAGTAGTGGTCGTTGTCAGACAAAAGGCGCGCCTCTTCTTGTGAAGATTGGCGACACACCACTGTTACATTCTGCTTGGCCTTAGAACTGAGCATCTTCAGGAAGGCTAACTAATCGCCGGGTACATTATATTCAAACAGCTTACTGCCTTGGAG
>VJOU01000323.1 GCA_007050995.1 Glycocaulis profundi | reverse complement strand
CTCTGAAGAAGTTCCCGAGCTTCAAGACATGGGTGGTCCAGTCGAAGGCGGATTCAGTGTTGCTTTTGATCCCCTTGACGGGTCCAGCATTGTTGACACAAACTTCACCGTGGGCACCATATTTGGAGTATGGCCAGGAGACAAGCTAACCGGGGTGACCGGAGGAGACCAAGTGGCTGCAGCCATGGGTATTTACGGACCTAGAACCACTTATGTTCTTGCTATCAAGGGCTTCCCTGGAACCCATGAGTTTCTTCTTCTCGACGAAGGAAAATGGCAACATGTGAAGGAAACATATGAAATTTCAGAAGGGAAGATGTTTTCCCCTGGAAATCTGAGAGCCACTTTTGACAACCCGGAATATGACACGCTG
>VJOU01000322.1 GCA_007050995.1 Glycocaulis profundi | reverse complement strand
CTCGGCACCTATCTTTTCTGTAATTAGGTTCTTTGAGAGAAGAGCCAAAACGTCGTTGCAGATTTTGGTCAGCTCCTCCTCCACTTTCTTCAGATAAATGTCCGTCTGATCGGCAAGGGGCGTGCCAGCCTGCTTCTTGGCGATGCTTGACATGATCCTCCAAGACGAACGACGAGCGCCAACCACATTTTTGTACGCAACGGATAACAAATTACGCTCCTCGTTGTTAAGCTCATTGCCCATCTCGGCGATAGTTTTCATGGCGACAGCCATATCCTCATATCGCTCAGCCTGCTCTGCCAACTTAGCGATGGAAACGAGAGAGGCGTGATCCTTGCACCCGCTATCCGTGATCCAAGAAGTTATAGCTGCCAT
>VJOU01000321.1 GCA_007050995.1 Glycocaulis profundi | reverse complement strand
TGGAATTATAGATGCTAGGAATGCAGATGAGACCTTGAAGAATAGAAATGGAGTTGGGGTAATACCATATAATCTTCTAAAGCCTTTTTCGGAACCTGGTGTGACTAGTATGGGGGTTCCAAATAGTATTTCCATCTAAATGGTTTGTTAAATTTGTCTCTGGTAAGGCCAAAATAAAGGGATGTCTTGTTTCAAGTAGGCGATCAATAATGGAGCAAGAAATCTTGATCTTATTGATTCCATGAGATCGATCCGAAGGAAAAGTCTAGCATGCATGGTGATATTATTATGCAATGTATTAATTGTTTTTCTTTATTGATATCAATATTGTAATGAAACTCTTGTTACATTATATATTTATCATCATGAAATAAG
>VJOU01000320.1 GCA_007050995.1 Glycocaulis profundi | reverse complement strand
GGAAAATGACACCATCTAATAACTCTCTCTTCCTGGTTCTCTCTTGTTCTCTCTTCTTTTTTGTTGTTGCAAGAAAAGAGTTTGTGCATAAGACAAATGAAGAAGCACACCATTATCACACCCAACTAAGCTCGCTCTTGCCATCATCTACTTGTATCCCATCCGCTAAAGGTGACAAGAAAACAGGATTATTGGAAGTGATTCAATATGGACCATGTTCTAAGATCAGTGAAGACATGGTGAAACCCTTGACATTGGAAGAAATATTTACCAAAGATCAATCTAGAGTTGACTCAATCAGAGCTAGATTGACCATCAAGAAAGGCAAAACAGACGCACTTGGCTCCAAGGTCACTCTCCCTGCAAAATCAGGCAT
>VJOU01000319.1 GCA_007050995.1 Glycocaulis profundi | reverse complement strand
ACCTAACACAGTAGCCGAGTTTGCTCTCAAGCAATACGCAGATTATGATTACTTTGACATTTCCGTTATTGACGGGTTCAACTTGCCAATGCAATTTAGCCCCAATTCTGGTGGGTGCACCCGAGGTATTAAATGTGCCGCGAACATCAATGGTCAGTGTCCTGCTCCGTTACAGACTCGTGGTGGGTGCAATCACCCATGTACTGTGACCAAGAGGGATAAGGATTGTTGTAGCGGACAATTCCAACAAAATTGTCAACCAACTACTCTTTCAAACTTTTTCAAAAATCTTTGCCCAGATGTTCGTAGCTACGAAGCTGACAAAACTTCTACATTTTCGTGTCCAAGCGGAACCAACTATGACGTTATATTTTGC
>VJOU01000063.1 GCA_007050995.1 Glycocaulis profundi | reverse complement strand
CCAGACGAAAGCGAAGGGCGTTGCCAGGATCAATGCGCGGGGCGTGCAGGCCGTGCAGTAGGAGGTTGAGCTGGGACAGCAGGAACGGCAGCGACTTGGCCTCGCCGCCGAATAAGCTGTCCTCCTGCAGGATGCGCCGCTTCTCGACGGTGTTGGCCTGGCGCTCGAGATGCTGAAAGGCCTCAGTGAGAAATCCGCCGGTGCCGCACGCCGGATCGAGGATCGTCTCGCCCAGCTTGGGGGCGGTCACCTCGACCATGAACCGGACAACCGGTCGAGGGGTGTAGAACTCACCGGAGTCCCCAGCTGCGTCGCGCATTTCACGCAGCAGCGTCTCGTAGAGGCGACCGAGGGTGTGAACTTCCTCCGAGGAATCGAAATGGATGCCRTCGATCAGGTTGACCACGTCGCGCAGCAGGTAGCCGCTCTCCATCCGGTTGGCGAAACCTTGAAAGACGGTTGCGATCACRTCGCGCCGCTCGCGTCGCCCATTGTCGCCGCGCAAGCCTCGGAGGTAGGCGAAAAGCCCCGGGCCGCGGGTGCCGTCTGRAAGRTCCGTCATCTCGGARACGAGGAAGGACAGGAGGTCGGGCCCGGTGATGCCATCGGCATCCGCCGCCCAATCACGCCAACGATAAGGAYGCTCGATGATCGAGCGATAATCYTTTCCCGCGAGCTCGGCGCGTTCTTCCTCGATCCGCTCCATGTCATCGAGAAATTTCAGAAACATGATCCAGGTGAGCATCGGCAGGCGATCAAGGTCGCCGTTCAAGCCCTTGTCCTTGCGCATGATCTTGCGCGCGGACTTGATGATGCTGTCGAGACGGTGAGCGGTGGTCAGTTGCTTGGGTGCAGCCTTSTTTCGGGCGGGGTCAGGCAAGGCGGAACTCCTTCAATTCAAGCGGTGTAGAGYAGGCGCTGCAGCTCGGTGACGGCGCTGCGCAGCTCCTTGCCTCCGCCAAAGCGGGCGGCAATTTCGATCACGTTGCCCCACTCGTTGAACGGGGGTACTTCGAGGATGTCGGGCAGCTTGAACTGTGCACTGCCATGTTCGGCATACTTTTCAAGCACGGCATCCAGAACTTCGCGGGCATCCGGACCAAAGCGGTCCAGAAACTYGTCCTGGTCCTTCTGCAGCCGGTCAGCGCGTTCGCGCCGGGTGCGCAGGGGCGCGTTGTAGGCGAGGTGGCACAGGAGATCGAACGGATCCGCTTCCGGCTTTCCGACCGCATCGGCCAACGAATCCAGGTCGATGCCTTTTTCTTCCAACCGTTCGACAATTTCCGCGCGGCGTTCGGGGTCGAGCCAGTCCGAGCGCAATTCGGACGCATTGGGATACAGGGTACGGACCTTGTCGCCGGTGTAGTCGGTCAGCTGGCGGCACGCGAGTTGTCGTCCRTCAGAATCGAGCTCGTAAACGAGGTGGCGGACGATCGCGACCTCGCCGCCGTCGACATAGAACTTGCGCRGCCCATTCTCGGGTTCCTCCCSCAGATCGATGGGACCATCAGGGATGTCGGTCCCTTCAGGAAAATCGTCGGGGTCGGGAGCCCGGTYTTCGACCTCACGCGCTTCGACGACGTCACCATCCGCATTGATGACCGCCTCATCCTCGCGGACTGGATCGCCGTCGAAGGCAGGATCGGCGAACATCCGAGTCGCAGTGCCGGTGTAGTCGATGATGTTGAAAGCGAGTTTGCCGTAATCWGGCCTGAGGCGAGTGCCCCGTCCGATGATCTGCTTGAATTCCGGCATGGAACCCACAACCCGCGCGAGCACGACGTTCTTGCACGTCGGCGCATCTACGCCGGTGGTGAGAAGCTGAGACGTGGTCAGGATCACCGGTGCCTGGGTTTCAACATCTTGGAACTTCGCTCGATGCGCGCTCCCGACATCGCCTTCGTCGGACGTGACACGGCAGACATARTCGGGGTGTTCTTTCACGAGATCGGTGTTCAATGCGGCGAGCGCCTGCCGCATCTCCAGGGCRTGTTCCTGGTCCACACAGAAGAYGATYGTTTTAGCAAAACGGTCGGTCTCAGCCATGAAACCTGCGAGGTGTTTCGCAATGGCCTGCGTTCGTGCGCGCAGTGCGACGACCCGTTCGAAATCCCGCGTTGAGTAYTCGGTGTCGGGAATCTCGCGTCCATAACGATCRACTTCACCCCGGCTMGGTCGCCAGCCGGCAGCGTCRTAGTCCGATATGACGCGATGGACGCGATACGGAGCTAAGAAGCCGTCTGCGATGCCTTGCGCSARGCTGTACTCATAAAGCGGATCGCCGAAATAGGTGTAGGTGTCGACGTTATCTTCCCGGCGGGGCGTCGCCGTCATCCCGATTTGGGTCGCAGGTTCGAACCACTCAAGGATCTCGCGCCAATTACTGTCATCCCGCGCACTGCCACGATGGCATTCGTCGATGATGATGAGATCGAAAAAATCCCGGGCATATTCACGATAAAGACCCGGGCGGTTCTCGTCGCTTGCGATGGATTGATAGATCGCGAAGTACATGTCGCGGCTCTTGACCGCCGTGCCGCCCGCGATTTTGTGCCGGGCATCACCGAACGGGGTGAAATCCTTGGCCATTGGATCGTCGACCAAAACATTTCGATCAGCAAGAAACAGGATCTTGGGGTTCCGGTTGACCCCTTTGGAACTCCAACGTGCCGACCAGAGCTTCCAACATATCTGGAAGGCCACGGCAGTCTTGCCAGCACCGGTGCAGAGCGTGAGAAGTATCCTTTTCTCACCCTG
>VJOU01000318.1 GCA_007050995.1 Glycocaulis profundi | reverse complement strand
TCCGGAAATTCTTGTTTTAACTGCCCTGCTCTTTCTAATTGCTCAGGTGTAGAAGTCGGCGCAAATCGTGGCGTAATCGCATACAGAGCACGGCCCTTACCATGCCATTTTTCAATGAGTGCTTTAGTGTCGCTGTAAGCCGTTTCTGGCGTGTCACACAGCGCTTCCGGAGCATTACGGTCCATAAGTACCTTGCCGGCAATTAAACGCATCTGAACGCGCTCTGCGGCTTCAAATAAGGCATCAACAGACACGGGATGAACTGTACAGAAAACGAGGGCCGTGGTTGTACCGTGTTTTAAGAGTTCCTGAACAAAGAACTGGGCAATTTCGCTTGCATATGTTTTGTCTTGAAACTGGATTTCAGTTGGGAAAG
>VJOU01000317.1 GCA_007050995.1 Glycocaulis profundi | reverse complement strand
CAAAAAAGAGGCATTTTGGTTTTATAGGTTTTTGTCGATTGTGTATGATCATGTGATAAACCCGGGTCATTGGACCGAAGATATGAGAGATGAAGCATTGGAACCGGCTGATCTTTATAGCCCTCATATGGTGGTGGTGGATGTTGGTGGGGGTACAGGGTTCACTACTTTAGGTATTGTGAAACACGTTCATGCTAAGAATGTTACGATTTTGGATCAATCGCCACATCAGCTTGCGAAAGCGAAGCAAAAGGAACCGTTGAAAGAATGCAAGTTCATTGAGGGTGATGCTGAGGATCTACCTTTTAAAACTGATTATGCTGATCGATATATATCTGCTGGAAGCATTGAGTACTGGCCGGACCCACAACGAGGC
>VJOU01000316.1 GCA_007050995.1 Glycocaulis profundi | reverse complement strand
GTCGATCATCATCGCCTCTCTCGTGGCCTTGGCCCTCGCCTCCTCTCCAGCTTTCGAGCGCACCTTCGAGCCAAAAACTGACTATCACTACAAGTTCGATGGCCTCGTCCTTTCCGGACTCCCATCCGCTTCCTCTGAGCTTTCCCAATCCCGTATTTCTGCACGTGCCCGCATTCAAGCCGTCGATGACCGCTACATCCACCTTCAACTTGTCAACATCCGCATGGCCGCTTCCCACCTCCCAGAGTCCGAGCAGATGCCTTCCTTGAACTCCATGGAGCAGCGCGAGCTCTCCGAGGAGTACAAGCAAATGCTCGAACTCCCACTCCGTGCTCAACTCAGAAATGGACTTATCTCCGAGCTCCAATTTGACAAG
>VJOU01000315.1 GCA_007050995.1 Glycocaulis profundi | reverse complement strand
TTTCAATGTTTGAAGAAAATGGAGCTTTTGAACTTGGCTAGGAATAAGTTCTATGGCCCGATTCCGGAAGCAGTGTGTAGTCTCCCTAAGCTATCGAATTTTACGGTATCTTATAACTATTTCACACAAGTTGGGCCACAGTGTCGGAAGCTGATCAAGGATGGGGTTCTTGATGTTAAAATGAATTGTATTTTGGATCTTCCGAATCAAAGATCGGCGGCTGAATGTGCAAAATTCTTTTCCACTCCTTATACTTGTCCGGATCAAAAGTCTATGACTTATGTTCCTTGCGCTGTAGGGCTTGAAAGTAACGAACTCAAGTCCTCGGATATGGAATGGAATGCTCCTGCACCGGCGCAGGCTCCACGAGCGCGAAG
>VJOU01000314.1 GCA_007050995.1 Glycocaulis profundi | reverse complement strand
TCCAGTCACCGTCTGTGGTGATGTGCATGGCCAGTTTCACGACATGATGGAGTTATTCCGCATTGGGGGGAAGGCTCCAGACACTAACTACTTGTTTATGGGTGATTACGTTGATCGAGGCTACTGCTCCGTTGAGACTGTCACTCTCCTGGTTGCTCTCAAGGTCCGTTTTCGTGATCGAATAACTGTTCTACGTGGAAACCACGAGAGTCGGCAAATCACTCAAGTCTATGGCTTTTACGATGAGTGTTTGCGCAAATACGGGAATTCAAATGTTTGGAAGTACTTTACGGATCTTTTTGATTACCTTCCTCTCACCGCTTTGGTCGACAACTCTATATTCTGCTTGCATGGCGGACTGTCGCCCTCGATTGACA
>VJOU01000313.1 GCA_007050995.1 Glycocaulis profundi | reverse complement strand
CGCTGAATTTGCGAGGTTCCCTCGTAGATCTGATAGATCTTGGCATCACGCATCAGTTTCTCCACTGGATACTCAGAGTTGAAGCCATTTCCTCCAAAGATCTGAACAGCGTTGGTGGCAGCTTGGTTGGCAGTGTCGGCGGCAAAGCACTTGGCGATCGAAGCATTGTATGAAGAGCGCACCTTGTTGTCGACATCGTTGGCGGATTTGTAGGTGATAAGACGAGCGAGCTCGAGGTTGACAGCCATGTCAGCAAGCATGAACTGGACGGCTTGGTGATTGGCAATTACGGTTCCGAAAGCCTTTCTCTCCAGAGCATACTTGGCCGACTCGTCCAAACATCTCCACGAGAGTCCAAGTGCTCCGGCGGCAACTCCTG
>VJOU01000062.1 GCA_007050995.1 Glycocaulis profundi | reverse complement strand
GTGAAAATTTATTATGGACTACAAAATGATAAATATATGGATTTAATAGGCAACGCAGGCGGTTGGGATCTTGACAGACTCAACGAAGGAGACTGGGAAATCGACCAAMTCGGCAACAGTTTGCTCACGAGCYTCCTTCAAGAAACGRCGRGCGTTCTTGCTGTGGCGTGGCATGCAAGTGAAACGGMTCTTCTYGTTGGAAGTCTTCTCGGATTCGAGTCCACGGCGGCACTCAGAGAMTGGCTCGATGGAGAAGCAGACGCGGTTGGAGAACTMCTTGATGAGGGTCTTCTTGAMRAGTTSSTTCTCAGTTTCCTTYTCATCGTAGTTGYTCTCRTAGTCGGAGCTGCTCWCGTARTCGGACTTCTTCTCTTCTCTGTTCCATTTGTTTYTGTAGTTCTTCTTCTCGGAGATGCGGTCKTTCTCAACTTCGCATTCTTCGTTCTTGAGAAGGTAAGAGCGGTGGAATTCCTCAACATCCTCAGTTTCGTAGTTGTCAGCGGTCATGAACTCATTGTCTCTCTCACCGTCATTGTTTCCGCAAAGTCCGCAAAGTTGGTTTTGTGAAGCAACGGATGGCATGTTGGTCTTGACAGTGTATCCATCGAAACGAACCTCTCCTTGTGGAAGACGAATAACAATAAGGTTATCTCCAAGAATTTCGATATTGTATTGTTCAAGTTCAGTTGGGTTAACCTTCTTTCCGTCAACCTTGACAAGGAACTTATCGTCAGACTTCTTCACAACAATTTCTTCCTCACGGCGGACAACCTTAACGAGAAGCTCCTCAGAGTTCTTGTTGATCTTCTTGGCAAGAACAGCGAATCTTGGCTGTTCRGAGCAATCCTTGGCAACAAGAGAGTAGCAGGTGGTGAGTGGAGCRCGGTAGATCACGTTGTCAAAGGTAGAAACCTCAGATTGGYCAACCTTGCAGGTGGCTCCGGTCTTTTCCCAGGTTTGTTGGAACATGGCACKACGAGCAATAGTTGGGAGAACGACGCGTGGAATACGAACATTCTTCAACTCAACTTCTTGTTCTGGAGTCTGGATGGTCATGTTCATGTATTGGCGGGAAAGTGGCTCAACAGAAAGTTGAAGAACRACGCGGCGATYCTCGTTTTGGACACGCTTCTCAGAAACAGTCCAGAAGTTGTATGCCTTGATAAGGTCGAAAATGCGGGAGAAAGTGTATTCAGACTSTGGGGTGAGCTTGTACTCAGARACAACATTGACTTGGTTAAGACGAGCAGCYTTGATCAAAAGTTCGTACTCTGGAATTCCCTTGTACTCACGCTCGATGTTGCGGAGGAACTTCTTTTGTTCCGTGGATTGT
Source organism: Glycocaulis profundi (assembly GCA_007050995.1). Lineage (GTDB taxonomy): Bacteria > Pseudomonadota > Alphaproteobacteria > Caulobacterales > Maricaulaceae > Glycocaulis > Glycocaulis profundi. The sequence goes on along the minus strand of VJOU01000062.1, from coordinate 1,466 downwards.
TCGAGTTGAGCATTGAMKGTGATCTCGCTCTTCTTTGATGATCCCCACTTGGCRTTGARTGCRAGTTGAACCTCACGGTGTGGTTGCTCACGRAGTTGACGGAGGGATGATGGCATTTGTGGGCGGGCAGCAAGAAGCTCAGTACGAAGAGTCCATTCYTTGTTCTCGTGCTCCATTGGAGAGCGGCGAGCATCCATCTCAACCTTGCACATACGGATCCATTTGTCACAGACGGTACGAAGTTCAGTGTTCCAGTACATTTGTTGTGGRGCYTCAAGCTTGAGGGTRATRAGRTTCTTGAATCCTTGCTCRGATTGAATCTCACGGATCATCTTGTGGAAGTATTGGCGGCGGTTCTCAGATTCGTTGTTCTCAAGGTCGAATTCTTTTTCGAAGATCTTGTCGAACTTGATCTCGGAAAGATCAGTCTTCTCGAGGTTTCCAATAGTGACGCGAGCTGTGAACTCAACTGGACGGTTTTTGTTCTCAAGAGTGAACTCGAAATCTTGTTCAGTCATCAAGACCATTGGAAGAGTCCATTGGGAAAGAACATTTCCTTGGGCATTGATTCTGAGTCCAAAGGTCTCATATTGACGATCAATCTCTTCAGTAGACATTTGGTATTGTGAGTGGGAAATAGTCTTCTCTTCAGYCTCAACATATTCAGAGTCTTGGTTCTTTGGAACACGGATGAAAGCAACTGGGCGGGTATGAACGGMAACAGTGGTCTTCTTGTTCTCTGGGACAACAAACTTGTGAGTGATTTCGAGAGTGTTCTTCTTCAATTCAACCGTTGATKCGAATCTCAATGGAGTGTGGAGACGAGCAGATTGAAGTGACTTGACTCCTTGTTCAATGACTGGAKACCAGAAGCGCATCTCAGTGACGTGGGTGGTGGCAACAGTTGGAACGATATCAAGAACAAGACGAGCTCCAAGCTTCTCGAGCTCAATTGAAACCTTTCCGTTGATAGAGAGGATAGTTGGCATCTTTCCAGAAATGGTGAGTGGCATTCCAATGGTGGTTGGAATTCTGCGTTCAGCCTCGTAGAAGAAGAGAGCACGGTGAAGCTCGAACTTGGAGTCGTTGGTCAAGAAAGTGAGGAGGGATTTGATGTCAAACTCYCCGTTTCTGACATACTTCTCAACAAGAGTGTCAATAGTTTCCATGTCAATTGGAAGAACGATGTAGTCCATCTCCTTGTAGCGAAGGTAGAAAACAGCGTGAGCATTTTGAGAATCGGTTTGTTGGACACGTGGACGGATGTTCATCTTCTTGACAATCTCTTGAAGCATYTGGATTCCAGATTGGACACGACGGGAACGGAGTTCATCAGATTGCTTTCCGTAAAGAGAAAGTTTTTCGAGGGTCTTGAGGATGACTTGCTCAAAGTTCTGTTGAGAGAATCCAACTTGAGCGAAGTATTTGTTCCAGTTTCCTCCGAAGACGGTTTCGAATGATGCTTG
>VJOU01000312.1 GCA_007050995.1 Glycocaulis profundi | reverse complement strand
GCCACTATATGCAAGCGACACTTGCAGCAATGGCTGCTCACTCTATCCTCTTCTCATCTCCTGCAGCAACAACTTCCCTTCTTTTCCCAATATCGAACCCTAACACTGCTGTATCTCTCCCATCGTCTTCTTTTCATGGCGTCTCTCTCAAGTCCACCATCAACCGTCAATCTTTAACACTCTCTGCCGCCGCCTCCGCCGCACCTAAACCCCTCACCGTCTTCGCCGCCACCAAGAAAGCCGTCGCCGTTCTTAAAGGGACTTCTTCTGTTGAAGGCGTTGTTACCCTCACTCAAGAAGAGGATGGCCCAACAACTGTGAATGTGAAAATCACTGGACTAACTCCAGGACCTCATGGGTTTCATCTTCATGAGTTTGGC
>VJOU01000311.1 GCA_007050995.1 Glycocaulis profundi | reverse complement strand
GGCACCGATAAGAATTGAGGATAGCCAAATTGCAACAACTCCTCCTCCTCCATAGATAATAACTGTGGACTTGTTTTCAAGTGCATCCCACTTTTCCTTTAGGTCAGTGAACAACTCGTTAGCATCTACAGGGGAAGCATCTTCTGATGCCTTGACCTGGAACTGAGTTGACCTCTTTGATCCTGAAGCCTGTTTGATAGAATTAGAAAACCCTGAACGTGCAGGAAGGTTAGGTAAGGCGGAGCAACGGATAGTAGTGGTTGTGGTGGTGCTGGTTATAGTAGGAACACGTGGTAACAAGACGCCGGTTGCCGCCGCCGCATACACCGTCGTTGCCATAGTCAATTGTTGTCCGCACAAACTTCTGTTCTTTCTATCTT
>VJOU01000310.1 GCA_007050995.1 Glycocaulis profundi | reverse complement strand
TTGGGTTTGCGTCTCGTCATGCCTGGAGCTCTCAAAGTTCTCATCACTGGCGCTGCTGGCCAAATCGCCTACAACCTTTCCAACATGGTTGCTAACGGCAATCTGTTCGGCAAAGATCAAAAGATCATTCTCCACCTCCTCGATATCCCCGAGGCCAAGACTGTCCTCGAAGGTGTTGTGATGGAGTTGCAGGACTGCGCTTTTACCGTTCTGGAAAGCATCGTTCCGACACACTGCCTTAAGGAGGCTTTCACTGACATCGATGTCGCCCTAATGGTCGGTGCTATGCCACGCAAGCAGGGTATGGAACGCCGGGACCTTCTCTCCTCCAACGTGAAGATCTTCAAGGATCAAGGTGAGGCGCTCGAGAAGTACGCCAAG
>VJOU01000309.1 GCA_007050995.1 Glycocaulis profundi | reverse complement strand
GGAGCCAACCGACCTCCACCAACGCAACAGAAAACTTCACCCCCCAAAAAAGAGTGTCCTCCAACCAAGCCTGCTACGCCTTCCAAAGAAAGGTGTCCCCCTGTTCAGTGCACACAACCAGCAGCCAAAGACAAATGCGCACCTCAGAAGGCTGCTTCGAAGCCCAGCTGTTCTCCACAGCGCAGTCCCGCAAACGAAGGAGGAAGAAGAAGCGTCGGTGCACTAAAACAATGCGGCGCACCAGAGCGCGCCTCCCCGACTCGCTCATCGGTTGCAGAATCCCCTATTAGCCCAATGAATCGCGTCTGTTCCCCTCCCAACTACCAAGTTTGTGCACCGTCACGAGCCGAAGATCCAAGAGTGAACAAGACCTGCCCTCCC
>VJOU01000308.1 GCA_007050995.1 Glycocaulis profundi | reverse complement strand
GTTCGAATTGCCACATCTTTAGTAAAACGGTAAGAAAACGGTAGTTCCCAAATGTAGATTGTATTTAATCGTATTAACAAAAAGAGGCACGCTTATGAACATACACCTCTTACCTATGATTTCAATGAACCACTTTTTAGACTTAGATACAACAATTCGTATACGTGATGGAAGAAGGGGAAATCATGATTTTAATCTTCATTATCTGAGTAAGGAGGGCATGATCCATCGTCAACGTTTGCCAGAGGGTTATATTCAGGAGATCCTGGATCGGTGCACCCTGTTACGAGATCAAGTTCACAACGGTCACCCCCTTCAAGTGTCAAGTTACCACTAAGTATACATCTATCGATGACAACGCTTGTATCAGGAAAGATCGCC
>VJOU01000061.1 GCA_007050995.1 Glycocaulis profundi | reverse complement strand
CTGTGGGCCGCTCGCCCGCTGGAAGGCCGTGGCGCGGGCCTCTCCCGCCGCGCCCCGGCGCCCGCACGCGCGCCCTACCCCGCCCCCGCTCGCAGACACGCTCAGGCCACTCCGAACCGCCCCTCGTCCTCGCGGGCGAGCTGGCGCGCGAGCGCGGCGTGGAGGCGGCGGACGCCGGAGGTGAGGAGATCCTCATTGAAGTCGCCGCGGGCGGGGCGTAGGGGACGCGCCTCGACACCGGCCTCGCGGGCGCGCTCGACGAGGCGGGCGAAGGCCCCCTCCCCGGCGGCGTCGGGGTCGAGGATTACATAGAGACGGCGCAGGCCGGGCGGGAGCGCGAGGGCGCCGAGATGGGCGGCCGAGAGCGCCGCGACGGCGGGCAGGCCCGACAGGGCCTCGCTGATTGACAGGACGTTCTCAAGGCCCTCGCCTGCGGCCATGACATCGCCGGGGCGGCCGAACCTAACGCCGTGGCCGAGGAGCTGGCCCATCGCCTTGCGCGGCGGATCGAGGGGGGCCTTGGCCGCCCCGTCGCGGGCGAGCCAGGTCCGATGCGCGCCGGTCTGGGTTCCGGAGAGATCGGTCACCGAGGCGATCAGGGCGGGCCAAGTCTGACGCGGGGCCCCGTCGCCGGACAGGAAGGTGCAGCGCGGATGAAAGCGTAGCGCGGCGAGATCATCGAGCCGCGTCAGGCCCCGCGCGCGCAGATAGGTCTCGGCAAGCGTGCCCCGGATCGGCCGGGCGGCGGCGAACAGGCGGCGCGCCGCGGTCGGGCTCGCGGCGGCGGGTTTCGGCCTGGGGCGCGATGCTGGGCCGGGCACGGTCTCTGGCTCCGGCAGAGCGAGGAAGCGCCGGGCTTCGGCGAGGATGTCGGCAAAGCGCGTGAGCCCGCGCGTCTCGCGGATGATGTCGAGCAGGTCGCCATGTTCGCCGGTGGCCGCGTCGGTCCATTTTCCGGCCGGGCCGCCCGGCGCATCGGCGAGGCGCACGAACATGGAGCGGCCCGCCTCGCCGCGGGCGTCGCCGACGCGCCAGTACTGACCGTCGCGCCGGCCGTTGGGGAGATAGTGGCGGCAGACCGCCTCGGCCTGGCGGCCGAGGCGGTGGGCGAGATCGGCGGCGTCCGAGCGGCTCATTCCGCTGCGGCCCGCGCGGCGGGCGCAGCCGCGCTGAACGGGTCGACCTGACGGTGGATGGGCTGGGCCCGGCCCATCCAGGGTTCGGGCCTGATGCACCGCACCCAGTCGGCGAAGCTGGGGATGAAGCCCAGATCCTCGGTGACGTGCTGTTCGCCGATCAGGCGGACGGGCACGACACGGCCCGTCGAGATGGTGATCGCCGCGCCGAAGAAGCGTTCGAGCATGAAGATGCCCTCGGCGTGGTGGCGCAGCGCCCGGTGCCGGAAATCGGCGGTGATCGCCTTGGATTCATCAAACCATGGGTGCAGGGCGAGATAGTCCTCCGGAGTCCCGCCCCATCTGCGCACGGAGGAAAGCGCATGGTGATAGCAGTGTCCCATGACCGGCCTCCTCAGAAATCGTGGCTGTGAGAGTCAACGCCGGTATAGCGCTCATTATAGTCAAGCCGGATCGTGCCTGCGGCGACGTCGAAGACGAACTCGCCATAGGCGCCGTCATTATTCTCCCAGCCGCCATGGGTCTGGGAGAGCGCGCCATAGGCGAGCGCCTCGACGGCTTCGGAGACGGTCATCTCCTGCTCGTGGATCTCGTCGTCGTTGAAGCCGGCCGATCGCAGGGTCAGCCGCGCCTCGGGCAAGGCGGCGGGCGTATCGCCGGCATAAGCCTGGACGCCCTCGATCTGCCCGCTGTCGCCATAGCCGTCAAAGGTCACGTCGATGCGGGTGATGCCCGCAGGCGCGAGCAGGGCGAACAGCGCCGCCTTGTTGGCGGGCATCAGCGCGGCGGCGCGGGCTTCATACGCTTTCAGTCGCGTGAAAAAGTCGGCCACGGGTGCGAGGCCCGGCGGCGGGTTGGACTGGGTCATGAGGGTATCTCCGGTGTGGGGGTGAGGTCATGAGCCAGGCGACCGCGCCCGGCTCACGCGCCAACCCGCGCGCCTCTGACAGGAGAGACGCGCGGGGCCCCCGCTGTAGGTCCGGGATGGCGGGCCGCTATTCGGCGGCGACGGCCGCGGCGCCCTTCTCGTCTTCGGCCGGAGCCTCCTCCGCAGGCGGATCACCGGGCGTGCGCAGGGCGGTGGGCAGCCAGCCCGTGCCCGCAAGCAGTTCCTCGGCGGCCTTGGCCATGGCGTCCTTCTTCAGCCCCTCGATGCGCGCGGCGGCCCCTTCGCCCGCGCCTTCGCGCACCGCCTCGAGGATGCGGGCCTTGGTGACCCGACCGAGATAGGTCGCCACCGTCGGCGTCCATCCCGCCTCGGCCATGTCGAGCCCGGTCACGCGGGCGAGACGGTCCGCCTCGCGCATCCGGCGTTCGAGCCCGGAGGCCGAGATCCCCGTGCCATAGGGGTTCGGGCGCTCGAACAGGGCGTTCACCCCGAAGCTCACGCAGTGAGCGAGCAGGGCCAGCCGGCTCGCCTCGTCCAGCCGGTCGAGCCAGTCCCAGACCGCGTCATCGCCCTCGGCCAGCGGGATGTCGGCCTTCCAGGCCTCCTCGCGCTCCTCGATCATCCGCGCCGGGAGGCTGTCGGCGAGCCCCTCGCCCTGGACGGGCAGACAGACCGGGCTCACCCGCGCCTCGAGCGCCGCGCCGGGCAGCGCCCGGCTGAAGCTGTCGAGCACGAGCTTGGCCTCGAGCGCCGCGCCGGGCAGCGCCCGGCTGAAGCTGTCGAGCACGAGCTTG
>VJOU01000307.1 GCA_007050995.1 Glycocaulis profundi | reverse complement strand
GGTCCACCATAGAAAATGTAGCTGCCCCAACCACCATTTTTTCCCGTTTGAACATCGTAGCAATTGGGTTGCTCGGTGAACGTGTCTATGTCTTTAGGAGTCTTCAGGCTGTTTGATCCATCTACTATTTGAACGTTTCTGAAGTAACTGGCCTTACCAAAGCCATCTTCAGGGAAATGACCGCTGCCCATTTGGGTGGTCGTGTGTTGCCCGTCAGAAGCTGAGTTCACCACCTCCCCTCCCCATTGGATCATTGATGCACTGTCGGTTAAGTAAGAAAAGAGTGACCCTGGCCAGTATCCAAGAACCTTTCCATTACCAAATTGCATCCACCAGTTCCCTTGCTCCGGGTCCTTCCATACGAGTATGCTGATATCATATTGTG
>VJOU01000305.1 GCA_007050995.1 Glycocaulis profundi | reverse complement strand
AGGCGGCTGACCATGCCCGGCTGAACGCGCTGCTGGGGCTGGCCGAGGCCTTGGGCTGCCGCCGTCAGGTCTTGCTGGGCTATTTCGGCGAGGCGGCGGAGCCCTGCGGGAATTGCGACCTCTGCGACCGCCCGGCGCTGCTGTTCGACGCGACCGAGGCGGTGCGGAAGGCCCTGTCCGCGATCCTGCGGACGGGGGAGTGGTTCGGGGCGGGGCATCTGATCGACATCCTGACCGGATCGGCGACCCCGAAGGTCCGCGAAAGGGGGCACGACCAGTTGCCGACCTTCGCGGTGGGGCGCGACCTGTCGAAACCCGCCTGGGGCGCGGTGTTCCGGCAGATGATGGGCCGCGACCTCGTCCGCCCCGACCCCGAGCGGCACGGTG
>VJOU01000304.1 GCA_007050995.1 Glycocaulis profundi | reverse complement strand
GCCTGGCAAAGAGCAACCACCTGACGAGGGAATGTTAGAGGCTTCTGTCCCAGAGCATGAGGATTGCCCACATTGGTGAAGATAATCTTTTTGCCTTCTTTTTGAAGCTCAGAGGCACGAAGATACAGCTCACCTCTTACAGCATACTGGGCTTTCTTCACATTTTCGTTGATCTGGTCATAGTCCAATGCCTTCCGTGACATGATTCGTGGTTCAAATTTATCAATCACTTGTTAGCCTTAATGAAGCAGAGCAAACTTGCAACAATGGGAACAAGTGTTTGTATATATGTATGTGTGTGTAAGTATAGATATAGAATAGAAAGAAAAATGTTAAGGAGTGTGACAAAATATAGTAAAAGGAAAGACTGACAACCACTGAAATGCTT
>VJOU01000303.1 GCA_007050995.1 Glycocaulis profundi | reverse complement strand
GGAAGACAATTATGGTTCATACATTTAAAGACGAGGCACACAAACAACAGTGGTGTGATGAAGTGGTATAACGTTTGCTTGATCGTCCCTCATTTCATTGGAATTTGTACACCAGGATGCTGAGATCTTCAAATTCACAGTAGAAGTAGGTGTTGGACTCATATGGGAAGGAACTGCCAAAGCTGGGACCCACATGACAATTCCAGGTGCCTCTGAACTCTTCATCACAGCACTCCTTTATGCGTCTAGCAAGGTTTTGAGGCCATTTATAGTTTTCTCTTTCATTAAGAAGTGAATAAATTATGTCCATTAATTGTCTTCGTCTATCCTCCACCATGTCGGACTCGATTTTTTTCAGTTCGTATCTGTTGCTCATTTTCGAAGAGCG
>VJOU01000302.1 GCA_007050995.1 Glycocaulis profundi | reverse complement strand
TTCTGTTTTTGACAACATTCTGATTTGTGATGATCTAGAGTATGCAAATAGTGTGGTGCAAGAAATTTTCACCCACAGAGAGGTGGAAAAAGAAGTATTGGACGAAGCCATGAAAAAAAGGAAAGAACAGGAGGAAGAGGAACACCGCAGGGCAAGAGAAGAAGGTGAAAGGAGGAAAAGAGAACGAGGTCATGATAGAAGGCACAGGGATAGATACCGAAAGCGCTATTATGATGATTATCATGATGAGCTGTGAGATGGGGCGCTTAAGCTTGTGGATTTGATGATTGCTACGAATAATTTTAGCAGAGAGAATGTTATTGTGTCGAGTAAGACTGGGACGACGTATAGGGCCGTGTTGTCGGATGGTTCTGCACTTGCGATTAAG
>VJOU01000301.1 GCA_007050995.1 Glycocaulis profundi | reverse complement strand
CTGCCGCGCACCGACCTCGACGGCCAGGAGCGCTGCCGCAGCATCGTCGAGACCGAGATCCTGAATTTCGGCTACTCGATCTACGGCTGGCGCCAGGTGCCGGTGAACATCGACATCATCGGCGACAAGGCCAACGCCACCCGGCCCGAGATCGAGCAGATCATGATCGCGAACGCCTGCCAGTCCGATCCGGACCGGTTCGAGCGCGACCTCTATGTCATCCGCCGGCGCATCGAGAAGCGGGTGATCGCCGACCAGATCAAGGACTTCTACATCTGCTCGCTGAGCGGCCGCTCGATCATCTACAAGGGCATGTTCCTGGCCGAACAGCTGACGACCTTCTACCCGGACCTGCTCGACGAGCGGTTCGTGTCGAGCTTCGCCATCT
>VJOU01000060.1 GCA_007050995.1 Glycocaulis profundi | reverse complement strand
GGGCGGACCCGGATGGTGGGCTGGATGTTCAGGGTGCGGTCGACCACGCGCTGGCCGGCCTGGCTGACGGTGTCGGTCGTGCCGCGCCGGATGGCGCGCTCGATCTCGCCCTCGCCGCTGGCGCCGAGCTCGGCGCCCACCCCTAGCACGGTGGCGAGCCCGGCGGCCGCGAAGATCCGCCGCCAGTGATGATCGGTGCGGTCCGACACGCCGGCATAGCCCTGCGTGTCCGCGCCGGGCGCGGCGATGACCAGCGAGGTCCCATCGGGGAAGATCAGCCGGTCCCAGGTGACCAGCGCCCGGTCCTGGCCGAAGGAGACCTCGGACTGATAGCGGCCGAGCAGGCGCGAGCCCTGCGGGATCAGCAGATGCCGGCCCGTGACCGTGTCATAAACCGGCTGGGTGACCTGGGCGATGATCACGCCGGGCAGGTCGGAATTGATGCCGGTGATCAGCGAAGCCGGGATCAGCGTGCCCGCCATCACCTGATAGGGCGAGAGCGGATCCTCCACCGCGTGGGCATTGTAGATGTCCGAGGCGGGCCCTTCGGCCGCGAAGGCGAGCTTGCGGTCCTGAAGATTGGGATTGGCGGCGCGCCCGAACCCCGTGCCGGGCGCCTGGGCGAGACCGGTCAGGGCGCGCAGCTCGGAAAGGTCATAGGGCGCGGGGGATGCCGAGCCGCCGGATGCGGGGGACGCCATGGCCTGGCCGCCGGTTTCGGACTGCATGCGGAAGAAGACCGGCGCGCGGGCGGCCTCGTCGGCGAGGGCGGCGGCCTGCATGCGCCGGGCGCGCGCCGCGTCATCCTCGGGGCTGGGCCGGAACTCGAAATCCTCCCGTCCGGCATCCTCGGGGATCAGGCCGCGCTCGCGCTCGGCCTGCACGATGCTGCCGCCCAGATCACCCGGCAAGGGCGGGCCGAGCCGGGTCGGGGGCGCAGGCGCCGGCAGCGCGTCATAGCTCGCGGGCAGGGCGCTCAGACCCTCCGGGGCGCGCAGGCTTGACGTGTTGTAGAGCTCGCGGCGCTCGGCCGTCCCGGACCCGGCGGGCGGCTTGAGGGCGATGCTGGCCGCCGCGAACAGGCCCAGCGCGGCCAGCGCGGCGCCCGCCGCCAGGACCTTGCGGTTGATCCGGGCCACCGGGCGCGGGGCGGAGCGGATCTTCAGCCGCTCGGCATGCTCGTCGAAAGGGGCGGGACTGGTCACCGTCTCAGCCCCCGAACCAGGCGGCGAGACCCGTGCGCGGCGCGCCGCGGGTGATGCGCACCACGGTCTGGCGGCGCTGGCCGAGCCGCAGCTCGGCGGCCTGGAAGAGCCGGTCGACGACATAGTAATGGCCGCGGACACGGTAATTGACGAGCTCGCTCGCCCCGCCCTCGCCGAGCACGAAGAGCGGCGGCAGCTCGCTGGCGGCGATGTCGGCGGGCATCTGGATGAAGACCTGCCGACCGTCATCGAACACCCGCACCGGCCGCCAGGCCGGGCTGTCCCCGCTCAGCGCGTAATCGAAATTGAGCCCCTCGACGCTGAGCCCGCGCTCGACGGACGCGACAGGCGGCGGCGCGGCCTCGGCGGTCCGGGCCGCATGGCGGGAGAGCTCTTCGGCCGGATAGCGCCAGGACAGGGCGGCCATATAGCCGCTCGCCACGCTCTCGAGCTCAAGATGATAGGTGCGCCGGTCGGTCGCGATCATCAGATTGGTGCGGATGCCCGGGCTGATCGGCTTGACCAGCACATGGGCGCGCCGGGACGGGCCCGCGCCCGAGACCGTATCGCCGACCACCCAGCGCACCGTGTCGCCCGAGGAGACCGAGACCAGCGCCTCGCCCGCCTGCAGCGCGATATCCGACACCTGGCCGGGGCTGGCATAGAGCCGGTAGAGCGCGCCCTCGACGTAAGCGTAGACCTGGATGGCGTTCACATACCCGTCCAGCGAGGGCTCGATCAGCGCCTGGGCGCGGCCGGTCCGGATCGCCTCCTCAGGCGGGGCGTCCGGGATCGGCGCGGCCCGCTCCACGGCGCGCCGCTGAGCGGTCAGAGACGCCAGATCGGTGTCGGGGAGACTGGGCGGGGTGAGGTCGGACTCGGGTTCCGCCGCGCCTGCGGCGTCATCCGGTTCCTCGATCTGCGCGGCGGCGACGAAGACGTCCGGCGCGAGATCGGCGGGCGGCGGCGCGCTCGCGCAGGCCGCGACAAGAGCGAGACCGGTCAGGGGGAGGGTCAGGCGCAGCATGGATCAGTCTCCTGTGACGAGGTCCTGGCTCCAGTGGAGCGCGTGGACGTAAAGCCCGAGCGGGTTGGCGCGCAGGCGCGCGGCGTCGGTCGGGGGCTGGGTGATGACGGTGAAGGCGCCGGTATAGCGTTCGGCCCGGACCAGGGCGCCGTTCTCATAGGTCCGCTCGATCCAGCGGGCCTGGAAACTGTCCGCCGAGATCCGCACCACGCTGACGATGTCGATCGTGCGCGAGCGCCGCCCGATCTCCGCGAACGGATCATTGCCGCGGGCATGCTCGTGCAGCGTCGTCGCCGCGCGGTCGGTCACGAAATCATAGGCGCGCAGCCAGTTCTCGCGCACCACCACCGGGTCGATCGACAGGCTGCGGACATGTTCGATGAAGTTCGCCAGATGGTGGGCGATCTGCGCGTCGCTCGGGGTGTAGCGCTCGGTCGCGGGCGCCACGGCGCGCGCCGCGCCGCTGGCATCGATCTCCACCACATAGGGGGTCACGGTCGACTGCAGCGAGCGCCAGACCAGCGCGCCGGAGCTGGCGAAACACAAGCTCAGGCAGCCCAGCGCCATGAGCCGCCAGTTGCGGGCCTGCACCCGGGCCGAGCCGATCCGCTCGTCCCAGATCTGGCCGGCCTTCTGATACGGGGTTTCGGGGGCCGGGCTCTCGCCATAGCGGCTGGATGCGCGTCGGAACGCCATGGCTCAGTCCTCCCTGTCTGCAAGCCGCGGGGCGGCGCCCGCCGAGCCGCGATCGCCGTCGCGCAGGCTGTGAACGGCCAGCTGACCGGCCTGGCCCGCGCGCTGCTGGGCCTGCATGCGCCGCGCCCAGGCCGGGCTCTGGGGCCCGCCGGATCCGCCGCCCGAAGACTCCGGGGTAGTCGATGTCGTGCGCCCGCCGGTCGCGGACACGGCGGTCTGGCTGCCGCGCTGATAGGCCTCGCGCAGGGCCTGGGCGGGTTTGGACAGGGCCACGTTCATCGCGGCTCCGCCGCCCGCGCGGGCGACGCCCGCCAGCCCCGCGCCCACGGCACCCGCGCCGCTCGCGCCTGACGCCACCGAGGCCATCGCATAAGAGGTGCGCGCGCCGCCGGTCATCGCCGCGCCGGCCTTG
>VJOU01000007.1 GCA_007050995.1 Glycocaulis profundi | reverse complement strand
CGGCCTGGCGCCGGTGGTCTCCGCACCGCCCGAAACCGATCAGGGGCGGCTGGTCCGTCGGCCGGCGCCGACCTCGCCCGGCGCACCTGCCGGAACCGGGCGGGACGGCGGCCAGCCGCCCCGCGCTCGATCCCGCTCTTTCAGCGGGAGGTCCGTTATACCTCCCGCCTCGAGGCGCCGCGCGCCGCCCGCGACAGGCCGGACGGTCCGGACCCGTCCCCCTCCCTGCAAAGCGGCTGAGGGAAGATTACGGCAGGTCCGAAGGGGGTGGATAAAACAGGCCATCCCCGGGGTCCCGGGCTCGACCCGGGATCCAGCGATCGCAGGGCGATGGCGGGAGTCTGGGTCCCCGTTTTCACGGGGACCCCGGGGTGCGGATGGGGGATAGGGACTCAGAGGTCCCGGCTCGGCGCGCTGCGCGCTTGGCCGGGATGACGGGCATGGGGGACAGGCGGCACAAAAAATCCCGGATGGCTGGGAGGCCATCCGGGATTTCAGCGATGCGTCGGGCGGGCCGCTAGTGCGTGCGGGCTTCGCCGGAGGGGTCGGCGGGGGGCGGAGTCAGGGCGGCCAGGGCCGCTTCGTCCGCCTCGGTCCATTCCACCGGCTCGACCTTGTTGGCCAGCGCCAGGCCGAGAACCTCGTCCACGTTCTCCACGGGGATGATTTTCAGGCCCTGTTTGACGTTGTCAGGCACGTCCTCGAGGTCCTTCTCGTTCTCGCTGGGGATGAGAACGGTCTTCACCCCGCCGCGCAGGGCGGCCAGCAGCTTCTCCTTCAGCCCGCCGATGGGCAGGACGCGGCCGCGCAGGGTGACCTCGCCGGTCATGGCCACGTCCTTGCGCACCGGGTTCCCGGTCAGCGCCGAGACGATGGCGGTGACCATCGCGATGCCCGCGGACGGGCCGTCCTTGGGCGTGGCGCCCTCGGGCACGTGCACGTGGATGTCGGTCTGGCGGAAGCGCGACGGCTTGATGCCCACCGACGGTGCCCGCGACTGGACGAAGGAGTTCGCCGCGGAGATGGATTCCTTCATCACGTCGCGCAGATTGCCGGTGACCTTCATCTGGCCGCGGCCGGGCATGGTGACCGCCTCGATGGTCAGCAGATCGCCGCCCACCTCGGTCCAGGCCAGACCGGTGACGAGGCCGACCCGGTCTTCCAGCTCGGTCTCGCCATAGCGGTACTTCTTCACGCCAAGGAACTCGCCCAGATTTTCGGGCGTGACCGTGATCTGATCGGTCTCGCCGCCTTCGAGCTTCCTGACCGCCTTGCGGGCCAGCCGGGCGATCTCGCGCTCCAGGCTCCGCACGCCGCTTTCGCGAGTGTAGTAGCGGATCATGTCGCGCAGGGCCTCTTCGGTGAGGACCCACTCGCTTTTCTTGAGCCCGTGATCCTTGATCTGCTTGGGGATCAGGTGGCGCTTGGCGATCTCGACCTTCTCGTCCTCGGTGTAGCCCGCGATCCGGATGATCTCCATCCGGTCCAGAAGCGGCTGGGGCATGTTCAGCGTGTTGGCCGTGGTGATGAACATCACGTCCGACAGGTCGTAATCGACCTCCAGATAGTGGTCGCCGAAGGTGGCGTTCTGCTCGGGGTCGAGAACCTCCAGCAGCGCCGCGGCCGGGTCGCCGCGATAGTCCGCGCCCAGCTTGTCGATCTCGTCGAGCAGGAAGAGCGGGTTGGAGTGCTTGGCCTTCTTCATCGACTGGATCACCCGGCCGGGCATCGAGCCGATATAGGTCCGCCGGTGGCCGCGGATCTCGGCCTCGTCACGCACCCCGCCCAGCGACATGCGCACGAACTCGCGGCCCGTCGCCTCGGCGATCGAACGGCCCAGCGAGGTCTTGCCCACGCCGGGAGGGCCGACCAGGCACAGGATCGGGCCCTTGAGCTTTTTCGTGCGCGCCTGCACGGCCAGGTGCTCGACGATGCGCTCCTTGACCTTCTCCAGGCCGTAATGGTCGCGATCAAGGACCTCTTCGGCCTTGTTCAGGTCGTTCTTGACCCGCTTGCGCTTGTTCCACGGGATGGAGAGTATCCAGTCGAGATAGTTGCGCACGACGGTCGCCTCGGCGCTCATCGGGCTCATCTGGCGGAGCTTCTTCATCTCCGCGTCGACCTTCTCGCGCGCTTCCTTCGAGAGCTTGGTGTTCTCGATGCGCTCTTCGAGCTCGGACATCTCCTCGCGGCCGTCATCGCCCTCGCCGAGCTCGCGCTGGATCGCCTTCATCTGCTCGTTGAGGTAATACTCGCGCTGGGTCTTCTCCATCTGCCGCTTCACGCGGGAGCGGATCTTCTTCTCGACCTGCAGGACGGAGATCTCGCCCTCCATCAGGCCGAAGACCTTCTCCAGCCGCGCGCCCACGGACGGATTCTCCAGCAGCTCCTGCTTGTCGGCCAGCTTGACGGCCAGATGCGCGGAGATGGTGTCGGCCATCTTGGCCGCGTCGGTGATCTCGCCCACCGCGGACAGGGCCTCGGGCGGCACCTTCTTGTTGAGCTTGACGTATTCCTCGAACTTCTCGGAGGCGGCGCGCATCATCGCCTCGACCTCGGCGGGGTCGGCGACCTCTTCGTCCATCGCGGAGGCCTCGGCCTCGAAATACGCCTGGTTGTCGGTGAAGCGGCTGATGCGCACGCGCTGGCCGCCCTCGACCAGCACCTTCACGGTGCCGTCGGGCAGTTTGAGAAGCTGAAGCACGGAAGCCAGGACGCCCACCGTGTAGATGGCGTCGGGCTCAGGGTCGTCGTCGGCCGCGCTCTTCTGGGTGGCGAGCAGGATCTGCTTGTCCGAGCGCATCACCTCTTCGAGAGCGCGCACGGATTTCTCGCGGCCCACGAAGAGCGGCACGATCATGTGGGGGAAGACCACGATGTCGCGCAGCGGCAGCAGCGGAAGGGTTTTCACGTCGGTCATCTGTCTCTCCTGGTCCGCCCCGGAGCGGCGGACGGCCGGCCCATGGCGGCGCCGGCGTTCAAGCCTTGGAGCGATGCTCGCTCCATTCGGTCACGCCAACAAGTGGAAGGCGCCGCGCGCAGGTTCAAGGCTTGCCGCTGCGCCCTTCCGCGCCGCCGCGGACCGCAGACGAAAACGCCCCGGACAAGCCGGGGCGCATCGTTCTTTTCCGCGCAGTGCGGCAATCGATCAGGCGCCCTGGCGGGGCTCCTCGACCTTGCGGCGCTCGGAATAGATGTGCAGCGGCTTGGCGTCGCCATCCACGACCTCGGCGTTGACCACCACCTCTTCCACGCCTTCCAGCGCGGGCAGATCGAACATGGTGTCCAGCAGGATGCCTTCCATGATCGAGCGCAGGCCGCGCGCGCCGGTCTTGCGGGCGATGGCCTTGCGGGCGATGGCGTGCAGGGCGTCCTCGGTGAAGGACAGGCCCACGCCTTCCATGTCGAACAGGCGCTGATACTGCTTGACCAGAGCGTTCTTGGGCTCGGTCAGGATCTGCATCAGGGCGTCCTCGTCCAGATCCTCCAGCGTGGCGATCACGGGCAGACGGCCGACGAATTCGGGGATCAGGCCGAAGCGCTGCAGGTCGTCGGGCTCGACGTCGTGCAGGATTTCGCCCTGGCGGCGGGCGTCCGGGTCGCGCACGTCCGCGCCGAAGCCGACGGCCGACCCCTTGCCGCGCTGGGAGATGATCTTCTCGAGGCCGGCGAAGGCGCCGCCCACGATGAACAGGATGTTGGTGGTGTCCACCTGCAGGAATTCCTGCTGGGGATGCTTGCGCCCGCCCTGGGGCGGCACGGAGGCGACGGTGCCTTCCATGATCTTGAGCAGGGCCTGCTGCACCCCCTCGCCCGACACGTCGCGGGTGATGGAGGGGTTGTCGGACTTGCGCGAGATCTTGTCGATCTCGTCGATATACACGATGCCGCGCTGGGCCCGCTCGACATTGTAGTCGGCGGACTGGAGCAGCTTGAGCACGATGTTCTCCACGTCCTCGCCCACGTAACCGGCTTCGGTCAGCGTCGTGGCGTCGGCCATGGTGAAGGGCACGTCCAGGATGCGCGCCAGCGTCTGGGCCAGCAGCGTCTTGCCGCAGCCGGTCGGGCCGATCAGCAGGATGTTGGACTTGGCCAGCTCGACATCGGCGTTCTGGGTGGCGTGGTTCAGGCGCTTGTAGTGATTGTGGACCGCCACGGCGAGCACGCGCTTGGCATGCCTCTGGCCGATGACGTAGTCCTCGAGCACCTGATTGATCTCGTGGGGGCTGGGCACGCCCTCCTTGGATTTCACCAGCGCGGACTTGTTCTCCTCGCGGATGATGTCCATGCACAGCTCGACGCATTCATCGCAGATGAACACCGTCGGCCCGGCGATCAGCTTGCGGACCTCGTGCTGGCTCTTGCCGCAGAAGGAGCAGTACAGCGTGCTCTTCCCGTCGCCTGAAGTCGCCTTGGTCATGCTCGCTCCGTTTCGCGCCGCGTCGCCCGCAGCGCCTGCATCGCCGACCGCGCGCCCATCAAGGGGCGGCCTCGCCGCGCCGCGTCGTGAATCATTCGATCACACCGACGCGCCGCCAATCAAGCGCCTAAGACCGTGAAGGTCCGGTGAACGGCGCTCGACGCATATGTGTATCGTGGAAAACCCAGATCAAGCCGCGGCGTCGTCGCGCTTGGCATACACCTTGTCCACGATGCCGAATTCACGCGCTTCCTCGGCGTTCATGAAGAAGTCCCGGTCCAGCGTGCGCTCGACGGTCTCCTTGTCCTGGCCGGTGTGCTGGACGTAGATGTCGTCCATGCGGCGCTTCATCTTCAGGATGTCTTCGCCGTGGCGCTCGATGTCCGCCGCGGTGCCGCGGAACCCGCCCGAAGGCTGGTGCAGCATGATCCGCGCGTTCGGGGTGGCGAAGCGCATGCCCGGCTCGCCCGCGGCCAGCAGCAGCGAGCCCATCGAGGCCGCCATGCCGATGCAGGCGGTCGCCACGGGCGCGGAGATGTACTGCATGGTGTCGTAGATCGCGAGCCCGGACGTGACCACGCCGCCGGGCGAGTTGATGTACATCGCGATCTCTTTTTTCGGGTTCTCCGACTCGAGGAACAGCAGCTGGGCCACCATCAGGCTCGCCATGTGGTCCTCGATGGGACCGGTCACGAACACGATCCGCTCCTTGAGCAGGCGCGAATAGATGTCGAAGGCGCGCTCGCCGCGGGCGGTCTGCTCGACCACCATGGGAACGAGCTGCATCATCATGTCCTGCGGATCTTTCATCGCCTCGGAGCTCCCCTTGAGAACGCAACGCCCGCAATGTGGTGCGGGCGCGGGTGCAAGGCTAGACCCTGAAATGCCTTTGGCAAGCCGGGTCCGCCGCTGGGTGGCGCCCCCGCGCGGGACCCGAAAGGTCCGCGCGGGGGCTCACCCTATGATCTAGCCGTCCTTCTTGGCGGCGGCCTTCTTGGCGGGCGCCTTTTTAGCGGCCGGTTTCTTGGCGGCCGGCTTGGCGTCCGCGTCCTTGGCCGCGGCCTTCTTGGCGGCGGGTTTCTTCGCCGCGGGCTTGGCCTCGGCGTCGTCCTTGTTGGCGGCCGCCTTCTTGGCCGGAGCCTTCTTCTTGGCGGCGGGCTTTTTCGCCGGGACCTCGTCGTCGGAGAACAGGGTCTCGCGGTCGACCTCGACCTCCTCGACATCGGCCAGCTCGAGGATGTAGTCGACGACCTTCTCCTCGTAGATCGGCGCGCGCAGCGCCTGGACCGCGCCCGGGTTGTTCTGGAAGTACTGGACCACTTCGCGCTCGCGGCCCGGATACTTCATGGCCTCCTGGTTGACCGCGCGGGACAGCTCTTCCTGGGTCACCTCGATCTTGGCGTGACGGCCGATCTCGGCGAGCACCAGACCCAGGCGCACGCGGCGCTCGGCGATGGAGTGGTAGTCCTCGCGCAGCTCGTCGTCGGACTTGCCCTTGTCCTCATCCTCGAGCTCGTCCGCCTCCTTGGCGGCCTGGACTTCGCGCCAGATGCCCTCGAACTCGGCCTCGACCATCTTGGCAGGCAGGTCGATGTCGCCGTGCTTGTCGTCCAGCGCGTCCAGCAGGGAGCGCTTGGCCTTCATGCGGGAGGCCTGTTTCAGCTCCTGCTCGAAACGGCCGCGCAGGGCATCGCGCAGGGCTTCCAGATCGGACAGGCCCAGACGCTCGGCGAGCGAATCATCGACGGCGGAGTCCTGAGGCGCCTCGATGGACTGCACCTTGGTCTCGAACACGGCCGGTTTGCCGGCCAGATGGTCCACGCCGTAATCGGCGGGGAAGTCGACCTTGATCTCGACCTCGTCGCCGGCCTTGGCGCCCACGAGCTGGTCTTCGAAGCCGGGGATGAACGCGCCCTCGCCGATCGCGACGCGCGCGCCTTCGGCCGAACCGCCCTGGAACACTTCGCCGTCGATCTTGCCGACGAAGTCGATCACCACGACGTCGCCCTCGGCGGCTTTCGCGGTTTTCGCCTTGGGCTCGTAGGAGCGGTTCTGCTTGGCGAGCTCTTCGAGCGCCTCGTCGATCTGGGCGTCCTCGGCCTTGGTCACCGGGCGCACGACCTTGAGGGTCTTGGGATCGGCGGCCTCGAAGTCGGGCATCACCTCGACATTGATTTCGAAGGCGAAGTCCGCGCCCTTCTTGAGCACGTCATCGGCGTCGGACTTGACGTCCACGGCCGGCTGGGAGGCGGGGCGCAGATTGCGGTCGTCCAGGGTCTTCTGGGTCGCCTCGGGGACGATCTCCTGAAGGATGTCGCTCATGATCGAGGCGCCGAACATCTTGCGGATGTGCGCGGCGGGCACCTTGCCGGGGCGGAAGCCCTTCAGGCGCACTTCGGGGCGGATCTCGTCGATCTTCGCGCTCAGCTTCTTCTCGAGCTCGGCGGCGGGCACCACCACCTCGAACGTGCGCGACAGACCTTCAGCGGATTTCTCTTGGACGTTCATCTGTTACAGGGCCTTCGTGATTTCAGGGCCGTCAGCGGGTCGGCATGGATCGGGAGGACAGGCGCGGGCGATGCGCCGGTCCGGTCACGCCCGCTCTATAAGCGAGCGCGCGTTATGTCACGGGGATTCTCCCCGCGCAACGGGGGCTGGCGGCGTTTAACCACACGGAGCACGGCCCGGGAAAGGCCCCGACAGGGGCTTGGTGCGGGTGAGAGGACTCGAACCTCCACGGATCGCTCCACTGGAACCTAAATCCAGCGCGTCTACCAGTTCCGCCACACCCGCAGCGGCGCTATCTCTAGCCGGGTCAGCCGGGAAGGAAAACCGCCAATGACCGAAAACGCCCCCGCCCCCGTCGACTGGGAATCGCGCTTCCGGGCCGATGACGCGCCGTGGGAGCGCGGGGGCCTGCATCCGGCGTTCGCGCACTGGGCCGCGCTGGGCCTGCTGACGCCCGGCGCGTCGATTCTCGTGCCCGGATGCGGACGGGGCGAGGAGCCGCTGGCGCTGGCGCGAGCGGGGCTGAAGGTCACGGCCATCGACATCGCGCCGGCGGCCATCGCGTGGCAGCGCGCGCGCTTCGCCGAAGCCGGGCTGGAGGGCGACATTCTGCTTGCGGACGGCCTGGACTGGCGGCCCGCCACGCCGTTCGATCTGTACTGGGAGCAGACCTTCCTGTGCGCGATCAGCCCGAAGCTGCGCGCGGCCTATGAGCGGGCGGCCCACGACCAGCTCCGCCCCGGCGGGGTGCTGCTCGCTCTGTTCATGCAGAAGGACGAACCGGGCGGGCCGCCCTATGGCTGCGCCCTGCCCGCGATGCGTGAGCTGTTCCCCGCCGACCGCTGGCGCTGGCCGGAGGGCGAGCCCCCGGCCTTTCCCCATCCGGGGCTGAACGGAAAGCCGGAGCTGGGCGTGCCGCTGGCGCGGGTCTGAAGGCCCGCGACGTCCTGACACGGCGCGTCCCGTCTGCCGAGTGCTTATCTGCCGCTCAGGACAGAGAGGACTCCGCCATGAAACAGACCCTGCTGCTGATCGCCACGCTCGGCGCGATGCTGGTCGCCGCGACCGCGCTTTCGGTGAAGGTCTGGCTCGGCATGGACGCGGAGATGGAGGTTCACGGCTGGGCCGCGATGTTCATCGGCGTGACCCTGTCGATCATCGTCGGGGCGGGCCTGATGGTGCTGGTATTCTTCTCCAGCCGCAGCGGGCGGGACGACACCGGCCGCTGGTCGTGACCAGCGGCCGCAGGTCCGTCACACGTCCGTCCAGTCCAGAACCACCTTGCCCGATTTGCCCGACTTCATGGCGTCGAACCCGGCCTTGAACTCGGAGGCCGGAAGGCGATGGGTGATGAGCTTTTCCAGATTCAGACCCGACTGGAGCATGGCCAGCATCTTGTGCCAGGTCTCGAACATCTCCCGGCCATAGATGGCCTTGAGCGTGATGGCGCGCATGATCAGCGTGCCCATGTCCAGGGTGAAGGGTTTCGCGGGCAGGCCCAGCATGGCGATCTTTCCGCCCATGACCATGTGATCGACCATCTGGTGGAAGGCGGGCTCGGCGCCGCTCATCTCCAGACCCACGTCGAAGCCCTCGGTCATCTTCAGCTCGGCCATCACGTCGCGCAGGTCTTCGCTCGCGGTGTTCACCGTGCGGGCGCTGGGCACGACGGTCTGGCACAGCGAAAGCCGGTCGGGATTGATGTCGGTGATGACGATGTGCCGGGCGCCGCAATGGCGCGCCACGGCGGCGGACATGATGCCGATGGGGCCCGCGCCGGTGACCAGCACGTCCTCGCCCACCAGATCGAAGGCGGTCGCGGTGTGCACCGCATTGCCCAGCGGATCGAGGATGGCCGCGATCTCCATGGGCACGTCGTCGGGCAGCGGCACGGCGTTGAAGGCGGGCAGCCGGACGTATTCGGCGAAGGCGCCGGGGATGTTCACCCCGATGCCCTTGGTCTCGGGGTCGAGATGGAAGCGCCCGGCGCGCACCGCGCGGGACTTCTCGCCCACCACATGGCCCTCGCCCGACACGCGCTGGCCGACCTTCACCCGGGTCACGTCGCGGCCGACCTCCTCGATCACGCCGCCGTATTCATGGCCCACGACCAGCGGGACCGGCACGTTCTTGCGCGCCCAGTCGTCATACTTCCAGATGTGGATGTCGGTGCCGCAGATGGCGGTCTTGTGCACGCGGATCAGCACGTCGTCCGGCCCGATCTCGGGGCGGTCGACCTCCTGCATCCACAGACCTTCCTCGGGCTTGGCTTTGACCAGGGCTTTCATGGCGCGGCTCCTTGATGGAGATGTCGTATCGGCGCGCTCTTTAGCGCGTCGCGCGAAGGGGCGGAAGCGGGGTGTCAGCGGCGCTGAGGTCCCGGCTCTCCCTGCGGTCGGCCGGGATGACGCCGTTGATTGAAACCCGTCATCCCGGACGGCGCGCAGCGCCGATCCGGGACCTGAATATCCTCACACCACCCCCAGCTTCCGCCCCACCTTCGTGAAGGCGTCCACCGCGCGGTCGATCTGGTCAGGCGTGTGGGCGGCGCTCATCTGGGTGCGGATGCGGGCTTTTTCCTTCGGCACCACCGGATAGAAGAAGCCGATCACGTAGACCCCCTCCTCCATCAGCGCGGTGGCCATGTCCTGGCTGAGCTTGGCGTCGCCCAGCATGACCGGGATGATCGGATGCTCGCCGGGCAGAAGCTCGAAGCCCGCCTCGCTCATGCCGGTGCGGAAGCGCTTGGCGTTGTCGAACAGGCGCGCGCGCAGATCGTCGCCCTCGCGCACCATCTCCAGCGCCTTCAGGCTGGCGCCCGCGATGGCCGGGGCGAGCGAGTTGGAGAACAGGTAGGGGCGCGAGCGCTGGCGCAGGATGTCGATGACCGGCTGGCGCGCGGCGGTGAATCCGCCCATCGCGCCGCCCAGCGCCTTGCCCAGCGTGCCGGTGACGATGTCGATCCGCCCCATCACGCCGCAGTGCTCGGCGGTGCCGCGCCCGCTCGCGCCCATGAAGCCGTGGGCGTGGCAGTCGTCGATCATGGTCAGGGCGTCGTATTTCTCGGCCAGATCGCAGATCTCGCCCAGCTTCGCGATATAGCCGTCCATGGAGAACACGCCGTCGGTGACGATCAGGACATGGCGCGCGCCGTCCGCCCGGGCCTTTTTGAGCTGGGCTTCGAGATAGTCCATGTCCGAATTGGCGTAGCGGTAGCGCTTGGCCTTGCACAGCCGCACCCCGTCGATGATCGAGGCGTGGTTGAGGGCGTCGGAGATGATGGCGTCCTCCGGCCCCAGCAGCGGCTCGAACACGCCCCCGTTCGCGTCGAAGGCGGCCGCGTAGAGGATGGCGTCGTCCTGGCCGGTGAATTCGGCCAGCGCGGCCTCGAGCTGGCGGTGGACCTCCTGAGTGCCGCAGATGAAGCGCACCGAGGCGACGCCGTAGCCGTAACGGTCCAGCGCGTGCTTGGCCGCCGCGATCAGCTCGGGCCGGTTGGCCAGGCCCAGATAATTGTTGGCGCAGAAATTGATGACATGGCTGGACGCGCCGTTGGCGGCCACGTCGATCTCGGAGAACTGCTGGGAGGTGATGACCCGCTCGCGCTTGTAGAGACCGTCCGCCTCGATTTCCTTCAGGGTCTCAGTGAGATGGTCGTAAAAGCTCGCAGACATGATCAGCTCCTCGCGGGCGGGTGTTCCGGCTGGCCTCGGGGATAGACGATGGCGCGGGCGGCGTCATCCTTCGAGGCCTGCTTGTTCTCGAGACCGTTCCGGCGAAAGCGGCGGGCCTGAAGCGCCCTACCCGCCGCGCAGCCCGGTGATCGTGCGGTTCGGCGCGATCTCCTCGACGTCGCAGATCAGGTGCAGCAGAGCGGGGCGTCCGCAGTCGCGAGCCGTTTCGAAGGCGCTGGCGAAATCCTCGGTCTTTTCAACGCGCAGGCCCTTGACCCCGAAGCTTTCGGCGAACTTGACGAAGTCGGGGTTCTTCAGGGCCGTGCCCTCGACCCGTCCGGGGTAGTCGCGTTCCTGATGCATGCGGATCGTGCCGTAGGCGCCGTTGTCGCAGACCATGAAGATCACGTTGGCCTCGTGCTGGACCGCGGTGGCCAGCTCCTGCCCGCACATCAGGAAGCAGCCGTCCCCGTTCACCGAGATCACAGTGGCCTCGGGATTGCGGATCTTGGCCGCCACGCCCGCGGGCACGCCGTAACCCA
This sequence comes from Glycocaulis profundi, assembly GCA_007050995.1. Taxonomy (GTDB): domain Bacteria; phylum Pseudomonadota; class Alphaproteobacteria; order Caulobacterales; family Maricaulaceae; genus Glycocaulis; species Glycocaulis profundi. The sequence goes on along the minus strand of VJOU01000007.1, from coordinate 129,349 downwards.
TCGCGCCCGAGGTCGGGCCGAGCTGGGTGCGGCAGCGGCGGTGGCGGTAGAAGCGGTGCAGCCAGGCGGCGTAATTGCCCGCGCCGTTGGTCAGGATGGAATCGGTGGGCAGGTTGTCGGACAGCCAGTGGAAGACGTGGGAGAGATTGACCCCGCTCTTGACCTCCACCGGCTCGGCGAAGGCGAGATATTCGGCGTGGGCGTCGGCGGCCTGGCCTTTCCAAGCAGATGCTTCCACCCGCACCTTCGACAGCGCGCGCGCCGCGGACGCCACCGTGGCGTTGATGGCCAGATCGGGCTGATAGACCCGGCCCAGCTCCTGCGCGCCGGGATGGATGTGGACGAAGCGCTGACCCTCCAGCACCGGGGGCTTGAAGATCGAATAGCCCGAGGTGGTCATCTCCCCCAGCCGGGGCCCGAAGGCGATGACCAGATCGGCGTTCTTCACCCGCTCGACCAGTTTCGGGTTCGGCCCCACGCCCAGATCGCCCGCGTAGCACGGGCCCATGTTGTCGTAATGGTCTTTGGAGCGGAACGAGCACGACACCGGCAGGTCGTTGGCCTCCACGAACTCCTTGGCCAGATCGACCGTCTCCTGGCTCCATTTCGTGCCGCCATAGATCACGAAGGGGCGTTCCGCCTCGGCCAGCATCTGTTTCAGGCGCTCGATGTCCTCGGGCGCGGGCGCGGCCTGGGCGGTCTCAACCCGCCTGATCGCGGGGGCGTCGGCGGTCTCGGTCAGCATGTCCTCGGGCAGGGACAGCACCACCGGGCCGGGGCGGCCGTTCATGGCGGTGGCGAAGGCGCGGGCCATGAATTCAGGCACGCGGGCGGGATCGTTGATCTCCGCGACCCATTTGGCCTGATCGTGGAAGAAGGCCTTGTAGTCGATCTCCTGAAAGGCCTCGCGCTCGCGCATCTCGCGCCCCACCTGCCCGATCAGCAGGATCATGGGGGTGGAGTCCTGAAACGCGGTGTGCACCCCGACGCTGGCCTGGGTCGCGCCCGGGCCGCGGGTGACCATGCAGATGCCCGGCCGCCCGGTCATCTTGCCGTGGGCCTCGGCCATGTTCGCCGCGCCCGCCTCCTGACGGCAGGTGATGAAGCGGAAACCGCCGTCCGTCTCGTGGATCGCGTCCAGCAGCGCCAGATAGCTCTCGCCCGGCACCCCGTAGGCGATGTCCGCCCCGTTCGCGATGAGGGCGTCGACGAGGTGCTGGGCGCCGGTGCGCTGAGGCATGGGGAGAATCTCCAGGAACGGTTCAGGACGAAGTCCTAGACCAACGCGCCGGGCCGCCCAAGGATCAGTCGTCGATGGCCGCGATCACCTGCGCGAAGAAGTCGCCCATGGCCGCGCCGTCGATCCAGCGCACCACCACGACCAGATCGTGATCGGGGCTGACCAGCACCGCGTTCGCGCCCGCGCCGAGATGGAAATAGGCGTTCTCCGGCACGCCGTCGTGACGGTTGTCCGCGTCCGGAGTGTTGAGGAAGAAATTCATCCAGCCATAGCCGGGATTGTGTTCGCCGGGCTCCAGCGCGGCGTCGAAGAAGTCCTCGCTCAGCAGGCGCTCGCCGCCCCATTCCCCGCGGTTCAGGTCCAGAAGGCCCAGCCGGGCCAGATCGAAGGCGGAGATGAACATGCCCCCGCCCCAGTGTCCGCCGCCGGACACCGAGACCATGTCTTCGCCGCCGATCTCGACGGTGGAGGTCTCGTAGCCGTGCCAGACCCAGCCGTCCGAAGCGCCGATGGGGTCCATGATCCGCTCGGCCAGAATCTCGGGCAGCGGACGGCCGAAGACGTGGGTGGCGGCCAGCGCCAGCGCGTTCACCCGCACGTCGTTGTATTCATAGGCCGCGCCCGGCTCGGGCGGCCCGGCGACCAGATCGTCATAAGGGTTCTCGCCCGGACGGTCCGCCCAGGCGGGCTTGCCGAACAGCTCGCCCCACCAGCCGCTGGTCTGGCGCAGGAGCTGGTCCCAGGTGATCGGCGCGTTGTGATCGGTGTGGAAGCGCTCGTCCTCGACATAGGGCGCGACGGCGTCATGCACGTCCGCGATCAGCCCGTCATCGAGCGCGATCCCGACCGTGTGGGCGAGGAAGCTCTTGGTGATCGAGAAGGTCATGTCGACCCGTTCGGGCTCGCCCCACTCGGCCACGATGCGGCCCTCGCGGATGACGAGGCCGGAGGGCTCGCCCCGGTCCTGCAGCGGCCCCACGGGATCGGAATAGGGCTCGGCGGCCCATTGCAGGGGCACCATTACGGTCAGCTCGCGCGCGCTGACCGCCTCGCCCAGCGCGCCGTCATTGCGTGTCTCGTTTTCAACGGCGAACGCGACCGCCGCCTCGAGCGCTCCAGCGTCGAAGCCCGCCTCCGAGGGCGCGCGCCGCTCCCACCCCTCGTCGCCCGCGGGCGGGACGTAATCCTGAGCGAAGACGGGGGCTGCGAGCAGGGCCGTGGCGGCGAGAGCGGTGCGGATCATGCGAAGTCTCCAGAGCGATTTGGCCGGAGGCTAGCATGGCGCGTCGCCGCCGCCACATCGCGCCTACCCCCTCACCCGCACACCCACCGAAAACGTGCGGGGCTCGCCGGGGAAGTAGCGGAAGTTTCCGAAAGCGAAGTCGGCGCGCTCGGCATAGCGGGTGTCGAAGGCGTTGCGGACGCTGCCGAAAACCTCGAGCCCCGCCCTCACCTCGTAAGACCCGCGCAGGTTCACCAGATCGTGGCCGGCATAAACCGCCTCGTTGGCCGCGTCGGCGAAATACTCGCCCATGTGCAGCCATTCGGCCTCCAGCCGGGTGGCGGGCGTGGGCGTCCACAGGGCGCGCAGGTTCCAGATCCATTCAGGCGCGGTGTCCACCCGGTCGCCGTCGGTGATGGACTCAAACCCCTGCCCCACCGGACGGTCGAAGCCGTATCGGTGGATCGCCCACGTGCCCGCGCCCGACAGGGTCAAGGTGTCATGAAGCGGGATGACGGCCTCGATCTCAACGCCGTCATGGGTGGTCACGCCGTCGGTGACGTTGATCCCGTCCGCGTCGCGGAAGAAGACGTTCGTCTTCTCCATGGTGAAGCCCACGACCTCGATCCGCCCGCCCCCGGGCAGGCCCAGCCGCGCGCCCGCCTCGAGGCTGTCGAGCTGTTCGGGGCTGATGCCGTCGATCTCCTGACCCGGCTGGAGGCGGTAGAGCTCGTCGGTCTGGGGCGCGCGCACGCCGCGGGCGGCGCGGGCGAAGAGCTGGAGAGTGTCGCTCGCCTGAAAGGTCAGGCCCGCATGGGGCGCGAGGGTGTAGAAATCGTCGGTCCGGTCGGGCAGTCGCAGGAAGCGCCCGGTCACGCCGTCATCGGTGCGGTTCTCATAGTCATAGCGGACCGTCTCGGCGCGGACCCCGCCTTCGACCGAAACCCGATCCGTCAGGGCGTGACGGCCCTGGACGAACACCGCCCCGGTCAGGGCCTCGACCGCGTAGTCGTAGTGGATGCCTTGAGGGAACTCGCCAAAGCTCTCCAGCGTCTGATCCTCGACCAGCCAGCCCCGCGTCGCCTCGCCGTCCGCGCCGGCCATCAGCCGGGTGCGATCGGTCTCCCAGACCAGCGCGGACTGGAAGCCCACGCTGTCATGGCCCGTGAATTCCAGCGCGCGGGAGGGCAGGAAGTGCAGGCGGAAGTCCATCGTGTTGGTCCGCCCGTAGACCGCGCCCTGAGCGCTCAGCGTGTCGGAGATGCGGTGGTCGGCGTGGATGGCGGCGCGCAGGGCGCGGGCGTCGCGGAAGGCCTCGGGGTTGGCGTTGGGCCGCGACAGCTCGGTGTCGCGATAGCTCTCGAAGCCCTGCACGAAGGTCGCCGTCTCCTGTTCGAGATTGATCAGGGCCGCCCGCGCGCTCCATTCGGTCGCGCCGGTGGTCCAGTCATACCGGCCCTGAGCGGCGAAACGGCGGAGGGAGGCGTCGTCGCGCCAGCCGTCCTCGGAGCGGAAGGCGATGCCGGCGAAGCCCGCGCCGTGATCGGTCGTGCCGCCCGCATAGGCCCGGCCTGCGAGACGGCCGTAGGAGCCCGCCTCGATCTCGGCCAGCCGCCCCGCCGTCGCGGGATCGGGCGAGATGACGTTGACCAGACCGTGCAGGGCGTTCGAGCCGTACACCGCCGCGCCCGGCCCGCGGATCACCTCCACGCGCCCCGCCAGCTCGTCGGCGGCCTCGAACAGGCCGTTGATGTTCGCGAAGCCCGCCGAGCGCAGCGGTATGCCGTCTTCGAGATAGAGGAAGCTGCCCGCCCCCGCCCCGCCCGCCAGAACCGGCGAGCGTATCGAGGTCAGGTGCTCGGCCCCGTTGCCACGATGGATGTGGACCCCCGGCGCGCGGTTGAGGATTTCCGACATCTGCTGGGCGGAGATCAGGGTCAGCTCCGCCTCGCCGATCACCGCCACGGGGGCGGCGGACGCGCCCAGCGCCTCGGGGCTGCGCGAGCCGGTCACCGTGATGACCTCCTCCTGTCCCTGCGAGGGCGCGGCGAGGCAGGCGAGCGCGGCGAGCGCGGGCGCGAAGGTCCGTGTCATGGGGGGCAGTCTTTCCAAGGCGGCGTTCGGGGCAATGTAGGGTCGCGTCGTGAACGGGCCACCCTTTGATGTGAACGCACCGGATCGTGATGCGGGGGCGCCGCGCGCGGCTTGACCGCCCCCGCCCCGCCTGCACGATGCGTCCGACACAGGACAACACCGTCATCGGGGGATGCTCATGACACTGCGCGCGGCGATAGCCGGTCTCGCCCTTTCCGCCTGCCTCCTGCCGGGAGCGGCGGCCTACGACCTCGAATACGAGGCCAAGCCCGCCGCCGAGCTGATCGATCAGGACGTCAGCTATTCGGACGACATCCCCCTGCCCGAGGACGTCACGGGATTCCGGGTCGGGGAGCGCATCTACAGCCCCGACATGCTCTACGCCTACATGCGTGCGGTGGCCGCCGCCTCCGACCGGGTGACCGTCGACGAGATCGGCCGGGCCCATTCGGGCCGCCCCATCCTGCGCGCCACGGTCACCTCGCCGGAGAACCATGAGCGGCTGGACGACATCCGCGCCGCCCAGACCGCGATGTCCGAAGGCGAGGCCGCGCCCGACGGCCAGCCGGTGGTCGTCCAGTTCACCCACGGCGTCCACGGCACCGAGCCTTCGGGCTACGATTCGGTGCCGCTGCTGCTGTATTTCCTCGCCGCCGGACAGGGCGCGGAGGTCGAGGACATGCTCGACCGGGCGGTGATCAACATCATCGCCCCGCTCAATCCCGACGGGGTGGCCCGCTTCGCCGAATGGACGGGCTCCTACCGGGGCGCCGTGCCGGTGGCCGACCCCCAGCACCGCGAGCACGTGGCCGACTGGCCCAGCGGTCGGGTGAACAAGTATTTCTTCGACCTGAACCGCCAGTGGCTCGCCCTGACCCAGCCGGAGATCCGCTCGCTGGTCGAGGCGACGCTGGACTGGATGCCCAACGTGGTCGCCGACTTCCACGAGATGGGCGAGAACACGACCTACTTCTTCTCCCCCGGCCCCCACGATCAGCTCCACCCGCTGCTCGGCACGGGCGGGCTGGACCTGACCCTGCGGATGAACGAATTCCTGATCGAGCAGCTCGATTCAGAAGGCGCGCTGCACGTGTCCGGGGAGCTCTTCGACGACTATTATCTGGGCTATGGCTCCAGCTATCCGGGCCTGCTGGGCGCGGTGCCCTACCTGTTCGAGCAGAGCTCGGTGCGCGGCATCGTGCAGGAGACCGATCACGGCACGCTGTGGCATGACGACAAGACCGGCCAGCAGGCCCGCGTGGGCCTGGCGCTGATCCGCGCCGCGCTGGCGAACGCCGACCGCCTGCACGCCCATCAGCGCGATTTCTACGCCGAGGCCGGGCGGCTGGCCGCGGGCGGCCCGGCGCGGGCCTATGTCTTCACCTCCCACGACCGGGGGCGGCTGGCCGACTTCATCGACATCCTGCAGGCCCACCGCATCGAGGTGCGCGAACTGCGCCAGGCCACCCGGCTGGACGGGAATGAATACCGGCCCGGCGAAAGCTATGTCGTGACCGCCAATCAGCGCCAGTACCGGGTGATCGAGGCGATGTTCGAGCGCCAGGACACCGGGGAGATGACCGAGTTCTACGATGTCTCGGGCTGGACCCTGCCGCTGGCCTTCGGGCTGGACTGGTCGGAGGTGCGCTCGGGGCTGTTCAGCCCCAATCTGGCGGGCGACGTGATCGACAGCTTCGACATCGCCGCGCCCGCGCCGGAACGTTCCGAATACGGCTATGTCATCGACTGGTCCTCGTCCTTCTACGCGCCGCGGGCGGTCTATCGCCTGAGCCATGCCGGAATGCGCATGCAGGTCATCCCCGACCAGGTCGAACTGCGCACCCAGGACGGCGAGGAGGTCACCGTCACCCATGGCGGGATCGTCGCGACCGTGCGCAACCAGTCCATCGACGCGGACGCCATCCACGCCCTGATGGTCCGGGCCGCCGAGGAGGACGGGGTGACCGTCCATCCGGTGTCCAGCGCCGCGACCCTGTCGGGGTCGGATCTGGGCGGGTTCTCCCTGACCCCGGTGCGCCAGCCCCGCCTGCTGCTGGTCTCCGGGCCGGGCACCGCGCAGAACGAGGTGGGCGAGCTGTGGCATCTGCTCGACCACGAAATGCGGATGCCGGTCACGCTGATCGACGTGAACAGCTTCTCTTCAGCCGACATCTCAGGGTATACGCACATCATACTGGCCAGCGGGAACTATTCCGGTCTGGGGGATGGCGCGGCGGACCGGCTGACGGCCTGGACCCGCCAGGGCGGAACCCTGATCGGGGTGCGCGGCGGGGCGAGCTGGGCGGTCGAACAGGGCATCGCCTCGGCGTCCATGACCCGCACGCGCCGCGAGGGCGAGGAAGCCGACGAGCCGGGCACGGCCGAGCCGCTGGCCTATGAGGATCTGAGCACCTGGGACAGCGAGCATTCGGTGGCCGGGGCGATCTTCGCGGGCAGCCTGGACGTGACCCACCCGCTGGGCTTCGGCTACCGCACCTCGCGCCTGCCCCTGCACCGGATCGGCGAGGACGCCTTCGTGCCGGGGCCGAGCCCGGTCTCCATGCCGCTGCGCTATTCGAACTCCGGGCCGCTGCTGTCGGGCTACGCGTCCGACCGGGCGCAGGAGGAGCTGCGCGGGCACGGGGTGATCTTCGCGGAGCGCTCGGGCCGGGGATCGGTGATCCTGTTCGCCGACAACCCGTATTTCCGGGCCTATTTCCGCGGGCCGACCCGGACCTTCATGAACGCGATCTTCTTCTCCAACGCGTTCAGGAACGCGTCGAGGACCGGCGACTAGACGCCTCAGCGGTGGCGGCGGGCGAGCTCCGCCGCCACCGCGTCCAGCGACAGGCCGCGGGCCCTGAGCAGGACCATGAGGTGGTAGAGAAGATCGGCGGCCTCGCCGGTCAGCTCGCCGTCGGACTGCACCGCGCCGGCCAGCGCGGTCTCGACCCCCTCCTCGCCGACCTTCTGGGCGATTTTCACCACACCGGCGCTCAAAAGCCGCGCGGTGTAGCTGTCCTCATCGCCATCGGCCCGGGACCGGTCCTCGATGATGGCGGACAGGCGGCCCAGGAAGGCGAGCCCGGGGCCGGGCGCGTCGCCGAAGCAGGACCGGGTTCCCAGATGGCAGGTCGGCCCGGCGGGACGGGCGCGGACCAGCAGCGCGTCGCGGTCGCAGTCGGGGGCGATGGAGACCAGCGCGAGGGTGTCACCGGAGGTCTCGCCCTTGGTCCACAGCCGGTTCTTTGAACGCGACCAGAAGGTTACGAGACCTTTTTCCTGCGTCGCGCTCAGCGCCTCGGCGTTCATATAGCCCAGCATCAGCACCTCGCCGGTGGCGTCATGCTGGACGATGGCGGGCACGAGGCCGCCGGATTTTTCAAAGTCGATGGTGTTCGGATCGAGGGTCACAGCCGCACCTCCACGCCTTGATCGGCGAGCCAGCGTTTGAGATCGGGGATGGCGATCACCGCCCTGTGGAAGACGCTGGCCGCCAGCGCGCCGTCCACCTCCGCCCGGCCGAACACGTCTGCGAAATGCTCCATCGCGCCCGCCCCGCCCGACGCGATCAGGGGCACGGGGCAGACCGCGCGGGCGGCGGCGAGCTGGTCGATGTCATAGCCCTCGCGCACCCCGTCCTGATCCATGCAGTTGAGCACGATCTCGCCCGCGCCGCGGCCGGTCGCTTCGGCGATCCAGTCGAGGGTGCGGCGGTGGCCGATCTCGGTCCTGCCGGGATCGCCGGTGTTCTGGTGGGTGCGCCACTCGCCCTCGATGACGCGGGAATCCACGCCCACGACCACGCACTGGGACCCGAACTCCTTCGCCAAAGCGTCTATGAGATCAGGGTTTTTCAGCGCGGGGGTGTTGACTGAAATCTTGTCCGCGCCCGCGAACAGGCGCGCGCGGGCCGCGTCCACCGAGCGGATTCCGCCCGCCACGCAGAACGGAATATCGATGGCCCGCGCGACCCGGCCCACCCACTCAGGCTCCACCTCGCGGCCCTCGGGGCTGGCGGCGATGTCGTAGAAGACCAGCTCGTCCGCGCCCTCTTCGGCATAGCGGCGGGCGAGGTCTTCGATGCCGCCCACGTCCACATGGTCGGCGAAGCGCACGCCCTTGACCACGCGCCCGTCCTTGACGTCCAGGCAGGGGATGATGCGTTTCGCTAGCATGCCAGCGCCGCGTCCAGCGTGAAGCGCTTCTCGAACAGGGCCCGCCCGATGATCGCGCCGGACGCGCCCGCGGCCTTGAGCGCCGTGAGGTCCTCGAGCGAGGACACCCCGCCGGAGGCCTGCCAGGCGATGTCGGGGCGGGATCGGGCCAGATCGCGGTAGAGATCGGTGTTCGGCCCGCCCAGCATGCCGTCGCGGCCCACATCGGTCGCCAGCGCATGGCGCAGCCCCGAACGCCCGTAACCGGCCAGCAGCTCGCCCAGCGTGAATTCCGCCCGTTCGGTCCAGCCCTTGACCACCGGCCAGGGCGCGCCGTTCTCGATGCGCACGTCGAACGCCGCGGCGATGGCCTCGGCGCCGTAGCGGCGCAGCCAGTCCTGCACGGTCTCGGGCCGGGTCACGGCCAGGCTGCCGACCACGACCCGGTCCGCGCCCGCGTCCAGCAGCGCCTCCACGTCGTCGGAGGTCCGCACCCCGCCGCCGGTCTGGATTTTCAGACCGGTGTCGGACAGCGTCTGGACCAGATCGGTCTGCCGTCTGCGCCCGTCCCGCGCGCCCGACAGATCGACCAGATGCAGCCATGTCGCGCCCGCCTTGGCGTAGCTGCGCGCGATGGCCGCCGGATCGCCGCCATAGTCGGTGACGGCGTTGAAATCGCCCTTCGCCAGCCGCACCACGCGACCGTCCAGAACATCGATGGCCGGATAAAGAATCATGACGAAGCCCTGATGAAGTTTGACAGAATCCGCGCGCCGACCTTGGCCGATCGCTCCGGGTGGAACTGGCATCCGGCGACGTTACCCTTGCGCGCGATGGCCGTGACCGGCTCGCCGTAAAGGGCGGTGGCGCGGGTGAACGGACCGGGGGCGACGCGGTAGCCGTGGACGAAATAGACCCGCTCGCCGGGGCTGATGCCCTCCAGCAGAGGCTCGTCCGGGGCCAGATCGTCGAGCGCGTTCCAGCCCATGTGCGGCCACGGCCCCGCGCCGCCGGGATTCAGGCGCTCGACCCGTCCGGGGATGAGGGTGAGAAGCGGGATCGGGGCTCCGCCCTCCTCGCTGACCTCGAACAGGAGCTGCATCCCCAGGCACAGGCCCAGCACGGGGCGGTTCTCCGTGCGCAGCGCGTCCGCCCAGCCGGTGGCGCGAAGCCGGGCCATGGCCGGTCCCGCCGCGCCCACGCCGGGCAGGATGAGCCGGTCCGCGCCCCGCGCGTCATCGGGCTCGCGGGCGAGGACGTAAGGCGCGTCCAGCCGTTCCAGCGCGAAGCGGACCGAGGCGATGTTGGCCGTGGAGGTGTCGATGATCGCGGTGGTCACAGCACCCCCTTTGTGGAGGGCAGGTCCGCGCCTTCGACGCGGACGGCCTGGCGCAGGGCGCGGGCGAAGGCCTTGTAGCAGGCCTCGATCATGTGGTGGGCGTTGTCGCCGTCGACCTCGACATGGATGGAGGCCTTCAGGGTCTCGGAAATCGAGCGGAAGGCGTGGGCGCACATCTCCACGGGATAGTCGCCCACCCGCTCGCCGGGGATCTCGCCGTCAAAGCGGAAATAGGGGCGGCCGGACAGGTCGATCCACACGCTGGCGCGGGTCTCGTCCATGGGCAGGGCGAAGCCGTAGCGGCCGATGCCGCGCTTGTCGCCCAGCGCCTCGCGCAGGGCCTCGCCCAGAGCCAGGCACACGTCCTCGATGGTGTGGTGGGCGTCCACCTCCACATCGCCCTCGCACTCGACCTCGAGCCGGATGCCCGCGTGACGGGCGATCTGGTCAAGCATGTGGTCGAAGAAGTGGACCCCGGTGGAGACCGCCGCCCCCTGCCCGTCCAGATCGACCAGAAGGGCGATGTCGGTTTCCTTGGTCGAGCGGCGGATGCGAGCGGCGCGGGGCCGGGCCGCGCCCAGATGGGCGGCGAGCGCGCCGAGGCGGGCCGCGTCGAGGCGGGCGATGAAGCGGTCTCCGGCGCGGTCGAGCTTCAGGCCGAGGGCGTCGAGCCTGCGGGAGAAGGCGTCGGGATCGGCGGGAGAGAAGACCACGCCGTCCCCCTCGCTCTCCCCCACGAGGCCGAGTGCCTCGTTCAGGGCCGCTATCCCCGCCCCTCGGACATGGTCGGCATGGTCGCGGGCCTGACGGGCCGATGCGAGGGCCGCCGGAGCCAGGGCGGCCACGGCTTTTTCGATCAGGATCGGCGCGACCGGAGCCGACGCGGCGCGGACTGCTTCCGCGCGTTCGGGCGCGTCCAGCGCGAACAGGGCGAGCGGGGCGTCGGGCGGGCCGAGACGGTACAGCGCCGGGGCGGGCGAAGGGGTTTCGAGCGCGGTCGCGCCCTCCCCGGTCCGGTCGGCGGCAGCGATGTCCAGCCTCGCGGCGAGGATACGCGCTTCGGCCACGGTGGAAACCAGCGCGAGCGTGTCCGCATCGGCGTTGAGGAAAGCCGCGCAGCGGGCGCGCAGGGAGGCGAGGATTTCGCCCGTCTCAATCCCCGGCGGGGTGGAGAGGTCTATGATCGGGGTCATGGGTTTGTCCTGTCCTCTCTCGCTCCGCTGGGCCGCTCCGCGCCCGCCTTCTCCCGCCGCGCCGCCATTGACAGGCGGTGGGCGTCGAGGCGTTCGAGGGCGGCCAGGCGCTCGACCGTGGGGGCGATGGCGGCCGCACCGTCGCGGGAGAGCTCCAGCACCGTCATGGTCTTCTGGAACATCTCCACCGTGACCCCGCCACAGGCCCGCGCCGCACCGCCGGTGGGCAGGGCGTGATTGGGGCCGGCGGCGTAGTCGCCCGCCGCTTCGGGCGTCCAGGGACCGAGGAAGATCGAGCCTGCATTGGTGACGCCGGAGGCCCACGCGCGGGGATCGGCGGTCTGCACGATGAGGTGTTCGGGGGCGTAGGCGTCCGCGATCTCGCGCGCCATCGTCTCGTCATCCGCGATCACCGCGCGCGCCGAGGCGAGCGAGGCGCGGGCGATCTCCGCGCGGGGGAGCGTGGCGAGGCGGTCGGCCAGAGCGGCCTCCACCCGGTCCGCGAAGCCTTCGGAAAAGGCCACGAAGATGACCTGGGCCAGCGTGTCGTGCTCGGCCTGGGCGAGCAGGTCGAGGGCGACGAAATCGGGATCGGCGTCGTCAGAGGCGACCACCATGACCTCGCTGGGCCCGGCGGGCAGATCGGTGGCCGCGCCGCCGGGGGTCTGGGCCAACAGGGCCTTGGCGGCGGCGACATAGGCGTTGCCCGGCCCGAAGATGCGGTCCGCGCGGGGCAGCCCGGCCACGCCCAGCCCCAGCGCGGCGATGCCGTGGGCGCCGCCCAGCGCGTAGGCCTCGTCCAGCCCCAGCAGCGAGGCCGCGCCGAGGATGGCGCGGTCGGGGCCTTCGCCAGTGACGGGCGGGGTGAGCACGGCAATGCGGCCCACGCCCGCGATCCGGGCGGGCACGGCCAGCATGATCAGGGTGGAGACCAGCGGCGCGGTGCCCGCAGGCACGTAGAGCCCGGCGACCGACAGAGGCTTGACCCGCCGTTCGGCGCGGGCTCCGGGCCAGGTCTGAGTCTCATAGGCGCGATAGCCCTGTTCGGCGTGGAAGCCGCGCACCGCGTCCGCGGCGGCGAGGATCGCGTCGCGGTCTTCGGGGGCGAGCTCGGCCTCGGCGGCCTCCAGCTCGGCGGCGGGCACGCGGAAATCGTCCGGCGCCCAGCCGTCCAGCCGCTCGGCATGATCGCGCACGGCGGCCTCGCCCCGCTCGCGGACGTCGGCGAGGATGGCGGCGGCCACGGCCATCGCGTCCGAGGACGCCGCGGGACGGGCCAGCGCGGCTTCGCGTTCGATTTCAGCAGCTTGCGACCAGATGATGCGCTGGAGCTTCATGGCATCATCTTCTCGATCGGCAGGACGAGGATGGAGCGCGCGCCCGCGGCCTTGAGCGCTTCGAGCGTGTGCCAGAACACCTCCTCGGTGCAGACCGCGTGCACGGCCACCACGTCGTCGCGGCCCACCACGGGCGCCACGGTGGGCGCGTCCGCGCCGGGCAGCGCGGCGCGGATCTCGTCCAGCCGGGCGGTCGGGGCGTTGAGCATGATGTATTTGGTCTGGCGCGAGGCGATGACGCCGGTGAAGCGCTCGGACAGTAGGGCCGCCGTCTCCTCGATCTCGGGCGCGCGGGCGCCGGGCGCGCGCACCAGCACCGCCTCGCTCTCCAGCACGGTCTCGAAGGCGGTCAGGCCGTTGGCCTCCAGCGTGGCGCCGGTGGAGACCAGATCGCAGATCGCGTCGGCGATGTTCATGCGCGGAGCGACCTCCACCGAGCCGCCCATCTCCACGATCTCCGCGGTGATCCCGCGTGCGGACAGGAAGGCCTCGGTCAGGCCCGGATAGGTGGTCGCCACCGCCCGGCCCTGAAGATCGGCCAGCGCGCGCACCGGACCATCCTTGGGGGCGGCGAGCTTGAGCGCGCATTTGGCGAAGCCCAGCGCCATCACGGTCTCGAGCCCGGCGATGCGGGGGCTGCGCGCGGCGGCCTCCTTGAGCACGTTCTCGCCGACGATGCCGAACTCGCACGCGCCGGAGGCGACGAAATTGGGGATGTCGTCATCGCGGATCAGCATCAGGTCCAGCGGGAGGTTCTCCGCCCGGCGGGTCAGCTCGTCGCGGGCGTAGGCGAGCTTGACGCCCGCGCGCCTGAGCAGGTCGAACCCGCCCTCGGCGAGGCGGCCCTTCTTCTGCACGGCCAGTTTCAGGCGGGCGGTCATGAGCGCTCCTTGAGGCGGTCGAGGACGAGGCGGTAGCCCTGATGAGGCTCCTGGGCGAGGAAGCGGGCGACGCGGGTGACGGTGGTGGTGCTCACCCCCGTCTCGGCGCTGATCTCGCGATAGGACTTGCCGCCGTCATTGAGCAGACAGGCGACGCGCCAGCGCTCGGCGATGGCGTTCAGTTCGCCCGGCGTGGTCAGGTCGAGCAGGAAGCGCCGCGTCTCGGCGGGCGTCTTCAGGGTCTGCAGGGCCTCGCACAGCGCGTCGACATCGCGCTGGCGGGAGGCGGGGCTGGGTCCGTCCGTCATGAGCTCGCTCCGTTCCGGTCGAAGCGATATAGCGTATTAGCGCGCTAACACAATAGGGCGGATGCAGGCCAATGGCGGACGGCACGGCTCGGAAGCGACCCGCCCGGTCAAATTCCCTGCCGGGAGCCATTGATGCAGACATGGCCAGCCGTGATCTGCCGACGCCGCCCGACGGTGGCATCACGAGGGAAAAAACACCGCCGTGAGTGAACGTTCGCTCACCAGCAAAACCAGGGGTCAGTTTATCTGAATGCGTTTATCGAATTAGATCAACAGGTTCGGAGCCGCCCTTGTCCGCACAACTCGGCATCCAATATGTGAGTGAACGTTCACTCCGGGCATCTGCCGTTGGGGTCGCACATGACTGGACGCCTTGTCAGGAGGGCGGCGCGCGGCTTGGGACGGGGTCATGCGCCGGGCGTCGCCCGGAGGCGTTCAGCCGCTTCCGCTGCTGAGGAAATCGACGGCGGCGTCTTGATCCTCACCCCGCGACTTCGCCCTGCTCGCGGCTTGAAAGCGGCATGGAGCGGCCTTGAACCTGTCCGGGTTCTGGTCGGGATCACGGGACATGAGGCTCCTGCCCCTCCCCTGCGCGGTCCGCCGGGGCGGAGAGGCTGACCGATGGGTGGCCCGGCTCCCTCGCCCGCGCGGAGGACAGGCGCGGTCCCGGACAGCGCCTTCCGCGCTTCCGGGATGACGGACAGGCGAGACGCGAGCCCGGTCAGGTCACCGCCGGGTGAGATCGAAGGAGGCGAGACCGGCGAGGTTGACGATGTCGGAGACGCTGGCGCCCAGGCGGGCGATCTGGACCGACTTGTCCAGCCCCACCAAGAGCCCCTCGATCACCGTCGCGCCGCCCGCCGACTTGAGCATGCGGGTGGCGATGGAGGCGGAGTGGACGGCGGGCATGACCAGCACGTTCGCCGCGTCCGACAGGCGCGAGAACGGGTAGAGCTCGCTGTGCTGGGGGTCGAGGGCCACGTCGGCGGCCATCTCGCCTTCGAACTCGAAGTCCACGCCCCGCGCTTCGAGCAGGCGCACCGCGGTCTGGACCTTCTCGGTGCGCTCGCCCGGCGGATTGCCGAAGGAGGAATAGGACAGGAAAGCCACGCGCGGGTTCAGGCCCAGCTTGCGCGCGGCGTTGGCCGCGCCCTCGGCGATGTCGGCGAGCTGGGAGGCGTCGGGGAACTCGGTGACGTTGGTGTCGGCGACCACGATGGTCCGCCCCCGCGCCAGCGCGATGGACAGCCCGATCAGCCGCCCGCCGGGCGCCTCGTCGAGCACCAGCCGCACGTCGGCCAGCGTGTTGGTGAAGTGGCGCGTCACGCCCGTGACCATCCCGTCCGCGTCGCCGAAGCGCAGCATGCAGGCGGAGAAGACGTTGCGGTCGTTGTTGACCAGACGCTGGACGTCCCGGCGCAGATAGCCCTTGCGCTGCATGCGCTCGTACAGGAAGTCGACATATTCGGGATTGCGGTCGGACAGGCGCGCGTTCCAGATCTCCAGCCCGTCCTCGGGCAGGCCCAGCTCGCGCATGTTGGCTTTCGCCACGTTCTCGCGCGCGACCAGAACCGCATGGCCCAGCCCCTGGGACTGGAATGCGTGGGCGGCGCGGATGACGCTGGGCTCCTCGCCCTCGGCGAACACGATGCGTTTCGGCTCGGCCTTGATGGCGTCGGTGATGCGCTGCTGGAGCGCCGCGGTGGGGTCGAGGCGCCGGGCGAGCGCGCGGCGATAGGTGTGCTCGTCCTCCATCGCGATGCGCGCCACGCCGGTGTCCACGGCGGCTTTCGCCACATAGGGCGGCACCCAGGAGATCAGGCGCGGATCGAAGGGCGAGGGAATGATGTAGTTCCGGCCGAATCTGAGCTGGGAGGTCTTGTTGGCGGTGGAGACCTCGTCGGGCACGTCGGTGCGCGCCAGATCGGCCAGCGCGTGGGCGGCGGCGAGCTTCATCTCCTCGTTGATCGTGGTCGCGCGCACGTCGAGCGCCCCGCGGAAGATGTAAGGAAAGCCCAGCACGTTGTTGACCTGATTGGGGAAATCAGACCGGCCCGTAGCCATGATCGCGTCCGAACGCACCTCACGGACCAGATCGGGCATGATCTCGGGGGTGGGGTTGGCCATGGCGAAGATGATGGGGTCGCGGGCCATGGACTTGACCATGGCGGGGGTGACGATGCCGCCCGCGCTGAGCCCCAGCATCACGTCGGCGTCCGCCATCGCGTCTTCAAGCGTGCGCAGACGGGTCTTGCGCGCATGCTTCGCGACGCGCGGATGCAGATCCTTCCGATCGGTGTGGACCACGCCTTCCACGTCGATGACGGTGACGTTCTCGTCCTGCACGCCCAGCGACTTGATCAGCTCGAGCACCGACAGGCCCGCCGCGCCTGCGCCGATCAGCACGACGCGGATCTCCTCCATCTTCCTGTCGGTCAGGTGGCAGGCGTTCATCAGGCCCGCCGCGGCGATGATCGCCGTGCCGTGCTGGTCGTCATGGAAGACGGGGATGTCGAGCTGTTCGCGGAGCCGCGCTTCGATCTCGAAGCATTCGGGACTTTTGATGTCTTCGAGATTGATGCCGCCGAACGTGTCGCCGAACCCGGCCACGCAGTCGATGAAGCGGTCAGGATCGGTGTAGTTCACCTCGATGTCGAAGGAATCGATGTCGGCGAAGCGCTTGAACAGCACCGCCTTGCCTTCCATCACCGGCTTGGACGCGCGCGGCCCCAGATTGCCCAGCCCCAGAATGGCCGTGCCGTTGGAGACGACCCCGACCATGTTGGCCTTGGAGGTGTAGTCATACACCGCGTCGGGGTTCTGATGGATCGCGCGCACCGGCGCGGCGACGCCGGGCGAATAGGCCAGCGCGAGATCGCGCTGGGTGGACATGGGCTTGGTGGGCAGGAGCGCCAGCTTGCCCGCCGGCCAGGCGCTGTGGAAATCCAGCGCTTCGCGGTCGGTCTGGCTCATGTTCGAGAGGATGTCCTCGGAGGACTCCGTGGGCTCTTGCTTGTCGGACATGGCGCTCGCGTGGTTCTGGGAAAAGTTCGGTCAAATGGCGGGAGGACCAGCGTATAGCCGCGCCCGCCCCGCTCGGCTACCGCCTCGGGGGCGCCGCGAGCCGTTCAAGCGCAGCGGCGCGGCCGCGCGCGGCGCTCAGACGCCGGAACGCGCCGGGCAGACGGGCGAGCAGGTCCTCGGCCGTCTCCCCCGCCCCCATCGCCCGGCCCGCATCGCTATGCAGCCAGACCGCGGCGCAGGCCGCGTCGACCGCGTCCGCCCCGCGCGCCAGCAGCGCGCCGATCAGGCCCGCCAGCACGTCGCCCGTGCCCGCGGTCGCCAGCCGGGGCGAGGCGTGGACGTTGATCCGCGCTTCGCCGGAGGGGCTGGCGATGACGGTGGCGGGGCCCTTCAGGACCACCACCGCCCCGGCCCGGCCCGCGGCGGCGCGGACGGCCTCGATGCGGTTCAGGGAGCTTTTCAAAAGGCCGGGGAAGAGGCGCTCGAACTCGCCCTCATGGGGGGTCAGGACGCAGGTTCCATGCAGGGCGGCGAACAGGGTGTCCGGATCGTCTTCGAACACGGTCAGGGCGTCGGCGTCGAGCACCAGCGGGATGCCGGCCACGAGGGCCTGCAGAACCCGGTCGCGCGTCCCCTGCCCCGTGCCTGCGCCCGGACCGAGCACGGCGGCCTGGGCCCGGGCGGCAGACAGCGTCTCGCCGAAGTCCTGATCGCGGGCGATCTTCTTCGTCACCACGGCGAGCGAAGCGATGGCGGCCTCCATCAGCGAGGATGGCGGGCAGAGCAGGGTCACGAAGCCCGCGCCCGCCTTCAGCCCCGCCGCCGCGGCGAGCCGGGCCGCGCCGGTGGCCCCCGCCCCGCCCGCGAGCACGCACAGCCGCCCGCGGCGATGCTTGTGGGTGTCGCCGGGCTCAGGCGGGGGCAGGTCGGGCCACAGGGCGGGATCGTTGATCGCCGCGCAGGGCTGCGCCTCGGCCTGCCAGCCTTCGGGGATGCCGATATCGGCCAGCGCGATCCGTCCGCACGCGCCGCGCGCGGGCCAGAGCAGGTGGGCGGGCTTGAGGGCGTGGAAGGTGACGGTGAGGTCGGCCGAGAACGCCGGGCCGTCGGCTCGGGCCCGGTCGCCGTGGAGGCCGCTGGGCACGTCCACGGCCATGAGGGGAATCGCGGCGTCCGCGCACAGCGCCGCGGCGCGGGCGGCATCGCCCTCCAGCGGTCTCGACAGGCCCGCGCCGAACAGGGCGTCCACGGCGAGGCCGAAGCGGGCCGGATCGAAGGCGGCGAGATCGCGGACCTCGCCGGTCCATCGCGCGGCCATCGCGGCGGCATCGCCTGTCAGGGCGTCGCGCTGCGTCATGGCGAAGACCGTCACCGGCCAGCCCTCAGCCTTCAGCAGCCGCGCGATCACCCAGCCGTCCCCGCCATTGTTCCCCGGCCCGCACAGCACGGCGGCGGGACGCGGCGCCCAGCGGTCCATGATCGCCTCGGCGCAGGCCCGGCCCGCAGCCTCCATCAGCGTCTCGCCGCTGACGCCGCGCTCCACCGCGAACCGGTCGGCGCGGGCCATGGCGTCCGTGGTCAGGACCGCGAGATCGCTGGGGTGCTTCATCATCGGGCAGACGTGCCTTTCTGACGGGCGCCCGGCGCGGGACGCAGCGGGCGGGTTCGTGTTCGCCTTGAGGCGGAAAATGTGCACGCTAGCGTGCCCAACGAACGGAGGCACGCCCCATGAAGAAAATCGAAGCGATCATAAAGCCGTTCAAGCTGGACGACGTGAAGGAGGCGCTTCAGGAGGTCGGCCTTCAGGGGCTGACCGTGACCGAGGCCAAAGGCTTCGGCCGCCAGAAGGGCCATACCGAGCTGTACCGGGGCGCGGAATACGTCGTGGACTTCCTGCCCAAGATCAAGGTCGAGCTGGTCGTGCCCGACGGTCGCGTGGACGCCGCCATCGAGGCCATCCAGAACGCGGCCCAGACCGGGCGGATCGGCGACGGCAAGATCTTCGTCATCCCCATCGAGACGGCCATCCGCATCCGCACCGGCGAGACCGGCGACGACGCGCTCTAGAGCCACAACCATAACCCTAGCCTGCAGAACCCGAGGGATCCCATGTCCGACGAAATCCTGAAGAAAATCAAAGACGACGAGATCGATTACGTCGATCTGCGCTTCACCGACACGCGCGGCAAGCTCCAGCACGTGACCTTCGACAAATCGCTCGTGGACGAGGACTTCTTCGAGGACGGGCAGATGTTCGACGGCTCCTCGATCAATGGCTGGAAGGCCATCAACGAGTCCGACATGGTGCTGATGCCCGACACCTCCAGCGCCTTCATCGACCCCTTCTTCCAGGAAGACACGCTCGTCCTGTTCTGCGACGTGCTCGAGCCGTCCACCGGCGAGCCCTACAACCGCGACCCGCGCACCACCGCCAAGAGGGCCGAGAAATATCTCGCCTCTTCGGGCATCGGCGACACGGTCTTCTTCGGCCCCGAGGCCGAGTTCTTCGTGTTCGACGACGTGCGCTGGACCACCCAGCAGAACAACACCGGCTACATGCTGGACTCCGAGGAAGGCCCCTATAATTCGGGGAAGGCCATCGAAGGCGGCAATCTGGGCCACCGTCCGGGGCCGAAGGGCGGCTACTTCCCCGTCCCGCCCATCGATTCGGGCCAGGACTACCGCACCGAAATGCTCGCGGTGATGCGCGAGCTGGGCCTGGAGCCGGAAAAGCACCACCACGAGGTCGCGCCGAGCCAGCACGAGCTGGGGATGAAGTTCTCCACGCTGACCACCATGGCCGACCGGATGCAGCTTTATAAGTACATCGTCCATCAGGTCGCGGCCGCCTACGGCAAGACCGCCACCTTCATGCCCAAGCCGGTCTATGCCGACAACGGCTCGGGCATGCACGTGCACCAGTCGATCTGGAAGGACGGCAAGCCGCTGTTCGCGGGCGACAAATACGCCGACCTGTCGGACATGTGCCTGCATTACATCGGCGGCATCATCAAGCACGCCCGCGCGATCAACGCCTTCGCCAACGCCTCGACCAACTCCTACAAGCGTCTGGTGCCCGGCTACGAGGCGCCGGTCCTGCTGGCCTATTCGTCGCGCAACCGCTCGGCCTCGATCCGCATCCCCCACGTCAGCTCGCCCAAGGCCAAGCGACTGGAAGTGCGCTTCCCGGACGCCGCGGGCAATCCCTACCTGACCTTCGCCGCGCTGATGATGGCGGGCCTCGATGGCATCGAGAACAAGATCCATCCCGGCGACGCGATGGACAAGGATCTGTACGACCTGCCGCCTGAAGAGCTGAAAGACATCCCCACCGTGTCGCGCAACCTGCGCGAGGCGCTCGAGAATCTCGATGCCGACCGCGACTTCCTGAAAAAGGGCGGCGTGATGGATGACGACCAGATCGACGCCTACATCGAGCTGAAGATGGAAGAGGTCAGCCGGATCGAGCACCACCCCCACCCGGTGGAGTTCGACCTCTACTACAAGTGCTGACCCCAACCGACTGAATACGGAGCGCCCACTCCTCCCGGGCGAATTCCGATCCTGGCCGGCCCCTCACCGGGGCCGGCCTTTTTTTCATGCCGCGCCCCACTGCATTACAAAGCGGCGCGGGGCTTGCCAGCCGGTCGACGCCCGGCGAACCATCGGTTAGAAGCGTTTGACCTGCGACCGGCCCCCCGCCGGACGACCACCGCACCCCGGAGGGTATCTGATGCGCCGCCGCCTTCTCGCCGCAGCCTCTGTCGCCGCCTTCATCTCTGTTCCGGCCTGGGCCGAAGAGGAGATCGACGACGAGCGCTCCACCCAGGTCCGGACATCGGAGATCGGCGACGACGTGGTCATCACTTCGTCAGGCCGCGTCACGCTGAACAATCCTGGCCCTGCCGTCGTCGTGGACTCCGACAATGAACTGACCACCAACACCGGGGCCCTGATCGCCATTGACGGCGTGGATGGCGCGGTCGGCGTCCAGGCCCTGGGCGGCGTGGAAAGCGCCATCGCGCATGGCGGCACCATCCGCCTGGGCCCTGAAGAGACGGACGACGCGGCGCCCGGACTGGATTCGCCCATCGATTCCTACACCGACGAGACGGGCAAGACCGGCCTGCTGGTCGGCGAGGTGGATGGCTCAGGCGCGCCCCAGTCCGGCCAGTCCGCGTTCACCGGCGACGTGACCATCAACGGCACCATCAACGTGACCGGTCAGGATTCCTACGGGATGCGGATCGCCGCGCCCGTGGACGGCGACATCTCCGTGGGCGGGAACATCTCCGTGACGGGTGAAAACTCGCGCGGCCTGTCCATCGAGGACGACGTGTCGGGAGACGTGAACATCGCGACCGTGTCCGTCGTAAGCCCCGGCGGCAGCGCCATCGTCACCGAAGGCGACATCGGCGGCGGCCTGCGGATCACCGGCGGAGTCACGGCCCGGGGCTTCAGGATCAGCGACCGCGTCAGCGCGGCTCTGTTCGAGATCCTCAAGGAAAACGAGATCGGCGAAGACGGCAACGGCATCCCCGAGGACGGCCGCCTGTCCGACGCCACCATCGCCATCCGCGGCTCGATCGTGAACGGCGTCTTCGTGGCCGGTCAGAGAGACAGTCAGGGCGCGGGCCAGATCGTCCAGGCCGGCTCGGCGGCGGCTCTCGAGATCCGTCCCGGAGAGAACGCGACTTCGGACGTGGTTCTGGGCGAAGTCAGCTACGAGACCCAGCCCGTCGACGAAGAAGGCGAAGTGGACGAAGACGCCGATCCCATTCTGGTGGAACGCGGCTACGCGGTCGTCAATGACGGCACCATCAACGCGTCGGGCATCTTCGACGGCGTGGACGCGAACGCGGTGCTCATCGCGGGACGGGACGCAAGCGGCGACATCGTCGCGGTCATCCTGCAGGGCGACGGGTTCGAAAACACCGGCACCATCCGCTCAGCCGCCTATGACGCTGATTCCACCGCGGTCCGCTTCGGCGCGGGCGCGCAGGCGGATTCGATCACCAACACCGGCACCATCGAAGCGCAGGGCGTCGCCGGGTTCGAGGAAGACGGCTTCGCGGACGACCGTCACATGACCGCGACCGCGACCGCGCTCGCCGTGGAGTCCGGCGCCGACGTCAGGCGGATCGACAATTCCGGGCAGATAAACGCCCAGATCGCAGGCGGCGGAACCGCGGCCACGGCGATCCTCATCGAATCGGATTCGGTGGAAAGCCTGCTGAACACCGGCTCGATCACGACGACGCTGGTCAGCCTCTCCAGCGATTTCGAGGGCGAGGTCGAAACCATCGCCGTCGACGCGAGGGCGATGACGTCCGGCCTGTCCATTCATCAGCGCCTCGCCGAGGTGGACGAGGACGAGACCGCCCCCACGCCCGTCATCCGCGGCGACATCCTGTTCGGTTCGGGCGATGACGAGCTCCGCATCGAGGCGGGCATCATGGCCGGCGACGTCTATTTCGGCGATGGCGAGGACGTGTTCGTGCTGCGCGACGCGACCTTCACCGGCGCGATCGATTCAGGCGACGGTCGCCTCTCGATCACCGTGGACGACGCCCAGCTCCGTCTCGGCGGCAACCAGACCACCGAGATCACCCGCGCGGATCTGGGCGATGGGGCGATCCTGGATCTGGTGCTGAACAATCAGGCCTATGACGGGCCGATCATCCGCGCCTCTGACGAGATCAGCTTCGCCGAGGGTTCGGATCTGTTCATCTCCCTTTCCGAACTGGTCGGCGCGGGCCGGGAATTCGACATTCTGGCCGCCGGGACGCTGACCATCGAGAACGAGGAGACGGTGCTGACGGCTTCGGACGCGCCCTTCCTGTACAATGCCGAGATCAGCCGCAGCGAGAGCGACGAGAACGCGCTCGTGCTGACGCTGAACCGCAAGACCGCCGACGAGCTGGGACTGGGCGAAGGCCGGTCGGCCGCCTACGAGGCCACGCTCGCCGCCTTCGACAATCTCGAAAGCCTGGGCGCGGCCATCGCGGCGATCCGCACGCAGGAAGACTTCTTCCGCGCCTATGATTCGCTGCTGCCCGAATACGCCGCGAGCGCGATCCAGTTCGCCATGGCCAACAATGACGCCGCGTCCGGCGCGCTGTCCGAACGCCTGCGCAACGCGCGCATGGCGCCGGACGAGCTTGCGGGCATCTGGATCCAGGAATTCGGCTATTACGCGGACCGTTCGGGCGGCGCCTTCGGACCGGGATATCGCGGTCAGGGCTTCGGCCTGGCGGTGGGCATCGACCGTCCGGTGGGTCCGCTCTACGCGGTGGGCGTGAGCTTCGTGGGCTCGGCCAGCGAAGTGGACACGGTTGGCCTGAACCACGAGCCCATGGTCGCGCTGTCGGGCCAGATGGGCACCTATGCGGCGATGGACGTGGGCGGGTTCGACGCCTCGGTCTCGCTGGGACTGGGCGTGGACCGCTATGAAAGCGAACGCCGTATCGCCATCGGCGACTTCGCCGCGGTCAACACCGCCGAGTGGACCGGCTGGCACGCCTCGGCCTCCGCGCAGGTGGGGCGCGATTTCGGCTTCGGCCGGTGGATCGTCCGCCCCGAGGCGTCGCTGACCTACCTGACCCTGTTCGAGGGCGCCTATAACGAGACCGCCGACAATTCCGACAACGGCGATCTCGCCCTTTGGGTGGATTCGCGCACCTCGACCGCGTTCACCGGCGGCGTGACCACCACCATCGCCCGCCGCTTCGGCAGCGACCGCTCCTGGTGGTCGCCCAGCCTGCGGGTGGGCTACCGCTCCGACTTCGGCAGCACGGGGACCGAAACCACAGCCCGGTTCGGCGAGGACGGCAATCCGTTCACGCTCAGGTCCAACACCCTGCCCGGCTCGGGCGCGCTGCTCGGCCTGGGCCTGACGGCGGGCTCGGACTACACCACCTTCACCTTCGCCTACGACGCCGACGTGCGGGACGAATTCATCCGCCACGTCGCGCGGCTCGTGCTGAGGATGACGTTCTAAAACTTTTACGTGCATATTTTTAGTTGCACGTGATGGTTGCATATGGCATACAGGGATCGTCTTCCCTGTCCTGACCCCATGCACCGACGGCGAAGACACATGGGCCAGCGCCGTGACGCACCGGCGCTGGCCCTTTCATGTCTGCGATCAGGGCAGCGCTTTCACCCGCCTTTAACCATGTCGGAGCGACAGATAGGGCCATGCGCCCTGTCCTGCTCGCCTGTCTCGCCCTGGCCTCGCTGACGCTCGCCGCGTGCGGCACGCGCGCGCCCAGCCAGACCGCCGACGCCTGCATGATCATGCAGGAGAACCGGTCCTGGCACCGGGCGACCCAGCGCACCGAATCCCGCTGGGGGATCAGCCCCGGCACCCAGCTCGCCTTCGTGCGCCAGGAATCCAGCTTCGTGCGGAACGCCCGGCCGCCGCGGCGCAAGATGCTCGGGTTCATTCCGCGCGGACGCCCCTCCACCGCCCGGGGCTATTCCCAGGCGCTGGACACCACCTGGTCGTGGTATCAGCGCGACACCGGACGGCGCGGCGCCAGCCGGACCAATTTCGCGGACTCGGTGGACTTCATCGGCTGGTACGCCGCCAAGAGCCGCCAGATATCCGGCATCGGGCTGAACGATCCGCGCAATCTGTATTTCGCCTATCACGAGGGCCATGGCGGCTATAACCGCGGCACCCACCACTCCAAGGGCTGGCTGCAGAACGTCGCCACGCAGGTCGAGGCCAACGCCCGCCGCTATGACGGCCAGCTCGCCCAGTGCCGCACGGGCCGCCGCTGGCGCGGCTGACGGGCGCGGCTTCCCCTGCGCCTGCGCCCTCCCCAAGCGGGCTCGGCTGGGGCAAGTTGGGCGGTGATGGCTGACGATTCGCAAAACGACCTGTTCGGCGGCGGCGCGCCCGCGCCCAAGCCCGCTCCGAAGCCCGCCCCCGCGGCGGCGCCTGAACCCGCGCCAGCGCCCAAGGCGGCGACGCCCGCGCCTCAGGCGACGACGCCGGCCCCCTCGCCCGCCGCGCCCTCGCAGACCGGCTATGACGCCAGCTCCATCGAGGTGCTGGAAGGTCTCGAGCCGGTGCGCAAGCGGCCGGGCATGTATATCGGCGGCACCGACGAGCGCGCCCTGCACCACCTGTTCGCCGAGGTGCTGGACAACTCCATGGACGAGGCGGTCGCGGGCTGGGCGGACCGGATCGAGGTCACGCTGGACGAGGACGGCTTCGTCACCGTGGGCGACAACGGCCGCGGCATCCCGGTCGACCCGCACCCCAAATTCCCCGACAAGTCCGCGCTGGAGGTGGTGATGACCACCCTGCACGCGGGCGGCAAGTTCTCCGACAAGGCCTATCAGACCGCGGGCGGCCTGCACGGGGTGGGCATCTCGGTGGTCGCCGCGCTGTCTGAACGGGTCGAGGTCGAGGTCGCGCGCGAGCGCACGCTGTGGGCCCAGGCCTATGAGCGCGGCGTGCCGCAGGGGCCGGTCGAAAAGATCGGCTCGGTCCCCAACCGCCGCGGCACCAAGATCCGCTTCAAGCCGGACGCGGAGATTTTCGGCCCGCGCCTGCACTTCAAACCCGCGCGCCTGTTCGCCATGGCCCGGGCGAAAGCCTATCTGCGCCGCGGCATCGAGATCCGCTGGCGCTGCCCCGAGGCGATGGTCGCGGGCACCGAGACGCCCGCCGAGGCGGTGCTGTCCTTCCCCGGCGGTCTGGCCGACCGGCTCAAGGAACTGACCGAGGGCGCGAACCTGGTGGCCGAGGCGTTCTCGGGCCGGGTCGAGCGCGACGGGCGCATGGGCGCGGTGGAATGGGCGGTTGCCTTCTCCGCGAACGGGTTCGGCGAGCATGACGGCTTCTCGCACAGCTACTGCAACACCGTGCCCACCCCCCAGGGCGGCACCCACGAACAGGGGCTGCGCGCGGCGATCTCCAAGGGCCTGAAGGCCTATGCGGACCTGTCGAACATCAAGAAGGCCGGTCAGATCACGCCCGACGACGTGATGGGCGGGGCGGGCGCGATCGTGTCGATCTTCCTGCGCGACCCCGAATTCCAGGGCCAGACCAAGGACCGGCTCTCCACCTCCGAGGCCCAGCGCCTGGTCGAAGCGGCCATACGCGACCGGTTCGATCACTGGCTGGCGGGCCGCCCGAAAGACGCCACGCGCCTGATCGAATGGGCCATCGAGCGCGCCGACGAGCGCCTGAAGCGCAAGCGGGAGAAGGACGTCAAGCGCCAGACCGCCTCGCGCCGCCTGCGCCTGCCGGGCAAGCTGGCGGACTGCTCGCGCACCGAGGCGGAGGGCACGGAAATCTTCCTGGTGGAGGGGGATTCCGCGGGCGGCTCCGCCAAGCAGGCGCGCGACCGGCGCACCCAGGCCATCCTGCCCCTGCGCGGCAAGATCCTGAACGTGGCCAGCGCCACGCCCGACAAGATCGCCGCCAACCAGGAGATCTCCGACCTGATGCTGGCGCTGGGCACCCAGCCGGGCTCGCGCTTCGATCTGGACGATCTGCGCTATGAGCGCGTGATCATCATGTGCGACGCGGACGTGGACGGCGCGCACATCGCCGCCCTGCTGGCGACCTTCTTCTACAAATTCACGCCTGCGCTCATCAAGGCGGGCCGCCTGTTCATGGCCCAGCCGCCGCTCTATCGCGTCACGCAGGGCGCCAAGACGCTCTACGCCAAGGACGACGCCGAGCTCGACCGCATCCTCAAAGACGATTTCAAGGGCAAGAAGGCGGACGTGGGCCGGTTCAAGGGTCTGGGCGAGATGACCCCGACCCAGCTCAAATCCACCACCATGGCCCACGAGACCCGCTCGCTGGCCCGCGTGACGGTGGAGGATTTCGGCGAGGACGCGGACCGGCTGGTCGAGACCCTGATGGGCCGCAAGCCCGAGCTGCGCTACCAGTTCATCCAGGAGAACGCGCCCTTCGTGGAAGCGCTGGACGTGTGAGTCGCCCCCTCACGGCAACGTGAGGCCGCCTGCGCCCGCATGGGGCCGCGCCCGTTACACAATAACGCCTTCCCCTGCCCCGGCATTTTTCCCACGCTGGCCCGCGATTCATCCGTGCACAGGCGGATCGAGCAGTATCGGGGAGAGGGACTTTGACCAGGAAAGCCTTGATGGCGGCCGGCGCCGCCGTGACGGCGCTCGCTCTGGCCGCGTGCGACGGCACGAACGGCGCGAGCACCGAGCCCGCGGAGGACACCGCGCGCGAGACGTCCCAGGAACGCGCCGAGCGGCGGGCGGAGGCCCGTGACAACGGCAATGCCCGCGACCGGGACGAGAACGGGCTGGTGCGCTACGCCGCCGACCCCTACCCCTCCACCTACGCGCCCTTCCCCTCCGACACCGTGCTGATCCGCGGCGCGACCGTGTTCGACGGCGTCGGCGGCGAGATGGAGAACGCGGACGTCCTGATGCAGGACGGCCGGATCGCGCTGGTCGGCGCCGATCTGGCCCTGCCCGAGGGCGCGACGGAGGTCGACGGCACGGGCCGTTACGTCACCCCCGGCGTGATCGACGTGCACTCGCATCTGGGCGTGGGCGCCTCGCCCAGCACCCGCGCGCACAGCGACGTCAACGAAGCGGTCTCCCCGGTGACTGCCGAGGTCTGGGCCGAGCATGGCGTGTGGCCGCAGGATCCCGGCTTCGACCATGCGCTGGCGGGCGGCATCACCACGCTGCACATCCTGCCCGGCTCGGCCAATCTGTTCGGCGGCCGCGGCGTGACCCTGCGCAACGTGCCCTCGCGCACGGTGCAGGGGATGAAATTCCCCGACGCGCCCTATGGCCTGAAAATGGCCTGCGGGGAGAATCCCAAGCGGGTCTACGGCCAACGCTCGGGCCCCGCCACCCGCATGGGCAACATGGCCGGTTACCGCGAGGCGTGGCAGCGCGCGGTGGAGTACCGCAATTCGTGGAACCGCTACTGGGACGCGGGCGACGCGGACGCCACCGCCCCGACCCGCAATTTCGAGCTCGACACGCTGATGGGCGTGCTGGACGGGGAGATCCTGATCCAGATGCACTGCTACCGCGCGGACGAAATGGCGCTGATCCTCGATATGTCCGAGGAGTTCGGATACCACGTCCACACCTTCCACCACGCGGTGGAGGCCTACAAGATCGGCGACCTGCTCCGGGAATCGGACACCTGCGCGGCGGTGTGGGCCGACTGGGGCGGGTTCAAGATGGAAGCTTACGATTCCATTCAGGAAAACCTGCCGATCACGCACTCCTACGGCGCGTGCGCGCTGATCCACTCGGACGACGCGCTGGGCATCCAGCGGCTCAACCAGGAAGTCGCCAAGGCGCTGGGCGCGGGCCGCAGGCTGGGTCTGGAGATCACCGACGGCGAGGCGGTCAGCTGGTTCACCGGCAACGCCGCCCGGGCGCTGGGCATCGAGGACGAGACCGGCTCTCTGGAACCCGGCCGGCGGGCGGACGTGGTGATCTGGTCCGATCATCCGCTGTCGACCTACGCGGTGGCCGATCAGGTCTATATCGACGGCGCGCTGATGTTCGACCGCGCCGACCCGGCTGTCCGCCCCGTCAGCGACTTCAGACTTGGCCAGCCCGGACAGGGAGTGCAGTGATGCGAGCCTATATTTCAGCCTTCGCCCTGGCCGCCGCGGCGACCGCTCCCGCCCTCGCCCAGGACCTCGCGGTCACCAACGGGCGCATCGTGACCAACACCGAGGCGGGCGTCATCGAGAACGGCACGGTGATCATCCGCGGCGGCGAGATCGCCGAGATCGGCGCTGATCTCGAAGCCCCCGCCGGGTTCGAGGTGATCGACGCCGATGGCGGATGGATCACGCCGGGCCTGTTCCATCCCCACACCCAGCTGGGCCTGATCGAGGTGGGTCTGGAGGCGAACACGTCCGACACCGCCGCGAACGAGGCGAGCTTCACCGCGTCCATCGACGTGGCGGACGCCTTCAACCCCAACGGGGCGCACATCCCCGAAGCCCGGCAGGGCGGGATCACCCGCTTCGCGGTCTATCCGTCCACCGGCCCGGCCATCATCGGCGGGCGCGGCGCGCTGGCCGACACGTCGGGGGCCGAGGACAGCCTGTTCGCGGCGCGTGAATTCCTGTTCGTGGACATGTCCCAGTCGGGCGCGAACACGGCGGGCGGCTCGCGGGCGGCGGCCTGGGCCTTCCTTCGCGCGGCCTTCGAGGACGCCCGCTTCTATCCGGGGCGCTTCATGTCCCACCACGAGGGCGACGCCATCAACCGTTTCGACGCCGCGGCCCTGGTCGACGCCTCGCGCGGGGAAATCCCCATCGTGATGCAGGTCGAGCGCGCCGCCGACATCCGACGGGCCATCGCCTTCGCCGACGCCAACAACGCCCTGCGCCTGATCGTTTCGGGCGGCGGGGAAGCCTGGATGGTGGCCGACGAGCTGGCCGAAGCCGGCATCCCGGTCATCCTCGACCCGCTGCGCAATCTGCCTGCCTCGTTCGACGTGCTGGCCGCCCGGCTTGACGGCCCGGCCCGGCTGCACGCGGCGGGCGTGCAGACCGCCTACACCACGGTCAGCGCGGACCTCTATTTCAACGTCCGCCTGCTGCGCCAGCACGCGGGCAACGCGGTGGCTCACGGGGCTGAATGGGAGGACGCCTTCCGGGCGATCAGCCTGACCCCGGCGGAAATCTACGGCGTGGGCGAGACCTATGGCGCGCTGGCCGAAGGCTATGCCGGGGACGTGGTGGTGTGGGACGGCGATCCGCTGGAAGTGCTCAGCGGAGTGCGCGCGGTGGCCATCGGCGGCGAGGTCCAGGACCTCACCTCCCGGCAGGCCCTGCTCGCCGAACGCTATGCCGAGGAGATCGCCAACGGCGAGTACGGCTATCGCCATTAAGCCACAGGCGAACACGTAAGCGTCAGCACGGCGCGGCCTTGCGTTGACAGGCCGCGCCGTGCGCCTATGTTGCGCGCCATCGCCGGGTGCGGAGCTCCGCCCCAGCCTTCAACCATGAGAAGACGCCGGCCGAAGGCGGTCGGCGCGTCAGCGAGGCGCATGACTTTCGACGATCTGGGCCTGAGCCCCAAGGTGCTCTCCGCCGTCAAGGACGCGGGCTACGAGACCCCCACGCCGATCCAGCAGG
Organism: Glycocaulis profundi; assembly: GCA_007050995.1. GTDB lineage: Bacteria > Pseudomonadota > Alphaproteobacteria > Caulobacterales > Maricaulaceae > Glycocaulis > Glycocaulis profundi. Next base: position 99,427 of record VJOU01000007.1, on the reverse strand, counting down.
GCGCCATTCCGGTCGCCCTGACCGGTCGCGACGTGCTGGGCATCGCGCAGACCGGCACGGGCAAGACCGCGTCGTTCACCCTGCCCCTGATCGAACGGCTGTCGCGCGGACGGGCCAAGGCGCGCATGCCGCGCTCTCTGATCCTGTGCCCCACGCGCGAACTGGCCGCCCAGGTCGCTGAGAACTTCACGACCTATTCGAAGAACACCAAGCTGACGATGGCGCTGCTGATCGGCGGCGTGTCCTACGGCCCGCAGGAGAAGATCCTGAACTCGGGCGCGGACGTGCTCGTCGCCACGCCCGGTCGCTTCCTGGACCACTGCGAGCGGGGCAAGATCCTGCTCACCGACATCCAGATCATGGTGGTGGACGAAGCCGACCGCATGCTGGACATGGGCTTCATCCCCGACATCGAACGCATCTTCAAGATGGTGCCGCCGCGCCGCCAGACCCTGTTCTTCTCGGCGACCATGCCCAACGAGATCGTGCGACTGGTCAACACCTTCCTCAAGGATCCCGAACGGGTCGAGGTCTCCCGCCCCGCGCAGACCGCCGAGACGATCACGCAGTACCTCGTGAAGGTCTCGGACGGCTCGCCCAAATCCAAGCGGGCCGCCCTGCGCGCCGCGATCAACCGCGAGGGCGTGAAGAACGGCATCGTGTTCTGCAACCGCAAGCGCGACGTGGACGTGGTCGCCCGCTCGCTGCAGCGTCACGGCTTCTCCGCCGCCCCGATCCATGGCGATCTGGCCCAGTCGCTGCGCACGCAGACCCTGGACGAGTTCAAGTCCGGCGCCGTGCGCATCCTGGTGGCGTCCGACGTGGCCGCGCGCGGGCTGGACATCCCCGCGGTCAGCCACGTGTTCAACTACGACCTGCCCCGCTCGCCGGACGACTACGTCCACCGCATCGGCCGGACGGGCCGCGCGGGCCTGAAAGGGGAATCGGTCTCCGTAGTGGGCCCCGAGGACTCCAAGTCCCTGGCTGCGGTCATCAAGCATATCGGCAGCGAGCCCGAGACGCTGGATCTGGGCGGACTGACCAAGCCCGACAACCAGAAGGCGAAAGAGCCTTCTTCCGAGGCGAAGCCCGAGCCGAAACCGGAACAGGCGGAACCCACCAGGGAAAAGTCCGCCCCCCGGCGCCGCTCCCGCGGCGGCGCGGGCCGCAAGGACGCGCCCAAGCCCCGGCAGGACAAGGATGATTCCGACGTCGCCGAGGGCTTCGGGGACCATGTTCCCGATTTTCTCCTGCGCTCCGCCCTGGCCTGAAAATCGCCCTGAAACCCCGAAAAATCTGATCGCGTTTACCGGGTGTTTCCATTCGCGGCCCTAAAGTCCGTGAAACGAAGTCACCGCATTCGCAAAACGCGGACGCGGCAGAATCGGCGGGGATACAACGGTGAATGGTCGTCTTCACACGCCCGAGGGCATCGAGCTGGCGCGGACCGCGCTGGCGCTGATGGCCGAGCACGGCGTCGCGCCCACCCCGCAGAACTACGCGGTCTGGGTGAGCTATGCCTCCGATTCCATCCCCGAACTGTGCGAGGCCCTGCAGGAGCGCATCGCCCGCGGCGGCCCCATCGAGGACGATTTCTGCGAAGATCTCTATGAGCGCCATTTCACCTTCAAGCGGATTCAGGACGCCGTGATCGAAACGGGCGGAGCGATGAGCCGGGAGCTGGGCGTGGTGGTCAGGACACTCGAAGACGTCGAGCGCGACACCGCCGCTTATGGCGAGGCGCTGGCAGGCGCCAGCGGCGCGCTGGAAACCTCCACGGACGAAAGCTCCCTGCGCCGCATGGTCGAGGGACTGGTTTCAGCCACCGCGCGCATGCAGCGCCGCTCGCGCGAGCTGGAGCGCCGCCTGCAGGAGACCTCCAGCGAGGTCGACCAGCTGCGTGACAATCTCGAAAAGGTCCGCGAAGAGGCGATGACCGACGCCCTGACCGGCGTGGCCAACCGCAAGCGGTTCGACGAGGCCATGCGCAAGTCGCGCCGGGCCGCCGAGCTGCAGGGCGACGACTTCTCGCTGATCCTGTGCGACATCGACCATTTCAAGCGCTTCAACGACACCTGGGGCCATCAGACGGGCGACCAGATCATCCGCTTCGTGGCCGCCTGCCTGTCGCGCTTCTCCAAGGACCACCATCTGGTCGCGCGCTATGGCGGCGAGGAGTTCGCCGTGGTGCTGCCCAAGACCCGGCTGGACGACGCCATGGCCATCGCGGAGAAGGTCCGCGCCACGGTGGAATCCAAGCGCCTGCTGCGCAAATCCACCAACGAGGATCTGGGCCACATCACCGTGTCGATGGGCGTGTCCCAGCACCGTCTGGGTGAATCGGTCGAAGAGCTGATCGAGCGCGCGGACGTGAATCTCTACAAATCCAAGCAGACCGGCCGCAACCGCCTGACCACCGACGGCGTGCAGGCGACCGCGGCGGCCTGACCGCCCTCGCCCTTCCAACTCCCGCCCCGCGCTTCGCCGCGGGGTTTTTCATGTTTGATTTCAGCCTAGCCTCAGTTCACCCCTTCGGCGGTTCCGTGAGGCGGAAGCTGTCGCGTTCGGCCCAGCGGCCGTGGAAGGCGGCGAGGCCAGGATGGCTCGCCCGCCAGTCGAGCTCATGATAGCGCAGGTCGAGATAGCCCAGCGCGATCCCGATCGACAGCGCGCCCAGATCCGCGGAGCGCTCGAAATGGCTGCGCTCGGCTTCCAGCACGTCCAGCGCGCGCACGATGGCCGCCTCCCAGCGCTCGGCCCAGAACGGCCAGCGCAGGGTGATGTCGCGATTGAGCTCGATGCGGCGGCCCATGACCAGATCGAGAATGCCGTCGGCCATGGCCTGCTGGCGGAGCACCATGAGGCGGCTTTCGCCGCCGGACGGAATCCAGCGTTCGTCGTCCAGGCTGTCGATGAACTCGCAGATGACGGGGGAGTCGAACAGGGCCGGGCCGCGGTCCCGGATCAGAGCGGGCACCTTGCCCAGCGGATTGACCGCATGAAGCTCGGCCGGATCGTCCATCGGCGGGCATTCGGCCACCGCGATCCGCTTTTCCAGACTCTTCTCGATGATCAGCGCCCGGCATTTGCGGGCGTAAGGCGAGGTCGCTGAGACCAGCAGCTTCATCACATCGTCCCTGGTTGATCCCTGGACGGATCAACTAAGACGGCGGGACGCCCCGGGCAAGGGGGTCAGTTACGCAGTTCGGCCGGAATCAGGGTCACGCTCTCCCCGCAGCCGCAGGCGTCGGTCTGGTTGGGATTGCGGAACACGAATTTCGCGTGCAGCGGCGTGACCTCGTAATCGATCTGGGAGCCGAGCAGGAACAGCAGAGCCTTGGAATCGATGACGATCTCCACGCCCCGGTCCTCGACCCGCTCGTCCAGCGCGGCGGGCGCGTCCACGTAGTCCATGGTGTATTCCATGCCCGCGCAGCCGCCATTCTTCACGCCCACGCGCAAGAAGCCCTGCCCGCCGCGGGCCATCAGGGCCTTCACGCGCTCGGCGGCGGCATCGGTCAGGGTCACGGCCTTGGGACGTTCGCGGGTCATGGGCGCTCCTTCAGAGCATGTTGAGCTGGAGCCGGGCCTCGTCGGTCATCCGGTCGGGCGTCCAGGGCGGATCGAAGGTCAGCGTCACCTCGGTGCGCTCCACGCCCTCGACCTTGTCGCAGGCCTCCTGGATCCAGCCGGGCATCTCGCCGGCCACCGGGCAGCCCGGCGCGGTCAGGGTCATCTCGACCTTCAGCGTCCGGTCGTCCTCCAGATCGACCTGATAGATCAGGCCCAGCTCGTAGATGTCCACCGGGATCTCGGGGTCGTAGACGGATTTGAGGGCGGCGACCACGTCGTCGGTGATGCGCGCGACCTCCGCTTCGGGGATCGCGGTCAGCCCGGTCTCCGGCGCTGCTGGCGCAGGCGGGGACAGGTCGATCACGTCGCGCGCGACCGGCTCGGCTGTGGTCTGGGTGGTATCGGTCATCTGACGGTCCATGTCCCCTAGATGAGAAACGCGCGCGCCTTGCGCAATGCGGAAAGGAAGGCGTCCACATCCGCCGCGTTCGAATAGGCCGCGAAGCTGGCGCGCACGGTGGCGGTCACGCCGAAGCGCTTCATCAGCGGATGGGCGCAGTGATGGCCCGCGCGCACGGCCACGCCGTACTTGTCCATGATCTGGGCCAGATCGTGGGGATGCGCGCCGTCGATCACGAAGGACAGGATGGCGCCCTTGCCTTGCGTCGTGCCGATCACGCGCGCGCCCTCGATCTCCATCAGCCCGGCGGTGGCGCGGTTCAGCAGCGCCTTTTCATGGGCCTCGATGACCGCGCGGTCCTGCGCGGTCAGCCAGTCGAGCGCCGCGCCCATGCCGATCACGTCCGCGATGGCGGGGGTGCCGGCCTCGAACTTGTGGGGCGCGTCGGCATAGACCACGCCGTCTTCGCTGACCTCGGCGATCATCTCGCCCCCGCCCATGAAGGGCGGCAGGCGGTCGAGCCAGTCCCCGGCGGCATAGAGCGCGCCGCAGGCGTTCGGGCCGTACAGCTTGTGGCCGGTGCAGACATAGAAGTCGCAGCCGATCTCATCGACGTTCACGTGCCCGTGGACCGCCGCCTGAGAGCCATCCAGCAGGATCGGCACGCCGCGGGCATGGGCGATCTCGGTCAGGCGTTTCGCGGGCGTGACCGTGCCCAGCACGTTGGACATGTGGGTGACGGCCACGATCTTGGTGCGATCTGTGAACAGCGCCTCGTAAGCCTCAATATCAAGAGAGCCATCGTCGGTGACGGGCGCCCAGCGGATCACCGCGCCCCTGCGTTCGCGCAGGAAGTGCCAGGGCACGATGTTGGAGTGATGCTCCATCTGGGAGAGGATGATTTCATCGCCCTCATTGATGGACTGGCCCAGCGCGCTGGCGACCAGATTGATCGCCTCGGTCGCGCCGCGGGTCAGCACGATCTGTTCAGGCCGGGCCGCGCCCAGGAAGCGGGCCGTCTTCGCGCGCGCGCCCTCGAAAGCCTCGGTGGCCTCGTTGGCGAGGGTGTGCAGGCCCCGATGGACGTTGGCGTAGGACGAGCGCCAGACATCGGCGACCGCCTCGATCACGGCCTCGGGCTTCTGGGCGCTGGCGGCGCTGTCCAGATAGGCCAGAGGTTGCCCGTTCACCTGCCGTGACAGGATCGGGAACTGGGCCCGGATGGCGTCGGCGTCGAACGCGGCCACGGGTCTGCCCGGCGCGTTCATCCGTCCGGCCTCAGCGCGCCGCGCACCATGTCCATCCAGCGGGTCTTCAGATCCTCGTCCGCGAGCCGGTCCAGCGGCTCGGCGAGGAAGCTCTCGGTCAGCACCGCGCGGGCCTGGGTCTCGGTCATGCCGCGCTGGCGCATGTAGAACAGGGCCTCGGCGTCCACCGCGCCCAGCGCCGCGCCGTGGGCGCAGACCACGTCGTCGGCGTAGATCTCCAGCTCGGGCTTGGTGTCGATCTCGGCGCGCTCGTCGAGCAGCATGCCGCGATGGTTCATCTGCGCGTCGGTCTTCTGGGCCTCGCGCTCGACATGAATCTTGCCCTGGAACACGCCCTTGCCGCCCGCCAGCGCCGCGCCCTTGAACAGCTCGCGGGTGACGCCGTTCGGGCCGTTGTGGGTGACGTAGGTGGTCTGGTCGAGATGGCGCCCCTGCCCCAGCACGTAGGCGCCGTTCAGGATCACCTCCGCGCCTTCGCCTGGATGGCCCACATGGGTCTCCAGCCGGGCCAGACGGCCGCCGAAGCCCAGCGTGGTCTGATCGAAGCGGGCGCCCTCGCCCAGCTCGGCGCCGGTGGTGACCACCAGCACACCCTCGGCGCTGTCGGCCTGCTCGACCAGCCGGACCAGCTCGGTATCCTCGCCCAGATTGATGATGACGGCGATGTTGGCGAACGCGCCGGGGGCGACGTGATAGCGCTCGCGCAGTTCCGCCTTCACGCCGCGGGCGACGTTCACGACCACGACGCCATGACCCATGCCCGCCTCGACCGTCAGGTCGAGCTCAAGCGGGCCGTCCTGCTTCTTGCCGATGCGGAACACGCGGGCGTCCCCGCCCAGCGCGGCGGCCAGGCGCGGCATCAGCAGGAAGGGCGCGCTGGAGACGGGCGCGGTCTCGTCAGGCTCGCGCGAGCCTTTCACGATAAGCTCGCCCGCTCCGGCCTCGGACTTGGCCAGCGCGGCGCGCAGATCGGTCCACTTCCATTCCTCCACCCGGCGGTGGGGCAGGCCGTGGGTTCCGATCTGGCGGCCCAGACGGGCGCGCCAGTCCGTCCCGCTATCGGGCAGGGCGGCGATCAGGCGCTCTTCGAAGGGGTTCAGGGCGACGGGCGCTGCCATGGCTTACGCGGCCTCCGTGGCATATTTGTCGTAGCCTTCCGCTTCGAGCTGCTCGGCCAGCTCCGGCCCGCCGCTCTCCACGATCCGGCCCGCGCTCATCACGTGGACGACGTCGGGCTTCAGGTACTGCAGCAGGCGCTGATAGTGGGTGATGACCAGCATGGAGCGGTCGGGCGCGCGCATGGCGTTCACCCCGTCCGCGACAATGCGCAGGGCGTCGATGTCCAGCCCGGAGTCGGTCTCGTCCAGGATCAGGAGTTTCGGCGCGAGCATCATCGCCTGGAAGATCTCCATGCGTTTCTTCTCGCCGCCGGAGAATCCGACATTGACCGGGCGCTTGAGCATGTCGTTGGAAATGCCCAGTTTCGCGGCGTTTTCCCGCGCGAGCTTCATGAATTCAGGCGCGCTGATCGGGCCTTCCCCGCGCGCCTTGCGCTGGGCGTTGGCCGCTTCCTTCAGGAAGGTCAGGGTCGGCACGCCGGGAATCTCGACCGGATACTGGAAGGACAGGAACAGGCCCTTGGCGGCCCGCTCCTCGGGCTCGGCCTCGGTGATGTCCTCGCCCTCGAACGCGATCGAGCCGCCGGTGACCTCATAGCCGTCATGGCCCGCGGCCACGTAGGACAGGGTGGACTTGCCGCAGCCGTTCGGCCCCATGATGGCATGGACCTCGCCCGCGGGAATGTCGAGATTCACCCCTTTGAGGATTTCGATGGCCGCATCGTCCTCGGCGTCGAGGCGGGCGCGCAGGTCGGTGATCTTCAGCATGTCGGTTCGTTCCTGAATACTGTCGCTCGTCGAGCGTGTCCGGTGTGAGACGCGAGGGGCGCTGGGTCTAGCCCACGCTCCCCTCGAGGCTCACCGCGAGCAGTTTCTGGGCCTCCACGGCGAATTCCATGGGCAGCTCCTGAAGCACGTCGCGGCAGAAGCCGTTGACCAGCAGGGCCACGGCGGCCTCCTCGTCCAGCCCGCGCTGGCGGGCGTAGAAGAGCTGGTCGTCGGAGAGTTTCGAGGTGGTCGCCTCGTGCTCCAGCGTGGCGCGGGGGTTCTTGGCTTCGATGTAGGGCACGGTGTGCGCGCCGCACTGATCGCCGATCAGCAGGCTGTCGCACTGGGTGAAGTTGCGCGCGCCGTCGGCCTTGGCGTGGATGGAGACCAGCCCGCGATAGGTCTGGTCCGACCGCCCCGCCGCGATGCCCTTGGCGATGATGCGCGAGCGGGTGTTCTTGCCCAGATGGATCATCTTGGTGCCGGTATCGGCCTGCTGGCGGCCGTTGGACACCGCGATGGAGTAGAACTCGCCCTGGCTGCCGTCCCCACGCAGGATGCAGGAGGGGTATTTCCAGGTGATGGCCGAGCCGGTCTCGACCTGGGTCCAGCTCACCTTGGAGTTCCGGCCGCGGCAGTCGGCGCGCTTGGTGACGAAATTGTACACCCCGCCCTTGCCGTCCGCGTCGCCCGGCCACCAGTTCTGCACGGTGGAATACTTGATCTCCGCGTCGTCCATCGCGACCAGCTCGACCACGGCGGCGTGAAGCTGGTTCTCGTCGCGCATGGGCGCGGTGCAGCCTTCGAGATAGGACACGTAGGCCCCCTCGTCGGCGATGATCAGGGTGCGCTCGAACTGGCCGGTGCCCTGCGCGTTCATCCGGAAATAGGTCGACAGCTCCATCGGGCAGCGCACGCCCTTGGGCACGTAGACGAACGAGCCGTCCGAGAAGACCGCCGCGTTCAGGGTGGCGAAGAAGTTGTCGCTGACCGGAACCACGCTGCCCAGATATTTGCGGATCAGCTCGGGGTGCTCCTGAAGCGCCTCGGAGATGGACATGAAGATCACGCCCGCCTTCTCCAGCTCCTTCTTGAAGGTGGTCGCCACCGAAACCGAATCGAACACCGCGTCCACGGCCACTTTCGGCGTCTCGCGGGCGGCGGCGGCGGTCTCGGCCGCACCCTCCACGCCCAGCAGGACCTCCGCCTCGCGCAGCGGGATGCCCAGCTTCTCGTAGGTTTCGAGCAGCTCCTTGGGAACCTCGTCCAGGCTCTTGTATTTCGCGGCGTTTTTCGGCGCGGCGTAGTAATACGCGTCCTGATAGTCGATGGGCGGGTAGCCGACCTTCGCCCAGTTCGGCTCTTCCATCTGCTGCCAGCGGCGGAAGGCGTCCAGACGCCATTCGAGCATCCATTCGGGCTCGTTCTTCTTGGCCGAGATGAAGCGCACGGTGTCCTCATTCAGGCCCTTGGGCGCGAACTCCTGCTCGATCTCGGTGGTGAAGCCGTACTTGTACTTGTCGGACTCCAGCTGTTTGACGTCTTCGATGGTCTCTTTGACAGCAGGCATGTCAGGCGTCCTTCCTCAAACTCTTCAGATCGCGGCGGCGGCCCGGACTTTCGGGCGCGCGCGGTCGAACTCGTCCAGCCAGGCGTCCGCGAACGCGATGGCGTCTTTCTCGGTATTGTTCCAGCCGAAGCTGACCCTCAGGGCGCTGCCCGCATGGTCCGACCCCGCGCCCATCGCCTCGAGCACGCGCGACCGGCGCACCTTGCCCGAGGAGCAGGCCGAGCCCGCGCTGACCGCGAAACCGGCCAGATCGAGCGCGATCACCTGTATCTCGCTGGGCCAGCCCGGCGCGGACAGGCACAGCGTGTTGGGCAGGCGCTCGGCGCCCGCCGCCCACACCGTCACGGCGTCACCGGCCTGGCTGCGGATCTTCGCCTCGGCCAGATCGCGCAGGAAGGCCAGCCGCTCCCACAGGTCTTCATCGGCGGCGGCCGCGTCAAGGGCGGCGGCGAAGCCGGCGATGGCGGGCACGTTCTCGGTGCCGCTGCGGCGGCCCTTCTCCTGCCCGCCGCCATGCATCTGGCGGGTCAGAGGCGCGTCGCAGTCCAGCGCCAGCGCGCCAGCGCCCAGAGGCCCGCCCGCCTTGTGGCCCGAGACGGCGACATAATGGGCCAGGCCCGTGACGGCCAGATCCATCTTGCCCGGCGCCTGGACCGCGTCGACATGCAGCAATCCGCCCGCCTCGCGGACCATCAGCCCGGCAGGCTCGACAGGCTGGATCGCGCCGGTCTCGTTGTTCGCCGCCATCAGGCAGACGAAGGGCACGCCATCCGCATCCCGGTCCCAGCCCTTCAGCCGGTCCTCGAGCCAGTTCAGCGCCACCACGCCCTCGCCGGTCACGGGCCAGATCTCGACCGGCAGGCCGGAGTTCTGCGCGGTCTCGATGACCGCCTCGTGTTCGATGGCCGAGACGATCAGGCGGGTCGCGCCGCTCGCCTTGGCCGAGGCGATGGCCAGATTGTTCGCTTCGGTGCCGCCTGACGTGAAAACAATGTCTTCAGCGCGTTTTTTCATGTGACGCGCGAGTGTTTCGCGCGCGCGTTCGACCGTCGCCCGCGCCGCGCGGCCCGGCGCGTGGACCGAGGACGGATTGCCGCCCGCGTTCAGCGCGTCGGCCATCGCCCCGGCGGCCTCGGGCCTCATGGCCGAGGTGGCGTTATGGTCGAGATAGACGGTCACTCGGCGGCGGCCTCCAGAACCGCGTCGTCGCGCTTCGCGCCGCAGGCCGAACCGGCCACGCGGCGGGCGATCACGTCCTCGACGCTGACCGAGGACAGGTAGAGATGGATGTGCCGGCCCAGCTCGTCCCACAGGTCGTGGGTCAGGCAGCGCGCGCCCGCGGTCATGCAGCCCTTGGCCTTGCCGCCGCAGCGGGTGACGTCCACCGGCTCGTCTACGGCCAGGATGATGTCGGCGATGCGGGTCTCGGCGGAGGCGCGGGCGAGACGGTAGCCGCCGCCCGGACCGCGCACGGATTTCACCAGTCCCGCCCGGCGCAGCTTGGCGAAGAGCTGTTCGAGATAGGACAGGGAGATTTCCTGCCGCCCGGCGATGTCGGCCAGCGGCACGGGGCGTCCGGCGTCGGCGGAGGCGAGATCGACGATGGCCATGACCGCATAGCGGCCCTTGGTGCTGAGTTTCATCCTGCGGTCCTTCCGCCCCGTTCGCCCGCCCAACCGCGCCTTGCGCTCGCAATCGCGGGCGCGGGTGTGCTATTGAGCCGCCTCGTTCCCGCGCGGCGGGCCTTGCCCCGTGGAGATAGTTATCCTACCTGCACGGTCAAGTATTCCGGCGCAGTGGGGGTTCTAGCCCCATTCCCGCGCGGAGCAAAGCCAAAGCGCTGCACTCGGCCATACGTTTACAGGACGGTTTCAAGCCCATGCCCGACGTCATCATTCCCGGCCCCGCCGGACGCATCGAAGGCAAATATTCCCCCGGCAAGAGCGCGCAGGCCCCCGTGGCGCTGATCCTGCACGCCCACCCGCGCGGGGGCGGGCACATGGAAACGCCCCTCACCCTGATGATGTACGACATGTTCAAGGCGCGCGGCTTTTCCGTGCTGCGGTTCAATTTCCGCGGCGTGGGGCGCAGCCAGGGCGTCTACGAGCAGGGAATCGGCGAGCTGTCGGATGCGGCCACCGCGCTGGACTGGGCCCAGTCGCACAATCCCCACGCGCCCTATTGCTGGGTCGCGGGCCATTCGTTCGGCGCCTATATCGGCATGCAGCTTCTGATGCGGCGGCCCGAGATCGCGGGCTTCATCTCCGTCGCCCCGCCGACAAACATGTACGATTTCACCTTCCTGGCCCCCTGCCCGGCCTCGGGCATCATCGTGCACGGCGAAGCCGACGCCATCGTGCCCCATGACGACATGGAGCGCGTGATGAGCAAGGTGCGCAGCCAGAAGGGCATCGAGATCACCCGCCACATCATGCCGGGCGCGGGCCACCTGTTCAGCCACCATCTCGAGCCTCTCGAAGAGACGGTCACGACCTATCTCGACAAGCGCCTGGCCATCCTGGACGGCCCGCCCATGAGCGCGGTGAAGAAAGAGAAGAAGGGCGCGACGGAGGGGTAGGGAGTCTCTTTGTCCTCCCGCGCTCCGCTTGGTCGGTTCCGCGCATGAGCGCGGGCGGCCTTGCGGGCCTGCGGCCCGATCTTCTTTGTCCTCCTTCCCTCCGGTCAGTCGGTCCTCGCTTCGCTGCGGGCGCGCGTTCGCGCTGGTGACGGCTTCGCCGTCGATGTTTTCTCCGCCAGCTTCGTTGAGGCCCCGGACTATGTCCGGGGCAGGCTCGCCTCCGTGAACGGGGGAGAGCGGGCGATTATCCGGGCCTCACCACCCGGCCCCCGGTCATCGCCTGCGCCACGCCCGTCGTTCCGGGGAAGCTGATCGGCAGGCCCCTGAGCGTGCGGGCGGCGAGATATGCAAACGTCTCCGCCTCGACCAGATCGCCGCGCCAGCCCAGCGCCTCGGCGCTCAGCACGGGCAGGCCCGTCGCCGCCTCGATCAGGCTCGCAAGGGTAGCGTTGCGGCGGCCGCCGCCGCACAGGACCAGCCGGGCGGGGGGCTCGGGCAGACGCTCCACCCCCAGCGCGACGGTCTTCGCGGTGAAGGCGGACAGGGTCGCCGCGCCGTCCGCGTCCGGCAGATTGCGCATCGGATCGAGGGAGAAGTCCCAGCGGTCGAGGGATTTGGGGCCGTCCTGGGTGAAATGGGGATGGTCGAGCAGTTCGACGAAGGCCGCCTCGTGGACCCGCCCCGTCGCGGCCAGCGCGCCCCCCTCGTCCATCGGACTGCCCGTGCGGGCCAGCATGAAGGCATCCAGAAGCCCGTTGGCCGGGCCGGTGTCGAAGGCGGTCAGTTCCCCGTCCGAGCCGATCAGGGTGATGTTCGCCACCCCGCCCAGATTGAGCACGCCCAGAGGCCGCTCCAGCCCCGACCATTCGGCCAGCGCGGCGTGATAGACGGGCGCCAGCGGCGCGCCCTGCCCGCCAGCCGCCATGTCCGCGCTGCGGAAATCGAACGCCACCGCGCAGCCCAGAGCATCGGCCAGCGCCTGCCCGTTCCCGATCTGGCGGGTGCGGCCTGCCCGCCCGCCCGCGGGCGCCTCGTGGACCACCGTCTGGCCGTGAAAACCGATGACATAGAGATCGGACGGGGCGAGCCCCGCCTTTTCGCACACTGCCCGCACCGCCTCGGCATGGGCCTGGGTCAGCACCGCTTCGGCCTCTGCGAAGATCTCCGGCTCGGGGCCGCGCCAGCGCCAGTCCAGCGCCGCGTCCACCGCGTCCCGAAGCACCGCGCGCTCATCGGGCGAATAGGGGCGTTCCAGGCCCGGCCCGAAGCGGATGACGCGCGCGCCGTCGGTGACCAGGATGGCCGCGTCCACCGCGTCCAGCGAGGTTCCGCTCATCAGCCCGCAGGCCGTCATCGCCCCTGTCATCACCACGCCCTTTCCGTCCGGCTCGTTTGGCTGCTATCAGACCGCGATCCGTCCCCGCAAGGAAACACACGATGACCGACGCCGCGCACCTGAAATCCGAGATCGTCCGCACGCTCACCGAGCGCGGCTATCTCTATCAGGCGACCGATCTGGACGGGCTCGACGCGGCGGCGGCGTCCGGCTCCGTGACCGGTTACATCGGCTTCGACGCGACGGCGACGAGCCTGCACGTGGGCCATCTGATGCAGATCATGATGCTGCGCCGGATGCAGCAGGCCGGGCACAAGCCGATCATCCTGATCGGCGGCGGCACGACCAAGGTCGGCGACCCCACCTTCAAGGACAAGTCGCGCCCGATGCTGACGCCTGAGCGCATCGAGCAGAACAAGGCGGGGATCGCCAAGGCGTTCTCGAAATTCCTGACCATCGGCGACGGGCCGACCGACGCGGTCATGCTGGACAATGACGAGTGGCTGTCGAAATTCGGCTATCTCGATTTCCTGCGCGATTACGGCACCCACTTCACCATCAACCGGATGCTGACCTTCGATTCGGTCAAGCTGCGGCTGGATCGCGAGCAGCCCCTGACCTTCCTGGAGTTCAACTACATGCTGCTCCAGGCGGTCGATTTCCTGGAGCTGAACCGGCGCTATGGCTGCACGCTGCAGCTGGGCGGCGCGGACCAGTGGGGCAACATCATCAACGGGGTGGAGCTGTGCCGCCGCGTGGACGGCAGAGAGGTCTACGGCTTCACCGCGCCGCTGCTGACCACGGCGTCGGGCGCCAAGATGGGCAAGACCGAAGCCGGGGCGGTGTGGCTGAACGAAGACCTGCTGAGCCCTTACGAATACTGGCAGTTCTGGCGCAACACCGAAGACGCGGACGTGGGCCGCTTCCTGCGCCTGTTCACCGACATGGAGCTCGACGAGATCGCCCGGATCGAAGCGCTGGAAGGCGCCGAGATCAACACCGCCAAGGCGGCGCTGGCGAACGCGGCCACGACCATGCTGCACGGCGCGGACGCGGCGCGGGACGCGGAAGCGACCGCCAGGGCCACCTTCGCGGGCGGCGCGGGCGCGGACCTGCCCAGCGTGGAGATTTCGAAAGCCGAGCTTGAAGCGGACGGCGTGCTGGTGGTCGCCGCGGTGGCCGACGCCGGACTGGCCGCCTCCCGCGGCGAAGCCAAGCGCAAGATCGCCGAAGGCGCGGTGAAGGTGAACGACGACGCGGTCACCGACCCCCAGGCCCGCCTCACCCCCGCGGACCTTCGCGACGGGGCCATCAAGCTGTCGGTGGGCCGGAAAAAACACGCGCTGGCGCGGCCCGCGTGAGCCCAGGGTCCCGGGCTCGACCCGGGATCCAGAAGACGGGCACGGGGCGGGACTCTGGGCTCACGGTCAGGCCGGGAACCCCGGCGTTTGGATTCCTCAGGGCTCCTGCCCGCCCGGCTCGGCCTCTTCCGCCTCCTCCGCCTGTCGTTCGGCTTCCAGCGCATCCAGTTCGCGCATGGCCGAGGTGCCTTCGAAGATGCGGCGGAAGACGCCCGGCGCGAGGGCGGAGAGCGGGTTGGTGATGACGCGGGCGCCCTCGAACGGGCCTTCGACCGAATAGGTGATGCCGATCACGCCCTCCCCGCGGCGCGAGACCAGCAGCTCGCCCACGATGGGCAGGTAGCCCAAGAAGGCGTTCGCGCCGTAGGACGGCAGCAGAGTGCCGTCCACGGCCAGCCGCTCGCCGGGCAGGTTGACCACGCCCGCCCAGGTCAGGCCCAGCGCCGGGCCGGCCACGCGCGCCTCGCGCATCTCCAGCACACCGTCGGTCCAGACATAGTCCGCCTGCAGGGTGTCGAAATCGATGCCCTGCCCGCCCAGAAGGCTGGCCAGCCCCTCCAGCGACCCCGCCGCCAGCACGCGCGCCAGCAGCGGCATGCGGTCGAGCCGGAAGCCGGTGGTCTCGATCCGGCCCTCCACCGGGCCGTCATGGCCCGGCGCGGGCATGATGCCGGTCAGGCTCAGCGCGCCGCCCGAGATGTTGGAGAAGCCGCTCATGGCTTCCAGCAACAGGCCCGCATCCCCGGTCTCCACCGACAGGGCGCGGCGGCCCGTGCCGTCCTCGGCGTCCGCCAGACGGATGCCGGTCGCCGTGCCGCCCGCATAGCCGGAGAGCTGGAAGGCCTCGAGCCCGTCCTCGCCGGTGCGCGCGCTCAGGAACAGGTCGTCATAGCGCACGGTGCGGATGCGCACGTCGTTCACCGAGACGGCCAGGCTGATCGCGCCGCCGTCATCGCCGCCGCCGAACCCGCCCGACAGCATCTGGTCGATCAGTCCCGTGGCGTCCAGGAACGGCCCGCGCAGGCGCACGCGCAGGGGCCCGTCCGGGCCTTCGGGGCGGTCCGCCGCGCCGTGCAGGTCCATCGCGCCCTCCACGAACAGGCTTTCGAGCCGGGCTTCCAGCAGGCGCCCGTCGGAGGCCAGATCGGCTTCGGCCTCGATGCGCATGCCCTCGCCCTGGGCGGAGAAGCGCGGCATTGAGACCGCGCCGTCCGAAGCGGCGGCCTCGAAGGCGACGCGGGCGGGCTGGCCCGGACGCTTGGTCCACAGCCCGCCGGGCAGGTCCACCGCCGCTTCGGTCAGGTCCAGATCCGCTTCATAGCGGACGAAATCCATGCCCCGGCCCGACAGCTCCGCCCGCACGCCGACCCGGCCGTCCATGAACTGACGCAGGGGCAGTCCGAGCTGGTCGAGATCGCGGGCGGTGGTGCGGCCCTCGATGGCGAGCGTGGTGGTCACGGGCGCGTCCTCGGGCAGGCCGAAGGTCTGACGCCAGGCGATGTCCGCGTCCCCGCCGCCGATGCCCACCCGGCCGTCGATGGTCATGCCTTCTGGATCGATGGCGAACTGCGCCACCCCATTGGCGAAGCGCAGGCCAGACAGGCCTGCGGGGCCGGACACGTCCGCGAACCGGCCCGAGACCGAATAGCCGATGTCCTCGTAGGGCACGTCGCTGAGCATGGGGCGGCGGATTTCAAAGCTGACCTCGCCCTGGCCCTCCCAGTCCGCGGGGTCGAGGCCGTATTGTTCGGTGGCTTCCAGAGGCGGTCCGGAGACCAGCTCGAACAGCGCGGGCAGCGGGCCGGTCCCCGAACCGCCGAAACGCGCCATCGCGCCGCGCGGGTTCAGGCGGGGGATGTCCACGAAGACCTCGCCCATCTCCAGCGCGCCGATCCGGCCGCCACCGCCGGTCAGCGACAGCGAGTTGCCCCGCAGCTCCGCCGAGCCCGACAGCCCCTCCAGCACCTCCATCGTCAGCACGTAGCGCACCGCGCCGCCCTCGTAGTCGAAGGCCAGCGACAGCATCTCGTCCTCCAGACCGCCCGCCGCGAAGGCATCCGCGGGAATGTCGAGATCGAGCCGGGTGTTGAACACGCGGCCCGCCAGAATGCGTTCCTCCACCCAGTCGCGCGCGCCGAGCGCGAAATCGGACGGCCAGAGCGAGAGCACGTCGTCCTTGCCCACCGATCCCTCGATGGGACCGGACAGGGCGAGCGCGGGGCGCAGGCCCGCCTCGGTGTCCTCAAGCCCGATCACGCCCTCCAGCCGGGCGGCGGCGAAAGGCAGGTCCGCCTGCAGCGCGTCGAAGCGGATGCGGCGGTGGAGCGGCGACAGCACGCCCTCGGCGCGAAGGCGCTCCCATTCCAGCGGGCGGGAGAAGACGCCGGGCAGGTCGAGCCGTCCCGCCCCGGCCTCGATCTCGTAGCGGGCGCGGCCGGGCAGCGCGCTTTCAAACTCGCCGATGTCGAAAATCCGGCCCTCGGCCTCCAGCGACAGCCGCTCGCCGGACAGGCGCAGCTCGTGGATGCCGATCTCGGCTTCAGAGGCGTCGTAGGTAAGGCTCGCCCGCCCGCCGTCCAGCGCGACGGCCTGCGCGCCGCGGCCATACCGCCCCTCGCCCAGCTCCAGATCGGCGAGGAAGGAGCGCAGACCCGACTGGCGCGAGGCGTCGATGACCAGCGCGCCGCCTGCGGGCGCGTCGATGCGCGACAGCAGGCTCAATGGCCCGCGCGCGGGCGAGACCGAGGCGGGGGAGAGGCCCTCCACTCTCAGATCGAGGAAGAGCGCGTCCAGATCGGCGTCCGCTCGCAGGCTCAATGCGAGAGGCGCGGGGCCGCGGGGGGTGAGGATGCGCGCGCTCATCTCCGCGGCGATGCCGCCGTCCGCGAAGTCCGCAGACCCCTCCGCGCCGTCCAGAATGAGGTCCAGGCCGTCGCGCTCGTCCTTGTAGCGCAGGCGCACGCCCGACAGAGCGACCCGCCGCAGCCGCGAGAGCCCGCCATCGGCGTCCAGCGCGGGCCAGGCCGCGCCGCGCGGGGCGGGCTCGCCCGCAGCGACGGCTTCGGGAAAACCGATGCCCGCCGCCCAGCTTCCGTCCCCGCGCCGGACCACCGAGAAGGAGCCGCCCGTGGCGCGCACCGCCACCGGGCGGGCCCGGCCGATCAGCAGCAGGTCCAGCGCCAGCCCCGCCTCGATCCGCTCGGACGCAGTTATGGGCGCGCCGCGCGCGTCGAGAATGACCACGTCCTCGGCCTCGATCACCAGCGCGGACATGCGCGGCCAGTAGCGCAGGGACAGCTCGCCCACCTCCGCGGAGTCCCCGCCGAAGGCTTCGGCCAGCGCGGATTTGGCCGTGTCGCGCAGGAAGCCCGCCTCGATCGGCCCGCTGGCCAGCCGCCACATCGCCGCGCCCGCGACGAACAGCGCCAGCGCCAGGATCACCGCCAGCGCTTCGAGCGCCAGCAGGCCCGTCAGACGGAGGCGGGGCCGGGTCATGCGGATTTATTCAGGGCGAAGGGTGGACGCGGACGGCCGCGGGCACGATTTTCCGCCCCGGACCGCGCGCAGGGCGCGGGATGAATGGAGACGCAGATGAGCGAGCTGGAACCCGGCGCGGCCGCGCCCGACTTCACCCTTCCCGCCGATGAAGGCGAGGTGTCTCTGAGCGGTTTCAGGGGCAAATGGGTGGTGCTCTATTTCTATCCGAAGGACGACACGCCGGGATGCACGAAGCAGGCCATTGGTTTTAGCGAAAAAATCGACGAGTTCGAGGCCGCTGGCGCCGCCGTGATCGGCGTATCCAAGGACACCGCGGCCAAGCATGGCAAGTTCCGAGGCAAGCACGGGCTGAAAGTACACCTCGCCTCGGACGCTGAATCCGACGTCTGCGAGCGCTATGGCGTATGGAAGAAGAAGAGCATGTATGGCCGTGAATTCATGGGGATCGAACGCACCACGGTGCTGATCGATCCCGATGGAAAGATCGCGCGCGTGTGGCCAAAGGTGAAGGTCGCAGGCCATGTCGAGGAGGTGCTGGCCGCCGTCAGGGAGGCCGCATGACCCGTGACGTCCGCCTCGCCGCGCTCGACGCGCTGACCGCCGCCGAGCCCGAGGCGAAATGCGCCGCCGCGCACGAGGTGGCCGAAGACTGGCGCGCGGGGCGGCTCGCCATGCCCGCATCCGGCGCGGCGGATATCACCGTGCCGCCGCCGGGGCGTCCCGACCGGCCTGAGCTGGTCCCGCCCGCCAAAGTGCCGCGGCGCAGGCTGAACAGCCCCGCCGGGCGCGCCGCCCTGCTGCACGCCATCGCTCATATCGAGTTCAACGCCATCGACCTGGCCTTCGATCTGGTCGCGCGCTTCGCCGCCGATCCGCGCATCCCCGACGACCGCCGGACGGACTTCATCGGCGACTGGATCACCGTGGGCGCGGACGAGGCGCGCCATTTCGCGATGGTGGACGCGAGACTGCGCGAGCTGGACAGCCATTACGGCGCCCTGCCCGCCCATGGCGGGCTGTGGCAGGCGGCCGAAGCGACCGCGGACGATCTGGCCGCGCGCCTAGCCATCGCGCCGATGGTGCTCGAAGCGCGCGGACTGGACGTCACGCCGGGCATGGCTGAGCGCCTGCGCGGCGCGGACGACCACGCCAGCGCGGACATCCTGACGGTCATCTACAATGACGAGATCAGCCACGTGGCGGCGGGGGCGCGCTGGTTCGAGGTGGTGTGCGACGCGGACGGCGTGGAGCCGCTCGACCGGTTCCACTTTCTGGTCTCGACTCGCTTCAGAGGCGGCGTGAAGCCGCCCTTCAACATTCGCGGACGCAGCAAGGCAGGCCTTCCGCAGAGCTTTTATCAGCCTTTGTCATCAAATCCGCAAAATTGAAATGCCATACAGGGCAGCGGGTTGGGCGCCTCGTGCTGCAATGCGGTGGAGTTTTCAAACCCCTGATATCGTCAGGGTTGTTGAAACGCTTAACCGTGTCGTGGCACAGTCCGGCGCTGTTCGGGGCGGAACGTTCACAAATTCGGGCGGATTCACATGGTGAAACGCATTCTGGCCGGCTCATGGCAGGCTCTCAAAAAGCGCTTTCCTGACCGGCAGATCTATCACCGCAGCGACGGCCATGTGCAGTATTTCGCGGTGACCACCTCCATGCAGGTGGGCGCGATCAGCGCGGCGGCGGCCATCGCCGTCTGGCTCACCGGCGCGACCGCCGGTCTCGTCATCGACGCCATCGACAACGGTTCGCGGGACGCGCGCTTCGCCGCCGCCATCCAGGAATACCAGATCAAGCTCGAAGAGGCCCGGTCCGCCGAAGCGGCCGCCATCGCCTTCCTCGAGACACGTTCGGACTCCTTCGCGCGCACCGCCGGGGAATTCCAGAACCGCCACGAGACCCTGCGCCGTCTGATGGACTTCGCCCAGGACCTTCAGGTCAGCGAGCGGGCCGCCAGCCCCAGCCTTGAAGGCGGGCGCATCATGATGGCCGCCGCCCCCGGGGACGTGACCCCGCGCGCGGGCCTGCTCGACGACGGCTCCATCGGCGACCCGCAGGGCATCGCCGAAGCGCGCGTCGCCGGACTGGTCGCCCAGCAGAACCACGCCCTCAGCCAGGCCGAGAACGCCGCCGAGGCGCGTCTCGAGAACCTGCGCGCCGTGCTGCGCCTGACCGGCCTGCGGCTGGAAGACATTCTTGAAGAAGGCCGCGGCGCTCAGGCCGGCGCGGGCGGCACCGGCGGTCCCCTCATCGAGATCAGCGATGCTTCCTTTCTCGGCTCCGACCTCGATCCATCCGATCCGTTCAACGCCCGCGTGACCCGCATCGCCTCGCGCCTGCTGCAGGTGGAGGAGCTCGAAGCGGCCCTGACCGCCGCGCCGCTGGGCATGCCGCTCGACGTCGATTTCAACGAGTCCAGCGGCTATGGCCGCCGGATCGACCCGTTCACCCGCCAGCCCGCTCTGCACACGGGCCTGGACTTCACCGCCTACCGCGGCGCGCCGATCCTGGCTGCGGCTCCGGGCCAGGTGGTGTATGCTGGCTGGAGAGCCGGGTATGGCCGCACCGTGGAGATCGACCACGGGTTCGGCTTCAAGACGCGCTACGCGCATCTTCACACGCTGGACGTCCGGCGCGGAGATGATGTCGAAGCCGGGGAAAAGCTGGGGGGGATGGGTAACACGGGCCGGTCCACGGCGACCCATCTTCATTACGAGGTCTGGTTTCAGGGCGAGCACCTGAACCCGGAGAGATTCCTGAGAGCGGGACATTATGTTCAATAAGAAAGACGAGGCCTCCTCGCCCGACAGCGGTCCCAACGAACCCCCAGCCAAAAGGCCTGACATGAAATCGAAAGCCCCCTCCATCCTGAGCGCCGACCTGACGGTGCACGGTTCGCTGGTTTCGGACGGCGAAGTGCAGCTCGACGGCAATGTGGAGGGCGATGTGCGCGCCTCCGCCCTGACCATCGGCGAAGACGCCACGGTCGTCGGCGAAGTCGTCGCCGAGAGCGTGACCATCCGCGGCAAGGTGAAGGGCTCTGTGCGCGCGCGCCAGGTCCAGCTGACCGCCACCGCCCGCATGGAAGGCGACATCATCCACTCGACCCTCGCGGTCGAGAGCGGCGCCTATTTCGACGGCCACTGCAAGCGTTCCTCCGACCCGATGGCCGGCGGCAAATCCCACGACAAGTCCAAGACCGCCAGCGCGCCCCTGCCCTTCTCGGGCGGCGCTTCCTCGCCCAAGCCGGTCGCGGCTTCGGGCGGCGAGACCGCGGCGGCCAGGTCCTGACACCGGACTTTCACCTGAACGGCAAAAAGGCGGACCCTGCGGTCCGCCTTTTTCATGTCCGGCTGTCCAGTGTGAGGCTCAGGCCCCCTCCTGCGCCTCCGTGCCGACCCGCGCGGCGAGCGCGGCGGCCATGAAGTCGTCCAGGTCCCCGTCGAGCACGCCCTGGGTGTCGGACGTCTCCACGCTGGTCCTGAGGTCCTTGACCATCTGATAGGGCTGCAGGACGTAGGAGCGGATCTGGTGGCCCCAGCCGATGTCGGTCTTTGAATCAGCCTCCGCCTGAGCGGCCTCCTCGCGCTTCTGCAGCTCCAGCTCGTAGAGCCGGGCCCGCAGCATCTCCCACGCCCGATCACGGTTCTTGTGCTGGGAGCGGTCGGCCTGGCAGGCCACCACGATGCCCGTGGGCTCGTGGGTCAGCCGGACCGCGGAGTCCGTCTTGTTGACGTGCTGGCCGCCCGCGCCCGAGGCGCGGAAAGTGTCGGTGCGCACGTCCTTGTCGAGAATTTCGATGTTGATCGTGTCGTCCACCAGCGGGTAGGCCCAGACGCTGGCGAAGCTGGTGTGGCGGCGGCCAGAGCTGTCATAGGGCGAGATGCGGACCAGACGGTGGACCCCCGCCTCGGTCTTCAGCCAGCCATAGGCGTTCTCGCCCTTGATCAGCAGGGTGACGGACTTGATGCCCGCCTCCTCGCCGGCCTGCTCCTCGATCACCTCGACCGAATAGCCCGAGGACTGCGCCCAGCGCGAATACATGCGCGCCAGCATCGACGCCCAGTCCTGCGCCTCGGTGCCGCCCGCGCCGGGGTGTATCTCCAGATAGGAGTCGTTGGAATCCGCCTCGCCCGACAGCAGGGCCTGGATCTCGGCCTTGCCCGCGCGCGCGCGGACGGCCTTCAACGCCGTCAGGGCCTCCTGATAGAGGTCCTCGTCGCTTTCCATGTCGGCCAGTTCGGCGACCTCGATATTGTCGGCGAGCTCGGATTCGAGCTCGGACACCTCGGTCATCGCCGCTTCGAGCCGATTGCGCTCGCGCATCAGGCTCTGGGCCTTCGCCGGGTTGTCCCACAGCGTGGGGTCTTCGGCGCGGGCGTTCAGTTCGTCGAGTCGTTTCTGGGCCGTATCCCAGTCAAAGACGCCTCCTCAGCAGTTCCGACGACTGCTCGATGGCGGTTTTCAGGGCGGCGATCTCGGCGCGCATGGGCGTGTGTCCTCATGGCAGGAAAATCGAAGGGTGGACGGCCCGGATAGCCTCAGCCGCCCGCGCTGGCAAGACGGGCGGCCCGGCTGATCTCAGGACGGGTCAGTAGAAGCCGGAGAAGGGGTCGTCCTCTTCCTCTTCGGCGGGGGGATCGGGCTGCTCGGAGCGGGCCTGGTTGAGCGCGCCCGCGCCGAAGCTGAGCGATTCCTGCTCGCGGGTCTGGCCGCGGCGGGGCTCGGTGCCGGGGCGGAAGGCTTCCATGATCACACCGGGACGGCCGATGACCGACAGTTCGCCGGTCTCCCGGTTGACCGGGACCAGACGCGCGCCCTCGGCCACCCGGAACGGCGCGACGGGGTAGTTGTCCAGAACCTCGGCGAACATGCCCGCGGCGATGGGCGCGGCGGTGCGGCCGCCCGCCTCGCCCGAGCCCAGCGGGCGGGGCGTGTCGTAACCCACGTACACGCCCACCACGAGGTCGGGGCTGAAGCCCACGAACCAGGCGTCGCGGAACTCGTTGGTGGTGCCGGTCTTGCCGCCCATGGGCCGCTCCAGCGCGCGCAGGGCGGTGCCGGTGCCGTGGGTGACAGCGCCTTCGAGCATGGAGACCACCTGATAGGCGGTGATCGGGTTGACCGCTTCCTCGCCCAGCTGGGGCAGCATCGGCTCGCGCAGGTCCTCGCTCCACTCCTCGGCGTCGCACATGGCGCACTCGCGGTCGTCATGGACGTAAATGGTCTGGCCCGAGCGGTCCTGCACCCGGTCGATCAGGGTCGGCTCGATGTAGCGGCCGCCATTGACCAGCGCGCCATAGCCCGCCGCCATGCGCTGCAGCGTGGTCTCGCCCGCGCCCAGCGCCATGGGCAGGACCGGGTCCATCTGGTCGACCAGCCGCAGGCGGGTGGCGATGTCCACGATGGGCCGCATGCCGATGTCCTGGGCCATCCGGATGGTCATGACGTTGCGCGACAGCTCCAGCCCGCGCCGCACGGTCTGCGGGCCGTAGAACACGTTCGAATAGTTGCTGGGCCGGTAGAAGCGCCGGTCCAGCCCGCCGTCGGACGCGAAGGGCGCGTCCAGCACGATGGAGACCGGGGTGAAGCCGTTGTCCAGCGCGGCGGCGTACACGAAGGGCTTGAACGACGAGCCCGGCTGGCGGCGCGCTTGGGTGGCGCGGTTGAACTGGCTCTGCTGGAAGGAATACCCCCCCGCCATGGCCATCACGCGGCCGGTGTAGGGATCGAGCGCGAGGACCGCGCCGTTCACCTCGGGAATCTGGCGCAGACCGAAGACATTGTCATAGTCCTCCGGCGCCGAGCCGGCGTCCTCGACCATCTCGACCACGAGGATGTCGCCCTGCTCGATGATGTCGGAGGGCGCGGAGACCGCCGGGCCGAGATAGGGGAAGCCGTTCGAGTTGCGCATCGCCGGACGCGCCCAGCGCATCTCGGCCAGCGGGATGTGGCCCCGCGCGCCGCCGCGTGTGCCCACGAGCACCCGGTCGCCCTCGACCTCCAGCGCCACCGCGACGTCCCAGCCCTCGTTCAGATCGCGTCCGCCTTCGAACTCGCTGAGCTGCTGGGACCAGGCGCCGAAATCCTCCATCTCGCCGATGGGGCCGCGATAGCCGTAGCGCCGGTCATACTCTTCCAGCCCCGCGCGCAGCGCCTGACGGGCGGCGAGCTGCATCTGGGTATCCAGCGTGGTGCGGATCGACAGACCGCCCTCGTAGAGCTGGTCCTCGCCATACATGTTGAACAGCTCGCGGCGGACCTCCTCGACGAAGTATTCGGACGCCACATAGGTCTCGCCCTGCAGGCGCAGGGTGCGCTGGAGCGGCTCCTCGGAGGCTTCGCGGGCCTGCTCGCGGGTGATGTAGCCATTGGCCGCCATCCGATCGAGCACCCAGTTGCGGCGCGCGACAGCAGCCTCCGTGCGGCGCTCGGGGTGATAATTGTTCGGCGCCTTGGGCAGAGCGGCGAGATAAGCGATCTCGTGCAGCTCCAGCTCGTCCAGCGACTTGTCGAAATAGTTCAGCGCCGCGGCGGCCACGCCATAGGCCCGCGCGCCCAGAAAAATCTCGTTCAGATAAAGCTCGAGGATCTGGTCCTTGGAGAAAGCCTGCTCCATGCGCATGGACAGGACCATCTCCTGGACCTTGCGCGCCATGCGCTGCTCGGAGGTGAGCAGGAAGTTCTTGGCCACCTGCTGGGTGATGGTCGAGCCGCCCTCGAGACGGCGCCCGGCGCGGATGTTGTCGATGTTGGAGACCGCCGCGCGGGCCATGCCCGCCGGGTCCACGCCCCAGTGGGAGTAGAAATTGCGGTCCTCGGCGGACAGGAAGGCGCCGATCAGCTCGGGCGGCATGGCGTCCACGGGCACGAAGACCCGGCGCTCGCGCGCATACTCGGCGATCAGCATGCCGTCGCCCGCATGCACCCGGCTCATCACCGGGGGCTGATACTCGGCGAGCTGGTTGTATTCAGGCAGGTCCTCGGTGACCCGGATCACGTAGATCACCACCGCGATGGTGGCGACCACGGCCACGACCGCGACGGTCGCGACACCCCACAGCGCGAGCTGTGCGAACGATCTGAGGGAGAAGAGTTTCATATGATCCTCGCGCGAGCCCGGCCGCGCCGCTGGACGAGCGGGCGCTAAGGTGCATGCCCGCCTCGTTTGGCGCCATTATGGCCGTTCAGCAAGGAAACTTCCAATCGGGCGCTCAGCTTGCCCGCGAGCCACGCCCCTCAGCGGCTGGCCGGATCGGCCACGCCGCCGCTGGCGACCACGGTGCGGCGCGGCTCCCCGCCCCCGCAGCGCTGGAAATAGCTGTCGATGGAGTCCGCGGTCGCGCCCATCAGCCGGCGCAGGAAGGCCGGATCGTTCAGGTTCCGCGAATCGGTCTCGTTGGTCAGGAAGCCCATCTCGAACAGGATGGCGGGCACCTGGCTGTCGAGCAGGACGTAGAAGCCCCGCTCCAGAGGCGCGGACCGGAAGAGCGGGCCGACCGACGACGCGCTGTTGAGCAGCATGTCCGCGAACATCAGCGACTGGTTGCGCTTTTCCTGAAGCGACATGTCCAGCAGCAGGTTGTTGACCTCCTGGGGCCGGGTGTCGCTGGACAGGAACCAGTCGCCCTCGGTGATCGCGCGGCTGCGCGCCCGGCTCAGCCCGTGATCGGACAGGGTGTAGACCGCCGCGCCGCGCGCCGAGGAGCCCGAAGGCGAAGCGTCCGCGTGCAGGGAGATGAACAGGTCCGCTTCCGCGCCCTGGGCGATCTGGATGCGCTCGTTGAGCTCCAGGAATACGTCGGTGTCGCGGGTCATGATGACTTCATAGCGGCCCGTGGCCAGCAGGGCGTCGCGCAGGGCGAGGCCCGCGTTCAGGGCCACCGTCTTCTCCGGCGCGCCGCCGAACCGTCCGGGCGCGCCCGGATCGCGGCCGCCATGGCCGGGGTCGATGACGACCCGGATCGCCTCGCACGAGGGCGGCACGTAGCTGACCTGAGCGGCGTGGTGGACCAGCTGGGTCATGGTCTGGTGCTGTTCGGGGAAGCCCGAGGCCTGGGTGAAACTCGCCTCGCCGCTGGCGGCCAGGTCGATCACCATGCGGTGACCGCCCTCTCCGGGCGCCAGGGTGAACTCCTCGCGCACCACCGCAGTCTCGTTCAGCTCGAGAATCAGGCGCGGGGTCTGGCCGCTGGGGTCGAAGCGGAAGCCGCCGACCAGGCCGTGGCCCCGGCCCTGCCCGTTCTCCAGCCCCGGCACCGACCAGCGCGCGCCGGGGAGCGCGATGACGACCCGCGCGGCGGGGTCGGACAGAGTGAAGGCGCGGAAATCCATCGGGCGGTCGGATTCGATCACCACGCGGGTGTAGTCGTCGTGGACGCCGAACCGGACAGCGGTGATCTGGTCGGCGAGCGCAGGCGCTCCCGAGACCAGCGCGGCGACCATCGCCAGCGCGCACACCCCCGCCCGAATAAGGAAATCCATCACGCCATCCTGCCCTGCGCGCGTGGCGCTCCGCTGAGTTTACCGTTTCTTAAGCTTAAGGATACCGGCCAATTCCTTGAGAATCGGTTAGCGATTCCCGCGCGCAGGCGCCAGCTTTCCAACCCGTCCGATATGGTGCATGGTGGCCACGCTGCACGCGCTCACAACGGCTTACATGCCCGAGCGGCGCGTCCCTCTTACGCAGCGCCCCCGCCAGACCCATATCGGGTCCGTCCCCATGGCCGCACGGCCCGGCAGACGCCCTCGGCGGGGCGAGGACAGAATTTTTCCGAAGGGCGGCCGCCCCTCCCCTTAACCGGGCGACCGGCGCGGCCCTCCTCAGAACACTCACCGGCGTCCGCGCGCCATTTGAAAAAAGCGCGGCGGCGCCCAAGGAACGACACCCATGCGCCAGGCGCGAGCGACATCTTACGGAATATCCGAAGACGCCCGCCCCGAGCGCCCCATCAAGAGCCGCATCGCCACTCCGCCCCCGCCTCCTTCGGAGCGCGGGCCGAGACGCGTGCGGCATGGAGCCTTCATTCATGTCACGCAAAATGCTGATCGACGCCTCCCACCCGGAAGAAACCCGGGTCGTGGTCGTCGACAACAACAGGGTTGAAGATTTCGATTTCGAATCCGCGACCAAGAAGCAGATCCGGGGAAACATCTATCTGGCCAAGGTGACGCGCGTGGAGCCCTCGCTCCAGGCCGCCTTCGTCGAGTATGGCGGGAACAAGCACGGCTTCCTCGCCTTCAACGAGATCCACCCCGACTACTACCAGATCCCCTTCGAGGACCGTCAGGCGCTGCGCGAGGCGGAAGCGAAGATCGAGCGCGAGACCGAAGCCGAGATCGAGGCCGAGGACGACGCGGGCGATGCCGGCGGCGATGACGACGATTTCGCCGAGGAGGCCGCGCGCAAGCGCCGCAACCTGCTGCGCAAATACAAGATTCAAGAGGTCATCAAGCGCCGTCAGGTCCTGCTGGTGCAGGTCGCCAAGGAAGAGCGCGGCAACAAGGGCGCGGCCCTGACCACCTATCTGTCGCTGGCGGGCCGCTACTGCGTGCTGATGCCCAACACCGCCCGGGGCGGCGGCATCTCGCGCAAGATCACCCAGGCCTCCGACCGCAAGCGCCTGAAAAGCGCGGTCCAGTCGCTGGACGTGCCCAAGGGCATGGGCCTGATCATCCGCACCGCGGGCGCGGCGCGCACCAAGGTCGAGATCAAGCGCGATTACGACTATCTGATCCGCCTGTGGGAGACGATCCGCGAGCTGACCCTGAAATCGACCGCGCCCACGCTGATCTATGAAGAGGGCAATCTGGTCAAACGGGCCATCCGCGACCTCTACGACAAGGACATCGAGCAGGTCCATGTCGAGGGCGAGGACGCCTACAAGGAGGCCAAGGCCTTCATGCGCATGCTGATGCCCAGCCATGCCACCAAGGTCCAGAACTACCGCGACGACACCCCGCTCTTCCTGCGCCATCAGGTCGAAAGCCAGCTCGAGGCGATCTACTCGCCGGTCTCCCAGCTCAAATCGGGCGGCTATCTGGTCATCAACCCGACCGAGGCGCTGGTCTCGGTCGACGTGAACTCGGGCCGCGCCACCAAGGAGCGGAACATCGAGCAGACCGCGCTGAAGACGAATCTGGAGGCCGCCGAGGAGGCCGCCCGCCAGATGCGCCTTCGCGACCTGGCCGGCCTGCTGGTCATCGACTTCATCGACATGGACGAATCGAAAAACGTCCGCGCGGTCGAGAAGAAGATGAAGGACGCGCTGTCCAAGGACCGCGCCCGCATCCAGATGGCCAAGATCTCCCAGTTCGGCCTGATGGAGATCTCCCGCCAGCGCCGCCGCACCTCGCTGGTGGAGGGCTCCACCCAGCCCTGCCCGCACTGCGAGGGGATGGGCTATGTCCGTTCGGTGGAATCGAGCGCCCTGGCCGCCCTGCGCGCGCTGGAGGAAGAGGGCCTGAAAGGCCGCTCGGCGCGCGTGATCCTGTTCACCCCGCCCGAGGTCGCGCTCTACATCCTCAATGAGAAGCGCGAGCACCTGAAGATGGTCGAGGAGCGCTTCGCGCTGCGCGCCGTCGTCTCCGGCGACGCCGAGCTCAAACGCGGCGACAGCCGGATCGAGCGGCTCGAAACCCGCACCGAGGCCGAGCGCGCCGCCATCGAGGCCAGCCGCGACAAACCCATCGTGCCCGAGGCGATCACCGCCGAGGACGAGGCCGACATCGCCGCGGCCGCCGCCGAAGCGGACGGCCGCGCCGAGGTCGAAGAGGAGCTGGACGGCGACGACACGGACGGCGCTCAGTCTGATGAGAGCCGCGAAGGCGGCTCGCGCCGCCGCAAGCGCCGCCGCCGCGGCGGACGGGGCGGAGACCGCCCTGAAGCCCGCTCCGACGAGGCCGAGGGCGATGCGTCCAGCGATGACGCCGACGGCGACGACGACGGCGAGGACCGTCAGGATGCCGGACGCCCTGAAGCGTCCGGCGAGGATGATGATGACGGCCGGGGCCGCAAGCGCCGCCGCCGCGGACGCCGGGGCGGACGCGGACGCCGCCGCCGGGGCGACGAGGCCGAGGGCGCAGGTCGAGGCGAGGACGGCGAAGACGCCGCCGCGCAGGATTCCGGCCAGGGTTCCGGTCAGGACGACGACGTGCTGAAGGTGGTCGAATTCGCCGAGGGCGAGGACCTGGGCTCCAAAGAGGCCCCGCCCAAGCGCGCCCGTCCGGCCCGCCGCCGCAAGGCCGACGACGCCGATACCCAGCCCGCCGCGATGGAGGAAGCCTCCGAAACGGCTGCCGGAATCGTCGCGGACGAGGCGCCCGCCGAGGCTGAGAAGCCCAAGCGCCGCCGCCGCAGAAAGGCCGAGCCTGACGCCGCCGCCGACGCCCCCGTGGCTGAAGCCGTGGCTGACGCTGCGCCCGAGCCCGCGCCGGAGTCCGAGGAGAAGCCCAAGCGGCGCCGCCGCAGGAAGGCCGAACCCGAGGCCGCGGCCGAGGCCCCTGCCGCCGAACCGGCGCAGGAACCCGCTGCCGAAGACGCGCCCAAGAAGCGGACCCGCTCCCGCGCCAAGCCGAAGGCCGCGCCTGAGGCTCCGGCCGAGACTCCTGCCGCGGAGACGCCCGCTCCGGCTCCCGAGCCTGAGCCCGCCCCTGAGCCCGAGCCTGAGCCCGAGCCTGAGCCTGCTCCAGAGCCTCAGGCCGAGGCCGCCGAAGAGGATGGCAAGCCCAAGCGCCGTGGCTGGTGGCAGCGCTCCTCCAAGCTGCTGGGCGGCTGATCTGATCAAGGCCGGGGAACGCATCCCCGGCCTTTTTCATGCCGCGTGACCATTGCAGCCTTGAAAGATGCCAAGCCCTCGCCAGATCGCTATGCTCATGTGGCGAGGGAGGAAGCCGACTGGAGGCCGTTCAGTCATGATCCGTTTTACAAAGGCGCTCGGCGCCTGTGTCATGGCCGCGGCCATGGCCGCTCCCGTGTCTGCGCAGAGCCTGATCCGGGACACCGAGATCGAACAGGTGATGCGCGATTACGGCGACCCTCTGATCGAGGCGGCGGGGCTGAACCCTGATTCGGTCGGCATCCACCTGATCGGGGACGCGGAGTTCAACGCCTTCGTCACCCGGGGCCAGAACATCTTCTTCCACACCGGAACGATCACCATCGCGGACAAGCCGCTGGAGATCAAAGGCGTGATGGCCCACGAGGTGGGCCATATCGAGGGCGCGCACATCGCGCGCTCCCAGTCCGCCACCCAGGGCGCGATGGCGACCATGATCGCCTCCATCGGTCTGGGCCTGGCCGCCGCGCTGGCGGGCGCGGGCGACGCGGGCGCGGCCATCATGGCGTCGGGCCCGCAGTTCGCGACGCTCGACATGATGCGCTACACCCGCGGGCAGGAAGCCCAGGCCGATCAGGCCGCGCTGACCTTCCTGGAGCGCACCGGCCAGTCGGGCAGCGGTCTGGTCTCCACCTTCGAACGCTTCCGCTATCAGGAGGTGATGAGCGACCAGCGCCGCTGGGAGTATTTCCGCTCCCACCCCCTCTCCTCCCAGCGCATCGACGCCATGCGCCGCCGGGTCGAGCAGTCGCCCTATCGCGACGTGACCGACACCGAGGAGGAGGTCGCCACGCTGAGGCGCATCCAGGCCAAGATCATCGGCTTCATGCATCCGCCGGCCCAGGTGCTGAACCACTATCCGGAAAGCGACACCAGCCTGCCCGCCCGCTACGCCCGCTCGGTCGCCTATTTCAAACAGGGCAATCTGGAGCGCGCGCGGGAAATCCTCGCCACCCTGATCGAGGAAGAGCCCGACAATCCCTTCTTCCACGAGCTGGAAGGCCAGATGCTGTTTGAGAGCGGCCGCATCGCGGACTCCATCGCGCCCTATCGCCGCGCGGCCGAGATGATGCCCGAGGCGCCGCTGCTGCGGATCGGGCTGGCCGGATCGCTGATCGCGGAGGGCTCCGACGAGAACGTGCGCGAGGCCCAGCAGCACCTGCGCTTCGCCCTCACCGAGGAACGCGACAACCCGTTCGGCTGGTACCAGATGTCCATCGCCCATCAGGCGCTTGGGGAGATCGCGCTGGCCGAGCTGGCCACGGCGGAACGCTCCTTCGCGGTGGGCAACAACGTGGACGCCTACCGCTTCGCCGCCCGCGCCCGCGACCAGCTCGACCGGGGCACGCCCGCCTGGGTGCGCGCCACCGAGATCGCCGCGGTCGCCGAGCCCAGCCAGCGCGAGATATCCGAATACAATCGCCGCCAGCGCGAGCGCATGGGCAATCTCGCCCCCGCGACGCGCGATTTCCGGGACGAGCCGCGACGGCGCGTCTTCCACTGAGAGAGCACTTCATGAGACTTCCCGCCCTCGCCGCCGCGGCGCTGCTCGCCGCGGCTTGCTCGCCTGACAGCGCCCCCGCCCAGGACCGCACCGACGCCGAAATCGAGGCCATCGTGCGCGCCTACATCCTGGAGAACCCAGAACTCATCGAAGAGGCGCTGATCGAGCTTCAGGCCCGGGCCCAGCAGCGCGAGCGTCAGGGCGTGGCGGACGGCGTGCAGGCCAATATCGACGCGCTGACCAGCGACGCCCGCGATCCGTCCATCGGCCCGGACGAGGCGGCGGTGACCATCGTGGAGTTCTTCGACTATCGCTGCCCGTACTGCCACATGACGAACGACTGGGTGATGCAGACCATCGAGGCCCATGGCGACCGGGTCCGCGTGGTGTTCAAGGAATTCCCCGTGCTGGGCGAGCAGTCGGTGGTCGGCTCCCGCGCCGCTCTGGCGGTCCACCAGCAGGGCGAGGACGTCTATCTCGCCTTCCACGACGCCCTGATGAGCGCGTCAGGCCCCATCCCCATCGAGCGCATCGAGGAGATCGCGGAAGAGGCTGGAGCGGACGTGGCCGCCATGCGCGAGGCGATGGAGAGCGAGGACATCTCCGAGCATCTGAACGACATCCGCGCCCTGGCCCGCGAGATCGGAATTTCGGGCACGCCCTTCTTCCTGATCGGCGATCAGGTCATCCCCGGCGCGGACGTGGCCCGGCTGGAAGCCGCGCTGCAGGCGGGGCTGGAGGGCTGACGCCCTCCGCCCCCTGCGGGCTCACCCGTTCATCGAGACGCGGCCCTCCGCGTCGATGGACCAGGCCGGGTTGAACGCGATCTCCCACGCATGACCGTCGGGGTCGGCGAAATAGCCTGAATAGCCGCCCCACTCCGCCCGCTTTCCGGGCTTGAGCAGGGTTCCGCCCGCCTTGACGGCCGCGGCGAGGATGGGATCGACCTCGTCCTCGGCGCGGGTGTTGTAGGCCAGCGCCACCGCGCCCGGACCGGCGTTCTGCCGCTTCATGTCCGCATCCATCTCCGAGGAGCGGAACAGCGACAGCACAAGCCCGCCCAGCGGGATGAAGACGACGTCGGCGTTCTCGAACGCGGCGGAGAATCCCAACGCCTCGTAGAAGACCCGCGAGCGCGCGGGATCGGCCACGCCCAGCGTGATCAGGGACAGTCTCGGTTCCATTCTGGCCGTCATGGCGGCACTCCTTCCATTCAGAACGAAGGCCGCCGCGCCTTGGAACGGGAGCGATGAGCCGCGGCCTTCACCAGCCCGGCGCGCATGCGCCGGACGCGAAGGTCGCGGGACTGAGGCCGGAACGCGTCCCCGCCTCGTCTGAGCCCCCGCACGTGCGGGGACGACCGGACTAACCGATACCGGCCCGTCATTTCCGACAGCGATCAGGGTAGATTAGGCGGACGCACCGGCAAAGGCCCGGGATGAACGGCGGCAAAGCCGCCGCAAGGCCGACCGGCCGCTCGCAGCGAAGCGAGGATACCGACCAAGCGGAGCGCGGGAGGACGAAAAAGAACCCTAGATCAGACCCGCCAGCGGGCTGGAGGGGTCGGCATAGCGCTTCTTGGCCATGCGCCCGGCGAGATAGGATTTGCGGCCCGCGATGACCGCGTGCTTCATCGCCTCGGCCATCAGGACCGGATCGCGCGCCTCGGCGATGGCGGTGTTCATCAGCACCCCGTCGCAGCCCAGCTCCATCGCCACGGTGGCGTCAGACGCCGTGCCCACGCCCGCGTCCACGATCACGGGCACGCCGGCCTGCTCGATGATCAGCCGGATGTTCACCGGGTTCTGGATACCCAGCCCCGAGCCGATGGGCGCGCCCAGCGGCATGATCGCGCAGCAGCCCGCGTCTTCGAGCTTGCGCGCATAGACCGGGTCGTCCGAGCAGTAGACCATCACGTCGAAGCCCTCCGCGATCAGCATCTTCGCCGCGCGCAGGGTCTCCTCCATGTCCGGGTAGAGGTGCTTGGGGTCTGACAGGACCTCCAGCTTGACCAGGCTCCAGCCCCCCGCCTCGCGGGCCAGGCGCAGGGTGCGCACCGCGTCCTCGCCGGTGAAGCAGCCCGCCGTGTTGGGCAGGAAGACGTATTTCTCAGGATCGATGTGATCGACCAGCCGCTCCTGGCTCGGATCGGACAGGTTCACGCGCCGCACCGCGACGGTGATCATCTCCGCGCCCGACGCTTCGAGCGCCCGGGCGTTCTGGGCGTAGCTCTCATACTTGCCCGTGCCGATGATCAGGCGCGAGGCGAACTCCCGGCCCGCCACGACGAGGGGGCGGTCTTCAAGGGCGGAGGGCGAGTGGACGGGAGCTTGATCGGTCATGGGAGCCTTATAGGACGCTTGAGGGGAATCGCCAGCGGCGCGGGGGACGGGTCAGCCGCCGCCGACGAACTGAACGATCTCCAGCCGGTCGCCGTCGTCCACGGAAATCTCGCCATAGGCCGAGCGCGGCGCGATCTCGAGATTGCGTTCGACGGCCACCTTGCGGGGGTCCAGACCCAGCTCCTCAAGGAAGCCCGACAGGGTCAGGCCCGCAGGAAGGCTGCGGTCTTCGCCGTTCACGGCGACGGTGATCATGTCCATGCTTATCGCCTCCGTGTGCCGAGTTTTGTTGTTTCCGCAGCCCTTCACGTCGTAAATGCTGACGCGGGCGTCAAGCCGCACGCAGCTTAGGGGAGCGCGCGTCAGCAGTCATGGCCAAGCCGGTCCACATCCTGAACGGCCCGAATCTCAACCTTCTGGGCACGCGCGAGCCGGAGATCTACGGCTCGGCGACTCTGGCCGACATCGAATCCGCCTGCCGCGAGCACGCGCAGGGTCTGGGTCTTGAAATCGTGTTCCGCCAGTCCAACCACGAGGGCGAGCTTGTCGACTGGATACAGGCGGCGGGCCGCGAGGCGGACGCGCTGGTGTTCAACCCCGCCGCCTACGGGCACACCTCTGTGGCCTTGCATGACGCGCTCAAGGCGGTAGACCTTCCCGTGGTGGAGGTTCATCTCTCCCAGCCGGCCGCGCGAGAAGCCTTCCGCGCGCACTCCTATGTCTCCCTGGCCGCATCGGGCACGATCAGCGGGTTCGGGGCCGACAGCTACATTCTGGGCCTGGAAGCCGCCGCGCGCCTGATCGCGTCGCGTCGCGCGGGCCGGTAAAGACGAAGAACAAGGGACTCCCATGCCGAACACTCCTCGCCGCACCGCCGAGATCAGCCCCAAGCTCGTCCGCGAGCTGGCCGACATCCTCAAGGACACCGACCTCTCCGAGATCGAGGTCGAGCGCGGCGATCTGAAGATCCGCGTCGCGCGCGGCTCGTCCGCGCCCCAGACCGTGTACGCCCACGCCCACGCCCCCGCGCCGATGGCCCACGCGCCCGCTCCGGCGGCGGCTCCGGCTCCGGCCGCCGCGCCCGAGACCCCCGCCCAGCCCACCGGCGCGGCGGCCAAGGACGCGGTGACCTCGCCCATGGTCGGCACGGTCTATCTGCGCGCGAACCCCGAATCGGACGTGTTCGTGAAGCCCGGCCAGGCCGTGAAGGAAGGCGACACCATCCTGCTGGTCGAGGCCATGAAGACCTTCAATCCGATCACCGCGCCCAAGTCGGGCACCCTGCAGGAAGTGCTGGTGGGCGACGGCCAGCCCGTCGAGTACGGCGAGCCGCTCTTCGTCATCGCCTGAGGCGGAGGAAGCTCATGTTCGACAAGATCCTGATCGCCAATCGCGGCGAGATCGCCCTCCGCATCCACCGCGCCTGCCAGGAAATGGGCATCCGCACGGTCGCGATCCATTCCGAGGCCGACGCCGAGGCGATGCACGTCAAGCTCGCCGATGAAAGCGTGTGCATCGGCCCGCCCCCCGCCGGCCGCAGCTATCTGCACGTGCCCGCCATCATCGCCGCCGCCGAGATCACCGGCGCGCAGGCCATCCATCCCGGCTACGGCTTTCTGTCCGAGAACGCCCGCTTCGCCGAGATCGTGGAGGCCCACGACCTGACCTTCATCGGGCCGAAGCCCGAGACCATCCGGCTGATGGGCGACAAGATCACCGCCAAGCAGGCCGCGCGCGACGCGGGCATCCCCGTGGTGCCCGGTTCGGGCGGCGCCATCTCGGACATGGACGAGGCCCGCAAGGTGGCCCGCGAGATCGGTTTCCCCGTGCTCATCAAGGCCGCCTCGGGCGGCGGCGGGCGCGGCATGAAGGTCGCCGAGACCGAAGACAAGCTGGAAAGCGCCCTGCAGACCGCCTCCACCGAGGCCAAGGCCGCCTTCGGCGACGGCGCGGTCTATATCGAGAAATATCTGGGGCGCCCCCGCCACATCGAAATCCAGGTCATGGCCGACCAGCACGGCAATGTCGTGCATCTGGGCGAGCGCGACTGTTCGCTCCAGCGCCGTCACCAGAAGGTGCTCGAAGAGGCGCCCTCGGTGGCGCTGGACGACGCGGCGCGCGCCAAAATCGGCGAGACCGTGCGCAAGGCAGTCGCCGCCATCGGCTATCGCGGCGCGGGCACGGTGGAATTCCTCTACGAGAACGGGGAGTTCTACTTCATCGAGATGAACACCCGCCTGCAGGTCGAGCACCCGGTGACCGAGATGATCACCGGCGTCGATCTGGTCCGCGAGCAGATCCGCGTGGCCGCGGGCGAGAAGCTGTCCTTCACCCAGGAGGACATCAAGATCAACGGCTGGGCCATCGAGTGCCGCATCAACGCGGAGAACCCGTTCACCTTCACCCCCTCGCCGGGCAAGGTGGCCGAGTTCCACGCGCCGGGCGGGCTCGGCGTGCGCCTCGATTCAGGGCTCTATGCGGGCTATTCCATCCCGCCCTATTACGACAGCCTGATCGGCAAGCTGATCGTGCACGGCCGCGACCGCAACGAGGCGATCATGCGCCTGCGCCGGGCGCTGGGCGAGATGGTGGTGACGGGCATCGAGACCACCATCCCGCTGCACCTTGACCTGCTGGACCAGCCGGAGATCGTCAGCGGCGACTATCACATCCGCTGGCTGGAGACCTGGCTGGCCGAGCGCAACGCCGAGCAGTAGCCCCATGCGCGGTTTCGGCACCGAGGAACTCGTCGCGTGTTATGAGCGCGGCGTGTTCCCGATGTCCGAAGGGCGGGACGATCCGTCGATCTTCCTGATCGATCCTGACGAGCGCGGCGTGATCCCGCTCGACGCCTTCCACATCCCCAAGAGCCTCGCCAAGACCGTGCGGCGGGACGTGTTCGACGTGACCGTCGACCGCTGCTTCTCGGAGGTGGTGGAGGCCTGCGCCACGCCCGCGCCGGGCCGGGAGGACACCTGGATCAACCCGCCCATCCAGTCGCTGTATGAAGACCTGCACGCCACGGGCCGCGCACACTCGGTCGAGTGCTGGCGCGACGGCGATCTGGTCGGCGGGCTGTACGGGGTGAGCCTGGGGACCGCCTTCTTCGGCGAGAGCATGTTCAGCCATGCCACGGACGCGTCGAAAGTCGCGCTGGTGCATCTGGTCGCACGGCTGAAGGCGGGCGGCTACGCGCTGCTGGACACCCAGTTCATCACCGGCCATCTGGAGCGCTTCGGCGCGGTGGCGATCCCGCGCGACGCCTATCGCGCGCGGCTGCGGCTGGCTCTGGGGATGAAGGGCGATTTTCACGCCCTGCCGGAGCGTCTGAGCGGGGCTCAGCTCCTGCAGTCGATCACCCAGACGTCATAGACGGGGTGTTCGAGGGCGTTCAGCGCCGGGTTCGAGCCGAACATCCAGCCTGAGAACAGCCAGCGGCTGGGCTCGCCCTCCTCCTCGGCCGGGGCGGCGCTGTCCGGCGTCAGGCCCATCTGACGGTAGGCCGCCACGGTCTGGGCGCGCGGATCGTCGATCTGCACGAAGGCGAAGATCTCCGGCGGCTCCTCGGGCGGACGGCGGCGGCAGTACTGCACGGTCACTTCCAGACCGCCGAACTGCACGGTCTCGCCGATGGGCGCCTCGAAGTCGGCGGTGCGGGCGGTGACCTTGTCCAGCCCCCGCAGCACGGCCAGAGAGCCCGGTTCGGACGACAGCTCCACAGGGCGGCCCAACGCGGCGGCCGCGCCCTCGGGGCTGTCAGCGTCGATCAGAGGCGCGTTGAGCGGGTCGAAATCCTGATCAGGGTCGAGCGGCGCGGTCTCGATGGGCGCGTCGCCCTCGCCCGCGTCGATTTCGTCTTCAGGTTCGAAGCCGAACGGGTTGGGCTGATCGGCGGGCTCGTCCTCGAAGGCGTCCTCGTCATCTTCCAGACCGAAGGGATCGTCCTCGTCTGCATCGGCGTCAACGTCCTGCGCGGGCGCGGGGCGCTCGCGGCGGCGGTCGAGATCGTCCAGCAGATCAGCCAGCGGATCGCGCGCCTCGCCCTCCGGCTCGTCCTGGGCCTGATGGGCGACCGGCTGCAGGGTCTCCTGCGCGAAGGCGGGCACGGCCATCAGGGCGGCGACGGAGAGAAGGAGCGCGGAGCGGATCATGGGCGCACCTGTGCTGGAGGTTTGCGGCGAAGTGATGACGCCACGGGACCGGTCAGGGGGTGTCGAAGTCGGGCAGGTCGCCGAACTCGTCCTCGTCGTCCCCTGAGGAGGGGTTGTCGTTCGCCGGAGCCGGGCCGTTGCCGCCCCGCCCGGTCATGGCCTCGCCGATCAGGTCGAACAGGTCGACCGCGCCCTGGGTGAACATGATCTCGCCGCCCGGCTCGATCATGTCGTCGTCGCCGCCGACCTCGATCTCGATGTAGGGGCTGCCCAGAATGCCCGAGCTGGTGATCTTGGCGGTGGAATCCGCCGGGATCGGCACGTCGCCGCGCAGATTCATGGCGATGTTGGCGAAGTAGGTCTGGGTGTCGAGGGTGACGTGGGTCACCGT
Source organism: Glycocaulis profundi (assembly GCA_007050995.1). Lineage (GTDB taxonomy): Bacteria > Pseudomonadota > Alphaproteobacteria > Caulobacterales > Maricaulaceae > Glycocaulis > Glycocaulis profundi. Next base: position 61,729 of record VJOU01000007.1, on the reverse strand, counting down.
GCCCACCGGCACGCCGGAGACGCGCACTTCCGCGCCCCGCGCCAGAGCGCCAATGGCGGAGAAGCGGGCGTTCAGCTCGTAGCCGTCCCGTCCCGGCCCGCGGTCGAGCTGGCCTTGAGCGAAATACAGGAACCCGCCCGCCACGACGAGCACGACCAGTCCGATGATGGTCTCGAGAAGAGCGCCGCCGCGCATGATGATCCTACCCCTCCGGGCTCCAGGCTTCGTAGTCCGCCGTGCTGCGCTGGCGCTGACGGCTGGAGGCGAGCGAGCCGGTCGGACGATAGGCGTGGACGGTGCCGGTCATGTTCGGCTTGTGGTCCAGCTCCCACGGGCGGCGCGGCAGAGGCGCGTCGGCCGGGGATTCGTCGAACGTCCGGTGCAGCCAGCCATGCCAGTCGGCGGGAATGCGCGAGGCGTCCGCGTAACCGTTATAGACGACCCACCGCCGCAGCTTGCCGTCGGCCGAGGACCCGACCTTGCGCTCCTGGAAGTAGCGGTTGCCGAAATCGTCCTCGCCCACCAGCTCGCCCGAGCGGCGTATGGTCCACAACGTGCCCAGAGTGGCGCCGTTCCACCACGCGAAGATTTTGCCCAGGAAGCCAAGCATCGATGCGCCGTCCCGTCCGAGTGAAGTCCTGACGGGGTATATGCATCCCCCGCGCCCCCCGGTCCAGCCCCGCCCCCCGTCAAAGGCGCCGCGCGGACCCGTGGCCGGGGAAAACCCGCCTCGCGCTTTAGCCTGAGAGGCTCCGAGCCGGTATGATCGGACCGCGAGTCGCGCGAAGCGATTCGCGCCTGATTCGCGCCCGAGGAGCCGTCATGACGCTGCAGCGCCGCCTCACCGCCGACAACGCCGATCCTTTCGAGGGGCTGGAGCTGGCCGAACGCCCGCTGCAGGCCGCCGATCCCGACGCGCCCGCCGGGGCCGAGACGGGCCGCATCGACGCGCCCGCGCGGTGGAGCCCCCGGGCGGCGGCGGCCTTCGCCGCGCTGACCGGCGCGGGCACGGACGAGACCATCGAAGCCCGCGCCTGGATCGAGGCGCTGGCCAAAGACTGGGCGGAGGGCTTCGGCGAAGGCGAGCGCGAGACGGCAGCCGCCGAGCTGGCCGCCTCCATCGCCCGGCAGGAGGCCGCGCCCGAGCCCGCCCTGTGGCGCGGCGCGCCCCTGCCCCCGCCCCCGACCGACGGCGTCGTGGGCGCGGACATGGCCGAGACCCTGCTGGCCGACATCGCCCGGGCCGAGACCGGCCAGGCCGCGGTGGACATGGGCCAGCGCATCCTGCGCGACCGGCTGGAGGCCGTGGGCCTGGCCTGCGCGAACTGCGACGGGACCGAGGGCGAATGTTTCGACCCGCGCCGCAACCGCGCGCTGGCCCGCGCCATCCGGGCCGCCCGCCGCGACGGCGCGCCCGACGCCATGATCGAGCGGGCCATCGCCCGGGCCCGCCAGGGCGTTCTGGAGCCCGAGCCGGGCTTCGACTACGCCCCCGCTTTGCCCCGCCATCCCGTCCTGCTGCTCGAACCGGAGCTGGTCGAGGCCGCCGACGGCGACGACGCCGCCCGCGCGCTGCTCAACCGGGTCGCCGAAAGCGTCTGGACCCACGCCCGCCCCGCCCTCGTTTTCCGCCGCGAGGAAGCCATCGAGACCGGCGCGGCGCTCGACCTCGCCCGCTTCGTCAGCCCCGCCGGGCTGGACGCCGAGGGCCTGGCCCACGCCGCCGCCCTGTGGGGGCGGGTGGCGGCCCATGCGGGCGGCGCGCTGACCCTGGCCGGACTGGGCGCGGCGCTGACGGCGCTGGGCCTGGCCTATGATTCTGAAGAGGGCCGCGACATGGCCGGCAAGCTCGCCGCCATCTGCGCGGCGGCCAGCCCCGCCCCGGTGCGCGCCCAGCGCCCGGCCGACGCCGTTCTGGCCTTCCTGGAGACCGAATCGGTGGGGATCGACCCCCTGCCCTTCATCCGCGGCGAGGACGGGCTGAGCCGGGCCGCCGCCATCGCGCTCGCCGCGCTGGACGAGGAGCCCCGCGAGGCGGCCCTGACCCATGCGCTGGGCGCGGGCTCGCTGTCCGGTCTGGCCGCGGACTGGCTGGATTCCCTGCTCAAGGCCGGGCTGGGGCCGGACGCGCTGGCCCGGGTGGACGCGGCGCTGGCCGAGGGCGCGCCGGTGCGCCACGCCTTCAACCGCTGGACGGTGGGCGACGCCTTCGCCTCGCGATTCGGCCTGACCGGCGATCAGCTGGAATTCGCCGGAAGCGGCCTTCTGGAAGCCTTCGGCGTCTCGCCGGTGGACGTGGACGCCGCCGAGCGCTGGGTGCACGGCTCGGGCACGCTGCACGACTGCGCGGGCCTGCCCGTGGACGCGCGCGCCGTGTTCGCGCCCGCAGGCCCCGAGGCCCGGCTGGCCATGGCCGAGGCCATCGAGGCGGCGCTGGGCGCGTCGGCGGGGCTGGAGATCGCGCTGGAAGGCAGCGCGGGCATCGCGGATGCCGCGGACATCATCGCCTCGGCCGCCCGGCGCGGCATCGGCGCGCTGAAGCTGCGGCGCGAGGGCGAGGCGCTCTACGACCTTCTGGGCACCATCGAGTTCGAGGGCGGCGACCACGCCCGGCACGACTACGCCTCCGAGCGGGTGGTCGAGAAGCTGGTCGAGCGCGTGGTGGAGAAGCCCGCCGCGCGGCGCAAGCTGCCCGACCGGCGCAAGGGCTACATCCAGAAAGCCACCGTGGGCGGCCACAAGGTCTATCTGCACACCGGCGAATTCGAGGACGGCGAGCTGGGCGAGGTGTTCATCGACATGCACAAGGAAGGCGCCGCCTTCCGCTCGCTGATGAACAATTTCGCCATCTCCATCTCCATCGGCCTGCAATACGGCGTGCCGCTCGAGGAGTTCGTGGACGCCTACGTCTTCACCCGCTTCGAGCCCGCCGGGCCGGTGGAGGGCAATGACAAGATCCGCTACGCCACCTCGATCCTGGACTATCTGTTCCGCGAGCTGGGCGTGTCCTATCTGGGGCGGGAGGACCTGTCCCAGACCAGCCCGCACAAATCCGATCCCGGCGCCATCGGCGCGGGGGTGGAGAAGGAGAAGCTGGTCGTCGAGCAGGACGCCTCGCGGCTGATCTCCAAGGGCTTCTCGCGCGGTCAGCTGCCCGACAACGTGGTCATGCTGGCCGGGCCGCGGAAGCCGTCCGGCGGACGTCGGGGCGCGGCCGAGGAGGCCGTTGCGGCCCGGACCGAGCCCGCCTATGCGGGCGATCCCTGCCCCGACTGCGGGCATTTCACCCTGGTCGAGACCGGTTCGGAACTGGCCTGCGAGGCCTGCGACTGGAGCGGACCCCCGCCCGCTCCGTGACCGCCCGGCCCGATGCTTGCGGGACGGGGGCTCGAAATGCTCTCATCACGGGGACAGTGTGCCGGCATGAAACATATCGCTCTCGCCTTCGCCCTCGCCGCAGCGGGCCTGACCGCGGCCGCCGCCCAGAACTCGGGCGAGATCGCCCGCGTGCAGTCGGGTCAGTCGTGCCCGGGCTGCAACCTCTTCCAGGCCGATCTGAGCTATCGCGACCTGCCGGGGGCGGACCTGTCGGGCGCACGCCTGACCCAGTCCAATCTCAGCCTCGCCACCATGAACCGTGCGCGCTTCGACGGCGCGGACCTGTCGGTGTCCAACATGTTCGGCGCGCGCTTCACCGGTGCCAGCTTCGCGAACGCGAACCTGACCGACACGGTGCTGGTGGGCGTGTATTTCGGCAGCGCGGACCTCGGCGGCGCCCGGCTGAACGGCGCGAACCTCTCCGGCGCGGAGATGCACAATGTGCGCGGCTTGACCCAGAGCCAGCTTTCGGGCGCATGCGGGGACGCGGCCACCCGGCTGCCCGCGGGCCTGTCGGTCCCGCCCTGCCGCTGAACCGTCCGTACCCGGCTTACTGCAAATTAAGTCGTTCCGACGCGGACCGGAGGGTATCTATAGGGTCATGACACGCCTCGCGCTGCATACCCTGGCCCTGGCCGCGCTGATCTCCACCCCTGCGGGCGGAGGCGCGGCTCTGGCGTTCGAGATGGACGCCTATGAGCGCGTGAGCGGGCTGGCCCACATCCAGCCCGAACCGCCCCGGCCCGAGCCGCGTCGTCGGCTGGTGATCGGCGGTGACTGCCAGGGCTGCGACTTCGCGGGCGCGAACCTGGCCGGCGCCAGCCTGACCCGCGGCGACTTCACGGACTCCGATTTCTCCGGCGCCCAGCTTCTGGGCGCGCGCTTCGTGAACATGACGCTCAACAGCGGCAAGTTCTCCGGCGCGCTGATGGCCGAGACCCGCATCTCCAGCTCCCAAGCCCGCGAGGCCGACTTCAGCGGCGCGGTGCTCAGCCGGGCACGCTTCCAGGCCACCGACCTGCGGTCCGTCGAGCTGCGGGGCGCCAATCTGGACCGCGCGACCTTCTCGCTCAGCGACCTGTCGGACGCCGACATGAGCGGCGCCAATCTCGCCCATGCCAGCTTCCGCTCCACCGACATCTCGGCCGCGGACCTGCGCTCGGCGAACCTGTCGCGCGCCTCCCTGCGCGACGTGGTTCTCAGAGACGCCGACTTCACCGCCGCCAACCTGTCCGGCGCGGTGTTTCAGAACGCGGACCTGTCGCACACCGATTTCCGCCAGGCCCAGCTGTCGGGCACGGTGTTCGTGGCCGTGGACCTGACCGGAGCCGACCTGTCAGATGCGATCGGGCTGGGCGCCAGCCAGCTCTCCGGCGCCTGCGCGGGCGAGGCCCCGTCCCTGCCCCGCAGCGTTGAAGGCGTCGAACTTCCCGTCTGCGACGGTGATTTCCTGGCCGGCCTGCGCGAGGCGGCCCAGAGCGAGCGCTTCATCGCCAGCGCCCAGGCCCGCAACGCGACCGAGGCCGCGGCCATGGGCGAGGCCATCGCCGAGGCCATGGCCCGCGTGCGCAGCGCCCGCGGCCAGCTCAGCGAACAGGAATACGAGGCCCTGCGCGAGGGTCTGGCCGAGGCCGGACGCGCCCAGGCCGAAGCGATGCGCGAGCTTCAATCCGCCTTCGGACCCCAGATGAGCTTCCAGCTCCGGCGCTCGGAAATCGGTGAGCCCATGCGGGTCATCATCGAGCAGTCGCCCGCCACCCCGGCTCCGCCCGAAGCGCGGCCCCCTCCCACTCCGCCCATTCCGCCCGACACGCGGCGCGGCCGCCCGGACCAGCGCTGAACTTCGGACAGGAAAAAGCCCCGGATCGACCGATCCGGGGCTTTCTCGTTCCGCCCTTGCGGACGGCCTAGTCCTTCTTCGCCTCGGGAACGACCGTGCGCAGATACAGCTCGCGCAGCTGGCGCGGGTCTGGCATGGCCGGGGCGTTCATCATCAGGTCGCGCGCCTGCTGGTCCTTGGGGAACATCACGACCTCGCGCAGGTTCTCCACCCCCGCCAGCAGCATGACGATCCGGTCCACGCCCGGCGCGATGCCCCCGTGGGGCGGGGCGCCGTAGCGGAAGGCGTTGAGCATGCCGCCGAACGCCTCTTCGACCACCTCGGGGCCATAGCCCGCATAGCCGAAGGCCTTCAGCATCACGTCGGGGCGGTGGTTCCGGATCGCGCCGGAGGACAGCTCCACCCCGTTGCAGACGATGTCGTACTGCCAGGCCTTCAGGTCCAGCAGCGTGGCGTGGTCCTTGGGGTCGATCGCCATGAAGGCGTCGGGGTCCATCTGGGGCATGGAGAACGGGTTGTGGGAGAAGTCGACCTTCTTCTCGTCCTCGTTCCACTCATACATCGGGAAATCGACGATCCAGCAGAACCGGAACACGTTCTCCTCGAACAGCTCCAGCTCCCGGCCCGCCCGGTCGCGCGCCTTGCCCGCGAAGCCGTACATGTCCTTGGGCACGCCCGCGGCGAAGAACACCGCGTCGCCCGCCTTCAGGCCGAGCTGGGTGCGGATCGCTTCGGTGCGCTCAGGCCCGATATTCTTGGCGATGGGACCGGCGCCTTCGACCTGCCCGCCCTCTTCGCGCCAGAAGATGTAGCCCAGCCCCGGCTGGCCTTCCTTCTGCGCCCAGGCGTTCATGCGGTCGCAGAAGGCGCGGCTGCCGCCCGTGGGCGCGGGGATGGCCCACACCTCCACGGCGGGGTTCTTCTCGATCATCCCGGCGAAGACCTTGAAGCCGGACCCGGCGAAATGCTCGGTCACCGCCTGCATCTCGATGGGATTCCTGAGGTCGGGCTTGTCCGAGCCGTATTTGCGGATCGCCTCGGCGTAGGGGATGCGCGGGAAGGCGTCGTCGCTCATCTCGCGGCCGTCGGCGAATTCGCGGAACAGCCCGGCCAGCACCGGCTCGATGGCGCCGAACACGTCTTCCTGGTCGACGAAGCTCATCTCCATGTCGAGCTGGTAGAACTCGCCCGGCGCGCGGTCGGCGCGGGCGTCCTCGTCGCGGAAGCAGGGCGCGATCTGGAAATACCGGTCGAAGCCGGAGACCATGATCAGCTGCTTGAACTGCTGGGGCGCCTGGGGCAGCGCGTAGAACTTGCCCGGATGCAGGCGCGAGGGCACCAGGAAGTCGCGCGCGCCCTCAGGCGAAGACGCGGTCAGGATCGGGGTCTGGTATTCGAGAAAATCCTGTTCGACCATGCGCTTGCGGATGGAATCGATCACCCTAGACCGCAGCACGATCCGCTTGTGCAGGCTCTCCCGGCGCAGGTCGACATAGCGGTGCTTCAGCCGCACCTCTTCAGACCATTCAGGCTCGCCGAACACCGGCAGGGGCAGCTCGGCGGCTTCCGACTGCACGGTCAGGCCCGAGATGCGGATCTCCACCTCGCCGGTGGGCAGGTTGGAATTGACCGTGTCGGCGGAGCGCGCGACGACCTTGCCGGTCACCGTGATCACGCTTTCGACCCGGATGCGCTCGAGCCGGGCGAAGTGCTCGCTCTCGGGCTCCAGAACGCACTGGGTCAGGCCGTAATGGTCGCGCAGGTCGATGAACAGCAGGCCGCCATGGTCCCGCTTGCGATGGACCCAGCCCGACAGCGTCACCTCGCCGTCCACGTCGGCCTTGCGCAGCGCGCCGCAGGTATGGGTGCGCCAGTGGGTCTTCAAAGCGGGCATGAGGTCTGATCCGTCACATCTGAAAAGGCGGGGAAATCCGGGCGCGAAAAGGCCTTGCGGCGCGTGCGATGTCAAGGCTGGGGCGCGCCTCGGGCGGCCCCGGCGAGCCGATTCATCGCCTCGCGTGGGAACCCTGCCTGAAGCGGGACCGCTCAATCGACCAGCAGCACCTCGACCCGCCGGTTGCGCTGGCGGCCTTCGGGATTGTCCGATCCGTCCGGGTTGTCGTTCTCGGCCACCGGCTCCAGCTCGCCCCGGCCTTCGGCGGCGAACAGGTCCGCGTCCAGCCCGTGAACCTCCACCAGATGATCCCGGGCCGCGTCCGCCCGCCGCTCGGAGAGGGCCTGATTATAGTCCTCCTCCCCGCGGGAGTCGGTGTGCCCGGTGATCTCAACCCGAGCCGGATCGCTTTCCTCGATCAGCGCCGCGAGCTGGGCCAGCACCGGCTCGGCGTCCGCGCGTATGTCATGGCGGTCGAAGTCGAACAAGACGTCGCCCGGCAGGGTGACCAGCGTGCCCGCCTCGGTCTCGGTAACCGCCAGCCCGGACGCGGTGGCCGCCTGAGGCGCCCCGAACCCCGACCCGCCCGCGTCAGACGCCGACAGCACCGACGCGGTGGCGGGCACGGCGTCCTCAAGGGCGCTGACGCCCTCTGCGTCATTCAGTTTTTTTTTAAGGCCGCCGCCTCGACGGTGTCCGACGGCAGGGTGATCTCGAAGCGGGGGTTGGGTGTGCTCGGGTTGTCATCGCCACGGTCGTTCAGCACCAGAGTGAGATCACCGCTTTCAGGCACCGAGCCCATGAACACGAGGCTGCCATCCACGGTGCTCTGGCGAGCGATGTTCAGCTCCCGGTTGTCAGGCGGCGCGACCAGCCTCAGCCTGTCGCCGCCTTCGGTCTGCACGAAGGTCCAATCGCTCATGCCCGCCAGGCGGATGTTCTCAGTGTGGCCGTTAATGACCCTCACGTCCAGCCGGACCTCGGTGTCGGTGAGCTCGAGAGAACGGATCAGCACGCTCATCCCATTGGGATGGCTCTCCTCGATTCCGACCTCGACGGGCTCGGCGGACACTGCGGCGGGAACAAGCACGGACAGGGCGGCGGCGGCGATGAAAGCTCGCATGGTCTGGTCTCCTGCAAACCCGCCCGGCGAAGTAAAAACCCCCAGGCTCCGGGTCGGTTCCGGGGGCCGGAGCCCGCCCCTATGACACGCGCCTCAGCCCCAGCCGCCCCAGCGGTCCGCCGATCAGGCCCGAGACCAGCGCGGCCAGCACCCCGGTCGCGGGCCACAGCCTCGAGAGCGGTCCGGCCAGACGGTCGCGCAGGACCGGCAGGATGCGGCTGTCGGACTGATAGACCGGCGTGAACAGGTCGGTCATCGCCTGATAGAGCGTGACGTGCCAGCGGCGCAGGCGGACGGCGTGCGCGATGGCGTCGGCGACCTCGTCTTCCGCGCGCAGCGCGGCCGCCAGCGCCCACGCGTCCAGCAGCGCCATGTTCGCCCCCTGCCCCAGCTGCGGGCTGGCCGAATGCCAGGCGTCGCCGACATGGATCATCCCCGGCTCGCCGGGGCGTTTCAGGGTGCGGTGGGCGTAGCGCGCGAAGATCATCTGGCCGGGATCGTCGATCTGGTCCAGCAGCGGGCCGAGCGCGGGCCACACCCCCAGCGCCTCGTCCTTCCACGCCGTCAGCCCTCGCGCCCGCCACGCCTCCAGCCGGTCCGCGCGCAGGGACCAGAACAGCGCCGCCTTCGGCACGGGGTCATAGGGCGCGGTCCCCATGGGCAGCACGCCCGCCATCACCGAGGCGGCGCGGTATCGCTGCTCCAGCGCGGCGGCGTCGAAGCCCGCGCCCTCGGGCCAGTCGAGACTCGTCCACAGCGCGCCATAGGCCAGATCGCGCCCGGCGGGCGGCGCCAGCGGCGTGCGCGTGCCCAGCGCGTCCACCACCAGATCGAACGGGCCTTCCGTGCCGCCGCCCTCGAAGACCAGCCGCCGGCGCCCGCCCTCGCCGGGCTCGACGCCCGTCATCGCCCGCCCGGTGCGGATGGGAATGCCTTCAGCGACCGCCGCGTCATGCAGGATCGCGAACAGGGCCGCGCGATGAAGGCCCCAGCCTTCGCCCGCCTGCCGCCCCAGATGGGCGTAGCGCACATCGAGCACGGTGCGCCCCGACCCGACCGCCTGGCCGAACAGACGCGCGATTGGCGCCCCATGGGCGGTCAGCTCGCGCTCCAGCCCCAGCTCGCGCAGGACGGCCAGCCCCGTGGGCTGGATCATCAGGCCCGAGCCGATGGGCCGGGGCGTGTCGAAGCGCTCGAACACGGTCACCCGATGCCCGTCGCGATGCAGCAGCAGCGCGGAGGCCAGGCCCGCCGGGCCGCAGCCCGCGATGGCGATGTCGATGGGTTTCACGTCCCGCCCCCTCCCGGCTCGGGTCCGGGGTTAGGACAGGCGCGCGGCGCGGGCAAGGCGCCGCGTCGCCGCGGAGCCTACTGCACCGGCGCGGTGAAGACCGCCCGCGAGCCGGGGGCGTTGTCGGAATAGTCCAGCTCGCCGCCCAGCTGCTTGACCAGCGCGTCCACGAAGCGGCTGCCGAAGCCCTTCACCGCCCCGTCCCGGCCCACGCCGCTGTCGGTCACCGTCAGGCGCATGTTCGCGCCGCTCTCGCCCAGCGAGATGCGCAAGGGCCCCGCATCGCCGCCATAGGCGTATTTGTTGGTGTTGATGACCAGCTCGGTCAGGATCAGGCCCAGGCTGATCGCCCGGTCGTTGGGCAGCAGCACCGGATCGAGATCGCGGGTGATGTGCCTGCGCCAGTCCTCGCCGAACGAGCCGATCAGCTCGTCCAGCAGCTCGTCGATATAGCGCGCCGCATCCACGCTCTCGACCTGATCGGAGCGGTAGAGCCGCCGGTGGACCAGCGACACCGCCGCGATCCGCCGTCGGGCCTCCTCGATGGCGAGCGTGGCCGGGCCGTCCTCGGTCTCGCGCGCCTGAAGCCCCAGGAAGCTGGAGACGAGCTGGAGGCTGTTCTGAACCCGGTGATTGATCTCGCCGAGCAGGAACTCACGCTGTTCGATCAGCGCCTCCTTCTGCTCGATATTGTCCAGAAGCTCCCGGTTCAGGTCACGGATGCGCCGGGTCTGCCAGACATCGGTGACCGCGACCAGCAACCGGCTCGCCGCCTCGGTCTCGGGCATGGTCCAGGGCCGGGAACGCCCCCTCACCGTCTCGCGCCACGCGTCGAAGCTGGAGCGCGGGGTCAGCGGCGAGCCGTCGCCGTCGGTGTTCTTGTGCGGATTGCCCGCCCACTCGACGGTCTCGACCTCTTCGGCGCGGAACCACATCACCATCCACGGATCGCCCGCGGCCAGAGTGATGGCCAGCACGCCCGCCGAGACCGCGGCCTGATCGGCGGGCAGCTCGAAGCGCTCGCCCAGCCTGCGCGTGTGGAAGACCGGGCGGCGGCCCTGGCCGGGGATCCATTTGGCCAGCCGCTTGATCTCATCGGCTGACGGCGTGACGCCCTCGGTGACCACCTCGCCCGAGCGCAGCACCGCCACCCCGTCGCCGTCGAGCATCCGCCGGATCTCGCTGGCATGGCGCGACAGGGCCTCGTCCAGCGAGCCCTCGCGCAGCAGCAGCTCCACGATGCTGTCCTCATGGGTGCGCAGCCGGACGCGTTCACGGTAAGCATCGGTGTCTTCGCGCGACTTGATCTGGCGCGCCAGACCGGCCGCCAGCGCCCGGCAGGCGATGCGCCGCTCGGTCCCGATCAGGCGCGGCGTGGCGTTGTGGCACGCGATCAGCCCCCACAGCTCGCCGTCCTTGATGATCGACACCGAGGCGGACGCGGCCACGCCCATGTTCTGAAGATACTGAAGGTGGATGGGCGACACGCTGCGCAGCACGCTGTCGCTCATGTCCAGCGGACCGTCATTCAGGGCGGGCTCCAGCGGCGCGGGCCGGTAGTCCGCGTCCGGGATCACCCGCACCAGATTGCGCACGTAAAGCGCCCGGGCCTGCTTAGGAATGTCGGTGGCGGGGAAGCGGTGGTTGAGGAAGGAGCGCCGCCCCTCGGCCCTGTCCTCGCCCAGCACCTGCCCGGCGCCTTCCTCCAGGAAACGATAGACCATCACATGGTCATAGCCGGTCAGGGCACGGAACTCGCGCGCCGCCCGGCGGCACAGTCCGCCCAGATCCTGCGCGGCCTCGAAACCCGCCGCGGCGCGCTCCAGCGTCTGCAGCAGGCCGAACCGGGCCGCGTCGTCCTCTTCGGGCTCCAGCTCGATGACCAGCCGCGAGCCCGCCTGATGAGAGGACAGGTCCCACACCGCGCCGTCGGGCGTGGTGATGCGCGCGGCGGCCTTAGGCCCGGCGCGGACGGCTTCAGCGGCCGCCTCGCCCAGCAGGACCGCGCAGTCAGCGCCCAGCCAGTCCTCGCCGAACGTCTCGGCCAGCCGCCCCGCGCCCTGAATCACGCGCAGGCTCTCAGGATCGGCGACCAGCATCAGGCCGTGCGGCTGGATCGAGCCGGGAACATGGATCGGCTCCCGGTCGCAGGCATTCAGGTCCATCTCGCCATCGGCGCTCATGCCGGCTCTCCGCACAGGATCGTTTCGGCATGGCGGAACGCGCGGCACGCGCCCTGCTCGGCCTGGGTCATCCGGGTTTCGTCCTCGCCCACCTCACGCTCCAGCACGTCGAGAAAGGCCCGCCAGCGCGGCCCGGTCTGATCGCCATAGGGGTCGAGGAAATTCAGCGCCGCGTCGCTCACGCCCTGCCGGGCGAGGCTGTTGAGAATGTGCCGCCCGCCCAGCGTGGAGCCTTCCAGCACGTAGAGCATGCCCAGCGCCTCGCAGCGGCTCGCGGGACGGGGGAAATCCGCCTGCCCCGCCGCGCCGGGGGCGAAGAAGCGCGCCCGGTCGGTCCGCGCGCCCGCGTCCAGCCCCTCGACCGCGCCCAGCTCCCCGTTCAGGGCTGCGCCCGCGGGAAGCTGCAGGCAGGCGAACCGGCGCACCAGATCGCCCCGCCTGGCGGGGTCGGCCAGTCGTGCAATGGCGTCGATGCGGGTTTCCAGCCGCTGATGGACCACATCGGTGGCGCGCTTGAGGCGCGCGCGGGCCGAGGGCCGGGAAAGGGTCGTGTCGATCAAGCGGGCTCCGCAGACATGAAGGCCGCACCCTGCCCCAACTCTCCTGAGAGGGGAAGTGCTGATCCCTTAACAGCGCTTCGCTCGCGCGAACTTGATGGCCCCGCCCCGGCGCGGTGTAGTCTCCTCACAGGTGAACGGTGTGAAAGGATTTCAGCGCTGAGACGGCATGTCTTCCATACCGGCTTCTGGGGCCTGTCGGGCTTCATGGCCTTCGTGTGCGCCGGGCTGGGCCTGCTGCCGGGCCGCCGCCCCATCGTGGGGGGGCTGTGGCTCTACACCCGAGCCATAACCGGCTGGATGCGGGTGTGCGGGGTGAGGCTGGAGGTGCGCGGACTGGAGCATCTGCGCGGGACCGGCCCGGCGGTGGTCGCCTCCAAGCACCAGTCCTACGGCGACGCGATCTGCCTAGTCTCGCGCCATGCCGATCTGGGCTATGTGATCGGCGACCACCTGCACAGATTCCCGCTCATCGGCTTCATCCTCGAACAGGCCGAGGCGGTGGTCATCGACACTGGCAGCGGCAAAGGCGAAAACGGCGCCCTGAACAAAAGCCTCGAACGCCTGCGCGCGGCGGAGCGAGACGTGCTGATCTTCCCCGAGGGCCATCTGGCCAGGGTGGACGAGAAACACCGCTACCGGCTGGGGGCGTGGAAGCTGGCCCGCGAGCTGGACCGTCCCGTGGTGCCGGTTGCCACCAATCTGGGCCTGTTCTGGCCGCGTCAGGAATGGGAGCTCAATCCCGGCCGCGCGGTCATCGAGATCCTGCCTCCCATCCCTCCCGGCGAGGACGGACGCGCCTTCACCCGCGCGCTGGAGGCCGCCATCGAGACCCGCACCGCCGCTCTGCTGGCGGAAGGGCGCGCTGAGCGCCCCGCCTGACTCCTCACGCCGCGGCGGGCAGTGCCGCCTTGATCCCCGGCGCAGCGATGCCCAGACGCCGCGCCACCCGGCCGGAGTCCGCCCACACGAACAGCGCGCTCGCCCCATAGACCGCCGCGACCGCCAGCGGGATCAGGGTGAAGCGCTGATCGGGGAAGGCGTAAAAGATCGCGAACACCAGCCCGGCCCGCGCGATGGCGTGGGCGCAGAAGGGCGCGGCCCGGCCATAGCTCCACCCGATCACCGGCCAGTGGATCGACAGCCCGATGGCCAGAAGGCACAGCACGACCCCCGCGCTCGCCTCGGCCACCGCGATGAACACCATCGGCCAGAACAGCAGCATGGACACGAAGGCCGGGATCAGCACCGGGCTGACCGCCGTGCGGTCCTTCAGGAACGGGATGCCGAACGCCCAGGCCAGCCCCAGCGCGAGCGGGAAGATCAGGCCCGAGCCGCCGAACGCGGCCTGCAGCAGCGGGATCGGCTCCATCACCGCCCCGCCCGCCGCCATGGCGAGCCAGAAGACCATCCCCGCCAGCACGATGGGGAAACCGCCGCGCAGGCGGGCATAGGCGCCGAGACGTTCGGCGAGAAGCTGAGATTTCAGGTCCATGGCGCATCTCCTCAGGCCACGCGCCCGGGCGGGCGCCTGCCGATTGGATACACCAATAACTTTGCTATTCAAAGTATTTTGTCTCAGCCAACCCAGAACATGGTCCACCATGCTCCGGGACGCCTCAGACCATGTCGTGAAACGCGGGCTCTATCCCTCGCCGCCGAAGCGCTCGGTCCACTCCGCCACCTGCTCGTCCTCGATCTTGCGGAACAAGACGTCGGGCGGGGTGAAGGGGCGGCCCGGCTGGAGCGCGGTCAGCACCTCTTCCGCGCTCGCCTCGGGCCAGTGCAGGTCTTCATGGGCCAGCCCCAGCGCGTCGAGGATCTTCGCGGACGTGAACGGCAGGATCGGCGCGGAGACCATGGCGAACAGACGGCACAGATTGACCCCCGTGCGCACGCCCAGCGCGGCGCGCTCGGGATCAGTCTTGAAATGGGTCCAGGGCTCGGCCTTCGTCAGGTATTCATTGCCCGCCGCCCACAGGGCGCGGGTCTCGGCGGCGGCCTTGCGATAGTCCATAGCCTCGTGATGGGCCGCGATGGCCGCCAGCCGCGTCTCCACCTCGTCATAAAGCCAGCGCTCGGCTTCGCCCGGCTCGCCGCCCTTGGGAATGTGGCCGTCGAAGCGCGAGGCGCCGAAGCGCAGGATGCGATTGACGAAATTGCCCAGAACGTCGGCCAGGTCCTTGTTCACCGTCCCCTGGAAGTGCTCCCAGGTGAACTGGGTGTCGCTGCTCTCAGGCGCGTTCGCGACCAGATACCAGCGCCAATAGTCCGCCGGCAGCAGGTCCAGCGCCTGGTCCATGAACACGCCCCGGTTCTCGGAGGTGGAGAACTTGCCGCCATACCAGTTCAGCCAGTTGAAGGCCTTCAGCCGGTCCACCGTCTTCCACGGCTCTTCCGAGCCCAGAATGGTCGCGGGGAAGCTGACGGTGTGGAAGGCGACGTTGTCTTTGCCCATGAACTGGACGTAGCGCACGTCCTCCGCGCCCTTGTCGGACCGCCACCAGCGCTCCCAGTCCCCGCCCGTCGCCTCGGCCCATTCCGCGGTCGCGGCGATGTAGCCGATGGGCGCATCGAACCAGACATAAAAGACCTTGTTCTCGAAGCCCTCGCGCGGCTCGCCGTCCTTCGTCACCCGCACGCCCCAGCTCAGGTCGCGCGTGATGGTGCGGTCGCGCAGGCCCTCGTCGAGCCATTTGTAGGCGATGGATTTCGCCAGCGGCGGCCAGCCCTGCGCGGCGTCCACCCACGCGCGGATGCGCGGCTCCATCACGGTCTGCTTGAGCTGGAGATTGCGCGTGTCGCGGACCTCGAGATTGCGCGAGCCCGAGATGGCCGAATACGGCTCTATGAGATCGACCGGATCCAGCAGCTTGCCGCAGTTGTCGCACTGGTCGCCGCGCGCCTTCTCATGTCCGCAGTTGGGGCAGGTCCCCTCCACGTATCGGTCGGGCAGGAAGCGTCCGTCATCGATGGAATAGACCTGCTGCTCGGTGACCTCCGCGATCAGGCCCTTGGATTCCAGCACCTCGGCGAAATGCTGGGTCAGCTCCGCGTTCTGGCGCGAGGAGGTGCGGCCGAAATAGTCCCAGGACAGGCCGAACGCCTCGCCCACCCTGCGCTGGACCTCGTGCTGCTCGTCGCAATAGGCCTTCACGTCCTGACCCGCCTTTGCGGCGGCCAGCTCGGCGGGCGTGCCGTGCTCGTCGGTCGCGCAGATCGCCAGCACCTCGTGACCCTTCGCGCGCATGAAGCGGGCGTGCACGTCCGCGGGCAGCATGGACCCCGCCAGATTGCCCAGATGCTTGACGCCGTTGATGTAGGGCAGCGCGCTGGTGATCAGGATGCGGGCCATGCTCGTCCTCTCGCGAATGATTGCCGCGCAGACATAGCCGTGCGCCGGGCGCAGGAAAACCGGCAAGCCCATTATTTCCAGCGCCGGGCGCTTGCGCGCCGCGCGCGCGGTGGCGTATCAGTCGGCCCGCGCCAGAGGCCGGCTTAGCTCAGTTGGTAGAGCAGCGGTTTTGTAAACCGAAGGTCGGGGGTTCAAGTCCCTCAGCCGGCACCACGCTTTGTTCATTAAATTTACGTAAGGCGTTTCCCCTGCGAGCCGAATTGGTCCCATAGTGGATTCAACGGGTTGGGGAGCGGGGATGCGCGATCAACGCACGCTGATGATCCAGAATAATCCTGTCGCCCACGCGCTGGACGTGGTCGGCGACGGCTGGACCATGCTGATCCTGCGTGAATCCTTCCGCGGGGCGAAGCGCTTCGACGACTGGCTGAACCGTCTGGGCATCGCCCGCTCGGTGCTGGCGCGCAGACTGCGGACGCTGTGCGAGGCCGGGCTGTACGACCGCGTGGCCTATCAGAGCCATCCCCCCCGCCATGACTACCTGCTCACCGCCATGGGCCGCGACCTGTTCATGGTCGGCATCACGGTCAATCTGTGGGAGCAGACCTGGTCGCGGGACTTCCATCCCCGCCACGCCATCCGCATCGTCCAGCGCACGGACGGCAGGACGGTGGAACCGGTCATGTCCGATCCCGCCGACCCCGCCCGCGCGCTGACCGCGCGGGACGTGGAGGCCATCCCCGGGCCGGGCATCGATCATGCTCCCGCCATGCGCGGAGTCAGGCGGCGACAGTCACGGGCGGTGGTCGCGGGCGGCGCGGCGGACACCGCGCCCATGGACCTCGCGCTCGAGACCATCGGCAGCTACTGGACCAACCAGATCGTCACGGCGAGCTTCTTCGGGGTGACGCGCTTTGACGGCTTCATGGAGTCCATCGAAGTGTCCACCAGCGTCCTCGCCGAGCGGCTCGAACGGCTCATCGCCGACGGCCTGCTCGAACGCCGCCTCTATCAGGAACGCCCGGCCCGGCACGAATACCACCGCACCGAGGCCGGACGGGCGCTCTATCAGCCCATGCTGGCCTTCTACGCCTGGGGCGCGCGCTGGCTCTGCCAGCCGGGACGGCTGCCGGTCGTCCTGATGTCCCGCCGCACCGGCCGGCCCTTCATCCCCGCCCTGCACGACGCGCTGACCGGCGAGCCGCTGGAGCGGGCGCGCGTCCGCGCCGCGCCGCTTCACGCTCCGTCCCGCAAGGCGCGGCAACTCGTCCGTTGATCGCGCGGCGGGCGAAGGCTACCCCATCAGGCCGAACCCGCCTTGATGGAGTCCTCATGCGCGCCGCCCTCCCCCTGCTGATCGCTTCAGGCCTTCTGCTCGCCGCCTGCGGCGATGACGGCCCGACTCCCGCCACCCACGGCGGCGCGCCTCAGTCGACCGCGAGCGCAGAGGAAGCCCGCGCGATCCTGGCCGGGTTCGGAGAGCCTTATCTGAGCGCGGACATCGATCAGGGCCGCCAGCTCTTCCGCCGCTGCGCGGCCTGCCACACCATCTCCGAAGGCGGACGCCATCGGGTCGGCCCCAACCTGCACGGCATGTTCGGCCGCGAGGTCGGAACGGCGGAGGGCTTCCCCTACTCCCCGGCCCTGCAGTCGGCGGATTTCGCGTGGAGCACCGAGGAACTGGACGACTGGCTCGCCAATCCGCGCACCTACCTGCCGGGCAACCGGATGAGCTTCGCGGGCCTGCGGTCCGAGGAGGACCGCGACGCGCTGATCGCCTTCCTGGCCGTGGAGACCGCCCGCTGAGGCCTACTCCGCCGGCTGGCTCGCAGGGTCAGTGTAGCCCTGCTCTTCCTCGAGCCGCTCTTCGCGCTCTTTCCTGAGCTGGCGCGACACCCAGTTGGGGGTCTTGGTGTACTTGCCGAACACGCCGTAGGCGGTGGGCACCACGAACAGGGTGAACAGGGTGGCCACCATCACGCCGGTGAAGATCACCACCCCGATGGTCACCCGGCTTTCCGAACCCGGCCCGGACGCGATCACCAGCGGCAGCGCGCCGATGGCGGTGGAGATCCCGGTCATCAGGATCGGGCGGAAGCGAGTCTCGGCGGCCTCGAGCGTGGCCTCCATGACCGACTTGCCCTCCTCACGGATCTGATTGGCGAACTCCACGATCAGGATGCCGTTCTTCGCGGCCAGCCCGATCAGGATGATCAATCCGATCTGGGAATAGATGTTCAGACTCGATCCAGCCATGTAGAGCCCGAACAATCCGCCCGCGACCGCCAGCGGCACGGTCAGCATGATCACCAGCGGCTGAATGAAGCTTTCAAACTGCGCGGCCAGCACCAGGAACACGATCAGCAGCGCCATGCCGAAGGCGAAGAAGATCGCGTCGCTCGATTCCAGGAAATCGCGCGCGCTGCCCACATACTGCGTGCCCATGTCCGGCGGCAGGTTCACGGCGGTGTAGCCGTCAAGCCACTCGATGGCCTCGCCCAGCGTGTAGCCGTCCATGAGGGTTGCAGAAACGGTGATCGAGCGCTGCCGGTTCACCCGGTTGCGGCTGGAAGCCTCGCCGGTCTCGCGCACGCTGACCAGATTGGACAGCGGGATCAGCTCGCCATTGCGCGAGCGCACGTACAGGGTCTCCAGATCGCTCTGGCTGCCGCGCTGGGCCTGGCGGTTCTCGGTGATGACGTTGTAGGCCTCGCCCCGGTCGATGAACTGGCCGACCCGGCGCGAGCCCAGATGGGTCTGCAGCGTCCGGCCCACGTCCGCGACCGAGACGCCCAGCGCCGCGGCCCGTTCGCGGTCCACTTCCACGACCACGCGCGGGCTGGTGGGCTCATAGTCCTTGCGCGCGCGCTGCAGGTTGGGATTGCCGCGTTCGATGGCCTCGATCAGGGCGTCCGCCTCGGCGTTGATCTGATCGTATTCAGGGCCCTGGATGACGATGGACAGATCGTCCCCGCCGCCGCCGCCCCCACCCAGCGAAGAACGCATGGAAACGAAGGCGCGCAGGCCCGTCAGCTCGCCCAGGCGCTCATTGACCTCGTTGACGATCTCCTGGCCCGGACGCCGCTCGGTCCAGGGCGTCAACGTGCCGATCAGCATGCCGCCGGAGAAGTCTCCGCTGCCGCCGCCCCAGCCGGGCACGACCAGCAGCACGCGGCCCAGCTCGCCCGAGTCCACGTAGTCCATCAAAATGGCTTCGGCTTCACGGGCCTGCTGGGCGGTGTATTCGAAGCTGGAGCCCTCGGCCGCGCTGAACCGGCCCGCGAAGCTGCCGCGGTCCTCTTCGGGCGTCAGTTCATTGGGCAGCTGGCTGAAGATGAAGCCCGAGCCGCCTATGGCCACGACGATCAGGGGCACGATCACCCACGGCGCCTTCAGGATGAGGGCCAGCGAGTCCAGATAGCTGTTGCGCGTCTTGCGGGTGGCGATCTCGACCCAGCGCGCAGGGCCTCTCGCGTTGAGGCTGGGCTTGGCCAGCTTGGAGGCCATCATCGGCGACAGGGTCAGCGCCACGAGACTGGAAAGCACCACCGCGCCCGAGATCGCCACGGCCAGCTCGGTGAATATCCGGCCGATCATGCCCGGCAGGAAGATGAGCGGCAGGAACACCGCCACCAGCGTCGCGGTGGTGGCCACGACGGCGAAGAAGACCTGCCGGCCGCCCATCAGCGCCGCGGTGATCTTCGGCTCGCCCAGATCGACCCGGCGCTGGATGTTCTCCACCACCACGATGGAGTCGTCCACCACCAGTCCGATGGCCAGCACGAGCGCCAGAAGCGTCAGCAGGTTGATCGAAAATCCGAAGGCGGCCAGCACCGCGAACGTGCCCGTCAGACACACGGGCACCACGACGGCGGGGATCACGGCCGAGCGGAAACTGCCCAGGAACAGATAGATCACCAGCACCACGAGCGTCGCCGCGATGGCCAGGGTGATCCAGACCTCGCGGATGGAATCGCGGATGAAGACGGTGTCGTCCGAGGCGTTGATCACCTCGATGCCCTGAGGGATCTGGGGCCGCACGCGGTCCATCTCGCGGTGGATCGCCTGGGCGACCTCGACCGCGTTGGACTGGCTCTGCCGCACGAAGCCGAGCCCGATCATGTTCTGCTGGTTGCCCCGGAACAGCGCACGCGGCTCTTCGGCGGACAGCTCCACGTCGGCCAGCTCGCCAAGGCGGATGACGTGCCCCTCCTCGGTGGTGCGGATGGGCAGGCGGGCGAAACTTTCAGGATCGGAGAACAGACGCTCCACGCGCACCGTCATCTGGGTGCCGGAGGTCTCCAGAGACCCGCCCGGAACCTCGACGTTTTCCGCGATCAGGGCCTGCTCGATGTCGCTCACGGTGATCTGACGCGCCGCCATGGCCTGCGGATCGAGCCAGATGCGCATCGCGTAGCGGCGGTTGCCGCCAATCTGGACGCGGGTGATCCCGTCGATGACCGTGAAGCGGTCGACCAGGAAGCGGTCGGCGTAGTCGGTCAGTTCCTCGGCGGTCATGTCCTGGGACATGAGATTGTACCAGAGGAAGGGCCGCGCGTCGGAATCCTGCTTGTTGACCAGCACTTCCTCCACTTCGGGGGGAAGCTGGCGGCGGGCCTGGGAGACCGCGTCGCGCACGTCGTTCGCAGCGGCCTCGAGATCCCGGCTCAGACTGAAGGTGATGCGGATGCGAGATGAACCGTCGCGGGAACTGGAGTTGATCTCCTCAATGCCGTCAATGCCCGACAGGCGCGCTTCGATCGGCTCGGTCACGCGGTTTTCGACCACCTCGGCATTCGCTCCGGGGAAGTCGGCGCTGACCGACACGATGGGCCTGTCCACGTCGGGCAACTCGCGAAGGGGCAGGTCGCGCAGGCCCAGAATTCCGAACACCACGATCAGCGCGCTCGCCACGAAGGCGATCATGGGCCTCCTGACGGCGATGTCCGAAAGGGTCATATCGTGCTCGTCCTGTCCGAACCGGCGACTCGCTCGCCGCCATTCTCCGCGCCGTCGCGCCTCTGAACCCGGACCGGCGCGCCGTCCCTGACGCGGTGCACGCCGTGTGAAACGATGGCTTCGCCGGTTTCGAGCCCGGAATACACCTCCACATAGCCGCCCGAGCGCTGGCCCGTGGTGACCACCCGCTGCTCGGCAATTCCGCCGTCGCCGTCCCCGTTCGCGTCCTCATGGACGACGAAAACCAGAGTCTGGCTGCCCAGACGGGTGATGGCGGTCTCCGGGACCGCGATGCGCTCTCGGACGTCGCGTCGGATCTGCACCGTCATCAGCATGCCCGGGCGCAGCCGCCGGTCGGTGTTCTCGATCTCGGCGCGCACCGTGATGGTGCGGGCGACGGGATCGATGCGGCTGTTGATGTTGGTCAGCTCGCCGGTGAACACCTCGTCCGGAAAGGCCGCGGTGGCAGCGACGATGTCCATGCCCGGCTCGAGCACGGACAGGAATCGCTCGGGCAGGGTGAAGTCCAGCTTGATGATGGAAATGTCGTCGAGCTGGGCGATGGTGTCGCCGGGGCCCACAAGCTGGCCGAGACTGACAGCACGCAGCCCGACCACGCCGTCGAAGGGCGCGCGGATGATGCGATAGTCGACGCGGGCCTCGAGCGCCTGCACCCGAGCGCGGGCGCGCTGGACTTCGGCGTTCAGCTCGTCACGGCGCGCGGAGGGCGCGATCCCGCGGTCCGCCAGATCGGAGATGCGGCGCAGTTCGCGCTCGGCTTCCTGCTGGGTGGCCCGCGCCTCGGACAGGCCGGCGGCCTCTTCGGCGTCGGCCAGCTCGACGAGGATCGCGCCGCGCCGGATCACATCGCCCGAATCGAACGCGATGCGCGAGATGCGGTCGGACACGTTCGACGTGACGTTGACGGATTCGTTCGCGTTCGCGGTGCCCAGCGCCTCGACGATGTCGGCGAATTCGCGCGTTCGGACCGTCTCCAGCGCCACCGACACGGCCTGGCCGCGCATGTCGCCATTGCCGGCAGGCGCCTCCGCGGTGAAGTGCCGCCACGCCACCGCGCCCGCCATACCGGCGAACACGAGTGCGACGACGATCAAAAAGGTGGCGCGGCGCATATGGTTATCTCCTGCTGCCCATCGGATATGCGTCCGGCATGAACAAAAGCAAAATGACATGCATGTGAGGCGTCTGGAGCGACCCTCAGAAACGTCTCCAGACACCCGCCAGCACGGCGGTCTCAGTCGCCAGATTCCGTGAGCCCAGGGTTCGCAGAACCGCAAGCGACGCGGCATTGCGCTCACCGAGATCCCTCACCACGGCGAGTTCGGCCCGATGCCCCCTGTAAGACTGCAACTCTTCGGCGATGTTGCCCTGCGACCACACCGAGTAGGTCTTGGCGTGGACCTGCCATGGCCCGGCGATGCGAGCACCCGCGCCGGTGTCGAAGCGGATCTCGCCGCCCGGCAGATCGCCGCGATCCCGCCAGGCGAGCTGCGCGCTGGCGAATCCCGTCTCTCCGATCGAGCGTCCGGCCATGAGGCGGCCCTCCAGGTCACCGCCCCCCTCTCCGAAAGGGACATTATTCCACGTTTCGCCCTCGACGCGAAATGTGGTCAGCCCCTGAGCCGAAACGACCCATCGATCCCGGGCGAGAAGCCGCAGCCTCAGACCCGCTTCCGCCCCGCCGATTCCCTCCGCCCGGCGCTCGCCGTCCTGGGCCTGCTCATCGAGACGCTGCCAGCCCGCCCGGCCCACCAGAGTCAGACCGTCCAGAAGGCCGTATTCGGCGTAAACGGCGCTCTCATGCTTTGTCAGGACCGAGCCGGGCGCGTCCATCTGATGCGCGCCAAAAGTGGCGATCAGCAGCCCCTCGCCCCGCTCGCGGGTCCATGGCCCTGCCTGCGCGTCCGAGGCGCTCGCCACGGCGGCCGCATTGCCCAGACACGCCGCCCCGAGACCGCGAACAGCCCATTCACGCACACCCATTCCCCGCCCCCGATCAGCAACCGGAGGCAGTAGAGACTGCCCGTGCAGGTATTCAAAGCCTTATCGGATCAGACGTCGTAGCCGGGGCTCTCGCGGTCCACCCGGCCCCGCAGGGCCGCCCAGGCGATCTCCTTGAAGAAGTCATTGGTGAAGGCGGCCTCGCCCTGGGCATAGACCCGGTCCTGCATCTCCTGGCCCCACTCGACCAGCTCGGCGCCCGCGCCCTGGGCCATCGTCTGGATCTTGCAGGCCCGCTCGAGGATGTACATGCGCACATAGGCGCTGAACGGGTGGTCACCCACGGTCAGGGTGCCGTGATTGTTCAGGATCATCAGGGACTTCTCGCCCAGATCGGCCACCAGCCGCACCTTCTCGTCCTCCTCCAGCGCGATGCCTTCATAGCCGTGATAGGCCACGTCCTTCATCACGTTCATGGCGAGCTGGGAGATGGGCAGCAGGCCGCGCTTCTGGGTGGAGACCGCCACGCCCTGATCGGTGTGAAGGTGCATGACCACGGTCGCGTCATGGCGCGCCTCGTGGATCGCCGAATGGATCACGAATCCCGCCGGGTTGATGCCGTAGCGGCTGGGCGGCAGCACGTTGCCGTTAAGATCGACCTTCACGATGTTGGACGCGGTCACGTCCTCGAACAGCAGCCCGAACGGGTTGAGCAGGAAGTGCTCGTCCGGGCCCGGCACCCGCATCGACAGGTGGGTGAAGAACAGATCGTCCCAGCCGTGCATGCGCACCAGCCGGTAGAGCGCGGCCAGATCGCAGCGCGCCTTCCATTCGGCCTCGGAGACCTGGTCCTTCACTGAAACGCCGGCCTGATCGTCCATGGCTCAATCTCCTCCCGTCGGGTTATCGGTCTGGTGGGGAGGATCGCGCCGGACGGGCCTTTCGTCAAATGTCCCGCGCCAGTCTCAGCCCGGTCATCTGCCATTGCGCGGCGGGCGGAAAGAAGTTGCGGTATGTGCGCCGGACATGGCCCGGCATGGTCAGGCACGACCCGCCGCGCAACACGAACTGGCCGCACATGAACTTGCCATTGTATTCGCCGATCGCCCCCTTGGGCGGGGCGTAGCCGGGATAGGCGAGATAGGCCGACCGGGTCCACTCCCACACCCCGCCGTAAAGCCCCGCGTCCGCCGCGCACGGATGCAGCCAGCCTTCAGGGTCTGCCCAGCGGCCCTGGGCGGGATCGGCGGCGCCCGCGGCCAGCTCCCACTCGCGCTCGTCAGGCAGGCGCGCGCCCGCCCACGCCGCATAGGCGCTGGCCTCGAAGTAATCGACATGGCTGACGGGCGCGTTGGGATCGAGATCGCGCTCGCCGTGCAGGGTGTATTCGCGCCAGGCCCCGTCCCGCTCGCGCCAGTAGAAGGGCGCGCGCCGCCCCTGTTCGGAAATCAGCGTCCAGCCATCCGACAGCCACAGCGCGGCGGTCCGATAGCCGCCGTCCTCGATGAAGGCGCGATACTCCGCGTTGGTCACGGGTCTCGAGGCGAGCGCGAAGGGCTCCAGCCACGCCTTGTGGCGCGGGCTTTCATTGTCGAAGGCCATCCCCTCGCCCTCATGGCCGAATTCATGCAGTCCGCCTGCATGCTCGGTCCAGTCGAGCGGGGCGGCCCTGCCGGACCGGGCCACGGCACCGGGGAAGGCCGCCTCGTCGAACGGGTTGCGGCTCAGCACGTGCTTTATGTCGGTCAGCAGCAGTTCCTGATGCTGCTCCTCATGGGCGATCCCGGTCAGCAGGATCGCCGCCGCCTCGGCCAGCTCGCCCTCGGAGGCGTATTCCAGCCAGTCCGACGCCGCGGCGTCCACGTGGGCGCGATAGCGCCGGATGGTCTCCGCGTCAGGCCGGGTCAGCTCGCCCCGATGGGGCCGGGCGTGACGGGCGCCGACCTGTTCATAATAGGAGTTGAACAGGAAGCCGAACCGTTCGTCGAACGGCCTGTAGCCCTTCACCCGCGGGGCCAGCAGGAAGGTCTCCCAGAACCAGGTGGTGTGGGCCATGTGCCATTTGGTGGGTGAGACGTCGTCCATGGTCTGGACGGTCATGTCCGCCTCGCTCAGCGGCGCGGTCAGCGCCAGCGTGCGGGCCCGGACCTGTCTGAAGCGCTCGGCCAGTGCGCCTGCGGCGTCCTCGATGGCGTCTCTCGGCATGGCGCGTCTCCGTCCCTCAGCCCTCGCAGCCTCCCATGCGCCGGGCGCCGATGCCAAGCCCTTCAGGGCCTTGCGCGCCGCCCTCGCGGAGGCTTCAATCCAACCCGCCCGGCCGTCCGGCCGTTCCAAGGCTCCAGCCGTCAGGATCATCCCCGCATGCGCCTCGCCTTCCACACGGCCGACCGCCCCGACGCCCGCGCCGCCCGCGAGGCCTTCGCCGCACGCCACGGCGAGGTCGCTCTGGATGAAGCCGACGTGGTCGTGGCGCTGGGCGGAGACGGCGTCATGCTCGACGCCCTGCACCGGACCATAAGCGCGCCCAAGCCGGTCTATGGCCTGAATTTCGGTTCGGTCGGCTTCCTGATGAACGAGCCGTCCGACGAGGACCTGATCACGCGCATCGAGCGCGCCGAATCCGCCGAGATCCACCCCCTGCGCGCCACCGGCGTGAGCGTTCAGGGAAACACGTTCGAGGCGCTGGCCATCAACGAGGTCTCCCTGCTGCGCGAAACGCGCCAGAGCGCCAAGCTCAGGATATCCATCGACGGTCAGGTGCGCATGGACGAGCTGTCCGCGGACGGCGCGCTGGTCGCCACGCCCGCTGGCTCTACCGCCTACAATTTCTCCGCCCACGGCCCGATCCTGCCGCTGGACGCCCAGCTTCTGGCCCTGACCCCGATCAGCGCCTTCCGGCCCCGGCGCTGGCGCGGCGCCCTTCTGCGCCGGACCTCGACCGTGCGCTTCGAGGTGCTGGAGGCGGAAAAGCGCCCGGTCGCCGTGGTGGCGGACAACAAGGAATTCCGCGAGGCGCGCGAGGTCTCGATCCGCGAGGCGGACGACGTGGCGCTGACCATGCTGTTCGATCCGGGCCGTCCGCTGGGCGAGCGCATCCTGCTCGAACAGTTCACCGCCTGACCGCGCTTAGAGCGGCGTTAAGCAATCCCGGCTAGGATTCATGGGGGATTTCAGGAGGCTCGCCCGTGTCCGCGGATCGTCCGCTTGAAAAGCTGCGCGTGCTGGTCGCGGACGACAGCCCGGCCATGCGCGGCATCGTGCGCGCCGTGCTCAGCGGGTTCGGCTGCGACCGCGTGTTCGAGGCCGAGAACGGACTGCAGGCGCTGGCCGTGACCGAGAGCGGAGGCATCGATCTGGTGATCTGCGACTGGAAGATGGCGCCCTGCGACGGCATCGAGCTGGTGCGCGCCCTGCGCGATCCGGCGCGCAGCCGCGACCCCTTCCTGCCGGTCATCATGCTGACCGCCTACAGCGAGACCGCCCGGGTGCGCGAAGCGCGCGACGCGGGCGCGACCGAGTTCCTCGCCAAGCCCTTCACCGCCGAGACGCTGTATCAGCGCATCGCGGCGGTCATCAACCGCCCTCGCCCCTTCGTGCGGGCGGACGGTTTCAACGGCCCCGACCGGCGCAGGCTGGAGCGGGATCATTCCGGCGCCGAACGGCGCCAGGCCAGACAATCCTGACGGAGCGACCGATGAGCCAGGCCAAGCCCTACGAGATCATCAATCCGCCCAACAAGCTCAAGGCGAAGACCGGCTCGATCCCGGCCGTGAACCCCGAGGCCATCAAGCGCGCCGAAGAAGCGCTCGAACAGGTCAAGAGCGAGTTCCGCAACTGGCTGGCCGAGGAGGTCCGCAAGCTGGAACGCGCCCACGCCGACATTCACGCGAACGGGCTGGGCGGCAAACATGGCGAGGCCCTGTTCGTGGTCGCCCACGACCTGCGCGGGCTGGGCTCGACCTACGAGTTTCCCATCGTCACCCGGCTCGCCAAGTCGATGTGCAAGCTGATCGAGACCGCCGAGAAACGCGCCGCCGCGCCCCGCGCGCTGGTGGACGCCCATGTGGGCGCGATCCGCGCCGCCCTGATCCAGAACATCCGGTCGGACACCGACATGGTCGGACGCGAGCTGGTCGAGGAACTCGAGCGGCAGGTGATCGCCCGGGTCGGCGCCGAGGGCTGACCGCCCCCTCCCTCTCAGGCACGAAAAAGGCCCGCTCGATCCGAGCGGGCCTTTTCATGTCCGTCTGTCCGGCTGATCAGGAGGCTTTCAGCCCCGCCACGAACTCGGTCATCCGCGACTTGAGCGCCTCGGAGCTCTCGTTGAGCGTGCCGCACGCGCCCAGCAGCTCGCCCGACGCCCGGCCGTTCTCGTCGGCGACCCGGCGCACGTCGTCGATGGTCTCGGCGATCTGGGTCGAGCCGGTGGCGGCCTCCTGGATGGAGCGGGCGATATCGCCCGTGGCCGCGCCCTGCTGCTCGGCGGCCGCCGCGATGGCCGCGGCCAGACTGTCGAGATCCCCGATCCGCTTTGAGATGTCGGCGATCTTGGACACCGCCGAGCCGGTCGAGCCCTGGATGGCCGCCATCTGGGTCTCGATCTCGCCGGTGGCCTTGGCGGTCTGGGTGGCCAGCGCCTTGACCTCGTTGGCGACCACCGCGAAGCCCTTGCCCGCCTCGCCCGCGCGCGCCGCCTCGATGGTGGCGTTGAGCGCCAGCAGGTTGGTCTGCTCGGCGATGCCCTGGATCAGGGTCACCACCGCGCCAACCTTCTCGGCATTGGTGGCCAGCGTGCGCACGTCCGCGTCGGTGGCCTTCGCCTGTCCCACCGCTTCGGAGATCAGCGAGGACGCTTCGGCGATCTGGCGCGTGATCTCTCTGATGGAGGCGGACAGCTCTTCGGAGGCCCCGGCGACCGACTGCACGTTCACCGACGTCTCTTCGGAGGCGCTGGCGACCGAGGCGGACTGCTCGGTGGTCTTGGCCGCGTTGCCGTCCACGGTGCGCGCGGCGGCATAGACCTGGGACGCCGCCGCGGCGACGTCGGCGATCATGGCGCCCACCTCGGCCTCGAACCGGTCGGCGGTCTCGATCAGGGTCTGGCGCTGGGCCTCGCGCTGGCGGGCCTCGGCCTTGGCCTGCTCGGCCTTCATCATCTCCGCCTCGCTCAGCGCATCGCGCAGAACGCCGACGGTGGACCACAGCGTGCCGATCTCGTCGCTGGAGCGCTTCTCGGGCACCGCGACCGTCAGATCGCCCTTGGCCACCTGATCGAGCACGCCCGCGGCGGCGGCCAGCGGACGGCTGACCTGGAAGACCGCCACCCACAGGGAGAAGGCCACGCCCGCCATGATTCCCACCGCGGCGAGGACCGCCATCAGAATGAACCGGTCGCGGTAGAAGGCGGACAGCTCGTCTCCGATCGCTTCAAGCTGGGCCTGGTCGCGATCCACCAGCGCGTCGATCTCCTGCTGGAAGGCGACGCGGTTGGCGCGGTTGATCTGGTTGTTGCCCTGCTCGTTGGCCGCGGACGGAGATATCTCCGTGCCCAGCCGGACGGTTTCGGTGCGGAACTCGCGGAACTCGGCCGAGCGGGTCACCACCGCGTCGAACAGCGCCCGCTCCTGCCCCGAGGCCGGCACGATGGCGCTCCAGCGCGACAGATGCGCGTCGATGCGGTCGAGCAGTTCCATCTGGTTGCGCCCGAACGGCGCGGCCGCGGCGGTGTCCGGGGCGGCGTAGATGCCCCGCGATTCCATCACGACCGCCGTGACCAGCCGGTTCAGATGCTCGCCGTGATGGGCGCGGGTGGCGGCGTTCTCATACCGCTCCACCCGGTCGTTGTAGGCCTGCATGGACTGGATCCCCAATCCAGCCAGCAGCACGGCCAGGACGCCTAGAACGCCCACGGCCCCCATGATCTTCGCACGAATCCCCATGACTCCCTCCTTTCGCTTCGACAACGAAATTCAAGGAGACCAGGTGAAGAACACATGAATCCGACTGCGCAAGCCCCAAAGGCTCACGCATTGAATGCTTTAGTTGAGAAGCATTCCCGCCTCAGGAGCTGGCCTGCAATGCAGGAGCAAGGTCTTCGCCTGCGAACAGGCCCCTGACGTCCATGTCCAGACGTTCCAGGCAGTAAGCCAGGTCCGCGTCGGGCGCGCCCTGGAACTGGGTGAAGATGCGCTCGGTCAGCGCCTTGCGGAAACGGATCACGTCCCGCGGGCCGTCCCCGCCCATCTCCAGCGAGTGATAGGCCGCGATGGCCGCTTTCACCGCAGGGAAGATTTTCTGGGGCAGGCCGGTGCGCTGAAAAACGTTCTCCAGCCCCAGCGGCCCCGCATCATGGATCAGCAGCCACGCCTTGGGATGCTCCAGCCCCGCCAGTTCGGCGATGCAGTGCTCGAAGAAGGTCATGTGCCCGCGGAACAGCGCCCGCAGGACCAGCGAGGGCGAGAGCCGCGCGTTCATCTGAAGCTGCTGGACGAAGCGGCGCGGCTCGGGCGACAGCCCGGCCTGCTCGACAAGGTCCACCGTGGCGCGCTCGCGCGCGCCTTCGGCCAGTTCCACCGCCACCTGCGCAGGCAGCGCATGCCGGTTGATCATCCGCTGCAGCGCCGCGTCTGAGATGCGCGAGATCAGCCGCTCGGTCAGCTCCAGCGGCAGGGACTGGCGGTCGATGAACCGCTCGATCACCTCCGGGGCGTCCTCGAAGCGAGAAAACACCGCGTCATAGGCCCGGTGTCCGAAGGCCGCGCCGTCATTGGAGGCCGCGACGGCCACCGCCTCGGCCTCGGCTTCAGTGGCGATCACCGTGGTCACGGTCTCGGAGACGATGTCGCGGCTGGCGACCGCCTTCTGGCGGCGGACCGATCCGGTGCGGATGGCCTCGATCAGGTCGTCATCGTCCAGAACCGGCGATCCGGCGATCACCGGGATCGCGATCTCCTCGACGTCCGCGGCCAGTTTCCGGGCCAGATCGGCGGGCAGATGAGGCGAGCGCGCGAGGGTCACCGACAGCGAGCGGCGCACCATCTCGGCGGCGTCCGCGGCGATGATGCGCAGGATTTCCTCGCCCGCCGCGCGCTCGGCCTCGCTCAGGCCCGACCCGCTGAACCGGGCGCAGACCTTGCGCGCCGACACGGCCCGGGCGCGCGGATCGCGCGCGGACAGGCGCTCGATGTCAACCTGCGTCAGACGGGCGCGGAGGGCATGCACGCTCATGTCGGAAACCTTCCACAACAGTCGTCAAGACTGCGCCCCGAACCTTAAGGAGCGCTTTAAAGACATGGTTACGCGGGCCGCCTCAGCCCTTGCGCGAAGCCCGTTCGGGCGCGTGCAGCGAGGCGAGGATCTCCACCACGCCCGGCGCCAGCACCGCGCTCGTCCGCCCTCCGGCGGCGTAACCGGACATGCCCGCAGGCCGGCGTTCGCGGCTCTCGTCGGCGGACGCCAGACGCAGGCCCTCGGGCCTTTCGCTCGGTTCGGTGCGCGTGCTGGCCGCGCTCCGGCTCAGGGGCATGGCCTCAGGCGCCTGCGCGCCCGATCCCTGACGGGTCAGATTGCCCAGCACTTCAGACACCGTGCGCGGCTGTCCCGACGCGTAGAAGATCGACCGGTTCGCCGACGCCGCGGCGGGGAACATGCGATCCGCGCGCGCCTCGGGATTCTGCGCCGCGGTGTTGATCAGCCGGGCCGCGCCCCGCGCGCCCAGGAAGTGGGCGGCGTAAAGCTCGCCGGAGCTGGGCTCGCGACCGGTGGCGGCGCGCAGGAAGCTCGCGTTCTCGGACGCCAGCTCGCCCGCCATCACGCTGGCGGCCTGGGGGTCGTAGCGCATCTCCAGAATCCGCTCGCGCATCTGCGGGTCGTCGACCACATAGCGCCCGGCGGCGTTCTCGCGCACGGCTGAAGCCATTTCGCCATAGCCGTGCTGGTCGCCGTATCGGGCCATCATGGCCAGCCAGGTCTGCTCGATGAACTGGAACATGCCCGCCGCGCTGGACGTGCGCGCCCGCGCGCCCGCGTCGAAATTGCTTTCCCGCGCCGCGGTGCGCACCAGGAAATCGAAATCCGCGCCGGTGGCGCGGGCCGCCTCCCCGATCACCTGCATGGGCGAGAAGGAGGACGCGCCGGACTGGTTGAGCGCCTGAGGCATGGGGCCGGTCTCCGCTGGAGCGAATCGAACTGCCTCAAGGCTTGCCTGCGCGGAGATAAGCCTTCGTTAACCGAGCCCGTCGCGGGCGCCGTGAAACGCCGCCGCCCAGCCGGGCAGCGCGCCGTCCAGAACGGCCGCCGCCGCCGCCTCGCCCATCAGCGGCGACAGCAGCACCCCGTTCCTGCGTCCGCCCAGCGCCATGAACAGGCCCTCCACGCCCCGCGCCGCGCCCAGCGCAGGCATCCCGTCGGCGGTGGCGGGCCTCAGCCCCGCCCAGCTCTCGGAGGGCGGCACGCCCTCCAGCGCGGGCCAGATCCGCCGCGCCGCCTGCGCCAGCCGCTCCAGCGTGGCCGGATCGGTCTCCAGACCCGCCTCGCCCGGCTCGCTGCTGGCGCCCGCCACCAGCCGTCCCCCCGGCTTGGCTGACAGATAAGCGCCGAACCCGCGGATAACCGCGCGCGGCATGGCTTCTGGCGGCATCGAGAATGCGATCATCTGGCCCTTGACCGGCGTGATGGCGGGCAGCGCCGGATGCAGCCCCGCCGCCGCGCCGGTGGCGGCCAGCACCGCGTCCGCCTCGATCCGCTCGCCCGAGGCCAGCACCACGCCCCGCGCCGCGCCGCCCGTCTCGATCAGGCCCGTGGCGGGCTCGCCGCAGCGCAGCGTCCCGCCCGCCCGTTCGACCGCCCGCGCCAGAGCCTCGCCCAGCGCCCGGTTGTCCACCTGCCCGTCATCAGCGAACCACAACGCCTCAGAAACCGCCGCCAGCCCCGGCTCACGCCGCGCGGCCTCGGCGGCGTCCAGCCGCTCCGCCGGGATGCCCAGCCGCGCCGCCTGCGCGGCGGCGGCCTCGAACCGCGCCGTCTCGTCTTCGGATGACAGCGGCAGGATCGAGCCCGTCCGGGCATAGCCCGCGGGCGCGCCGCCATCGGCCTCCGCCCGCGCGGCGAACTCCGGCCAGACACGCCCCGCCCGCGCGCACAGCGCCGCGAAGGCTTCGGCCAGCTTATGGTCCGGATCGGTCTCCGCGGCGCATTCAAAGCCCGGCGCCAGCATCCCGCCCGAGGCCCACATCGCGCCCTGTCCGGGGCGTCCGCGCGCCTCGATCACGATCACCTCGGCGCCCCGCGCCAGCAGGGCCAGCGCGGCGGACAGACCCGCCGCCCCGCCCCCGGCGACGGCGATGCGCGGCGCCGAAGATCGCCTTATATTGGATACCGCCATGATCTATTGTCGCAATTCGACCGTTATCCTGGTTCAGGAAGCGACGCATAACCGCAAGGCAAGGAGACCGCCATGCTCAAATCCATCCTGCCGCTCGCCGGGATCGCCGCCACGCTCGCCCTCGCCCCCGCCGCCATGGCCCAGGACGAGGACCGCTGCGTGCAGATCCGCCAGGTCAGCGGCTATTCGGTGATCGACGATCAGAACGTCCTGATCCGGATGGGCGCGAACCGGCATGTGCTGGTCACCACCCGCACCCGCTGCTCGGGCCTGCGCCAGGGCATCCAGATCGGCACTTCGTTCGGCGACAACACCCGCATCTGCCGCCCCTCGGTCGAGCATCTCGTCCCCGAGGACGGCTGGCGCTGCCAGATCGACAGCATGCAGGAAGTCGACAGCGAGGAGCAGGCCCGCGAGATCGTCTCCGCGCGCGGCTGACGCCCCGCCCCGCCTCACAACGGGCTGAGGGCCAGTCGGACCAGGTCCGCGATGCGGGCGCGCAGGGGTTCGCGCACCTCCGGTGCGATCTCGAACTCGCCCGCGACCTTCTGGCTGATCGCCATGCCCATCAGCACCGCGCCGAACACCCGCGCGCGCAGTTCAGCGTTCTCGCCGCCCAGCAGCTGGGCGAGCGGCACGTGGAAGCGTTCGGAGATGGAGGCGCGGATCATGTGGCCCGCCTGGGGCGATCCGGCCGAGTGCAGCGCCACCAGAAGATCGTCCAGCGGCTTGTCCTCGGCGGGCTGGTCCAGAAGCAGGTCGGCCACCCGCTCGGGCAGGCCGTCCATGTCCTCGCCGATCACGTCCAGCCCGCGCTTGCCTGATTTCAGCACCTCGGCGAACAGCTCCTCCTTGGAGCCGAAATAGCGCGAGACCAGCGCCGCATCCACGCCCGCGCCCGAGGCGATGTCGCGCACCCCCACATTCTCATAGCTGTCCCGCGCGAAGCGCTCGCGCGCCGCCTGCAGGATGGCAGAGCGCGTGGCTGCGGCATTTCTGACACGGGTGGCGGGTGAAACGGGCGGCATGGATGTGGATTAAGTTCCGTTCATCTTGTCAGCAACTGTTGACATGACCATATCGGTTCGCCAAACGCATGTCATCCGCCGATGACTTGCCCGTTCACGCGGGCGGTTGATAAGAGCAAGGACGCCTCCCCGATGCCTTCCCCCCTCCTACGCTGCGCCGCCGGTCTCGCCATGGCCGCGGCCCTCGCCGCATGCGGTCCCGCCGATCAGGACGCCGCCCAGCCCGGCCAGGGCCAGCCCCAGGCCATGCCCGTCCAGGTCGCCCAGCCCCTGCGCGAGCAGGTCGCCGACTGGGACGAGTTCACCGGCCGGTTCGAATCCACCGCCAGCGTGCAGGTCCGCGCCCGTGTGACCGGCTATGTCGAGGCGGTCCGCTTCACCGACGGGCAGATGGTCGAGGAGGGCGACGTGCTGTTCGTCATCGATTCGCGGCCCTTCGAGGCCGCTCTGGCCGCCGCCGAGGGCCAGCGCGCCCAGGCCCGCGCCGAGCTCGCCCAAGCCGAGACCGATTTCGCCCGCGCCGAACGGCTCAGGGCCTCCGACGCCATCTCCGAGGAAGAGCTCGAGCAGCGCCGCACCGGACAGGCCGCCGGACAGGCCGCGCTCGCCTCGGCGGAAGCGAATGTCCGCGCAGCCCGCCTCGATCTCGACTTCACCGAAGTGACCGCGCCGATCTCGGGCCGGGTCTCGGCGCGCAATGTCGATCCGGGCAATCTGGTCGCGGGCGGCAGCTCGCAGGGCGACGTGCTGACCACCATCGTCAGCGACGATCCGCTCTACTTCACCTTCAACGCGTCGGAAGCCACCTGGCTGCGCTATCAGCGCGGACAGGGCACGGGCGCGGGCGCGCCGGTCGAGGTACGCCTTCAGGACGAGGCCGAGTTCAGCCGGACCGGCGAGATCGTGTTCGCCGACAACCAGATCGCGGGCCAGTCCGGCACGATCCGGATGCGCGCCGAAATCGCCAACGAGGATGGCTTCATCCGTCCCGGCATGCTCGGCGAGGTCCGGGTGCGCGGTTCCAGCCCCTACCAGGCGCTTCTGGTGCCCCAGACCGCGGTGCAGACCGATGGCGCCCGGCGGCTGATCTACGTGGTGAACGCGGACAACGAGGTCGAGGCCCGCGCGGTCCAGCTCGGCCCGATCAGCGGCAATCTCAGGGTCGTCCAGCAGGGACTCGAACCGTCCGACCGGGTGATCGTGAACGGCGCGATCCGCGTGCAGCCCGGCGCGCCCGTCCAGCCCCAGGACGCGGTGATCGAGCGCGACCCCGACGCGCCGTCCACCCTGCGCATCCAGACCCAGCCGGCCGCCTCCGCGCGCCCTGCCAACTGATCGCCTGACGGCGACCGTCCTCCCCGTTCCAGGAGCGCCTCATGCGCTTTACGCACTTCTTCATCGACCGGCCGATCTTCGCGCTCGTGATCTCCATCGTGATCACGCTGCTGGGCGTGTTCGCCTATCCCCAGCTGCCGCTGTCGCAGTATCCCGAGATCGCCCCGCCGACCATCTCGGTTCAGGCCATGTATCCCGGCGCCTCGGCCGAGGACGTGGCCGAGCAGATCGCCGCGCCGCTCGAGCAGGAGATCAACGGCGTGGAGAACATGCTGTACATGACCTCCTCGGCGACCGCGGACGGGGTGGTCCAGCTCACGGTCACCTTCGCGCCGGGCACGGATCTGGATACGGCGCAGGTTCTGGTCCAGAATCGGGTGAACCGGGCCGAGCCGCGCCTGCCCGAGCAGGTCCGCCAGACCGGCGTGGCGGTCAACCAGCAGCAGACCGGCTTCCTGATGATCGTCGCGCTGCGCTCGGACAACGGCGCGCTCGACAACGATTATCTGGGCAATTACGCGAACGCGAACCTGCGCGACCGCCTGCTGCGCGTGGACGGCGTGGGCGAAGTCCAGATCTTCGGCGGCGGCAATTACGCCATGCGCGTGTGGATCGACCCCAACCGGGCCGCCGCCCACGGCCTGACCGCCACCGACATCGTCAACGCTCTGCGCCAGCAGAACATCCAGACCGCCGGCGGCGCGCTGGGCCAGCCGCCCTTCGCCGAAGCCGGCGCGCCGGCCTTCCAGCTTCCCGTGCAGGTGCAGGGCCGTCTGGTGGACGTGGACGAGTTCGGCGACGTGGTGATCGCGCGCGGCGAGGCCGGCGAGGTCACGCGCCTGCGCGACGTGGCGCGGGTGGAGCTGGGCTCCGAGAACTATCTGATCCGCGGCTATTTCGGCGGCGAGCCGGGCGTGGCCATGGCCATCGTCCAGCAGCCCGGCGCGAACGCGCTGGACACCGCCGACCGGGTGATGACCGAGATCGAGGCCGCCGCGGCCGAGTTTCCCGAGGGGATGAACCACATCATCCCCTACAACCCCACCGAATTCGTGGCCGAATCCGTCTCCGCGGTGCAGCACACCCTGATCGAGGCGGTCTTCCTCGTTGTGCTGGTGATCGTGGTCTTCCTGCAGACCTGGCGGGCGGCCATTGCGCCGATCATCGCCATCCCGGTCTCCATCGTGGGGGTGTTCGCGGTTCAGCTCGCGCTGGGCTTCTCGATCAACTCGCTGTCTCTGTTCGCGCTGGTGCTCGCGGTCGGCATCGTGGTCGACGACGCCATCGTGGTGGTGGAGAACGTGGAGCGGAAGATCCGCGAGGGGCTGAAGCCGCGCGAGGCGGCCAAGGTCTCGATGCTGGAGGTCGGCAGCGCGCTGATCGCCATGAACCTGGTGCTGGTCTCGGTGTTCGTGCCCACCATGTTCATGGAAGGCATCCCGGGCATCTTCTACCGCCAGTTCGCGGTGGCCATCGCCTCGGCGGCGGTGATCTCGCTGATCGTGTCGCTGACGCTGACGCCCGCCCTGTGCGCGCTGCTGCTCAAGCCCCACCGGGAGGAGCATGAGAAGCGACCCTCGCGGGTGCTGGCGCCCCTGCGCTTCGCGGGACGCCGGTTCAATCAGGGCTTCGACTGGCTCTCGAACAGCTATGGCTCGCTGGTCGCCAAGCTGGTGCGGCTCGTGGTGCTGGTCATGGTCGTCTATGCGGGTCTTCTGGCCCTGACCGGCTGGCGGCTGACCGACACGCCCACCGGCTTCATTCCCGAGCAGGATCAAGGCTTCCTGATCGGCGTGATCCAGCTTCCCGCGGGCGCGTCTCTGGAGCGCACCGACGCGGCCATGCAGAGCGCGCTCGACATCCTGTTCGCCACCGACGGCGTGGACGAGATCGCCGCTCTGGCGGGTCTGGACGGGGCGAGCTTCTCGCTGGCGTCGAACGCCGGGACCATGTTCATCCGTCTCGATCCCATCGCCGAGCGCCGCGGCGTGCCCGGCATGAGCGCGGTGGAGCTGTCGGGCATGCTGACCGGAGCCATGATGCAGGCCCTGCCCGAGGGCAACGCCTTCATCATCGCGCCTCCTGCCGTTCAGGGTCTGGGCGCGGGCGGCGGCTTCAAGATGATGCTGCAGGACCGGTCGGGACAGGGCACCGAAGCGCTCCAGCAGGCCGCCTTCGCCATGATGGGCGCGGCCGCGCAGGACGGCCGGGTGGATCAGGTCTTCACCACGTTCAACACCGGCTCGCCGCGCATCCGTGTGGAGGTGGACCGCGACCGGGCCCAGCAGCTCGGTGTCGACCCCGCTCAGGTCTATCAGACCATGGGCACCTATCTGGGCTCGACCTACGTGAACGACTTCAACTTCCTGGGCCGGACCTTCCAGGTCACCGCCCAGGCCGACGCTGAATTCCGCGCCGAGCCCTCCGACATCGGTCGGCTGCAGGTGCGCTCGGCCAGCGGGGAGATGGTGCCGATCTCCGCGGTCGCTCAGATCCTGGACGACTCTGGGCCGGTGCGCGTGGTGCGCCACAACATCTATCCGGCGGTCGAGCTTCAGGGCCAGACCCCGCCGGGCCTGTCCACCGGCCAGTCGCTGCTGGCCATGGAGGAGCTGGCCGAGCAGGTCCTGCCCCCGGGCTTCGGCTATGAATGGACCGAGCTCGCCTATCAGGAACGGGCGGCGGGCGATTCCGCGGCGCTGATCTTCGTGATGGCGGTGATCTTCGTCTTCCTGGTGCTGGCGGCCCAGTACGAGGCCTTCACCCTGCCCTGGGCGGTGATCTTCATCGTGCCCATGTGCATCCTGGCGGCGATGATCGGGATCAACATCATGGGGATGGACAACAACATCCTGACCCAGGTGGGCCTGATCGTGCTGATCGCGCTGGCCGCCAAGAACGCCATCCTGCTGGTCGAGTTCGCCAAGCAGGCCGAGGAGAACGAGGGCCTGACGCCGCGCGAGGCCGCCGTGCAGGGCGCGCGGGTGCGCCTGCGGCCGATCCTGATGACCTCCTTCGCCTTCATCTTCGGGGTGATGCCGCTGGCCTTCGCCACCGGCGCGGGCGCGGAGATGCGCCAGGCCATCGGGGTCGCGGTGTTCTCCGGCATGATCGGCGTGACCTTCTTCGGCCTTCTGTTCACCCCCGTCTTCTACGTCATCGGACGCTGGATATCGGGCTATCTGCCCAAGCCGGACATGGGCGGCCCTTCGGGCGGCGAGACCATCGAGCCCGAACCCGACCCCGGCCAGCCCGGCCCTGACGACGTCCAGCCCATCGAAGGAGGCCGCGCGTGATGAAAGCGTCCTTTGTGACCTCCGCCGCCGCCGCGGTCCTGCTGGCCGGCTGCATGAGCGTTCCCGAAGCCCCGGACAGCGAGATCGCCGCGCGCGATCCCGGCCCCCTGCTCTCGGCTGAGAACGCCGCATTCAGCGCCGAAGACCCGCGCGGGGACTGGTGGCGTCTGTATGAAAGCGACGCGCTCGACGGCCTGATGTCCGAAGCCTTCGGAAACAACCGCCAGCTCGTCGAAGCCGCCGCCACGCTCGAACAGGTCCGCGCCGGTCTGGGCGAGGCGCGCGCCGCGCTCTTCCCCTCCACCACCGCGACCGGATCGGCCCAGTACGCGCGCCAGCCCCTGAGCGGGGCGGGCGGAGGCGCGCCCGGCGCGCCGGGCGGCGGGCTGGGCCAGAGCGTGGAGACCGACATCTACACGCTCGGCTTCGAGGCGGCCTACGAGCTCGACTTCTTCGGCCGGGTGCGCTCCTCGGTGCGCGCCGCGCTGGAGGAGGCTTACGCCGCCGAGGCCGCCTACGAGGCCGCGGCCCTGATGGTGGCGGGCGAGACCGCCCGCGCCTGGGCTGATTTCTGCGCGGGCAACGCCCAGCTCGAGGTCGCCCAGTCCAATCTCGACGTCCAGCTCCGCTCTCTGGAGCTGACCGAGACCCTTTACGACGCCGGCCGCGCCCTGCGGCTGGACGTGGCGCAGGCCCAGGCCGCCGCTCAGGCCGCCCGCGCCGCCATCCCATCCGTCCGCTCCGCGCGTGACGGCGCCGTGTTCCGCCTGGCCACTCTCACCGGACGCACGCCCGCTGAGATGCGGGCCGCGATGCCCTCCTGCTCGGATGTGCCGCGGCTCGCCTCCCCCATCTCCGTGGGCGACGGGGCTTCCCTGCTTGCCCGGCGGCCGGATGTGCGCCAGGCGGAACGCCAGTTGTCAGCCGCCGCGGCCCGGGTGGGCGTGGCGACGGCCTCGCTCTACCCGACCGTCGCGCTGGGCGGCTCGGTCAGCAATGTCGCGCTGGAGCCGGGCGACCTGACCAGCGATGACGGCCTGAGCTTCTCCATCGGGCCGGTGATCAGCTGGAGCTTCCCCAACATCGCCGCCGCCCGCGCGCGCATCGCCCAGGCCGAGGCTGGAACGGACATCGCGCTGGCCCGCTTCGATCAGGCGATCCTGACCGCGCTGGAGGAGACCGAGACGGCCCTGACGGTCTATGCCGCCGAGCTGGAGCGCCGGGCATCGCTGGAAGCGGCGCTCGACGCCGCCGAAGAGGCCGCCCGCATCGCCCGGCTGCGCTACGAGGCGGGCGCGGACGGCTTCCTCGCCGTGCTGGACGCCGAACGCACCCTGGCCGACGCCCGCACCACCCTCGCCCAGTCCGAAGCCGCCGCCGCCAGCGCGGAGATCGCGGTGTTCATGGCGCTGGGCGGACGGTGGCTGGAGGGCTGAGCCCCCTCCCCGTCGCGCCTTCCTGGCCGATCTGCGAACACGAAGGGCGGCGGCGCGACCGCGGCGCCGCCCTCTCCCCGACCCTCCCCATAAAGGCTTTCGATCTGCGTTGACGCGTGGAATGTAAGCGTTTACACAAACTGCGACGACAAAGGGGAAGGCATGGCTCGAACCACGCCCAGAGGGAGGACGGGAGCGGCCCGCGCGGCCACCGTCAAGGACGTCGCGGACGCGGCGGGCGTGTCCATCGCGACGGTCTCGCGGGTGGTCAACGGCGCGCCGCGCGTGGCCGAAGAGACCAAATCCAAAATCCTCAAGGCGGTCGAAGCGCTCAACTACGTCCCTCACACCGGCGCGCGCAGCCTGGTCACCCGCAGGCACGACCTGATCGGAGTGCTGCTGCCCGACATCCACGGCGAGTTCTTCTCCGAGATCGTGCGCGGCGTGGACGAGGCCGCCCGCAGGCGCGGGCTTCACATCCTGGTCTCCAACATCTCCGGCGACGCGAACGAGGACGCGCGCGTGGTCGCCGCCCTGCGCGGGCGGGTGGGCGGCCTTCTGATCATGGCGCCCGACGAGGGGCCGGACTCCCTCGCCACCCGCCTGCCCTCCGACCTGCCGGTGGTTCTGATGAACACCCGCGGCGGGGGCGGACGCGCCGCGCTGATGATCGACAACCATGCCGGCGCGCTGGAGGCCATGGCCCATCTGGCCGCCGCCGGACGCAGGCGCGCGGCCCACATCGCGGGACCGGGCCGCAACATCGACGCCAGCGAGCGCCTGCGCGGCTATCGCGACGGGCTGGCCGCCTGTTTCGGCGGCGCCGCGCCGATGATCCTGCAGGGCGATTTCTGCCAGACCTCGGGGTTCGAGGCGGGCCGCGCCATCGCGGCGATGGACCCCGCCGACCGCCCCGACGCGGTGTTCGCCGCCAACGACATGATGGCCGTGGGCTGCGCTCTGGCGCTGAGCGAGGCGGGCATTCGCATCCCTCAGGACATCGCGCTGGCGGGCTTCGACGACATTCCGCTGGCGGGGCTCGTGCGCCCGGCGCTGACCACGGTGCGCCTGCGCATGGCCGAGTTCGGCCGTCGCGCGCTCGCGCGCCTGGTCGCCTGCATGGACGACCCTGACGGCGCCTGCCCCGAGATCGAGGCCATGAGGCCCGAGCTGGTGGTGCGCGATTCCTGCGGCGCGCGCTCAGCGCCCTCAGGCGAGGAGGCCCGACCCCTGGCCCTGTGAGGCCCGGAAACGACAACCGCACGCCCGGCGAAAGACCAGGGCGGCAAGGGAGGAGTGAGACGATGAGCAAGTTTCGGATCGGAGGGCGCGCCGCCCTCCTGGCCGGCGCCGCCTTTCTGGCCGCCGCGCCTCAGGTTCACGCGCAGGTGACGACCGGCACGATCCGGGGCGTGGTCGCCGGCGAGGAGGGCGGGGTCGGCGGCGTGACCGTGACCGCGCGCAACGCCGCGACCGGCTACACCTCGCGCCAGACCAGCCAGGCCAATGGCCGCTACGTGCTGAGCGGCCTGCCCCCGGGCAGCTACGAGGTGCGCGCCGAGACCGCTGACGGGCGCGAGGCGGTCCAGACCCTGCGCGTGCAGGTCGGCCAGTCGCTGAACCTCAATCTCGATCTCGCCGCTCCGGGCGCCGCGCCCGCGACCGCCACCGAGGTGATCACCGTGCGCGGCCGGCCGATGGGGGAGTTCTACACCTCCGAGGTCGCAACCAACGTGTCCATGGAGCAGATCGAGACCCTGCCCCAGGGCGCGCGCAACTTCCTGACCTTCGCCCAGCTCGCCCCCGGGGTGCGCCTGTCGCGCGACGAATTCCGCCAGCAGTTCTCGGGCGGCGCCAACAACGCCTCGGGCGACTCTCTCGCGGCCGGGCAGGTAAACGTTTTCATTGACGGCGTGAGCCTGAAGAGCAACGTCCAGCAGGGCGGGATCGTCGGGCAGGATTCCAGCCGCGGCAATCCGTTCGGCCAGATCTCGGTGCGCGAGTTCCGCGTCATCACCCAGAACTTCAAGGCCGAATACGAGCAGGCCGGCTCCTCGATCATCACCGCCGTGACCCGGTCTGGCACCAACGATTTCGAGGGCGAGGCCTTCGCGCTCTACTCCAACCGCAATCTGGTCGCCCGTGACGCCTTCACCGGCGACGACGAGCCCAAGCCCGACTTCTCCCGCCTGCAGTACGGCGCGGCTCTGGGCGGGCCGATCATCGAGGACCGGCTGTTCTTCTTCGCCTCCTACGAGGCCAACGACCAGACCCGCGCCAGCCGGGTGGAGGCGGGCGGCAGCGACGAGCTGCAGGCCCAGCTCCCCTTCGACGTCAGCCACTACGAGGGCAATTTCGACAGCCCCTTCATGGAGCACCTGTATTTCGGCAAGCTGACCTTCCAGGCCACCGACAACCAGCTCATCGAGGCCTCGGTCAGCATCCGCGACGAGGACGACGTGCGCGGGTTCGGCGGCCAGACGAGCCTTGAATCGGGCGAGCGGATCGCCAACACGACGACCATCGCCAACATCAAGCACCAGTTCCAGGGCGACGGCTGGCTGAACGAGCTGAGCTTCGACTATCTCGATTCCACCTTCAGCCCCCTGCCCGACAATCCCGACCTGATCGGCCAGGAGTATCTCGGCGTCATCCGCATCGGCGGCGGGGCGACGCTGCAGGAGGTCACCCAGCGCGGCTACACCCTGCGCAACAACGTGACCCTGAACGACATCGAGTGGAATGGCAGCCACGTCATCAAGTTCGGCGCGCGCCTGTCCTTCCAGGAGGCCGAGGTGCTGTTCAGCCAGTTCGGCAACCCGCTTTTCACTTACATCAACGACCCCGCCCGCGATCTGGACTTTTCCTTCCCCGGCGAGGCGCGCTACGGGCTGGGCGACCCCAATCTGGCCGCCGACAACATCCAGTTCGGCCTGTTCATCCAGGACGACTGGACCATCGGGAACCTGACGGTGAACGCGGGCCTGCGCTGGGACGTGGAGAGCAACGCCAACAACAAGGACTTCGTCACGCCCGACGGCGCGGTCGAGGCTCTGCGCTTCCTCGAGGACGCGCTGGCGGGCTCTGATGGCGGGCGCTTCCGGGCGGACGACTACATCTCCACCGGCGACAACCGCGAGCCCTTCATGGGCGCGTTCGGCCCCCGGCTCGGCCTGTCCTACGACCTGTTCGGAACCGGCGAGACCGTGCTGTTCGCGGGCGGCGGGCGGTTCTATGACCGCACCCTGTTCCGCAACGCCGCCGAGGAGACCGTGCTGCGCGATTTCGCGCTCAGGACGTTCAACTTCTCCCAGGACGGCGCGCCGCGACCGGACGGCACCCCGACCATCGCCTGGGATCCGTCCTATCTGTCCCGCGAGGGGCTGGACGGCCTGATCACCGACAACATCGCGCCCAGCGCGGAGCTTCGCGTGATCCGCAACGACCAGCGCCCGCCCAGCTCGGACCAGTATTCGATCGGCATCCGCCAGCGCTTGGGCGACTGGAACGCCTCGCTCGCCTACAGCCACATCTTCAGCCGCAACGACATCGGCTACTATCCGGCGAACCGCTCGGCGGACTTCAACCCCGACGGCTTCCTCGATGTGATCGCGGTGCCCAACTACTCCACCATCGTCGCCTCGACCGATGAGCGGGCGACACGGTTCGATGCGATCTACCTGACGCTGGACAAGCCCTACACCGAGGCTGACGGCTGGGGCGTGAACATCGCCTACACCTTCGCCGAAGCGCGCCAGCGCGGCTTCGATTTCAACTTCGACTTCCCCAATGTGGGCGAGCAGCCCTATGTGCCAAACGCGGCGGACGAGACGCACCGTCTGGTGGTCTCGGGCATCGTGGACCTGCCCTGGGGCTTCAAGGGCTCGACCCTGGCGACCTTCGCCTCGGGCCAGCCCTTCCGCGTGACCGACGCGTCCGAAGGCTTCGGCCGCTTCGTCAGGATCGGCCATTTCGGCGATCCCGAGCCCTTCACCCAGGTCGATGTCCGCCTGCAGCGCGACTTCGAGGTCCGCGAGGGCCATCGAGCCAGCGTGTTCGTGGAGGCGCTCAACGTCTTCAACAACGAGAATTTCGGCGGCTATGACGGCTTCATCCCGCCGACGCCTGAAGAGAACCCCAATTTCGGCACGCCCAACAGCCTCTCCGGGCCGCCGCGCACCGTCCAGTTCGGCGTGCGCTACGCGTTCTAGAAACCCTCTCCCCTGGACCGGAGGCGCAGCCTTCCTCGCGCCTCCGGTCATTTTCCTTTCCGCCAGACGACATGGAGGCATTCATGCTTCGCGCCGCCTCGGCCGCCCTTCTCCTCGCCTGCGCCGCGCCTGTCGGCGCGCTCGCACAGGCCCCCGCCCACGACGCGCCTGACGAGGTCCTGCTCGACGATCTGTCAGAGCGCACTTTCCGCTTCTTCTGGGAGACCACCGACCATGAGACCGGGCTGACGCCCGACCGGCATCCCACGCCGGACTTCTCCTCGGTCGCCTCCATCGGCTTCGCCCTGAACGCCTACGGCATCGGGGTGGAGCGCGGCTGGGTCAGCCGCGAAGACGCCGCCGAGCGGACCCGCAACACGCTGAAATATCTCTACGAGCTCCCCCAGGGGCCTGAAGAGAGCGGCACGGCGGGTCACAAGGGCTTCTTCTACCACTTCCTCGACTACGACACCGGCCACCGCCACGCCCAGGTCGAGCTGTCCACGGTGGACACCGCCCTGCTTCTGGCCGGGGCTCTGTTCGCGGAGAGTTATTTCGATGGCGACGATCCGGTCGAGGCGGAGATCCGCGACTACACCGGACGGCTGTTCGACCGCGTGGACTGGGCCTGGGCCCAGAACAACGCCCCGGCGGTGTCGCTGGGCTGGCATCCCGAGACCGGTTTCATCGAGCACGACTGGATCGGCTACAACGAGTCCATGATCGTCTACATCATCGCTCTGGGCGCTGAGGAGAACGGGCT
Source organism: Glycocaulis profundi (assembly GCA_007050995.1). Classification (GTDB taxonomy): domain Bacteria; phylum Pseudomonadota; class Alphaproteobacteria; order Caulobacterales; family Maricaulaceae; genus Glycocaulis; species Glycocaulis profundi. The sequence continues at coordinate 17,736 of VJOU01000007.1, read as the reverse complement.
GGACCCCGACGCATGGGAGGCCTGGACCTCGGGCTATGATCCCCAGTGGAGCAGCCATCACGGCGAGGAGCACCTGCAGTTCAGCCCGCTCTTCGGCCACCAGTTCAGCCACGCCTGGGTCGATTTCCGCGGCATTCACGACGCCTACATGGCCGAACGCGGGATCGACTATTTCGAGAACTCCCGGCGCGCCTCGGTGTCCCAGTACAACTACGCGAACGCCAACCCGATGGGCTGGCAGGGCTATGGCGGCGGGGTGTGGGGCATCACCGCCTGCGACGGGCCGGGACCGTTCGAGCTGGACTACCAGGGCGAGACGCGCGAGTTCCGGGGCTATTCGGCCCGGGGCCCGGGCTATCCCGACGACGTGGACTATGACGGCGGCGCCTTCGACGACGGCACCATCGCGCCGACCGCCGCGCTGGGCTCCTTCCCCTTCACGCCTGAGCTGTCCATGGAGGCCCTGCGCGCCTTCCTCGAACGCTGGGGCGACGACCTGTACGGCGAGTACGGCTTCTGGGACGCGATCAATCCCAGCTTCACCTATACCGACGTGGAGCTGGAGCGCGGGAACATCATCGAGGGCGTGGGCTGGGTCGCCCATGACCATATCGGGATCGACCAGGGGGCCATCCTGACCATGGTGGAGAACCACCGTTCGGGCCTGATCTGGAACGTGATGCGCGAGAACCCCCGCCTGCGCCGCGGCCTGGAGCGCGCGGGCTTCACCGGCGGCTGGCTGGACGGGGAGGCCCCCTGAGCCATGACACTTCGCGCCCTCGCCCCCCTCGCCATGATTCTGGCGCTCGCAGGCTGCGGCCCGCGGGACGACCGGACCGTGGTCGAGTTCTGGGCGATGGGCAGCGAGGGGCTGGCCGTGGGTCCGCTGATCGAGGCCTTCGAGGCGGAGAACCCCGACCTGCGCGTCCGCCTGCAGCAGATCCCCTACCGGGTCGCCCATGAGAAGCTGCTGACCGCCTTCGCGGGCAACGCCACACCGGACGTGGCCCAGCTGGGCAACACCTGGATTCCCGAGATGAGCGCTCTGGGCGCGCTGCACCCGCTGGACGGGCGCGTGGCCGCCTCCGGCGTGATCGACCCGTCCGACTATTTCGAGGGCATCTGGCAGGCGAGCCTGTCAGGCGGCGCGCTCAAGGGCGTGCCCTGGTATGTCGACACCCGGCTGATGTTCTACCGCGCGGACCTCGTTGAAGCCGCGGGATTCGACGGCCCGCCCGCGGACTGGGCCGAGTGGCGGGCGATGATGGAGGCGCTGACCGAAGGGGGCCATGCCCGCTACGGCGCGCTGCTGCCGCTCAACGAGTTCGAGCCCTATGTCGCCCTCGCCCTGCAGCAGGACGCCCCGATCCTGCGCGATGGCGGACGCTATGGAAACTTCAGCCACCCCGAGCATGTCGCGCTGATGGACTTCTATCTGGGCCTGTTCCGCGACGGTCTCGCGGTCAGGGCCACCAACACTCAGATCGCCAATCTCTATCAGGAGTTCGACCGGGGCTTTTACGCCTTTTACGTCACCGGCCCGTGGAATCTGGGCGAGTTCGCCCGCCGCATCCCCGCGGACCGGCAGGACATCTGGGCCACCGCTGCGCTGCCCGGCCCCGCAGGCCCCGGCGCGTCCTCGGCGGGCGGGTCGAGCCTGGTGGTCTTCGAGCGGTCAGAGAACAAGGACGCGGCCTTCCGCTTCATCGAATTCCTGTCCCGGCCCGAAATCCAGCTCGAATTCTATGATCTGGTCGGCGACCTGCCCGTGCGCCGCTCGGCCTGGGAGGACGCGAGGCTGGACGAGCCGCGCGCGGCGGCCTTCCGCGACCAGCTCGACAGGCTCGAGCCCAGCCCCGACGTGCCCGAATGGGAGCGCATCGCCACGGAGATCCGGCTGGTGATCGAGCGGGCCGTGCATGAGGGCTGGACCGCCGCGCAGACCGCCGCCGAGCTGGACGCCCGCGCCGACGCGATGCTGGAAAAGCGCCGCTGGATGCTCGACCGGGACGCGGCCGAACTGACGGAGGCCGCGCCATGAGCCCGCTGCAGCGCGCCTCGGGATGGATTTTCGCCGGCCCGGCGCTGGTCGTCCTGTCGGTGTTCTTCTTCCTGCCTGTTCTGGCCGCCTTCGCGCTCAGCCTGACCGATTTCGACATCTACGCGCTGGCGGACATCTCCAATCTGCGCTTCGTGGGGCTGGACAATTACGCCGAGCTGATCGGCCGTCCGATCTTCTGGAAGGCGCTGGGCAACACGGTCTATTTCGTGGGCGCGGGCGTGCCGCTGTCCATCGCGGTCTCGCTGTTCGCCGCCCTGCTGCTTCACTCGCGGGCGTCCTTCCTCAAGCCGCTCTTCCGCACCGCCCTGTTCGCGCCGGTGGTCACCACCGTGGTCGCGGTGGCGGTGATCTGGCGCTACCTGCTGCACACCCGCTACGGCATCCTGAACGCCGCGCTGGAATCGGTGGGCCTGCCCGCGGTGGACTGGCTGGGCGATCCGAACGTGTCCATGCCCGCGATCATCCTTTTCGCGGTGTGGAAGAATTTCGGCTACAACATGATCATCATCCTGGCGGGCCTTCAGGCCATCCCGGACGATCTGTACGAGGCCGCGCGCATCGACGGGGCGAACCGCGTCCAGCAGTTCATCCACGTCACCCTGCCCTCGCTCGCGCCCATCCTGTTCCTGGTCGGGGTCATCACCACGGCGGGCTATTTCCAGCTCTTCGCCGAGCCTTACGTGATGACCGAGGGCGGGCCGGTCCAGAGCACGCTGTCCATCCTCTACTTCATGTACGAGGAAGGCTTCAAATGGTGGTCGCTGGGCTCGGCCTCGGCGGTGGCCTTCCTGCTCTTCGTCATCATGCTGGGGGTGACCGCCGTCCAGTACGCGGTCATGCGCCGCCGCGGGGGGCTGGCATGAAGGGCCGCGCCTCCAACCCGCTGGTCGTGAACGGCGCGCTCATCGGCCTGGCGCTGGTCGCGCTCTTCCCGCTGTTCTGGATGATCTCGGTGTCGCTGATGCAGCCGGGCGAGGCCGCCGACGTGCCCCCGCCCCTGCTGCCCTCCGACCCCACCTTCGAGAACTATCTGCGCCTGTTCGGCCAGACCGGCATGGGGCGGTATTTCCTCAACTCGCTGGTGCTGGCGGTGTCCGCGACCGCGCTGTCGCTCTTCTTCAACGTCACGGCGGGCTACGCCTTCGCCAAGCTGAGGTTCAAGGGCCGGGACACCATCTTCCGCCTGCTCCTGGCCGCGCTGGTGATCCCCGCTCAGGTGGCGATGATCCCGCTCTTCCTGATGCTCAAGGAGATGGGGCTGATCAACACCTATCTGGGGGTTCTGGTGCCCACGATGGCGAACGTGTTCGGCATCTTCCTGGTGCGCCAGTACGCCCTGTCGGTGCCCACCGAGATGCTGGAGGCGGCCCGGCTGGACGGCGCGGGCGAGATCCGCATCTTCGCGTCCATCGTGCTGCCCGCGCTCAGGCCGATCATCGTCACGCTGGGCATCTTCGCCTTTCTGGCCTCGTGGAACGACTTCCTCTGGCCGCTCATCGTCCTGATCGACGACGACATGTACACCCTGCCCGTCGCCATCGCGGCCCTCAGCCGCGAGCACGTGCAGGACGCCGAGCTGATGATGGCCGGCGCGGTGGTGACCGTCCTTCCCGTCCTCTTCCTCTTCCTGGGGCTCCAGCGCTTCTACCTGCGCGGGCTCCTGCTCGGCAGCGTCAAGGGATGACCATGCGACACGCCTTCCTCGCCACCGCGGGCCTGATGCTCGCCGCGCCCGCCCTCGCTCAGGAGGCGCGCCTGCTCGACGGGTTCGAAGACCCCGCCGAATGGGAGGCGGACGCCTCTGACGGGGTGGACGCGCGCGCCTTCGCCACCGAGGGCGGCGAGGGCGGCGCCATCGCGCTGGCCTTCGACTTCAACGACTATGCCGGGCACGCCTTCATCTCCCGCCCGCTCGCGCTCGACGCCCTGCCCGAGAATTACGAGATCCGCATCGACATGCGCGGCCAGGCGCCGGTCAACGCGCTGGAAATCAAATTCGTCGACGAGAGCGGCGAGACCGTCTGGTGGCGCAGGCTGGACGCCTTCCAGCCGTCTGAAGACTGGGAGACGCTGACCATCCGCCGCCGCCAGATCGAGTTCGCCTGGGGGCCTGAGGAGCAGGACGCGCTGGAGCGCTTCGCCTCGGTCGAGCTGGTCGTGGTCGCGGGCGAGGAAGGCGGCGCGGGCGAGATCGCCTTCGACAATCTCGTCATCGAGGAACGCCCCCTGCCGCCCGAAACCCCGCCCGTCCCCGTGGCCGAGGCCAGCTCGGGCGACCCGGCCGCGGCCTTCGACGGCGACGCGGAAACCGCCTGGCAGGCCGGACCGGGCGCGCAGACCCTGACCGCCGATCTCGGTTACGACCGCGAATTCGGCGGGCTGACGCTGCACTGGGCGGACGGGCTGCACGCCAGCGATTACGCCGTCTCGCTGTCACCCGACGGCGAGGACTGGCGTGAGGCGCGCGCCGTCAGCGGCGGCGATGGCGGGCGCGATCACCTGCTGCTGACCGAGAGCGAGGCGCGTTTCATCCGGCTTGAGATCACCGACGGGCCGGGCGACGGCTACGGCCTGACCGCGCTGGACGTCCGCCCGCTCGATTACGGCGAGACCCCGTCCGCCTTCTTCTCCGCCATCGCGGACGAGGCGGATCGCGGGACCTATCCGCGCGGCCTGCATGGCGAGCAGTCCTACTGGACGGTGGTGGGCGTGGACGCGGGCGCCTCGACCAGCGCGCTGCTGTCCGAGGACGGCGCCATCGAGATCGGCCGGGGCGGCTTCTCCGTCGAGCCCTTCGTGATCGCGGACGGCGAGGTCTTCACCTGGGCGGATGTCGAGATCGGGCACGCGCTGCAGGACGGCCACCTGCCCATCCCCACCGCCGAGTGGCGCACCGGGGACTGGACCCTGTCCATGACCGCCTTCGCGGACGGCGAGGCGGACGATCCGCGCTTCATGGTCCGCTATGAGTTCGAGAACCTGTCGGACGCGGACATCGAGGCCGAGCTGGTGCTCGCCGCGCGGCCCTTCCAGGTCAACCCGCCCGCCCAGTTCCTCAACCTCGCGGGCGGGGTCAGCGCGATCTCCCGGCTCGACTGGGATGGCGAAAGCCTGACCGTGAACGGTCAGGCCGGCGTCCGCCCGGTCGAGGCCCCCGCCTCGGTCACCCTGCACCCCTATGACGCGCCGGGCTTTCCCGCCCGCGCCCTGCCGACGCACGGCGACGCCGCGCCGTCCTCGCTCGAAGACCCGGCCGGGTTCGCCTCGGCCGTGATGCGCTTCCCGCTCTCCGTCTCCCCGGGCGAGCGGCGGGAAGCGGGCCTCGTCGCCTCCGGCAAGACCTCTCCTGTCCCGCCGGAGGCGGCGCTGGCCGCGCTTCAGGAGTCCGTCGCCGACATGTGGCGCGCCGAGCTGGACACGGTCCGCTTCGACGTGCCCGACGCCGCCCTGCCGGTGGTGGACACGCTCAAGGCCTCGCTGGCGCACATGCTGCTGTCGCGCGACGGGGTCATGCTGTGGCCGGGCACCCGCTCCTACGCGCGCTCGTGGATCCGTGACGGGGCGATGATGGCCGAGGCGCTGGCGCGGCTCGACCGCATCGCCATCGCGCGCGAATACGCCGAATGGTTCTCCGGCCATCTGTTCGAGAACGGCAAGGTGCCGTGCTGCGTGGACGCGCGCGGCTCCGACCCCACGCCCGAGAACGACAGCCACGGCGAGTACATCTTCCTGATCGCGGAAATCTACCGCTACACCGGCGACCGGGACTTCCTCGAGCGCCTGTGGCCCGGCGTGAAAGGCGCGGCGGACTACATGGAGGAACTCCTCGAAAGCGAGCGCACCGAGGAGAACCGCGAACGGGCCATGGGCGCCTATCACGGCCTGCTGCCGCCCTCCATCAGCCATGAGGGCTATGCCGACCGCCCCGCCTATTCCCACTGGGACAATTTCTGGGGCCTGAAGGGCTATGAGGACGCCGCCTGGCTCGCCGCCGAGCTGGGTCTGGACGCGGAGGCCGAGGATCTGGCCAACCGCGCCGCGCGCTTCCGGGAATCCATCCTGGCCTCGCTGGCGGTGATGCCCGATCTTTACGGCATCGACTTCATCCCCGGCGCCGCCGACCGGGGCGATTTCGACGCCACCTCCACCACCATCGCCATCAATCCGGCGGGGCTGGAGACCGTCCTGCCCCCCGCCCAGCTCGAAGCCACGTTCGAACGGGCGTGGGAGGAGTTCATCGCCCGCCGGGACGGCCAGATGGAATGGGACGTCTACACCCCCTACGAGCTGCGTCAGGTGGGCACGTTCGTGCGGCTGGGCTGGCGCGAGCGGGCGCTGGAGCTGCTGGACTTCTACATGGACGACCGCCGCCCCGGCCCGTGGGCCCAGTGGGCCGAGGTGGTCGGGCAGGATGACCGCGAGCCGCGCTTCATCGGCGACATGCCCCATGCCTGGATCAGCTCGGACTATATCCGCGCGGCCTTCGACATGTTCGCCTACGCCCGGCCCGCCGACGAGGCGCTGGTGCTGGCCGCCGGGCTCGATCCCGCCTGGCTGGACGAGGGCGTGTCCGTCTCTGGCCTGCCCACGCCTTACGGCGATCTGGCCTATTCGGTCCGGCGCGAGGACGGCGCGATCCGCATGACGGTGGAGGGCGAGGCCGCCCCGCCCGGCGGGTTCGCCCTGCCCCATTTCGGCGAAGAAGGCGCGGCCAGCGTCGACGGCGAACCGGCGGACTGGACCGATGGCGCGCTGCGCTTCGACCGCCTGCCCGCCGAGATCGTGATCGGGGAGGCGGACCGATGATCCGCGCCGCCGCCCTCGCCGCCGTCATCGCCCTGCCCGGCGCCGCGCTGGCCGAGCCCCGGCCCGGCGCCCAGACGGTCGAGCGTTTCGAGGCGGTCGATCCGTGGCTGATGAACGCCGAATACCTGCTCCACCTGCCCGAAGGCGACGGCCCCCATCCGGTGATGATGTTCCTGCATGGCACCGGCGAGCGGGGCGCGGACATCGGCGCGGTCAAGACCAACGGCCCGCCCATGCTGGTCGAGCAGGGCATGGACCTGCCCTTCATCATCATCTCCCCCCAGCTGCCCGAGCACGGCCACTGGGACCGGGCGGCGGTTCTGGCCCTGCTCGATCACGTGATGGACGAGGTTCTTCCCGCAAGCGCGGACCGCTCGCGGGTCTACCTGACCGGGCTGAGCCGCGGCGGGCGGGGGACGTGGCGGATCGCGGGGCTCGCCCCGGACCGCTTCGCGGCCATCGCCCCCATCGCCGCGCCCGGCGACGCCATGAACGCCTGCCAGCTCCGCGATACGCCGGTCTGGAGCTTCCACGGCGATCAGGACGACGTGGCGCCCGTTCAGGGCAATATCGACATGGTCGAGGCCGTGCGCGCCTGCGGCGGCGCGGCCGAGCTCACCATCTATCCGGGGGTCGGGCACGGCTCCTGGGTTCCCGCCTACGAGGATCCGGCGCTTTACGACTGGCTCCTCGACCATTCCCTCCCCCAAGACGAATAGAGAGATTTCCATGAGCCAGTCATTTCAGTTTCCCGATGGCTTCCTGTGGGGTTCGGCCACCTCGGCGTATCAGATCGAGGGCTCGCCGGACGCGGACGGGGCGGGCCATTCCATCTGGCACCGCTTCATGAACACGCCGGGCCTGTCCGCCGCGCCGGGCGAGGACGGCTCGGTGGCCTGCGACCATTACCGGCGCTTCAAAGACGACATCGCGATGATGAAGCGGCTGGGGCTTCAGGCCTACCGCTTCTCGATCAACTGGGGCCGGGTCCAGCCCGACGGCACGGGCCGGGTCAACGACAAGGGGCTGGATTTCTACAAGGCGCTGGTGGACGGGCTTCAGGAGGCGGGCATCGAGCCGCTGGCGACCCTGTATCACTGGGACCTGCCCGTGGCGCTGGACGACCGGGGCGGCTGGCTGAACCGCGACATCGCGGGCTGGTTCGCCGACTATGCCGAGATCATGTATCGCGCGCTGGACGGGCAGGTGACCAAGTGGGCGACCCTGAACGAGCCGTGGGTGGTCACCGACGGCGGCTATCTGCACGGCGCGCTGGCGCCGGGGCACAAGAACATGTTCGAGGCGCCCATCGCCTCGCACAACCTGATGCTGGCCCACGGCGCGGCGGTGGACGCCTACCGCGCCACGGGCCGCCACGAGATCGGCCTGGTGGTCAATCTCGAACCGAAATACCCCGCCTCGGAGTCCGAGGCCGACCGCGCCGCCGTGCGCCGGGCGGACGCCTACATGAACCGGCAGTATCTCGATCCCGCCCTGCTGGGCGAATACCCCGCCGAAATGAAGGAGATTTTCGGCGAGGCCTGGCCCGACTGGGCCGCCGAGGATTTCGACAGGATCAAGCGCCCGCTCGATTTCATCGGGGTGAACTACTACACCCGCAACGTCACGCGCCATGACGAGACGAGCTGGCCGCTCAGGGCCAGCCCCGTCAGACAGACCGGCGCCACCTACACCGAGACCGGCTGGGAGGTCTTCCCCCAGGGACTGACGGACACGCTGATGTGGGTCAAGGAGCGCTACGGCAATCCCACCGTCTACATCACCGAGAACGGCGCGGCCTTCTACGATCCGCCCGTGGCCGAGAACGGCCGGGTTCAGGACCCCCTGCGCCAGTCCTATTATCGCAGCCACATCAAGGCGGTCGGCGACGCCATCGCGCAGGGCGCGGACATCCGCGGCTACATGGCCTGGTCGCTGATGGACAATCTCGAATGGTCGCTGGGCTATTCGAAGCGTTTCGGCATCGTGCACGTGGACTTCGAGACCCAGACCCGCACGCCCAAGGACAGCGCGAAGCAGTATTCGCGCATCATCGAAACCAACGGCGCATGCCTTTACGACGGGAGCCTGGATTGACCGCGGTCGCGCTTGACTCCATCCGCAAGAGCTTCGGCCAGACCGAGATCCTCAAAGGGCTGGACCTGGAGGTCCGGCCCGGCGAGTTCATGGTCTTCGTCGGGCCCTCTGGCTGCGGCAAGTCCACCCTGCTGCGCGTGATCGCGGGGCTGGAGGAGGCTGACGAAGGCGTGGTGCGGATCGGCGGCGAGCGGGTGAACGACACCGCGCCCGCCAAACGCGGCGTGGCGATGGTGTTCCAGTCCTACGCCCTGTACCCGCACATGAGCGTGTTCGAGAACATGGCCTTCGGGCTGAAACTCTCGGGCCGCTCGAAGGCGGAGACCCGTCAGGCGGTGGAGGCCGCCGCCGAGGCGCTCGGGGTGAGCCATCTGCTCGAGCGCAAGCCGCGCGAGCTGTCGGGCGGGGAGCGCCAGCGGGTCGCCATCGGCCGGGCCATCGTGCGCGAGCCGAAGGTCTTTCTGTTCGACGAGCCCCTGTCCAATCTGGATGCGGCCCTCAGGGTGCGGATGCGCTATGAGTTCGCGCGCCTTCACGAGCGGCTGAAGACCACCATGATCTACGTCACTCATGATCAGGTCGAGGCGATGACGCTGGCCGACCGGATCGTGGTGCTGAACGCGGGCCGGATCGAGCAGGTGGGCGACCCCATGACGCTCTACCACCACCCCGCCAACCTGTTCGTGGCCGGCTTCATCGGCTCGCCCTCCATGAACCTGCTGCCCGGCGTTCTGGAAGCCGCGGACGCGGACGGCGCGCGCGTCCGGCTCGAGACCGGCGAGACCGTCCGCGCGGCGGTGGACGCCTCGGCCGCCGCGCCCGGCGCGGCCGTCACGCTGGGCATCCGGCCCGAGCACGCGCGCATCGGAGAAGGCGAGAACCGGATCACCGCCCGCGCCCGCTTCGCGGAGCTTCTGGGCGGAACCACGGTGAGCTACTGGGAGCGCGAGGGCGCGGAGGCCAGCTTCACGCTACAGGCCCCCGGCCTGCACGAACCCGCCCCCGGCGAGCCCGCCGAGCTGGGCTTCCAGGCGCGGGACTGCCACCTGTTCGACGCCCGGGGCGCGGCCTTCATGCGCAAAGGCTGACGCCGGGGGCTCAGCCCTTCAGACGCTCCTTCTGGGCCAGGCTGACGAGGCTGTCGAAATCGGGCTCGTCCTCGCCGCCGCACACGCCGACGATGACCGCTTCCTCGCAACCCTCGCCGGCCAGGTAGGCGTGGCCCATCATGCTGTCGAGATAGTAGGACTCCCACTTCTCGAGGACGACCGGGTCGTAGAACTCGGTGTGCACCTCCACCCGGCCTTCCAGCACGAAGATGAACTCCTCGCCCGCATGCCGGACCAGCTCGCCGAACTCGGCGACCGACTTGGCCCGCACCCGCGTGAAGATCGGAATCATCCGCTTCTTCCGCAGCTCCGTGCACAGGTAGTAATAATCGTAATTGGAAGTCTCAACCCTGAGCGCTCCGTCCAGCGAGCCCTTGGCGCGGCGGCCGGTGACGGCGCCTGGCTGGGCCGAACCGTTGGTCTCAGGCGCGCTGAACAGCTCCGACAGGGGAATGTTCAGCCGCTGGCTGAGCTGGAGCAGCTTGTCATAAGTGAGCGTCAGCCGGTCATGCTCGATCTTGGAGATCGTGGAGAGCGGAATGCCCGATCTCGTGCTCATCTCCTTGAGTGTCCAGCCATTGCGCTGACGGATGCCGCGCATGACGCGGCCCAGCGTGGTCTTGGTCTCGGTTTGGATATCCAGATCGCTCATACCGTCCACTGGCGCGGGGGGTGACGGGGCGGAGCTTGGCCGGATCGGAAAACCGTTCCCGTCTATGGAGAACTCAGACTAGCCTCTGAGTCCTGCGATTGCAAAACGCCTTCCGCCGGATTCATCCACCAATCATGCTTCATCTGAATATCCTGAAAATTATCCTGATTAGAGAATTTTAATTGACATTTCTCTGACTGAGACGATGCTCGCTCATTCTCCGACAGCCGCCAGCGAGCCGTCCTCATGTTCCAGACCAGCGACCGCCTCACGCCCACCCCCTCCAGACGAGCCCTTCTGACAGGCATGGCCGGCGGAGCTCTGATCGCGGCGGCAGGCCTGCCCTGGACCGGCGCACGGGCGCAGACGACCGCGCGGACCTATTCAGCGGCGACGACCGCGCTCATGGAGCGCGCGCTGGTGATCGACATGCTGGCCCCGCTCAGCCTCGATTTCACCCGGCGCGCCTGGAGCGACACGCTGGACGAGATCAAGGCGGAGGACTTCCGCGCGTCGGGGATCACCGGTTTCCACAACTCTTACGGGCTGGGCGGCATGGCCGCTCACGCTCAGGCGCTGCAGTATTTCGCCGCCTGGAACGGATTCGCGGGCCGCAACAGCGACCTGTTCACGCTGGTCGCCCGCGCCGAGGACATTCCCGCCGCGAAGGCGGCCGGCAAATGCGCCATCATCATGGGCGTGCAGAACTCCGACCATTTCCGCGACGCGGACGATGTCGAGTTGTTCTACGATCTGGGCCAGCGCTGCTCACAGCTCACCTACAACTCTCAGAATTTTTTGGGATCGGGCGCGACCGACCGCGTGGACGGCGGCGTGACGACGTTCGGCGCGTCGATCATCGAGCGCATGAACCGGGTCGGCATGCTGATCGACGTCTCCCACTGCGGGGACCGGACCACACTGGACGCCATCGAGATTTCCCAGCGTCCCATCGCGATAACGCACTCGAACGCCCGCGCTCTGAACGACCATCCCCGACTGAAGACTGACGAGGCGATCCGCGCCCTCGCCGCGAAAGGCGGGGTGTTCGGCGTCACCGGCGTGCGCAACTTCGTGAGGGGCCATGAGCCCACCGACACGGGCCACATCGCCGACCACATCGACCACATCGTTCAGATGACCGGCATCGAGCACGCTGGGGTCGGCTCGGACGCCGACCTGTACGGATATGATCAGATGGACCCGGCGATGAACGCGCGCCTGCGCGCGGCCTACACCGACAGCTACGCCTTCCGCGAGCGTCTGGACACCGACGGGTTCGATCATCCGCGCAAATTCTTCGATCTGACCGAGGCGCTGCTGCGTCGGGGGTACTCCGATGATGATGTCCTGCTGGTGCTGGGCGGCAATTTCCAGCGGCTGATGGCCGAGATCTGGAGCGAGAACGACGTCTGGAGGGAGCGGAACGCCGAAGAGGAGGAAACCTCCCGCGGCGACGGGGAGCAGGACGGCTGAAGCCGGAAGAACAACGGAGGGGAAGATGACTGTCACGACACGTCCGCTGAGAGCGGGCCTCATGAGCTGCGCCGCCGCGGCCGCGCTTGGCGGAGCCGGCCTCGCGCAGGAGACCGTCGCACCTGAATCCGAAACTCGGGCTTCGAGCAGTCAGGTCCGCGAGGTCATCCTCGTCACCGCCCAGAAGCGCGAGGAGGCGATAACCGACGTGCCTGCTTCGATCAGCGTGATCGGAGGCGATCAGCTTGAGAACCTTGCCGCGAAATCCCTGGCCGACTACGCCGCCTACATTCCGGGCCTGAACCTGAACAGCGGCGGCACGCCGGGCCAGACCACCATCACGCTGCGTGGCATCGCGCCGGTGGGGCCGGGCGCCACGGTGGGCACCTATATCGACGACACGCCGCTGGGTTCGAGCGCCAATTACGCCCGCGCCACCGCCTTCCAGCTCGACCTCTTTCCCTATGACATCGAGCGTGTGGAAGTCCTGCGCGGACCTCAGGGCACGCTTTACGGCGCCAGCACGATGGGCGGCCTGCTCAAATACGTCACCCGCACGCCCAACCTGAATGAACTCACAGCCCAGGTTGGCGCCGAAGCCCTGACCATCGCGGATTCAGGTGGTTTCGGACGGGGCGTGCGTGCGCGCGCGAACGTCCCTCTCGCCGAAAACGTGGCGGGCCTCACCGCCAGTTTCTTCCAACAGGTCACGCCGGGCTATATCGACAACTACGCGACCGGGCAGAGCGACTACAACGAACTGACGCAGACCGGGGGGCGCCTGGCTCTGCGATGGCAGCCTGACGCGCGCTTCACCCTGGACCTGTCGGCCATGTTTCAGGAGGTGGATTCCGACAACAACGCCTTCGTGTATCTTGATCCGGTCACCGAGCGGCCCATCGGCGGGTCGCGGACGGCAGGGAACGTGCTGGACGAGCCCTTCTCCAAACGGGAGACTCTGTTCGCCGCGCGCGCTGACTGGAGTTTGGGCCGGGTGGATCTGATCTCGGCGACCAGCTACGCGACAATCGAGACCGAACAGCATCAGGATGCCAGCTTCGTCTACGGCCCGCTTTTCCCGCTACTGAGCGGCGGAGCGGTCGCCCCGGGCCTCTCTGAATTCATTCTCACTCTGGACCTGGAAAAGTTCACCCAGGAATTCCGCCTCGCCTCGGCTGATGACGGCGCGCTGGAATGGCTGGTCGGGGCTTTCTACACCCACGAGGACAGCCGGAACGGCCAGATCGCCAGCGCCCTGGACATGAACCAGAATTCGATCCCGGGGTTTGATCCGCTGGCCACGGTCAGTCTTCCGACCACCTACACGGAGTATGCGCTCTTCGCGAACGCCACTTATGCCCTCACGGACCGGCTCGACGTCACCGCGGGCGCGCGGATGGCGTGGAACGATCAGGACTATACCCAGATATCTGACGGCGCCTTGGTCGGCGGCGAACAGCGCGTGCCTGGAGGGTCCTCCGAGAGCGTGTTCACCTATCTCTTCAGCACGCGATATCACCTGAGCGACGACACCATGCTGTACGGTCGCATCGCGTCCGGCTACCGCCCGGGCGGTCCGAACGTGGCGCTGCCCGGCGTGCCGCCTCAGGTGGAATCGGACACGCTGGTCAATTACGAGGTCGGCTTGAAATCCGATTTCTGGGACGGGCGCGGCCTGTTCGAGGTCTCCGGCTTCTGGATCGAATGGGAAGACATTCAGATCGCAACCGCGCAAGGCGGCCTCAGCTGGCTGACCAATGGCGGCACGGCACGCAGCCGCGGCATCGAGTTCAACTCCGTGATCTCGCCCCTGGACGGGCTGCAACTGGGGCTGAACGGCGCCTGGACCAATCCCGAGCTGACCGAAGACGCGCCCGACCTGCAGGCGGTCAGCGGCGACCCCCTGCCCTCCGTGCCCGAGTTCGGGTTCTCGCTCACCGCCAATTATGCGTGGGATGTTCAGCCCGGCTGGACCGCGCGGACCGGGGGCGGGCTGCGCTATGTGGGCGAACGTCAGGTGTCCTTCCCGGCCAACCCCAATTTCTTTGAGCTGGATTCCTATTACTCGCTCGACCTGAACGCGGAAATCTCCAACGGACGCTGGGCGCTGCGAGCCTATGCGCGCAACCTCACCGACGAGGACACTTATCTGAACGCCGGACGCATCAATGACGGGCTGGGCCAGCCCTCGCACATACAGGCGACCGCCTTGCAGCCACGCACGTTTGGGCTGAGCCTCGACGTGAGCTTCTAGACGGACCCGGGGGAGGAACCATGATGAAACTGCTTTCAGCCACGCTCGCAGGAGCGGCAGCCCTCTGCCTCGCCGCCGCGTCCTGGGCCCAGGAGCCCGACGCCACGCCGCCCGTCGTGCCCGACCTGCCTGACCTTCAGGAACAGGAGACGGCCGCCGACATCCCCCTGCCCGATCCCGGCCCCGCCGAGGGGCTGGACGCCGCGGACGTGGAGGCCTGGCTGGACGGCTACATGCCCTACGCCCTGGCCAGCGGCGACATCGCGGGCGCGGTCGTCACCGTGGTCAGCGACGGGGATATCCTGCTCAGCAAGGGCTATGGCTACGCCGACATCGAGACCCGCACGCCGGTCGATCCGTCTCGGACCCTGTTCCGCCCCGGCTCGGTGTCCAAGCTGATCACCTGGACAGCGGTCATGCAGCTCGCCGAGCAGGGCCGGATCGATCTGGACGCGGACATCAACACCTATCTGGACTTCGATATCCCCGCCATCGACGGGCCGGTGACCCTGCGCCACGTGCTGCGGCACACGCCCGGTTTTCAGGAGTCGGTGAAATACCTGATGCTCGACAGCGAGGAGGGATTCCTCGAGCTGGGCGAATACCTGCGCGGCAACGTGCCCGAGGTCCTGTTCCCCGCAGGCGAGGTGCCGGCCTATTCCAACTATGCCACCGCGCTGGCCGGACACATCGTCGCCGAGGTCTCGGGCATGTCGTTCGACGATTATGTTGAAGCGAACATCTTCGAGCCGCTGGGGATGACGCGCTCGACCTTCCGCCAGCCCCTGCCCGAGGGCTTCGACGCGGAGATGTCATCCGGCTACATGCGCGCCTCGGACGGCGACCCGCGGCCTTTCGAGATGGTCACGCCCGCGCCCGCGGGCTCCATGTCGGCCACCGGCGACGATATGGGACGGTTCATGATCGCGCATCTGGCCGGGGGCGGCCCGATCCTGGGCGAGGACGCCGCCCGGGCGATGCACACTGAGGCGGACCGCAAATTCCCGCCCCTGAACGCCATGACGCTGGGCTTTTACGAGCAGGACCGCAACGGCGTGCGCAGCGTGGGCCATGGCGGTGACACGACGCTGTTTCATTCCAATCTCCACCTGTATCTGGACGAAGGCGTGGGGCTTTACATCTCCATGAACTCCACGGGCCGGAACGGCGCTTCGGGCCGCATCCGCAACGCCCTGTTCGAGGGCTTCACCGACCGCTATTTCCCCGTCGAGGCCGACGAGCGCCCGACCCTGGACACCGCCGCCGAGCACGGCCGGATGATGGCGGGCTCGTATGAGAACTCGCGGGTCATCCGCACCAACTTCCTCGCCTCGGTCTATCTGATGGGCCAGATCAAGGTCGGCCTGAATGCCGATGACGAGCTGGTCACCGACTTCATGCGCACGCCCGCGGGCGCGCCCAAGCGCTGGCGCGAGGTGGAGCCCTTCGTGTGGCAGGAGGTCGGCGGCGCCGACCGTCTCGCCGCGCGGGTGGAGGACGGCCGGGTCACCGGCTTCTCCATGGAGCCCGTCTCGCCCTTCATGGCCTTCACGCCCGTGCCCTGGCAACGGTCCAGCGCGCTGCTGATGCCCCTGATCGGCATCGCGCTGGGCGCGCTGGCCCTGACGGTGGTGCTGTGGCCGGTCCGGGCGGTGGTGCGGTGGCGCTATCGCGCGCCCTTCCCGCTGGAAGGCCGCCGGGCCTGGGCCTGGCGGGCGGTGCGGCTGGGCGCCCTGCTCTCGCTGGCCCATCTGGGGCTCTGGATGTTCCTGGTCACCAGCTCCATGTCGAACCTGTCGCGGATGACCGACGCGCTCGAGCCCTGGGTGCTGGCGCTGCTGATCGGCGCGATCATCCCGCTCTCCGCGCTGGCCGTGTCGGTCTGGAACGCCGTCGCCGTCTGGACCGGACCGTCGAGCTGGTTCGGCAAGGCGTGGAGCCTTGTGATCGTGGCGAGCTTCGTCATCCTCGTCTGGTTCCTGGCCGCGGCGGGCTTCCTGAGCTTCACGCTGGCCTTCTGACCGGGATGCGCGGCACAGGCCGCCCGCCTCCGGCTCGACGCCGGGGGCGGGCCGGCCTTCCGGTCCCGCACCCTGCCCACCCGAGACGTTTCAAGGAGTTCTCATGCCTTCCAGCCACGGCCCTCTCAGCCTCGACATCGCGATCGAGCCCTGGCGGCTGAAGACCCCGTTCCGCATCACCGGCTATGTGATGGAGGCCGTCGATCTTGTGGTCTGCACCGTCTCCCGCGGCGGTCTTTCTGGCAGGGGCGAGGCGACGGGGGTCTACTACCATGACGAGACCGGCGCCGGCATGGCCGCGGCCCTGGGCGCGGTGCGCGAGGCCATCGAAGCGGGCGTGGACCGGCAGGGGGCGCAGGAGCTTCTGCCGCCAGGCGGCGCGCGCAACGCGCTGGACTGCGCGCTGTGGGAACTGGAGTCCAAAGAGGCCGGCGTGCCGGTCTGGAAGCTCGCCGGGCTGGACGCCACGCGCCCTCTGAAGACCACCTTCACGCTGGGCGCGGACACGCCTGAAGCCATGGCGCGCAAGGCCTCGGGGCTGACGGGCGCGCAGGCGATCAAGCTGAAGCTGATCGGTGACGGCGAGGACGCCGCGCGGGTGGCCAAGGTGCGCGCCGCCCGGCCCGACGTCTGGATCGGCGTGGACGCCAATCAGGCCTTCGACCGGGCCGGGACCGAAGCGCTGATCCCCCACCTGGCCGCAGCGGAGGTGGGCCTGCTCGAACAGCCCTGCCGCATCGGTGACGAGGAAAGCCTGCAGGGGCTGAACGCCCCCATGCCGCTGGCCGCCGACGAGAGCGTGCAGACCAGCGCCGACATCGCCCGGATGGCGGGGATTTTCGACGTCATCAACATCAAGCTGGACAAGTCCGGCGGGCTTACCGAGGGGCTGAAGATGGCCCATGAGGCGCGCCGCCGGGGGCTTCAGGTCATGGTGGGCAACATGGTGGGCACCTCGCTGTCCTGCGCGCCCGGCTTCATCGTCGGCCAGCTCTGCGAGGTGGTGGATCTGGACGGCCCCTGGCACCTGTCCGGAGACCGCGAAAGGACCGTGAGCTATGCGGGCGGGATGGTCGACTGCGATCCCGCGATCTGGGGCGCGCCGGACGGACGGGAGGCCGCGTGATGGCGGCGCCGCTGGACCTGCCCCGGCCGTATCTTCTGTTCATCGGCGACGTGTCCGATCTGTCCTACGCCAAGACCGCCGCGGGCCTGCGCGACTGGGCGCCGGAGGCCTGCACCGGCGAGTGGGCGCTGGA
>VJOU01000300.1 GCA_007050995.1 Glycocaulis profundi | reverse complement strand
GAAAGAGCAGGTATTCTCTTTTTGGCTTAACCGGGACGCAGCTGATGGGGAGGGAGGTGAGCTTGTTTTGGGCGGTGTTGATCCAAAACACTTTGTAGGGAAGCACACATATGTTCCCGTGACTAAAAAGGGTTACTGGCAGTTTGATATGGGTGATGTCCTTATTGGAAACCAATCTACGGGATTCTGTGAGGGTGGTTGTGCTGCAATTGTGGATTCTGGAACATCATTGCTTGCTGGTCCAACAACTATTGTGACGGAGCTTAACTATGCAATTGGGGCTGAAGGAGTATTGAGCAGTGAATGCAAAATGTTTGTTAATGAATATGGAGATATGATTTGGGATCTTCTAGTATCTGGGGTAACTCCTGGAAAAGCTTGTTCCCAG
>VJOU01000299.1 GCA_007050995.1 Glycocaulis profundi | reverse complement strand
GGAAGAAACAGCAATGATATTAAGACCGTAAAGACAACATGATGCACGTCACCAGCACCCTCCCTTCGCGGCAGAGATAGCACCACGCAGGAGGGCGAAGGGGACGAGACACGTTATGAGAACGCTGGTGGACCGGTTAGTAAATGCTTTGCAATACAAATAGTGAATGTAGAAATCGGCGACAATTACATGCAGTGCAGTGATTTGAAGGTGAGACCTTTAACGTCTCTTCCCGAGGGTTAGAGGGAGAGGGGCAGAGCAGTCAAGGACAAACTGTACAAACATGCCCATGAGAAATTGGATATAAACGTGCTACATATCTTGCAGGCATTCGAAATCGTTCACGAGTAATACAAAAGTTCAAAACAACGCATATAGCGCATTAATTA
>VJOU01000298.1 GCA_007050995.1 Glycocaulis profundi | reverse complement strand
CCTCCACCCAGGCAACGCTCTTGGAGTCGAAGCTTCCAGCTTCGGCTTCCTTCAAGAGGGCCTTGCGGTCCACACCAAGGTATTCGAAATCGGGATCAGACGGGTCCATCGTTGTTCGTTCTTTTGATGGTTAATAAGTGATATTGGTGTCTTCTTTTCAAACAGTCTTCAATTGAGAAGAATTAGTGCAAAAGAAGAATCGAATCGAGGGGTCGAGAGCACGAGCAAGTGTGAAACAGAGAGAGCAGTCGAGGAGGTTAAGGTGGCAGTAGAATCCGAGGCTCGCCAACCGCGCGTGTGTCAAAAGATCCTGAGACGGGACAGCTCTCGTTGCAGACTGGTGCTTTGGCTCTCGCTGACAATGGGACCTGTTGTATTGACGAGTTCGAC
>VJOU01000297.1 GCA_007050995.1 Glycocaulis profundi | reverse complement strand
GCATAAGCTAAGCACACTTGACTAATGTCATTAACATAAAGTATCCCTAAAGGTGCGATTTCAACTGATGTGTTCCCACCCCAAAGCATGCTAATTGTCGGAATTATAATTTCGGAAGTGTTTGTAAAATCATAGCATGTATCAAGTATAGATACGGGTTTAGTCAATGTGTAATTCGTCATTTGTGCACGAAAAGCATCACGTAGCGACGAGTAGGCTGTAGGAGGGAGCCTTGTGATGACAGTTCCTGAGTCTATGATCATACCTGAAGATTCAAACACCGTCGGGCTTATTTCTAGTTTAGTTCCACCAACAAATATAGCTTGAAGATCAAGACCATAGAAAGAGCTCCCTTGTGGGGTTGAGATTGGTGTGTACATAACATTGCTGG
>VJOU01000296.1 GCA_007050995.1 Glycocaulis profundi | reverse complement strand
ATAACGAGCACTAAAATGGCAGCGGCCCTTGAAACTGCTGTTGGCCAAGGGCGTCTCAGTATAAAGGAGATTCGTGAGCTCAAGGGGTCAGGGATTGAGTTAGATGTGATGGTGTCACAAAGTCTAAGACAGAATCTTTTTAAGAAAACTGTAGATGATATATTTTCTTCAGGGACCGGTGAGTTTGATGAGGTGGAAGTTTATGAAAAGATCCCGGAAGATCTTAGTATCGATGTTGAGAAGGCGAGAGGTGTTGTTCATGAACTTGCACGAACTAGGTTGTCAAATTCTTTGATTCAGGCTGTCTCATTGCTTCGACAGAGAAATACTAAAGGGGTGGTTTCTTCTCTGAATGACTTGTTAGCCTGTGACAAAGCCGTACCAGCATCACC
>VJOU01000295.1 GCA_007050995.1 Glycocaulis profundi | reverse complement strand
GTCTTCACATAAACGGTATTAGCTGAGGAGATGAAACCGGCCTTGATAAACCCTTGAGTCACCAAGAGGAGCTCAGAACCGCCCGGGTGTGTGTGCATTGGAACCACACCACCAGCGGCTATGTCCAATCGTGCAATGGAGATACCGAGCCCATTCACACCAGGGAACTGAGCTGCAAATTCTGGAGTGACAGCTGCTTTGATAATGTTGGAAGTGTTTCCTGCATAACGTAGGCCAGTAGATACGAAGTCATCAACTGTGACTAGAGTGGCTGCCTTGCAAGAATAACCCGCCGGGCCTTCCGGGGCTTTTAGGTCCGCGACGCAAAAGTCTTGCACCGCGGCATGAGTTGAGATGGTGAGAAGAGAGCAGACAACGAAGAGAATGTGAAAC
>VJOU01000294.1 GCA_007050995.1 Glycocaulis profundi | reverse complement strand
GGCATTATGAAGCAGTCTTTTGACCAAAACCAACTCCTCAAATTTATGCCTCGTGAATTTCGTGCCTTCCTTGAACATATTCAGAGTCTGACGTACTTTGACAAACCTGATTATCAGTACCTTCAGTCGCTGCTCAACAATTACATGGAGAGACGTTCTATCAATGATAGTGACCCCTTTGATTGGGAAGTCACGAATGACCACTCTGGTGCCATGAGTGAGACCAACCAGCATCATATAAACCTCCCAGCTAATGGAAACGCGGAAAATAACCGGGGGGCCACTGATGCTAAGGCTACTAGGGGTTCAGGTTTGGGCGCTAACGGGGCCGTTGCTCCTGCGGCCAGTGGTGCCGGTCTGGTGGTGACCAGTGGCTTTTATTCTGGTGTTCGG
>VJOU01000059.1 GCA_007050995.1 Glycocaulis profundi | reverse complement strand
CCCGCGCGCCGGTGAAGGCCGAGGGTTTGCGCGCGCCGCCGGCCCGGGCGATGGCGCGCCGCAGCTGCCGGGCCGTCCGTCCCCCGGCGCGGCGGCCGAGATCGCGGATGCGCCCCAGGCGCGGCTCGAACTCGTCCGGCCCGCTCATGGAGCCGATCCGGGAGGCGCCAACGCTTTCCAAGCAGAAACAGAGTGTTGCGCCCGATCCTGGCACCAGAACGTTCGGTAACGGGCGCCAGAAAAACGATGTGCAGACAAGGCGCTGCCCGCAGGGTGGCGCCTCTGCTTTGATCTTGCCCTACCGGGTCCGCCTTCTCCCCCCTTGCCGGTCATTGCAGCGCCTTGCCTCCGCTTGCCGCGCTATCGATCACCGAAGGCCAGGATGTGGACGGCGACGCCGTCCACATCCGCCTGAGGCGTAGCCGCGAAGTACCGCCCATCCAGCGAGCGCGGATGGGCGTTGAGGAGGAAGATTTCATCCGCGCCGAGGGTCACGCAGCCCGTCCAGACGGGCATGCGGACGCCGCTCGCCGCGCGCGTCAGCGCGTCGGCGGCGGGATGTCCGTTGATGGAAATCTGCGCGTCTTCGCGGCAGATTTCGTCGCCAGGCAGCGCGGAAACCTGCTTCAGGAGCGGCCAGTCCGGGCCGACAAATCCGTGGGTCTGCGCCCAGCGCGCAGGCGCGCTGCGGCGCGAGACCACCACCCAGTCGCCGCGCGTCGGGGACCGGTGCGACAGCCAGTAAAGGCCGATGGGCGCGCTCGCGGTTCGGTTCCAGACGAGCCGGTCCGGCACGTCGAAGACGAGGCCGGACACGGCGAGCGCGGCTCCGAGCGCAGCGAGGATCAGGACGCGCGGTTTCACCGGCGCGAACCGATCCGGTGGGAGGTGGACAGATAGCGATGGCGCTGGGACCAGCGCAGCAGGCTGCGCCGGGAATAGAAAACCCGCCCGCCATGCTTGCGATAGACGGGCCCTCGCCCGTCGCAGCGATACTGGTTCAGGGTGGAGGCCGACAGGCGCAGGAGCCGGGCCGCTTCCTTGACCGTGATCAGGTCGGAGAACGGGTCTTCATCATCCGCATCCACGGGACCGGATATCAAGTCCTGAGACCCCGCTTCGACGCGCGCAGGCGCTGCGCCGCGCTCGGCGCCGCCGGCGCTTGAGCGCTCTGTGTCATCGGTGGGTTTCATCGTCGGGCTCCCGGATTGTGGGTGGTGATTGCCGGGAGTTTCAGCCCGAAGACCGCATTCCGGGACCCGGAATATCCGCTTTGCGGATTTTCCGGGGACGCGCCCAGGCCATGAAAAAAAACGGCCCCGGCGATGAGGCCGGGACCGTCAGGTCAGCTCCGGAAGGGATCCGGCCCGGCGGTGAGCCGGGCCGGCAGGCGGCGGGGTCAGACGGCCATCTCCTCGTTCTCAGCGGCATCGCTCTCGTCATTGGCGGCGGCTTTGGCCTTGCTGAGGAAGTCGACGGTTTCGGCGATGATCTCGCATCCGTAGCGGTCCACGCCGTCGGCATCGGTCCATTTGCTGTAGTGGATGCGGCCGCGGACCAGGAGCTTCATGCCGGGCTTGCAGTATTCCTGCACGGTCTTGCCSAGGCCGTTGAAGCAGGTGATGCGGTGCCATTCGGTGTCCTGGACGCGGTAGCCKTTCTCGTCGCGGAGGATCTTGCCGTCGGCATARCGGGGCCGTGAGGTGGCGAGGGTGAAGTGGGTGATCCGGGTGCCGCCCTGAGTRGTGCGGGAGTCCGGGGCCTGGCCGATATTKCCGGCGAGGATGACGATGTTCTGCATGGTKGGTCTCCGTTGCTTCGCTCGGAGGGACCGTCCCTCCGGCGAGCCCCGTCCGGGCCTGCCGGGAGACGCCTGCACTGACGCGTGAGCGTCAGCTTGACCCGCGGGGCCCGGAGTGGTGCGGGCAGACGCGCGCAGCGCGGCAACACGGTCCGGAGCGCCGGGGGTTGCGGGCGGCTTGCGGACGGGCCCAGGGGTTCGATCGCACGGAGGGATGATCCCTGTGAGCGGGGCGGAGGCACGCGGACATGAACGCGTCTCGGCGCGCTGAGAGGGCGGCAGCGGCAACCCCCCGAACGCTGACGAGACGGAAAGGAGGATCTGCTTGGTTCAAGTGCGGGTTGAACGCAAAAAACGAGAGGACCGGCAATCCCTCATCGTTATGAATGCTATGAAGCTGGCAGAACGCCATGAGCAAACCGACCTGAAGAATACGGGATCTGCCGGGCGAGCCATTGCCGGCCTGCAAGCTCTGATGGTCGTCCGATGTGCTCAGAAACGCTGGAACGCGAGCGGTCAGGCTAGGATCGCTTGCAGCTTGTGGCGGAGGGCTTGTACCGTYTCAAAAGATCTSGCCTTGGCAAAAGAACCGACAGTCCAACGAATTACGCGTTGATATGAGGCTCGTTCTTTGASAAGGCATTAGCAGCCTCCSGGCRCGTSCAAWTCAGTAGGTCCCGAATGAATGAAGCCGATACCTGCAGGAARTTTGTCGTTCCTAAATTGCAAGCGGCGGGATGGGATGATCGCCCTCACGAAATTAACGAGCAGCGAACCTTCACGGATGGSAGGGTGGTTTTCGTCGGRGGCAAAGCTCGCCGCGGCAAGCAAAAGCGATCAGACTACCTCCTTCGGTATAATGCCGACTTCCCGATCGCCGTGGTCGAGGCGAAATCCCGGTACAAGCATGCCGCAGAGGGGCTTCAGCAGGCTAAAGAATACGCCGAAATTCTAGGTCTGAGGTTTGCATATTCGACGAACGGCATCGGCATTGTTGAGTTTGACTTCACGACCGGCGCCGAGCGYACGATAWCRGATTTTCCAGCGCCTGATGACCTGTGGAGCCGACTGCGGCAGGCAGASGGCATCACCGACGATGGCGTGGCCGCGCGGCTCCTGACCCCCACATTCCCMGATCGCRCAAAGCCCCTCCGCTATTACCAGGAAATCGCCGTGAACCGCGCGGTGCAGGCGAGTTTRCAGGGTGAGAAAAGGATACTTCTCACGCTCTGCACCGGTGCTGGCAAGACTGCCGTGGCCTTCCAGATATGTTGGAAGCTCTGGTCGGCACGTTGGAGTTCCAAAGGGGTCAACCGGAACCCCAAGATGCTGTTTCTTGCTGATCGAAATGTTTTGGTCGACGATCCGATGGCCAAGGATTTCACCCCGTTCGGTGATGCCCGGCACAAAATCGCGGGTGGCACGGCAGTCAAAAGCCGCGACATGTACTTCGCGATCTATCAATCCATCGCACGCGACGAGAACCGCCCGGGCCTTTATCGCGAATATCCCCGGGATTTTTTCGATCTCATCATCATCGACGAATGCCATCGTGGCAGTGCGCGGGATGACAGCAATTGGCGCGAGATCCTTGAGTGGTTCGAACCTGCGACCCAAATCGGGATGACGGCGACGCCCCGCCGGGAAGATAACGTCGACACCTACACCTATTTCGGCGATCCGCTTTATGAGTACAGCTTGGCGCAAGGCA
>VJOU01000293.1 GCA_007050995.1 Glycocaulis profundi | reverse complement strand
GTAATTCGCGGCTTCTTGGGTTCACTATCTGTAGTGACTCAGACTGTATACACTCTATCCAGTTCCTTTATTTAGATGGAACCGGGATCCCTCGTCAATCTGATCGATATGGTGGTGATGGTGGCGAACCTGTAACGGTTGACTTTGTTGATGAAGCAAAACTGATCCAGATTGAGGGAACTTTCGGAAAAACTAATTATGATAACCGTGTTCTCATTAAATCATTGTCATTTAGATCCAACGTGAAGAAGTATGGCCCTTATGGCCCAGGAGGTGGAACAGCTTTCGATCTCCCCGTGGAAGAGGGTAAGGTTGTCGGTTTCTTTGGAAGGTATGGCGGTCGCCTTGACAGTTTCGGAGTCATACTCAAGGGAGGTGATGCTTAGCATGCCTG
>VJOU01000292.1 GCA_007050995.1 Glycocaulis profundi | reverse complement strand
CGGCGAAAACAATTAGGTCGTGGCGCATTTCATTCCATTTATCTTCCGTTCTGGAGATAGTGGCTATGTCACCCATCATGAGAGCTGCCAACACCCTCAGGATGTAAGTTCCCAAATCCGGTCCTTCTGACCACTCACTGTGATCCACAAACCAAGCGGCCATATGTAGGCCTTGAGATCTGATTTGCAATAGCTCTCCCAACGCAGTCATCCAGTCGAAGACAGCAGCGCGAAGAAATGGTGTGATGCCACTTTTGGAGGGGAAGTTGCAGCCGTATGCCTTTGTAAGCTGAGCGTCTCGTTCTAAGTCATTTCCCAGACGCCAATCTGAGAACCTTCTTGCACTGTTGTATTCGTCAAGGAAGTGACGTCGGCGGTCAGTATACCGTGTCCG
>VJOU01000291.1 GCA_007050995.1 Glycocaulis profundi | reverse complement strand
GCAGCTTTTAACTCCGTTCCAGTAAGCCAAGGTGTTGGCGTTGTGGCATCCACGTGGTCCTCCGTTGTGGTTACGGGACATGATCTGGCAAGCTCCCATTCCAAGTCCATTGCACTGAGACTTGTAGCGGTTGTAGTAGTTCTCGACGCAAGTGGTAGCGCAGTTAAGATCATCAGCACATCTCTTCCAGGCAGCTTCAGTAGTCTCTCCAGCCTTCTTTGTTGGTTGTCCGCAGTCTTCATAGTATCCAATCTTGATCTGATAGTATCCGCAGGAGAGGGATCCAACGTCCATGTGGCAACCGATTGGTTTGCATCCTGACTCTCTCATGCAGATGCAGTGGAGGCAGTCGGCGGAAACGTACGCAATAGCGACAGAAAGGAGCAGAAGCGAT
>VJOU01000290.1 GCA_007050995.1 Glycocaulis profundi | reverse complement strand
CTTGACAAATTTTTTCACCCTGTCCTCGGGAGCAATGGCAGCGGTTTTGGAGCCACTGACCATATCCGTCTCAACAGGAGCCAGCATAGTTCGTGAGAGTCGTTGACGAAGGGGTTCTACCTCAGCCGGCTCCAGTTTTTGCGTTGTGTTCGTAGCGTAGCGTTTCACGACGATTTCTGAACCACGAGTTGGAAATGCAGAAGTGCGAAAACTGAGACACCGATTTAGAAGATGTGCAAAACCAATATAACGTCCATCTTTTTCGTCGAATTCCACCTCTATTGTGCGAAAATTGACCGGACAGTAAACTGCGCGCGGATCGTCGGGCCGAATCATGGTTATCTTGGAGTTGGTCAACTGCTCAAGACGACGCAGACGCGGGTCTTTGTAGTAAG
>VJOU01000289.1 GCA_007050995.1 Glycocaulis profundi | reverse complement strand
ATTTTTATGGATTTTTAAAATTTTCCTATGGGTTTTTAAAATTTTGCCCACCCTTGGATTTTTTTTCCATGGATTTTAAAATTTTGCCCACCCTTGGATTTTTTTCTGATACCGCCCCCCAGCCTTGTTATTCTCCTCGTCACTACTTTTATGCAGATGTTCTTCCCTCTTGGGCCTGCAACGAATGCTATTATTGGTGGATTTGGTGCTATTTTGTTCTCGGGGTACATAATCTATGACACAGAGAACTTGATTAAGCGATTTACTTACGATGAATACATCTGGGCATCAGTCACTCTTTATCTCGACATACTAAATCTGTTCCTTACGATCCTACGAATGCTGAGACAAGGAGACAATTAGGCATTATGGCGTGTGCTGAAACTGGTTTGCTG
>VJOU01000288.1 GCA_007050995.1 Glycocaulis profundi | reverse complement strand
CTGATACCAATTCATGTGCATGGGACACAAAGTTCAAATTACTTTGAGAAGACAAATACTACAAAACGTTAAAAGTTACAGAAGAAAAAAAAGCGGAAAGTGCAACTACCAAAATCGAAAATCAGAAGCAACGATTAACATGAAAATTGATTTGAGGCTTTATGAATTGAATTGTATGACAATTAAAAACCAAGGGAAAATTTATAAAATTAATCGAAAACCAAGTTCAACGCTTGTTGGTTTTGTCCTTCGGAGTTCTTGACAACGCACTTGTATTTTGCTTCATCGTCTTTTTGTGGTCCGGTGATTTCGAGTAGGAATTGGAATCCGTCTTTGTCCTTATCGTCCTTCTTTACAACAGCCTTAACTCGGTCAGTGAATTTCACTGGTTTTTCA
>VJOU01000287.1 GCA_007050995.1 Glycocaulis profundi | reverse complement strand
GAAGGGGTGCCTGAAGAATTTCATGGAGCAAAGTTGGTTGGCTCACGAAGCTTTCCTTTTCCATGGTATCAGCAGGTGCCGCTTTCCCTTGCCCTGAGCCCTAGAATCATCAATGAGGTTAAACAGTTCAAGCCAGACATCATCCATGCATCATCTCCTGGTATAATGGTTTTTGGAGCACTTGCGATTGCAAAAATGTTGTCTGTCCCCATAGTGATGTCCTATCATACACATGTGCCCGTATACATACCAAGATACACATATAGCTGGCTGGTTCAGCCAATGTGGTTAGTCATAAAGTTTCTTCACCGAGCTGCTGATCTTACATTGGTGCCATCAGCTGCTATTGCAAAGGATCTTCAAGAATACAAAGTAGCAGCAGCTAACACAATTCGGC
>VJOU01000286.1 GCA_007050995.1 Glycocaulis profundi | reverse complement strand
GCCGAACCCTGAGCCAGGAACAGTTGAAATGCCAGTGGCTTCTAAGAGCTTGAGGCAGTAGAAAACATCAGGAACTTTTCCGGCTTGTTTTGCAGCTTCGATTGCTTTTGGAGGTAATTTTATTTGAGGGAACGAATACATGGCACCTTCTGTGAAATTACAAACAACATTTTTGCAGCTGTTGAATCCATCAGTCATCATATGTGCTCTCTTCCTTAGTGATTCAAGGATACCCTTGCTCTCTCTAAGAAACTGTTCATACGAGATATCACCAGGTTTTGGGGGGCTGACCATTACTCCCATAAATATCTGCCCGGGGACATTGGGACTGAGTGATATCGAAGCAACTTTGTATATTTCATCAACGGTCTGGGGAGGGATGTTTGTCATCTCAAAG
>VJOU01000058.1 GCA_007050995.1 Glycocaulis profundi | reverse complement strand
CCACGGCCTTCCAGCGGGCGAGCGGCCCACAGCCGGCCCGGCCCGGCAATGGCTGCGGCCGACTATTTTCCGGCGCGCTCCCGAAGAGGGAGCGCGTTCCATCGCGAAGCAAAATAGTCGGCCTCCGCCATCAGGGCCCTCGCTCGCGCTCGGGCTGCCTGTCCGGACCGCCCGTGGGCTCGGGTCGCCAGGAAGGCCGCGATGGTCGCGGTCCCAGCCGACGGAGCCCGCCATGAACCCGCACGACGCCCCCCTTCACCCGCCATCGCCCACCGAGCACCTGCTCCAGGAGCTCCAGCTCTACGGCCACCGTCCGTTCGCGGACGAGCCCGACCCACGGCCGCTCCCGGGCGGCGACGAAGTCGCCGGCACCGTCGCCGACATCTTCGACGCCCTGTCCGCCACCCTGCAGGACACCCGTCTCGAGCCGGACCTCGAAGGCCTCCTCTGGTCGGCGGTCAATCTCTTCCACCGCGCCGCAGCCCGCATCGAGCGCGAGCTCGACGACAATGAGACCGCCCAGAAGACCAGCCAGCGCGAGCAGGACGGCAGCGAGATCCGCTCGGTCGAACTCGAACGCCTGATCGCCGAGGGGGGCACCCTGCTCGAACGCCGCGACGCCTTCGAGCTCATGCGCGACGAGGCCGCGCTGCATTTCGAGCGTCGCACCGGCTCAGCCTGGAGGCCGCGCACCGGGTCGAAGGTCAATCATCGCCACCTCACCGCCGCGATGGTCGACAGCCGGGATTTCCTCGCCGCGCGCCGCCGCGCGGACGCCGCGGTCATGATGCCCGCAGGGACACGGATCGCTTTCACTGGCGGCGACACCGACCAGCACCGCGCCATCTGGGCCCGGCTCGATCAGGTCCATGCGAAATATCCCGACATGGTCCTGCTGCATGGCGGCTCGCCCAAGGGCTCGGAGAAAGCCGCCGCCTGCTGGGCGGACGCCCGGAACGTCCCTCAGATCGCCTTCAAGCCCGACTGGGCCCGGCACGGAAAATCCGCGCCCTTCAAGCGCAATGACGCGATGCTCGACGCCCTGCCGATCGGCGCGCTCGTCTTCCCCGGATCGGGCATCCAGGAGAATTTTGCGGACAAGGCGCGGCGACTGGGTATTCCGGTTTACCGGTTCAGTAAAGTCGGAGGGTGACCTTAATCGCGAGGCCTCTGGAGAGGTTGCACCCTGTTTTCTGGGAGCGATATCTTGCCGTTCTTAGCCCAACCGAAACGCAGGCATCGAAAGCATTCGAACGGCGAGCGCGATCGAAAAAATCGCATCGTGCCGTAGGAGGTCCTCCGCGGGTTCGCTTTCGCTCATGCTTCGACGATCAAGATTGCTGCTGTCATCTAAATGCCGGAAATGCGACAGCGGATTCCGCAGCGCCATCATGCGGCGGAGGTCTGTGACGTCACTATCAGAAATAACTTCGCGCTCACGGCAGCGGCGGAGGGTGTCGGCGAACTGGATGCGATCCGGAATGTCATCGACCATTAGCCCAGCGTGAAGGTATGCCGCCAGCAGATGTTCCACGAGCCCTTGGCACAGCAGGATCGTCGCCATGTAATTGCCGTGCACGAACGACGAGCGCGCTTCGACCCAAGCGCGATAGGCCGCATGGCCACCGAAAATCATTGTCCCGGATGGGCCCATCTGGCCGCCCAAATCGGTCAGCATACGAAAACGGCCGATCTTACCGCGCAGGTCGTCATGAAAGTCGGCCAGCAAATGGCAGACGAAGTCCAGATCCGACAGGTCTGATATCAGATCGGGCTGATCGTCCTCGCTCCCAGTCATGCGGCCTTCGTCCTTACCTCGAAGATCTCGTGCAGCATGGCAGGAATCAGGGTCTCTACGTCCTTCGCAGTGCTAGCGCGGATTGCACGGGCTTCGCGGGCCTTCGCTTGGAGGCGGTCAAACCAGTGTTGGCGTCTTATCGTTGGCGTGGGAACCGTGATCGCCTCCAGCGCTCCTTGACCAAGAGTGCGATTCCTGTCGGCACTTCCACGCGATGCCGATTGGACCTTGCCGAGCCCCTCAGAGGTCTGGAGGTAGAACCAGATAAACTCGGCGGTCGCGAGCTCTATAATGGGAACGCATGTCAGGTAGCGGTGCGAGCCGACTCGCCCATGATCTTCGGGGCTGGCCACAGCGAACGCCCCTTCCCAAGCCTTGATGTTGCTGAACACGAGATCACCCTGCTGGACAAGAAATAGCTTTTGCCAGCTAAGCTCCGCTCCAAGTAGGTCAGGTTTGTGGAATGTGCCTCGACCGAACGACCGGACGCCAAGTTCGGGGTAGCTGGCATCAGGATTGATCTCGATTGGCCTGCGCACCAGCGGCGCAATCTCAGCCATGGGGCGCAGCGGGGCACCGTCTATAGCGCGCTGGAAGGCTTTCAGCAGCAGCGCCTGCGTTTCGTGCTCTGTCGCCTCTATCGCGCGGCGGCGATCCTCCACCAACGACGCAACCCGGTCGAGCTTCTTGACGATGCGGCGCTGTTCGTCGAGGGCCGGAAGGTCAATCTGGTAACTCAGGACCTGATCGGGGTGCACTCGCTCGCGACGGGCACCGATCCCCTTGCTGCCGACAGCGATCGCGCGCCAAACGCTAGGCTGGCGAAACAACCATTGGAGGTATCTATGGTCCGCACGGTCGGGGTCGACGTCGAACGCAGGGAACTCGTTGGAGGTGAAGTATCCGTCCAGCTCAGGCGGAACGACCGTGTATGCGCCCTCGAATGCCTTCAGCCTGCTGTAGACGAGCTGACCCTTCTTCACCTTGTAGAGGGTCGTCGCGCTGATCTCTGAGCCACGTACTGGTGGCCGGGCAATTGGCCCGCGAGCGAAACCGTAGACCCCAAGAATCGGGTAAGCGGCATCGGGTTCCACCGGGCAAGGATTAATCGCGAGCTCGAGAATTTCGGACAACGGAATGGTCGATGCGGCCATCAAACCCGCTCCGCCAGCACGGCCTTGATCTCGTCCATAATCCCGATGATCCGCTGCTCCTGTGCGACGACCGCGTCAACGATCTCGGCGGGCGTGCGATGATCTGCGACTTCGCCGGAGTGCGGGTTCTTGATGTCCAGGTTGCAGGCCACGACCCGGTCCTGCGCATCACGCTGAATAAGGTCCCTGGCGGACACCTTCCACGCGCGCTCACTTGGCTTACGTTTCGACCACCAGGCGAGGCAGTCCGCAAATTCCTCATAGGCCATGGGCGCGGTCTTCGAGTACTTCTTGCGGCCCTCCGGCAGCTGCATCTCGTAGTACCAGATGTCCTTCGTCGGTCCGGTCGTGTCGAAGAAGATCAGGTTGGCCGGAATGTCCGTGTAGGGMGCGAACACCCCTTCACGCAGCCGAACCACCGTGTGCAGGTTGAACTTCTCGAGCAGGTCCGCCTTGATCCGCGCCGAGATTCCATCTCCGAACAACGTGCCGTGGGGAACGACAACCGCRGCCCGCCCGCGGCCGGCGCGCTTCAGACGACGCATGATCAATTGCAGGAACAGCAGTGCCGTCTCGGCCGTGCGYCGGTCCTCGGGGAAATTGTTGAGGATGCCTGCCTCCTCCTCGCCGCCGAAGGGCGGGTTGGTCAGGATGATATTGACCCGCTGATCCTCGCCGATCTCGRCCAGACGAAAGCGAAGGGCGTTGCCAGGATCAATGCGCGGGGCGTGCAGGCCGTGCAGTAGGAGGTTGAGCTGGGACAGCAGGAACGGCAGCGACTTGGCCTCACCGCCGATTAAGCTGTCCTCCTGCAGGATGCGCCGCTTCTCGACGGTGTTGGCCTGGCGCTCGAGATGCTGAAAGGCCTCGGTGAGAAATCCCCCGGTGCCGCACGCCGGATCGAGGATCGTCTCGCCCAGCTTGGGGGCGGTGACCTCGACCATGAACCTGACAACCGGCCGAGGCGTGTAGAACTCACCGGAGTCCCCAGCTGCGTCGCGCATTTCACGCAGCAGCGTCTCGTAGAGGCGACCGAGGGTGTGAACTTCCTCCGAGGAATCGAAATGGATGCC
>VJOU01000285.1 GCA_007050995.1 Glycocaulis profundi | reverse complement strand
CCGACAGGCAACCCTCGCCGTGGTAGAAACACCGAGACTTCACGTCAGGCCTACATTGTTTATAACACAGCTTCAGTTCCAGCATCGGTTTCCACTCGTGGCCGATTCTCTGTACCAATTCGGGAGGCACCAATTGATAATCGTTTCACTCGCAGGCCTGGACCTCGTAACAGTAGAAGCAGGGCACCTTATACGCAACCTACCAGAAACGGTGGTTTGCTTTTGTACTTGCCGCCCGATTTAACATCTTTATACCGATCAAACGGTCTAAATATAATACCGCAATCAAACTTTAAAGGACCGCGCAATGGTGGAAGAAGACGAAACTATGAACGTAGAAATGGACTTACTCGTGGAGTTTTGAACCAGCAAGCTGATTTGGAGGTCGATTGCAGCAAG
>VJOU01000284.1 GCA_007050995.1 Glycocaulis profundi | reverse complement strand
GCAGATATTTGTGAAGACCCTGACAGGGAAGACCATCACACTTGAGGTTGAAAGCAGTGACACCATTGATAATGTCAAGGCTAAGATTCAAGACAAGGAAGGTATCCCACCGGATCAGCAACGTTTGATCTTCGCTGGAAAGCAGCTTGAAGATGGCCGAACTCTTGCTGATTACAACATCCAGAAAGAATCGACTCTTCATTTGGTGTTGAGGCTTAGGGGAGGAATTATTGAACCTTCTTTGATGGCTTTGGCTAGGAAGTATAACCAAGACAAGACTATTTGCCGCAAGTGCTATGCTCGTCTTCACCCAAGGGCTGTTAACTGCAGGAAGAAGAAGTGTGGCCACAGCAACCAACTGAGGCCAAAGAAGAAGATCAAGTGAAGACTTGTGTGTGTA
>VJOU01000057.1 GCA_007050995.1 Glycocaulis profundi | reverse complement strand
GTGTCGCCGGTGCCGTCACCCGCGATGCGCCGGACGGCGGCGACGAGCTCATGATCGAAGATGCGGCCATAGTCGGGCCCGGTGACCGCGCGCAGCTCGGTGCGCCCGTCCGCGGTCTCCAGCGTCTTGATCTGCTCGGCGCGGTGGGCGGTGAGGCCGTATTGCAGATTGATGCCCGCGAGCGGGGCGGGCAGCTGGCGCATATAGGCGGCGGGCGCGCCGACCAGGCTCGCCAGCTGGCCGAAGCTCCAATGGGTGGGCGCGATGGGCGCGTCCGCGCCCGGCATCATCAGCGCGAGGTCTTCGGGATCATCCCGCTCGGCGAGCACGCGGATCTGGGCGCTTTCGACGATCCTTGTGCGGCTGGCCTCGGCGCGGCCGCGGACCGCGTCATGGAGATCGGACAGCGAGAGGTAGCGTTCATCGTCGGGCCGGCTGAACCATTCGGACGAGACGCGTCCGATCCGCTCGCCGCGGCTGACATCGACCTTGTAGCCGCCACCTGGAGGAGGCGATGGGGACGGGGCGAGAGGGGGCAGGATTTCTTGTCGGGGCATGGGACTTCTCCGCGACGGGCGGCCCGGAGCCCTCTCCCGGCCTCCAACCCGTCACCCCCTCCCCGCCCGCCTCTGCCTCTCTCACCCGCGGTGACGTCTCGCCGGACGCCGCACGCTGTCCCGCAGCGCATCAACCCGCACAAATTGCGGACCTACTCGATTTTACACTACCCAGCGTCGTCCGTTTGCGCTACCATTGGGTGTTTTCCGGTATACCGCAATTGAAGCGGCGGAGAGCATGAGCGGGCGAGATGCCAGACGCGGAAGAACGCGCGGGATCCTGCCTGATCTGACCTGATCCGTTTTCGCTGCGCCCACCTGACCTGCTGAATGGCGGGCGCGCGACGGCGCGTCACAGGGTGGTCCGCGGCCCTGGCCGGACTGACGGCATGACGCGAGACGCAGGCACTCCCCGTTCGAGACCGCCCGCACCGGGCGACGCCCCCGCGCTATCCCTCTGCGGAGGCGGTCATGACTGAGTACGGCCGCCCCTCCCCTCGTCCGGACTCGACGGGCGCGCCCGCTTCCGACTGGGAGACCTGCCTGAAGACCGGCGTCGCGCTCGCCCGCGCGGGCCGGGCCCATGACGCCCTGCCGCATCTGCGCCGCGCCCGGCTGATCCGTCCCCGGCATTTCGACACGCTGCAGGCGCTCGCCAGCGCCCAGCTGCGGGCGGGTCTGGCGGAGGAGGCGGACGGCACGTTCGGGGCGATCCTTCGCATCGATCCGCGCCATGTGGATGCCCGGCACGGCCGCGCCCTCGCCCAGAACGCGCTCGGCGACCGGGCGGCGGCGCTGGCGACCTTCCGGAAGCTGGTGGCGGGTGAGCCGAATGCCTGGCGCAGCTGGCAGTCGATCGCCGACATCACGCCGGACGAGGAGGAGCGGGTCGCCGCCGTGGACGAAGCCGCCGAGGCGCTCGAGCGATTGTGCGCCGGCGACCGCGCGGCGCCGGAACTCTATGCGGCCTGCGTGACCGCGCTGGTCGCAGCTCGCCGCGCGGAGGATGCGGCCACGTTCGCGCAAGACCGGTTCGGCCGGTTCCGAAGCGCGAGCGCTGCGCATGACAAGCTCGCGGGCGCGCTCTACCGGGCCGGCCGGTTCCGGGAGGCGGCGCTGCAGAAGGCTTCGGCGCTGGCAAGTCTTCCGGCGGCGGACATCCCGGCCGCGCCGCGCGCGAACCCGTTCGGGATTGCCACCGGTAACGACGCCCTCGCCTCCTTCGCCGCCATCCTGGAGGCGGCGGGGATCGATTACTTCCTGGCGGCCGGCACGGCGCTCGGCTTCCACCGCGAGGGCGGCCCGCTCGCCCACGACCGGGATCTCGATATCGGCGTGATCCGGCGCGCGGATGGCGGCCCGGATCTCGCTGGCCTCATCCGCGCCCATCCCGACCTCATCCTCGACCGCGGCGCGCGCCCGGGCGACCGGTACATCCCGCTCCATCACCAGGGCGCAGGCATCGACCTCTTCGCGCATGATCCGCAGGCGGACCAGCTGGTCTGCGGGTTCAGCGGGACGGATGGCGATGTCGCCTGGCGCTTCTCCGCGTTCCAGATCCGCCGCCGGACCTTCGGAAAAACCTCCTATCCCCTGCTCGACCCGGTCGAGCGGTATCTGACAGAGAGTTATGGCGATGGCTGGCGCACGCCCGATCACGGGTTCGCCTCCGCGATCAGCTCGCCCGCGCTCGACGGCGTCAGCCCCTGGGTGCGCGCCTTCTATGCGCTCGCCCGGGCGAAGTCGGCGCTGATGCGCGGCGACCGCGCCAAGGCCCGCGCTCTGCTCGCCCAGTCTCCCGTGCGCCTGCCCGGCATGGACCGGATCCTGCCGAAGCTCGCGCGCGCACGCCCCGACAAAGAAGAGGAGACCCGCTTCCGCTGACCGTCCGCCTACGGGCCAACCTCGTTGATTGCCGCCTCGTTCCGCCGCCCCTCACAGGCCGGACAGGCGGATCATATGCCAAGCCATAACCCACCGTATTTATTAGGCTATTCCTTTTGACTCCCCACCGCCCCAAGCGCAGGCTTCAGGTGCCGCCAGCGCGGCGGCGTCCCCCAGAAGGAAGGAGCATCATCATGAAACGCGAAGAGCAGACCCATCCGCAGGATGACAAATTCGAGCCGATCGAACTCGGATCGGTCTCGGAGGAAACGAAAGGTGGAATCTTCCCCGGAAGCGAAGTCGACCTGACGCAGAACTCGAGAGACTCGGCTTAGGGTCGAGACAAGGGAGGGCCCTGCAGGGCCCTCCCTTCTTCCTGGCGGGATTTTTTGAACCCCAATGCTAATAGCACTAGCTGGGATGCGCAATATGAGAGCGCCGTTGCATCTACCTGAGGGCGTTTATTTGCAAAGGCTTGGTGATGTATACATCTTCCTGGATGCCACCAGCGACCGCTACGTCACTTTGTCGAAAGATCAATCCAGGTGGTTTGAAGAGGTCCGCAACATGGATGCGACTTCATCCCTTTCGAATATCGCTGAGCAGTTTGCGAATAGGCTGGTAGAGAGAGGGCTGCTCTCGCAAGACGCCCAACAGGGAAAACCCCTGCGCGAATCCGATGTTCCGGCAACACAGTCCTCTGTGTACGATCCGGTCGCACTCGACGCGAGAGGCGTATCGGCGAGAGAGGTCGCGGCGATACTGCATGCGGTTGCCTCAAGTTGGTGGCTGTGCCACCGGCACCGTTCAAACGTCGAAGCGATACTGCGGGCGGTCTAGGTCCTGTTGACGAAGTGGATTCCCAACCTGCCCGAAGCGTGATTCAAGACTGGTTTTTGGGAGGCGGTCTTGGTTCGCGGTTTGATGACGGACGAGGAGTGGGCGTTTTTCGAGCCCTTCGTGGTGGCGACCGGGGGCAAGCGGGGCCGCCCGCCTTCGGATCACCGCCGGGTGCTGGACGGGGTGTTCTGGATCGCGCGCACCGGCGTGCCCTGGCGTGATCTTCACGAGCATTTCGGTCCGTGGACGCGGGTCTACCGTCAGTTCCGCCGCTGGACGCTGTCGGGCGTGTGGGAGCTGATGCTGGAGGCGCTGGGCGAGAGCGGGGCTGTGCCCGACACCTTGCAGATGGTCGATTCCACCATCGTTCGCGCGCACCATCAGGCTGCGGGCGCTAAAGGGGGACTCAAAAACAGGGTTTCGGGCGCTCTAAAGGTGGCTTCACGACCAAGATACACCTGCGCACCAACGCCGAGGGCCTGCCCATAGCTGTTGAGATCACCGGCGGAGAGGTCTCAGACTACAAGGGCTATGAGGCGGTGATGGCCGCGCATGGCCCTGTCCCGCGCGTCCTGCTGGCTGACAAAGGCTATGACAGCGACCATATCCGCGCCTCGCTTCAAGCCGCCGGGGCCGTGCCGATGATCCCGGCGCGCCGAAACCGCAGAAACCCTGTCCAGATCGACGGCTTCATCTATGCGCTGAGAAACCGTGTCGAGCGCTGCTTCAACAAGCTGCGCTGCTCACGACGCCTCGCCACCCGATACGACAAGACCGCCCACAGCTATCTCGGCTTCATCCATCTCGCATCAATCCGGCTCTGGATCAGGCACTTCGTCAACAGCTCCTAGGGTTGGAAGTGAGCTGCTCCCCAGAATTCGGACGCTGACGTAAGCTACAATTTGGGTTCTGCTGATCTTCGACGACGAGGAGATCGCAGATGTCGAAACGCAAGCAGCATTCGCCGGAGTTCAAGGCCAAGGTGGCGCTTGAAGCGTTGAAGGGCGA
>VJOU01000283.1 GCA_007050995.1 Glycocaulis profundi | reverse complement strand
TCCAGGAACATTGAGTGAGAATCCCAACACACTGTCTCTCAAACCATCTACAATGGCTTGTCGTTGGCGGGCAATACCCAAACCCGATAGGTACTTGGCCTCGGCTTCACCCTCAGCTCTCTTGATTTGCAGAATTTTCTCAGCTTCGGCTTTCTCAGTTGCCGCCATCCTTAACCTTGCAGCAGCATTGATCTCATTCATTGCTCTCTTAACATGCTCATCTGGTTCGATATCAACAATCAATGTCTGTACAATCTCGTACCCATAAGCAGACATAGCCTTTTCAAGCTCTTCTTCAACAGCCTTGGCAATTTCATTCTTTTGCTCAAACGTATCATCTAGATCATGCTTGGGAACAAAAGCTCTTATAACATCAAAAACATAGGCCTGGATTTGAGCCCTT
>VJOU01000282.1 GCA_007050995.1 Glycocaulis profundi | reverse complement strand
CCTCAACCAAAACAGTGTGTGTTTGTAAACCTTCAAATAAAAATAAAAAAATAGAAAGAAAAAAAAATCTTTAAGCAACAATGGAGGGCAAGGAAGAAGATGTTAAGCTAGGAGCAAATAAGTACTCAGAAAGACAGCCCATTGGAACATCAGCACAAACTGACAAAGATTACAAAGAGCCACCACCAGCACCTTTGTTTGAGCCAGGAGAGTTGTCTTCATGGTCTTTTTACAGAGCTGGTATTGCTGAGTTTATTGCCACTTTCTTGTTCTTGTATATCACTGTGTTGACTGTCATGGGTGTGGTCAAATCTCCAACCAAATGTGGTACTGTTGGTATTCAAGGTATTGCTTGGGCTTTTGGTGGTATGATCTTTGCCCTTGTCTACTGCACTGCTGGTAT
>VJOU01000056.1 GCA_007050995.1 Glycocaulis profundi | reverse complement strand
CGACGAGAAAGGCTACCGCGTCCAGGACACCGAATGGCACCGCATCACCTGCTTCAACGGCCTGGGCAAGACCGTGCAGGAATACTGCAAGCCCGGCATGAAGCTCCTGGTCCGCGGCCGCATCCACTACAGCAAATGGACCGATGCCGACGGCGTGGACCGCTATGGATGCGAGATCATCGCCGAAACCGTCGACTTCCTCAGCAAGGCCAAAGCCGCCGCCAATGACGAGACCGACGCCGCTGAGAACGAGGAGATGGCCGTCTGACACAAGCTTGAAGCGAACCGCTCCGGACACCGTCCGGGGCGGTTTTCGCTATGGCGGAGGGCGCATGCCGGGCGCGCAACGCGCGTTGCCATACTCATTGGTGTAGATGAGGCTCGTCAGGCGCTGACGTCCAAGCTCAAGCCGACAGGCCGCGCCATTTATCCACGATGGCGTATTGTCCGGCGAGCGCTGGACCAGATCACAGAGGCGGGTCCTGTAGACCTCCCAGTCCTCCTGGCTGCGCAGATAATCGGACCGGTCCTCGTCCAGACAATAGCGCGCCGCGCCCTCGGTGAGGCGCGCCGAGATCTCTGTATCCACCGTCTCGCTGATCTCCAGAAGACAGTCTCCGATCGCAGCGCCGCCCACGATG
The DNA here is from genome assembly GCA_007050995.1 of Glycocaulis profundi. GTDB lineage: Bacteria > Pseudomonadota > Alphaproteobacteria > Caulobacterales > Maricaulaceae > Glycocaulis > Glycocaulis profundi. Next base: position 4,196 of record VJOU01000056.1, on the reverse strand, counting down.
AAACGCGGATCCTGCTGGCATCGCGCCACATCGTCGTCGATCAGGGAGGGGGAAGCGAAGGCCGCAGCGCCGAAGGTCGACATGAAGACGCCGATCACGAGCCCAGCCGTCCGGGCTGACGGGGTTCCGGCGCGGGGAGCGAAGTGGCGGGCGCGTTGCGGCATCGAGAAATCCTAGGTCCCGTCAGTCACCGAGACAAGGAAACGTGGCCTTCCCCGGAAAATCCGCAAAGCCGATATTCCGGGTCCCGGTGTGCGGGCTTTGATCTGAAACTCCCGGCAATCGCAACCAAGAATCCGGGAGCCAGACGATGAAACCGACCGATGACACAGAGCGCGGAGAGGCGTCCGCCACGGAGTCCGCGCGCGTCGAAGCCGGGTCGCTGGATCTGATCTCCGGGCCTGTCGACCGGGACGATGAAGACCCGTTCTCCGACCTGATCACGGTCAAGGAAGCGGCCCGGCTCCTGCGCCTGTCGGCCTCCACCCTCAACCAGTATCGCTGCGACGGGCGCGGGCCCGTCTATCGCAAGCATGGCGGGCGGGTCTTCTATTCGCGGCGCAGCCTGCTGCGCTGGTCCCAGCGCCATCGCTATCTGTCCACCTCCCACCGGATCGGATCGCGGCGGTGAAACCGCGCGTCCTGATCCTCGCTGCGTTCGGCGCCGCGCTCGCCGTGTCCGGCTTCGTCTTCGACGTGCCGGACCGGCTCGTCTGGAACCGCACCGCGAGCGCGCCCATCGGCCTTTACTGGCTTTCCCATCAGGCCCCGTCGCGAGGCGACTGGGTGGTGGTCTCGCGCCGCAGCGCGCCCGCGCGCTGGGCGCAGACCCACGGATTTGTCGGCTCGGACTGGCCGCTCCTGAAGCGGGTGTCCGCGCTGCCCGGCGACGAAATCTGCCGCCATGGGGCGCAGATTTCCATCAACGGACATCCCGCCGCCGACGCGCTGACGCGCGCGGCGAGCGGCGTCCTTATGCCCGTCTGGACGGGCTGCCTGACGCTCGGCGCGGGCGAAATCTTCCTCCTCAACGACCATCCGCGCTCGCTGGATGGGCGGTATTTCGGGGTCACGCCTCAGGCGGATGTGGACGGCGTCGCCGTCCACATCCTGGCCTTCGGCGATCGATAGTTCGGCAAGCGGAGGCAAGGCGCTGCAATGACTGGCAAGGGGGGAGGTGGCGGACCCGGTAGGGCAAGATCAAAGCAGAGGCGCCACCCTGCGGGCAGCGCCTTGTCTGCACATCCTTTTTCTGGCGCCCGTTACCGAACGTTCTGGCGTCAGGATCTGGCGCAACACCCTGTTTTGCTTTGGAAAGCGCTGGCGCCTGTCGGATCGCGTCCATGAGCGGGCCTGACGAGTTCGAGCCGCGCCTGGGGCGCATCCGCGATCTCGGCCGCCGCGCAGGGGGACGGGCCGCCCGGCAGCTGCGGCGCGCCATCGCCCGGGCCGGCGGCGCGCGCAAACGTTCCGCTTTCACCGGCGCGCGGGCCGGGACGGGCGGCGCTGCGCGCACCCGAAGCCGGGCCACCGCCCATCTCGCGCGCCAGCGCGTGCGCCGGGTGATCGTGAAAATGCACATCGCCCGGGCGGGACGGGCCGGTCCCGGCCTCTTCCGCGCTCATCTGGGCTATCTCCAGCGCGACGGCGTGGAGCGGGGCGGGGAGGGCGGTCAGCTCTATGACCGCGAGCGCGACCAGGCCGACCCCGGAGCTTTCCTCTCACGGAGCGAAGAGGACCGTCATCAGTTCCGGATCATCGTCTCGCCCGAAGACGGTGTCGCCCTGGGCGATCTGAAGCCCGTCATCCGGGAGTTCATGGAGCGGGTGGAGCGCGATACCGGACGCCGGCTCGACTGGGTCGCCGCCGATCACCACAATACCGGCCATCCGCACACCCACATCGTCATCCGTGGGCGGGACTATCAGCGGCGCGACATCGTGCTCGCGAAGGACTACCTGATGAACGGGCTGCGCGAGGTGGCCGAGGACATCGTCACCGCCCGCCTCGGCCCGAGGCGCGATCTGGAGATCCTGCGCGCCCGGCACAGCGAGGTCGCGAAGGACCGGCTGACCGGCATCGACCGGGCCATGGCCCGCGATCATCCGGACGGCGCCGCGACCCTCGCGCGCGCCCGCACCGAAGCCGCCCGGTTCGACCGCCATCTCAGGCTCGCCCGTCTGAAACATCTCGAAGGCCTCGGTCTCGCGGAGCCGGCGGGGCCCGGCGCCTGGACGCTGGCGCCGGGCTGGACCGATGCCCTCGCGGCGATGGGACGGCAGGGGGACATCATTCGCACCCTGAGCCGGTCCCGCGGGGACACAGAGGGCGTCCGCTTCGCCGAAACCCGCGCGGCCGACGCGCCGCCGCTGACGGGGACCGTGCAGGCCTATGGCCCGGAGAACGAGCTGCGCGATACGCGCTTCCTGCTGGTGGAGGATTTCCACGGCCATCTTTGGCATGTGCCCGCCGCCGCGATGGATGCCGACAACCGGCCGCCCAAGGGCGCGGTCGTCGAGATTGCCCGCCAACCCCGTAAGCCCCTGCGCGCGGACCAGACCATCGCCGCGATCGCCGAGCGGTCCGGCGGGCTCTGGAGCGACACCCTGCATGCCCAGTCCGATCCGGGCTCGAGCCCCGGCTACCGGCTCGCCCACAAGCGCCGCCTCGAAGCGCTGCGCCGGGCCGGCATCGTCGAGCGCCTCGCCGACGGACGCTGGGCCGTGCCGGAGGACTATCTGGACCGGGCCGCGGCCCACGAAGCGCGCCGGAGCGCCGGTCTGCGCGTCCGCACCCTGTCCTGGATGGCGCTGGAAACGCAGATCGAGGCGGAGGCCGAGATTTGGCTCGATACCGCGCCGGAGGCGGGCGGGCGCCTCACGGGCGCACGGGCGGCCCGGCAGGCTTTCCTGCGCCGGGCCGGCCATTTGAGGGATGGCGAGGACAGGCTCGATCCTGAACGCCGGCAGGCCCTGCGCGCCAATGAACTGCGCCGCGCGGCCCTCGCCGAGGCGGCACGGTCAGGCCGGACGGCCGCGTCGCTGGCTCCGGGCGACACGTTCGAAGGTCGGCTGGAAGGCCATGTCGATCTCGCCCAGGGCCGGATGGCGGTCATCGGTCACGAAAAAGCCTTCGTGCTGGTGCCGTGGCGCGACGCCTTCGCCCGCCAGCGCGGCCGTGCGCTCGTGATCGAGCAGCGCGCGCGCGGCGTCGGCTGGACGCTGGCGGTCCAGCGCGCACTGCAACGGTGACGCGCAGGCGAGGACGGCCCGGGACCGTTTTTCCAGGCTTTTACCGATTATCCCACTCCTGCAGCCGCCCGCGCGCAGGCATGTCTGGTCCTACTCTGGACGGAGACGACCATGACCGGCACGCGCATCCTGATCGGCCAGATCCTGGTCGTGTTCACGATCATCATCGCCGGGCTGTGGCTCGCCACCCAGTTCACGGCTGAGGAGCTCGGCCATCAACGCGCGCTCGGCAAACCCTGGTTCGATGTCGGCGGCCAGCCCGTCTACAAGCCCTGGCGCCTGTTTCAGTGGTGGTATGCCTATGATGCGTACGCGCCGGAGGTCTTCGCGCGCGGCGGGCTGATCACCATCGGCGGGGCGGGGCTCGGCGTGGTCGCCGCCGTCATCGGCTCGGTCCTGCGCAGCCGGCACGAGCGTGATGTCACCACCTATGGCTCCGCGCGCTGGGCCGAGGACGCCGATATCCGCCGCGCCGGCCTGTTCGGATCAGACGGCGTCTTCCTGGGTCGGTGGAAGGCCCGCTATCTGCGCCATGCGGGGCCCGAGCACGTCATGGCGTTTGCGCCGACGCGCTCGGGCAAGGGCGTCGGGCTGGTCGTGCCGACGCTCCTGTCGTGGACGGGGAGCACGGTGATCCACGACATCAAGGGCGAGAACTGGACCCTGACCTCGGGCTGGCGCGCGCGCTTCTCGCGCTGCCTGCGCTTTGATCCGACCGACCCGGCCAGCCCGCGCTACAATCCGCTGCAGGCGGTGCGCCTCGGCGAGCACGAAGTGCGCGACGTCCAGAACATCGCCGACATCCTCGTCGATCCCGACGGCTCGCTCGAGCGCCGCAGCCATTGGGAGAAGACCGGCCACGCCCTGCTCGTCGGGGCGATCCTGCACGTGCTCTATGCCGAGCCCGACAAGACCCTCGCCGGATGCGCCCGTTTCCTGTCCGAT
>VJOU01000280.1 GCA_007050995.1 Glycocaulis profundi | reverse complement strand
ATCTTGGGATCTTCATAGAGAAATAAGTTCAACTGAAGGCAAGAAAGCTAAAGCGCCTGAATTTGTGTTTCTTGCACATGGAGTTGATATCATGTCATCACTGCATGTTCCATTTGTGTTTAGATCACTAAGCTCATGCCCATTTGCCACAGTACTCATCATGTTCCCAATGTGGCCTTTTACTTTCTTGGTGATCTTGATCATGTGGGCTAAATCAAAGCCTTTCTTGCTCTCATTCTGCCATCTTAGAGGAAAATTGCTTCAAAGTTGGATTGTACCAAGATTTGGTTTCATGACGGCATAAATAACCAAATTGAAGAAGCTATACTAATGGCCGATAGGATTGGTGTCAAGGTCCTTAGTCTTGCTGCCTTGAACAAGAATGAAGCTTTGAACGGAGGCGGG
>VJOU01000279.1 GCA_007050995.1 Glycocaulis profundi | reverse complement strand
GTAACACCATAACTATCAGTCCCTTTGTTCATGCTCTCCATGACCCAGTCACTACTAGCTTTCACACCGGCCCTAGCCGATTCCGCTAGCTCAACTTTCACGGTATTACTATCAGCAGAAGCCGCGATCCCAGCAACTTGAGACACGGTTAATGTCTCACCACCAATCTTGACCACCGGGTTCCTAAACTCGCCCACCATTTTCTTCACTTCATCAAGATGACTTCCTGTCAATGCCTCAGCTGCCACTCCCCAGTTCAAAGGATCCTTGATACATAACTCGTTAACGAACCCGTTAACTTGGTGACCATTGCCGTTACCATTCTCCATTATTATTATTGTACGTAAACGTTTAATAAAATGTTACAACAAACAAAGAACGTACGAGTAAGTTGTCAGTTATTAA
>VJOU01000055.1 GCA_007050995.1 Glycocaulis profundi | reverse complement strand
CCGCGCGCAGGGCCGGGCCGGGCAGGCCGGGGGCCAGGAGGGCGGCGCAGGCGGCCTCGAGCCGCGCGCGCTCGGCTTTGGAGACCTTCATGGAGTCCGACAGCGCGGCGGCGGCCTCGGGGTCCGCGCCGATCAGGGCGGCGGCGCGCAGCAGCGGATCGGCGGTGAGCGGGATGGCGGCGAGCGCCAGCGCGGGATCGAAGGGCGCGGGCAGGATGGCGGCGAGCACGCCCGCCTCGCTCATGGCACGCAAGGCCTCGGACGGATCGGGGGCGGCGAGCAGCTTCTTGAACTCCTTCCACACCCGCTCGGCGGAGAGCTGGCTCATGCCGCCTTTCAGCGCCGCGCACGCGGCCTGCCCCTCCGCGTCCAGAGGCCCGCGGCCATACCAGGCGTGGAAACGGTAAAAGCGCAGGATGCGCAGATAGTCTTCGCGAATGCGGTCCCGGGGCTCGCCGATGAACACGATCCGGCCCGCCAGCGCGTCGTCCACCCCGCCGTGGAAATCATGGATCGTGCCGTCGGGGTCGGCGTAAAGCGCGTTCAGGCGGAAATCGCGCCGGGCGGCGTCCTCCTGCCAGCTCTCGGTGAAAGCGACCACGGCGCGGCGGCCGTCGGTCTCCACGTCATGGCGCAGGGTGGTGATCTCGAAAGGGCGGTGGTCGGCGACCGCGGTGACCGTGCCGTGCTCCACCCCGGTGGGGACCGCCTTGATGCCCGCGGCCTGAAGCGCGGTAGTGACCGCATCCGGGGTCAGGCTCGTGGCGATGTCGACATCATGGACCGGATGGCCGGTCAGGGCGTTGCGCACCGCCCCGCCCACATAGCGCGCCGAACCGGGGCGCGCCGCCTCCAGCGCGGCCATCACGGCCCGCGTGGCGGGATCGCGCATCCAGGCGTGTTCGGCGGGATCGAGGCGCGGGGCCATTCAGCCGCGCGGCTCCACCCGCGCGGGGCTGATCCGGCCGTCCTCCAGCGTGGGGGGCCGGTACTGCACGTCGCGTCCGCCCTGGAACGTGCCCGACAGGGCCAGCCCGCCCAGCCCGACGATCACGAACACCACGCCGATCAGCGCCAGCGTGCGGATGGGCGCGGGCGGCAGGCCGTCCGTCTCGGGAGCGGGTTCGCCCTCGGGCGCGGAGGCGGGGCGCCCGGCGCCCGCGGCCTGTATCCCGCGCCAGATGTAATAGCCCGCGAAGGGCAGGACGAAGAGGGCGATGATGATCAGGAATACGCGCATGGCCTCCCCTTCCGTTCTTGTTTTCAGCGTCCGCGCGCGAGGCGCTCGGACAGGACCTTCAGCATGCCCGCGGTCGCGCCCCAGATATAGCGCCCTTGATGGGGCATGGCGTAATAGCGCCGCAGACGCCCGCGGAATTCCACCTCCTCGAGGCGGTGATTCTTCGGGTCCATGAGGAAATCGAAGGGCGCCTCGAACACCTCGGCCACCTCGCCGGGATCGGGGGTCAGGGTGAAGCCCGGAGCGACCACGCCCACGAAGGGGGTGATGGAAAAGCCGGTGATGGTCTCGTAAGGGTCGAACCGGCCCAGCAGGGTCACCCGGTCCGCGCCGATGCCGATCTCCTCTTCGGTCTCGCGCAGGGCGGTCTCGTGAAGCTGTTCGCGGCCCGCGTGCTGGCGGCCGCCGGGAAAGCTGATCTGGCCCGGATGGGCCTGCAGATGGTCCGCCCGGCGGGTGAAGATCAGGCTGATCCGGTCCTCGCGCACCACCAGCGGCGCCAGCACCGCCGCAGGCCGCAGCGCTTTGCCCGAAGGCCGGTCGCCGTCGATCACTCCATCGCCGTGCTTCACGGGCCGGGACGGCCCGCGCACCGGGTCGAGCACGGCCCTCAGCCGCGCCAGCACCGGATGATCGGAAACATCCTTCACGCCTTCGGCCCCAGCGCGAAGAAGACGCCCCCGCTCCACACGCCCATCTTGGCTCCGTCCTCGCCGGTCACGGCCAGTTCGGCGAGGTCGTAGAAGGCGGCGCGGGTGATCAGCGCTTCGAGCCGTCCGCGGACATGGATGAAGGGCTCGGGCTCGCCGTCGGCGCCGGTCTCCACCCGGATCGGATGATCGGGACCGGCCACGACCATATCGCCCATGTTGGTCTCGAAGGCGATCCTCGCCTCCCGGCCCTCGCCCTCGGCCTCCAGCCGGATGGCGAGGAAGGGCGCGGCCTCCACCTTGATGCGGATCTTCTCGCCGGGGGTGACCAGATAGGTTTCCCCATCGTCATCTTTCCGCAAGATCGTGGAAAACAGGCGTATGAGACGCTCGCGGCCGATGCGCGTTCCCTCATGCCACCACGAGCCGTCCCGGCGGATCTCCATGTCCATCTCGCCGCAATATTCAGGATGCCAGTTCTCTACGGGCGGCAGGCGGCGTCCGCCCTTCTCAGCCTGCTCGGCGGCCTTTAAAAGCGACTGCATCACATCTGCACCAGACTGCGGGGTGGTCATGGACACGTCTCCGGCCTTGGGGCCATGCTTTTCAACACGTTTCTCGCGAAAGGACATAGGCCGATGAGCTCTGCCACGGAAGACGCCGCCCTGCTGGCCGACCGCGCGGACGCCGCCGTGGAACGGCTGGCCGAGGCCCGGGCGTCCATCGCGAAGTCCATCGTGGGCCTGGACGAGGTGGTCGAGCAATCCCTGTCGGTCCTGCTGGCGGGCGGTCACGGCCTGCTGGTCGGCGCGCCGGGGCTGGCCAAGACCCGTCTGGTGCACACCCTGGCGGTGGTCACGGGGCTCGATGACAAGCGGGTGCAGTTCACCCCCGACCTGATGCCCGCCGACATCCTGGGCTCTGAAGTGCTCGAAGAGGGCGAGGACGGGCGGCGGGCCTTCCGCTTCATTCCCGGCCCGGTCTTCTGCAAGCTTTTGATGGCCGACGAGATCAACCGCGCCAGCCCGCGCACCCAGGCCGCCCTGCTGCAGGCCATGCAGGAGGGCTTCGTCACGGTGGCGGGCGCGCGCCATGACCTGCCGAAACCTTTCCACGTTCTGGCGACCCAGAACCCGATCGAGCAGGAGGGCACCTATCCGCTGCCCGAGGCCCAGCTCGACCGCTTCCTGATGCAGATCGACGTGCCCTACCCGTCCCGCGAGGACGAGCGGCAAATCCTGATCTCCACCACCGGCACCGAGGACAGCGAGGCGCACGGCGTGCTCTCGGGCGACGAGCTGATGGCTTTCCAGCGGCTGGTGCGCGCGATGCCGGTGGGCGAGGAGACGCTGAACGCGATCCTGGACCTGCTGGCCCGCGCCCGCCCCGAAGGCAGCGCCGATCCGGACGTGCGCGACGGCGTGGCCTGGGGCCCCGGCCCGCGGGCGGGTCAGGCCCTGATGCTGGCGGTGCGGGCCAGAGCGCTTCTGCAGGGCCGGCTTGCGCCGTCCACCGCGGACGTGGCCGCGCTGGCCGGACCGGTCCTGAAGCACCGCATGGCGCTGACCTTCGCCGCAAGAGCGGACGGGCTGAACGTGGACACGCTGATCGCGCGGCTGGCGGCGCAGGCGGCGTAAGGCCGGCTCATGTCCCCCGCCCCCTCCCCGTCAAAACGCCTCCGTCAGGAGGCCGAGCGCGCCGCGGCGGGCTTTCCCGCTTTGCTGGCCGAGGCGGGGCGGATCGCGGCGAGCATGGCCCACGGCGCCCACGGACGGCGCAGGCCGGGCATGGGCGAGACCTTCTGGGAATACCGCCGCTACGAGACGGAAGACCCCGCCACCTCCATCGACTGGCGGCGCTCGGCGCGCGGGGACCATCTGTTCGTGCGCGAGACCGAGTGGGAGGCAGCCAACGCCATCTATCTGTGGCGGGACGGCTCGCCGGGCATGGCGCTGGGATCGAAGGGCCTGCCGACCAAGAAGGACCGCGCGGCGGTGTGCCTGATCGCTCTGGCCGCGCTGCTGACCCGGGGGGGCGAGCGCGTCTCCGCGCTGGGCGAGACGGGCCGGGCGCGGGCGGGCCGCGCGGGGCTGGAGATCGCCGGGCGGGCGCTCGCCGAAGGGCCGGGCGCGATGGATTCGGTCGAAGCCCCCGACCTGCCGCGCCATGCGCGGGTGGTGCTGGCGGGCGATTTTCTCGACCCGCCCGAGACTTGGGCGGCACGCCTGTCGCGCCTGTCCGCCTCGGGCGCGGACGGCATCATGCTCAGGATCATCGACCCCGCCGAGGATGATTTCCCCTTCGAGGGCCGCACCCGCTTCCGCCCCGCGGGCGCGGGCGCGAACCTGCTGTTCGGCCGGGCGCAGGACGCGCGGGCGGAGTATCGCCGCCTGTGGGCCGAGCATGGCGAGGCCCTGGCCGTCATCGCGCGCAAGGCGGGCTGGACGCTGATCACCCACCGCACCGACCGTCCGGCCAGCACCGCGGTGATGGCCCTGTTCCAGGCGCTCGAGCGCGGCGCCGGGCGGGGGGCGGCCTGATGGGCGGCATGCTGACCCTCGGGCCGCTGGGCTTCGGCGCGCCGCTGGCGCTGCTGGGTCTTCTGGCGCTTCCCGTTCTGTGGCTGCTGCTGCGCGCGACCCCGCCCGCCCCGCGCGAGGTGATCTTCGCGCCGCTTCGTCTGCTCCAGCGCGTGGCCCGCACGCCCGAAACGCCCGACAGCGCGCCGTGGTGGCTGATCATCTTCCGCCTGCTGATCGCGGCGCTTGCGATACTGGCGCTGGCCCAGCCGGTCTGGCGGCCCGACACCGGCAGCCAGACCGAGGCGCCGCTTCTGGTCGTGGTCGACAATGGCTGGACGTCGGCGCAGGGCTGGCCGCGCCTGTCGGGCGAGGCGCGCTCGCGCATCGAGGCGGCAGGCGCGGACGGGCGGCAGGTGGCGCTGGTCTTCACCGCGCCCTATCCCGGCGACGCCGACGAGATCCGCTTCGGCCCGTCCAACGCCGCCGTCTCCCGGCTTCAGGCCGCCGAGCCGCGCGCCTGGCGGCCCGACCGGGGCGGCGCG
>VJOU01000278.1 GCA_007050995.1 Glycocaulis profundi | reverse complement strand
TCGGGTTTATCAATTTACTGGTTCACAAACAATGTGCTCAGCACTGCCCAGCAAGTATGGTTAAGGAAGTTGGGAGGTGCAAAGCCTGCCGTGGATGAGAATGCAGGTGGAATAATAAGTGCAGGTCGTGCAAAACGATCTTCTTCTCAACCATCAGAGTCTGGTGCTAGATTTAAGCAGCTAAAAGAAGAAGAGAAGATAAGATCAAGTAAGGCACTGCCAGACCAAAATGTTCAGGTTTTGGCATCTACATCGGATTCTGAAGAAGAGACAGATAAAGAAACAAAGTCCTCGGATGTACTTGAAGAGGCGTATGCTTCTACCCCCACGAAACCAGTCCCAGTTCCAGGGAGGAGTAAGAGATCAAAGCGAAAGCGTTCAGTATGATAGAAAATAAGTGTGTAGCTG
>VJOU01000277.1 GCA_007050995.1 Glycocaulis profundi | reverse complement strand
CTTGGAGGTGGTACAGGTGCTGGTTTAACGGCGGCACTGTTGGATGTGCTTGGAGATTATCGAAAGTACACAAAAGTGGAGATACCCATCTATCCATCACCTTCGCTGTCTACTGCTTTGATTGAGCCCTACAATTGCCTCCTGGGCGAGCATTTCACCATGGAGGACTTCAATATTGGCCTTCTCATGGACAATGAGGCTATGTACGATGTGTGCTCGCGTTTCCTCTCCTCCAGCTACACCACCTACACAAAGATCAACCGATTGGCTGCTATTGTCTGCAGTGCAGTTACAGCTTCTCTGCGCTTCAAGAATGTGCTCACCTCGGATCTCAATGTGATGCAAACCAATCTCATTCCCTATCCACGTATCCACTTTCCTTTGGCCAATTTTGCACCTATCCAATCCA
>VJOU01000276.1 GCA_007050995.1 Glycocaulis profundi | reverse complement strand
CCGCTAACATCGTGCCTACGGACAGTGCTTTCAAAATCGATCTTTTCCATGTAGCTGGCACTAGGACCATGGCGAGTACCCTTGGTCAGATCAATGACCCGGCCATTGTGAGCTAGCAATGAGGTGGCCTTGGACATGTCCACTTCACCAGTCTCCCAATCCGTATCGCCGCCAAAGATGGTGGTGCCCTCACAGAAGAATTCGAGTTCTTGTGTGGCGAAGCGGTGTTGGCTACGCAGCAAGTTCATTTGGGTGTGAGGACTTTGATCATGGAGGTCTGGCGGGCTAATACCGTTCTCGACGAGTAAGCGGCTTTGCCAATAGTCTGAATCGCTAGAACGAGGTTTCTTGTAGGTTGCAAGATTCTCCGAAGCGACGCCAGTTGAGAGACAGGTTTCAACTGATCCCCG
>VJOU01000275.1 GCA_007050995.1 Glycocaulis profundi | reverse complement strand
TTGCTATGGTTCTCTCTTCGGCTCTAATGATATGGAAGTCACTAATCGTTATCACGAATAGCCCGAGTCCTATTGTTGTTGTTCTGAGTGGAAGCATGGAACCGGCTTTTTACCGAGGCGACCTCCTCTTTTTGACTAACTTTAAATCGGAACCTTTAAATGTTGGGGATATCACTGTCTTCAAGATTGATGATCGTGAAATTCCCATTGTGCACCGAATTCTACGTATCCATCAGTCAACTAATGGTACAGTGAAATTTTTGACTAAAGGAGACAATAATGCTGTGGACCATTGGCTCTAGATAGAGCCCTTGGCCCAGAACTCCAACCATCCGATGCTCAACAACTTGCTAATTTCTTTCGTTCCAAGAAAAATGGGGATAAGATTGCTTACCGTCAGTTTTGCCGAGG
>VJOU01000274.1 GCA_007050995.1 Glycocaulis profundi | reverse complement strand
CGGGCGCATCTCCTTGCATTCGATCCTCAAATGGCACGTCACTGTCAGCGTTGTAACCCTCGTCATTCATAAAGCTGTCGCTCTCTGGACGTCTGAAGATACCCTGGAAGGCCGTGTCAAAGTCTCCAGGTGGACCCGGGGGACCCGGTGGGCCTGGAGGACCATCTTCTCCCGGAGGGCCCTCTTCACCTCGCATACCGACTGGACCAGCTGGGCCCTGTGGTCCTGGGGGTCCAGGAGGTCCAACAGCACCCTTTGGCCCATTGTCACCACGTGGACCAGCGGGTCCCTGAGGTCCTTGAACACCAGTTGAGCCCTCCCTACCAGGCGAGCCCATAGGACCGCGTTCACCTTGTTGGCCCAGCATGCCTACGTTACCTTGCGGGCCAGTCTCGCCAGGAGGTCCGGGATC
>VJOU01000273.1 GCA_007050995.1 Glycocaulis profundi | reverse complement strand
TGATACCCGTTACACTGCTTTTAAAACAGGATCGTGGTCTCGGCAATCATTGAGGTAACAACGTAGGGGTCCATGTTGGATGCGGGCCTACGGTCCTCAAAGTACCCCATTCCGTCTTTCTCAGTGTCTCTTCCGACACGAATTGATGCACCACGGTTTGCAACCCCCCATTTGAATGTGTTGATGTCAGCGGTCTCATGTTTACCGGTGAGCCTACGTTCATTGCCTTCACCATAAGCAGCAATGTGTTCCTTGTGCCTCAAACCCAGCTTTTCAATAGCTTTCTTGATGATCTCATATCCTCCCTCTTCCCTCATCGATTTTGTGCTGTAGTTGGTGTGACAACCAGCACCGTTCCAATCGCCCTGAATAGGTTTGGGGTCAAATGAAACCACCACCCCAGCAATCTCAG
>VJOU01000054.1 GCA_007050995.1 Glycocaulis profundi | reverse complement strand
CCGGCTGCAGGCGGTCCAGGCCGACCTCGCCGTGGCCCGCGCCACCGCCGAGGCCGCCGCGGGCCGGGCCGAGACCGCCCGCGAGACGACGTCCGAGGCCGAGCGCGCCGCGTCCTCACGCCGCCATGAAGCCGATCAGGCCGAGACCGCCCTGCGCGCGGCGGAGAAATCTCTGGGCGCCGCCCGCGAGCAGGCCGCCCGCGACGAGGCGCGCCGCGCCAATCTCGAAGACACCGCGAAGCGATTCGAATCCGAGCTTTCCGCCGCTCTGTCCGAACGCGCCAAAGCCGAGGACGCCGCCGAACAGGCCGAGGCCGAAGACGACGGCGCCGCGGCGCTGGAAGCCGCCCGCACCGCCGCCGAGCGCGCCCGCGGCGCGGCGTCCGAGGCACGCTCCGCCCTCGATTCGGCCCGGCGGGACGCGCAGGGGCGCCGCCACCGAATCGCCTCGCTGGAGCGCGAGGAGGCCGACTGGTCCCGCCGCGCGCAGTCCGCTGAGGCCCGCACGGGCGAGCTGGCCCGCCAGAAGACCGACGCCGAGGCCGCGCTGGAGGCCGCGAAGGCCAAGCCAGAAACCCTGACCCGGACGATCAGCGCCCTGACCGACCGGCTGGGCGACGCCGAATCGGCCGCCCGGCTGGCGCGCGGCCATGTGGGCGAGGCCGAGGCCGCCCAGCGCGAGGCGGACTCCGCCCTGCGCGCCGCCGAGAAGGAAGCGGGCGAAGCGCGCGAGGCCCGCGCGGGCGCGGCGGCGACCCTGAACGGGGCGAAGGAGCGTCTGGCCGACACCGCCGAACGGCTGGAGGACGCCACGGGCGAAACCCCGCAGGCGCTGGGCACGCGTGCCGAAGGCAGCGAGTTCGCACAACTGAGCTCGGGCGAGGTCGAGCGGCGGCTGGACGAGGCGCGCCTGAGCCGGGAGCGGCTGGGCGCGGTCAATCTGCGCGCCGACGAGGAGAGCGAGGAGCTGCGCGCCCAGGCCGACGAGCTGACCCGGGAACGCGACGAGCTGCTCGAAGCCGTCTCGCGTCTGAGGAAGGCCGTCGACACCCTGTCGAAAGAAGGCCGCACGCGGCTTCTGGAGGCGTTCGAGGTGGTCAACGGCCACTTCCAGACCCTGTTCGCGACCCTGTTCGGGGGCGGTCACGCCGAGCTGCGCCTGACCGAGAACGAGGATCCGCTGGAGGCGGGTCTGGAGATCATGGCCTGCCCGCCGGGCAAGAAGCTGGAGACCATGTCGCTGATGAGCGGAGGCGAACAGGCCCTGACCGCCGCGGCGCTGATCTTCGCGGTCTTCCTGTCCAACCCCGCGCCGGTGTGCGTGCTCGACGAGGTGGACGCGCCGCTGGACGACGCGAACGTGGACCGGTTCTGCACCATGCTCGAAGAGATGCGCCGCATGACCCACACCCGATTCCTGGTCATCACCCACAACCCGGTGACCATGAGCCGGATGGACCGGCTGTACGGCGTGACCATGGGCGAGCGGGGCGTGTCCCAGCTCGTCTCGGTGAACCTGCGTGCGGCGGAAGAGCTTCTGGCGGCCGAATAGTCGGATTTTCTGATATTTATCAACAGCTTGGACAAGCGCCCTGCTCGCTTGACTTGGCATGGGGCCGCTTATAGGGTGCGCGCGCTTACCGGGGGCGAGCCCCGGCGAGCGGTCAGCTCAGATGTCCGATCGAGACGAACCCGTAAAACAGCCCCCCGACGATGCTTCCGACTTCGAGCGGCGTTTGAACGCCAAGCTGGAGGAACGACGCGCGCGGGAGGCCAAGGCGCAGGCAGGCCCGTCGGGCTGGGCCTCGGGCCTGAGATACGGGTCGGAATTTCTCGGGGGCGTGCTGGCCGGAACGGGGCTCGGCTTCATCGTCGATCATTTCGCCGGGATTTCTCCCTGGGGCGTTCTGATCGGCACGCTTCTAGGGTTCGGGGCGGGCACGCTGAACATCGTGCGCGCCGTGAACGAGGTGAACAGGACCGCGGGCGGCGAGCCGCCCGGGGACCAATAGACAATCAGGGGCGCTCACGCGGGCGCCGGACACGAGGCCGACGTGGCGAGCAACCCGATTGACCAGTTCCAGCTCCAGACCATCGCGGAGTTCTCCGTGGGCGGCCTGGACCTGTCCTTCACCAATTCGAGCTATTACATGCTCGTGGCCGCGGGCCTGACCATCGGCCTTCTGGCCATGGCCATGTCGCGCCCCGCGCTGGTGCCGGGCCGGATGCAGTCGGTCGCCGAGCTGACCTATGAATTCGTGGCCGGGATGATCCGCTCGACGGCGGGCACCGACGGTCTGCGCTTCTTCCCGCTGGTCTTCACCCTGTTCGCCTTCATCCTGATGGCGAACATGCTCTCGATGATGCACTACTTCCCCTCGCCGGGCTGGTACGGCTTCACCATCATGAGCCACATCATCATCACCTTCGCGCTGTCGATGATCGTGATGAGCGTGCTGGTGATCTACGGCATCTGGAAAAACGGGATGAAGTTCTTCTCCCTGTTCTTCCCCGCGGGCGTGCCCTGGCCGCTCTACTTCCTGCTCACCCCGATCGAGATCATCTCCTTCCTGTCGCGCCCGGTCACCCTGTCGATGCGTCTGTTCGCCAACATGCTGGCGGGCGGCATCCTTCTGAAGGTGTTCGCCGGCTTCGTGGTGATGATGGGGGCCGCGGGCGGCCTGATCGCGGTGGGCGCCATCGCCCCGATGGTCATGGTCGTCGCCCTGACGGGCCTGAAGTTCCTGATCGCCTTCCTGCAGGCCTACGTCTTCGCCGTTCTGACCTGCATCTATCTTTCCGACGCGCTGCACCCGGGTCACCACTAGGCGCGCCGGCTCGACCCGACACATCCATCAAACCAGAGTCTTCAAAGGAGTATCGACATGGACGCGGAAGCCGCAAAATACATCGGCGCTGGTCTGGCCTGCTTCGGCATGCTGGGCGCGGCCCTGGGCGTGGGCAACATCTTCGCCAGCTTCCTGACCGGCGCGCTGCGCAACCCGGCTGCGGCTCCGGCCCAGTTCGGCAACCTGATCTTCGGCTTCGCCGTGACCGAAGCGCTGGGCATCTTCTCGCTGCTCATCGCGCTTCTGCTGCTCTTCGTCGTCTAAGACGAACTTTCGAAGACCAGCGATGCTCCTGCCGGGCCGCGCGACAGGCGCGCGCCCGGCGCACGCATCCTGAGCGGGACGCCGTCCCGCGCCAGATTCCAGGGAGGCCGCCGTGCCGGCGACTGCCATAGCCACTGACGGGGCGATCCTCGCGGCCCAGGCCGCCTTCCCCCCGTTCGAGACCTCAACCTTCCCCTCGCAGCTGTTCTGGTTCGCGATCAGCTTCGGCGTGCTCTACTTCCTGCTGTCGCGCTGGATGCTGCCCCGCATCGGGTCGGCCATCGAGGAGCGTCGCGACCGGGTCGCCGACGACCTGGACGCCGCCGCCCAGATGAAGGCCCAGTCCGACGAAGCGGTGCGCACCTACGAGAAGTCCCTCGCCGACGCCCGCGCCAAGGCGCAGTCGGTCGCGGCGAACGCGCGCGCCGAGATGGAGCGCCAGATCGCCGAGGAGACCACACAGGTGGACGCCGAGCTGGCGAAGAAATCCGAAGCCGCCGAGGCCCGGATCGCCGAAGCCAAGGCGAAGGCCCTGAGCGAAGTGCGCGTCATCGCCGCCTCGGCCGCGGCCGACGTGGCCCGGCATCTGGCCGGCGTGGACGTGACCGAGGCGGACGCGGCGGCTGCCGTGGACGCGAAGGCGTAGAGGAGGCGGACCCATGGGCTACCTGATCCAGACCGACACCTTCTGGGCCTTCATCGGCCTGATCCTGTTCTTCGTCCTCATGATCGTCCTGGGCGTGCCCAAGATGATCGCCAAGGCTCTGGACGGCCGGGCGGACAAGATCCGCACCGAGCTCGAAGAGGCGCGCCGCCTGCGCGAGGAGGCCCAGGAGATGCTGGCGTCCTACGAGCGCCGCCAGCGCGAGGCCGCCAAAGAGGCCGAGGACATCGTCAGGAAGGCCAAGGCCGACGCCGAGCACCTGCGCGAAGCCGCCCGCAAGGACATCGCCGAGCGCATTGAGCGCCGCACGGCGCTGGCCGAGCAGCGCATCGCCCAGGCCGAGGCCCAGGCCGCCAAGGAGGTCCGCTCCCTGGCCGCCGATCTGGCCATCGAGGCCGCCGGCACGCTGCTGAAAGACAAGATGACCAAGACCCAGCGCGCCGCGCTGGTCAAAGCCTCGATCTCGGAAGCGGCCGAACGCCTGAACTGAGCCGGGCGGTCATCGGACATGAAAAAGCGGGGCCCGGGCCCCGCTTTTTTTTGTGCGCTTACTCGCCGAAGGCGCCCTTCACCCGGCGCCAGATGGCCGGATGGCGGCGCAGCTTGCGGGTGATGTGGCCGTGAGCGGTCTTGGACGCCGCGGCCAGCATGATCAGCGAGACGATGAAGAGCGGGATGCCCAGCGGAATGGGCATCAGGAACAGCGGGATCGAGATGATCATCAGGCAGAGCGCCGCGCCGATCACGCCAAGGCGCAGCACGAGAACAAGCGCCGCGCCGAAGCGGGTCTTGGTCCAGGCCGGGGCCGTGTCATGCATCGCCAAGGTCATCTCCACACGTCCGATCATCGGATTGTCCGCCCTCGCCAAGTTGGAACGAAATCGGCCGGACGCAAGACGCATGCGGCCGATTCCCAGCGTCCGTCTGCAGAACACCCGATCAGTGTCGCCAAAATGTGGCGCCTGCGAGATCTGAGAACTTTCCCGTTTCCTCCCCGTTCACCACCGTCACCGCCTTATCCCCCACCCGGCCTCCTCCAAAGCCGTCATCCCGGACGCGCCGGGAGGCGCGATCCGGAACCTCCCGGCGGCGCAGCCGCCGCAGGCGCGACCGCGCGCCCGCGCCCATGCGCGGCGCCGACCAGGCGGAGCGCGGGAGGACGGAGAAAATCAAAACTTATCCACCCCTCCCTCCGCCGCCTCATACTGTGCGGGCTTCATCCCATGAGGGGGCGGTCCGGACCGTCTGTTCCGCGGGGTGGGGCGCGGCGACCCGAGCGGAGCGGGGGTGACGGCCCGTTTCTCCGTGAAAGGGCGGCCGGGACTGCGGCGATCCTGGAGACGTGCACAAGCGCGCCGGGGTCTGTCAGGACTTCGGACCAGCCCCGTCAAGGGCG
>VJOU01000272.1 GCA_007050995.1 Glycocaulis profundi | reverse complement strand
CGGGCGCATCTCCTTGCATTCGATCCTCAAATGGCACGTCACTGTCAGCGTTGTAACCCTCGTCATTCATAAAGCTGTCGCTCTCTGGACGTCTGAAGATACCCTGGAAGGCCGTGTCAAAGTCTCCAGGTGGACCCGGGGGACCCGGTGGGCCTGGAGGACCATCTTCTCCCGGAGGGCCCTCTTCACCTCGCATACCGACTGGACCAGCTGGGCCCTGTGGTCCTGGGGGTCCAGGAGGTCCAACAGCACCCTTTGGCCCATTGTCACCACGTGGACCAGCGGGTCCCTGAGGTCCTTGAACACCAGTTGAGCCCTCCCTACCAGGCGAGCCCATAGGACCGCGTTCACCTTGTTGGCCCATCATGCCTACGTTACCTTGCGGGCCAGTCTCGCCAGGAGGTCCGGGATC
>VJOU01000271.1 GCA_007050995.1 Glycocaulis profundi | reverse complement strand
GGACAATGGGATTTCATATCATACAAAGAACATAAAATAAGATGTAACCGTTTTGGAATGTGCAACAATTATGGATTTGAATACAATTAGTTATCCTTTTTTGTGCCCTCGTCGCCACCATTGATAATCGAATCCAAAGACTCGGCTCCACGAACAAACGATTTTCTATTTCCATAATCTGCTTTTTCCGAGCTATTCTTTACCAGACGTCCAACAGTCAAGTACTTGAATTTGAACTGTGTCTCCCATTCGTTGGCGGTTTCCTGCTCGTCAGCAGAGATTCCAGTATGATCATCCCACTCGCTAGAAACAGCATTCTGGTCCATGGTTCCAAGCGCGCGGGTAGCGTCATGCCCGGCAAGTGTACCGTAGGCTTTTCCTGGTCCGTAAAATCCTTTTCCGCGAGTCACGTCA
>VJOU01000270.1 GCA_007050995.1 Glycocaulis profundi | reverse complement strand
GCCCAACATTCTTTAATTCATCTAAAAATACAATAACCAGATACAGCGCCACCATAGATGCAGAAAAGTTCGAAGAGGGTGTGCATACATTGTTATGGTCACTGATCCACCAGACAGCTTTTGATCAGTTACAATTGTTGCCCAACAAGGCCTGAGGAGGGACGATAGCGACATCCAATTCCGATAAAACGGACCACCTAGTTGAACCAGTCGTTGTGTGATTTTATAATAATGTTGATGGCCACGGTATGCGCTAAACAAGTACGGCATATGGTCTAACTTTCGCGTGGCATAAGCGAATTTGACGATGTGAAAAGATGTTATTGACTTTTCGATTATCATTTAAGAAGTTGGAATGAATAATGGAAAACACCCTAATTGAACTCCAAGCAAAACGCAACAATTTGATTATTT
>VJOU01000269.1 GCA_007050995.1 Glycocaulis profundi | reverse complement strand
GGGCTGCGCACCGTGTCGTGGAATGGCAGTCCAATGTAGTTGTATCGCTTGGCAACTTCAATATGTCGAGAGGAAATAGATAGAGGCTTGGGTCGTAGGCGAACAAATATCTCCCGCATCACTTCAAACACCATCATCTGGTTCAGGCTGTACAGGCGAAACGTACAATCCTGGAGACTGCAGCATTGCGTCAGCAGCCACCGCACCACACAACAAACCAGACACTCAGGACACTCCGGTGTTGGATCGTATATTGCGGTGTAGTCCAGGCATTCAAAGAAACTGTTCGGGTCGCAACCTTGTCCTCCTTCATAGAGAGTACGCAATACCAGCAAAGGACCTGCTATGAAGAGAGGTATCGGCACACCCTGTTCCACACAGCACTTGTACTTATCATCAAATTCCACCATGGGTGT
>VJOU01000268.1 GCA_007050995.1 Glycocaulis profundi | reverse complement strand
TCTCATCATAACCGGTGTTACCGTTCTTCACCCATATGATATGCCACCCAAGAGCCTCAAAACGTTTGTCAACATTCTCGGTGAATGCAATCTCAGTGTCACCATCAATAGAGATGTGGTTGTCATCATAGAAAGCAATCAACTTTCCGAGTCCCCAATGGCCAGCAAGTGAACAAGCTTCATTTGCAATCCCTTCCATTTGACAACCATCACCAAGAATACAGTATGTGTAGTGGTCAACAATCTCAGCATCGGGTTTGTTGTAACGAGCAGCTAAATGCTTCTCAGCAACAGCAAGACCAACAGCATTGGCAATACCTTGACCAAGAGGACCAGTGGTGACTTCGATCCCAGGAGTTTCAAAGTTCTCAGGATGGCCAGGGGTTTTGCTTCCCCATTGACGAAATTGCTTCAAG
>VJOU01000267.1 GCA_007050995.1 Glycocaulis profundi | reverse complement strand
ATGAGCAATGCAGCCAGCAGGTGGCACGGTGAACGACCACGATGGGGTGCTTACCCACCTTGATGAACAAGGCGCCGCCCGAATGGTCGATGTGTCGGCGAAGGCGGTGACCTTGCGGCGAGCGCGGGCATCCGGGGCCGTCCTGATGAAACCGTCGACCCTGGACATGATCTGTCACGGCACCGCGGCAAAGGGCGATGTCATAGCGACCGCACGGATAGCCGGCATTATGGCGGCCAAACGGACCGGTGAGCTTATCCCGCTGTGTCACCCGCTGGGGATCGAGGCGGTCACCGTCACGCTCGAGCCGCAGGGCGCGGACCGGCTCTCGATTGCGGCGACGGTGACCACGGTGGCACGTACGGGTGTGGAGATGGAGGCGTTGACCGCCGTTACGGTGACAGCGCTCACGGTTTACG
>VJOU01000266.1 GCA_007050995.1 Glycocaulis profundi | reverse complement strand
CGGTTGGTGAACCACTTTGTGGAGGAGTTCAAACGGAAGCACAAAGGGAAGGATTTAACATCGAACAAGAGAGCAGTGCGGCGTCTGAGGACGGCGTGTGAGAGGGCGAAGAGGACACTGAGTTCGAGTGCGCAGGCGAACATAGAGATAGACTCGTTGTTGGAGGGAATTGACTTCTACACGTCGATAACACGGGCGCGGTTTGAAGAGTTGTGCTCCGATCTCTTTCGCAGCACGTTGGATCCAGTGGAGAAGGCGTTGCGTGATGCGAAGTTGGACAAGGGTGCTGTGCACGAGATAGTGCTGGTGGGTGGATCGACGCGTATTCCGAAGGTGCAGAAGTTGTTGCAGGACTTCTTCAATGGTCGTGAGTTGAACAAGTCCATCAATCCGGACGAGGCGGTGGCGTACGGTGCGGCG
>VJOU01000053.1 GCA_007050995.1 Glycocaulis profundi | reverse complement strand
ACGCGCAGCCGCGCCATGCTGCGCAGCGCCTTCTGCGGGCCGATCCGGGAGGCGCTGGACGCGCCCGACACGATCGAGATCATGGCCAATCCCGACGGCGCGATCTGGGTCGAGCGGGCSGGGCAKGACGTGCGCCGGTCGGACGCGGTSCTGGGCGCGGCYGAGCGCGAGCGGGTCATCCGGCTGGTGGCGTCGGCSKCYGGCGAGAGCGTGCAGCGCGGCTCCCCCATCGTCTCCGCCGAGCTSCCCGGCACCGGCGAGCGGTTCGAAGGCCTCCTGCCCCCGGTCGCCGCCGCGCCGTGCTTTTCCATCCGCAAGCCGGGATCGAGCCCGTTCAGCCTGGGCGATTATGTCGATCAGGGCGCGCTCGATYACGRKCTCTGCGAGGCCCTGCGCGAGGCGGTYGARGCGCGCGCCAACATCGTCATCGCGGGCGGGACCTCCTCGGGCAAGACCACGTTCGCGAAYGCGCTCCTCAGGGARTCCGCCTTCGAGCGCGACCGGCTGGTGATCMTCGAGGACACGCGCGAGCTGAGCTGCGCCGCGCCCAATCTCGTCCAGCTGCGCACACGTCGCGGCGCGGTCAGCCTGCAGGCGCTGGTCCACTCGACCCTGCGGCTGCGTCCCGACCGGATCATCATCGGCGAGGTGCGCGGGCCCGAGGCGCTCGACCTGCTGAAGGCCTGGAACACCGGCCATCCGGGCGGGCTGACCACGCTGCACGCCAACTCCGCCTGCGGCGCTCTCGCCCGGCTCGAACAGCTCACGCTGGAGGCCACCGCGCGGCCAGTGCCCGCCCTGATCGCGGACGCGGTGGACATCATCGTCTTCATGAGCCGTCCGGGCGGCAAACGCCGCATCGAAGACGCGATCCGCGTGCTGGGCCATGCCGAGGGCGGCTACCGCACCGAACCCCTGTCCCATCCCGTCCCCGCCAAGGAGGTATCCAATGACCGTCTATGAGCTCTCGCGCGCCGCGAACCGGACCCTGCAGGCCGGTCTCCTCCTTGCCTTGGGCCTGCTGATCGCGGGCCCGGCCTATGCCGCCGGCACCGGCATGCCCTGGGAGGGGCCGCTCGACCAGATCCTGTCCTCGATCGAGGGGCCGGTGGCGCGCATCGTGGCGGTGATCATCATCACGCTGACGGGTCTGACGCTGGCCTTCGGGGAGACGAGCGGGGGCTTCCGCAAGCTGATCCAGATCGTGTTCGGCCTGTCGATCGCCTTCGCGGCGACCTCCTTCTTCCTGACCTTCTTCTCCTTCGGCGGCGGGGCGCTCGTGTGATGGCCGAGGGCTATGAGATCCCCCTGCACCGGGCGCTGACCGAGCCGGTCCTGATGGCGGGCGCGCCGAGATCGGCCGCCATCCTCATCGGCACGCTCGCCGCGGTGCTGGCGCTGGGCCTCAGGCTCTGGATCCCCGGCCTCGTGCTCTGGCTGGCGGGCCATTCGCTCGCCGTGTTCATGGCCCGCCACGATCCCGACTTCATGGCGGTCGCCGCCCGGGCGGCCCGGCACCGGGAGCATCTGTCATGCTGAACCTGCGCGAATACGCGCGCGCTCCGCGCCGGCTCGCCGACTACCTGCCCTGGGCCTGTCTGGTCGCGCCGGGCGTGGTGCTCAACAAGGACGGGTCGTTCCAGACCAGCTTTTCATATCGGGGGCCGGATCTGGACAGTTCGACCCCGGACGAACTCGTCGCGGTGATGGCGCGGGTGAACAATGTGCTGCGCCGGTTCGGCTCAGGCTGGGCGCTGTTCTTCGAGGCGGTCCGCGCCGAGGCCCATGACTATCCCGAAAGCGCCTTTCCCGATCCCGCCTCCTGGCTGGTGGATGCCGAGCGCGCGCTGCAATGCGACGAAGCCGGCGCCCGCTTCGTCAGCCGATATTATCTGACCCTGCTCTGGTTGCCGCCCGCGGACGCCGCGATGCGCGCGGAAAAGGCGCTGATCGAACGCCCGCAGAGACCTGAAGGCATCGGCTGGCGCCAGCGGCTGGAGACCTTCCAGCAGCAGGCGGCAAGAGTGCTGGACCTGCTGTCAGGCACGCTGACCGAGATCGCCCGGCTCGATGACGCCGAGACCCTGACCTATCTGCACGCCTGCATCTCCACCCGGCGCCATCCGGTGGCGGTGCCGGAGTTCCCGGTGTTTCTCGACGCGGTGCTGGCGGATGAGGATTTCACCGGCGGGCTCGAGCCGATGCTGGGCGCGTGCCATCTGCGCACGCTGACGCTCAAGGGCTTCCCCGCCACCACCCTGCCCGGCCTGCTCGACGAGCTGAACCGTCTCGGCTTCGAGTATCGCTGGTGCACGCGCTTCATCGCCCTGGACAAGGCCGAGGCGGAAAAAGTGCTCGCCCGCAAGCGGCGCCACTGGTTCGCCAAGCGCAAATCGATCGGCGCGGTGCTGCGCGAGACCATGTTCAACGAGCCCGCCGCCCTGCTCGACAGCGATGCGGACAACAAGGCCGCCGATGCCGACGCCGCGCTGCAGGAACTCGGCTCCGATCTCGTCGCCTATGGCTATGTCACCACCACGCTGACCGTGCAGGCGCCCGACGCCCGCGCGGCCGACGAGACCATCCGGCTCGCCGAGCGGGTGATCGCCGGGCGCGGCTTCACTGTGATCCGCGAGAGCCTGAACGCGGTCGAGGCTTGGCTGGGCTCCCTGCCCGGCCATCCTTACGCCAATGTCCGCCAGCCCATCCTGCACACCCTCAATCTCGCTCACATGGTCCCGCTCTCGGCGGTCTGGGCCGGCGCGCCGGAAAATCTTCACCTGGGCGGCCCGGCCCTGATCGAGGCGAGCACGGAGGGCACGACGCCCTTCCGGCTGAACCTGCATGTCGGCGATGTCGGCCACACCCTCGTCGTGGGTCCCACCGGCGCGGGCAAATCGGTCCTGCTCGCCCTCATCGCCCTGCAATGGCGGCGCTATCACCGCGCCCAGATCGTGATCTTCGACAAGCGCCGCTCGGCCCGGGCCGCGGTGCTGGCGATGGGCGGCGCTCATGTCGATCTGGGCGGGGCGGCGCGGCCCGCCCTCCAGCCCCTGAAAGACATCGACCAGCCCGGCGAGGCGCGCTTCGCCGCCGACTGGCTGGCCGATCTGATCGCGGGCCAGGGCCTCGCCCTCACCCCGGCGCTGAAGGCCGCGCTGTGGGAGGCGGTGCGCGCGCTCGCCTCCGCGCCGCAGGCAGAGCGCACCCTGACCGGGCTGGCGCTTATGGTGCAGGACGAGGCGCTCAAGGCCGCGCTGCATCCTTACACGCTTGCCGGGCCGTACGGCGCGCTGCTGGACGCCGACCAGGACAGCCTGACGCTGAGCGACACGGTTTGCTTCGAGCTTGAGGAGCTGATGGGCGCGAAGGCCGCGGCCCTGCCGGTGCTGAGCTATCTCTTCCACCGGCTGGAGGCGCGGTTTGACGGGCGGCCCACGTTGCTGGTGCTCGATGAAGCCTGGCTGATGCTCGATCATCCGGTCTTCGCCGCGCGCATCCGTGAATGGCTCAAGACGCTCCGCAAGCTGAACGTGTCGGTGGTGTTCGCCACCCAGTCGCTGGCCGACATCGCGGGGAGCGCCATCGCGCCGGCGCTGGTGGAGTCCTGCCCCACCCGGATCTTCCTGCCCAATCCCCGCGCGCGCGAGCCCCAGACGCGCGAGACCTATGAGCGCTTCGGCCTGAACGCGCGCCAGATCGCGATGATCGCCGAGGCGATACCCAAGCGCGATTATCTCTACCAGTCCCCGCTCGGCTGCCGGCTCTTCGAGCTGGGGCTGGGGCACATCGCGCTGGCGATCGCCGCCGCGTCCTCGCCCGAGGATCAGGCCCGGCTCGACCGTGTGCTGGCCGAGGCCGGCCCGGAGGATTTCCTCGAAGCCTGGCTCGCCGAAAAGGGTCTGGCCTGGACCGGCGACCTACTGCGCCAGTGGCCCGGCCCGCCCGCCTCCAGCCTGCCCGCAGGAGGACCGCCCCCCGCCTTTCACCGACATCCGCGACCGGCGCCCGGCCGCGGCCCCTCTCGCCGCCGAATAGGAGACGCGCGCTCATGAAACGGATGCTTCTTGGTCTCGCGCTCGCGCTGGCTCCGATCGGCGGCGTCGCCCCCGCCGCCTCGGCCCAGCTCTTCGGCGGCGGGATCGTCTACGATCCCACCAATCACGCCGAGAACGTGCTGCAGGCCGCCCGCGCCCTGCAGCAGATCGAACACCAGATCCAGCAGCTCACCCATGAGATCCGCATGCTGGAGAACATGGCGCGCGATCTTGAAAGCCTGCCCGAGAGCCTGGCGGACGATATTCGCCGCCGCCTCGCCCGCGTGGACGAGCTGATGCGCGAGGCGGAGGGCATCGGTTACCGCGTCGAGGAGATCGAGCGCGCGTACGAAGAGGCTTATCCTGAGGATTATGGCCCCGAGCCCCCTGGTGCGGACGCGCTCGCCGAAGACGCCCGCGAACGCGGGCGCCAGTCGCGCGCGGCCTGGCGCGACAGCCTGACCCTCGGCGCGGAGATCGTCTCGCGGGCTCCCGACACCGCAGGCAGCCTGGACGGGATGATCATCGCCAGCCAGGGCGCGGCGGGCAATCTGCAGGCGGCCCAGGCGGGCAATCAGATCGCTGCGCTGCAGGCCCAGCTGCTCATGCAGATGGAGGCGATGATGGCGGCCCATTACCGGGCCGAGGCGCTCGACCGGGCGCGCCTGCTCGCCGAGGAAGCCCGCGGCCGCGCCCGCACCCAGTCCTTCCTGGGGCGGTGAGATGGACGTGATCGACACCTTCCTGGCGACCTTCATCGCCTATATCGATTCCGGCTTCGGGCTGCTGGCGGGCGATGTCGCCTATCTGACCACCACGCTGATCGTCATCGACATCACGCTGGCGGGCCTGTTCTGGGCCCTGTCGTCCAATTCCGACGTCATCGCGGGGCTGATCAAGAAGGTGCTCTATGTGGGCGTCTTCGCCTTCATCATCGGCAATTTCTCTTTCCTCGCGACCGTCGTGTTCGACAGCTTCGCCCGGCTGGGCCTGACCGCGGGCGGATCGGCCATGGCGGCCGAGGACCTCATGCGGCCCGGCTTCATCGCCGGGGTGGGCCTCGAAGCCGCCCAGCCGCTGCTCGAGGAGATCGGCGAGATGGTCGGGCCGATCTCGTTCTTCCATAATTTCGTGATGATCGCGGTCATGTTCGTGGCCTGGGCGGTGATCATGATCGCCTTCTTCGTGCTGGCCGTGCAGCTCTTCATCACCATCCTGGAGTTCAAGCTGTCCACGCTGGCGGGCTTCGTGCTGGTCCCCTTCGCGCTGTGGAACAAGACCGCCTTCCTCGCCGAGCGGGTGCTTGGCCATGTCATCACCTCGGGCGTGAAGCTGATGGTGATCGCCATCGTGATCGGCATCGGCTCCACCCTGTTCGCCTCGGTGACCGACGCCTTCCGCACCGGCGACGACGTCACCCTCGCCCAGGTGATGGGCACGGTGCTCGCCGCCCTGGTCTTCTTCTGGCTGGGCATATTCGCGCCGGGCATCGCCTCGGGCCTGATCACCGGCGCGCCCCAGCTCGGCGCGGGGTCGGCAGCGGGCGCGGCCATGGGCGTCACCGCGGGCGCGCTCGCCACGGGCATGGCGGGCCGGGCCGCGCT
>VJOU01000265.1 GCA_007050995.1 Glycocaulis profundi | reverse complement strand
CCATCATCCACCTTAATATACAAAGTTTCCATTTCTAACAATCCGACCTCTTTCCGAGAGGCCCAAATTAAGGTTGCACTTACTTAACATAGTAAGGAAGGTCAAGTACATATAGAAGGAAATAAGCCCAATAGACCCCCGAGATCCCACCAAAGAAGAACCCACCAGTGAACTTAGCCCAACCATCAGCCGTTTGAAGCTGGTCCGGCTCCTTCTTCCTCCCGGTCAAGGTCAATGATGGTGCGATTGATGGCTCACCCTCTTTAAATGATGCAATCCCATACATTGTCAAGCAAATACTTAGAATCACCACCAATCCACCAGCTGCTAGCGATCCAGCGGCACCCGCATACACAGTGTTCCTCAATGGGCCTGCTTTCACAAATGGACCCACTAAAAAGAACCCGTGAGCTAGCCCAACC
>VJOU01000264.1 GCA_007050995.1 Glycocaulis profundi | reverse complement strand
CCAAAAGCTCCTCTGCTAGTTTCTCTAGTTTACCAGCAAAGTCCTTCATTAACTCCCTGTATTCATCCTCAAGATCAGGAACTTCTGAAATGTTTGAGGTCGGAAGATGGCGCAAGTAGAACGTGCTCTCCCAGTCCAAATCGTTAACTTCCACCTTCACACCTTCTAATGCTTTAGCTGCCACCATTTCCTTAAACCTTTGCTCCATGCATTTCTTGTAATGATCCTTTGTCATTTTCTCCACTTTGTCAAGTAATTCATGAGAAATCCCATGGTTCACCAACTCAAAGAATCCCCAGTTTTCACAAGCATCATTAATCTTCTCCATGGTAGTAGCTCTTTCAGCACCATTAAGTGTCTCCATGTTGATCAATGGGAAGTTTGCCATATCTATCTTTTGTTTGTGTTTAACTGTGTGTTTT
>VJOU01000263.1 GCA_007050995.1 Glycocaulis profundi | reverse complement strand
CCATCATCCACCTTAATATACAAGGTTTCCATTACTAACAATCCAACCTCTTTCCAAGAGGCCCAAATTAAGGTTGMACTTASTTAACATAGTAAGGAAGGTCAAGTACATATAGAAGGAAATAAGCMCAAGTGACCCCCGAGATCCCACCAAAGAAGAACCCACCASTGAACTTWGCCCAACCATCAGCCGTTTGAAGCTGGTCCGGCTCCTTCTTCCTCCCGGTCAAGGTCAATGATGGTGCRATTGATGGCTCACCCTCTTTAAATGATGCAATCCCATACATTGTCAARCAAATACTTAGAATCACCRCCAATCCACCAGCTGCTAGCGATCCAGCGGCACCCGCATACACAGTGTTCCTCAATGGGCCTGCTTTCACAAATGGACCCACTAAAAAGAACCCGTGAGCTAGCCCAACC
>VJOU01000262.1 GCA_007050995.1 Glycocaulis profundi | reverse complement strand
CAAAAGTAGTTACACAACTGAATAGTGCAAAGAAAAGTCGCAGAAAGGAGAACAAGTAAATGCCTGTCATCATGTCCACTTTTTTGCCCATTTATCATGACGTTCAATGTCGACGCAGCTTCCACACTGATTCAGGGGACACTTGGGTCCGTAGGGCGGAACTGGGTCAGGAGCTTGAGTGGGAGTGCAACAGGGTCGACAGGGGCTGCAGGGCCGTGTCATCGGCTCACACGGTGCGTCTTTGCGGCATCGTCGATAACGAGATTCGCAGAGCACTTGTGGAGTTTTAGCCGGCTCGCAACGTGGACACTTTGGGTTGCAGCACTCATCGCATTTTTTTTCAGGAGCGTAGAAGGTATCCTTGGTGCACATTGTAGCGTCTACCTACTCCCCACCTCTCCGGACGTACGACCCTGATGCCGA
>VJOU01000052.1 GCA_007050995.1 Glycocaulis profundi | reverse complement strand
GGGGCGCACCCAGGCGGGCGCGGGACGGGACGGCGCGCCCGGTTCGGGCGCGGGTCCGGCGGCGGCCTCGTCGCGCGAACGCGGCGCGGGGGCGAGCTGGATGTCGTCGGGCGTGATCCTGGTCATCGGTGTCTCATGGCGCGCCTGAAGACGCGCCCCCTCCCCTCGGCCCGGCCGGGCCGAATCGCGTGCCAGACTGGCACGGCATGGTTAACGCCCCCTGCCCCGGTTCGACAGGGAGAGCACGTAGCCGATCACCTTGGCGACCGCGGCATAGTGCTCGACCGGAATGATGTCGTCGACGTCGGCGGTGGCGTGCAGCGCGCGCGCGAGCGGCGGGTCCTCCACGATGGGGATGCCGTGCTCCTCGGCGATCTCGCGGATTTTCAGCGCGGTCTTGTCCACCCCTTTGGCCACGCACACGGGCGCAGGCGTGATCCCCTGCTCGTATTTGAGCGCGACGGCATAGTGGGTGGGGTTGGTGACGACCACCGCGGCGTCGGGAACGCTGGCCATCATGCGCTTCTGGGCGCGCTCCTGCCGGATCTGGCGCAGCTTGGCGCGGACATGGGGGTCGCCCTCGGTGTCCTTGAACTCGTCGCGCAGCTCCTTGCGGCTCATCTTGTTGCGCTGGATGAACTGCTGGCGCTGGAAGGCGTAGTCGGCCAGCGCGATCAGGGCGTAGACGATCAGCGCGGCGATGATCAGCGAGATGGCCGCGTCGCGCAGCAGCGCGATCACGCTCATCAGTTCCATGGTCGGCAGGGTGGCCAGCGTGTCCCGGCGCGGCCACAGGGCGATGGAGATCGCCACCGCGACCAGCGCCATCTTGCCGATGCCCTTGACGAAATTCATCCAGCCCTGCGGCCCCAGGATGCGTTTGACACCCTCCACCGGGTTCAGCTTGGAGAGCTTGGGCTTGATCTTCTCGGCGGTGAACAGCAGCCCCTGCTGGACGTAGTGGCCCATCACCCCGGCGAACAGGATCACGCCGAAGGCCAGCCCCACGATCAGCGCCACGCGCAGCACGCTGGCGCTCATCAGGTCCATCGCGCCGCCCCCGTCGAGCGGGATCTGGTGGGCGTTGGAGAAATACAGCGACAGGGTCTCGGCCAGCGCCGCGGCCAGCGACGGGCTCATGATCCCGATCACCCCCAGCCCCGCGGCGAGCACGAACCAGCCGGGGATCTCCTGGGATTTGGGAACGTCGCCCTTCTCGCGCGCCTTCTGCAGCTTGCGCTGGCTGGGCTGCTCGGTCTTTTCGCTCTTGTCTTCGCCCTCGGCCATCGCGCCCTCACATCAGCCCGGCGGCGAAGGTCTCGAACCGGTCGGTCCAGATCATCGCCATCGAGCCGATCGCGATCGCGAAGATCGAAAAGCCCGCCAGGATGTTCATCGGCATGGCGATGAAGAAGATCTGCACCTGGGGCATCATCCGCGACAGCACGCCCAGCCCCAGATAGAACAGCAGGCCGAAGGCGATCAGGGGGCTGGCCATCTGCACGCCGATGACGAAGGCGTCGATGAACACATCCAGCGCCCAGGCCGCCGCATCATCGAACATGGGCGCGTTCCCCGCCGGCATGACGCCGTAGGAGCCCGCCGCGGCCAGCAGCAGCAGGTGATGGAGGTTGGTGGTGAACAGAAGCGCGATGAAGGTCAGGTTCAGGAAGGCGGCCGGCAGCGCTCCGCTCTGTCCCGCCGCGGGGTCGAAGGACTGGGCCATGGCGATGCCGGTCTGATAGCCGATCACTTGCCCCGCCACCGAAGCCGCCGCCAGCATCAGCCGCGCCGCCGCGCCGATCATCAGCCCCACGATCACCTCGCCCATGATCAGTCCCGCCAGCATGCCCGCCGAGGCGGGCGGAGGCGGCAGGGAGGGGGCGAGGCTGGGGCCGACCGCCAGCGCGAAGGCGAAGGCGAAGGCCAGTCTTATGCGCGGCGGTATGCCGGGCTCGCCGAAACCGGGCATCAGCATCAGGATCGCGCCCAGCCGCGCGAACACCAGCCCGGCGGCGAAGACGAAGGCGGATGGGTCGAGGCCGGCGGTCATCGGGCGGCGGAATCCGGGGCGGTGCGCAGAGACGGCCTACCCTGAGACGATTCGCTCGATCACGCCGTCCATGAAGGCCCCCAGCAGCGCGCCCATGAAGGGCAGCGCGATCAGCAGGGTGATGAAGATGGCGATGATCTTGGGCACGAACACCAGGGTCATCTCCTGTACCTGGGTCAGGGCCTGGAACAGGGCGATGACCAGACCGACCGCCAGACCGATCAGCATGACGGGCGCGGCCATGCCCAGCATGGTCCAGATCGCCTCGCGGGCCACGTCGATCACTTCAGCGCCGGTCATCGGCCAGCCTCCGGAGGGCAGCCCCGCGACTCAGCGGAGCGCCCTCAGACTAGCACGGATGGTTAATCGGGCTCAGCCGTTGTGCTGGCGCCAGCGCTCCATGGCCGAGGAGATGGCGAAGGTCTCGCGGTATTTCGGCGAGCCCGACGGACGGGGCGCCTTGTCAGCGGTCAGCGCCATGATTTCGGCGAGCTTGTTGTGCGCCGCCCCCGCCTGGCCCGCGCCGATATAGGCGTGCAGCTCGACCAGCGCGTTCGACAGCGGATCGTGGGCGCGGATGACGAAATAGGGCTCGTCCTCGGCCAGATCGGGCAGGCAGTCGAACTGGGAGGGATTGGCCTTCGAGCCCAGCGGAGCGTCGGTCATGGCGGGTGTCCTTTCAAGCGGGCGGCGCGGGGTGAGCCCGGCCCTTTCGGGGATACCCTCCGCCGCGCGGAAATCAAAGCGGATCATGCGCCTTGCGAAAGCCGTTTTCGAGGCGCATCTATCAGGCGTCGGCTCGATTTTTCCGGGCCGGGCGTAGCGGGGACGACCCGCTTTCTTTTGAACCTTCTTTCGACCATCGGAGTGCATCATGACCCCGACCACGAGCGAGCCCCGCGGCTCGCGCCTCAGCCTGTACGACACCGCGTGCGCGGTCGCAGGCGGACTCTTCGTCGGCATCACCGGCTTCCTGACCGTCGCCGCGCTCATCTGGGCGCTGAGCGTGACGGTGGGCCTGCCCTTCCTGGCGTTCGAGATCGCCGAGGGCGCCGCCGCGCTGGGCTTTGTCGTCCTGACCGTGATGGTGATCCGGAGCGCGATGACGCTGGAGCGCAGGCGCCAGGCGGGCGCGCTGCTCTAGAAAATCGCGTCCGGCCCCGCCCCGGCCCGGAAAAGCGCTTGGTTTCGCCGCGAATGGCGGCCACCGTCCCGATGGCAAAGTCATCGGGAGGGTTCGTCATGCGTCTCGTTCTGGTCTGCGCGGCCGCCGCGCTGGTCCTGTCCGCCTGCGGGAACGACGTCCCCGCGCCGCCGCCCGCCGCGCCGCCCCCGGGCGATCACGCCCGCATGGCGTCGGCGCCTGAAACCCTCACGGTCTCCGGAGCGCGCGTGCGCGAGACGCCGTCGCCCGAAGCGGAGGGACAGGCGCTCTATCTGGCCTACGCCTACAGCTATGACCTGCGGCTTCCCGCGTCCTCGCTGGCCCAGATCCACGCCAATCACGTGAACCTGTGCGAACAGGCCGGACCGGCCGTCTGCCGGGTGCTGAGCGCTCAGGTCTCCGGGCAGGACGGGTCGAGCCCCTATGCGGTGCTGGATCTGCGGGCCCGTCCCGACTGGATCGCGCGCTTCCGCGAAGACCTGCCCGGAGAGCTGGGCGAGGCGGGCGGATCCATCCAGTCCGAAGAGGCGCGGATGGAGGACCTGACCACTCAGATCGTGGACGGCGAAGCGCGCCTGCGCGCCCGCATCGCCCTGCGCGACCGGCTGCAGACCCTGCTGGAGACCGGCGGGGCGAGCGTGGAGGACCTGGTCGCGGTCGAGCGCGAGCTGGCCAACGTGCAGGCCGATCTGGAATCGCGCGAAAGCCTGCTTGCCGCCCTGCGCGAGCGGGTCGAGACCTCGCGGCTGACGCTGCAATACCGCGCCGCGCCCAGCGTGACCGCCCAGTCCAACTTCACCCCGATCACCCAGGCGCTGGAAGGTTTCGCCTACGACTTCTCCCAGGCGGTGGCCGCGATGATCCGCTTCGTGGCGGGCTTCCTGCCCTGGCTGGTGGTGATCGTGCCCGCCCTGCTGCTGATCCGCCTGTGGATCCGCGGCTTCTTCCGGCGGCGGCGGGCGCGGCGCGAGGCGGCCTAGGCCGCCTTGCCGGGCAGCTCGAACGCGGCGGCGAAACGGGCGATCGCGCCGCGGTCGCCGAAGACTTTCAGCGCGCCGTCGCGCTCGAGATCGTCCAGCGCGGCGAACCCGTAGATCAGTCCCGCGACGGCGCCCGGCTCGCCTTCGATCACCGCTTCGGGCGCCGCCCCCGGGTCCCGGCCCGAGATCAGCGCGCCGTCGCGGACACGGGCGTGAAACCGGTCCCGGCCGAACACGAAGTCCAGCGCGGCGTCATGGGCGCGGGCCGGGTCGAACATCGTCCGCAGCGACAGGATGAGCGAGACCGCGCTGAGCGGCAGCGTCGGATCGTGGCCGGGCGAACGCGCGGCCCAGCGGCCCAGCTCGCGGATGATCGGCTCGGCTTCCAGCCCCCATCCCGTCAGAGCATAGACCGGCACCGAAGCGGGCGGCGGCAGGGTCTCGCGCCGGACCAGTCCGGACGCCTCCAGCCCCTCCAGCCGCTGGGTCAGCACGTTCGCGCTCAGCCCCGGCAGGCTTGAACGCAGATCGCCGAAGCGGCGCGGCCCCAGCATCAGCTCGCGCATGACCAGCAGCGCCCAGCGCTCCCCGATCAGCTCCAGCCCATGGGCGGTTCCGCAGGCATCGTCATAGCGGCGCGGCTTTTTAGTTACTTTTTCTAACTTCATGCTTGCCTAAGATAACCATCCGGATCATGGTCTTCAAGCTCAACCGAGAAGGAGACCGATCATGAGCTATGTGGATGGATTCGTGGCCGCCGTGCCTGACGCGAAGAAGGACGCCTATGTCGAACACGCCAGGCACGCCTGGGCGGTGTTCAAGGAATTCGGCGCGCTGCACTCGTTCGAATGCTGGGGCGACGACGTGCCCGAGGGCAAGCTGACCGACTTCCACCGCGCGGTGAAGCGCGAGGACGGCGAGACGGTGGTGTTCTCCTGGATCGTCTGGCCCGACAAGGCCACCCGCGAGGCGGGCTGGCAGAAGATGATGGCCGACGAACGCATGACCGGCATGGAGATGCCGTTCGACGGCAAGCGCATGATTTATGGCGGGTTCACGCCGATCTTCGAGGCCTGAGTTCGGGGTTTCCTCCTGTCCTTCCTCGCTCCGCTCGGTCGGTATCCTCGCTGCGCTGCGGGCGCGCGGTCGCGCTGGGTTTCTTTCCGCTCGGTGGCCAAGGCCCCCTATCACCGGGGTCCCGGGCTCGACCCGGGATCCAGGGGACGGGCGCGTGGCGAGACTCTGGGTCCCCGATCAGGTCGGGGACCCCGGGGATTGCGTCCCGGTTCCTGACGTCCTTCGAGGCCGCTTCGCGGCGCCTCAGGATGAGGGGCTTATCTGATCGCGCAGACTTTCCTCATGCTGAGGCGCCCGCCCTAGGCGGGCCTCGAAGCACGCCCTCAGACTCCCCACGCGCCTTCACCCCGCCGCCCTGGGGCGCGGGGTTATGGGAGGGGTGGCGCGGGGCGGGCCGTTCGGGGCCCGGCTCGGCATGGCGTGGCATGGCTGTGGCGCGGCCCCATGTCGAAGGGTCCGCCCCGCGCCCGCGGCGTTTTCCGGTATCGCGGTCCGGCGCTGTTCGCGCCGATTGCTCCGGCCGATGCGTGGCGGAGGCTCTCCAGCGGGGATCGCGCCCGCCGGGAAGCCCGTCGTCCGCCGTCCGGGCGGCGGCCTGGCGCCGGTGGTCTCCGCACCGCCCGAAACCGATCAGGGGCGGCTGGTCCGTCGGCCGGCGCCGACCTCGCCCGGCGCACCTGCCGGAACCGGGCGGGACGGCGGCCAGCCGCCCCGC
>VJOU01000261.1 GCA_007050995.1 Glycocaulis profundi | reverse complement strand
CGAACGTTATTGCATCAAGCATCTTGACCACTACAACAAATACTGTGGAGACAACGCTGGACCAATTGACCGTGCTCTCTTTGGAAAGGTTGCCAAGTTCTGCCCAGCCTACGAAAAGCACTGTGCCGTTGGAAAGGCCGGACTCGTCGAGCTTCCAGACCTCGGCTCACCACTCGTTATGCCACCAGTCCTTCCAAGAGGATCCGACTTTGCCAGCCTCGATTTGCCAATCGCCGATGAGCGCAAGCCAGCCCACATCCACTCCTCAAGAACCGCTCCACAGACCACCCGTCTCACCGCCGCCATCGTAGCCACCTGCACTCCAGAATGCACCGCCGCTCACTGCACCGACGAGTGCAAGTGCGCCCACACTCATCCAAAGGTCCATCAAATGTGCAACCCACCATCTTCCGCTGCCATGGCCGAG
>VJOU01000260.1 GCA_007050995.1 Glycocaulis profundi | reverse complement strand
AATAGAACGCCATAAAGTGGACAGCCGATGAAGCCGGGTACATCTGCACTCCTGATCAGGTCAATGACTTCATTTTAGACAAGTTGACGAAAACACTGCGATCTAGCGTGGCTCGACATCCATGATGCCGTACGTATCGGGTTCAGGAGACGTGCCTAAGTTGGCTGATTTGCCGAAGTTATTTGATGTCTTGTCCTCATGGTGCGTTCCGCCATTCCCACTTGAGCCGTTGGATGCATTTCCTTTCGTCTTCGAGTCTTTTTTACCGTTGGGAATGCAATCACGAATGACTTTTAACGTGAGTATGAAGTCATCAAGGGACATAGAGGATGGGTGGTCGACAGTGACAGGCAATTCTACAACAGGCTTATCTGCGTTTCCAGGCCGAAGGATTGCAGGACCACATACCTTGTGAACTTTGTCTTCG
>VJOU01000259.1 GCA_007050995.1 Glycocaulis profundi | reverse complement strand
CCTTACTAATACCCTTGAGGGCAACACCCAATAAGGGTGAAACCCTCCTGAACGGGCTATGGCTGTTCAGCTAAGGGCTACGTCATACCGTTTCAGCACCCGAAATATTTATTTATTATTTTTTATGCTTCTTGTTTTCATCCATCACAACTTTCTCAACTTGGTCCACCTTTGAGGCATTGGCCATCACCACCATCCCACGACGGCTGGTGGCTGATGAGGGTGTCTTGGTGACAGCCATTGCGGCTGAGCCACCAAGGAATGTGGATGCCATTGTCATGGATGCCATTTGTTGTAAGTTTTCAAGTGGGTTTGAACCCGACAGCTCTCCCCATAATATGATGCCGTTGCAACCACATCTGGCCATGAGCATATAAAAGTCTGTCATCTCCAAAATTGTTGTCACCTTTTGTAAGGACATCAACTTCT
>VJOU01000258.1 GCA_007050995.1 Glycocaulis profundi | reverse complement strand
GTTAATGAGGGATTTTAAGAGGTTGCAGCAAGACCCACCTGCTGGAATTAGTGGTGCTCCTTATGATAACAATATTATGCTCTGGAATGCTGTTATCTTTGGGCCGGATGACACCCCTTGGGATGGAGGTACGTTTAAGCTGACTCTTCAGTTTTCAGAAGATTATCCGAATAAGCCACCAACAGTGCGTTTTATTTCTAGAATGTTTCATCCCAACATTTATGCAGATGGAAGCATATGCTTGGATATCCTTCAAAATCAGTGGAGTCCCATTTATGATGTTGCTGCTATTCTGACATCAATTCAGTCATTGCTCTGTGATCCAAACCCGAACTCACCAGCCAACTCGGAAGCTGCACGGCTCTTCAGTGAGAATAAGCGTGAGTATAACAGAAAAGTGCGAGAAGTGGTTGAGCAGAGCTGGACAGC
>VJOU01000257.1 GCA_007050995.1 Glycocaulis profundi | reverse complement strand
CTCTTCAAGGCCACCGACGTAGACAAAGTAAAGGGTCCAGATCAAACCAAAGACACCAAAAAGGATCCATCAGAGGATGTTGCGCCAAAGATGAGGGTGGGTGCATCCTCATTGATGGCTGCAGCAGTGGCTGCAACCATGTCGAGCCCAGCAGCCATGGCACTAGTGGACGAGAGAATGAGCACAGAAGGAACTGGGCTACCATTTGGTCTAAGCAACAACATTCTCGGATGGATCCTTTTTGGTGTCTTTGGTTTGATCTGGACCCTTTACTTTGTCTACGTCGGTGGCCTTGAAGAGGATGAGGAGTCCGGTTTATCACTTTAAACTTTCGCCGGGCTTTGAGGCTTGAAGAGTTTGGTGTAACTGGATCAGATGCTGAAAATGTATGTTATCTACGTGATTTGGCTGATGCAACTAGGCTTGTGG
>VJOU01000051.1 GCA_007050995.1 Glycocaulis profundi | reverse complement strand
CCGCGTCCGACCGGCGCACGTCCTGCCCGGCCCGCTCGACCCAGATCGCGCCGTCGGGATTGGCCATGATCTCGATCGTGTCGGGCGCGTCCAGCGCCTCCCGGATCGGCCCGCAGAAGGCGCTGCGCAGCATGGCGCGGCTGCGCGTCTCTGTGCCGTCATGGTGCGCCGCGTCGGGCATTGGGAGCCTGCTCCTGAAGAAAAATCTCAGGGAGAGGGTCCGAAATTCCGGTCTGTTCAGGGAGTTGGAGGACGGAGCAGTTCAGCGAGCGATCGGTAAACTTCTGCAAGGTTCGCGAAGGACCGAGCGCCGAAAGTCGGGACGGAGTGAGGGTAAACGGCGCGGCCGGATACCGCGCGCGGGTCATAATTCAATCGGTGGAAGATTCTACGCCTTTTTGATCAATTTAGACGCGATCGACTCACGCAACTAAAGATTGGCGCGTAGATTGCTGCACGTTGTCAGGAAGGAGGTGGCGCGATGAAGCATTTCGCCCTCAGTTCCCATGGCGACCTCGCCGCCTATGACTATCTGTGGCGCCTGACGCCCGACCGATGGGCGTGGGAGTTCCTGCGCCGCAATCCCGCCTTCCGGCGCGACGCCGCCTGCCTGCCCGATGACGCCATCTCCGTGAAGAAGGCCCGCTGCGCCGACATCCGGCTCCTGCGTCCGCGCGCCTGGCAGACGCTCGCGGACCGATGGGGCCTCGTGCTCATGCCCGATCCGGACCGGGGCGGGTTCGAGGCCGACGTGGTCTGGAACCGGCGCGCCTTTCCCGATCAGGTCGAGATCACCTGCGTGCCGCGCGAGCCCGGCGAGCGATGCGAGATCTGGGATCAGATGGTCCCCAATTGCGACATCACCCACATCACCGACCGGCTCGGGCAGGAATTCCTGATCCTTCGGCGAAACGGCTTCGCCGCCCAGGTCCGCTGCACCGGCACCTCGATCCTCGGCCTCGACCCGATCCGCATCAAGCTGACCATCTCGCGCCTGCGCGGCTATTACCGCCGCTCCAGGCTCCAGAAGGCGGCGGTGGAGATCCACCGGGACAGGCAGAGCCCGGCCTTGCCACAGTGGACCAAGACGACCGAGATCCTGCGCAACGGCCTCATCGCGCTCGACGGGCTGGCGGCCGGCATGAGCCGGAGGGATATCGCGACCGTCATACATGGGCCTCGCCATGTGCGCGCCGAATGGCAAGGACCGTCGCTCCAGCACGCCATGCATTATCTCGTGCGCAAGGCCGAAGGCCTGAGGGACGGACGGTATCTGACCGATCTGCTCGGGGCGGACACCACGTCATCATGACGCCGCTCCAAATCCTTTAATGCGCTCGCCCCAAAAGCGTTTTTTGTGAACGGGAATTCGTCAGAAAATCCTAACCAGCGTCTATGGTTGAGGCGAGGGCAGGATTCGCTGACGAGTTTCTATGGATGTTGGCATCAATCGATGTTGTCATTATGTTCTGCGCGAATGGGTGAAGAGATACATGACTGAAGACCAAGGCTCGGGGGCTCCCGAGCGCAGCTTTCAAGACATTCCTGCTGACCGGGTGAGCGAGGCCGAGCAAACCTCATTCCTTATGGAGCTGAGTTGGCATCGGGGTTCCAACTGGGGCGATCTGCTGAAATCAAAACGTATTTTGATCATTTCTAAGGCCGGGGCTGGCAAGACGTTTGAGTGTCAGGAGTGCCAGAAAGCCCTGTGGAAGGAAGGGGAGCCCGCATTTTTCATCGAACTTGCTGACCTGGCCAAAAAGGCTTTGCGCGACACGCTCACGCCCGAAGAAGAAGCCCGCTTTGATACCTGGCGCGGGTCGCAGTCAGATATCGCGACTTTTTTTCTGGATTCCATCGACGAACTCAAGCTGACCCGCGGTTCTTTCAGAAGTGCGCTCACCAGCCTGGCCAAGGCAGTGGCAGGCAATCTCGCCAGGGTGCGGGTGGTCATCACATCGCGCCCTACACCCATTGATGCAGAAATGTTTCGCACGCTCCTCCCGGTCCCTGACGAGCCTCAGGAGGTACCGAGTGGTGAGACTTTTGCGGACATCGCGATGTCCCGAGAATATCAACGAGCATCCAAGGCGCAGATGGCAAAGGACTGGCGGAACGTCGCGCTGCTGCCCCTGTCAAGCGACCATATCCGGCATATCGCGAGATTGCAGGGCGTCGAGGATCCTGACGCCCTGCTCGCCGACATCCAGCGGCGAAACGCGGAAGAATTTGTTCGCAGTCCGCAGGATCTGATCGAACTTTGCGCGGATTGGCGGTCCCACCACCGCATACGGTCTCATCGGGACCAGGTTCGCGCGGACATCACAGTGAAGCTGAAGCCTCGGGGTGAAAATCGCGAGTATGCCCCGTTGGCTCCGGCGAAGGCGCTGGACGGCGCGCGGCGACTGGCGCTCGCCGCGACGCTCAGCCGGAAGCTGACCCTGCGCCACAGCTCTGAAGCGGACCGGGATGGGGATCCGGACCAAGCTCCGCTGGATCCCGCCATCATCCTGCACGATTGGAGCGATGACGAACGCAAAACGTTGCTCGAGCGTCCGCTCTTTGGCTTCGTGTCCTATGGCCGTGTCCGCTTTCACCACCGTTCCGTCATCGAGCGTCTAGCCGCCGAACAACTTATCGAACTGCGTGATCGCGGCATGCCGATCCGTGCAATTAAGCGATTACTATTCACGACCACGGCGCAAGGCATCCAGATTGTGAAGCCATCCTATCGCCCCGTCGCAGCATGGATGGCACTGGACGACGATGCGATCTTCGAGGAGGTGCTGGATCGCGAACCTAATGTGCTTCTCAATCACGGGGACCCGGAATCCCTGACCCTGGCGCAACGGCAGCGCGCTCTGCGTTCGTTTGTTCGCCGGCATCGCGCCGGTGGCTGGCGAGGATTGCGGGTGCCCGGTATCCAGCTGCACCGGATCGCGGCCCCCGACCTGGGGCCAGAAGTCCAAGCGCTTTGGGACAGCGGGATTGAGAACCCGGAAATCCGTGAAGTTCTGCTGGACCTGATCGGTCTCGGCAAGATGACTGACTGCGCGGATATCGCCTACCGTGTCGCCGTATGTTCCAGCGCCCATTTCAGCGAACGCATTGATGCCCTGGATGCGCTCGTCCGGCTTGACGACCCTCGCTTGGCGGAGATCGGTGAGGCCCTCGCGCAGGATTCGAATGACTGGCCAAATTCGCTCGCGCGCTCGGCGGTCCTGCGCCTTTTCCCCGCCCACCTCTCCGTGGAAGCCCTCTGCAAAGCTCTGTCCCGCATCAGGGAAGGCAAAAAATCCGTCGGGGGAATGTCGTGGCAGCTCCCTCGTCTCATTGATCAGCATGACCTCGATGCCTGCACACTGGAATTGCTTCGCGACGGACTTACGGCGCTGGCGGTCGAGGGGCTGAAACGGAATGAGAAAGGGTTACCCCGGTTAAAATGCGCACGACCTCATGTGTTGCCGGCATTGGCCGCGACCTGTGTCCGGCAGCTTCAATCCGGCAACTTCGTCCTTGAGGTGATGCGGTCCGCCGCGATCAGCGTGATCCTTACGGAACGCGACCATATTCACGCCGATTCCGCAAAGCAGCTGGCGTCCATGCTTCCCGGACTGCCCCCAGAGGCTCGCCGGCTTCTGTTTGAATCAGCAGACGCATTCATCCAGGAGTTCGCTCCGGTCACAGACCCCAAAAAACGCTACGGCCAGATTGCCTTTTGGTTCGACGCATTGCGCTTGAGGCGGTCGGACATAAAGTGGGTGCTCGCTTCCTTAGGCGACCGCGCGCGTTCCGCGGATGATCGGTCCCTGTATTTCGAAGCGGCGTTGCACATACGGGAAGACCATGTCGATTGGCTCGATCATCTGGTGGCGCTCAGGCCATATGTGGAAGACCGTCCTGACTTGCTCTCCTGCATTGACCAGTTGTCCGAGCCACGAAAGCCCGATCCTGAAGAGGAGCGATGGAAGCAGCGGAACGCGAAGAGGGAAAAGCAGGAAGAACGCCGTAAAGCCAAAGCACGAGCCAGTTGGATCACCTTCTGGCGGGAGGTCGGAAGCAACCCGGACGCGCTGTTTGACGGCGGGCGCTCAGAAAACACCGCATGGAATCTCTGGCGGGCGATGGAACGCTCAGGCGAAGGAAGTCGGGCGTCAGGTTGGAACAGGCGCTTCATAGAGCAGCAGTTCGGAAAGGATGTGGCTGATCGTTTGCGCACCGCCATGATGGCTTTTTGGAGAAAAGAGCGCCCCTCGCTGCGAAGCGAGCGCCCTGAGGCCGAAAAAAGCACTTACCTCGTCCGATGGCAGTTCGGCCTCGCTGGTATTGCCGCTGAAGCGGAAGATCCGAAATGGGCTGAAAAACTCGATGAGGACGAGGCAAGGCTGGCGCTCCGATACGCGCCAATCGAGTTGAACGGCTTCCCAGCCTGGCTTGAGGGCTTGGCCAGTGCGCATCCGGCCGTCGTCGATGAGATGCTCGGAACCGAACTGACAGCGGAGCTTCGTGAACAAGCGAGCGCCCACTCTGGCTTGCTACAGGACATTCAATACGCGGCGCCGGGCGTGGCGGCCTTGTTTTTCCCTAGATTGCACCGCTGGCTCAGCGAGGGGGGGTGGCGAGGCGGTCCGAATTCAGATGAAAAATTTCGGGCCAATCGGCTGCGCCAGGTGTTGCAGATTTTGACGCAGCACGGCGGAGTAGAGGAGGTCGCCGAAATCTTGGCCCTTGCGAGATCAGAGCTTGCTGACGGCGTAAAGGATGAGGTGAGCGGGGTCTGGTTACCATTCCTCATGCGCCTAGACCCCGCGGAGGGGGTGGATGCGCTTGAAAAAACCATTCGGCCGCATTCGCCGGAAAAATTCGGACCGCCGACCGACTGGTTTGCGTCTCTGTTCGGTGATCGGCACGGTGCCGGTGACACCCATCTTTCGAGCACTGGGTTCACTCCGGGTTTGCTTCTCCGGCTTGCGCGCCTCGCCTATCAGTTCATCCGGCCCGAGGATGATATGGTCCGTGACGAGGGAAGCTACTCGCCAAATGCCCGCGATCATGCCGAGCGGGGGCGAAGCAACATTGTGGCCGCACTGCTCGCCGCTAAGGGGCCGGAGGGGTGGGCCGCGAAGCTGGAAATGTCCGACGACCCGCTCTTCGCGGACTTCAGGGACCGCGCGCGGGCCTTGGCGCTCGAGCGGGCCAGCGAAGAGGCGGATGCCGCAATCTATGCGGAAGCCCAGATCGTGGAGCTGGATAGTTCCTATGATCTCCCGCCCAAGACACGGGACGAGATCTTCCAGCTGATGAATGATCGTCTCGACGATATCGAGGACGGGCTGCTGCGTGATGATTCACCACGTGCTGCCTGGGCCGTCATTCAGGATGAAACGATCATGCGACAGCTGATCGCCGGCAGACTCCGAGAGAGTTGCAGATCGTCATACACGGTGGATCAGGAAGCGGTGACCGCGGACGGGAAGGAAACCGATATTCGTCTGCGCTCCACAGGCTCGGAGCACGAGGCCGTCATCGAGCTGAAGGTCGGTGAGAAGGACCGATCAGCTGCCGAACTCAGATCCACCATCAGGCAGCAGCTTGTCGAAAAGTACATGGCCGCAGAAAACACCCGGGCAGGCTGCCTGTTGATCACGGTGAACTCGCCACGCACATGGAAGCATCCTGACACCAACGAGTATATAAATCTGGAGGCGCTGATCGAGATGCTGAACCAGGAGGCCAGGCGGATTGAGCAGGATATGAGTGGCAGCCTTAGACTGATCGTGAGGGGGCTCGATCTCCAGCCGCGCCTGCCGACCGAGCGTGCTAAGGCTCAGAAATGACCTTGGAATGGCGCGGACTTAGATTCGAAGTTGAACCGGTGAGTTCGAGGCGCTCAGGTTTCGCACAGAATGTGAGATGCTGGCAGCTCACAAGCGGGCGCCAAATTCGCTGATGCGATCAAGTATGGCCTCCAGCGAAGGCTGGTCGCGGTAGTACAGGCCGCGCGTGGCTGCATAGGCGGCAGCGTATCTCGCGCGGGTCTCGTCATCGGACAGGCGGAAGGCGTCGTTTCGTGTGATGTCCGGCTGAGCTGCTCCCCAGAATTCGGACGCTGACGTAAGCTACAATTTGGGTTCTGCTGATCTTCGACGACGAGGAGATCGCAGATGTCGAAACGCAAGCAGCATTCGCCGGAGTTCAAGGCCAAGGTGGCGCTTGAAGCGTTGAAGGGCG
>VJOU01000006.1 GCA_007050995.1 Glycocaulis profundi | reverse complement strand
GCTCACGCCCGGTCCCGCCGGGCCGCGCGGCGCGGTTGCCCGGCCCGGCCCGCGCCGCTAGCCTTCGCTCCGATTGTCTCAAGCAGGATCGCCCCCATGACCGCAGTCTCGCCCAAGCCCGCTCTCCGGCCAAGCCGCATCGCGGGATGGATCGCCGCCTTCGCCGCGGCCGTGGCGCTGGCCGCCTGCGAGACGCCCGGCCGCGCCGATCCCCGCCCGACGCCCGCGTCCTCAGGCCCGGTCTCGGGGTCCGCGCCCGATCCCGCCACGGTCGGCGTGGCGGTCAGCGACGATCCCGCTGGAACCGGCTCTCGGCCCGGCGCGGGCCAGCTGGGGCCGATCCCCACCGGCGCGGAGTTCACCCCGCCGCACCTGTCGCGTTCAGGCGAGCTGACCCGCGTGGCGGTGCTGCTGCCCTTCTCCGGCCCATCCGACCAGGTCCGGCGCGAGGCGGCCAATCTGCTGCGCGCCGCCGAGCTCGCCCTGTTCGAGCGGGGCGACGAGACCGTGGTGCTGC
Organism: Glycocaulis profundi; assembly: GCA_007050995.1. Lineage (GTDB taxonomy): Bacteria > Pseudomonadota > Alphaproteobacteria > Caulobacterales > Maricaulaceae > Glycocaulis > Glycocaulis profundi. The sequence continues at coordinate 167,101 of VJOU01000006.1, read as the reverse complement.
TGCCCAAGGACACCGCGGGCACCGCCGAGGGCGCGCGCAGCGCTGCGCGTGCGGCGATCCAGGACGGCGCGCGTCTGATCATCGGCCCGCTTCTGGCTCCGGCGGTCGAAGCCGCGGGCGACGAGGCGCGGGCCGCGGGCGTGCCCGTGATCGGCTTCTCCACCGATCCTTCGGTGGCCGGGGACGGGGTGTATCTGCTCAGCTTCCCGCCGTCCGAAGAGATCCGCCGGGTGGTCGAGCACGCCGCCTCGCGCGGGGCGAGCCGCTTCGCCTTCATCGGCCCGTCCACCCCTTACGGCCAGGCCGCATCGGACGCCTATCGCCGGGCGGTGGCCGAGCAGGGCGGATCGGTCGCGGCCAGCGAGTTCTATTCTGGCGGTGTGGGCGAGATGGGCGAAGCCTCGCGGCGTCTGGCCCGGATGGGAATCGAGCGGCTGGACGGCCGCACCGCGTCGCGCATGACCGGGGCGGACTGGGCGCCGTCCGACAGCTCCGCCTTCCAGGTCGTGCTCATGCCCGACGGCGGGGATGATCTGAGGATGCTCGCCCCGTCCATGCTGTTCGCCGACATCGACCCGCTGGTGGTCAAGTTCATGGGCACCGGGCTGTGGCGCAATCCCCAGACCGCGCGCGAGCCGGGCCTTGAATACGGCTGGTTCGCCGGGCCGGACCCGCGCGCCCGCGGCCGGTTCGAGCAGGCCTATCGCGACGCCTATGGCGAGGGCCCGTCCAACATCGCGGGGCTGGCCTATGACGCGGCCTCGCTGGCGATCATGATGGCGCGCTCGCCTGATGCCAGCATCGAATCAGACACCGGCTTCATGGGCGTGGACGGGCTGTTCCGCTTCCGCGCCGACGGCACGGTCGAGCGCGGGCTGGCCGTGTATCAGGTCCGCGGCGGCGGCTTCGAGGCCATCGACCCCGCCCCCGACCGCTTCGGCGCCCCCGACGACCGGTTCGACGACCGCTTCTTCGACGAGGACGCGGACGATGAAGACGCCGACGTGTTCGAGCCCGGCCCTGCCTTCTAGCCCGGCGCCAGCTCCATGGAGATGCGGTCGGCATAGAGCCGCCCCGCAGGCGTGATCGCGGCGCGGTCGTCGTGCAGCGCGAGCATGCCCTGCGCCTCGAACCGCCGGGCGGCGTCCATGTCGATGTCCAGACCCGTCGCGCCTCGCAGATCGGCCCTGTCCAGCCCCTCGGCGATCCTGAGCCCCATCAGCACCCGCTCCTGGGCCTCCTCCAGCGCGGTCAGCACGGCGGTCTCATGCCCGCCGCCCGCCGCCACGCCCGCGGCATAGCCGCCCGGCGTCGCCGCGGCTTCCGCCGAGAGGCGGCCGCCCTCCGAATGCCGCCCCAGCCGGGAGTGCGCGCCCGGCCCGGCGCCGATCCAGTCCCCGCCCGTCCAGTAAAGCCGGTTGTGGACCGAGCGGTTCGCCGCTCCCCGCGCATGGTTGGAAATCTCGTAAGCCTGAAGCCCCGCGGCGGCGGTGAGATCCTGGGCGATCTCGAACATTTCGGCGGCATCTTCACTGGCAGGCGGGATCAGCGCGCCCCGCTCGGCCTTCCTCGCGAAGGCGGTGCCCGGCTCGATGGTGAGCTGGTAGAGCGACAGGTGGTCGAGTCCCAGCGCGACGGCGCGTTCCAGCTCGGCCCGCCAGCCGTCCGGCGTCTGGCCCTCGCGCGCATAGATCAGATCGATGGAGACGCGCGCGAAGAGGTCTTGCGCGTCCGCCACAGCGGCCAGCGCCTCCTCCGCCCCGTGATCGCGGCCCAGCGCGTCAAGGCTGGCGTCGTCAAAGGCCTGCACGCCCACCGAGACCCGCTCCACGCCGGCGGAGGCTATTCCGGGCAGGCGCGCGGCCTCCTTGGGATTGGCCTCCAGCCCGATCTCCGCGCCGTCCTCGAACCCGAACAGGCGGTCGGCGGCCTCGATCACCGCGGCGATGTCGCCCGGCGGCATCAGCGAGGGCGTGCCGCCCCCGAAATGCAGGCTGGTCAGCCGGCGCGCGCCGGTCCGGTCGCGCCAGCGGGCGATGTCGTCGAGGATCGCCGCCGTCAGCGCGCCGGTGTCCGCGCCGCGGGCGCGATAGACGTTGAAATCGCAGTAGGGGCAGATGCGCGCGCAGTAAGGCCAGTGGACGTAGAGCCCGAGGGCGGGGGGCGTGCTCACGACCCGAACACGGCCCGGACGAGCTTGCCGAAGGCGTCCGCCCGGTGGCTCATGGCGTGCTTCTCCTCAGGATCGATCTCCGCGAAGGTCTCGTCCCGGCCCAGCGACTGGAAGACCGGATCGTATCCGAAACCCCTGTCCCCGCGCGGCGGCCAGACGATCACGCCGTCCACCGTCCCTTCGAACACCGCCTCGGCGCCGTCCGGATGGGCCAAGGCCAGCGCGCAGACGAACCGGGCCGAGCGGTCCGAGGCGCCCGCCGCCTCCAGCTCGTCATGGACTTTGCCCATCGCCCTGCCGAAATCGCGCGGCTCGCCCGCCCAGCGGGCCGAATAGATTCCCGGCGCCCCGCCCAGCGCGGTCACCGACAGACCCGAATCATCGGCCAGCGACACCTCGCCGGTGGCCGCCGCGCAGGCCCGCGCCTTGAGCAGCGCGTTGCCCGAAAAGCTGTCCTCGGTCTCCTCGGGCTCTGGCACGCCCAGCTCGCCCGCGCCTGCCGCGGCGATCCCGCGCGGGGCCAGCAGCTCGCCTATCTCCCTGATTTTGCCGGGATTATGGCTCGCGATCACCCAGCGCGGGGCGGTGCGGAAACTGTCCATTCAGCGGGCTCCTTCATAGGCGCATATCGCCTTTCGAAAAATTCATATCGTTTTTCGATATTTTTTTGTTGCAAGACGATGCGAGGTCGGCTACATACAGTCTCGAGACGAGGGCAAGAGACCTTCGCTCGAAGAAACCAGCGGCTCCCTCCGGCGGCAAGAGACCGGAAACACCGCTGAAACGGTTGGTCGATTAACAGACAGGAGAGTATGAGATGGTCAGGCTCGAGAACAACTTCGGCTTCAACATGGTCGCTCTGGCGGTGAATGCCGTCCTGGTGGTCTGCGTCGCGGCCGGAATGGCCGCCGCCCTCGCGCCGATGGTCGCGTGATGGCAGATACAGGCGCCGGGCGCGCCGGATCCCCCTCCCCGATCTGGGATCCGCGCGCGGCCGGCAGCCAGGCTTCGGACACGAAGCCGATGAAGGGGGAGGCATGAGGACTTTAGGACCGGGATCGCTCGCTTCCCTTCTCAAAATTCTTCTCGACATCGCGATCGTGGTCATGTGGGGCGTTCTGGGCCTCACCAGCCTGATCATGGTGCTCGCCATGGTCGCCGGACTGTTCCGGCTGACGGGGCTGGGGCCTGAGCTGCCCGAGCCCATTCTGCAGTTCCTGCAGCTCGATCTGGCCGTCGCCCTGCCGATGGCCATGGCCGCCTTCGTGGCGGTCACCTTCATCGTGGACAGGCTGCGCCGGATCATGGCCACGCTGATCGCGGGCGATCCGTTCGTGCCCCAGAACGCGGGCCATCTGCGCGCCATCGCCATCGCCATCATCGTCTATCAGGTCATCCGCTACGGCGTGAACGGCGTGGTGGCGCTGATCTTCACCGTCTTCGGCCGTCCGGTCGAAACCGGCGTGTCGATCCAGCCCGAGTTCGCCCTGAACGTGGGCGCCTGGATCGCGGTCCTGGCGCTGTTCGTTCTGTCCGAAGTGTTCCGCGAGGGCGCCCGCCTTCGCGACGAGCAGAAACTCACCATCTAAGGGAGGCGCGACCATGGCGATCCGCGTCACCCTCGACCGGATGCTTCTTGAACGCCGCATGTCTCTGACCGAGCTGTGCGACCGCGTGGGCATCACGATGGCGAACCTGTCGATCCTGAAGACCGGCAAGGCCAAGGCGATCCGCTTCTCCACGCTGGAAGCGCTGTGCCGGGAGCTCGACTGCCAGCCGGGCGACCTGCTGCAGTTCACCGACGAGGACGGCGAGGCGGAGGACTGAGGCTCATGCCGTCCGGGCTTCGCGCGGAGGCCACAGCCCCATCTGGCGCAGATGCTCGGGATACAGCCTGCCGGTGGCGGTCTTGCAGATCACGTTGATGAAGTGATCAACGTCCAGACGTCCGGCCAGCCGCTCGCGATAGGTCTCCAGCACCTCGATCGCGGCGTCGGGGAAGCCCAGCTGGTCCATGGCGGCGACGGTCTTCAGGATCGTGTCCGCGTCATAGCTCTGCCCCCAGGTCTGCTCGTAATCGGGCGCCCCGAGATCGCGCAGATACACCGCGTCCGCCCAGTTGATCTGACCCGAACGCGTCGCGCCCGCCCTCCCGGAACTGTTGGTGAAGGGCGAGGGCAGCGCCGCCCGGCTGTACCGCCGGGGACGGAAATCGAACAGGGACAGGCCGCTCTCGCACAGCAGCCGGTCGATGTTGCGCCACAGATTGGCGTCGTCGCTCTGACGTCCGTGCATCCGGCACTCGACCATCACCGCGCTTATCCGGCGGCGGGACAGGATGCCCTGCGCGCCGAGCAGGACGCCGTAGTCATGGCCGTCGGTGTCCACTTTCAGGTAGTCGACCTCGACCCCTTCGAGGTCCGCGTCCAGGCTGACGGCGCGGTCGGCATGGACCACTTTGTCTCCGCGGTTGAAGACTTCCTTGACGTTGTCGAAGCGGGTCCGCGCGTTCATCTCCGCGGCGTAGGTCCGCGACTGGATGGCGTTGCTGGGGACGTCGGACGCCGGCTTGCGGGGCGCATCCGGCCCCGGCCCGACGAAAGCCGCACGGTAATGGGTTCCGGGGGGGGCCTGCCGGGCCAGACGCTCGACCTCGGCGACCAGCGGATCATAGGCGTAGACCGTGAGGTTGTCCTTGAGGGGCTTGAAGGTGTCGACATGCCCTCCCGAGCACCCGACATCCACGAGGACCGCCTTGGAGCTGAGAAGATCACGGGCGGCGAGATAGGACGCGGCGATGGGCAAAAGGGCCCCTCCTTCCGGCTTCATGCGCGCGGTGTCCGTATCCCTCAGTCGCCGCCGCGCCAGCGCCTGCGGAAAGCCTCGATCTCGGCGTCATCGTAGAACGCCTGGCAGACCGGATGGCCGTAGACCTCGTCAAGAACACGTTCTGGGATGGTGATCCGTTCCAGAACCCGCCGATAGAACTTCGAATAGTCCTTCTGCCCGCCGACATTGGCCCGGCCCACGGTCACCTGCGGGACGTCCAGGAAACGCTGGATGGCTGCGGCTTTCCGCGCGTCGTCGTCCTCGGCGCGGATCACGATCAGGCGGAAGCGCTCGTTGTCCGCTGTCGCGCAGGCCTGCTCGCGGTCGAACTCCAGCGCCGTGATGTCGAAACCCGCCACCCCGGCCAGCTCATGCTCGAACCATTTGGGCAGCATCATGTGCTCGTATTCGTCCACGAACTTCTTGACGATATCGTCGACCAGAGCATCGTCCTCATGGGCGGTCTCAAGATCGATCTGTCTGGCCACGGGCCGATCCTCGAACACCTCGAAATAGGCCGACACGTTCCGCGCCACCGGGTCACGCACCGCCGAGATGAGCGGCGTGGGCCGCGGCAGCCTGTCCCACATCTCCAGAACCATCTCAGACAGGTTCAGGTGGATCGGAGCAGGCTTTCCGGCGCGCTCATAAAAGCCCCGGATCGCGGTCATGTAGTGTTCGGACAGATGGTGGATCTGGACCGGCATCCAGTCGTCGGCGCCCGCCAGAGCCTGCTTGATCGCGGTGGAGGCGACCTTGCCCACCTGCCAGACCAGCACCGGGTCGCGCAGCGACTTCACCACCGTCTGTTTGATCTCCGTCTCGAGAGTCCGCCCGCGGCCTCCCGCACGCAGCCTCAGCCGGTCGAGCTGCGGCTGATTGGCGATGGTGATCGAATAATCTGGCATGGGTCGGAGCTTGCCTTGCATGGCGCGGAGCCGGATTGAAAAAGGACGGTCTGCGGCAGTCGCGGGAGAGAAAGGCGCGGGGCTGCGAAGAAAAGGACCCGGCCGGAGGCTCGCACCTTACTGGACGCTGAGCGCTGGTAAACGCGCGTGCTGGCACAAATGATGAAAAAAGACCCTCGGACGTCACGGCTGGCGGGGGCCGCCGCTTCAGGATTCCGTCAGCAGACCCCGCAGATATTCCCCGTAACCGGAATTGCCCAGCGCCTCGGCCTGCGCGGCGAGCCGGTCCGCGGCGATCCATCCGCGCCCGTAGGCGACCTCTTCCAGACACGCGATCTGAAGGCCCTGACGACGCTCGATGGTGCGCACGAATTCCGCCGCGTCGATCAACGAGCCGGGCGTGCCGGTGTCCAGCCAGGCATAGCCCCGGCCCATGCGCTCGACTTCCAGCCGCCCCGCTTCGAGATAGGCCTGGTTGACCGAGGTGATCTCCAGTTCGCCACGCGCGGAGGGTTTCACGTCCGCGGCGATGTCCACCACCGCGTTGTCGTAGAAATAAAGCCCCGTCACGGCATAGCGCGAGCGCGGGCGCGCGGGCTTCTCCTCGATGGAGACCGCCCGGCCGTTCGCATCGAACTCCACCACGCCGTAGCGGCCCGGATCGTTCACGCGGTAGCCGAACACGGTCGCGCCCTCGTCCCGCGCGGCGGCGCGCGCCAGCAGGTCTTCGAGGCCCTCGCCGTAGAAGATGTTGTCGCCCAGCACCAGGCAGACCCGGTCGTTCCCGATGAACTCGCGGCCCAGCACGAAGGCCTGCGCGATGCCCTCGGGCCGGGGCTGGGCGGCGTAGCTGAGAGACACGCCCCACTGCGACCCGTCGCCCAGCAGGCGGACGAACTGGTCCTGCTCCTCGGGCGTGGTGATGACGAGGATGTCGCGCACGCCCGCCATCATCAGCACCGACAGCGGGTAATAGATCATCGGCTTGTCATAGATGGGCAGGAGCTGTTTGGACGTGGCCAGCGTCATGGGCCTGAGCCGGGTTCCGCTGCCGCCTGCGAGCACGATGCCCTTCACGTCGATCTCCTGGCGGCCGATGGCCGCGTTGCCGTGCCCAGCGGTGTAGCCAGACCGCGCCGCCGCGGCAAGCATGGCCGCCGGGCGTGGCCAAGCCGCGCGCGGCGCGCTAGGAGACGGTCAGACCAGACGCCGGGAGCCGCCATGAACGTCCACGCGCTCAGCCTTGAAGGCGTGAAGCTGATCGAGACGCCGCGCTTCGCCGACGCGCGCGGCTTTTTCACCGAAGCGTACAGCGAGGCCGCTTTCGCCGAAGCGGGCATCGCCGCGCGCTTCGTGCAGGACAATCATTCATTCTCCGCGAAAAAGGGCACCGTGCGCGGCCTGCACTATCAGGCTCCGCCCTTCGCCCAGGCCAAGCTGGTGCGGGTGATCTCCGGCGCCATCCTCGACGTTGCGGTCGACGCCCGGGCGGGATCGCCCGGCTATGGCCGCCATGTCAGCGCCGAGCTGAGCGCGGAGAACAATCGCCAGATCTTCGTGCCGGCCGGCTTCCTGCACGGCTTCGTCACCCTGACCGACGCCTGCCACGTGATCTACAAGGTCGATGCGCCCTACTCGCGCGACCATGACGGCGCGGTGCGTTTCGATGATCCCGATCTGGGCATAGACTGGGGTATCGAGGGCGATGCCATCCTGTCGGACAAGGACGCCGCCGCTCCGGCCTGGCGCGATTTCGTCTCGCCCTTCACCTATCCGGAGTCCGCGCGATGAAGCTTCTGGTGACCGGCGGGGCGGGCTTCATCGGCTCGGCGGTGATCCGCCGGGCTATAGCGGCGCGCGGATGGAGCGTGGTCAATCTCGACGCCCTGACCTATGCGGCCAATCCTGACAATCTGGCGTCCGTGGCGGACGATCCGCGCTACGCCTTCGAGCACGCCGACATCCGTGGCGGGCAGGCCGTGGCGCGCATCCTCGCCGAACACCGCCCCGGCGCGATCATGCATCTGGCGGCGGAATCCCATGTCGACCGGTCCATCGACGGGCCGCTGGATTTCGTGGACACCAATGTCATGGGCACGGCCACGCTGCTGCACGCCGCTCGGGCTTATCGCGACGGGCTGACCGGCGCCGCGCGCGAGGCCTTCCGCTTCCACCATGTCTCCACCGACGAGGTCTATGGCTCGCTGGGGCCGGAGGGAAAGTTCACCGAGGACAGCCGGTACCAGCCCAACTCGCCCTACTCGTCGTCCAAGGCGGGCTCGGACATGCTCGTGCGGGCCTGGGCGGAGACCTATGGCCTGAACACCGTGATCTCGAACTGCTCGAACAATTACGGGCCGTTCCAGTTTCCCGAAAAGCTGATCCCGGTGGTGATCCTGAAGGCGCTGGCGGGCGAACCGATCCCCGTCTACGGCCAGGGCGGGAACGTGCGCGACTGGCTGCACGTGGACGACCATGCCGAGGCGCTGCTGACGGTGCTGGAGAGGGGCCGGGCGGGGCAGGTCTACCTGATCGGCGGGGACGCCGAGGCGCGCAACATCGATCTGGTGAAATCCGTCTGCGCGATCCTGGACGCGGTCCGGCCCCGCCCCGAGGGCCCCTACGCCGAGCTGATCAGCTTCGTGACCGACCGGCCCGGCCATGACGCCCGCTACGCCATCGACGCGTCGAAGATCCGGCGCGAGCTGGGCTGGCGGCCCTCCGTCACCCTGACCGAAGGCCTGAAGGCCACCGTCCAGTGGTATCTGGAGAACGAAGAGTGGTGGCGGGCCGTGCTGGCGCGCGGCCACGCCACAGACCGGATCGGTCTGGGCGGAAAGGGCTGAGCCCTATTCCGCCGGGATCCGCGCCGGAGCGAACTGGGGCGCGATCTTCAGATCAGTGGCCCAGCGCAGCTTCTCGAACACCAGCAGCGCCGTGCCGTTGTAATCGACCAGCCGGTTGATCAGCCCCTTGCGCGGCAGGTGAAGCGCGCTGGAGGGGTGGTCGTGATGGTGGTCGTGGATCGCCTCGCCCCCGGTCAGCAGCGCCAGCGTCCAGTCCAGCCAGGCGGGGGTCTTCATGTGCCCGAACACGTTCACGCCCAGCGTGGTGGCGTGGAACTGCACGCCCCGGGCGGTCACCGCCGCGGCGTGGATCAGGAAGGTCAGCAGCACCGACCCGCCAAACGCGATCACCAGCGCGTAGGCCACAGCCGGGATGATCAGGTGGATCACCAGGCTCATCCAGTTGTAGTGCCGGTCGACGAACTTCACGAAGCCGTTGTCGCGGATCCACATGGCGGGCGGGCGCTTGAGGTCGTCCTCGTCGCGCCACAGCAGCCAGCCGATCCACGCCCAGAACTTGCTCTCATGGGGATTGTGCGGATCGCCGGGCTTGTCCGACAGCCGATGGTGCTGGGAGTGGTAGTTCACCCAGTCCTTGAGCTGGCCCTGCATGGCGATGACGCAGTTGACCACGGTGATCGCCTGGGCGGGCCATTTCAGTTCGCCCGCCCGGTGCTGCCAGATCCGGTGCAGCACCCCGATGCCCATGTTGCAGATGGCGAGCACGCCCGCGCCGACGACCAGCGCGATGACGGCGTACCACCAATGGAAGGTCAGGCCCGGCAGGGCGAGCCCGAGAATCACCGCGCCGAGCACGCCCAGCACGCCGAGGCTGGGATAGATGATGGCGGCGAACACGCTGGGCCAGTCCAGATTGGACCAGCTTTTTTCGATCGACTGGGACCGCGGAAGCGGAGACGGCTTCATCTGTTCTCCCTGATGGCCTGCCGCGGGGCCCTTGGCGGGCGCGCGTCGCGGACTTGTTCGTTCAAATCTCGCACAGCCCGCCGCTCGCGAGAAGTTCCCATCGTCACGTCCGCGCGGTCATGACGCGGGCTTGAGCGGCCCGCGGCTCGACGGGCGGAGCCGAACGGGCTATTCCGGGGCCAGTCATAACTGACGGCGCAGGCCGCCATCCGGGGCTTCCAAGGCCTTTCAGGGGCAGGCGATCACATAAGCGTGCGCCGCGCGAGCAAGGGGAACGCTCCGAACATGTCCGACACCGTCTTTCCCGCCGGAACCCTGATGAAGGGCAAGCGCGGCCTCGTCATGGGCGTCGCCAACAAGAACTCCATCGCCTGGGGCATCGCCCAGCAGCTCTCCGCCCAGGGCGCGGAGCTGGCCTTCTCCTATCAGGGCGGCGAGCTGGAGAAGCGGGTGCGCCCGCTGGTCGAGAGCCTGGGCGGCGATCCGTTCATGGTCACCGCCGACGTCACCGACGACGCCTCCATGGACGCGTGCTTCGAGGCCATCAAGGACAAGTGGGGCGGGCTGGACTTTCTGGTCCACGCCATCGCGTTCGCGGGCAAGGACGAGCTGAAGGGCTCGTTCACCCACAACACCACCCGCGAAGGCTTCAAACGGGCGATGGACATCTCCGCCTTCTCCTTCGTGGACGCGGCCAAGCGCGCCAGCGCGCTGATGCCCTCGAAAGAAGACGGCGGCGGCGCGATGGTGTCGATGACCTATCTGGGCGCCGAGCGCGTCGTGCCCAACTACAACGTGATGGGCGTGGCCAAGGCCGCGCTGGAAGCCTCCACCCGCTACATCGCCCGCGATCTGGGCCCGGCCGGCATCCGGGTGAACGCGATCTCGGCCGGCCCCATGCGCACGCTGGCCATGGCGGGCATCGCGGGGGGCAAGACCCTGATGAAGACCGGCAAGGACTGGTCGATGCTCAAGGAAGACACCACGATGGAAGGCGTCGCGGGCGCGGCGCTCTACCTGCTGTCCGATCTGGGCAAGTCCTGCACCGGCGAGGTCCTGCACGTGGACGCGGGCTTCCACGCGGTGGGCGTGCCCGACATCGACGAGCTCTAGGCGGTCCCGCCTTTCTGAACGAGCCCGCCCCGGCCATCCGCGCCCGGGCGGGCTTTTTCATGGGCGGGGTCGGCGAACTTCATGCCGACCAGAGGCCGCAGCACGGGCACGCGCCATGCGGCCTCGGCCAGCGCCCAGCTTCCCGCCAGCGTCACCGCGGCGACGAGTGCGAACTCCGCCGGTCCGCCCAGCGCGATGCCGTTCGCGGTGATCAGATAGATCGCCGTCACCGTGATGGTCTGGTGGAAGATGAAGATCGGGAAGATCAGCGTGTTGAGCCGCTTCAGCACCGGTCCTGAGCGGACGACCAGCCGCCGCGCGCCCCACATCAGCGCCACGATCACCATCCACGCATAGGCCACCCGGGCGATGCGGGCCGTCCAGGCGCGGGCGGGATCGGCGAAGAAGGCGTCCATGTCCCACCAGGCCGCCGCCAGACCGGCTCCCAGGACGAGGGCCAGCCCCAGCGCCCACGGCCCCGCGCGGTCCACGGCAGACCAGAAGGCTTCGGACCGCGCGGCCAGCACGCCATAGATCACGAAGGTCAGGCTGACGGCATGATTGGCCCAGTCTTGGACCAGATCATGGGTGGTGGGGAAGTGGGGGACCAGCGCGATCCGCCAGACGATGAGGGGCAGCACCGGCAGGACCAGAAGCAGCGCCGCGCCCGCCGCCCCGCCCCACATCCGCCCGGCCTTCAGCCCCTCCAGCCGCCGCAGCAGCGGCAGGACCGGGGCGAGAATGAGGGCGTAGACGAAGATGTAGGCCACGTACCACAGATGGTTCCAGGTCGGCGTGGTCACGCTGAACGGATCGGCGAAGGACAGGTAGCGGCCCCAGAAATCGAGATATCCCGGCCCGATCTCGCCCGACTGGCGCAGCTCGAAATAGGTCTGAGGCGCGATGATGACCGCCATGCCGAAGACCAGCGGCACGAACAGCCGCCAGACCCGCTCGGCGGCGAAGCGGGCGGCGCCGAGCTTGGCGGCCAGGCACGCCATCGCAACCCCGGAGATGAAAAACAGCAGGGGCAGCCGCCACGGGCTCATCAGCGACATCGCCAACTCGGGCGCCGGACCCGCATAGGCGCTTTCGACGTGCCAGCCCCACGTCACATAGCCCATGCCGGTGTGGTAGAGGATCAGCATGGCGAAGGCGAAGACGCGCAGGGCGTCCAGATCGGGGCGGCGGGCGCTGGCGGGCTGAAGGCTCATCGAGGACACTCCGTGTGCGAGGGCAGGCAGCCCGCCGTCTCGCACGTCGATCCTGTGATGACCGCTCCGCCGTGACGAACGCCCCGCCGCCGGGACGGGCGGACGGCCCCGGGGACGGGCGGCGTCCGATCCGGGACGGACGGCATTGCCGGAATCGCCGCGTCCGGCCATCCTCCCGCGCCATGACCGACGCCCCGCCATCCCTCGATCCCCAGCGCCGCGCCGAGCGGCGGGCCGGGCGCTGGGCGGGGCTCGTGTTCGCGGGTTTCGCGCTCGCCTCGGGCGCGGTGAACGCGCTGTCCCAGAACACCGAGCTCGCCCGCGGCGGGTCGGCGTTCAATCCGGGCGTTGCGTGGGCACTGGAGGCGACCAGCCTGGCCGTCCTGCTGGCGCTGGTCCCGCTGGTGATCCTGCTCGACCGGCGCATTCCTCTGGCGCTGGGCTGGAAGGCGGCCCTGCCGCTGCACGCGGTCGCCGCGCTCGTGTTCACGGTGCTGCACGTGGCCGGGATGATGGGGTCGCGCATGCTGCTCTGGCCGCCATTGTTCGGCGTGGAATTCAGCTTCTTCGACGAGCCGCTGCGCGACTTCATCTACGAGGCGCGCAAGGACGTGCTGACCTACGCCATCCTCGTGCTGGTCATCCGCCTGTCCCGGCGGATCGAGGAGCACAGGCTGGAGCTGGCGCAGGGCCACAGGGAGGCGCGGCGCGATTCGGTCATCGTGCTGAGATGCGGCGGCCGGGAGCTGCGCCTGCCCGCGGGCGAGATCCTCGCCGCCGAGGCGGCCGGAAATTATGTCGAGGTGCGCACCGCCTCGGGCGCGCATCTGGCGCGCACCACCCTGTCGGGGCTTGAGACGCTTCTGGCCGAGGCGGGGGCCGATCCGGTCCGGGTCCACCGCTCGCGTCTGGTCGCCCGGGCCGCGGTGCGCGAGATCATCCCCGGCGAGAGCGGCGACGCGGTGGCGATCCTGTCGGACGGGGCGCGTGTTGGCGTCAGCCGCCGGTTCCGTGCGGGGCTGGCGGAGGCTTAGAACCGGCGCTTCAGCCAGTCCAGCATCAGGGCGTTGAGCTGTTCGGGGGCCTCGTGCTGGGTCCAGTGGCCGATGCCGTCGATCACCTCCAGCTCGAGGTCCTTGCACAGGGCGGGCATCCAGGCGGTCATTTTCGGCGGCAGCATCACGTCGCATTCCGCCGAGATCATCAGGCACGGCATGGACAGGCGGTGATCCACTCCGCCCATGCGCGCCCAGTTGGCGTCCAGATTGCGATACCAGTTCAGCCCGCCGCGGAAGCCTGAACGCCGGTAGGCCTCGGCGTAGGCGGCGCGCAGCTCAGGGCCGACCACCGCGTCGTCTTCGCTCTTCAGCCCGCCGCGGGCGAGGAAATTCTCGAACCGCTTGGGCAGGTGGGTGATGGAGGGCGGGAGCTTGGACAGGTCCGCCGTGGGCGGGGGCGCGCCGAAGATGAAGGCGAAGAACTCGTCCTCGCGGCCCGCGAACAGATCGTCCGCGGCCTCGTCCTGAAAGCGCACGATGTAATGGTCCGGCCCCGCCAGCTCGGTGAACACCTCGGTGGGCGGTTTCGAGCCGCGCGGCAGATGGGGGGTGTTCACCCCGATCGCGCCCAGAAACCGCTCGGGGATCAGGCAGGCGGCGTGCCACATCACGATGCCGCCCCAGTCATGGCCCGCGATCACCGCCCGGTCATGGCCCAGAGCGTCGAGCAGGCCGGAAATGTCGCCCACCAGCCGGTCGATGCCATAGGCGGCGACGTCGCGGGGCGCGTCCGAGGCGCCGAAGCCGCGATTGTCCGGCGCGATGACCCGGTATCCGGCCCCCGCCAGCGCCTCGATCTGGCTCGCCCAGGACAGGGCCAGCTCCGGCCAGCCGTGCAGCAGCAGGACCGGCAGCCCGTCCTCCGGCCCGGCCAGATGCACCGAGAGCGTCACCTCGCCCAGATCGATCCGCCGCGCGGGCGGCATCGAGGGATGGTCGGTCATGTCCGTGCGGCCTTTCGGGTCAGCCTGTCATGCCTGAGCAGGTCTATCACGAACACGGCCAGGCCCGTCCAGATCAGGCCGAAGGTGACCGCGTGGGCGAGGCTGAAGGTCTCGCCATAGGCGATCCCGACGGCGAACTGCAGGGTCGGGGCGATGAACTGGAGCACGCCGATGGTGGCGAAATGCAGCCCCCGCGCGCCGATGATGAACAGCAGCAGCGGCGCGACCGTCATCGGCCCGGTCAGGATCAGCAGCAGCGCGTTGACCGGCCCCTCGAAGAAGCGTCCGTCCGGCCCGGTCTCGATGAACCACAGCGCGATCAGTGAGGGGATGGCGATGATCAGCGTCTCCCAGAACAGCCCGATCCGTCCGTCCGTGGCGATGGTCTTGCGGATGTAGCCGTACAGGGTGAAGGAGGCGGCCAGGAACAGGCCGATCCACGGGAACACGCCCACCGCGACCACCTGGTTGACCACGCCCAGCGCGGCGAGCCCCACCGCCACGGCGCGCCAGCGCCCGAAGCGCTCATGGGCGATGACCACGCCCACCGCGACCACCATCAGCGGGTTGATGAAATAGCCCAGCGAGACGTCGAGCACCTGACCGGTGTTGATCGCGAAGATGAACACCCACCAGTTCGCCGCGATCAGCGCGGAGCTGGCCAGCAGCAGGAGCATCGCCCTGCGGTCCATGATCAGCCGCATGGCCGCCCCGCCCCGGCCCGCAAGCCAGATCAGCAGCGCCAGCAGCGGCACCGACCACACCGCCCGGTGCAGCACGATCTCGCTGGCGCTGGCGAAATCGAGGAATTTGTAGAAGATCGGCGACAGGCCCCAGATCACGTAGCCCGACAGCGCCGCGCCCCCGGCGCGGACCGGGTCGAGACGTTCAGGAGCGGGGGCGGGGGCGGGCGCGGCGGGGCGGGCGGTGTCGTCTGTCATGGCGCGAAGCGTTGCTCCCTCCCGCTGGTCCCGTCATTCCGATTGTTGCGGTCCACGCACATAGGACGTTCCGCGGCCCTGCGCCACAGTCCCGCCGCTTGACCCCAGGCGCTGGCGGCGTCATGTGTCGCGACCATGTCCGAGCCTGTGGAAAACCTCGCCCCGGCGCAGCCCGAAGGGCCTGCCCGCGACGGCGCCGATGACGGTCTGCAGATCGTCACCTTCGGCTGCCGGCTGAACGCGTGGGAGAGCGAGGTCATGCGCGACCACGCCCGGGCAGGCGGCCTGACCGACGCGGTGATCGTCAACACCTGCGCGGTGACCTCCGAAGCCGTGCGTCAGGCCCGCCAGACGATCCGCAGGCTCCGTCGCGACAGGCCCGAGGCCCAGATCATCGTGACCGGCTGCGCCGCTCAGATCGATCCGGGCCAGTTCGCGAAGATGGCCCAGGTCGACCGGGTTATCGGCAACGCGGAGAAGCTGCGCGCGGAGACCTTCCGGGCGACCGCGGTGTCTGGCGCGGATCGGGTGACGGTCGAGGACATCATGGCCGTGCGCGAGGTCGCCGACCATCTGGTGGACGGGCTGGAAGGCAAGGCCCGGGCCTATGTGCAGGTCCAGACCGGCTGCGACCACCGCTGCACCTTCTGCGTCATACCCTATGGCCGCGGCAACGCCCGCTCGGCGCCCGCAGGCGACGTGGTCGGTCAGGTCCGCAGGCTGGTCGAGACGGGCCATTCGGAAGTCGTCCTGACCGGCGTGGACATGACGAGCTGGGGGACCGACCTGCCCGGCGCGCCCAAGCTGGGCCGCCTGGTGCGCGCGATCCTCAGACAGGTCCCCGACCTCAAGCGCCTGCGCCTGTCCTCCATCGACGCCATCGAGATCGACGACGACCTGTTCCGCGCCATCGCGGAGGAGGAGCGGCTATGCCCGTATCTGCACCTGTCGCTGCAGGCGGGCGACGACATGATCCTCAAGCGCATGAAGCGCCGCCATCTGCGCGCGGACGCCATCGCCCTGACCGGGCGGCTGCGCGCGGTGCGGCCCGGCATCGCCTTCGGCGCGGACCTGATCGCGGGCTTCCCCACCGAGACCGAGGCGATGTTCGAGAACTCGCTGCGTCTGGTGGACGAGTGCGATCTGGCGTTCTGCCACGTCTTCCCCTACTCGCCCCGGCCCGGCACCCCCGCCGCGCGCATGCCCCAGGTGGACGGCGCGGCGATCAAGGACCGGGCCCGGCGGCTGCGCGAAAAGGGCGAGCGGGCGCTGGCGCGCCATCTGGATTCCCGTGTCGGCGCCGAGCTGGAACTGCTGATCGAGAAACCCGGTTCGGCAAGAGCGGCCGATTTCACCCCGGCCCGCATCGACACCCCGGCCCGTCCGGGCGCTCTTGTAAGGGCGCGCGTCACCGGGCATGACGGGGACAGACTGATCGCGGAGGCGCTGGAGGCTGTCTGATGAGCTGGTTCGGGTTCGGCAGGAAGAAAAAGGACAGGGACCAGCCGCCGACTGAGCCCCCCTCGCAGGAGCCGCCGGTCCAGGAGCCTCCCGCGCCGGAGCCCGCGCCCGCTCCCCCCGTGGAGCCTGAGCCCGAACCGGTCCGTGAGCCGGGCCCGCCCCCACCGGAACCGGCCGAGACCCACATCTCTCCGTCTGCGGATGATCCGGGCGCGGACGACAGCGCCGCCGAGATCGAGGCCCGCACCGGCATGGGCCACCCCCACGGCCCCGGGCCTTGCGACGTCGCCGCTCCGCCTGCCGCTCCGGCCCCGCCGCCTGAACCGGCGAAGTCCGGCTTCATGTCCAAGCTGGCCTCGGGCCTGTCGAAGTCCTCGGGCCGCCTGACCGAGCAGATGTCCTCGGTCTTCACCGCCCGGACGATGGACGCCGAGGCGCTCGAAGAGGTCGAGGAACTCCTGATCGCCGCCGACATCGGCGCGCCGGTGGCCGCAAAGGTCGCCGCCCGGCTGGGCAAGGAGCGCTTTGGCGCGACCGCCACCGGCAAAGACGTGCGCGAGGCGCTGGCCGCGGTGGTGGCCGAGGAGCTGCTGCCCTGCCAGAAAAAGCTCGACATGAGCGGTCCCGCGCCCCGCGTGGTGCTGTTCGTGGGCGTGAACGGTTCGGGCAAGACCACCACGCTGGGCAAGATCGCGGTGAAGATGGTCCGTGACGGCGGCAAGGTCATCACCGTCGCCGGCGACACCTTCCGCGCCGCCGCGGTCGAGCAGCTCGAGGTCTGGTCCCGGCGCGCAGGGGCCGATTTCATGTCCCGCCCCATCGGCGCGGATGCGGCGGGCCTGGCCTTCGACGCCGTGGAGAAAGCCCGGGCCGAGGGCGCGGACGCGGTGCTGATCGACACCGCCGGGCGGCTGCAGAACAAGGCCGAGCTCATGGACGAGCTCAGGAAGATCATCCGCGTGATCCGCAAGCTCGACCCGAGCGCGCCGCATCAGGTCGTGCTGGTGCTGGACGGCACGGTGGGCTCGAACGCGATCAGCCAGGCGGACGCCTTCCTGCAGGCCGCCGATGTCAGCGCGGTGATCATGACCAAGCTGGACGGCACCGCGAAGGGCGGCGCGCTGGTCCAGGTCGCCGAGAAGTTCAGACTGCCCATCCCGTATGTCGGTGTCGGCGAGGGGGAGGCAGACCTTCAGGACTTCGACGCGAAGGCCTTCGCAAGAGCCCTCGCCGGGCTGGAGGGCTAGGGGCTGGCGCCGGAGGGGATCGCGGCGCTGGCCATGGTTGGATCGGCCATGGCCCACGCGGTCATGACGCTGTTCACCAAGCAGGCAGGCGACACGCTGGTCTTCAGGGCGGTCACCATCGCGATCTCCGCGCTGATCGTCTCGCCGGTCGTTTTCCTTTTTCCGTTCCCTGGCTGGGAGGTCTGGCGCTTCCTGCTGCTGGGCGCGGCGATCATCTGGGCGTTCAACATGCTGCTCATCGCCGCCTTCCAGCGCGGGGCGATGAATCTGGTCTATCCGGTGATGCGCGGCGCGGCCCCCGCCATCGCGGGCCTGTTCGCCTGGATCGCGCTGGGCGAGACGCTGGGATGGGTCGAGATCGCCGGGCTGTCGCTGGCTTCGGCGGCCATCATAGCCTTCTCCTGGCCCGAGCGCGGAGGCGCGCCCAAGGCCGCGGCCATCGCCTTCGCCCTGTCCGCGGCGGTGATGACGGCGGGCTACTCGGTCAACGACGCGGCGGGCGCGCGGGCGGCCGACAGCCCCTTCCTCTACGCGGCGTGGTTCTTCCTGCTTTCGGCGGTGACGCTGACGTCCACCGCCATCGCGCGCCGCAGGGCCGCCTTCATGGTCGCGGCGCGGGCAGAGCTGGTCCGGGCCGCGAAAAGCGCGCCCTTCAACGTGGCGACCTACGGGCTGGCGCTGTTCGCCTACACCCTCGCGCCGGTCGCGCCGATGGCCGCCCTGCGAGAAACCTCCATCGTGTTCGGCGCGATCCTCGCCGCCTTCGTGCTCAAGGAGCCGTTCGGTCTGAGGCGGACCGTGCTGGCGGTGGTGCTGGCGGCGGGCCTGATCATGCTGCAGGCGGGCTGATCTCGTCGTCCAGCGCGTGCAGGGCGGGGGAGAAGAACTGGCGGTAGGTCAGGATGGCGATGATCAGCGCCGTGATCCCAAGCTGAACCACCGGCCCGCCGATCCAGCCCAGATAGCCCAGCGACAGGAAGAGCGCCCGAAGCCCGCGGTTGAACTGCTTTCCGGCCGCGGCATTCATCTTCGCCGCCTTCCTCGCGGCGGCGCGGGCGGCCTCGGGCTGGGTGCAGTCGGGCACCGCGCCCAGCAGCATCGCGCAGTAGTTCAGCAGCCGGTAGGCCCAGCCGAACTTGAACACCGCATAGGCGTAGATCGCCAGCAGGCCCACCACCATGATCTCGGTGACCTGGCGCGACGGCTCGGCCACGGGAAGATCTGCCATCAGGGTGATCAGATCATCCAGCCGGGTCAGCAGGGTGAAGGCCGCGCCGACGCCCAGCAGGGAGGTGGAGCCGAAGAAGGCGACCCCGTTCTGCAGCCCGGCGAGGATCTGGCTGTCCATGATCCGCACCTCGCGGGCGGCGGCGCGCTGGAACCAGGCCATGCGGTGGGCGGTCATCTTCGCGGACAGGGTGCGCGCGGCCAGCGGTGAATGGTCCACGAGCAGAGAATAGGCCGCCACCATGGCCACGAAGCCGATCAGGCCCGCATATTCCATCATCCCCGCCGCCCTTCTCCGTCAGCACACGCGCGCGAGCCTAACTCGGAACGCACGCCTCTGGCGATCCGTCTGGTTTTCGCCTTCGTAAGCTGCGATGTAGGGGCGGCATCAGGAACGGAGCACGCGCGTGAGCGAGACCCCGAAGAAGAACACCATCGGTCAGGGATCGAAGCTGCTGGTCGATATCGGGCCGGCGGCGGTCTTCATGATCACCTACAACATCGCCGGGCGCGTGATGGAGGACGGGGCGATCTACTGGGCGACCGGCGTGTTCATGGCCGCCACCGCCATCGCGCTGGTCTACGCGCTGATCACCCAGAAGCGCTTTCCGCCCATGCTGGTGGTCACCTTCGTGATCGTCACCTTCTTCGGCGCGATCACGATCTGGCTGCAGGATCCGATCTTCGCCTACATCAAGCCGACGATCATCAACCTGGTCTTCTCCTACGCGATCCTCGTCAGCTTCGCGTTCGGCTTCAACGCGTGGAAGGCGCTGTTCGGCTCGATCTTCGAGATGCCCGAGCGGGCCTGGACGATCCTCGCGATCCGCTGGGCGATCTTCTTCCAGTTCCTCGCCCTGCTTAACGAGTTCCTGTGGCGGCACATCACCGACAGCGTGGTGACGGAGAGCGCGCGCTGGTTCGAATGGTTCTCGATCACCGAGACCTTCTGGGTCAATTTCCGCTTCTGGGGGACCTATCCGATCTTCTTCCTGTTCGTGCTGGCCAACCTGCCCATCACCATGAAATACGCCACCACGCCGGGCGAGAAGAACGCGGAGGAAGGGTCGGAGAAACCCGCCGCCGCCGAATAGCGGTTTGACATCGCGGCCATAACGCCCGTGTGATTATCCAAATTGTAATGTTGGGGGTAACACTCGGGGCGTCATGCTTATCTCTCCTCTCATCGCCGGACTGGTCTTCTTCACCGTTCCCGACGGCGCGCCCGCCCAGCGCGGCCCCGTCGTGGTGGAGATGTTCACCAGCCAGGGCTGCCCGGCCTGTCCCGACGCGAACGTGCTTCTGGGCGAGATCGCGGGGCGTCACGACGTGATCGCCATCGCCTACGGAGTGGGCCACATGGACGCCTTCGGCTGGGCGGACACCTATGCCCGGCCTGAATTCGGCGACCGGCAGAAGGCCTATGTCGCCGCGGGGGAGGCCAGCCGGGTCTTCACCCCGCATTTCGTCATCAACGGCGGGCCCGAGCGGGTGCGCCGCAGCGAGATCGACGATCATCTGGACGCCGCCGAGCCGCTGGCCGCCATCGCGCGGATCGAGCACGAGGACGAAGAGCTGTCCATCCGCATCACCGGTCCGCAGCGCGAAACGCCCGCCGAGGTCTGGCTGGTGTCTTATGAGCCCGGCCCCTCTCTGGTCGCCATCGACAGCGGGCGCAATGCGGGCCTCGAGATCACGCACCACAACATGGCGGTCTCCATTCACAGGCTGGACGACTGGGCGGGCGGCGCCTACGAGGCCCGGACCGAGGCGCCCGGGGAAGGTCTGGGCAGCGTGCTCCTGGTGCAGGCGTCCGAGGGCGGTCCCCTGCTGGCCGCCGCGCGCGCCGAGCCCTGAGCGGCGGGCGCTTCGCGCCGCGGGCGCGGCGTGCGGCCTTCGTGGCAATTGACGCGAGGGCGCGGACGGGTAGGTTGCGGCCCGTGAACGGGCGTCCCACCTCCCCTTCATCTCCCCTCGACCGGGACGCGGCATCTTCAGGAAAGACGACCCATGGCAGACCAGTACGACGTTGTGATCATCGGCGGCGGCCCCGGCGGCTACAACTGCGCCATCCGAGCGGGCCAGCTCGGCCTGAAGACCGCGCTGGTCGAAAAGCGCCAGACGCTGGGCGGCACCTGCCTGAACGTCGGCTGCATCCCGTCCAAGGCCCTGCTGCACGCCTCCGAGCTCTATGAAGAGGCGGAGAAGAACTTCAAAGGCCTGGGCATCGAGATCGGCGATCTGTCGCTGAATCTCCAGCAGATGCTCGCCCAGAAGGACGACGCGGTGAAGGGGCTGACCGACGGCGTCAAATTCCTGATGAAGAAGAACAAGGTGGACGTCCACCACGGCTGGGGCTCGATCGCTGGCAAGGGCAAGGTCTCCGTCAAGGACGAGGACGGCAAGACCACCGAGCTGAGCGCGAAGAACATCGTCATCGCCACCGGCTCGGAGGTCACGCCTCTGCCCGGCGTGGAGATCGACGAGGAGCGCGTGGTCTCCTCGACCGGCGCGCTGGTGCTCAAAGAGGTCCCGAAAAAGCTGGTCCTGATCGGCGCGGGGGTGATCGGGCTGGAGCTGGGCTCGGTCTGGCGGCGCCTCGGGGCGGAAGTCACCGTGGTGGAATATCTCGACCGCGCCCTGCCCACCATGGACGGCGAGGTCTCCAAGACCGCCAAGAAGCTGTTTGAAAAGCAGGGCATGACCTTCCTGCTCTCGCGCAAGGTCACGGGCGTGGAGAAAGCCAAGTCCGGGCTGAAGGTCTCCACCGAGGCGGCCGAGGGCGGCGACGAGAAGACCCTGGACGCGGACGTGGTGCTGGTCTGCATCGGCCGCCGGCCCTTCATCGAGGGGCTGGGGCTGGAGAGCGTGGGCATCGAGGCCGACAAGCGCGGCTTCATCGCCAACGACCACTTCAAGACGAAAGCGGACGGGGTGTGGGTGATCGGCGACGTCACTCACGGTCCGATGCTGGCTCACAAGGCCGAGGAAGAGGGCGCGGCCTGCGCCGAGCTGATCGCGGGCAAGGCTGGCCACGTGAACTACGACGCCATCCCGTCGGTGGTCTACACCAACCCCGAGATCGCGTCGGTGGGCCTGACCGAGGAGCAGCTCAAGGAACAGGGCCGGAAATACAAGACCGGCAAGTTTCCCTTCATGGCCAACTCCCGCGGCCGCACCAACCACCAGACCGACGGCTTCGTGAAAATCCTAGCCGACGCGGAAACCGACGAGATTCTGGGCGGTCACATCATCGGCCCGAATGCGGGCGAGCTGATCGCCGAACTGGTCGTGGCGATGGAGTTCCGCGCCGCCTCCGAGGACATCGCGCGCACCTGCCACGCCCACCCCACGCTGTCGGAAGCCATCCGTCAGGCGGCGATGGGCGTGGAAGGCTGGACCATGCAGATGTAGGATGGCCTGAGGCGCGGTCACCGAAGTTTCAAGCGACAGGCCGCGCCGCTTCGGTCCATAAGGCCCGCGAGCCCCGAAGGAGCCGCGCGCATGTCCCATGCCGATACCCAGGCCGGAACGCTGGAAGTCGCCACGCCGCGGATGCGGCTGGTGGCGCTCGACGCCGACCTCATGCGCCTGCAGATCGACGACCGTGAGGCCTTCTTCAAGGCGCTGGACGTGGTCCATGAGGCCGCCTGGCCGCCCGAGCTGAACAATCTCGAAGCCATGCCCCACGCCCTCGCCGCGCTGGAGGCCGACCCTGCCGAGACCGGCTGGCAGTCCTGGGCCTTCATCATGAGCTGGTCGATGGGCGTGACGGGCCGTCTGGCGGGGCTGGGCGGGTTTCACGGCCAGCCCGGCGCCGACGGTTCGGTGGAGATCGGCTACGCCATGCTGCCGAGCTTCCGCGAGCAGGGCCTGGCCACCGAGGCGGTCGAGGGTCTGGCGGGCTGGGCCTTCGCCGATCCGCGCGTGACGCGCATCCTCGCCCGCACGGTCCAGAGTCAGGACGCCTCGCGCCGGGTTCTGGAGAAGACAGGGTTTTCCGAGACCGGGCGCGAGACCCCCGAGGCCCGCGAGCCCATCGTGGTTTACACCCGCCCCCGCGCCGCCGCCTGAACACAAAGCGGCGCGGACCATGACGGCCCGCGCCCAGGCGAGAGAGGGGAAACTTCAATGTCTGGCGGACGCGCCCGGCGAGCGATGCGGCGCTCGGGGGGAGGGGCGCGGCAGACGGCTCGAAGCCGGGCGCTCCGCCATTCAGCAGCGGGGTCAGGCGGCCTTGCCGCCCTTGCCCGCTTCGATCAGGGTCGCGCCGGTCTGGCCGTTGATGGCGATCTGGCGCGGCTTCTTGGCTTCGGGGACCTCCCGCTCGAGCTGGATGGTCAGAAGCCCGTTCTTCAGTTCGGCGTCGCGCACCTGGATGTGGTCGGCCAGATGGAAGCGGCGCTCGAAGGAGCGCTCGGCGATCCCGCGATGCAGGAAGGTGCGCTCGTCGCGCGCCTCGCCGCCGCGATTGCCGGTGACGGTCAGGACGTTCTCCTGGACCTGGACGTCCAGATCGCCTTCGCCGAACCCGGCCACGGCGAGTTCGATGCGGTAGGCGTTCTCGTCGAGCTGCTCGATGTTGTAGGGGGGATACCCGTTCCCGCTTTCCTGCTTGGCGGCCGAATCGATCATGTCGGCCAGCCGGTCGAAGCCGACGATGGTGCGGTAGAGCGGGGTGAAGTCGACAGTGCGCATGGAATCCTCCTTCAGAAGCGATCCGTGAGAACCGCCGCGCCCATGCGCGGGCCCGGCGGGGTTGGACAAAGCCCGGCCCGCAAAGGCGGCGCCCGGCATGAGGACCCTCGGTCGAGCGGCCCTCGCCCGGTAATCTGGGTAGCGCCCCACGCGGGCGCAAGAGCCCGGAATTCGCCTGCTGCGCGCGAACGTTTGTGACGCCCGCGCGAACCGGTAATCTCTGGCGCTTCGGTCCTGACGGCCCCGCCCTCAGGCAGCCAGATTCTCGGAGACACGACTTGGCCGCAGACCTCCGCCGCCCGCTCCTCGCCCTGATCTTCGCCCTGCCCCTGGGCCTCGCCGCCTGCGGCGAGCGCGAACCGGCCGAGCCCGATCCCGCCGCCGCGCCGGACGCCTCTGAACAGACCGATCAGGACATACCCGCCGAGATCGATCCCGCGGAAGACGCGGCTCCTGAAGCGGATGCGCCCGCCGCGGAGGCGGAAGCCGCGCCCGCCGCTGCCGAAGGCACGCTGGAATGGGCCGTCGGCGGGGAATGGCGCGCCGAGCAGTCGGGCCGCGACGAGTGGCGCAACCCCGCCGAGACGCTGGACTTCTTCGGCGTGGACCCGTCCGGGACCGTGATCGAGATCTGGCCGGCCGCAGGCTGGTACACCCAGATCCTCGCGCCCTGGATCGCCGCCAATGGCGGGACCTACGTGGCCGCCCACTTCCCCGCCAACGGCGAGGACACCCAGGCTTTCCTGGACAATTACCGCGAGCGCTTCTCCGGCGCGCTCTACGGCGAGATCGAGATCGCCGAGTTCGGCCCCGGCACCGGCGACCTCGTGCGGCCGGGCTCGGCGGACGCGGTGCTGACCTTCCGCAACGTTCACAACTGGATGGCCCGCGGCTTCGAGCAGAAGGCGTTCGCCGACTTCCATCAGGCCCTCAGGCCGGGCGGCATTCTGGGCGTGGTCGAGCACCGTCTGCCCGCCTCCATGGTGCAGGACCCCCGCGCGGCCAGCGGCTACGTCCAGCAGGACTACGTGATCGCGCTGGCCACAGAGGCCGGGTTCGAGTTCATCGGCGCCAGCGAGGTCAACGCCAATCCCGCCGACACCGCCGACCATCCTTTCGGCGTGTGGACCCTGCCCCCCGTCAGCCGCACCTCGGCTCTGGGCGAGCCTGACGACGCCGATTTCGACCGCGCGCCCTATGACGCCATCGGGGAATCGGACCGCATGACCCTGCTGTTCCGCAAGCCCGACGGCCCGCTGGACGTGGATGGCGAGGGCGGCGAGCCCGATGACGAGGATGACGGGGATGAGGGCCGCTAGAGCCCTGTTCGCCGGACTGGCCCTGCTGGCCGCGCCCGCCGCGGCCCAGCCCGCCGTCCCGGACCCCGCCGCCGCGCCTGAATCCGCCGATCTGCGGGCCGTCCGGGCGCGGGACGTCTTCCCTTACTGGCGCGACTACGCCGCCCTCGACCCGTCCGAGCGTGACGCCTTCGCCCTGCGCTACCGCGTGATCGGCACGGACGGGGAGCCCGGCGGGGTCGATCTGTGGACACGCGGCGAGGATGGCGGGCTGGAGAGGCTGGCCGAGGACGCGGAGGGTTATGTCACCCCCCCTGCGCCGGAGGTGCTCGAGGCCGACGGGCATCTGTGGACCGGCGCCCCGCCCGGCTCGGCGGAAGTGACGATGATGATCGTGCCCGCCATCGCGCCGTCCGAAGCGATGGACGCCGCCGCGCTGGTCTCCGCGCTGGCCCAGGCGAGCAACGCCGTCCGCCGCCGCGCGGGGGTGATGGCGCTGTTCACGCCGGACTTCCGAACGGTGGTGATGCGCTTCGACGGTCCCGCGCCGGACGGCTGGGCGGTGATGGCGGACGGGTCGCGCCGTCCGCTGGTCGCCGAGCAGGACACGCTGCGCTTCACGCCCCGCCACCGGCGTCATCGCGGCGCGGTGCGGATCGAGCTGGAGGCCCGGCCCCGGACGATGGCGCTGATGCCCGGCTAGCGCGCCCGCTCCACGATGGCGATGGCGGCCCTGACCGCCTCGCCCACGTCCATGTCGGTGGTGTCCAGCTCGACCGCGTCGTCCGCCTTCAGCAGAGGCGCGTCCGCGCGCCCCGCGTCCCGGCCGTCCCGCTCGCGAAGCTGGATGAGGACCTGATCGAAGCCGATCACTTCGCCCCGGTTGACCAGTTCGGAATGACGCCGCCAGGCGCGGGCCTCCTCGCTGGCGGTCACGAACAGCTTCACGTCCGCGTCCGGGCAGATGATCGTGCCGATGTCCCGCCCGTCCAGAACCGCCCCGCCCTCGCGATGGGCGAAATCCTTCTGAAGCTGTTTCAGCGCCGCCCGCACACCGGAGTGGGCGGAGACGATGGAGGCGGCCACGCCCGCGCCCGCGCTGCGGATCTTCGCCTCGTCGATGGCGTCGGGATCGAGCGACCTGGCCGCCGCTTCGGCGGCGGCGGCGTCCTTGGGATTGGCGCCCGCTTCAAGCACGTCGACCGCCACCGCGCGGTAGAGCGCGCCGGTGTCCATATGCGGCAGGCCGAATTTCGCGGCCAGCGCGCGGGCGATGGTGCCCTTGCCCGAGGCCATCGGGCCGTCCACGGCGATGATCATGAGCCGTCCTCCGGACGCGGGAAGCCTCAGCCCGCCAGCTTGTCCATCTCAGATTCCGAGATGTCGAAATTGGCGTAGACGCTGGACACGTCGTCGATGTCTTCGAGGGCGTCCATCAGCTTCATCAGGGTCGCGGCCTTGTCGCCATCGACCTCGATGAGGTTCTGGGGCCGCCAGATGATGTTGGCCGACTTCGCCTCGCCGAAGCGCTCGGAAAGGGCGGTGCTGACATCGCCCAGATCGTCGCGGGCGCACTGGATGACGTGCTCGCCCTCCTCGTCCTCGCCGCCGGGCTCCTGGGCCACGTCCTCGGCGCCCGCCTCGATGGCGGCCTCGAACACGGCTTCCTCGTCGCCGATGGACAGCGGGTAGCGGATCTCGCCGACCTGATCGAACATGAAGGAGACCGAGCCGGTCTCGCCCATGTTGCCGCCATTCTTGGAAAAGGCGCTGCGCACTTCGGCGGCGGCGCGGTTCTTGTTGTCGGTGGAGGCTTCCACGATCAGGCCCACGCCCGCCGGGCCGAAGCCCTCGTAGCGGATCTCGAAATACTCCTCGACGTCCCCGCCCTGGCCCTTCTTGATCGCCCGCTCGATATTGTCCTTGGGCATGGACTGGCCCTTGGCGTTGGCCACGGCCAGCCGCAGGCGCGGATTCATGTCAGGATCGGGCCCGCCCATCTTCGAGGCGATGGTGATCTCTTTGGACAGCTTGGAGAACAGCTTGGCGCGCGCCTTGTCCTGGCGGCCCTTGCGGTGCTGGATGTTGGCCCATTTGGAATGTCCGGCCATGCGGAAAGCGCTCCCGAGGAAATGAAAAATCCCGCCCGGCGCGCTCCGGCTGATGCCGGGCGCGGCCCGCGGCGTGTCTGCTCCGGGTTCTAGCCCATGCGCGCGGCGCGGGCAAAGGGGATGAGCGGGACTTTCCCGCGCGCCCTGACCGTGCGAGACAAGGCCTGACCCGCCCATCGCGCCCGGACCCTTCCATGAGCGTCATCGCCGTCATTCCCGCCCGCTACGGTTCCACCCGGTTTCCCGGCAAGCCGCTGCACGAAATCGCGGGCGTGCCGATGGTCGAGCGGGTGCGCCGGCTGGCCGCCGCGGCACCCAGCGTGGACCGGGTGATCGTCGCCACCGACGACGAGCGCATCGCGCAGGCCGTGGCGCGCTTCGGCGGCGAGGCCGTGATGACGCCCGAGAGCTGCCGCAACGGCACCGAGCGCGCGTTCGAGGCGGTCAAGAGCTTCGCGGGCGACGACGACGTGATCGTCAACCTGCAGGGCGACGCGCCCCTGACCCCGCCCTGGGTGATCGAGGCGGCGGCGGGCGCGATGGCCGCCGACCCGTCCCTGCCCATGGCGACCCCGGCGGTGGAACTGTCGCCGGAAGCCTACGCGAAGATGGCCGAGGCCAAGGCGCGCGGCGAGGTGGGCGGCACGACGGTGGTCTTCGGGCGGGACATGAACGCGCTCTATTTCTCCAAGGCCGTCATCCCCTTCCAGCGCGAAAAGAGCGCGGGCACGCCGGTGTTCAAGCATATCGGGCTTTACGCCTACCGCTTCTCCGCCCTGAAGCGCCTCGTCGCCCTCGAGCCCAGCCCGCTGGAGACCGCCGAAAGCCTCGAACAGCTGCGCGCGCTGGAGAACGGCATTCCGATCCGCATCGTGCTGACCGATTATCGCGGGCGCACGCCGTGGTCGGTGGACAGCCCGCGGGACGCCGAGATCGCGGCGGGCATCGTCGCGGCGGAGGGAGAGATCGTCTGATGCTGATCGTGCTCGCCCGCCACGGCAACACGTTCGGACCCGGAGACACGCCGGTCTGGGTGGGCGCGCGCGAGGACCTGCCCCTGACCGATCACGGCCGCGCCCAGTCCGCCCGCTTCGGCGAGGCGCTCAAAGCCGCGGGACGCATCCCCGGCCGGATCATCGCCGGACCGCTCAAGCGCACCCGCATCGGCGCGGAGATCGCCGCGGACGCCTGCGGTTTCGGCGGCGTGTTCGAAATCGACGAGCGCCTCAAGGAAATCGACTACGGCCAATGGGGCGGACGCTCGGACGCCGAAATCGCGACCCGGTGGGGCGAAGCCGCCATCGAGGACTGGCGCGAACGCTCCATCGTCCCTGAAGGCGCAGGCTGGACGCCGTCCGCGGACGTGATCGCGAAGAACGCCAAGGCGGTGCTGGACGGGATCCTCGCGGCGGGCGAGCCGGGCGACACCGTGCTGGTGATCTCCTCGAACGGCGTCCTGCGCTATTTCCATCCCTTGCTGGGCGGGACCGGCGACGCGAAGATGAAGACCGGCCGCTGGAGCCTGGCCCATGTCCGTGACGGGGCAGCCCATCTCGCCGCATGGAACCGCGAACCGGAACCGGGCCTGTTTGAAGGGATCGAGGCGGAATGAAGCTGGAGCGGCGCACGCTCTGGGCCTGGCGGATCTCCATGCCGCTGGCCTTCCTGCTGACCGGCGCGGGCGGGCTGGGCCTGGCGCCGCTGGTCTGGCTGGCGGGGCTGGGCGCGGCCCCGTTCCGCGCCCTGTGGCCGTATCTGAGACGCCCTTCGCCAGCCCTCGTTCTGACGCTCGCCGCTCTGGGCTGGTACTGCCTGAGCTTCGCCTGGTCGCCCTACGAGAAACCCGAAGAGCTCTACAAGCTGGCCTTCGCCACCCCGGTCTTCGCCCTGCTGCCCTTCGCGGTCAGCCGGATGGGGGAAGAGACACGGGCCGCCGCCCGGCCCTGGGCGGTGTTCTGCGCGCTGGCGGCGCTGGGCTATCTGTTCATGGAGGCCCTGACCCAGGGCCACCTGAACATGAGCTACAAGCTGGCGGTGGAAGGCTATGAAGGCACGCTGGACGGGCTGATGCCCTTCATCAACCGCACGCTCAGCCGGGCCGCCACGCCCGCGATCATGTTCGGCGGCGCGGCGGCGGTGATGCTGTGGTGCGCGGGACGGACGGGCGCGCGCCTGCTGGCGGTGGCCTGCGCGATCCTGCTGGTCGTCGCCGCCGGGGCCTTCAACATGCATGCGAACATGGTGGGGCTGGCCGCCGGGTCGGTCGCCGCGGCGCTGGCCGCGCTGCGTCCGCGCGCCACGCTGCAGGCCATCATCTGGGGAACCGCCCTGCTGATCCTGGCGGGGCCGGTCCTGATGGCGGCGGTGCTGTCGGTGATTCCTCAGGACATGCGCGACTCAGTCCCGCTGTCCTGGGAGTGGCGGCTGGAGATCTGGGCCTACGCGAACGCACTGATCGCCGAGCGTCCGATCACCGGGCATGGGCTGGACGCCACGCGGGTGCTCAACGACACCACCGAGCTGAGGGGCATGACCATCGAGCTTCTGCCGCTGCACGTGCACAACGCGCCGCTGCACCTGTGGCTGGAGGGCGGCCTGGTCGGGGCAGGGCTGGTCGCCGCCGCTCTGGGCGCTCTGGGGGCCTGGATCGGCCGCGTCCGCCTGTCGCGTCCCGCCTGGATCAGCCTGGCCTTCGTGGTCGGGGTCTGGCTGGTGAACGTGCTCGTCGGCTACGGACTCTGGCAGGAATGGCACCACGCCGCCCTCGCCCTGGGTGTGGGTTTCTCCCTCCTGCAACCCGGCAGGAAAATTGCGTAAGCTTTCCTGAGGGCCCGCCCATGGCGTGTCCGACAGGGGAGAGCGGGACGCAGATGGCCCATATTGAGATTCACGCGAGCCGATATGCTCGGGCCCCGCGGCGGGGACTTCTTTCCGCCCTGACCGGCCCCGGCGTGTTCGCGTTCACGGACATGTCCGCGCTGGCCGCGCTCGCCCTGATCTCCTGCTTTGTTCTGCCCGAAAGCGCGAACGGCGCGGCGCATCTCCTGATCACGGGCGGCCTTGCCGCCGCTGGGCTGATCTGGCTGCGCGGGAAAGGCCACTACCGGGTGCGCCAGAGCCCGTCCAATCAGGTCCGCCCCCTGTTCCAGCTCTCCGTGACCGCGTTTCTCGCCGCCTCCGCGACGTTCGCCGCGATCGAGCATCCGGGCATGGTTCCGGCCTCCGCGCTCATGTGGGCGCCCGCCGCGCTGGTCCTGCTCGGGCTGCGGCTGGCCGCCCGGGCGGCGCTGATGGCCGCGGGGTCGTGGATGGAGCCGGTCGCGGTGATCGCGCCCCGCGGACGCTGGGAGGCGGCGAGCCGTCTTCTGGATTTCAACTCAGGCCACGGCCTGCAGCCCGAACGCTTCGCCGATCTGGACGAGCTGGCCGGGCTGGAATCCGACGCCCTCGCCGCGCGGCTGGAGGCGCTGGGGCCGCGGACCATCTTCCTGACGGCCGACGAGCCGGGACAGCCCGCCGCCGCCCGGCTGGCGTCATGGCTGGGCGCGCGGGGGCGGAGCTTCTACTACCAGCCCGCTCTGGGACAGGTCAGCGGCGCCAGCCTGGACGTGATCGACTACCCGCCCGCAGAGGGGCTGGTCATGCGCGTCGGCGATCCGCTCGACCGCCCCGCGGGCGCCGTGGTCAAGCGCGCCGCCGATCTGTGTGGCGCGGCGCTGGCGCTCGTGCTGCTGTCGCCCCTGATGGCGCTTCTGGCGGTGCTGACGCGGGCCGATGGCGGTCCTGCCCTGTATGTCCAGAGCCGGATCGGAAGAAACGGACGAACGTTCGGTTGCCTGAAATTCCGCTCCATGGCCGTGGACGCCGACGCGCGGCTGCGGGCGCTTCTGGAGGCCGACCCGGCCAAGGCGGCGGAATGGAACGCGTATCAGAAGCTGACCGACGATCCGCGCATCACTCCTGTCGGGCGCATCATCCGCCGTCTGAATCTCGACGAGCTGCCCCAGCTGGTGAACGTCCTGCGCGGGGAGATGAGCCTGGTCGGCCCCCGGCCGATGATGCCCGAGCAGAGGCCGGTCTATGGCGAGGCGATCCACGCCTATGAGCGGATGCGCCCGGGGATCACCGGGATGTGGCAGGTCAACGGACGCAACGCGACCACCTTCGCCGAGCGCGCCCGGCTGGACGCCTGGTACGCGCGCAACTGGTCGCTTTGGCGCGATGCCGTGATCCTGGCGCGCACCGTGCTGGAGGTGGTGCGGCCCTCAGGCCGCTGACAGGCGTGACAGGCCGTTGCGGCGCGAGGAGGGACGGGCCATTGTGCCCCGCTCCTGATGTCTTCGAGCCCAGAGCCGTCATGCCCCGCGCCGCGATCTCACGCCTGACCCGGCACTCCGTGCCCGACTGGGTCTTCTACCCCGCCGCCGGACTGGCGGCATGCGCCATGATCGCCGCCGCCCTGACCATGCGCCCCACGGGCCTGACCCCCACCGTGACCGACACCGCCTTCATCGTGGCGGGCGAGGCGCTGTCCGACCTCATACCGGGACCGGGCACGTCGGTCCGGTTCGATCCGACCTCGTCTGACGGACCCGTCGCGCGGGCGCGCGCGGACGCGAGTTTCGAGGCCGCCGGAACCATGAGCGCGGGCGTGGCCGCCATCCCGCCCCCTGAGTTCGAGGATCGCATCGCGGGCCGCAGGCTGAGGATCGAGATGCAGGTGCGCGCGTCGAGCGCGGCGGGGCCCTACACCGCGCGGATCGGCTATTTCACGATCGGCTATGGCGATTCCGGCTGGCGTGAAGTCGATCTGTCCCCCGACTGGAGCACGGTCAGCTTCGAGTGGACCGCGCCCGAGGACGCCGTCGCCAACAACAACGAGGCCGTCGGCATCTGGCCTGACCCCGAGGGGCTGGGCCGGGAAGTGGTCATCCGCTCCATCCGCGTGACCATCCTGCCTGACGGAGACTGACCGGTGCGGGGGTTTATGCCCCGGCGGATCATGCTCGCCGCCGCCCTGCTGGCGGGGCTGGCCCATCTTCTGATACTCCCGCCCTTCGAGGGCTTCGACGAGCCCGCCCACTGGTCCAGCCTGTCGCAGATCGCCCATGACGGGCGCATCCCGGTGTATGGCGAGGACCGGCTGGACCGCGCCGTGCGCGACTATCCCGGACCGCACGCCTATTCGGGAACGCCACCCTTCGACCCGCCCTTCGGCGTCTCCTATCGCGACTGGACCCCCGATGCGGGGCCGCGCACCGCGCGCCCGCCCGCGGCGTTCACGCCCGATTCCGCGCCCAACTGGCAGGCTCAGCACCCGCCGCTCTATTACCTGCTTATGACGCCGGTCTTCCTGGCCAGCCAGCATCTGAACTGGGTGGATCATTTCGCCGCCCTGAGGCTGACGAGCTGGCTGATGGCGTTCGCGGGGCTCGTGATCGGGGTGGAGGCCGCCTGCCGCCGCCTGCCGGGGATAACGCCGGGGCTGGGGGCGGTGATGGCGGCCTGGCCCTTCCTGTTCCCCCAGTTCTTCCCCGAGATGGCCCGGCTGGGCAATGACGCGCTGTGCCTGCTGCTGGCCGCGCTCGCCTTCCGGCAGACGCTGGAGATGGAGGCGGAAGGGCACACCATGCGGTCGGGCGCCCTTCTGGGGCTGTGGCTGGGCCTGGGGCTGCTGACGAAGGCCTTCTTCCTGCCGATCTCGGCGGGGGTGATGGCGTGGCTGGGCTGGCGATGGCTGGCGGAGAAGCGTCAGGCGGAGCGGCTGAAGGCGATGATCTCCACGGCGCTGGCGGCGGGCCTGATCGGCGGCTGGTTCTATGTGTGGCAGCTCGCCGCCCACGGCACGCCCACCGGCGGGGACGAGTTCATCCGCTTCGCAGAGGAAGGCTCCGTGCTCGCCGGTCTGGGGGAGAATTTCTCCCTGTCCGCCCTCGCCCGGGGTCTCGCCGCCATCGCCGGGAGCTTCGCCTGGGCCGGGACGTGGTCGCTGGCCCGGCCGCCGGAGATCCTGCTCGCCGGGCCGGTCCTGCTGATGGGCTTCGTGCTCGCGCGCTGTCTTTGGCGGGCGCGGTCCCTGCCGCCCGCGACGCTGCTGCCACTGTTCATGGCCGCGCCAATGGCCGCGGGGCTGGTCTATCACCTGATGGTGCGGATCGCCTTCACCGGCGCGGGTTCGGGCACGCCGGGCTGGTATCTGCACATTCTCGCCCCGGCGCTGATTGTGGTGGTGGCGGCTGGATGGCGGGGATCTCGCCTGATCGCCCCGGCGCTGGCGTCCTGGTCGGCGGGTCTTCTGGCGCTGGGGATGACGCTCCAGCTTTCGCTGTTTTCAGGCTGCGCGGACAAGGGACCGGACCGTCGGTACGACCTGTCGGCGTCCGACTGCCTGATCGACGCCGCCCAGCTCTCCGCGCTCGGGCGCCCGGTGCTGGCCGCCGTCCTCGGACTTGCGGCGGCGGGGCTGGCGCTGTACGCCGCGTGGCGCGCCTGCAGGCGTCCGGAGACCGCATGACCGAGCCCGCCATCGCCATCCTCCTGCCCGCCCATGACGAGGCCGCCGCGATCCAGAACGTGATCGCCGAGGCGCGCGCGGCGCTGCCCGGCGCGCGGATCGTGGTGTGCGACAACAATTCGTCCGACGACACGGCCGCGCTCGCCCGGTCTGCAGGCGCGGAGGTGCTGTTCGAGCCGCGAAAGGGCAAGGGCGCCGCGGTCCGCCGCCTTTTCGCCGACATCGAGGCGGACATCTATGTGATGGCGGACGCGGACGGCACATACGACCTTTCAGCCCTGCCGGGCATGGTGAAGGCCCTGCGCGAGGGGCCTCTGGACATGGTGGCCGGCGCGCGCGCGCCTGAATCCGCGGACGCGCACCGGCCCGGCCACGCGCTGGGCAATGAAGGGTTCAACGCGGTCGTGCGGGCCCTGTTCGGCGGCGCGTTCACCGACATCTTCACCGGCTGCCGCGTCTTCTCCCGCCGGTTCGTGAAGAGTTTCCCCGCGACCGTCCGCGGGTTCGACATCGAAACCGCGATCACCATTCACGCGCTGGAGCTGCAGCTGCCCTGCGCGGAGACGCCGGTGCGCTATCGCGAGCGGCCCGAAGGCGGCGCCAGCAAGCTGAGGACCTTCCGCGACGGCGGGCGCATCGCCCTGAGGATCGTCCAGCTTCTGAAGGACTCCCGGCCCGTCCTCTCTTATGGCGTCCTGGCTGCCCTGCTCGCGCTGGCGAGCGTGGCGTCGGGGGCGCCCGTGGTCGCGCAGTTTCTGGAGACCGGGCTGGTCGAGCGCCTGCCCACCGCGATCCTGGCCATGGGACTGGCCCTGCTGTCGGCGATGTCGCTGTATGCGGGGCTGGTGCTGGACACCGTGCGCCGCGCCTCAATCCAGTCGCGCCTTCTGGCCTATCTCGCCGTGCCGGCCCCGCCGCCGCCCACGTCATGACCCGATCCGTCAAACGCGCGAGGGGGGCCGCCGAAAGGCGCACCTTCGCCCGCTTCGCCGCCGTCGGGGCGCTGGGCTTCGCCATCGACGCGGGCACCACCGCGCTTCTCATCTGGAGCGATCTGGCCGGCCCTCTGGGCGCGCGCGCCTGCGCCTTCGTGCTGGCCGTGGCGGCCACCTTCGTGCTGCACAGGGTCTGGACCTTCCGCCGCCGCACCCGGCCCCAGTCCCGCTTCGCCCGTTTCCTCGCCGCGCAGGCCGCGGGCATCGCGCTGAACTATCTGGTCTACGCCGCGATGATCGGGCAGCTTCCCACGAACCCCGCCACCGCCGCGGTCTCCGTCGCCGCCGGTTCCGGCGCGGCTCTGGGGCTGAACTACCTGCTGGCGCGGCTGTGGGTGTTCTCCACCCGGCGATGACAAGCGGCGGGGCTTGCGGACGGGCGTGATCGGGGGTTCAACAGATTACAGACGCCGACAGCCAAGGAGCCCGCCTCATGCAGATATTCCTCGACACCGCCGACATCGGCGAAATCCGCGAGCGCGCCGCGGCTGGGCTGGTCGACGGGGTGACGACCAACCCCTCTCTGATCGCCAAGGCCGGAGCGGGCATTTTCGAGCGCATCGCGGAAATCTGCGAAGCGGTGGAGGGGCCCATCAGCGCCGAGGTCGTCGCCACCGACGCGGAGGGGATGATCGCCGAGGGCCGCCGCCTGCGCGACATCGCGGCGAACGTGGTGGTCAAGCTGCCCCTGACCGCGGACGGCCTGATCGCCTGCCGGGCGCTGTCGCAGGACGGCATCCCCACGAACGTGACCCTGTGCTTCTCGCTCAATCAGGCGCTTCTGGCCGCCAAGGCGGGCGCCAGCTTCATCTCGCCCTTCGTGGGCCGGATCGAGGACATGGGCGGAGACGGCATCGGGCTTCTGGCCGCGATCCGGGACGTGTACGACCGCTATGGCTACGACACCTCGGTGCTGGCCGCCTCGCTGCGCTCGCCCGCCCATGTGGAGGCCGCCGCGCTCGCAGGCTGCGACGCCGCCACGCTTCCGCCGAAAATCTTCGACCAGATGGTCCGCCATCCGCTGACCGACAGCGGGCTGGAGGCCTTCCTGGCCGACTGGCGCAAGACCGGTCGCACGGGGCTGGACGGATGAGGTTTCCGCCTCGTTAGCCAAAATGAGGTATAACCCGCTCCCCCTGAGCGGACGACAGGACGCGGCTGATGACCAAGCGTTATTTCGGAACCGACGGCGTGCGCGGCACGATCAACCAGTTTCCCATGACCGCGGAGACCGCTCTGCGGCTGGGCCTCGCCTCGGCGCGGTATTTCCGCCGGGCGGGCGGTCACCGGCACTCGGTGGTGATCGGCAAGGACACCCGGCTGTCAGGTTATGCGCTGGAGGCCGCGCTGGTGGCGGGTTTCACGAGCGCGGGCATGGACGTGGTCCAGTTCGGACCCCTGCCCACGCCGGGCGTGGCGATGCTGACCCGCTCGCTGCGGGCGGACATGGGCGTGATGATCACCGCGTCCCACAACCCCTACCATGACAACGGCATCAAGCTGTTCGGGCCGGACGGCTACAAGCTGCCCGACAGCGCCGAGATCGAGATCGAGAGCCTGATCGATTCCGACCTGACGGACGGCCTGGCCGATCCGCGCGACATGGGCCGGGCGCGCCGCATCGACGAATCCGAGGCGCGCTACGTGGAGATCGTCAAGGCCACCGTGCCCCGCCAGCTCCGGCTGTCGGGCCTCAGGGTGGTGGTCGACTGCGCCAACGGCGCCGCCTACAAGGCCGCGCCCAAGGTGTTCTGGGAGCTCGGCGCGGACGTCATTCCGATCAACAACGCGCCGGACGGGTTCAACATCAATGACGGCTGCGGCGCGGTCCATCCCGAGGGACTGGCGGACGCGGTGCGCCGCTTCCGCGCGGACATCGGCGTGGCGCTGGACGGGGACGCGGACCGGGTGATCCTCTCCGACGAGACCGGGCGGGTGGTGGACGGCGACCAGATCCTGGGCCTGATCGCCCTGGGCTGGAAGCGGTCGGGGCGCCTGGCGAACGGCCATGTCGTGGCGACCCAGATGTCCAATCTGGGACTGGAACGCAAGCTCGAGACCGCCGGGCTCAAGCTCGAGCGCGCCAAGGTCGGCGACCGCTACGTGGTCGAGGCCATGCGCGCGGGCGGCGCCAATCTGGGCGGGGAGGCCTCGGGCCACATCGTGCTGAGCGATTTCGCCACCACCGGCGACGGGCTGATCGCCGCGCTGCAGGTGATGGCGCTGCTGATCGAGCAGGGCGGCAAGGCCAGCAGGCTGCTGAACGTGTTCGAACCGGTGCCCCAGCTTCTGCGCAATGTCCGCTTCGAGACCGGCGCGGACCCCATGAGCGCAGGCCCCGTGCAGGACGCCATCGCCAAAGCCGAGGCCCTGCTGGACGGCAAGGGGCGTCTGCTCGTGCGCAAATCAGGCACCGAACCGCTGATCCGGGTGATGGCCGAAGGCGAGGCCGACGTCATCGAACAGGCCGTCGAGACGGTCTGCGACGCCGTGCGAAAAGCCGCCGCCTGATGACGCGCCGTCCCTAGTCGTCGTCCATCTTCAGCGCGGCGATGAAGGCTTCCTGCGGGATTTCCACGCGGCCGAACTGGCGCATCTTCTTCTTGCCCGCCTTCTGCTTGTCCAGAAGCTTGCGCTTGCGGCTGGCGTCGCCCCCATAGCATTTCGCGGTCACGTCCTTGCGCAGGGCGGAGAGGGTTTCGCGGGCGACGATCCGGCCGCCGATGGCCGCCTGGATCGGGATCTTGAACATGTGCCGCGGGATCAGGTCTTTGAGCTTCTCGCACATGCCCCGGCCGCGCGCTTCGGCGCGGGCGCGGTGGACGATCATCGACAGCGCGTCCACCGGCTCGTCATTGACCAGGATGGACATCTTGACCAGATCGCCCTCGCGGTGCTCGACGAACTGATAATCGAAGCTGGCATAGCCCTTGGTGACGCTTTTCAGCCGGTCGTAGAAGTCGAACACCACCTCGTTGAGCGGCAGTTCATAGACCAGCATGGCCCGGCTGCCCGCATAGGTGAGCTCCTTCTGGATGCCGCGCCGGTCCTCGCACAGCTTGAGCACACCGCCCAGATACTCGTCGGGCACCAGGATGGTAGCCTTGATCCAAGGCTCGGAGATGGTGTCCACCTTCACCGGATCGGGCATGTCGGCGGGATTGTGCAGGTCGATCACCGAGCCGTCGGTCATGGCGATCTTGTAGATCACCGACGGGGCGGTGGTGATCAGGTCGACATTGTATTCGCGTTCCAGACGCTCGCGGATGACTTCCAGATGCAGAAGGCCCAGGAAGCCGCAACGGAAGCCGAAGCCCAGCGCGGCGGAGGTCTCCATCTCGAAGCTGAACGAGGCGTCGTTCAGCGCCAGCCGCTCGACCGCGTCGCGCAGATCCTCGAAATCGTTGGCGTCGACCGGGAACAGGCCGCAGAACACCACCGGCACGGCGGGCTTGAAGCCCGGCAGCATGCCCGAGGTGGGGCGCTTTTCTTCGGTGATGGTGTCGCCGACCCGCGCGTCGCGGACCTGCTTGATCGAGGCGTTCAGGAAGCCGATCTCGCCCGGACCGAGCGCCTCCACGGTCTCTTTCGCGGGCCGGAACACGCCCACCCCATCCACGTTGTAGCTCGCGCCCGTGCCCATCAGGCGAACCCGCTGACCCTTCTTCAGGGTGCCTTCCATGATCCGCACCAGACAGATCACGCCCAGGTATGCGTCATACCAGCTGTCCACCAGCAGCGCCTTGAGCGGCGCGTCCGGGTCGCCCGCTGCGGGCGCAGGCAGGCGGGCGACGATGGCTTCGAGCACGTCCTCGATGCCCAGCCCGGTCTTGGCGGAGATCTCGACCGCCTCGGAGGCGTCGATGCCGATCACGTCCTCGATCTGGGCGCGCACCCGGTCGGGCTCGGCGGCCGGCAGATCGATCTTGTTCAGGACCGGCACGATCTCGAGATTGACGTCGATGGCCTGATACACGTTCGCCAGCGTCTGGGCTTCGACCCCCTGGGCGGCGTCCACCACCAGCAGCGCGCCCTCGCAGGCGTAAAGCGAGCGCGAGACCTCGTAGGCGAAATCCACGTGGCCGGGCGTGTCGATCAGGTTGAGCACGTAGTCCTGCCCGTCCTTGGCATGATAGTTCAGCCGGACGGTCTGGGCCTTGATGGTGATGCCCCGCTCGCGCTCGAGCTCCATGTTGTCGAGCACCTGCTCCTTCATCTCGCGCGTGGTCAGCCCGCCGGTGACCTGGATCAGCCGGTCGGCCAGCGTGGACTTGCCGTGGTCGATATGGGCCACGATGGAGAAGTTGCGGATGTTTTCAGGTCTGGTGCTCATGGCGCGGGAGGTAGCATCGGCGGACCGTTTCGCCAAGCGGGACGGGCGGTCCGGGCCGCGCCGCGATGCAATGAGGCCTCCACCTCCATGCCAGCGCCCAACTTCGGTCTCTATCTTGATACAGTGATGGCGCGGGGTGAGGGCTTGAAGTTGCGCTGGCGCGAGGGGCGCCGCGCGTGAAGCAAGAGCGGGCGATCTGATTGGAACAGCT
This sequence comes from Glycocaulis profundi, assembly GCA_007050995.1. GTDB lineage: Bacteria > Pseudomonadota > Alphaproteobacteria > Caulobacterales > Maricaulaceae > Glycocaulis > Glycocaulis profundi. The sequence continues at coordinate 128,053 of VJOU01000006.1, read as the reverse complement.
GGTTTACATATCGACCGCGCATCCTGACGTGCAGGATCGCGACATCGCCGAGATCGTGGGCGTGGCCCGCTATCGCAACCGGGCCGAGGGCGTCTCGGGCCTGATGATGTACAATGGCCGGAACTTCATGCAGGTGCTGGAGGGTCCGCCCGCCGCGCTGGACGCCATTTTCGGCTCCATCCTCGCCGATCATCGCCATTTCGGCATCGTGGTCCTGAGCCGCGACCCGCTCGACGCGCGCCATTTCAGCGACTGGTCCATGGGCTATGGCCGGGAGGACCAGATCGCAGGCGTCTCCGAGGAAGGCGATTTCCGGCTGGACGCCGAAACGCTGGAGACCGCTCTGCCCATGGGGCTGGAGGCGGAGCTTCGCGGGCGTCTGCTGCGTTTCCCCCGTCTGGCGGACGACACGCCGCGGGCCGCGGGCCCCTCGCCGGACGAGCCGGGCTTAAGCGCGCGTTAACCGGCCCGCCTCACAGAAAACATGATTGGCCGCCCTCATGGCGGCTGAACCAAATGACTGGAATGAAAGGCGAGCCGATGATCCGCTCCCTCCGGCCCCTGCTGGCCCTTGCCGCCTGCGCGGCGATCCTGCCCCTGAGCGCCTGCGCGACCCGGACCGAAAGCCAGCTCGATGGCGGGCCGGGTTATGCCGAGACCGACCGCGAGACCTACTCCTCCGACGAGATCGTCGAGGCGGTGGCCGACTTCTTCGGCGTGACCGCCGAGGCCGCGGCCAGCGTGGTCGAGCGGGTCTTCTCTGACCTGGGCGAGCCGGTGGGCTATGTCGTGGGCGAGGAGCTGTCCGGCGCGGTGGGCGTGGGCCTGCGCTACGGCCAGGGCGATCTGGTCCTGAAGGGCGACGCCTCGCGCTATCCGGTGTTCTGGCAGGGACCGTCGGTGGGCTTCGACGCGGGCGGCAACGCCAGCCGGACCTTCACGCTGGTCTACAATCTCGACGACCCCAACTGGATCTACCAGCGCTTCCCCGGCGTGGAGGGCAGCGCCTATCTGATCGCGGGGCTGGGCGTGAACTATCAGCGCGCCAACAACATCACCCTGGCGCCGATCCGCTCGGGCGTGGGCCTGCGGGCCGGGGCGAACATCGGCTACCTCGCCTATTCGCGCCAGCGCAACATCCTGCCTTTCTAGACCGGTTCCGGTCTTTCGAAACGACAAAGGCCCCGGACGCGCGTCCGGGGCCTTTTCGTGTTCCGCATGCGCCAGTCTCAGCGCCGCAGCGTCGCTCCGGCCTTTTCGGCGGCGGCGACGACCCTGTCCGAGACCGCCTCGATCTCCTTGTCGGTCAGGGTCTTGTCCTTCGGCTGGATCGTGACCTCCACCGCCAGCGAGACCACGCCGTCGCCCAGCCGTTCGCCCTCATAGCGGTCGAACAGCGACACGTCAGTGATCAGCGCCTTGTCCGCGCCCTGCACCGCGCGCAGCAGGTCCGCCGCGGGCAGATCGGCGGGGGCGAGGAAGGCGAAGTCGCGCCGCACCGGCATCAGGTCGCTGATCTCCATCGCGGGGCGGGTTTTCAGATCCTTCCGGCGCGCGGACGGGATCGCGTCGAGCACCGCTTCGAAGGCGATCACCCGGCCCTCCACGCCCAGCGCCTTGAGCACGCGGGGATGGATCTCGCCGAACTCGGCCAGCACCAGTTTCGGACCAAGACGCAGCACGCCCGAGCGGCCCGGATGCCACCAGCCACGCGCCTCGGGCGCGGCCTGCAGATTGGCCACCGGCGCGCCCGCGGCGTCCAGCGCGGCCATGGCGTCGGCCTTGGCGTCGAACACGTCCGGCGCGGACCCGCCGCGCCAGTCCCGGCCCGAGACCACACGGCGCGCCGCGGCGATCACGGTCTTCTGGCCCGTGGGAGTGTCGTCGAGATAGATCGGCCCGGCCTCGAACAGGCGCGCGTCGTCCATGCCCCGGTCGGCGGCCTTCTGCAGCGCGGTGACCAGATGGATCAGCGCGCTGGGCCGCATCACGTCGAGTTCCGATGAAATCGGGTTGGCCAGCCGCAGGCCCTCGCCATGGCCGCCGAACAGGGCGGCCTGATCGGTGTGGCAGAACGACCAGGTCACCGCCTCCTGATAGCCGCGCACGGCGGTCGCCCGGCGCGCGGCGCGCACCCGGTTCTGAAGCTCGGTGGCGGGCGCCTCCAGCCGCCCGGCGGGCCGGGTCAGGGAGACGGTCGGCAAGCGGTCATAGCCCTCGATCCGAGCGATCTCCTCGATCAGGTCCGCCGCCTGGCTCGCGTCCCGCCGCCAGCTCGGCACGGCGACGCTCCACGGCGTCTGCGACCGGTCCGCATCGAAGCCCAGCGCGGTCAGGATGTGAGCGATGCGGTCATCGGACAGCGCCAGCCCGGTGATTTTCTCCACCCGGGCGGGATCGAAGCGGATCGGCGCGGGACGGCCCGGAACCTCGCCCGCGACAAAGACCTCTGACGGCTCGCCGCCGCACAGATCGAGGATCAGGCGGGTGGCCAGCTCGAGCCCCGGCAGGACGGTCTCGGGGTCCACGCCGCGCTCGAAGCGGTACTTGGCGTCCGAGTTGATGCCGGTCTCCCGGCCCGTGACGCGGGTGATGGCCGGATCGAACCAGGCGCTCTCGATGAACATGTCCGTCGTGGCGTCCGTGCAGCCCGAATGCTCGCCGCCCATCACGCCGCCCAGGCCCAGACAGCGCTCGTCGTCCGCGATCACGCAGTGGTGGGCGGCGGGCGTGTATTCGCGCTCGTCCAGAGCCTCGAACCGGTCGGCGTCGCCTGCACCCTTCCGTGCACGGACGACCGGGCCGATCTTCGCCAGATCATAGACGTGCAGCGGCCGCGCGCGGTCGTAGGAGATCAGGTTGGTGACGTCCACCAGCGCGTTGATGGGGCGCAGGCCGATGGCCTTCAGGCGGGCTTTCAGCCAGTCGGGCGACGGCCCGTTCTTCACGCCGCGGATCACCCGGCCCGCGAAGACCGGGCAGGCCTCGGGCCAGTCCGTCTCGATCCGCACCGGGCACGGGAAAGCGCCCTTGATCGGTTCCACAGGCGCGGTCTTCAGCGCGCCCACCCCCGCCGCGGCGAGATCGCGCGCGATGCCGTGCACGCCCAGCCAGTCGGGGCGGTTCGGCGTGACCTCGAAATCGATCACCGGATCATCGAAGCCCAGCGCCTTGGCCGCGGGCGTGCCCACCGGCCAGTCGCCGGCGAGATCCGCGATGCCGTCATGGTCCTCGCCCGCTTCGAGTTCCTTGGTCGAGCACAGCATGCCGTGGCTCTCCACGCCGCGGATCTTGCGCGGCTTGGGGTCGAGGGCGAAATCCAGACCGGGGATGTACGCGCCCAGCGGCGCGTAGATCGCGGTCATGCCCGCGCGCGCGTTCGGCGCGCCGCACACGATCTGTTTCGTGCCGTCCACCGTCTCCACGGTGCATACGCGCAGCTTGTCCGCGTCCGGGTGCGGCCGGGCGTCGGTGACGTGGGCGACCGTGAAGGCGGCGAGCTTCGCCGCCGGGTTCTCGATCTCCTCGATCTCGAGGCCCGCCATGGTCATGGCCTCGGCGATCTCGTCGAGCGTCTTGTCGGTCTCAAGATGATCCTTGAGCCAGGAAAGCGTGAATTTCATCTCGGGGTCCTCAGCTCAGGCCGGTCGCGAGGTTCGCCTGCAGGAGCGGGCTGAAGCCGTAATGGGCCAGCCAGCGCGGGTCGGGCTCGAAGAAGGGGCGCAGGTCGCTCATGCCGTATTTGAGCATGGCCAGACGATCCACCCCCATGCCGAAGGCGAAGCCCTGATACTCGTCGGGGTCCAGCCCGCAGGCGCGGATCACGTTGGGATGGACCATGCCGCAGCCCAGAATCTCCATCCACCTGTCGCCCGAGCCCACCTTCACCGCGTCGCCCACGCGCTCATAACGCACGTCCATCTCCGCGCTGGGCTCGGTGAAGGGGAAGTGGTGGGGGCGGAAGCGCGCCTCGACCTGATCGGTCTCGAAGAAGGCGGCGATGAAGTCGATCAGGCAGCCCTTCAGATGACCCATATGGGTCTCGCGGTCGATCACCAGCCCCTCGACCTGATGGAACATCGGGGTGTGGGTCTGGTCCCAGTCGTTCCGGTAGACCCGGCCGGGCGCGATGATGCGGATGGGCGGTTTCCCGCTCATCATGGTGCGGATCTGCACCGGCGAGGTGTGGGTGCGCAGCACCTTGGGAAGCTGGCCCTCGGGGGCCTGCATGAAGAAGGTGTCGTGGGTGTCGCGCGCGGGGTGGTCGGGGGGGAAGTTCAGGGCGGTGAAGTTATGGAAGTCGTCCTCCACGTCCGGCCCCTCGGCCACCGCGAAGCCCATGTCCGCGAAGATCACGGCGAGCTCTTCCATCACCTGGCTGACCGGGTGGAGCGAGCCCTTCGGCTCGCGCGGCGCGGGCAGGGTGACGTCCACCCGCTCGCTGGCCAGCGCGGCGTCCAGCGCGGCGTTTTCCAGCGCGTCCCTGCGCGCGTCGATCAGCGCGCCCAGCCGGTCCTTCAGGCCGTTCAGCGCCGGGCCCATCACCTGACGCTGCTCGGGCGTCATGCGTCCCAGCTCGCGCATCATCAGCGAGACCTCGCCCTTCTTGCCCAGGGCGGAGACGCGGATGTCGTCCAGCGCCTTGAGATCGGCGGCGGCCTCGACCTGCTCGGTCAGGCGGCCTTCCAGCGCGTTCAGCTCGGTGGTGTCGGTCATGCTCGTCCCTCTCGCCCCGTCCGGTCCGGCGGCGGGGCTGTCTTAGCCGCGCCTGCCGCGCGGCTCAAACGGTGATGCGGGCGGGGAAAGAAAAACGCCCGCCTGCGGGGTCCGCAGGCGGGCGTCGATCTCGCGGCGGGATGAAACTCCCGCGCTTGAAGCCTGCGGCTGGCTTACGCCAGAGCGTCCTGGGCCTGCTTGGCCAGGGCGGAGAAGGCTTCGGGCTCGCGAACGGCCAGATCGGCCAGAACCTTGCGGTCCAGCTCGATGCCGGCTTTCGCCAGCCCGTTCATAAACGACGAGTAGGTCATCTCGTTGAGACGCGCGGCGGCGTTGATGCGCTGGATCCACAGGGAGCGGAAATTGCGCTTCTTCGCGCGGCGGTCGCGATAGGCGTACTGACCGGCCTTCTCCACCGCCTGATTGGCGACGCGGAAGGTGTTCTTGCGGCGGCCGTAATAGCCTTTGGCAGCCTTGATGACCTTGCGGTGGCGGGCGTGGGAGGCGGGTCCGGCGGAAACTCGGGCCATGATCTCAGTCCTTCAAACAGCGGTGCGCCGTCAGCCTCAGCGGCTGTAGGGCAGGTAGTGGGTCTTCACGATCTTCGCGTCGGGGGCCGCCAGTGTGTCGGTCCCGCGCTTCTGGCGGATCTGCTTGGGCGTCCGCTTGATCATGCCGTGCCGCTTGCCGGACTGGGCCGCCAGCACCTTGCCGGTGCCGGTGACCTTGAAGCGCTTCTTCGCGCCGCTCTTGGTCTTCATCTTCGACATTTTCGCTCTCCTTGTCGCGGCCTCGCCGGGGCGGGGCCGGGTCGCGTTTCGACCCGCCAGGCATGTCGTGGGCCCGGACCGGTCGTGATTGAAGCGGGGGTCATACGCGCGGGCGGGCCTGATTGCAAGGCCCGCCGCCAGCGGACGGCCTATTTGCGCCGGGCGCCCAGCTCGGAGATTTCCAGCCGTCCGTCCTCGTAGCTGCGGCCGCTGGAATAGGCGCCGACCCAGATGTCGTACTGGCCCGAGCGGGGGCTGTCGAAGCGGATCTGCGCGTTCACCCCGCTGCCGCTGTCGTCGTCGCAGTGCCAGCTTCCGTCCGGCGCGTTGACCACCAGCGTGTTGTCGGCGTCCGAGACGGCGCTGATGATCAGCGGCAGGGAGCCGGGCGTGAAGTTCAGCCGGTAGTCGGGCGCGGAGGCCGCATGGCCCCGGCACCGACCGTCGCCCGCATTGCCGATGCTTTCACCCGACAGCGCCGCGGCCACGTCCACCGTGCCGCCGATGGCAAGCTCGACCACGTGGGGGTCGGGCGTGAACCCGCCGCGCAGGGCCACCGAGCCATAGATGGGCTCCGCGCCCCAGTTCAGGCCGTCCGTCCAGCCGTCGCCCCAGTCCGCGTCCCAGCCGGAGCCGCCCGCGGACAGTTCGGAAATCTCGATCCGCCCCGGCTCATAGGCGTTGCCCGAGCTGTAGGCGCCCGCCCAGATCGTGTAGCGGCCCGTGGCCGGGGACTCGAAGTGGAGTTCGGCGTTCACCCCGCTGCCGCTGTCGTCGTCGCAGTGCCAAGCCCCGCGCGGATCGCGCACCAGCAGGGTGTTGTCCACGTCCGAGACGGCGCGGATGTAAAGATCGAAGACCGACCCTGCGCCGTAATCAAGGACCAGGTCAGGCGCGGCATCCACATAACCCCGGCACCGCCCGTCCCCCGCGTTTCCCCCATCCCGGCCAGACATGGCCTCGGAAACCGACAGCTCCCCGCCGATCCGGATGTCGGTCACGGCCGGGTCGGGGGTGAAGCCCGCGTTCAGGCCGATCTCGCCATAGTGCGGGGCCAGCGAGGCGTCAGGCTGCTGCGCCTGCGCGACCCCGGCGGAAATGGAAACCAGTCCGGCCGCCAGCGCGGCCACGGGAATGCGCGACATTGATGCCCCCATCGTTTTTCGCCCTTGGGAAGAATGAGAGCAAACCGCACCCCTCACAAGAAGAAAGAGGGAGCATCATTTGTTTTTGATTTCAATATCGCTCTTGAAGCGATCCCAGGGCGGTCGCTTAACCTGAGGTCGCGGAACTGTTCAAGCAAAAGGCCGGTCCTTCAGGACCGGCCTTTCCCGTCTCAGGCAGTCGCCGCGATCAGCGTGGCGCCATCACCATGATCATCTGGCGGCCTTCGAGCTTGGGCTCGAACTCCACCTTGGCGATGTCGCCGAAATCGGCCTTCACCCGGTCGAAGATGACCATGCCACGATCCTGGTGGGCCATCTCGCGGCCCCGGAAGCGCAGGGTGATCTTGACCTTGTCGCCATCCTCGAAGAAGCGCCGCATCGACCGCGTCTTGACGTCATAGTCATGGGTGTCGATGTTCGGACGCATCTTTATCTCTTTGATATCCTGCGTCTTCTGCTTCTTCTTGGCCTCGGCCTTCTTCTTCTGCTCGGCGTATTTCAGCTTGCCGTAGTCAAGAATCTTGCACACCGGCGGATTGGTGTTGGGCGACACCTCGACGAGATCGAGGCCCGCCTCGACGGCGGCCTCGAGCGCGGCCTCGACCGGCATCTCGCCCTGCTTCTCGCCGTTTTCGTCGATGAGCAGGACCCGCGGGACGCGGATGTCTTTGTTGATGCGCGGGCCTTCCTTCTTAGGCGGCGGCGCGGCGTGGGGACGTCGGGCTATGCGTCTTCTCCATCATGGCGGCGTTCGTGGAACGCTCTAGGGGGTGTCCGTCTGAAAAACGCGGGTTCGCGCGATCGCGTTGCGACGCGCGCTCTCCGGCTCATGCGCATATCGCGATCAGGGGCATGAAATCAAGGCTTCTCACGCTGCGGCGAAGCTTCGGGTGAAGCCGCCGGCGGCGCGCATGGCCTGAACCGCGGCCTCCGCGGCGATGTCGGGCAGGGTCGCGGCATGCAGGACCAGCGTGGTCTCCACGCCCCTGGGGGCGCTGTCGGGGTCCAGCCCCTGTCCGGCGCGCAGCATGACGCCGGGCGAGCCCGCCGCCACGATCAGGTGGAACAGGCCGGTGTCCTCGCCGAACACGCACGAGGCCTGGCGGCCCAGACCGGCGAGCTGGACCAGATTGGCCCGGCCCGTCACGTCACGCGCGCCCTCCGCGCCCCGGATCACGGCCTTGCCGGTCTCGCGGGTCGCCGGGCCGCCCACCACCACCGGCTCGATGTCCTCGGCCAGCAGCAGGCGCGCCAGCTCCGCCCAGCGCTCGGCCGGCCAGCGGTCCTTGGCGGGCACGTCCTCGCCTGCGGGCGCGAACAGCGCGTAGCGGCGGTGAATGCCGAAATAGGCGGGATCGAGCTGGCGCGAGCGCTTGGCGAGAAAATCGATCCAGTCCGCCTCGGCGGGCGCGGCCGCGCCGGGCGTGATCTGGTCGGGGCCCAGCCCGGCCCGGCCCAGCGCGGCGGCCTGCTGGTCCAACGGATGGCCGGGCTTTTTCGGATTGGGGGCGGCGTCGATCCATTTGCCGCCTGACAGGCTGATCGTCCGGCGCAGCTTGCGCCCCGCCTCGCCCGAGCCGAGATCGTAGACCCGGTCGAATTTCGAGGCGCGCGCCAGCTTGATCCGCTCGAAGAAGCCTTTCTTGGCCGCCTCGCCCAGCCCGGGCTCCACCGCGTCGAAATACGGGCAGTGCTTGAGCAGGGTGACGTGCGCGTCGTCGGTCAGAAGGGTGATGCGCGCCTTGCGGTGGCGCTCGCGCAGGATCTTCGCCGCGGCCAGCATGCGCACGGCCGAGGCCAGGTCACCCTCATGGATGACCAGCACCTGCTCCTTGACGGCGGCGGAGGAATCGGCGGGCGTCATGGCCATCACTGTAGAAGCTCGCGATAGACCCGCAAGGTGGCGTCCTGCAGCGCCGTCTTGGAGAACCGCGCCACGATCCGGGCGCGGGCTCTGGCGGCCAGCGCGGCGCGCGCTTCAGCGTCCAGCGACAGGGCTTCGGACAGGGCGGCGGCCAGCGCGTCCGCGTCCCCCGGCGCGGCCAGCCAGCCGGTCTCCCCCGGCGCCACCGCCTCGCGCGCGCCGCCATGGTCGGCGGCCACCACCGGCGCGCCCATGGCCTGCGCCTCGGCGGCGGTGCGCCCGAAGGCTTCAGGCTCGAGCGAGGGGTTCAGCACCGCGTCTGCGGCGAGGAAGGCGGCGGGCATGTCCGCGGCGTGGCCAGGCAGGCGCAGGGCCACTCCCTTCGCCTTCGCCAGCTCCCGCAGCTCCCGCGCATAGGCTTCGCGCCCCTGGGGGTCGCCAGCGCAGACCAGCACGATCGGTCGTTCGGTGTTCAACTTCGCGACCGCCTCGATGGCCAGCGCCTGGCCCTTCCAGCGTGTCAGCCGGGCGGGCAGCAGCAGGACCGCCGCGCCCTCGGGCACGTCCCAGCCCGCTTTCGCTTCCGCGACCCGCTCCGCGCTGACGGCGGCCGGGTCGAAGCGGATGGTGTCCACACCGCGCGGGATGACGTGGAGCTGGGACAGGGCGGGGTCCCGCCGCGCCAGCAGATCGCCATGCTCGGTCCTGACCCGCTCGGCGGTGTATTCGGAATTGGCGATCACCGCGTCGCCGCGGGCCATCACCGAATTGTACCAGCGCTTGAGGCCTGACTTGGCGGTGTAGATGCCGTGATAGGTGGTCACGACGCAGGTTTCGGTGCGGCGCGCGGCCCACAGCGCGCTCCAGGCCGGAGCGCGCGAGCGGGCATGCACGATGTCGATGCCGTTCGCCGCGATGATTTCGGCCAGCCTGTCGGCGTTGCTCCAGACCTTGACCGGGTTCTTGGTCTTCATGTCCAGCCGGATCAGCTCGCCCCCGACGGCGGCCAGTTCGGCCTCCAGCCGCCCGCCGCGGCTGGCGACCAGCGCCCGTCCGCCCGACGTCGCGACCGCCTCGGCGATCTCGATCACGGTCCGCTCGGCGCCGCCGGCGTCCAGTTCGGGGATGACCTGAAGCACGTTCAAGACAGGTGAGCTTTCACGGGGGAGGCTGCGCCAGGATGGGCCGTTCCGGTCTTACCCGCCGCCACCGCGCGCGGCAAACCCCTTCTCAGCGTCCAGAACCGCAGCCAGCCCCTCGCGCCACGTCGGATATGCGGGGCGCCAGCCCAGCACCGCTTTGGCCCGCGCGTTCGACACCCGGCGGCACTCGGCGTGAAAGCTGGCCAGCATCGGGCTCATGCGATCCGGGTCGAACGGCTCGGGCTCGGGCGGCGCCACGCCCAGCATCGCCGCCGCGCCCTCCATCACCTCGCGCTGGGGGCACGGACGGTCGTCGGCGAGGTTGAACACGCCCGCCGCTTCGGGCCGGTCCATGGCCGCGATCACGGCGGCGGCGATGTCCTCGACATGAATGCGCGCGAAGACCTGCCCCGGATGGTCGATGATCCGCGCCGTGCCGTCCCTCAGCCGGTCCAGCGCCGAGCGGCCCGGACCGTAGATGCCCGACAGGCGGAAGACCCGCGCGTCCATCGCGCGCCATCCCGCCTCGGCCCCGGCCCGGAGGACCGAGCGCGCCTGCCCCGGCGTCGGCGGCTCCCATTCAAAGGCCCAGCCGCCCTTCCGGTCGCCATAGACCCCGGTGGTGGACAGATAGCCCGCCCAGGGCCGCTCCCCGGCTCTCATGGCCTCGATCACCGGCAGGATCGGATCGCCATCCTCGCCGGGCGGCACGGAGCTGACCAGATGCGTGGCCGCCCGCGCCGCCTCGGCCAGCGCCTTGCGCTCTTCTTCGCTGGCGGGATCGGCGAGCACCGGCGCCGCCCCGTCCGCTGCGATCCCGGCCAGCGCATCGGCCCCGCGCGCCGTCGCCGAGACCGCGTCGCCGCGCGCGATCAGGGCGCGCGCCAGCGCCCGCGCGGTGAAGCCGTATCCAATCAGAAGCACGCGCATGGGCTGGCGCGTGGACGGACGCCCCCCATCCCCGCTAGATTGCGGGCCGGTTCCAGCCTTCTCGCCAGCCTCGACGGGGATGTCATCCATGGGCGGTCTCTCTTTTGCCGGACGCGCCGGGCTCGCGCTCGCCGCAGCCTTCGTGTTCAGCGCTCCGGCGCTGGCGGTCAACCCCACCCAGGAGCGCTATGAAGCGTGCCTGGCACAGGTGGGTGAGAATCCCGAAGCCGGCTACGAGGAAGGGCTCGCCTGGCGCGCCCAGGGCGGGGGCTGGCCGGCCCAGCACTGCGCGGCGCTGGGCCTGATCGCCATGGGCGAGACCGAGCTGGGCGCCCGGCGCATGCTGACCAACGCCGAATTCGCCGTCACCGCCAGCGACGCCACCCGCGCGATCATGTACGGGCAGGCCGGGGACGCCTTTCTGATGGCCAGCCTGCCCGACCGCGCGCTGACCGCCTTCCAGCGCGGGCGGGACTTCGCGCCTCTGGACGCCGGTCTCGCGCTGGGCGCGGCGGACGCCGCCCAGGCCGCGGGCCGCTGGGACGTGGTCGAGGACGCCGCCTCCGCCGCCATCGAGCTGAACGCGGGCGAGGCGAGGGCCTGGCGCCACCGCTCCGAGGCCCGGCTCGAAGCGGGCGATCTGGACGCGGCCGAGGCCGACATGGAAGAGGCGCGCCGCCTCGACCCCGACGACATCGAGGCCCTGCTGCTGCGCGGCCGGATCAACGAGGCCCGCCGGGGCGCCGCCCCCATCGAGTAGCCCCGCTCTGGCACTCGGGCCTGCCGAGTGCCAGCAAGTGTCAGAAATCATTCACGAATCATGGCGCATGATCGTCACCGTGCGGGTCCGGCCCGTCCGGGCCCGCCCTTCTGTCATGGAGGCGATCATGTCCGACAGCGATTTTCTGGCCCAGCTAGGCGGCGCGCGGCTGACCACGGCCGAGGTGCTCTATTACCGGCCCGACTTTCCCGCCCTGCTTCAGAGCTTCATCTGGCAGACCACCGACACCGCGCCGGACTTTCCGCGGCTGAACCGCTTCCTCGATCACTGGCGGCGCGAGATCGAGGCGGTGATCCACTCGGTCACGGTCGCCCATGCCGGGCTCGTCAGGCCGGCTGAATGGCGCGGCGCGGACATGATGGTCAGGCTTCACTGAGCGTTTCGCCTGCCGCGCGCATCCCGCTGACGGTTTCGTGCGTAGGTTCACACGAGACGCGCTCTTTCCATGACGGGCTTTCAGGCCCATCTTAAGGAGCATAAGGGCGCGAGACACCTGAGCATCAAGGAGCCAGACATGATGCGCGTTATGATGAGCATGCTGGCAGCGGCGGTGATCCTGGGCGCGTGCGCCGAGTCCACCCCCTACCAGCGCGCCGGAGCCGACAGCCGCTATGGCTTCTCCGAGCAGCAGATCGAATCCAACCGCTACATGGTCCAGTTCGCCGGCAACTCGCTGACGGACCGGCAGGCGGTGGAGACCTTCCTCCTCTACCGGGCCGCCGAGCTGACCCTGGAACAGGGGTATGACCACTTCACCATCGTGCGGCGCGACACCGACGCCGACCGCCGCGTGACCGGCACGGTCGGGTCGCCCTTCCGCAGCCATTACGGGTTCAATTACAGGTACTACCACCCCCGCTTCGGCTGGTATGGCTGGCGGGACCCGTTCTGGGACGACGTGAACGTGCGCGAGATCACCCAGTATCACGCCATGGCCGAGATCCAGATGGGCCGCGGCGGGCGCGAGGGCGATCCCAACACCTTCAACGCGGGCGAAGTGGTCCGCAATCTGGGCCCGAACGTGCGTCAGCCCGCCTGAGACGAAAGGCCTGAAGGCAGAAACGAAAAGGGCGGAGCGCCATCGCGCTCCGCCCTTTTTCATGCCCTGAGCCGGAGGCTCAGAAATCCACGCCCAGACTCACATAGAGCCGCCGGGGTTCGAGGATGGTGTTGTAGACATTGCTGGTCAGGATCTGGTCGGGATTCCCCCGCCGCGCATACTCCCGGTAGTCGATGAAGTTCCGGTCCAGCAGATTGTAGACCACCGCGTTGAGACGGACCGTGTCCGAGATCTGGAAGGCCGCGCCCAGATTGAGCTGGGTGTAGCCGCGGAACGCGCCCAGCGCCTCGAACGCGCCCTGGGCGCTGCCGCCGTCCTGCGGCTCGTGATAATTGCGCGGACGGTAGGCGCTGGAGCGGTATTCCGCGCCCAGGAAGGCGGTCAGCCGCTCGGTGGCGTCCCAGAACACGGTGGCGTTGGCCATGTGGTCGGGGACCGAAACCAGCGGATCGCCGACCAGGCTGGCCGCGCTGGACGGGTTGAGCTGGCTTTCGGTCACCTCGCTGTCGGTGAAGGTGTAATTGCCCGCCATGCGCACGGTTCCGGTGAACTGGAACGATCCGGCCAGCTCCACGCCCTGGATGACCGCCTCGCCGATATTGAGCGTGCGGCCCGCGTTCGCGCCCGTGCCCGCCTCGATCAGATCGGTGAGCTCGTTGCGGAACACCGTCGCCTGAGCGGCCAGCCGCCCGTTGTTGAACAGGGCGGAGGCTTCGTAATTGGTGCTTCTCTCGGGGTTCAGGTCCGGGTTGCCGAAGATCGAGGTGGTGCCACGGTTGCCGAAGCCGATGATGCCGTCGGTGAGCTGTTCGACGAAGGGCGTGCGGTAGCCGCGGCCCACTCCGCCCTTGAAGGTCCATTCGTCGGTCGCCGCCCACACCGCGTACAGCCGCGGGGTCAGACGGCCCGAGAAAGCCTCGCTCTCGTCATAACGCAGCCCGCCGGTCAGCGAGAACCGGTCGGTGAGGGCCCAGCTGTCTTCGATGAACAGCGAGTACTGGCTGACCGCCGCCGAGCCGCCGCCGAACAGGCCGTCGGTCAGTTCCGGGTCGAGATACTGTCCGCCCACAGTCAGGGTGTGCGCGCCCAGCTCGCTCACGAGCCGGGAATCGAGGATCCACGTCTCCAGCTCCAGCGTGCGCGGACGGCCCTCCGCCTCCAGCGCCAGCCCGCTGTTCGCGGGGATGGTCCGGCCCACCGTCTCCACGAAGTCCCGGGTCAGGCTGGTGCTGACCGTGCCGAAGGCGAATTCGCCCTCATGGCTGAGCCGGATCTGCTCGCGATTGAACTCCAGTTCTCGCAGATAGCCGCGGCAGAAATTGGGATCGTTGACCGAGCCCTGGCTGCACGGGCCCTCACTGCCTGACAGGTTGTGAAGCCCGCCCACCTGACCGCGGTCATTGTTGTAGGTCTGGTCGGTGCGGTCATAGCGCAGGGAGACGCGCTGGCCCTGCATCGGGGTGAAGTCGAGCCGCCCGCCCAGCGTGGCCACGTCCGCGCCCACCGGGTTCTGACCCATGGTCGCGCTCTCCACCAGACGCTGGGGATCGAACGGGTCGAGGCCGGGGATCTGAATCGAGGAATCGTCGCGCTGGAACAGGCGCGCATAGCCGGTGAAGGACAGGGTCTCGGCCAGCGGCCCGGAGACGTAACCCTCGGCCATGGACGTGCCGCCGAATTCAGATTTCGACTGGAAAGTGCCGCTCAGCGCCGCCGAGCCGGTCCAGCTCGCGCCGGGATCGCGGGTGATGACGTTGACCACCCCGCCCATCGCGTCCGAGCCATACAGGGTGGACATCGGCCCGCGGATGACCTCGACCCGCTCGATGGCGGCCACGGGCGGGAAGAAGACCGTGGCGCTGTCGCCGAAGGCGTTCGGCGCCACGGTCCCGGACGTGTTCTGGCGCACCCCGTCGATCAGGACCAGCGTGTACTCGCTGGGCAGGCCCCGCAGGGAGATCGACTGGTTGCCGGTTTTGCCGCTGCGCGCGTCGAAGGGCCGGGCGTTCACGCCCTCGATCCCCGACACCGCGTCTGTGATGTTCAGCACCTCGCGCCGGGCCAGGGAGTCCCTGTCCACCACCGTCATGGAGGCGGGCGCGCGCTCGATGTCCTGCGCGTAGCCGGTCGCGCTGACCACGATCACCTCGACATTGCGCTGCTCGGCGTCCAGAGCGACGTCGGAGGCATGGGCGGCGGAGACGGAGACGACCGCCAGCGACACGCCGGCGAGCAGTTGAACACGCATTGCGGAAGAAACCCCTCAGGCACGCGAATGAGAATGGCTCGCGTTTACAGACGGCGGCGGGGCCTGTCGAGAGGAATTGCGACTGATTTGCAGTTTTATTCTCAGGCGCTGGACACGAAGAAGCCCCGGCTGTCAGGCCGGGGCTTTCGCATTCACACCTTCGTCCGCCCCTTATTTCGGGGGCATGCGGGCGCCGGCGTCCAGGCGGACGCATTCGGCGTTGATGTAGTCGTTGGACACCATGAAGGCGACCAGATCGGCGTATTCGGCCGGGGTGCCGAAGCGCTGGGGGAATTGCAGGTGGCTGGCGAGGTTGGTCTTCACCTCCGGCGGCATCTGCTCGTAGATCGGGGTCTCGAAGAAGCCCGGCAGGATGGTGTTCACCCGCACGCCCTCGCGCGCCAGATCGCGGGCCATCGGCAGGGTCATGCCGTAGATGCCGCCCTTGGAGGCCGAATAGGCCACCTGTCCGATCTGCCCGTCCTGAGCGGCGACCGAGGCGGTGTTGACGATCACGCCCCGGCCCGAGGCGTCGGGGTCCAGGGTCAGCATGCCTTCGGCCGCGATCACCGCGCAGTTGAACGAGCCGACCAGATTGATGCTGACGACCAGCGCGAACTTGTCGAGCTGGTGGCCGACGATGTCGCCTTTCGAGCTGCGGCGGGCGGTCTTCTCCGCCCAGCCGATGCCCGCGCAGTTGACCAGCACGCGCTCCTGCCCGTGGGCGGCGCGGGCGGTCTCGAACCCGGCGCGCACGCTGTCGGGATCGGCCACGTTGACCTTGGCGAACACCCCGCCCAGCTCGGCGGCGACCTTCTGGCCGCGCTCCTCGTTCAGGTCGAAGATCGCGACCTTGCAGCCTTCGGCGGCCAGACGGCGCGCGGTGCCCTCGCCCAGGCCCGAGGCGCCGCCCGTCACGACCGCGGCGGTGTTCTGAAACTTCATCTGTTGGTCTCCCCGTGAGTGCTCGGTTGCCGCCGGTGAACGGCGTTCGCCCTGAGCCATAGCGCGGCTGGCGCGGCTAGAAAAGCCGCGCCGCGAGCAGGACCGCGGCCAGCGCGTGCAGATAGAGCGAAGGCTGCATGGTCAGGTTCATGCCGAAGCCCCGGCCCGTGGGGCGGGTGAAATACCACGCGCGGAAGAAGACCCGCCCGATCACGAAGCACAGCACGGCGGCGGGCAGCAGGGCGAGCACGCGCCCCTGGGCCAGCACCGCCACCGCCAGATAGGCCGAGGCGGCGATCACCGCCTGCTCGAGCGTGTTCTGCAGCACCGCGACGTCCAGCCTTATGCGGTCGCTGGGCGGGGCTGCGGCCGAGCCCGCGATGTCCTCGGGCGAGGTCCGGCGCTTGAGCCCCACGATCATGATCGCCACGGTCACGCAGACGAAGAGCGGCCAGGCGCACAGCGCCGCGAAGGCGAGCCTTTCGGCCAGCGTCTCCGGCAGTCCGAACAGGGGCGGCCAGGCGAACCAGAATACCGCGCCCGCAGCCGCGATCACCCCCAGCGCCATCGCGCCGGTCCGGCGGACATTGCGCTCCTCGGCGGCCATGTCGACCATGCCGGTCCTTTCGATTTTCCGCCCCGCAGGCTTCATGCTAGAGCCTCGCGCGACCCGCCGCCGCGATCAAGGAGCGTTCCTTATGTCCATGACCCATCCCACCGCCCTCGTCCTTCACGGCGGCGCGGGCGTGCTCGCCGACAAGGGCTATGAGGCCGAGATCACCCACCTGCGCACGCTGGCCGAACGCGGCAAAGCCATGCTGTCGGGCGGCGCGTCGGCGCTGGACGTGGTCGAGGCCATGGTGCGCGACATGGAAGCGTCCGGGCTCTACGTGGCCGGGCGGGGCACCTCGCCCAATTCGGCCGGGCGTTACGAGCTGGACGCCTCGATCATGGAGGGCTCCACCCGCAAAGCCGGGGCGGTCAGCGCGCTGGAGGGCTTCATTTCGCCGGTCGGGGCGGCCCGCGCGGTGATGGAGAAGACCCCGCACGTGCTGCTGGCGGGCGCGGGCGCGGCGGCCTTCGCACGCGAACAGGGGCTGGAGCGGGTGGAGGATCCGGACGCCTACTACACCCCCGCCGCGGTGGCCGACGACCGGGAGATCGCCACCGGCACGGTGGGCGCGGTGGCGCTGGATTCAGAAGGGCGTCTGGCGGCGGCGACCTCCACGGGCGGCACGCTGAGAAAGCGCTGGGGCCGGGTGGGCGACACGCCCATCATCGGCTCGGGCACCTGGGCGGACGAGCGCGTGGCGGTGTCCTGCACGGGGCAGGGGGAGATGTTCATGCGCGCGAACGCCGCCGCGGACGTCTCCGCGCGGGTGAAATACGCCGGGGCGCGGCTGGACGACGCCGTGCGCGGGGCGCTGGACGATGTGGGGCGTCTGGGCGGGGATGGCGGCATCATCGCCATCGACGCGGCCGGGAATGTCAGTGCGCTCTACAACTCCATGGGCATGAAGCGCGCGCTGGTCCATCCCGACGGCCGCGTCGAGGCGATGGTGAAATAGGCCTCAGGCCGCGTCGGTGTGGACCGCGCCCGCGAGGATGGCGTAGACCGCCGCCGAATTCGGCGCGGCGCGGACGGCCTTGCGGAAATCCTCCCGGCGGAACATGCGCGAGATGCGCGCGAGCGCCTTCAGATGGTCCGCGCTGGCGTCTTCGGGCGCGAGCAGCATGAAGACCAGATCGGCCGGACGGCCGTCCACGGCGTCGAAATCCACCGGGGTCTTGAGCCGGGCGAAAACCCCGCAGGTCTTTTCCACCAGCGGCGTGCGGGCGTGCGGGATCGCCACCCCGTCGCCCAGCCCGGTCGAGCCGAGCCGCTCACGCTCCATCACCGCCTCCAGGATGGGGCGTGCCGGAACGTTCAGCGTCCTGTGCGCCAGCTCGGACAGGGCCTGCAGGACCTGCTTGCGGCTGCCGCCGGGAAGGTCCGCGACCGCGCCGCCCGGCGCGAGGAGATCGGATAGAGCCATCATACGCCCTTGTGTCGTGAGCGGACCTGCGAAACGCGCGCGGGCGTTGCAGGTTCCCCCGTCCGCACCCCTTCCGGACGCCGCGCGCCTCATGGCGCGAGGCGGCGTCCGGCGGGGGTGGACCCCATCGCGGCCTTTACCGGGCCGCGCCGTTGGCGGTGTCCTTAACGCTTCGGGACGGATCAATCCACCCCACATGACCGTCCGGGCGCCGGTAGACCACGTTCAGGGCCTGGGTCGACGCGTTGCGGAACATCAGAAAATGGGAGTCCGTGAGGTCCATCTCCAGCACCGCGGCGCCCACCGTCATGGTCTTCAGCTCGCCCACGGTCTCGGCCACGATGACGGGCTCGGAGCCGCCTTCCGCGCCCCCGTCGTCCTCAATGACGTCCTCGTCCTCGTCGCCCCAGTCATGGTCGCGCGGGGCGCCGCGCAGCACGGTGATGGGGGTCTCCTCGGCGGGCAGGACGGACTTGTTGTCCGCCTGATGGTCCTTGAGCCGGCGCTTGTAGCGCCGCAGCCGTTTCTCCAGATGCTGCACGGCGGCTTCAGCGGCGGCGTAGGCGTCGCCGCCATCGCCCGAAGCCTGCAGGAACGCGCCGGAGGGAAGGTGCACCGAGCAGTCCACCTTGAAGCCATGGCCTTCCTTGTAGGCGACCACGTAAGCCTCGCCGGGACGGCTGAAATACTTCGCCGTGCCGTCCTCCACGCGGCCCTCGATACGCTCACGGAGGGCGGGGGAGACGTCGATTCCCTTGGACACGAATTGAATTTGCATGGGTGCTCCATCTGCCGCGGGCGCGCCCGGCGCGAAGAGCCTGTGTCAGGCCCTCGCATCGGAACGCGCGGCCAACCTCATGGACATGAGGCTCCATGACGGTATCGGTCTGGGAGAGCACCCGTCAATCTTGACAATTGCACGAAAGACACGCTTGACCGGCCCCGCTCAGCCCGCCCGTTTCATCATCCGGCGGCGCTGGACCGAGGAGGGGATGTTCATCGCCTCGCGGTATTTCGCCACGGTGCGCCGGGCGATCTCGATGCCGTCCGACAGCAGGCGGTCGACGATGGCGTCGTCGCTGAGCACCTCCTCGGCGGTCTCCGACTGGATCATCGCCTTGATGCGGAAGCGCACGGCCTCGGCCGAGTAGGCCTCGCCGCCGTCCGCGGAGGCGATCGAGGAGGTGAAGAAGTATTTCAGTTCGAACAGGCCGCGCGGGGTGGCGACATACTTGTTGGAGGTCACCCGGCTGACGGTGGACTCGTGCATGCCCACCGCGTCGGCCACGGTCTTCAGGTTCAGCGGCCGCAGCCAGGCCACGCCCTTGGCCAGAAAGGCGTCCTGCTGGCGCACGATCTCGCTGGAAACCTTCAGGATGGTGCGCGCGCGCTGGTCGAGGCTTTTGACCAGCCAGGAGGCGTTCTGCGAGCACTCGGTGATGAAGGTCTTGTCCGCCTCGCTGCGCGCGCCGCGGGAGATCTGGGCGGCGTAGCGGTTGTTGACCAGCACGCGGGGCAGGGTCTCGGTGTTCAGCTCCACCGCCCACGAGCCGTCCGGGCGCTCGCGCACGCTCACGTCGGGCTCCACGGCGCGGGTGTTGTCCGCGCCGAAGGCCAGGCCCGGCTTGGGGGTCAGGCGGCGCAGCTCGGCGATCATGTCGTCGAGGTCCTCGCCGTCCACGCCGCAGACAGATTTCAGCGCCGGATAGTCGTGCTTCGCCAGCAGCAGCAGATTGTCCACCAGCGCGGCCATGGCCGGGTCGAGCCGGTCCTTCTCGCGCAGCTGCAGGGCGAGGCATTCAGGCAGGTCGCGGGCCATCACGCCGGCGGGCTCGAACTGCTGCAGGCGGTCGAGCAGGGCCTCGACCTCGGCGCGGGTCACGCCCAGCCGCTCGGCGGTCTCGCCCAGATCGGCGCGCATGTAGCCGTCGTCCTCGGCCAGATCGATCAGGTGGGCGGCGATCATCCGGTCGGCCGGGGTCAGGGGCAGTTCGGCGAGCTGGTCGTGCAGATGCTCGTGCAGGGTCTTGGCCCGCGAGGTGTTGGCCGCGGCATCGTAATCCCCGCCGCCCTCGAACGAGCCGCCCGAGCCCGCGCCGGTCCAGTGGCCGGAGGCCTCGCCCGCGCCGCCCGCCATGTCCGAGGCGGAATCGGAATACATCGCCTCCTTGTCGGCATCGAGCGCCTCGTCCGCCTTGCCGGGCGCGTCGAAGCTCAGCTCGTCGGAAGACTTGGCCGCCGCCTCGGCGCGGTCCGGCTCATCGCCGGGATCGGGGCGGTCGTCGCGTTCGAGCAGGGGATTGCGCTCGAGCTCGGCTTCGACGAATTCGGCCAGCTCGATATTGTTCAGCTGCAGCAGCTTGATCGCCTGCTGCAGCTGGGGGGTCATGACCAGACCCTGTCCCTGGCGCGCCTCGAGTTTCTGGCCCAGCCCCGCCATCGCGACCCCTACTGGTAGTTCTCGCCGAGATACACCCGGCGGACATTGGGGTCGGAGCGCACCGCGTCGGGCGGCCCCTCGAACAGGACCTCTCCATCGGAGATGATCGTGGCGCGGTCGGTGATCTCTAGCGTTTCGCGGACATTGTGATCGGTGATCAGGATGCCGATGCCGCGCTCCTTCAGGAACACGATGAGCTGGCGGATGTCGGCGATGGCCAGCGGGTCGATGCCCGCGAAGGGCTCGTCGAGCAGCATGAAGCTGGGCCGCGTGGCCAGCGCGCGGGCGATCTCCACCCGGCGGCGCTCGCCGCCCGACAGGGCCATGGCGGGGGAATCGCGCAGGTGGTCGACGTTCAGCTCGCTCAGCAGTTCCTCGACAATGGCCTTGCGGGCCTTGCGGCTGGGCTCGACGATCTCGGCGACGGCCTCCACGTTCTCGGCCACCGTCATGCCGCGGAAGATCGAGGCTTCCTGCGGCAGGTAGCCGATGCCCAGACGCGCGCGCTGGTACATGGGAAACCGGGTGATGTCCTCGCCATCGAGCATGATCTTCCCGTGGTCGGCCGCGATCAGGCCGGTGATCATGTAAAAGCAGGTGGTCTTGCCCGCGCCGTTCGGTCCCAGCAGACCCGCGACCTCGCCGCGCTGCAGGGAGACCGAGACGTCCTTGACGACCGTGCGCCGGCCATAGGCCTTGCCCAGAGACTCCACCTGGAGCCCCCCGGCCCCGGCACGCGCGCGCTCCGCCTCGTTCACCATGATCCCCGTCGTTTGTTCCATGGTTAGAAGCTCCGGCCTAAGAATTGGTGAAGCGCCGCCCGGCGGGGGGCGGCGGCTTTAAGGTCGTCGGCATCGCGCAGGATCAGTCGGGATCGCCGAAACGCTCGGTCAGGCCGTCCTCGTCCAGCTCGATGTCGGCGTCCTCGTCGATGTCGACCGGCTCGAAGGCGATGGGGCCGTCGCCGGGGATCTCCGGGCGGGGGCAGTCGCCGGTCTCCGCCCGGGCCTGGTCGCCGGACACGAACAGCGAGCGCACCCGGCCGCCGCCCGAGCCGTCCGCCGACCCGTAAAGCTGGGAGACGCCGGTCTGCATGTTCGAGACCAGCCGCTGGCCGGTCGAGACGTTGCAGCCCTGCGTGATCACCA
Organism: Glycocaulis profundi; assembly: GCA_007050995.1. Lineage (GTDB taxonomy): Bacteria > Pseudomonadota > Alphaproteobacteria > Caulobacterales > Maricaulaceae > Glycocaulis > Glycocaulis profundi. Next base: position 106,807 of record VJOU01000006.1, on the reverse strand, counting down.
CGTCGCCGATCAGGGTGACGGTCTCGGTGGCGACGTCATAGCTGCCCCGGTCGCCGCGCGCGATCTCCGCGGCGGTGACGTAGAAGACCTCGCCGCGGGCGTCCACGCGGGTGATCTCGCGCGCGCCGCCCTCCGCCGTCGAGAAATACACGTCCGCCTCGTCCGCGCGCAGGCGCGTGCCGTCCTGAATGACGTTCACGTCGCCGCGGAGCCGGCCGATCCCGGCCTCCTCGTCATATTCGGCGTCCTGAGCGCTGACATCGGTGTAGCCGGCGGGCTGGGCGGCGGCCGCCGACCCCAGCAGCAGGGCCGCCAGAGCGGCGGGGGCGAGACATTTCATGATCGCGGTCATTCCTTTCGCCTCATTCATCGACGGACCCGCGCCCTGCGCCGGACCGTTCCAGCCGCATCGTCACGCCGCCGGAGAAGAGCACCTTGCGGCCCCGATCCTCGATCGAGAAGCCATTGGCGCGCACCTGCCCCCAGGGCGCGCGGGCCTGGATCGGATCGTCCCCGAATATGCGCGCGTTCACAAGATCGACGCTCGCGCTCTCGGTGCGGAACATGTAGCCGTCGCGGGTGTTCAGCCGCACCGAGCTGTCCAGGTGCAGCGTCCGGGTCGCCTCGTCGTAAGTGCCCGCGTTCGCCAGCGCTTCGGAGCCGCCCAGCGCCTCGCCCAGCAGCATCGCGTAGTCCAGCCGCGGATTGTCGAGCTCGGCGCGCCCGCCGATCACCCCGCCGCGCCGTTCGGCGGCGTCCGAGGTGATCACGAAGGACTGCCCGTCCTGATCGCGGCCGGTGAAGCGGGCGTTCACGATCCGCTCGCTTTCTCCGACGGGCGACAGCGCGTCGCCCGCGGTCTCGCGCGTGTCCGCCAGGATGCGCACCAGCGCCTGTCCCCCCACCGCGATCAGAGCGGCGATCAGGACGACGCGCAGCACGCCCACGAAGCGGGTGCGCCGCCGCGCGGCCGCCATGGCGCGCGGAAGCGACCGGGCGCGGGAGGCGCCCGCGGCGATCGCGGCGGTGGGGCTGGCGGCGGTCATGGCGCGCTCCGGCTTCTCAGATCAGTGATGGCCGCGCCGCGGGGCGTTTTCAAGGCGCGGATCAGCTGTGCGCGAAGATGTCCGCCTCGTCCCAGCCTTCAAGATCGAGCGCCGCGCGGTGGGGCAGGAAGTCGAAACAGGCCCGCGCCAGCGCCGTCCGGCCCTCGCGCTCGAGCATGACGGCGAGGCCGTCGGCCACCGCGTGAAGGTGCAGCACGTCGGACGCCGCATAGGCCAGCTGGGCTTCGGACAGCGTCTCCGCGCCCCAGTCCGAGCTCTGCTGCTGCTTGGAGATCTCCACGCCCGCGATCTCGCGCACCACGTCCTTCAGACCGTGGCGGTCGGTGTAGGTGCGCGACAGTTTCGACGCGATCTTGGTGCAGAAGACCGGCGCGCAGTCGATGCCCAGCCATCTGCGGATCATCGCCACGTCGAAGCGGGCGAAATGGAAGATCTTCTCCACCCCGGTGTCGGCCAGCAGCGCCTTCAGATTGGGGCAGTCATAGCCGGACCGGTCCATCTGGACCACGTGGGCGTCGCCGTCGCCCGCCGAAAGCTGGACCACGCACAGCGGATCGCGCACCAGCGACAGTCCGAGCGTCTCGGTGTCCACGGCCACCCGGGCGCCCAGATCGAGCCCGGCGGGCAGGTCGCCTCGGTGAAGATGGATGGTCATGGGTGGATGCCTTTCGCATGCGCGCTCAGATGCAGCGCATAGCCCCCCACGGTCCTGCGATCAAGGCGGACGCACCCCCGAGGCGACGGCAGGGCCGCTGCTCGCCGCTAAATTGAGATTCTTGACAAGATGACAGTCTGGCGACAGTTTCGCGACACATAAACCGCAATGCGTGACACATAAACCGCGATTCCGCGCCGATGCCCGCCGACGGGCCGCGCACGCGGAGGAGGAACCACCATGACGAGGCTCGAGGCTATCGCACTCGGAGCGGCTGCGACCCTTCTGGTCACCGCGCCGGCCCACGCCTATCTGGACCCGGCCACCGGAGCGGCGGTCACGTCCGCCATCATGGGCTTCTTCGCGGCCATCTATTTCACGCTGAAGAAGTATTATCACCGCATCATGCGGGTCTTCCGCCGCGGCACGGCCGATCAGGAAAACATTCCTTCCTGACGCGCGTCGCGAAGGGATCCGCCCTGAAAACCGGGCGCGGACGCTGGCCGGAAAGGCGATACGCATGAGGGCAGTTCTGCTGTGCGCGGGCCAGGGCACGCGCCTGCGGCCGTTCACCGATGACCGGCCGAAATGCCTCGTCGAGCTTCTGGGCGCGCCGCTTCTGGGCCATCAGTTCGACTCCCTGAGCGCCTGCGGCCTGGACGACGTCACCCTCGTCACCGGCTACGCGGCGGACCGGCTCGAGGGCTGGGGCACGCGCCGTCTTCACAACAGCCGTTTCGCGACCACCAACATGGTGGAGAGCCTGTTCTGCGCCCGCGAACTGTTCGACGGGTCTCAGGACCTGATCGTGGGTTATTCGGACATCGTGTACGAGCCGCGGGTGCTGCAGTCCCTGATCGACGCGCCCGGTCCCGCCGCGACCGCCATCGACCGTGACTGGCGCGCCCTGTGGTCGGCGCGCATGGACGACCCGCTGTCGGACGCCGAGACCCTGCGTCTCAACTCCGACGGCACGCTGCGCGAGATCGGCCGCAAACCCCGCGGCTATGACGAGATCGAGGGCCAGTACGTGGGTCTGACGCGGTTCGCCGCCGCCGCCCAGCGCGAGGTTCTGGCCTTTTACGACGGGCTGGACCGGGACGCGGCCTATGACGGGCGCGAATTCGGCCAGATGTTCATGACCCGCTTCCTGACCGGGCTGATCGAGACCGGCCTGCCCATTACGGCGGCCATGACCGATGGCGGCTGGCTGGAAGTGGACACCGTGCAGGACCTCGAATTCTACGAAGCCATGCACGCGCGCGGCGAGCTCGCCGCGTTCTGGAGGCCGCACGAAAGCCGGCGGAAGGGCTGACCTTGGCCTTTCTGGAGGAGATCCGCGCGCTAGAAGCCTTCACCGGACTGCCCCGGGCGCGGCGCAATCTCGTGATCTATTCCGAAGGCCCCGAATACTGGCCGCACTATCGCGGGATCGTCCGCGAGCTGATCGAGACCCATCGCTGCCCCTTCGCCTACGTCGCCTCGTCCCCGCGCGATCCCGGCCTGAAGATCAGCCATCCTCTGGCGCGGACCTTCAACATCGGCACGGGCGGGGTGCGGGTGAACTTCTTCGAGAGCCTGGACGCGGACGTCATGGTGCTGACCATGCCCGACCTGGGCCAGCTCACCCTCAAGCGCTCGGCGTCCTGCGGGGAATACGTCTACGTGTTCCACTCGCCGGTCTCGACCCACATGATCTACCGCGAGGGCGCGTTCGACCGGTATGACACCGTGTTCTGCGCCGGCCCCCACCATGAAACGGAGATCCGCCGCCGCGAGGCGATGGAGGGCCTGCCCCCCAAACGCCTGTTCGCGCACGGATACGGACGGCTGGACGACGTGGCCGCCGGAACGGCGGACGACGCGCCCCGCCAGGACGGTCCGCTGCAGGTTCTCGTGGCGCCGTCCTGGGGCCCGGACGGGCTGTTCGAGACCCTCGGCCCGGCGGTGGTCGAGCCGCTGCTGGCGGCCGGGCTGAAAGTGGTCGCCCGGCCCCACCCCCAGACCAGCCGGCTGGCCGCGGACCGGATTCAGGCCCTGCAGGACGCCTTCGGCGCCCATGAGCGCTTCACCCTTGAAACCGACATGGCCGACAAGCGCAGCTTTCATGAAAGCGACGTGATGATCAGCGACTGGTCCGGGGCGGCGCTGGATTTCGCGTTCGCGCACCTGCGCCCGGTGGTCTTCATCGACACGCCGCGCAAGGTGAACAATCCGCGCTATCAGGATCTGGGCATCGAGCCGATGGAAGCGGCGGTCCGCGAACGCATCGGCGCGGTCGTCGACCCCGCAGCGCTCGACACGCTGGCCGATACGGTCCGCCGCATGGCCGGTGAGGCCGGAGCCTATCGCCAGGCGATCACGCAATGCCGGGACGCGCACATCCATAATTTCGGCGGCGCCGCCCGCGCGGCCGCAGCCGAGCTCGCCCGCATCGCGTTTTCGCGCGCGATGGACGGACAGGACGGTGACGATCCGGCCAAGGCGTTCCGTGAGCGGACCTTCGCCGAACTGGCGGCATGCCCCGAGGGGGACACCGCGGACGCCCCGCTTGCCCTCGTGCCCCTGCTCAGAGACATGGCCCGCGGGGACGGGGACCAGGCCGGGTTTCTGGACGCGCTGTGCCGCCGGATCGACGTCTTCAAGACGCTGCACGCGGGCTATGACGCCGCGCTGGCCAGACCTGCGGGAGCGAAGGCGCCCGCGCCGCTGGCGGCCTATCCCGCCCTGTGCCTGCTGCTGATCGACGCCGCCGCGGACGAGGCGGAGGCCGGACGGGCACTCAAACAGCTCAACGCGGCGGGCAATGCTCTTGACGCCTGGCTGGCCGCAGGCGGCGGGGCCGGGGCGCCGGTCCTCGAAAGCCTTCTGGCCCGGGCCCATGACCGCGCGGCGGAGGCGGGCCGATGATCGAACTGCCTCTGACCGTCCTGTTCCATGAAGGCCCGATGGGCCGGGCCTATCTGGAGATGATGCGCCAGTGCGGCGTCCGGCCGCGCGCCATCGTCCGGATGATCCCCCGCGCCGGGCCGCTGGGACGGATCCTGCCCCGGGGCCCGCGCGCCGCGGGACTGGCCCGCCGCCGGGAGAGGGCGGCCAATCACTGGCCGCGGGCGCTGGCCGCGGAGCATCCCGGCCTCGCCGCCGAGATGACCGCCCGGATCGAGACCGCATTCGAGCTGGAGCCGGGTTTCCTGGCCGCGATCCGCAGCGGGGCGGATCTGGACCGGTACTGCCCGGACGTCCGCCCGGCCGAGCTGGACGGCTTCAAAGACCCCGCCTTCCTGCCCCTGCTCGGCGACCTGCCGCCCGGACTGGTCCTGTTCACCGGCGGCGGCATCCTGCCCGCCGCGGTGTTCGGCGCGGAGCATCTTCGGCTGCTGCACGTGCATCCCGGCTTCCTGCCCCACGTGCGCGGCGCGGACGGCATCCTGTGGTCCACACTGGTCCGGGGGCGGCCCGGCGCGAGCGCCTTCATCATGGAGCCGGGCCTGGACACGGGCGATCTGGCCGCGGCTCTCGAGACCGAGCCGCTGAGCTTCGACGTTCCCGCGGGCGAGACGCCCGACGACCTGACCCTCTACCGGATGGTGTTCAGTTATTACGACCCGGTGATCCGGGCGCACGCCCTGCGCCAGATCCTGCCCGCCCTGGAGGCGCCGGACACGCTGGCCGCGCGGCCTCAGGACCCGGCCGCCGGGCAGACCTATCACTTCATGGAGCCCAGGACGCGCCGCCGCGCCCTCGGCGCGATCTTCAACAGAAACCACGACCTGCCCTGACGCGTCCGCGCGGACGACGGGCACGGGGGCCGCATGCAGATTCTCGAAATCATCCTGTTTCCGATCATCGCCGTGATGGACCTCGTCCTGACCGGCGCCCATGCCGTCACGGGCAGTCACGGCGTGGCGATCATCGTGCTGAGTTTCCTGGTCTACATCGCGCTCATCCCGCTGCGCCGGATCGCGACGCGCATCCAGCGCGACGAGATGGAGCTGCAGGCCCGCATGGCCGAGCCGATCCGCGACGCCAAGGCCAGATACAAGGGCGAGGCCCAGTTCAACGAGATCGAGCGCATCTACAAGGCGCATGACTATCACCCGATCAAGTCGGTGCGCACCGCGCTGGGACTGGCGATCCAGATTCCGGTCTTTCTGGCCGCGCTGCTGCTGCTGGTCGATCACCCCCAGATGCAGGGCCAGCCTTTCGTGTTCATCCCTGATCTGGGCCAGCCCGACCAGCTCATCCCCCTGCCTTTCGGAGCGGGTTTCCCGGTTCAGGCGGTCAACCTGCTGCCGCTGGCGATGATCGCGCTGAGCATCGCGGAAAGCACGGTGGCGCCGGGTCTGTCGTTCCGCATGCGCGTGCAGGCGAACATCGTCGGGGTCGTCATCCTGGTCCTGATCTATCCCCTGGCCGCCTCGATGGTGCTCTACTGGACGTGCAACAATGTCTGGTCGCTCGCCGCGGCGCTGATCCGCCGCGCGCGGGGCGCCCGGCAGGACACCCCGGCATGACCGGGACGGCCTCTGAACTGGTCGTGCTGGGGGCCGGTCGGCCCACCAGCTTCGGCTTTTCCGCGGAGCTGGGCGAGGGGCGGGTCGATCGCGGCCATCTGCGCTGGGTGCGCGAGGCGGTGAACGGGCATGTGCAGACCTGCCATTTCGTGGCCGGCTACGCCGCCGGGAACGACGCCGGACAGCTGGCCGGCAGCTTCGTGGTGGAAATCAATCCGCGCTGGAAGTCCACCGGCAGCGTCGCCTCGCTTCTGGCCGCGCCCGTCGCGCCGGGCGTGCAGGTCCTGACCTGTTACGCCGACATCGTGTTCCGGGCCCCGGTGGCCCGGCGCCTGCTGGACGACCCCGCCGACATCTGTCTGGCCATCGACACCGCCTGGGCGGGCCGGTACGAGGGCCGCACCCGCAGGGACATGGACCGGGCCGAGAAGGTCCGGCTCGAAAACGGACGGCTGGCGGGCATCGGGCGGGCCATCGCCGCCGACCGCGCCGATGCGGAGTTCGCCGGACTGGTGAAGCTCTCGCCCCGCGCGATGGCGGCCGCGCGCTCGGCGGACATCCCGGAGGAGACCCGGGAGACCGGCGGGCTGCCTGATCTGATCGCGCGCCTCGCCGGGCTGCCCGGCCTGACCGTGTCCTTCCATGACGTGATGGGCGAGTGGGCCGAGCTGAACGCGCCGCAGGACCTGTCGCGCTTCGTTCTGGGCACCAAGGCGGAAACCCTCGACCGGCTCCGTCCGCTGGTGACCGCGATGCGGGTCGAGGATCAGGTGCGCTTCACCGTCGGGCAGTGGGCGGCGGATCGCGCGGGCCTGATGGCCCGCGTGCGCGAGTCCTTCGACGGCGCGCCGGTCATCGTGCGCAGCTCGGCGCGCACCGAGGACGGCTGGGCGACGGCGAACGCGGGCGCCTATGACACCATCGCCCACGTCGACGCGCGGGACGACGGCGCGCTGGGCGGGGCGGTGGACGCGGTGATCGCCTCTTACGGCGCGGCCCGCGGGGACGATCAGGTCCTGGTCCAGCCCATGCTGACCGACGTGATCGCGAACGGGGTGGTCTTCACCCGGACGCTGAGCCATGGCGCGCCGTATTTCGTGGTCAATTACGACGAGACCCGCGGACGCACGGACGGGGTCACGGCCGGGCTGGGCGATCTGCGGGTGCTGTACATGCACCACGACGCCGAGGCTCCGCCCGCCGGAGCGCCCGGCTGGACGGCCGGTCTGGTGGCCGGCGCGCGCGAACTGATCGGGCTGGTCGGGTACGACACGCTGGACATCGAGTTCGCCGTGACGGGGGCGGGGCAGGTGTGCCTGCTCCAGCTGCGGCCCATCGCGGTCGATCATGGCGAATGGGCCGTGGACGACGCTCTGCTGCGCACCGAGCTGACCCAGGCCGCCGCCCGCTTCAGGGCGCTGGACCATCCGCCCGGCGGGCTGCCTGCGGCGCGGCCCGTGTTCGGCGTCATGCCCGACTGGAACCCTGCCGAAATCGTCGGCACCCGCCCCTCGCTGCTCTCCATCAGCCTGTACCGCTATCTGATCTGCGACGAGACCTGGGCGCGCCAGCGCGCCGAATACGGCTATCGGGACGTCCGGCCCCAGCCGCTGCTGACGTCCTTCGCCGGCCATCCTTACGTCGACGTCCGGGCCAGCTTCGCCAGCTTCCTGCCCGCCGGGCTCCCCGACGCGCTGGGCGCCCGGCTGCTCGATCACTGCCTGTCGCGGCTGATCGCGGAGCCCGCCCTGCACGACAAGGTCGAGTTCGACATCGCCTTCACCTGCCTGTCCTTCGACTTCCACGACCGGGCCGCCGCCGAGCTCGCGCCCGCCGGGTTCAGCGCCGCGGAGATCGAGGCCCTGCGCGAAGGTCTCGCCCGGGTCACCCGGATCGGGATGGACCGCTTCGAGGGCGATCTCGCCGATGTCGAGACCATGGCCGCCCGCCACGACGCGATCATGGCCCGTCCCATGGACCTGCTGCATCGCGCCTGCGCGCTTCTGGAGGACTGCCGCCGGTTCGGCACCCTGCCGTTCGCCCATCTGGCGCGGGGCGGCTTCGTCGCGGCCACGCTGATGCGCTCGGCCGCCGCGAAAGGCCATATCGGCGCGGACTTCCTCGAGCGGTATTTCAATTCCATCTCCACCGTCGCCAAGGAGTTCGTGCGCGACGGCGCGGCGGTGAACGCCGGAACGATGCCGTGGGAGGGCTTCCTGGACCGCTACGGACATCTGCGGCCGGGCACTTATGACATCCTGTCGCCCGCCTACCGGGACGCGGGGGGCCGCCTGCTCAGAGAGTCCCTGAAGGGGCTGGCCGGACACGCGGACGCCGGACACGAGGCCGTGCAATGGCCCGAAGGCGCGTGGGAGACGATGAGCCGGGATCTCGCCGGACTGGGGCTTGAGACCTCGTTCGACGCCTTCGACCGGTTCGTGCGCGCCTGCACCGAAGGCCGCGAGTACGCCAAGTTCGTGTTCACCCGCTCGCTCAGCCAGGCGCTCGACGATCTGGCGGCCTGGGGCGAGGGCGCGGGCGTGACGCGGCGCACCCTCGCGGACGTGCCGGTGGACGCCCTGCTCGCCCTGCGCGCCGGGGAAGGGTTCGGCGATCCCGCGGCCTGGCTGGAATCTCTCGCCGAGATGAACCAGCCCCGGCGCATGCTCGCCCGCAATGCCGAGCTGCCCCCCCTGATCCATGATCCCGACCAGTTCCTGTCCTTCTTCTTCCCGCCCTCGGAGCCGAACTTCATCACCTCCAAGGCGATCCAGTGCGAGGCGGTCTTCCTGGGCGAAGGCGGGCAGGCCGATCCCGCCGCCCTGAAGGGCCGGATCGTGGTCATCCCCCAGGCGGACCCGGGGTTCGACTGGCTGTTCGGCTGCGAAATCGCGGGCCTGATCACCCAGTATGGCGGGGCCAACTCGCACATGGCGATCCGGGCCGCCGAGTTCGGCGCGCCCGCCGCCATCGGGGTGGGAGAGATCCTGTTTGAAAGCCTGAGGGAGGCCCGCCTGGTCCTGCTCGACTGCGCCAACCGGCGCATCGACGTGCTAGGGTGAACGCCGGCTGGGCGCGGAGGGCGGCGTGAAACGCATCGGGGTCACACAGAGAGTCTCGGACGGTTTTCACGGACAGCCTCATGACTGTCTGGACCAGGCCTGGGCGGACCTCGCGGAGGCTCTCGGACACGATCTCGCGCCGCTGCCCAATCTCGGGGCGCCGGAGGCGGAGATCTGCGGCTGGCTCGACCGGCAGGGGCTGGACGCGCTGATCCTGAGCGGAGGCAACGACATCGCGGGGCTGGGCGACGCCGCCGGCTCGCAGACGAGCCCCCGCCGCGACGCCTTCGAGCGCGCCGCCATCGGCTGGGCGCGGCGGCGCGGCGTGCCCCTGCTGGGCGTCTGCCGGGGCATGCAGTTCCTGAACGTGGTTCTGGGCGGATCTCTGGTCCGGGTCGAGGGCCATGCCGGAACGCGCCACGTCCTGACGCGGGCGCCCGGCCGGCTGGCCGACTGCCTGGCCAGCCTGCCCGAGCGTTTCGAGGCCAACTCCTTCCACAATTTCGCGGTGGCGCCGGACGGCCTCGCCCCTGCGCTCGCGCCTGCGGCCTTCGACGAGGCGGGCCTGATCGAAGCCGTGTTCGTTCCCGGCGAACCGGTCGCGGGCGTGATGTGGCATCCTGAACGCGAACGTCCGTTCGGGGCCGCCGATCTGGCTCTGCTGTCGAGCCTGATCGATCAGGGCACGGTCAGCCCTCGATCCTGAGCGCGCTGAGCCCGATCGCCAGCCGCCGCCGGTCAGCGTCCCGCCAGGTCTGCGGAGGCGGGGCCGCGTCGGGCAGATCGAACCCCACCTGCACGCAGCCGTCCGGGTCCAGATCCTCCGGGGAGACCGGCAGGCGCCATTGCACCCGTCCGTCTTCAGTGTCCTGCGCGCGATAGGCCGCTTCGTGCGCCTGCCTCCCGTTCAGCGCGATGGACACGCGCTGGGCGCGCACCTGGCCGTCGAGCCACACCCGACCGTCCAGCACCGCGGCGATCTGCGAGGCCGGAGGCTGGTCGAAGCACAGCGAGAAACCCGCCTGCACGTCCTCGCTCCACCGCCCCCAGCGCTCATTGACGCTGAAGCCGGAGAACGCGCCGGGACGGCTGAACAGATAGGCCGGTCCGGTCTCCCGCCCGGCGTCTGCAAGAGGGCGGGGCACGTCGATGACCATGGAGTGGCCGATCACGATGACCTCGCCCAGCTCCGAGATGGGCGCGCTGGAATCGTAATCGCGCCACTGCGCCACGGAATACTGGTTGAACACCCGCTCGCGGCGGGCGGCGGGCGGCGCTTCGTAGGCGTTCACGCCGCCGCTCGCCTCGCAGAGGTCGGTATGGGCGCAGACCGTGGCCGGCACGTCGATCAGCGAGACCGCGCCGCGGGTGTCGAAGCGCAGCGGCCCTTCCGAGCCGGGAGGCTTGAAAAGGAAGAGCGGATTGGAGCCCCTGGGCCGCGGGTCGTCGATGGGCGCATCCGCCAGCATGGACGCGGAGACCATCTCAAAGCCCTGCGGGCCATGGCGTATGACGGCCTCCTCGCCCAGTCCCAGCGCGGCCCGGGTGTCGCGCACGATCTCCACCCCGCCGATGCCGCGGGTGCCGTGGTCGGCCACCAGCAGGATTGTCGCGCCGTCATACAGGCCCTGCTCCCTGAGGGCCGCCAGCATGCTCGCCACGCCATCCAGAGCGCAGCGCATGTTGTTGGCCATCATCCGCATGGAGCCGTCAGGCCGCGTGATCGCGCAGTCGCGCGTCCGATTGTAGGGCGAGTGAGGGCTCATCAGGTGGATGAAGCGCGCCTGAGGGCGTTCCGCGTCCGCCCTCAGGCGCTCGGTGAACGCGTGCAGGACATAGTTGTCGTCGCCCGCCGCATGGGTCGATGCGAACCAGGCCGACCCCCGGTAAAGCACAGGTTTGAGCCCGTGCGGAGCGACGCGGAAAGCGGCGATCTCGCTCAGCGTCCGCCATTCCGCGACGCCGGTCCCGCCCTCTTCGGGCTGGATGAAGGTCTGGCTGCGGCATCTCACGCCCTCAGGGCAGATATTCCGGATCGGACGGACCAGCTCGGCATCGGCGCCTGATCGCACGAGGGCGCTGAGGAAGGATTCTTCGCGCACCATCCGGTCATAGGCCTGACGGATGGATTCCCCGGGCGGGATGTAGCGGCCCGCATGGATGGGAGGCATGGCCAGCGCGGTGTTGGTGGACACTCCGGCCACGTCCCGGAACTGGGTGAAGCCGTCGAAGACGTCAGCCAGAGCGGGATTCTCCTCCAGCAGAACGGTCAGGAATTCGGAATCGAAATTGTCCAGCAGCACGACGATGACGTTCTCGTCCGGGCTCAGGCGGTAAAACAGCGAGGGGTCGGCCTCGGCGGAGACGTCGGCGAACACCGTTTCCCCCGCCCCGTCGCCTCCCTCGTCCCCGTCGCCTGCGTCCGCAGGCGCGGACGCAGGCCCCGAGGCCACCAGCAGGAAGCCCGAATAGACCAGCGCCATCACGGTCATGAGCGGAAAAAGATTGGTCAGCACGCCTCTGGCGCGTCCATACAGCGCCGCGATCACCGCGATCAGGGCGATGATGGCCGCCACGTCCGCGATCACCAGCCACATCCCGATCTCCAGCGCCGCCTGATCGCCGTCGATCAGGCCCGCATCGACCGTCAGGGGGGTGACAAAGGAGCCCAGCACGAAGGCGGCTATCGCCAGCGCGCTCAGCACGATGGCGGTCCATCGCGCGCCGATCGCGGGCAGGAGCGCGGCCAGCCCATATGCCGCCAGCCCCGCCAGCGCGGCCAGGCCCGTCGCCGCCAGCGCCGGAAGCAGATGATCCCCGGTCAGGTCATCGGGATTGCCCGCCGCGATCTGCGCGGGGAAATACAGACCGATCTGCAGCGCGAGGAAGACCGTCGCGAAGGCCGCCAGCAGACGGTCCGCTCCCGGACTCGGGGCATGGTCGGGCGAAGCGGTCATCCGGTCACCTTGCGGTTCGTGAGGGGAGCGCCGTGCGGCGGCAGAGGATGGGGGCGCGGTTTGCGCCTCAAGAGTCCTTCGATTATAGGAGTTTGACAGTTTTGTGAACGTCGGTTTCACCGATCCGGGCGCCCCAGTCCTGCCCGGTCGGAGCCGAAGGGGACGACACATGCCGCTCTTCGATTTCCCGCCCAAATCCGCGGCCAGGTCCGTGGCGGCCGCCGCGCGCGCCCTCGCCGGATGCGTGCTGGCCGCAGGCCTGCTGACCGGCGCGGCGGCGGGGCAGGCTTCGGGGGGCCGGGACTTCTCCGGCGAGGAGATGCTGCGCGCGCGTCAGGACCTGACGCTGGAAAGCTTCACCCTCGACCTCAGGCTCCGCACCGACTCCGCGCAGGTCCGCCATCCGCGCGCGGACACCGAGTTCGGCCCGACCACGCCGTCCATGCCGCTGATCGCGGGCGGAATCATCGTGCAGCTTATGGAGGAGGGCTACATGGTCCGCGTCCAGGACGTGGAGGGCGAGACCCTGCACAACGTGCTGGTCGGCGATCCGGACCGGACCACCCGCCTGACCTTCGCCAGCGGTCCCGACGGGCTGGTCGTGTACGCGGACGGCGGGGAGGCGGCGCGCTTCGCCACCGGGCCGGGCCTGCGCGTGGACGTCCGCGCCGGACAGGGCTATCGCGAGCGGTTCTGGAAGGGCCGCATGGACTGGCTGGACCTGTATGACGGGGTCGTGGTGCTGGGCGAGTTCGATCCCGAAGCCCCGCGCCTGGACGCCGCGAGCCGCGTGCTGGAGCTCGGCGATCTGCGCTGACGCGCCGCAGAACGTCCCTGCAGAGCCGGGCAGTCCTGCCATATGTCAGGAAAGGTCCATGGTGCCCAGGAGAAGACTCGAACTTCCACTCCCTTTCGGGAACTGGCACCTGAAGCCAGCGCGTCTACCAATTCCGCCACCTGGGCAGGCGATGGAGCGGGGTTGATATGTCTCCGCGGCGGCCCTGTCAACGGGTCCGCGCGGCGCGGGCGGGGACCGGTTGCAGCAGGCGGCGCGGGGCCGCATGGACAAGGGCGGGGATTTTTGGTCTACCCGGCTTCCTGTGATGAGGCGGACCCATGCCCGGACGGCGGGCGAGGGGGCATGTGAGGACGCGGCCATGACCGTTCTGCGCGACGAGATGATCACCCTGTTCGGCGGCTCGGGCTTCGTGGGCCGCTATGTCGCGCGGGCGCTGGCCAAGGCCGGCTACCGGGTGCGGGTGGCCACGCGCAATCCGCATCTGGCCTATTTCCTCAAGCCCATGGGCGCGGTGGGCCAGATCCAGCTCGTCCAGGCGAACGTGCGCGACGCGGACTCCGTGGCGCGCGCCATCGACGGCGCGTGGGGCGTGGTCAATCTGGTCGGCATCCTGTCCGAGGGCGGGCGGCAGACCTTCGCCGCGCTGCAGGCGCGCGGCGCGGGCGCGGTGGCCCAGGCGGCGCGGGACGCAGGCATCGAGCGCTTCGTGCAGATCTCCGCCATTGGCGCGGATGCGGACAGCCCGTCGAAATACGCCCGCACCAAGGCCGAGGGCGAGCGGCTGGTCCGCGAGGCCCTGCCCGGCGCGGTGATCCTGCGCCCCTCCATCGTGTTCGGCACCGAGGACGGGTTTTACAACAAGTTCGCCGACATGGCCCGCTTCACCCCGGCCCTGCCCCTGATCGGGGGCGGGAAGACCCGCTTCCAGCCGATCCACGTGGCCGACGTCGCCGCCGCTGCCGTCTCCGCGCTGGAAAACCCCGCCCACCGGGGCCGGACGTTCGAACTGGGCGGCCCGCGCACCTACTCCTTCAAAGAGGTGCTCGAATACATCACAGCGACCATCCAGCGCCCGCGCCTGCTGGCGCCGCTGCCCTTCCCGGTCGCCGGGGCCATCGGGGCGGCCGGGGAAATGGCCGCCGCGCTGCCCTTCGTTCAGGCGCCGCTTACCCGGGACCAGGTCGAGATGCTGAAATCCGACAACGTGGTCGGCGCGGGCGGCGAGGGGCTGGGCACGATCGCCGATTTCGGCATCACGCCCGCCACGGTGGAATCGATCGTGCCGAGCTATCTGTACCGCTACCGCAAGGGCGGCCAGTTCGCCCAGCCCGCCTGAGCGCACGCTTGACGCCGGGCCCCGTCCCGCGCGACTGACACCCATGTCCCAGCCTCTCGACGCCCGCGCCGTGAAGGCGCTCGCCCGCGAGATCGGGTTCGACGCGGCGCGCATCGCCCGCGCCGACGCCCCGTGGGCCGCCGGGCGGCGGCTGTCCGATTTCGTCGAGGCGGGCCGCCATGGCGAGATGGGCTGGATGGAAGACACGCTGGCGCGCCGCAGCCATCCCACCGCCATGTGGCCGGACGCGAAGTCCGCCGTGGTGGTGGGCCTCAATTACGGCCCCGACCGCGACCCGCTGGAGATTCTGGACCGCCGCGACGAGGCCGCCATCTCGGTCTATGCGCAGAACCGGGACTATCACGACCTGATCAAGAAGCGGCTGAAGCGGCTCGCCCGCGCCTTCCATCAGAAGACGGGCGAGGCGGTGAAGGTGTTCGTGGACACCGCGCCGCTGATGGAGAAGCCCCTGGCCCAGACCTCGGGGCTGGGCTGGCAGGGCAAGCACACCAATCTGGTCAGCCGCGAATGGGGGAGCTGGCTGTTTCTGGGCGTGATGCTCACCGCCGCCGAGCTGGAGCCCGACCCGCCCGAGACCGATCACTGCGGCTCGTGCCGCAAATGCCTGGACGTCTGCCCCACCGACGCCTTCCCCGCGCCGTATCAGCTCGACGCCCGGCGCTGCATCTCCTACCTGACCATCGAGCTCAAAGGCCCGATCCCGGCCCAATTCCGCGCGCCCATGGGCAACCGGATTTACGGCTGCGACGACTGTCTGGCGGTCTGCCCGTGGAACAAGTTCGCCGCGGCCACTCAAGAGACCGCCTTCCACCCCCGCGAGGCCCTGACCGGGCCCAAGCTCGCCGAGTTGGCGGAACTGGACGACACCGCCTTCCGCGCGCTGTTCACCGCATCGCCGGTCAAGCGCATCGGGCGCGACCGCTTCCTCCGCAACGTGATGATCGCCTTGGGCAATTCAGCCGATCCGGCGCTCGTGTCCGCCGTGCTGCCGCGGCTGGACGACGACAGCGCGCTGGTCCGCGGCGCGGCGGTCTGGGCGCTGTCGAAGCTCGACCCGGCACGGTTCGAGGCCGAGCGCGCCAGGCGGGCGGAGCGTGAGAGGGATGCGGAGGTCCGGGCTGAGTGGGAAGGCTGACCCGCTCCCGTTTCCCCGGCGAACGCCGGGAAGACACCCATGGTGAACCGGCCCGCAGGCGCGAACGCGCGCCCGCGCTCATGCGCGGAACCGACCGAGCGGAGCGAGAGAGGACAGGAAAACCCTACTTCGCGAACACCATGCCGTCGTCCTTGAACGCCTTGAACTCCAGCGCATTGCCCGCGGGGTCGCGCACGAACATGGTTTTCTGCTCGCCCGGTTTTCCTTCAAATCTCAGATAGGGCTCGATCACGAATTCGGTGTCCGCCGCCTTCAGGCGTTCGGCCAGCGGGTCGAAATCGTCCCAGTCCAGCAGCAGGCCGAAATGCCTGACCGGCACGGCCTTGCCGTCCACCGCGCTGGTGGGGGCCGGATCGCACAGATCGGGCGCGAGGTGGGCGACGATCTGGTGGCCGCGGAAATCGAAATCCACCCATTGCTCGCTCGACCGTCCCTCGGCGCAGCCCATCACCCCGCCATAGAAGGCGCGGGCGGCGGCCAGATCGTTCACCGGGAAGGCGAGATGGAAGCGGGGGCGGGTCATGATTCACCTTGCGGGCTTTTTCTGAACAGGCGGGCAGACTACATCAGGCCGTCCGCCAGTCAGGAGCCCCGTTTCATGAGCGACTTCTCTCCTCGCGAGATCGTGTCCGAACTCGACCGCCACATCATCGGCCAGCACGAGGCCAAGAAGGCGGTCGCCATCGCGCTGAGGAACCGGTGGCGGCGCAAGCGCCTGCCCGAGGGGCTGCGCGAGGAGGTCACGCCGAAGAACATCCTGATGATCGGCCCGACCGGGGTGGGCAAGACGGAAATCTCCCGCAGGCTGGCCAAGCTGGCGGGCGCGCCCTTCATCAAGGTGGAGGCCACCAAGTTCACCGAGGTCGGCTATGTGGGCCGGGACGTGGATTCCATCGCCCGCGATCTGGTCGAGGTCGCCATCGGGCTGGTGCGCGAGAAAAAGCGCGAGGAGGTCCGCGCCAAGGCCCACGCCGCCGCCGAGGGCCGGGTGCTGGACGCGCTGGTGGGCGCGGGCGCGAGCGAGACCACCCGCGAAAGCTTCCGCCGCAAGCTCAATGCGGGCGATCTCGATGACAAGGAGATCGAGATCCAGGTCACCGACGAGGGCGGGCCGGGCATCGAGATGCCGGGCATGCCGGGCGGGGTGGGGATGATCAATCTCTCCGACCTGCTGGGCAAGGGCTTCCCCAAGAAGCAGAAGACCCTGCGCACGACGGTCAAGGAGGCCTATGAGCCCCTCATCAACGAGGAGGCGGACAGGCTGATCGACGACGCCCAGATCCACGCCGAGGCCATCAAGCTGGCCGAGGACGAGGGCATCGTCTTCTTGGACGAGATCGACAAGATCGCCGCCCGCGCCGAGGGCCGGGGCGCCGATGTCAGCCGCGAAGGCGTGCAGCGCGACCTGCTGCCCCTGATCGAGGGCGCGACGGTGGCCACCAAGTACGGGCCGATGAAGACCGACCACGTGCTGTTCATCGCCTCGGGCGCCTTCCACGTCACCAAGCCCAGCGACCTGCTGCCCGAGCTGCAGGGCCGCCTGCCGATCCGGGTCGAGCTCAAGGCCCTGACCCGCGACGATTTCCGCGCGATCCTGACCGAGCCCGAAGCCAGCCTGGTCACCCAGTATGTCGCCCTGATGGGCACCGAGGAGGTCACGCTGGACTTCCACGACGACGCCATCGACGCCATCGCGGACTATGCCGCCGAGGTGAACGCCAGCGTGGAGAATATCGGCGCGCGTCGGCTGCAGACCATCATGGAGCGGCTGGTCGAGGAGATCAGCTACACCGCCTCGGACCGCTCGGGCGAGACAGTGGTGATCGACGCGGCCTATGTCCACGACCGGGTCAAGGCGCTGGCGAAAAACGCCGACCTGTCGAAATTCATTCTCTGAGCCGCGGAACACCGCGCCCGCCCGCCGGTTGGACTCTCTGACGGGAGAGGGCCGAGCCGGAGGACGCCGTCATGGCCCGCTGCGAGCAGTGCGGAAACGACTATCACAAGCCGCTTGAGATCACTCAGGGCGGCCAGACCCATGTGTTCGACAGTTTCGAATGCGCGATCACCGCGATGGCCCCGCGCTGCGCGGTCTGCGACACGCGCATCGTCGGACACGGGCTGGAAGGCGGCGACGGCGCGGTCTATTGCTGCGGCCACTGCGCCCAGCGCGCGGGCGTGAAGGGCCGGGCCTAGCCGCGCAGCATGACGTAGAACGCCCCCGCCCCGCCATGACGCGCGTGGGCGGTGGCGTATCCCGAGGCCAGCGCCGCGAACTCGCCCTCGGCCATCCACTGGCGGAAACTGCGGCGCAGCACGCCCGGCAGGGGCCGCGCGTCCGGGCTCCACGGCTCGAACCGGCTTTCGTCCATCGCCCGGGCGCCCGCACCCTTGCCGGTGATCACCAGAACCGTGCGCATCCCCTTGCTGCGCGACCGATGCAGGAAGCTCAGCAACTCGCCCCGGGCGCGCATGGCCGTCAGGCCATGAAGATCGATCTTCGACTCCACCTCCACCCGGCCCCGCCGGACCTTCTTCTCCGCCCCCCGGTCGGCGGGAACCGGCGACCTGGCCCGGCCCGCCTCGATGGCGGCGGGGGAGGCGTGGGCGCGCATGCCCGCCCGCCCGCGTTCGGCCTCGGGCGGGACGGGCGGCAGGGGCGCGTCCAGCGCCTGCGCCTTCTTCGGGTCGAGGGGTTTCGCGGTTTTCGCCACCTGCCGCCAGACGGCCTGCTCCTCGGGCCTCAGAGGGCGAGAGGGGGGCCTGCGGGTCACGACAGGGGGCGGGTGCGCCCGGCCAGCTCATTGGGCAGCAGCACGTGCCAGCGGGCCATGGCGTTCTGGCGGCCCGCCCGGTCGCCCGCCGCATGGCCCCAGCCATAGAACAGATCGCCGCGCACCGGCCCGGTGATGGCGCCGCCCGCGTCCTGGGCGATGACGAGGCCCGACCAGCGCGGATGATCGGCGATGTCGGCCTCCACGAAGACCGGCACGCCCCAGGCGTGATAGGCCGGGTCCACCGCAATGGAGGCCATGGGCGTCAGCGGCGCGCCCTGCGAGCCGTTCGGTCCCAGATCATGGTCGTGCAGGGGCTGAAGCTGGAAGAAGACATAGCGCGGGTTCTCATTGAACAGGGGCTGCCAGCTGTCCGGCCCGTTCCGCCACAGCCAGTCCTCGATATGCTGTTTGGAGGCCCGGTTGGGGTCGAGCTCGCCGCGGTCGATCAGCACCCGGCCGATGGAGACGTAAGGGTGGTCGTTGTGGGCGGCGAAGGCGGCGCGGACCTGATGGCCGTCCTCGAACACCAGCCGCCCCGAGCCCTGGATCTGCAGGAAGAACACGTCGATGGGCCGGCCCCAGGCCAGCGGCGCGCCGATCTGGCGCGTCTCGATCTCCCGGCGCGGACGGCGGATGTCGGCGGGCCCCGCCGCGGCGGCCGGCGCGTCGATCTCGGCGATGAGCTGGCCCAGATCGCCCGAGAAGGCGCCGCCGGGCACCGCCCTTATCGCCATGGAGTATTCGGTGTCGGGCTGGCGGCGGACATCGACCAGCGGCTCGTAATAGCCCGTCAGGCGGCCCTCGCCGGGCACCTTCATGGGCGTGAAGCGGGTTTCGAAGAAGCGCCGCGCCTCGGCCTCGTCGGGACCGCGCGCGTGCAGGGTCTCGGCCTCGGCGCACACCCCGCGCCAGTCGCCCGCCCGGCCCGCATAGGGCGCGCGCTCGTTCATCGCCCGGTCGTCGGGCCGTGAGGCGATGCGGCGGCAGCTCTGCACCAGCGCCGAAAGGGCGGGCAGGGTCTCGCGCTCGCCCCATCCGGGCAGGGCCGCGAAGCGTTCAGGCGTGAGATGCAGCCCCGCGCCGGGCGCAGGCGCGCCGTCGGGACCTTCAGGCACGGAGGCGCAGGCGGAGACCGCGAGCGCCAGAAGAGCGGAAAGAAGGAGGGCGGCGCTAGGCCGGTTTGACCCCGGACAGGCGCCAGTTCGGGTTCGGATCGTCCACGTCACGCTCGAAGCTCCAGATCTCGCTCACGGTCTTCAGCGTGGTCAGGTCCCCGGAGACGGGCTTCCCATCGCTGTCGCGGGTCTCGCTGGCGAGCTCCGCTGTGAAGGCGATCTTCAGCTTGGCCCGGTTATGGTTAAGCGAAGCTTCCTTGATGGCGGCTTCTTTCAGCCGCTCGATCTCGGTGATCAGGGTCTCGCCCTTCTCCTGCCTTGCGGCGATGGCCTCGGCGTACTTGGCGTAGACCCGGTCGCTGAGCAGCATCCGCAGCGTGTCGAGATCGGCCTTGGCGAAGGCGGTCACGATCATCTCATAGGCGCCCTTGGCGCCCTTGAGGAATTCATCCGGATCGAAGGCGGGGTCGATGCGCCTGATGGCGGCCAGACCCTCGGCGGCCGGGCCGTCATAGGCGGGCTCGGGAGCCATGGCGGCGGTTTCGGCGGGGCCGGTCTGACGGCCCAGCGAGACCGGGCGGGCCGGGGCGGCGGCTTCGCGGGCGGCCTGGCGCTCGCGCTCCTCGCGGGCATGCTCCTCGGGCGAGCGCCCGGTGGGCTTGCCCAGCGTCATGTACAGGCGCACGCCCAGAAACACGGCGAGTCCCGCGAAGAACAGAAGCTGGAGGAGGTCCATCGGTGTCCGGCCCTTGCCTTTCATCACGTCCCCGCACGCCCTTTCTGGCCGCGCGGCAGACCCGTTATACTGCTGACACGTCCCCAGATATAGGGCGCGGGCCGCAATCCGTCAGCCCCGGCGCGGCGCCCCGGTCCGGCCCGCGCCTTGCCCTGAGCCCCCCCGCGTGATACCGCCCGACCCAAGCTTTTCCCTTAATTCATCAGGAATGCCCATGACCGACGCGCCCGCCAATCCCGAACCGCAAGCCGCCGCCCCGCAGGGGCCCCAGCTGCGCGTGCTCGGGCAGTACATCAAGGACCTGTCCTTCGAGAACCCCAACGCCCCCGCCTCGCTGCGCGGCGGCGGCCAGCCCCAGATCGACATGTCCATCGACGTGCAGGCCCGCCAGGTCGAGCCCGAGACCTTCGAGGTCACGCTCAACCTGTCCGCCAAGGCCGAGCGCGAGGGCGACGCGCTGTTCATCGTCGAGCTGGCCTATGCGGGCCTGTTCCAGATCCGCGGCGTGGATGATCGCGCCCGCGAGCCCTTCCTGCTGATCGAGTGCCCGCGTCTGCTCTTCCCGTTCGCGCGCCGCGTGCTGTCGGACGCCACCCGCGACGGCGGCTTCCCGCCGCTCATGCTCGAGCCGGTCGACTTCGCCGCGCTCTACCGCCAGCAGCTCGCCCGTCAGGGCGGCGACGGCGAAACGGGCGGCCAGCCGCCCGCCGGCAACGCCTGATCCAGGCTGCCGCCGGAATGATCAAGGGGCCCCGCGGGGCCCCTTTTTCGTGCGCGGCGATCAGCGCCCGCTGGCGGTCTTCCAGCTGTCCATCGCGGTGAGCCGCGTCCAGTAGGCCTTCACCGCCTCGGGCGCGTCCTCGAGCTGGCCCATCAGCTTGAGCAGGTAGAGCATGTAGGTCACCGAGATGTCCGCGGCGGTGAACCGGCCCGCGGCCATATGCTCCCGCCCGTCCAGTCCCCGCCCGGCGATGTGGGCGAGATGCTTGCCCACCTCCGCCTTCGCCCACTGGGCGAGCTGGGGATTCCGGTGTTTTTCGGGCAGCAGCATGGTGTGGGCGAGCAGCAGGTTCACGCTCATGGACATCGAGCCCTCCCCGTAGTGCAGCCATTCGAGATAGCGCGGATAATCGTCTTCTTCCGGCCGGACGATGAGCGGGCTGGGGCCGTAGCGGTTGCCCAGATATTCCACGATGGCGACGGACTCCAGGATCACCGCGCCGCCATCGGTCAGGGCCGGGACCTTCTGCAGCGGATTGATCGCTCGGTATTCCTCCCCGCCCA
The DNA here is from genome assembly GCA_007050995.1 of Glycocaulis profundi. Taxonomy (GTDB): domain Bacteria; phylum Pseudomonadota; class Alphaproteobacteria; order Caulobacterales; family Maricaulaceae; genus Glycocaulis; species Glycocaulis profundi. Next base: position 85,325 of record VJOU01000006.1, on the reverse strand, counting down.
CATTGCCCCGGTCGAAGCTGACCATCTCCATCCGGTAGGGCAGCCCCATCTCCTCCAGCGCCCAGCGGGGCCGGATCGAGCGGGTCATCGGGGCGTGATAAAGGGCGAGATCAGGGGTGGTCATGGCGCATCTCCTCGCTGGAGACGGCAGACTAGCCGGTTCGGCGCGAGGGGGAAGCCGTGACGGTCGCCGCACGGTTTCAGAAATACCAGTTTGTGGTATATGCTCGTCTCAAGCCGCCGGAACCGGAGGTCTCATGGCTCGCAACACCTCGATGACCCTGGGCGACCATTTCGCCCGCTTCGTGGACGATCAGGTCAGCTCGGGCCGCTACGGTTCGGCCAGCGAGGTGCTTCGCGCCGGCCTGCGACTGCTCGAGGAGAGAGAGACGAAGGTCCGCGCGCTGGAAGCCGCGCTGGTCGCAGGCGAGGAATCCGGGCCTGCGGAAGCCTTCGACCTCGACGCCTTCAAGGCCCGCAAGCGCGCTGGATGACGGATCTGCGTTTCACGCCCGCCGCGATCGCTGATCTGGACGGGATCTGGGACTACACCGCGCGGACCTGGAGCCCGGACCAGGCGGACGAATATGTCGATCAGATTCATGGCGCCTGTGTCGGTCTGGCGTCAGGCGACCGCGTCAGCCAGACCTCCGACATCCGGCAGGGCTACCGGAAGGCCCGTGTCTCCGCCCACATGATCTGGTTCCGTGAGCGCGAGGGCGTGATCGAGATCGTGCGCATCCTGCACGCCCGCATGGACGTGGACCGGCATCTGTAGAGATGCCCCGCACACTGCGTGTCATCCCGGACGGCCCCGGAGGGCCGATCCGCTCGGCCGGGATGACGGACTTGGCTGAGGGAAGGAGCGCAGATTGACCGGGCCGCGAGGCCCGCAAGGCCAAACGGCCGCCCGCGCTCGTGCGCGGAACCGGTCCCGCCCGCAGGCGGGACCGGCGCCAGCATCAGGTGTTCATCGAGTCGAAGAATTCCTGGTTGGTCTTGGTCTCTTTCATCTTGCCCAGCAGGAAGTCGATCGCGTCCTGCGCGCCCATCGGGTTGAGGATGCGGCGCAGCACGTAGGTCTTGGTGAGGTTCTTGCGGTCCACCAGCAGCTCTTCCTTCCGGGTGCCCGACTTGAGGATGTCGATGGCGGGGAAGACGCGCTTGTCGGCGACCTTGCGGTCCAGCACGATCTCGGAGTTGCCGGTGCCCTTGAACTCTTCGAAGATCACCTCGTCCATGCGCGAGCCGGTGTCGATCAGCGCGGTCGCGATGATGGTCAGCGAGCCGCCCTCCTCGATGTTGCGCGCCGCGCCGAAGAAGCGCTTGGGCCGCTGCAGGGCGTTGGCGTCCACGCCGCCGGTCAGCACCTTGCCCGAGCTGGGGACCACGGTGTTGTAGGCCCGGCCCAGACGGGTGATGGAGTCGAGCAGGATCACCACGTCGCGGCCATGCTCGACCAGGCGCTTGGCCTTCTCGATCACCATTTCGGCGACCTGCACATGGCGGGTGGCGGGCTCGTCGAAGGTCGAGGCGATCACCTCGCCCTTCACCGTGCGCTGCATGTCGGTGACTTCCTCGGGCCGCTCGTCGATGAGCAGGACCATCAGGTAGCACTCGGGATGGTTGGTCTCTATGGCGTGGGCGACGTTCTGCAGCACCATCGTCTTGCCGGTCCGTGGCGGCGCGACGATCAGCGCGCGCTGGCCCTTGCCCAGCGGGGCGACGATGTCGATCACCCGGCCCGTGCGGTCCTTCACGGTGGGATCGGCCAGCTCCATGTTGAAGCGGCTGTCGGGGTAGAGCGGCGTCAGGTTGTCGAAATGGACCTTGTGGCGCGCGTCCTCGGGGCTCTGGAAGTTGATCAGGTTGACCTTGAGGAGCGCGAAATAGCGCTCGCCGTCGCGGGGGGAGCGGATTTCGCCCTCGACCGTGTCGCCGTTCCTGAGGCCGAAGCGGCGGATCTGGCTGGGCGAGACATAGATGTCGTCGGGCCCGGCCAGATAGTTGGATTCAGGCGCGCGCAGGAAGCCGAACCCGTCCTGAAGCACTTCCAGCGTGCCGCCGCCATAGATCTCCGCGCCCTCTTCGGCCAGCGCCTTGAGGATGGCGAACATCATGCCCTGCTTGCGCATGGAGGCCGCGTTCTCGATGTCGAGCTGCTCGGCGAGCTGGAGCAGGTCGGCGGGCGACTTCTCTTTCAGCTCCTGCAGGCTCATGCGCGAGGGCGTCTCGCCGGGCTTGCGCTCGCGGCGCGGGCGTTCGGGCTGAACCTCGTCGCCGTCTTCGTCGTCGAGATCGTAGGAATTTTCAGTGTCTTCGGACATGGGAGGGTCTCTGGAGAAAGGTCTTGAGAGGGGGCTTTGAAGGGAAGATTCGCCGGGAACGCCGTCCGCGGAAAAACGGACCGGTCCCGTGAGGGTCCTGCGGGGCCGCCGGCCGTTCGGCTCGCGAGGGCGGCTATGGCTGTCTTGCGGGGACCGGGCCCGGCGCGCGACGACGACCGCGCGGCCCGTGAAGGAGAGGTCCTTTTCAGGAGTCCAGCGATGCGTGACACAGCCCGCCCCGCCCGTCAAGCGGGATGGGGCTCAGAACGGCTTGGCGACCGCCACCGTCAACCAGACGCGTCCCGCCGGGCCTCGCTCCGCCTGTCGATGAAGGCCTCCAGAGCGGAGGCTTCCGTGTCCTGACGGCTCGCCGATCCCAGACGCTGATACGCGCGGACATTCTCCACGATCGCAGTCATGATGTTCAGCGCCGCCTGGGAACGCGTGTCGATCTCGCCAGCGCTGAGGTCCAGCGAATCAGGTGCTCCGGTGAGGGCGCGGGCAGTCTCTGACAACTCCACGCTGTCCTCGCCCTTCGCCTCCGCGCGCATGGCCATGTCTTCCTCATGCTGACGGGTCAGCAAGGCTCTCAGCGATTCCAGCGAGTCGTGGGCGGAATCCCAGCCCATCCCGACCATGATCATGCGCTGCTCGTCCATGGAATACGTGTCCAGAACACCAAGCTGCCAGTGTTCGTCAGCATCCATGTCAAATACACGCGCGTTCATCTGACTGGCCGCTTTGTTGGCGAACTGCTGAATTTTCTTGCCGAAATCGCTGTGCCTTATTTCAAGATGAATTTCAAAATCCGCTTTAGTGAATTGACCGTTCGAGAAACGGAACATTTGCTGCAGCTCTGAGAAAGCCTCTACCTTCACAGCGTCGCTGGCATTTCCATTTATGACATCTCTTATGTCTTTCAGTCGGTTCGTATACTTTCCAATGGCGGCATTCCCCAATGCGCCAGCGCCCGAAGCTTGCGGTGAAATGTCCATAACCACCTTCCATTCCCAGCCTCTGCCTAGGACAAGATGGCAACCTATACCTTAATTCTATCTAAAATGGCGCCAACGTCGTACGCTGGATCAGAACGGCTTGGCGACCGCCACCACGGCGACGACCAGGGCGATGAGGGCGGGGCCTTCGTTCATGATGCGCCAGAATTTCTCGCTGCGCGGGCGCTGCCCGGCGGCGAATTTGCGGGCGCTGGCCGAGTAGAAGCCATGCAGGCCGCTCAGGGCGAGCACCAGGGCGAGCTTGAGGTGGAACCAGCCTTGCGTGAACAGGGCGGGGTTGGCGATCAGCATCAGGATGGCGAAGATCCAGACCGCGGCCATGGCCGGGTTCATGATGATCTTGAGAAGCCCGCGCTCCTGCTTGAGAAGCGCGCCCTCCAGCTCCCCGCCCGGGGTCGCCGTGTGGTGGTACACGAACAGGCGCGGCAGGTAGAGCATCCCGGCCATCCAGAAGATGACCGCGGCGATGTGCAGGCCCTTGATCCACAGATAGGCGGCGTCGATCAGCTCGGTCATGCGGCCCTGTTCCCGGCGCTCTCAAGCCCCGCCTCGCGGCAGGGGCAGCGGCCGAACTTGGCCGGGCAGACCGGCGCGCCGTTCGGCGGTTTCAGGCCGACAGGACCGGACAGGGCGTCCACCGTCAAGGTTTTCAGCGCCTCGATGAAGCCCGCGTCCACGCTCAGGGTCGGCACGCGGGCATAGCCCGCGGCCCCGTGCTCATGGGCGACCTCGGCGTATTCCTCATCGAGCTCGACCAGCGTCTCGATGTGCTCGGACACGAAGGCGATGGGCGACAGGATGATGTGCTTGCCGTCTTTGGCCGCCTCCTGCACCGCGTCCTCGGTGGCCGGCTTGATCCATTCCAGCGGCCCGACCTTGGACTGGAAGCAGGTCAGGTGGTCGCCGAGCTCGGGCAGCAGGGCCTTGACCGCATCGACCGTCTGATGGACCTGCCACTGATACGGATCGCCGCGCTTGATCGTCACCTCGGGCAGGCCGTGGGCCGAATGCAGCACGCGCACGTTTTCCGGATCGGGCCGGCCCGCCGTCTCCCACGCCTCGCGGATCAGCCGGGCGTGGGCGGCGATGAAATCAGGCTGGGCGGGGAAGCAGCAGATCGTGCGCGCCTCGCCCCCGCCGCCGTCGCGCCAGGCCTTCAGCGAGGAGCCGGTGGTGGTGGTGGAGAACTGCGGATAGAGCGGCAGCAGCACGGTCTCGTCCGGCCCCCAGGCCTTCACCTCAGCGGCGGCCTCATGGGTGAAGGGATGCCAGTAGCGCATGGCGAGGAAGCAGCGGATCTCGTCGCCGGGCAGGGCGGCCGACAGCGCCGCGGTCAGCGCCTCGGCCTGGGCGCGGGTTTCGGGCACGATGGGCGAGCCGCCGCCCATCTTGGCGTATTCCTTGGCCACCTTCGGCCCGCGCGTGGACGAGATCAGCCAGGCCAGCGCCTCTCGGACCGGGTTGGGCACGTACATGATGGCCGGATCGCGGAACAGGTTGCGCAGGAAGGGCTTGATGGTCTTCTGGTCGTCCGGCCCGCCCAGATTGAACAGCACCACGGCGATTCTGCGCCCCATTCCTCAGCCCTTTCCTTCAGCCCTGCGCCCTGATGCGCTCGACCAGCCGTGCGACGTTCTCCGGCGGCACGTCGGGATTTATCCCGTGGCCGAGATTGAACACATAGGGCCGCCCCCCCCAGGCGGAAAGCAGACGGTCGACCTCTGAATCCAGCGCCGCGCCGCCCGCCTTGAGCACCGCGGGGTCGAGCTGGCCCTGCACGGGCAGGGATTTGGGCAGCACCGCGCGCGCCCAGTCCGTGTCCAGCCCGTGATCCAGCGCCAGCGCGTCGATGCCGGTCTGTTCGGCGTAGCGCACGTAATGCGGCCCCGCGCCCTTGGGGAAGCCGATGATCGGCGCGGTCACGCCCGTGGCGCGCACGGCGTCCACGATGCGGCGGGTCGGGCGGATCACCACCCGGTCGAACAGCGGCGCGGGCAGGCCCTCCGCCCAGCTTTCGAAAATCTTCAGCGCGTCCGCGCCCGCCGCGGCCTGGTCGATCAGGTAGAGCGCGGTGGCATCCGCGATCTGGTCCATCATCGCGTCGAAAGCCTCGGGCTGTTCCCAGGCGAGGCTGCGCGCGTTCCAGCGGTCCTTCGAGCCGCCGCCCTCGATCATGTAGGTCGCCACCGTCCACGGCGCGCCCGCGAAGCCGATCAGCGCGCAGGTGTCAGGCAGGCCCGCCTTGACCCGGCGCAGGGTCTCGCTGACGGGGCTGAGGATCTCGCGCACGTTTTCCAGCGACAGCCGCGAGGGCGCGTCCGCCGGGGTGAGGGGCTCGAGCTTGGGCCCCTCGCCTTTGACGAACCACACCTTCTGGCCCATCGCGTGCGGGATCAGCAGGATGTCGGCGAACACGATGGACGCGTCGAAGCCGTAGCGCCGGATCGGCTGCAGGGTGACCTCCGCGGCCGCGTCAGGGTTGAGGCAGAAGCTGATGAAGTCGGGCTGTTTCGCCCGCACCGCCAGATATTCCGGCAGATAGCGCCCCGCCTGGCGCATCAGCCAGATGGGCGGCGGGCTGACGGCCTCGCCGGAAAGCACGCGGAGGAAGGGTTTGTCGCTCATCTGGTCTGCCTGCTTGCCGTCATGTCCCGAAGAAGGGTTTTCCCCGCCGGCGCCGTCCCGTCCTTCTTCCCTTCTTTGAAAGAAAAAAGGTTTGGACGGAGTCATAAGGCCGGGGTGAGCGGGGATAACTCATTCAGGACGGGCCGGATACCCGCTTTCCACGGCTTGGGGACAAAGGGCCGCAAGCTGTGGCCGGGGCGGATGTGGAAAGCGGGGGTAAGACTTTCTTAACCATGATTTACGAAGTCTTAACGGGCGAGTCCCGCCTTGAAACAGCCGGTGAGAACGCCCGTTCACGGCCCCCGCGTCCCGTTGCGGTCCACAGGCGGGAAAGTTTTCCGCAAGACGAAAGGCTCCGCCGTGCAGAGCCGGGCGCCGCGCGGGGAGGATCCGCCATCGCCGCTTCCATAACGCTCCGGGGCGCCGGGTTGTTCACAGATCATCCCCGGCGCGCTACCAGTTCGGGTCCCCGCCGCGGACCCGGACCCACTTGATGCCCCGCTCGCCCGACACCGAAGTCTATTTCCACCTGCACATGATCTCCGATTCCACCGGGGAGACCCTGATGGGAGTGATGCGCGCCTCGGTGGCCCAGTTCGAGAACGCCGAGCCCATCGAGCATCTGTTCGCCCTGGTCCGCTCGCCCAAGCAGCTCGAGCGCGCGCTGGACCATGTGGCGGCCTATCCCGGCGTGGTGATGTACACCATGGTCAATCCCGACCTGCGCCGCACGCTGGAGGACCGGTGCGCGGCGCTGGGCATCCCCGCCATCGCGGTGCTCGACCCGGTCGAGGCGACCCTGTCGGGCTATCTGGGCGCCCCCATGATCGGACGGGCGGGGGCGCAGCGGGCGCTGGACGCGGACTATTACCGGCGCATCGAGGCGATGAACTATTCCATGGCCCATGACGACGGGCAGGGCGAGGATCTGGCGGGCGCCGAGGTGATCCTTCTGGGCATCTCGCGCACCTCGAAGACTCCCACCAGCGTCTATCTGGGCCATCGCGGCATCCGCACGGCCAACATCCCGCTGGTGCCCGGCGCGCCGCTGCCCGAGGTGTTGTTCGAGCTGACCAAGCCGCTGATCGTGGGCCTGACCGCGTCCCCTGAGCGCATCATCCAGATCCGGCGCAACCGGCTTCTGAACCTGAAGGAAGACCGCTCCACCGATTACGTGGACGAGGCGCGGGTGAAGGAAGAGATCATCTACGCCAAGCGCCTGTTCGCCAAACACGGCTGGGCGTCCATCGACGTCACCCGCCGCTCCATCGAGGAGACCGCGGCCAAGGTCATCAACATGCTCAACGAGCACAGGAACACGGTATGAGTTTCGTTCTCGCCTCCGGCTCCGCCTCGCGGCGGGCCATTCTTCAGAACGCCGGCCTGGTGTTCGACACCGATCCCGCCGACGTGGACGAGGACGCGCTCAAGCACGGCCATGACGGCGATCTGTCCGCGCTGGCGCTCAGGCTGGCCGAGGCCAAGGCGCTGGCGGTCTCCGCCCGCCGCCCCGGCGAGCTGGTGATCGGCGCCGATCAGGTGCTCGATTTCCAGGGCCGCCTGTTCGACAAGGCCAAGAGCGTGCGGGAGGCCGAGGAGCGGCTGAAAATGCTGCGCGGCCAGGTCCACTGGCTGAAGGGCGGGATCGCCGCGGCCCGGGACGGCGTCATCGTCTGGCGCCACGCCTGCGAGAGCCGCATGGCCATGCGCGACTTCTCCGACGACTTCCTGGCCGGCTACATGCTGGCGGCGGGCGAGATCCTGACCAAGGGCGTGGGGGCCTATGCCTATGAAGGTCTGGGCGCTCAGCTCTTCGACAGCGTGGAGGGCGATTTTTACGCCGTGCTGGGTCTGCCGCTCCTGCCCGTGCTGACCATGCTGCGCGAGCAGGGCGCGGTTTCGCGATGAGAGGCGGGCTGCCGCTGGCGGGGGTGTGCGGCTGGCCGGTGGCCCATTCGGTCTCGCCCGCCATGATGGCGTTCTGGCTGGAGCGCGCGGGTATGGCCGGGTCTTACGTCCATGTCGCGACGTGTGGTGAATCATTTCCCAACGCACTGAAATCCATGAAGGATTTCGGTATGACCGGCATGAACGTCACCATCCCTCACAAGGAGACGGCGCTGAAGCTGGCCGACAGCGCCAGCGAAGCCGCCCGCCGGATCGGCGCGGCCAATCTGGTGCTGGTCACCGAGCGGGGCGTGCATGCGGACAACACCGACATCATCGGGGTGAAAGCCGCGCTGGACGAGGGCGGCTGGACGCCTGGGGACGGCCCGGCGGTCCTGGTGGGGGCGGGCGGCGCGGCCCGGGCCGCGCTGGCGCTATTGGCTGATCTGGGCGCGGAGATCCGCATCCTCAACCGCAGCCCGGACAAGGCCGCCGCCCTGGCCGAGGAGATGGGCGCGAATGCCGTCGTCCAGCCCCTGTCGGAGGAAGCCTTCGCGCTGGAGGGCGCGGGGCTGGTCGTCAACGCGACCAGTCTGGGGATGAAGGGTTGGGCCTCGCCTCATCTGAGTCTGGGCCGCGCCCGGCCCGGCGCGGTGGTGTTCGACATGGTCTATGCGCCGCTGGAGACGGGCCTTCTGAAGGCCGCCCGCGCGCACGGGCTGAAGACGGTCGATGGCCTGTCCATGCTGATCGGGCAGGCCCGGCCCGCCTTCGAGGCCCTGTTCGGCGCGCCGCCCCCGCCCGACGATCCAAAACCGCTGCTGATCGAGATTCTGGAGGGCCGGGCATGATCGTCATCGGCCTGACCGGCTCCATCGGCATGGGCAAGTCCACCACCGCGCGCCTGTTCGCCGAGGAGGGCGCTCATGTGTTCGACGCCGACGCTGCGGTGGCCGTGCTCTACGCGCCCGGCGGGGCGGCGGTCGGCCCGGTGGGCGAGGCCTTCCCCGACGCCATCCACGAGGGCGGAGTGGACCGGGTCCGGCTGTCGGACGCCCTGCGCCGCGACCCGAAGGGCTTTGAGCGGCTGGAGGCCATCGTGCATCCGCTGGTCGGCCGGGCGCGGGACGACTTCTTCGCGAAGGCGCGCGATGAAGGCGCGGAGTTCGCCGTGTTGGACGTGCCGCTGCTGTTCGAGGCCGATCTGGCCCATCTGGTCGACGTGATCGCGGTCGTCACCGCGCCGGAGGACATCCAGCGCGAGCGGGTGCTGGCCCGCGCGAACATGGACGAGGCCAAGCTGGACGCCATCCTGTCGCGCCAGATGCCCGACCATGAGAAGCGCGCCCGCGCCCACCTGATCATCGACACGTCCGGCGGGATTGAACAAGCCCGCGAACAGGTCAGACTGGCGCTCGACACCCTGCGCCGCGACCCGGGACTGGCCTGATGCGTGAGATCATCTTCGACACCGAGACCACCGGCTTCCATCCCGACGGGGGCGACCGGATCACCGAGATCGGCTGCATCGAGGCGATCAACATGATCCCCACGGGCAAGGAGCTGCACGAGCTGATCAATCCCGAGCGGGACGTGCCCAAGGAGGTGACCCAGATCACCGGCCACACCTGGGAGATGCTGCGCGACAAGCCCAAATTCGCCGCGATCGCCGACAGCTTCCTGGAGTTCGTCGGGGACTCCATCCTCGTGGCCCACAACGCGAAATTCGACATGGGCTTCATCAACATGGAGCTCGAGCGGGCGGGGCGGACCCCGATCCATCCCTCGCGCTTCAAGGACACCGCGGTGCAGGCCCGCGAACGCTTCCCCGGCTCGCCCGCCAGCCTGGACGCGCTGTGCAAACGCTTCGAGATCAGCCTTGAAAGCCGGACCAAGCACGGCGCCCTGATCGACGCCTATCTGCTGGCCGAGGTCTATCTGGAGCTCAATGGCGGACGCGAGCGGCGGCTGGAATTCCGCACCGGCATGGAGCTGGACGGAAAGATCGTCTACCCCGCCCGCCCCCCGCGCCCCGAACCCTTCGGCTCCCGCGCCACCGAAGCCGACCGCGCCGCCCACGCCGCCTTCATCGCGGAAATGGGCGACGGATCGGTCTGGGCGAAGCTGGGCGGGTAGGGGGCACTCAGCGACCACCCTTCGCCTTTTCCTCCCCTTGCAAGGGGGAGGTGAGGAGGGGGTCAACGGACCTCGCCTTCCTCGAAACGTCTCAAGCACTCCACCCGACCCCCTCCCGGCCTCCCCCTTGAAGGGGGAGGAGAAGGGACGGCATCACCCCAGATGATCGCGGAAGAAGTCCCGGGTGCGGGCGTTGGCGGTCTGGGCGTCGCCCTCGTGATAATGCGCCCCGCCCACGCGCGCGAAGGCGTGGTCGCGTTCGGGATAAAAATGGAGGGTGACCTTCGGGTGGTCCTTCAGGCCCTCTTTCATCGCCTTCTGGGCTTCTGAGTCCACGAACTGATCCTGCCCCGCGACATGAAGCGTGAGCGGGTTTTTGATCCCGTCCTTCTCGCCCAGGAAACTGGGGATGTTGACCCCGTAATAGCCCACCGTGGCGTCCGCGTCGGTGCGCGCGGCGGTCAGATAGGCGAGCAGCCCCCCCAGGCAGTAGCCCACCGCGCCGACCTTGCCGTTCGCCGACAGGGTGCGCGCATAGCCGATGGTGGCGGCGATGTCCTCCACCCCCTTGTCGATGTCGAACCGGTTCATCAGGTCGAAGGCCCGGTCCCATTCCTCTTTCGTCTTGTCGGTCAGCTCGACGCCCGGCTCGAGCCGCCAGAACAGGTCGGGTGCGATGGCCGTCCAGCCCTGCGCGGCGAGGTCGTCCACGATTTCGCGGACCACGTGGTTGATCCCGAAGATTTCCTGGATGACCACGATCGCGGGGCCGGTGCCGTTGAGATAGGCCATGAACTCGCCGTCGGGGCCCTTGATGGTGACTTGCTTGCCGGACATGGGGGGAGGCTTCCTTCACGCTTGGGGGAACGGAGCCGGGGCGGTAGGGTGTCGCTCCCGGCCCCTCATGGGGGCTCGAAGCCAAGACGAGGCGAGGATGAAGGTCAAGATCGACATCGAGTGCACCCCCGCCGAGGCGCGCGCCTTTTTCGGCCTGCCCGACGTCACCCCGCTCAACGAGCAGATGGTCGCGGAAATGTCCCGCCGGATGGGCGCGAACATGGAGGCGCTCGACCCCGAGGCGCTGATGAAGAACTGGATGACCATGGGCGGGGAATGGCAGAAGCAGATGCTCGACCTGATGAACCAGGCCGCCGGATCCGCCTCCAGGAAATAGCCGCGCCATGACCGACACCATCTTCGCCCTCGCCAGCGCGCCGGGCCGGGCGGGCGTGGCCGTGATCCGCGTGTCGGGCCCCGAGGCCGGCCCCGCGCTGGACGCGCTCGCCGGATCCCCGCGGCCCGCCCCGCGCGCCGCCGCCCTGCGCCGGTTCCGCGACGATGAGGGCGCGGTGATCGATCAGGGTCTGGCCCTGTGGTTTCCCGCGCCGGGCAGTTTCACCGGCGAGGACTGCGCCGAGTTCCAGATCCATGGCGGCCCCGCGGTTGTCGAGGCGATGGCCGCGCGCCTGACCGCGCTGGGCCTGCGCCCCGCCGATCCGGGCGAGTTCACCCGCCGCGCCTTCGAGCACGGCAAGATGGACCTGACCGAGGCGGAGGGGCTGGCCGACCTCATCGACGCGGAGACCGAGGGCCAGCGCGCCCAGGCGCTCGCCCAGATGACCGGCGCGCTGAAATCGCTCTACGAGACCTGGCGCGAGGCGCTGATCGGCGTGCTCGCCGCGGTCGAGGGCGAGATCGACTTTCCCGACGAGGGCGACGTGCCCGACCAGCTCGCCCGCACCGCCGGTCCGCCGCTGGACGCCCTGATCGACGCTCTGGCGGCCCATCTGGACGACGACCGGCGGGGCGAAAAGGTCCGCGAGGGCTTCACCATCGCCCTGATCGGCGCGCCGAATGCCGGAAAATCAAGCCTGCTCAATGCCTTGGCCCGGCGCGAAGCCGCCATCGTCACCGAAATTCCCGGCACCACCCGCGACATCGTCGAGGTCCGGCAGGTCCGGGCCGGGTTCCCGGTCATCCTCGCCGACACGGCGGGCCTGCGCGAGGCCGCCGACGTGGTCGAGCAGGAGGGCATCCGCCGCGCGCTGGCCCGCGCCGAAGAGGCGGACGTGCGGATCGGGCTGATCGATGTTTCACGTGAAACATCCGAGACCGATGTCCGCGACAAGCTCCGCTCCGGCGACGCGCTGATCCTGAACAAGACCGATCTGGCAGGCGACCATGCTCACCATGTTCCGCAAGGGGCCGAGCAAGGTCCCATTGTCTTCCCCGTATCCGCCCGGACCGGGGAGGGGCTGTCCGCCCTTGAAGCGTGGATTGACGCCGTGGTTCTCGAACGCCTGTCCGCGCGCGAAGCCCCCGCCCTGTCCCGCGCCCGCCACCGGCTGGGCGTGAGCCAGGCGCTCGAAAGCCTTCAGCGCGCCCGTGTCGCGCTCGATCATCATCCCGAGCTGGCGGGCGCGGACATCCACCTGGCGATCCGCGCGCTGGAAGGCCTGACGGGACGGATCGACGTGGAGGACGTCCTCGACCGGGTGTTCAGCCAGTTCTGCATCGGCAAATAGGACGGTCGCTTCGAGGCGCGCACCGGGCCCCTCCGCCTCGACTCCGCCGTGTTTATCCCCTATCCAGCCGCCAGACGGCGCGGCCCGCGCCATCAGCGGACGGCGACACCCCATGACCCTGACACCACAAGACGCCGCGGCCCGCGCCTGGGACGTGATCGTGATCGGCGGCGGCCATGCCGGCGCGGAGGCCGCCGCGGCGTCCGCGCGCCTGGGCGCGGCCACGCTGCTGATGACGCATCGCTTCGCCACGCTGGGCGAGATGAGCTGCAATCCGGCCATTGGCGGCCTGGGCAAGGGCCATCTGGTGCGGGAGGTCGATGCGCTGGACGGGCTGATGGGCCGGATGGCGGATGCCTCGGGTATCCAGTTCCGCATGCTCAACCGCTCCAAGGGTCCCGCCGTGCGCGGCCCGCGCACCCAGTCCGACCGACGGCTCTATCGCGAGGCCATGCAGGCCGAGCTTTCCGCCACGCCGAACCTGTCCATCGTCGAGGCGGCGGCGGAAGACCTCGTGTTCGCAGGCGAAGCTGGCGCGCGCCGGGTGGCGGGCGTGATCGACGGGCAGGGGCGGGAGTATCGCGCTCGCGCAGTGGTGCTGACCACCGGCACCTTCCTGAAGGGCGTGATCCACCGGGGCGAGGAGCGCATCCCGGCGGGCCGGGACGGGGAGGCCCCCGCCATCGGCCTGTCGGACACGCTGTACGGGCTGGGCCTGCAGATGGGGCGGCTGAAAACCGGTACGCCCGCGCGGCTCTATAAAGACTCCATCGACTGGGCCGGGCTGGACATGCAGCCCGCCGACGACACGCCTCTTCCGTTCTCCTTCCTGACCGATCGGATCACCGTGCCCCAGATCGCGTGCGGCATCACCCGCACGACGGAGAAGACCCACGCGATCATCGAAAAGAACATCCGCCTGTCCGCGGTCTATGGCGGGGCGATTTCGGGACGCGGCCCGCGCTACTGCCCGTCCATCGAGGACAAGGTGGTCCGCTTCGCAGACCGGACGAGCCATCAGGTCTTCCTCGAGCCCGAGGGGCTGGACGACGACACCGTCTATCCCAACGGCATCTCCACCTCGCTGCCCGCCACGGTGCAGGATGATTTCCTGCGCACCCTGCCCGGTCTGGAGCAGGTCCGGGTCAAGCGCTACGGCTACGCCATCGAGTATGATTACGTCGACCCGCGTGAGCTGAGCGCCACGCTTGAGGTGCGCGCCGCGCCGGGCCTGTGGCTGGCTGGTCAGATCAACGGCACCACGGGGTATGAGGAGGCGGCGGCCCAGGGCTTGATGGCGGGGCTGAATGCGGCGCTGTCGGCAGGCGGCTCCGCGCCCTTCATCCTCGACCGCTCGGAAGCCTATATCGGCGTGATGATCGACGATCTGGTCACGCGCGGCGTGTCCGAGCCCTATCGCATGTTCACCTCCCGCGCCGAATACCGGCTCAGCCTGCGCGCGGACAATGCGGATCAGCGTCTCACCGGCAAGGCGGTCGCGCTCGGCGCGGCGGGTGTTTCACGTGAAACAGCCTGGGCTGAAAAGGCCGCGCTTCTGGCGGCTGCGCGCGGCCGCGTGGCGGATCTCTCAATCACGCCCACCGAGGCGAAGAAAGCGGGCATCGCGATCAATCAGGACGGCCGCCGCCGCACCGCGCTGGAGATCGTGTCCTATCCGCAGGGCGGGTGGGATGCGGCCTGCCGGGTATGGCCGGAGCTGTCGGGCCTGCGGACGGACATCGCCGAGCAGATTCAGATCGATGCGGTCTATCACGGCTATCTCGACCGTCAGGAGGCCGACATCCTCGCCTTCCGCAAGGATGAGGGCGTGCGCATTCCGGCGGGCTTCGACTATGCCGGGGTGGGGGGACTGTCTAACGAGGTGCGCGAAAAGCTGATCGCCGCAGCCCCGGCCACGCTGGGGCAGGCTGGGCGGATCGAGGGCGTGACGCCGGGTGCGCTGACGGCGCTTCTGGCCCATCTCAAGCGTCTCGACCGGCGCAAGGCCGTCTGATGTCCGAACGTCCGTTCGATGCGGCGGCCTTTCAGGCGCGCACGGGTGTTTCACGTGAAACACTGGAGACGTTCGAGCTGTGGCGGGCGCGGCTGGAAGAGCGCAATGCGCTCACCAATCTCGTCGGCCGGTCGACCCTGGGCGATTTCTGGTTCCGCCACGCTCTGGATTCCTGGCAGCTCGTGGACCATGCGCCGGGCGCGAAGCGCTGGCTCGATCTGGGGGCGGGCGCGGGCTTTCCCGGCATCGCCATCGCCCTGACTCTGGCCGACCGGGGTGTGGAGGGGGCGCTGGTCACGCTGGTGGAATCCATCGGCAAGAAGGCCGATTTCCTGTCAGAAGTGGTCAGCGAAACCAAGGCTCCGGCCATCGTGAAGGGCGTCCGCGCGGAGCATCTCGACACCGGCGTCCGGCAGGACGTGGTGACGGCCCGGGCGATGACCGAGCTCGACCGTTTGCTGGATTATGCGAATCCATATGTGGATAACGGGGCGATCGCGCTGTTTCCCAAGGGCGCGCGGCACCCCGATGAATTGACCCGCGCGCGCAAAAGCTGGACCTTTGAAGTCGAGACCCTGCCCAGCCTCACCCATGACGAGGCCGCGATTCTGAAGATCGAGAGGCTCGCCCGTGCTCGCTGATAACGCCCCCAAAGTCATCGCCGTGGCCAACCAGAAGGGCGGGGTGGGCAAGACCACCACGGCCATCAATCTGGCCACCGCGCTCGCCGCCATCGGCCAGAAGGTGCTGGTGCTGGACATCGACCCGCAGGGCAACGCCTCCACCGGGCTGGGCGTGCCGCGCTCGGCGCGCAAATTCACCAGCTATGATGTGCTGGTCAATGAAAAGCCCATGCGCGACGCGCGGATCGACACCACGGTTCCGGGCCTGTCGATCATTCCGTCGGACGCGGATCTGTCGGGCGCGGAGCTGGAGCTGTCGAACATGCCGCGCCGGTCCTACCGGCTGCGCCACGCCATGGACCGGTTCCGACGCGACATGGCCGAGGCGGGCGACCGGTGCGACTACATCCTGATCGACTGCCCGCCCTCTCTGAACCTGCTGACGGTCAACGCCATGACCGCGTCCGATTCCGTGCTGGTGCCGCTCCAGTGCGAGTTCTTCGCGCTGGAAGGCCTGTCCCAGCTGCTCCGGACCATCGAGCTGGTGCGGGGCAATCTCAACCGGGATCTGGCCATCCAGGGCGTGGTGCTGACCATGTATGACCGGCGCAACAACCTCTCCGCCCAGGTCGCCGCCGACGTGCGCGAGCACTTCGGCGACAAGGTCTACAAGACCATGATCCCGCGCAATGTGCGGGTCTCCGAGGCGCCGTCCTTCGGCAAGCCGGTCCTGCTTTATGACATCAACTGCACCGGATCGCAGGCCTATATCGGCCTTGCGAAAGAGCTGGTGAAGCAGGAGCGCAAGGCCGTCCGCGAGAAGGTCCCGGCATGAGCGGAGCGGGCGAGCGCACGCGGGGGCTGGGCCGGGGTCTGAGCGCCCTGTTCGGCGAAGGCGAGGAGGCCGAGGCCGCCCGCGAGGAGATCACCGGCGAGGCCGGGTCACGCCCCGGAAGCGCGGGTATCCGCACCCTGCCCATCGAACTGATCGAGGCCAATCCGGACCAGCCGCGCCGCCGGTTCGGCGAGGCGGAGCTGGCTGAGCTGGCGGAGTCCATCGCCGACAAAGGGCTGCTCCAGCCGGTTCTGGTCCGCCCCGTCGAGGGCGGACGCTATCAGGTGGTGGCCGGCGAACGCCGCTGGCGCGCGTCTCAGAGGGCGCGCCTGCACGAGATTCCGGTCCTGATCCGGGAGCTGACCGATCGCGAGACGCTCGAGATCGCCATCGTCGAGAACGTCCAGCGGTCCGACCTCACGGCGGTTGAAGAGGCCCGCGCCTTGAAGCAGCTGATCGAGAATTTCGGCCATACCCAGGAGGAGGTCGCCCGCGCGGTGGGCAAGTCCCGGGTCCATGTCGCCAACGCGCTGCGGCTTCTGTCCCTGCCCAAGGCGGTGCTCGACCGGCTCGAGGCCGGGGAGCTGACCGCCGGCCACGCCCGGGCCATCGCCTCGGCGGACGACCCCGCCGCGCTGGCCGACGAGATCGTGGCCAAGGGCCTGTCCGTCCGCGGCGCGGAAGCGCTCGCGCGGAAGGCGGCGGCACCGGAGACCAAGGGCGGGGCGAAACCGGTTCGCGGTTCGGGCGGGACGGACAAGGACGCCGACACCCGGGCGCTCGAAGCCGACCTCGCCGAGCGGCTCGGCCTTGAGGTCGACATCCGTCATGCGGGCGAGGGGGGCGAGGTGAAAATTCGCTACTCGACCCTCGAGCAGCTCGACGATCTTTGCCGCCGGCTCTCCGCGCGCGGCTGAGACCGCGGAACACCCTTCAAAACATCGCTCTCTCGCGGCCTGAAATCATTCTGGACGCACCGTGGGGCGTCTTGCGCGATCTCAGGGGCTGTCCGTGGACGGCCAAACCGGTCATACCGGGTTCACTCCGATGACGGACTTGTTGTCCAAGCCATTGAAGTAAAAGGGCTAACCTTTACGGTAAATGCGTAGTGCCGCGGCTTCAGCGGCCCGCTTTCGCGCCTTTCGCAATCCGCAGCAAAAGCGCCCCGACGAGGGCTTCGGCAGGTGCGCCGGAGCGTTTGACGGCCCGCTCTGCCTCGAAGGCGAGCGCGCGGGCATGTTCGAGCCTGCGGCCGGTCCACAGCCGGGCGGTGCGCTGGAACCGGTCGGCGGGCGGTCCGAAGCGGGGCACGCCCGCCCGGGCCAGCGCGCCGGGATCGCCGCCCGCGGTCTGGACGGTGTCGATCTGGTCGATCTTGCGCTGGAGCGCGCGCAGTATGCCCACGGGGCTGATCCCGGATTCCATCGCCCGGGCATAGCCCCGGTCGGCGGCCTCGGCCTCGCCCAGCATGGCCGGGTCGATCACCTGATCAAGGGCGGCTTCCGCGCCAGAGGCGCAGACCGCGGCGATGTCCGCGCCGCTCACGGTGTCGTCCCCCTGCCGCTGGTCCTTCAGGCCCTTGTACAGGATCAGCTTCTCGATCTCGGACCGGGCGAGCTGGCGATCGCCTTCGAGTATGGCGGAGAGCGGCGCGCGTGCGTCAGGAGCCAGAGACAGCCCTTCCGCCGCGAGGCTGTCCTCGGCCAGTTTCATCAGGTCACGGGGATTGTCCGCATAGCAGGCGATCGCGACCATGGTTTTGCTGGCCTCGGCGATCTTCCTGATCTTGCTGGTTTTTTTCATGTCGCCCGCTTCGATGACCAGCCTGGCCTCGGCGGGCGCGACACCCTTTTCGAAGTCGGCGAGCCAGCTCGCGGCAGTGGCGTTCTCGCCCGACAGCCGGAGGCGGACCAGACGCGCGCCGCCCAGCAGCGACATGGCGGCCATGGCGTCGGCCAGGCTTGCGGGATCGGATTTCAAATCGTCGTCGGTGAGGCGGGAGACGGCGAAGGCGTCATCTTCGCCCTTGATGAGGACGGCGGCCAACGCTCCGGCGCGCTCGCGCACCAGGCCCTGATCGGGGCCGAAAACGAGAAAGACGCGCGTGGCGGGGTCCGGCCGGGTCAGCCAGCGTTCGGTGTCTCTGGCGTTCGCCTTCACGGGTTCAGGCGCGGATCCCGCGCCCGGCCGACGGCGATCGAAGCGTCCCGGATGACGGCCAGACCCAAAGTCTCGGCGGCGCGCTGCTCGGCCTGCGAACGCGCGGAGATGAGGGCGAAGGGATCGTTGGGCGCCTCGAAGAGGATGCGCTCCTGCACGCTGCCCCGGACGGGCGGCTCGTCGCGCCCGTCGGCCCGGGTAAGGGTGTAACGGACGGTGACCTGCAGCGCGAACCGGGTGGCCCGCCCGTCTCCGGCGCGGCCCAGACCGCGTTCACGCGACGATGTGGAGAGCGCGATGCGATAGGGGCTGTCGCCCGCTCCGGTCTGCTCGCGGACCGCGTTGGCGACCAGAAAGCCAAGCCGGTCTTCCGATCCTGCTGACACCGGCGCGCCGGCCAGCGCGCCAGCGGCCGCGCCGCCATAGACAGGCCGGAAACCGCAGGCGGACAGGCCCGCCAGCGCGGCGGCGAGGGCGAGGACGGCCAGGAGCCGGGCGGGGCCGCCCCACATGGCCTTAGCGGCTGTCGGTCTGGGCGATGCGCAGCTGGCGCGCCCGGGTGAGGATGGCGTTCTCGACCTGAATCCGGGTGGCCGGATCGACCGCGGCGTCCTGCCACCCGCCCGCGGCCTGCTCCTGACGGAAGAGCTGGACGGACAGGGCGTCGCCGCGCAGGCGGCTGTCGAGAATGTAGACGGTCGCCTTGAAGCGCTCGCCGGGAACCTCGGGATTGGCGTGCCAGTCGGTGATGATGACCCCGCCATAGGGATCGACCTGCTCGAGCGGCATGAAGCCCAGCGTGTCGAGGCTCGCCCGCCACAGGAGGCTGTTCACGCCGATGCCCGCGACCTGGGCGTTGGGGTCCGCGGCACGCGATCCGCCACCGAAGACGCCGCCGATCCCGGCCAGCGGGTGGGGGCGTTCGGTCTGCCGCTGGGTGCAGGACGCCAGGACGAGGGCGGCGCAGCAGACGCTGGCGGCGAGAGTGAAGGGGCGCAGACGCATCAAGGACACCTTTCAAGGGGCATGGGCCTGAAGCCCGCGCGGGCGCACGGCCGCGGGGCGCTGTCCGCCTCTATAGCATGGCCCGGCGCGATGGCCAGAGGGTCGAAGGCGCCCGGGCTATTGTGGCGCCGCTGCCACAATCATGAACGCGCGTCAGACGGGGCCGCCCCGTCCGCTTGACCGATTCATCGCGAGCGGGTGTTGTGTGCCCACGTCCGGGGGGACGGGGCTAGACGGCGAGGCCGCGAGACCATGACACTGCCGCCCGGCGCGATCCTGATCAGCGCCCTGGGCGCAGTTCTCGCGGCCACGCCGTCCGCCCATTCCCAGAACCCCGCTCCCGGATTTTTCTCAGACATCGTGTTCGACATCGCAGGCGAGGCCGACCTGCTCGTGTCCGCGCCTTCCCCTGATGCGGGCGTCTCCGCGCCGTATGGCGACATCCACCTGCGCGCCTCCGCCGAACGCATCGCGCAGGACGGCACGCGCTATGGCGTCAGGCTGGGCGGGCGGATCCAGCGCGACAGCGGCCGCCGGGGCATCGCCCAGCAGGTCGGGGACTGCCCCGTCGGCGCGGACAGCTGCGCCTCGGTCGCGGGCCTGCCCGCGGTCGGCACGTTCACAGGACTGCACGCCGCGCCGGGAATTAGCTCCGCAGGGGCACGGGCGGGCGTCGAGACCGCCGAGCTTTACGCCCTGCATGGCTGGGGCGAGCTGCGAGCGGGGCTGGGCGAAGGCGCGGCGCGGCTGGAGGCCGATGCGCTGCCGGGCGCGTTCCGGCTGGCGCGGGCTGATGCAGGGCTCGTCGATCCAACGGGACTGGCCTTCGGGTCCACGGCCAACACCCTGTCCGGTCATGCTCTGAAGCTCACCGCCCGCTCGCGGCGGATCGTGGGCTTCCGCGCGGCGCTGTCCTACACGCCGGACGCGGATGCCTGCGGGGTGGAGGCGTGCCGCCTGCGGCCCGACCCTGATGTCCTGGCTTCGGCGGGCGCTCGCCATGTGATCGAGGCAGGGCTGTCCTTCAACCACCGTTTCCGCACGTCGGGCCAGCGCTGGACGGCCAGCGTCACCGGGGCGCGGGGCGAGGCGTCCGGCCCGTTCGCGGCGTCCTTCGAGGATCCCTGGGCGGTCTCGGCCCGGGCGGTCTGGCAGGATGGGCCGCTGAGCATCGGGGCTGGCGCTCTGGCCTCCAATGACGGACTTGCGGGCGGGCGCTACGAGGCGCTGTCGGCGTCGGCGAGCTATGAGTTCGGCGACTGGCTGGCCGCCGCGGAGCTCTCCCGCGCCCGCAGCGGACATTTCGGCGCGCGCGGAACCGTGGCTCAGGCGGGGCTGTCGCGGGCGCTGGCGAACGGGGCGCTGATCGGAGCCGGAATCCAGCATGGGGAGCGGCGTCAGCGGGCCGGTGAGGGCCTGCCGGGAGCCTCGCAAACCCTTGACGGGACTCACGTCTTCGTGGAGGCGGGGTTGCGCTTTTGACACGCTTCGGACGTTTTTCTTGGTTAAGGGATATCCATGGGTTTTCAGGCGTATGACTCAGGCCTATCTTGGCCGTGGCTGAGGGAGTATCCGCATGCCCGCGAGGGTTTTCCAGTTCATCTGCGCCGGTGTCACGGCGGTCGCGCTTCTCGGCGCGCCCTCCGCGCTCGCGCAGGAGTCTGAACGGGAAGGCGGTTTCAGCCTGCGCGGAGCGCAGATCACCGAGTCCATGTCCCTGCGGGCCGCGCCTGACATCCTGTCGCTGAACGCGATGGGGATCGAAGACAGCGCCGCGGACGAGGCCGGGACTGCGGACCTGCGTCCGTCCTCCCAGCCCCAGAGCGCGCCCGCGACCACCACCGCATCGGCGCTGCCCTGGTACGAGCGCTTCACCAGCGCGCCGTCCGCCCTCTACCGTGGTTATAATCACACCGCGACGGGCGAGGAATTCCGCGTCTCCGCCGGTGAGCGCTGGGGCTTCACGCTGGGCCTGACCGAACGGCCCCGCGGACCCCAGTTCGATGCTCAGGACTTCAGCGCGGGCGCCTTCTTCGAGGTCAATCCCCGGCTGCGGCTGGGCGCGGACGTGCGCTTCACCAATCCCGAAGAGGACATCTTCGGCGAGGAGGTCGAGCGCCGCTCTCCGGAAATCAAGTTCGAGAGCGCCTTCCGCTTCTAGGCCTCAGGCCAGCGCGCCCACCGCGCCAATCCCTGAAAACCCCAGTCCCTGCAGTCGCCTGACCGTGCGCGTGTTCACCCCGCCCAGCGCGAGCACCGGCATGGGCGCGTCCTGCGCGATCCGTCCCGCCCGCAGCGGCCCCAGAGGCCGGGTCGCGCTCGGGCTGGCGCTGGGAAAGATCGGCGACAGGAAGACCGCATCGGCCAGACCCTCCGCGCGGGCGATCTCGCGCGCGGAATGGGCGCTGGCGGTGACGGTCCAGTCCGGTCGCCGCGCGCGCCAGCGCCGGGCGCGGGCGAGCATCCGGTTCGGCCAGTGAACCCCGTGCGCGCCGCTGGTCGCGGCCAGAACCGGGTCGGCGGCGATCAGCAGGACCAGCGCGCGCGCGCGGGCGATGGCGGCGAGGGGAGAGGCGGCGGCCCTCAGGTCCGGCCGCCCGAAATGGCGCAGGATGACGCCTGAGCCGGGCGGCAGGGCCAGCGCCCCGGCCAGCAGGTCGGGCGTGCGGTCCGGATCGGTCAGCCAGAACAGGGCGGGCAGGCCGGGCGCCGCCCGCCGGGCCGTCTGCCGCAGGGTCTGCGCGTGTCTTGCCAGAGCGGCCGCGCCGTCATAGGTCATGCCGCCATGAACCCCGATCTCTCCGAACAGGACGGCGTCGCCGCCGCCCGCTCCGCCATCCTGTCGCGTATCGCCGACGCCGCCAAGGCCGCGGGCCGCGACCCGTCAGGCGTCGCGCTGGTGGCCGTCTCCAAGATGCAGCCCGACGACCGCATCGAAGCCGCCCTGGCCGCGGGACAGCGCGTGTTCGGCGAGAACCGAGTGCAGGAGGCGCGCGAGCGCTGGGCCGGACGGCGGGAGGCCCGCGCCGATCTGGAGCTGCGGCTGGTCGGGCCGCTGCAGTCGAACAAGGCGGCGGACGCCTGCGCGCTGTTCGACGTGATCGAGACGCTGGACCGCGAAAGCCTGGCCGCCGCGCTGGTGAAGGCCTTCGACAGGACCGGGCGGGCGCCGCGCCTGTTCGTGCAGGTCAACACCGGCGAGGAGCCCCAGAAGGCCGGCGTCGCGCCCGCCGATCTGCCCGCCTTCCTCGACATGGTGCGCGAGACCCACGGCCTCGCGGTCGAGGGGCTGATGTGCATTCCGCCCGTCGAGGAGCCCGCCTCGCTGCATTTCGCCCTGCTGGCCAGGCTCGCGAGGCGCCACGGGCTCGAGAAACTGTCGATGGGCATGAGCGCCGATTACGAACTGGCCGTGCGGCTGGGGGCCACCTCCGTGCGTGTGGGTTCGGCCCTGTTCGGCGAGCGCGCTTAAGGCGCGATCTCCAGCACGTCGCCGGGCTTGAGCATCTCCACCAGCGCGATCAGCGCGTCCCGCGCCAGCGCCACGCAGCCCTCGGTGGGCTTGTATTCAGGATGGGCGCAGTGAAGGAAGATCGCCGAGCCCCGGCCGGGCGCGGGCGGATCGTCGTTATGGCCCAGCACCACCACCAGATCATACAGCCCGTCCTCGCGCGTCATCGTCTCGTGGCGGGCGGGCCAGGGCAGGCGGACGGGGCGGTTGTAGGCGGGATCGGCGGGGTCGTCGCACCAGCCGTCGTCAGGCGTGATGGCCTGAAGGGGCAGGGCGGTGCGGGGCGGGTCGATCCGGTCGGGCCGGTACAGCACCCGTCGCACGGGCCATCGCCCGATGGGGCTGGCGCCGTCGCCCTCGGTCTTCGCGCCGGCGGCGATCACGCCCGACCGGCCCAGCGCGCAGCGCAGGGTCTTGTCTGCGTACACGAATGAGCCATCGGCGCGGGCGGTCATCTCCATGCGGGTCACGCTAGCGCGGGCTGGCGATTCTGGCGATACCGGAGGAACCGCGCCCTGCGCGCGGGGGTTGGCAGGATGCGCTTGCCTTTTGCGCCGCCGGAGGGGAGGCTCTGCCCTCCCACCAAGGCGTCCCGGCTGGAGGAGGCTTCATGGCCGTCAAGAAGACCGTCCTGATCGTGGACGACGACCCCGATCTCCGCGAAGCCCTGGCCGAACAGTTCGGCTTCGAGGACGAGTTCGAGGTCATGACCGCGGACGCGGCGAAACCGGGCATGGAGATGGCCCGCGGCGAGCGGGTGGACGTCATCATTCTCGATGTGGGCCTGCCGGACATGGACGGCCGCGACGCCTGCGCCGCCTTGCGCGAGGCCGACGTGGTCACCCCGATCATCCTTCTGACCGCCCAGTCGGGCGACGAGGATCATGTGAGGGGCCTGCGTTCGGGCGCGGACGACTTCCTGGCCAAGCCGATCAGCTTCGCGGTCCTGCTCGAGCGGGTGCACAATCAGCTGCGCCGCCACGAGCAGTCCGAGGACGCCGAGCTGGCCGTGGGCCCCTATCTCTTCCGTCCGGCGATGAAGCTTCTGATCGCGGAAGGCGACCGCAAGATCCGCCTGACCGAGAAAGAGACCAACATCCTGAAATATCTCTACCGGGCGGGCGGCGAGCCGATCAGCCGCGAGGAGCTTCTGGACAAGGTCTGGGGTTATCACCGCGAGGCCAACACCCACACGCTGGAAACCCACGTCTACCGCCTGCGCCAGAAGATCGAGCCCGATCCGTCCAAGGCGCGCCTGCTGCTCACCGAGGCGGGCGGCTACCGGCTGCAGATGGGGTGAGACCCGCCGCGCCGCTTCTCGCTTTCGCCCTTGTCGCGGCGGCTCCTCACGCGGCGGCGCTGCCGGTTCCCGAGGTCGCCGAGACGGTCGAGACGATCCATTACGACATCGCCGGGCGGAACGAGGGCGAGCTGGCCCGCCAGATGCGCCTGCTCGGACCGGACGGGTTCTTCGGCCGTCTCGATCACGGGCTGGGCTATCGCTACGGCTATGTGTGGGACGGGCGCGTGTGCGCGCTGTCGGAGGTGGCGATCAGCCTCGAGCTGACCTTCCGCTATCCGCGCTGGACGGACCCCGATCAGGCCCGTCGCCGGGTGCGCGAGGCCTGGGACCGGTTTTACGCGGCGCTGGTGGTCCATGAGGAGGGCCATGCGGAGATCGCGCGGGCGGGGGCACAGGAGCTGGCCGAGGCGCTGGCCGGGCTGCCCGCGCGGGATGACTGCGACCGGCTGCGCGCGGACATCGCCGAGACCGCCCGCGAGGTGATGGGCGCGATGCACGAGGCCCAGCGCCGCTATGACGCGGAGACCGGTCACGGCCAGACCCAGGGCGCGGTGATCAGGACGCGCCGCTAACCCAGCTTCAGCGTCACTGGCGCGTGGTCGGAGGGCTTCTCCCAGTCGCGGGTGTGGTCCCAGATGCGGAAGGCGTCGCGGCCGCCGGACGTGGCGGCGGCGTGCAGGGCCGGGCTGGTCCAGATGTGGTCGAGCCGCCGGCCGCGGTTGGACTTGCGCCAGTCGCGATTGCGGTAGCTCCACCAGGTGTAGATCTTTTCCGGTTCGGGGATGAGCTCGCGGGCGATGTCGGTGAACCGCCCGGCTTTCCTGATCCGCTCCAGCGCGTCGGTCTCCACCGGGGTGTGGGAGACGACCTTCAGGAGCTGCTTGTGCGACCAGACGTCATGCTCACGCGGGGCGATGTTGAAGTCGCCCACCGCGATGATCTGGCCGTCCTCCGCCGCGCGCCGGGCGAAATACCCTTCCAGGCAGTCCAGGAAGTCCAGCTTGTGGCGGAAGCGCGGATTGACCTCGGGGTCGGGCTCGTCGCCGCCTGCGGGGATGTAGTAGTTCTGGATCTCCACCCCCTCGATCTTCACGCGCTGGTGGCGGGCATGGCCCAGCGGGCAGATCGGCTCGTCATCCAGCGCCTCCAGCGGCAGGCGCGAGACCGTGGCCACCCCGTGCATGCCCTTCTGGCCGGTGACGTGGACGTGGGCGTAGCCCATGTCGCGGAAGGCCTTGTAGGGGAACTGGTCCTTCTCGCACTTGATCTCCTGCAGGCAGATCACGTCGGGATCGGCCTCGGCGGCGAACATGGCCACCTGGGGCGCGCGCAGGCGCACCGAGTTGATGTTCCAGGTGGCGATGGTCAGTCCGGCCATGAGGGTCCCCCGGGCGGTCGGCGAGAATGGATCAGAGAATGTTGTAGGTGGCCCCCGCCACCCCGATGGGCCAGCGCCCGCGGACATAGAGCCGCCAGCGCGCCAGGAAGGGATGGGTGGGGGTGTCGTCCTCGGCCTCGGCCAGCAGGACCAGAACCGCGCCGTTGGCGGCCTGGATCAGCCCGCCCGCCGCGGCGTTGACCACGGACTCGTCATACACGTCGTCGATGGAGGCGGAAGCCTCGGCGGCCTCGCGCGCCAGCTCCCCGATGGCGGACGCCACCAGCGTCAGAGCGGCTTCCAGCGCCTGTTCGTCCAGCCGTTCGAGCGCGGCCTCGATCAGGCCAGCGCGCAGCATCTCCTCGGCCTCCCAGGCGGCGGGATCGCGGTCCAGCGCCTCGGCGGCGGCGACCGCGTCCGCCCAGTCGCCCAGCGGCGCAGGCTCGGCCTCGGGAAAGCCCAGACCGTCCAGATAGGCCCGGGCCAGCGCCTTCTCGCGCGCGTCCAGCGGCTCGCCCAGGCGCGCGAAGAAGGCCGGGTCGGTCACCGACTCGGCGAAGGCGCGGGCCTTGTACAGCAGCGGAATTTCATCGAGCAGGCGGGCGATCACGTCTTCCGAGCCGCCCGGCTCCTCATCGTCATCGTATCTCATGGGGCCTGTCTAACGCGGCGGGGCCGAAAACAGAAGCGCCCGGCGGTGAGGGAAACCGCCGGGCGCCAGGACCGTCTGTCTCGCGCATCGCCGCCAGGGGAAAGCGGCGGGCCCTCTGTCTGGATAGCTGCGGGGGGACGACGCGTCTCCAGAAGGGGTATCGGGCCGCGCGGACGGCCTGAGGTGCATTTATGGCACGATCTGGAGGTTTCAACCAATTAAATATGAGAAAGGTCTTGCCTGTGTCCCGATGGACACAAAATCGTCACCCCGCGGCGGCGGCGCTCTCGGGCTTGGCGAAGCGGACCAGATCCTCGAACGGCATGGGCCGGGCGAACAGATAGCCTTGGGCCAGCGTGGCGCCCTGCTCGCGCAGGAAGGCGAGCTGCTCGGTCGTCTCCACGCCTTCGGCCACGGTCTGCAGCTTCAGGGCCTTGGCCATGGCCAGGATGGTTTCGATCACGATGCGCGCGTGGCCGTCCTGGGTCATGTCGCGCACGAAGCTCTGGTCGATCTTGAACACGTCGAAGGGCATGCGCGTCAGCGAGGACAGCGAGGAATGGCCAGTGCCGAAATCGTCGATGGCGAAGGTCACGCCGATCCGGCGCAGGGGCTCGATCTGGCTGATGACGCGCTCGGGCTCGCGCATGGCGGTGGATTCGGTCAGCTCCAGCTCGAGCAGCTGGGGCGGCAGGCCCGACTGCTCCAGCGCGTCGAGAACCGTCTCGGTGAAGCCCGGCTGCTCGAACTGCATGGCCGACACGTTGACCGCGACGGGCATGGACACGCCCATGGCCTTCAGTTCGGCGGCCTGTTTGCAGGCGCGGCGCAGCACCCAGTCGCCGATCTCCCCGATCAGCCCGCATTCCTCGGCCGCCTCGATGAAGGCGCCGGGCGAGAGCAGGCCCGCGGTGGGATGCTTCCAGCGCACGAGGGCTTCGGAGCCCGCCATGGCGCCGTTCCGCATGTCCATCTTGGGCTGGTAGAAGACCACCAGCTGGTCCTCGCGCACCGCCTCGCGCAGCTCGCTTTCCAGCACCAGCCGCTCGAAGGCGCTCTGATTCATCGCCGATTCAAAGAACTCGAACGCGTTGCCGCCCGACCGCTTGGCCGACGCCATGGCCAGGTCGGCATGGCGCAGCAGGGTCTCGGGGTCCTCCCCGTCGCGGGGGAAGCAGGCGATGCCCACCGACACGCCCAGAAACACCTGATGGCCGGAAATCTCGAAGGGGCGGCGCACCGCGTCCACCACCCGGCGCGCGACGACCGCGGCGTCCGAGGGCTCTTTCAGGCGCGGCAGCAGGATGGTGAACTCATCGCCCCCCAGGCGGGCGACAAAGCTGGGCTCGCCCGCGTCCTCGCCCTGTGACAGGTCCCAGCCCCGCGCGGCTTCGCGCAGGCGGCGCGCGACGGCTTCCAGCAGGCGGTCGCCCTCGCCGATGCCCAGCGAGTCGTTGACCCGCTTGAAGCGGTCGAGATCGAGAAACAGCACCGCGCCCCCGCGCCCGGTGTCGTTGGTCTCCCCGATGACGCGCTCGACCTCCTTGCGGAAGCGCTCGCGATTGGGCAGCTCGGTGACCAGATCGACATAGGCCAGCCGGTGGATGCGCTTCATGGAGGCGTCCAGGCGCGCGAGCATGCGGTTGAAGGCGTTCGCCAGCACCTCCAGCTCGTCTCCGGTGTTCACCTCGATGCGGAAATCGAGCTTGCGCGAGGAGGCGTGGCGGGCGGCCTCGGTCAGCTTCTGGATCGGCCCCAGCGCGTTGCGCACCAGCACCGCGACGAGCGGCAGGAACACCGCCAGCGCGGCCAGCGCGACCATGAGCTGGCGGCTGAGAATTTCATCGAGCGGACGGCTGACCGCCGCCTGCGGCACGTCCACCGAGACCGCGCCCACCAGACGACCGTTGTGGAAGACCGGCTGGGCGACCCGGATCATCCCGCCGGTGGTCTCCACGCGGATGTCCACAGCCCCCAGCGCCGACTGGACCAGATGGTCGGCCGCGCGCGAGCCGGGTGCGAAGTCCACCGCCCCGGCCGAGCCCAGAACCTGCCGGCTGATGTCGGTGACGATGATCCCGGCCACGTCCGGCCGGTTGCGATACTGGCGGATCTGCGCGTTCAGCCGGTCCAGGTCGCCCTCGGCGATGGGTTCGGCGGCGGTCACCGCGAACATCTGGGCGATGAGCTGGGCGTGCCGGTGGCTGCCCTCGTTGTTCTCGCGCACGTTGTTCGTGTACTCGATCGCCATCAGCACCGAGGTGACGGCGATGAGGAGCACGCCGCTCAGCACCGTGAATTTCATCACGAGCGAGCGCATCATGCGTGAAACCGCGTGTTGTAGGGGCGCCATCGGGCCTCTGCGATCGGAGTGTCGCGCGTCCGCAGGGGACCGCTTCGGGTGTCAGATCGCCGATTATTTCCAGATTGACTGAAAATCGGGTTAAGCGCTTGGCCATGCTCCGTTAACGGGTTCAGCCCGCACCGCAGGCGCGGAGCGGGCTGTCCATCGGTGTCAGGCAAGAAGCGGCGTGGCCGTCAGCCAGGCAGGGCGATCCCGCGCTCGGCGGCCAGTTCCGCCAGCCGGATTTCGGGCCGCGCGCCGTAATGGGAGATGACCTCCGCGGCGGCCATCGCGCCCAGCCGCCCGCACACTTCAAGATCGCTTCCGCCGGCCCAGCCGACCATGAACCCGGCGGCGAACAGGTCGCCCGCGCCGGTGGTGTCCACCAGCGTGTCGACCGGCTCGGCGGAGACCGCCACGGTCTCGGTCCCGGCCACGATCACCGCGCCCTTGGCCGAGCGGGTAACCGCCGCCACGGCGGTGTCGGCGCGCACCGCTTCCAGCGCGGCGTCGAAATCCTCGGTCTGGTAGAGCGATTTGAGTTCCGCCTCGTTGGCGAACAGAAGATCGATGCGGCCCTTGATGAGTTCGCGGAAGTCCGCCCGGTGACGGTCCACGCAGAACGAGTCCGAAAGGGTCAGGGCGACCTTGCGGCCCGCCTGACGGGCGATGTCGGCCGCGCGGGCGAAGGCGGCCTTCGCCTCGGGCCGGTCGTACAGATAGCCTTCGAGATAGGTGATCTTCGCCGCTGCGACCTTGTCGGCGTCCACGTCCGCTTCGGTGAATTCGGTGGAGGCGCCCAGGAAGGTGTTCATCGACCGATGCGCGTCCGGGGTGACCAGGATCAGGCAGCGCGCGGTGGCGGGGCCGCCTTCGAGCGGCGCGGTGTCGAAATCCACGCCCGCCGCGGTGAGATCATGGCGGAAGATGTCGCCCAGCTGGTCCTTCGCGGTCTTGCCCACATAGGCGCCGCGGGCGCCCAGGCTCGCCACGCCCGCAAGCGTGTTCGCGCCCGAGCCGCCGGAAATCTCCCGGCCCGGCCCCATCGCGGCGTAGAGCTCGGAGGCCCGCGCCTCGTCGATCAGGGTCATCGCGTCCTTCTCGATGCCGTGCTCGGCGAGGAAGGCGTCCTCGCAGGAGGCGATCACGTCGACGATGGCGTTGCCGACGCCGATGACGTCATAGCGGGTCTCGGTCATGAAGAAGGATCCGTTGATGGCGGGAAAGGTGCAGGCGGCATAGCGCGGCGCGGTCCAGCGCTCAACCCCGACCGGCTTCCGTCAGGTTCCGGCGCAGGCTATAGCGCGCGAGTTCCGCCCCCTGCCGGAGAGCGTCATGCGCCCCATCGCCTGCCTGGTGTCGTCCAACGTCCTCGAAGGCCGTCCCGAGGCCCGCTCGGACGCCTACGAGTTCACCCGCCAGCGCGCCGCGCTCGCTCCGGCGGCGCAGGCGGCGGGGTTCGAGCTGGTGCCCGCGGTGTGGGACGAGGCGTTCGATCCGGACCGGTTCGAGGCGGTCGTGATCGGGCCGACCTGGGACTACTGGGACAAGCTCGACGCCTATCTGGCCTTCCTCGACGCGGTGTCCGAGCGCGTGCTGCTGCTCAACCCGGCCAGGGTCGTGCGCTGGAACATCGAGAAGACCTACCTGAAAGACCTCGCCGCGCTGGGCGCGCCGGTCGTCCCCACGCTGTGGGCGGACAGCGCGTCTGAAGAGGCCATCGCGGAAGGCTTCGAGCGGTTCGGCGCCGAGACGCTGGTGGTCAAGCCGGTGACCGGGGCGGGCGCGTGGCGGCAGGCCAAGGTCCGTCGCGGCAAGCCCCTGCCCCCGCCCGAGGCCCTGCCGCCCCGGCGCGCGATGATCCAGCCCTTCCTGCCCGCCATCGCCGAGGAAGGGGAGTATTCCTTCCTGTTCTTCGGCGGCGAGTTTTCCCACGCCCTTCGCAAGGTCCCCGCCAAGGGCGATTACCGCATCCAGGGCATGTATGGCGGGACGGAGACCCCGCACGCGCCGGACAGGGCCGATCTCGATCTGGCCCGGGCCTGCCTGGCCGCTGCCTGCCGCCGCTGCGGGGTCGACACCCTGCTCTATGCCCGCGTGGACATGGCCCGCGGGCTGGACTCAAAACTGGCGCTGATGGAGATCGAGCTGATCGAGCCCTACTACTATCCCGAGCAGGGGCCGGACTGCGGGGCGGTCTTCGCCCGGGCGCTCACGCGGATTCTGGGGTGAGGCTTTCCGGGGCGGCGCTCCGGGCCGCCTGCGCGCGCAGGGAGGCGATCATCTCGTCGGGGTCGAAGCGCCGCGCCTTGCGGGGGCGGAAGACCCAGGCTCCATACGCGCCCGCCGCCAGCACGGCGAGCCCGGCCAGCGCCATCACCGGATTGCCTCTGTCCGCCCACATCCAGACCATGAAGCCCAGACCGGACAGGGCCACCAGCGCGGCGATCGAACTGATCTTCAGGCGGCTCCAAAGGCTGGGCCCGTCCAGAAACCGCACGTCCGTTCGGTCTTTGACCGCGTCCAGCACGGCGATGAGGAAGGTCCGGTAGTTCGCCGCGTTGTTGGTCCATTTGGAGACGCCCTGACGGCTCAGGCTGCCGAAGGACAGGGTGACGCCCTGTCCGCGCACCCGGCACACCACCTGAGCCTCTCGGCCGGCGGGTTCGACGCTGATGCGGACATGGCGGACATGGTCCAGCGCGATCCGGGTCTCCAGACGGCCGTCCGAAACGGTTTCGATCATGTCGGGCCAGAGCCGGACCTCGCGGACGGCCGGGCCGGGCTTCCGGCGATCTTCAAGGCGGGCGATGAGGGCGTCGTCGGTCATGGCGCGCACTATCAGGTGCCGCTTCGGGTGAGGCAATCGGTCTTGCCCGCCGCGCTGAAACCGGTCACGGTCGCGTCATGCCCCACACCCGCAAATTCCTGGTCATCGGCGACGGCAGCGAGGAATCGCGCGCCGCGGCCTATTACGCCGCCCGGCGGGCCAAGAGCACGGACGGCTCGGTCTCGGTGCTGGCGGTGATCGAGACCGAATCCGTCGAGCCCTGGCTGGGCGTGGCCGACGCCATGCGCGAGGAGGCGTACGAGGCCGCCGAGGCGGCGCTGGAGAGCCTGGCCGAGGACATCGAGGGCGTGACCGGATCCCGGCCCCAGCTCATCGTCCGCGAGGGCGAGGCCATCGCGAGCCTGCGCAAGCTGATCGAGGAGGACGAGGGCATCGCCATCCTCGTGCTCGGCGCGGCGCGGTCGGGCGACGGCCCCGGCCCGCTGGTCACCGCCCTGTCGCGGGGCGGCGGGCTGTTCGGCGAGCGGGCGATCCCGGTGACCGTGGTGCCCGGCGATCTCAGCCGCGAGGCCATCGACGCGCTGAGCTGAGACGGGGCCGCAGGCTTGATTCCGGGCGTTGGCCGGGCCACCTCAGAGCCAGATCGAGAAGGACGCCGCCCCATGTTCATCCAGACCGAAGCGACCCCGAACCCGGACACGCTGAAATTCCTGCCCGGTCAGGAGATCTCTCCCGACGCGCCGCGCGATTTCGCCACGCCCGAGGACGCCGAAGGCTCGCTGCTGGCGCGTGAGCTGTTCCGGGTGGACGGCGTGGTGCGGGTGTTCGCGGGCGCGGACTTCGTGTCGGTGACCAAGGCCGAGACGGTCGAATGGATGCACCTCAAGCCCGCCGTGCTGGGTGCTATCATGGACGCGATCCAGTCGGGCCGCCCGCTCTTCGCCTCGGGCGAGGCGGACGGGCACGCCGCATACGAGGGCGAGGCCGCAGCCATCGTGAAAGAGATCAAGGAGGTGATCGACACCCGCGTCCGCCCCGCCGTGGCGCAGGACGGGGGCGACATCGTGTTCTCCTCCTATGACGAGGCCTCCGGCGTGGTCAGCCTGCACATGCGCGGCGCCTGCGCGGGCTGTCCGTCCTCGACCATGACCCTGAAGGCGGGCATCGAGAACCTGCTCAAGCACTACGTGCCCGAGGTCACCGCCGTCGAAGCGGTGCTGTAGCGGCCCGGAACAGGCCGGGGTCCTTCGCGTTCCCCTCACAAGGCTTTTTCCAAAGCGCGCATGGCGGATGCCGCCATGGCGACTACGTCCCGTCCATGCGCGACTCGCAACGCTGAAGGACGGACGCCATGCCCTATGATCTCGCCTTGGAAAACCGGCACGAGCCGCTGTCGGACCACGCCCTGGACCAGCTCTTCCGCGAGGCGCGGACCTTCTATTCGTGGGAGGACCGCGACATTTCCGACGCGGACCTGAAGGCGCTATACGAACTGATGAAGTTCGGCCCCACCAGCGCGAACCAGAGCCCGGCGCGTTTCCTGTTCCTGCGCGGCGAGGCCCAGAAGCGGCTCAAGCCCCACCTGATCGAGTCCAACGTGGACAAGACCATGACCGCCCCGGTCACCGTGGTGGTGGCCTGGGACTGGACGTTCCACGAGAAAATCCCCCAGCTCTTCCCCCACAGCCCCGAGGCCAAGGACTGGTTCGAGGCGGAGGAGTCCCGCAAGGAGAACGGCTTCCGCAACGGCACGCTGCAGGGCGCCTATCTGATCCTCGCCGCCCGGGCGCTGGGCATCGATTCAGGCGGGATGAGCGGGTTCGACAAGGCCGGCGTGGACAAGGAGTTCTTCGAGGGCGATCCGGAGATGAAGCACTGGCGCTCGAACTTCCTGATCAATCTGGGCTATGGCACGGAAGAGAAGCTTTTCCCCCGCCTGCCGCGTCTGCCCTTCGACCAGGCGGCGAAAATCCTTAAATAGGGCGCATGACACCCAAGCCCGTTCCCGGTCCCATCCTCGTTCTCGACACCACCGCGCGCTGGTGCGCCGCCGCCATCCGGATGGACGGCGGCGAGGTGGTGGAGATTCGCGAGGACATGGCCCGGGGCCATGCCGAGCGGCTGGCGCCGATGACCGCAGAGCTGCTCAAGCGCGCGGGCCTCGCCCCAGCCGCCCTGTCGCGGATCGCGGCGGCCACCGGGCCGGGCAGTTTCGCCGGGACCCGGGTCGGGACCGCTTTCGCGCGCGGTCTGGCGCTGGCCACGGGCGGCAGGGCGGTCGGGGTCTCCAATCTCTCGGCATGGGCGCGGACCGCCGATCCGGCGGGCTCGCGGGACGTGGCCGCGATCCATGACGCCAGGCGCGGCGAGGTGGTGATCCAGATCTTCCGCCACGGCGCGGCGCTGGGCGAACCCGAACGGATGGGCATCGAGCAGGCGCGCGAGCGGCTGTCGCCGGACTGGCTGCTGGCGGGCTCGGGCGTGCCGCTGCTGGGCGGGACCGCGCCGGACGGATCGCCGCTGGCGGCCCTGATCGCACTGGCGTGCGAGCTGCCCGATGACGCGCCGCCGCCCAGCCCGCTTTACGCCCGGCCCCCGGACGCCAAGCTGCCCGGCGGGCTGGAGCCGGCATGAGCCTGCGCATCGAGACCGCGGGCCCCGAAGCCGCCGGGCTGCTCGCGGCGCTGCACCCGGCCATGTTCGACGATCCGTGGAACGAGGGCGCGTTCAAGGCGCTCCTGTCCAGCCTGGGCGTGACCGCGCTGATCGCCAGCCGGGACGGCGTGGCTGAAGGCTTCGTCCTGTACCGCGCGGTGGCGGACGAGGCGGAGGTTCTGACCTTCGGCATCGCGCCGGACGGACGCCGGGCGGGGACCGGGCGGGCGCTGCTGGCGGCGATGGAAGACCGGGCGGAGGCGGCGGGCGCCCAGCGCCTGTTTCTGGAGGTCTCCGAGCGCAACGCCGCGGCCATCGCGCTCTACGAGGGCGCGGGCTGGACGGTCTGCGGCGGGCGCAAAGGGTATTACGCGGACGGCGCGGACGCCCGGCTTCTGGAAAAGCGCCTTGCGAAACCGCCGCCCTACGGGTCTGATTAGGGCTTCTGGACAGCCATTGAGATGGACAGGCGCGGCTCCCGCGCCGATATTCTCCTTTGAACGCGCGGGAGGCGAAGCATGCACACCACCACGATGCCCGACAGGATCGAGAAGCTCTGCGTGGAGAAGGGCCTGCGCATGACCGAGCAGCGCCGGGTGATCGCGCGCGTGCTGTCGATGTCTGAAGACCACCCCGACGCCGAGGAACTGCATCGCCGCGCCTCGGAGGTGGACTCGCGCATCTCGCTGGCCACGGTGTATCGCACCGTGCGCCTGTTCGAGGAGGCCGGGATCATCGAGCGCCATGATTTCCGCGACGGCCGGTCGCGCTATGAAGAGGCGACCGAGGAGCACCATCACCACCTGATCGATCTGAAATCGGGCGACGTGATCGAGTTCGTCGACGAGGAGATCGAGCGCCAGAAGGAAGCCATCGCCCGCCGCCTCGGCTACCGGCTGGTGGACCACCGTCTGGAGCTGTACGGCATCAAGCTCAAGGACGGCGAGTAGGCTCGCGACTTCCAGCCGCCCGCCTTGCGCGCGCTGGCCGTTTCACCCATAACCGCCTCAGGGGCGCGCTGTGGATAACCGCAGCGCGCATTCGCCGTTCAGGACCGCCTGATGACCGCTGAGACCATGACGACCGAGACCGGAAAGGCCGCCCGCAAGCGTCTGTTCATCAAGACCTACGGGTGCCAGATGAACGTGTATGATTCCGAGCGCATGCGCGACGTGCTGGCTCCGCTGGGCTATGAGCCCGCCGACGCGCCCGACGGCGCGGATCTGGTCATCCTGAACACCTGCCACATCCGCGAGAAGGCCGCCGAGAAGGTCTATTCCGAGCTGGGCCGCCTGAAACCGCTCAAGGAAGCGCGGGCCGCCGAGGGCGGGACCATGACCGTGACCGTGGCGGGCTGCGTGGCCCAGGCCGAGGGCGCGGAGATCCAGCGCCGGGCGCCGGTGGTCGATCTGGTGGTCGGCCCCCAGACCTATCACAAGCTGCCCGAGCTGATCGCCAGCGTGCACCGCGAGCGCGGCGAGGCGCTGGACACCGAATTCGAGGTCGAGGAGAAGTTCGACCGGCTCGCCGCCCCCGCCCGGCAGGTGGAGGGCCACACCGCCTTCGTCACCGTGCAGGAGGGCTGCGACAAGTTCTGCTCGTTCTGCGTGGTGCCCTACACCCGGGGGCCGGAATGGTCCCGCCCCGTGGACCAGGTGACCGCCGAAATCCGCCAGCTCGCCGCGAAGGGCGTGCGCGAGGTCACCCTGCTGGGCCAGAACGTCAACGCCTATCACGGCGCGGCGCCGGGCGCAGAGGCCGGATCGTGGTCGCTGGGCCGGCTGGTGCGCCATCTGGGGCTGATCGGCGGGATCGACCGCATCCGCTTCACCACCTCCCATCCCAACGACATGGACGACGAGCTGATCGCCGCCTTCGCCGAGGAGCCCAAGCTCATGCCCTATCTGCACCTGCCGGTGCAGGCGGGATCGGACCGGATCCTGCGGGCGATGAACCGCAAGCACACCGCGGCGAGCTATCTGGCGGTGATCGAGCGGCTGCGTGCGGCGCGGCCCGACATCGCCATCTCGGGCGATTTCATCGTGGGCTTCCCCGGCGAGACCGAGGCGGACTTTCAAGAGACGCTGGCGCTGGTCGACGCGGTCGGGCACGCCTCGGCCTTCTCGTTCAAGTATTCGCGCCGCCCCGGCACGCCGGGCGCGGCCCTGCCCGGACAGGTGGACGAGGACGTGAAATCGGACCGTCTGGCCCGCCTGCAGGCGCTGCTGAACAGCCAGCAGGAGGCCTTCAACGCCTCCATGACGGGCCGCACCCTGCCGGTGCTGTTCGAGCGCAGGGGGCGCAAGCCGGGCCAGCTGGGCGGGCGGAGCCCCTATCTTCAGGCGGTCCACTGCGACGGGCCTGAGAGCCTGATCGGACAGATCGCCGAGGTGGAGATCCTCTCCGCCTCCAGAAACGCCCTGGCCGGACGGCTGACGGGCGGGGAGCGCAGCGCCGCGTGAGCCGGAACCCCAAGCCTTCCCAGAGCAAATCCGCCTCGCGCGCCCGCCGCCCCCAGCGCCAGGCCTCCGAAACCCTGCATTTCGAGGACGCGGAGCTGGTCCGCGCGGTGGCGGGTCCCGGCCATGAGAATTTCGCCGTGGTCGAGCGCGAGCTGGGCGTGCGGCTGGAAGCGCCCGGCGGCGGGCAGGTGGTCGTCACCGGCCCCGAGGCCCGCGGGCGCACCGATGCACGCCGGGTGCTGAACGCGCTGTATTCGCGCGCCGAGCAGAACCTGCAGATCGACCCCGCCGCGGTGCGGGCGGCCTGCGTGATGGACGACGCGGACGCGGGCGAGGAGGTGGACTCCATCATCCGCGTGCCGCGCGGCTCCAGCTTCGCCGCGCGCACCAACGGCCAGCGCGACTACGTGCGGATGCTCAAGGACGACCGTTCGTATGACATGGTGTTCGGCGTCGGTCCCGCGGGCACGGGCAAGACCCTGCTCGCGGTGGCCTATGGCGCGTCGCGGCTGGCCCTGGGCGAGGTCGAACGGCTGATCATCACCCGCCCGGCGGTCGAGGCCGGCGAACGGCTGGGCTTCCTGCCCGGCGATCTGGCCGAGAAGATCGACCCCTATCTGCTGCCCATCTGGGACTCCCTGCGCGACGCGCTGGGCCAGCGGGTGTCGGACAAGATGCGCGAGGAGGGCCGGGTGGAGGTCGCTCCGCTCGCCTTCATGCGCGGGCGGACCCTGAACCGGGCCTTCGTGATCTGCGACGAGGCCCAGAACGCCACCGTGGCGCAGATGCGCATGGTGCTGACCCGTCTGGGCGAGGGCTCGCGCATGGCCGTGACCGGCGATCCCAGCCAGACCGACCTGCACCCGCGCGAGCCGTCCGGCCTGGCCCACGCGCTGAAAATCCTTGAAGGCGTGCCCCGGATCGGCATCAATCGGTTCACGCGCGCGGACGTGGTCCGTCACGACCTCGTCGCGCAGATCGTGGAAGCGTACGAGCGGGCCGAAGGGAAGGGCTGATGGACGCCATCGTGGCTGACGATCCGGCCGAATGCGTCATCGAGGACGACAGATGGGCGGCGGCCGAGGGGCTGGAGCCCCGCTGCCTGGCCGCCGTCTCCGCCGCCCTGTCCCGGCTGGACGCCCCGCGCCCCGGCGCGGCGGCGGTCCTGTTCACCTCCGACGCCGCCGTGCAGGCCCTGAACGCGCGCTGGCGCGGCAAGGACCGGCCCACCAACGTGCTCTCCTTCCCCGCGCCCGCAACCGAGGACTATCCCGGCGACGTGGCGCTGGCCTATGAGACGTGCGAGCGCGAGGCGCGGGAGAAGGGCGTTGCGCTGATCGACCACGCCGCCCATCTGACGGTGCACGGCGTTCTGCATCTCAACGGCCTCGACCATCAGGACGAGGCCTCCGCGGAGGCGATGGAAGCCATCGAGACCGCCGCGCTCGCCGAGATCGGCATCGCCGATCCCTATCGACAGGTTTGAGACCGACCTTGCCCAGCGACGACCCCCGACCTCGAAGTCTGATCGCCCGCATCACGCGGAAAGTGAGCCGCCGCGGCGACGTGGCCGCCGCCCCGCTCGACGCGGCGATCAGCGAGACCGGCCCCGGCCAGAACGGCCCCGCGCCGGTTCCCGAGCTGCTCCTGAACGCCTCCGCGCTGGAGACCCTGCGGGTGGCGGACGTGATGGTGCCGCGCGCGGACATCACCGCGGTGGAGATCGACACGCCTCTGGGCGAGCTGGCGCGCACCTTCGCGGACGCCGCCCACTCGCGCCTGCCCATCTATCGCGAGACGCTCGACGATCCGGTGGGGGTGGTCCACATCAAGGACGTGGTCAGCCGTCTGGCGGGCGACGAGACCGGCGCGCGGCCCGAAGGCTGGTCGCACGCGCGCATCCTGCCCGAGATCCGCCGCCCCCTGCTCTACGTGCCACCCTCGATGAAGGCGACCGACCTTCTGTTCCGGATGCAGTCGCGGCGCATGCACATGGCGCTGGTGGTCGACGAGTTCGGCGGCACGGACGGGCTGGTCACGCTCGAGGACCTGCTCGAACCCATCGTGGGCGATATCGACGACGAGCACGACCAGGACGAAGGCCCGGCGGTGCGTCCGCGCGGCCCCGCCGTGTGGGAGGCGGACGCCCGGGCCACCATCGACGAGCTCGAAGCGGCGGTGGGCCGCGAGATCGCCACTCCGGAAGAGGACGAGGACGTGGACACGCTGGGCGGGCTGATCTTCATGCTGGCGGGCCGCGTGCCCGAACGCGGCGAGGTGATCCGCCATTCCTCGGGGCTGGACTTCGAAGTGCTCGATTCCGATCCGCGCCGGATCAAGCGGCTGCGGGTGCGTCCCGCCCCGCCCGCCGTGGCCGGGGCCGCCGAAGCGTGAGCCGCGCGGCCGCCAGCCTGTCCGCCCTGCGCGCGCGCCTGGACGCCCTGACCGGCTGGAAGGCGGCGCTCGTCCTGTTTCTGGCGGGCGCGTTCAGCGTGCTCGCCCATTCCCCCTTCCATATCCAGCCCGCCCTGATCGCGGCGCTGGTCCTGCTGGTGGTCATGCTCGACGCCGCGCGGGGAACGGCCCGGCCTCTGCGCTCGGGCTTCCTGCGCGCCTGGGCCTTCGCCTCGGGCATGTTCCTGGGCGGGACGTGGTGGGTGGCGAACGCCTTTCTGGTCAGCGCGGGCGATCATGCCTGGCTGATCTGGGCGCCGCTGATCGTGATGCCCGGCGGGCTCGCCCTCTTCTGGGGGCTGGCGGGCGCGCTCTACGCGAAGTTCGCCCCGCCCGGGCCGTTCCGCATCGGGGTGTTCGCCGCGCTGTTCATCGCGGTGGAGCTTCTGCGCTCGACCATCCTGTCGGGTTTCCCGTGGAACCTGCCCGGCCATGTCTTCGCCGCCGGCGGCGCCATGAGCCAGATCGCCAGCGTGATCGGGGCGGCGGGCCTGTCGGCGGTGGTGCTCTACGCCTTCGCCAGCCCCGCGGCCCTGTTCGGAGCCGGGTCACGTCTGGCGCGCGTCCTGCCGCTGGCGGTGTCAGTGGTCATGCTGGCGGGGCTGTGGGGCTTCGGCGCGGCCCGGCTGGCGGGGGCTGAGACCCAGCCCACGGGCCAGACCCTGCGCATTGTGCAGCTCAACGTGCCCCAGCAGGCCAAGGTGCGCGAGAACCGGCTGGAGATCCTGGACGCCTATCTACAGCTCACCGCCGAGCCGGGTCTGGAAGACGTGGACGCTGTGATCTGGCCCGAGGGCGCGGTTCCCGGCTTCATGCTGCAGGACGAGGCGGTTCTGGACTGGATCAGCGACGTGATGCCCGCCGACGGTCGCCTGATCTCGGGCGTGACCCGGATCGAGGGCGACCAGACCGCCTGGCGGGCCTACAACTCGCTGGCCTCCCTGCAGTTCACCGGCGGGTATGCCGCGGTGGACGGGCTTTACGACAAGGTGCGCCTGGTGCCGTTCGGCGAGGGCAATCCCGTCCGTCCGCTGACGGAACTGCTCGGCTTCGAGACGCTGTCCAATCTGGTGCCTTTCTACACGCCCGGAGACGAATCGCAGACCGTGAGAGTTGAGGGCATGCCCTCTTTTGCACCCTTGATTTGTTACGAGGTGATATTTCCTAGGTTCGTCCCCAGAGGTTTCGAGCGTCCGGAATTATTGGTTAATATTTCCAATGATGCCTGGTACGGGAATTCTTCAGGACCGCGTCAGCACTTGAACCAGGCGAGATTTCGGGCGCTCGAAGAAGGACTTCCGATGGTCCGTTCCGCGTCGGCTGGAATATCGGGTCTGATAGATGCCTATGGTCGCGGGGTTGTTCTACTCGACCTCAGGGCGAGCCAAGCTGTTGATATTGAACTACTTGCAGCACTGCCAGAAACATTCTACGCACGATATGGAGACTGGCCGTGGCTCCTTGGCGGGATATTTCTGCTTCTGGCGTCATGGGTGGTTTTTAGCTTGATGCTGCGCGGGGCGCGGGCCGGCGGGGGGTCGGAACGCAAGCCGCTTTAAAGAATTGAAGGACAGGCGCATAACTGTGTCTGGCCATCATGCAGGGACCCGACCGCCATGAGCACCAATCCCAGAGGCCCCAATCCCGTAGACCGGCATGTCGGCTCACGGGTCCGGCTCAGGCGTCAGCTTCTGAACATGAGCCAGGAAAAGCTCGGCGAAGAGCTGGGCGTGACCTTCCAGCAGGTCCAGAAATACGAGCGTGGCGCGAACCGCATCGGGGCGGGCCGGCTCTGGGTGCTCGCCCGCGTGCTCGACGTGCCGGTGTCCTTTTTCTACGATGGCGTGTCCGACAGCGTGATGACGCCGGGCTTCGCCGAAGGCGACCAGACCCCGATCGTGGACGATTTCATCCAGTCCGCCGATGGCGTCGCGCTGGCCCAGGCCTTCGCCAAGATCAAGGATCCCAAGGTGCGCCGCCGGGTTCTGGAACTGGTCCGGACCCTGGCCGCGGAGGCCGCCGAGAACGGTCAGGGCTGAGCGCGCCAGCCGCATTCAGGGGACAGGCCTTGCTTTCGGGCGCGGGATCGTCTTAAAGCGACCATATAAAGGAAGCTTTATATGGAGTGCCCCGTGGCGCGACAGTCTTACCTCTTCACCTCTGAAAGCGTTTCCGAGGGCCATCCCGACAAGGTCTGCGACCGGATTTCGGACGCCATCGTCGATCTGTTCCTCGCCAAGGATCCGGTCGCGCGCGTGGCGTGCGAGACCCTGACTACGACCAACCGGATCGTGCTGGCGGGCGAGGTGCGGTGCGCGGGCGAGATCGACGACGCGGAGATCGAGGCCGCCGCGCGCGAGGCCGTGCGCGACATCGGCTACGAGCAGGACGGCTTCCACTGGAAGACGGCCGAGTTCTCCAACTATCTGCACGAGCAGTCCGCCGACATCGCCCAGGGTGTCGACGAGGGCTCGGGCAGCTATGTCGAAGAGGGCGCGGGCGATCAGGGCATCATGTTCGGTTTCGCCACCGACGAGACGCCCGAGCTGATGCCCGCCCCGATCACCTATTCCCACCAGATCCTCAAGGAGATGGCGCGGCTCAGGAAATCGGGCGAGCGGCCCGAGTTCGAGCCCGACGCCAAGTCCCAGGTCACCCTGCGCTACGAGAACGGCAAGCCGGTGGGGGTGACCAGCGTGGTCGTCTCCACCCAGCACAAGGACGGCGTCTCGCTCGACGACGTGCGCGAGCTGGTCCGCCCCGTCGTCAAGGGCGTGCTGCCCGAGGGCTGGTTCCCGCCTGAAGACGAGTTCTACGTCAACCCGACGGGCAAGTTCGTCATCGGCGGGCCGGACGGGGACGCGGGCCTGACGGGCCGCAAGATCATCGTGGACACCTATGGCGGCGCGGCGCCCCATGGCGGCGGCGCCTTCTCGGGCAAGGACCCGACGAAGGTGGACCGCTCGGCGGCGTATGTGTCGCGCTATCTGGCCAAGAACGTCGTCGCGGCGGGCCTGGCGAAGAAGTGCACCATCCAGCTCTCCTACGCCATCGGCGTGGCCAAGCCGCTCTCGGTCTATGTGGACACCCACGGCACGGGCGATGTGGACGAGGCGAAGCTCGAACTGCGCCTGCGCGAGCTGGTGAACCTCTCGCCGCGCGGCATCCGCACCCATCTGCAGCTCAACCGTCCGATCTACGCGCGCACCGCCGCCTATGGCCATTTCGGTCGGACGCCGGACGCCGACGGCGGCTTCTCCTGGGAGAAGACCGACCTGGTCGACGCGCTCAAATCCCTCGCCTGAGGCGATGGACCGCGAGCGGGAGAACCGCCGGCTCTATGGCCGGGCGCAGGGCCACAAGCTCTCCGCCCGCCAGCAGGCGCTGGTCGACGAGATGCTGCCCGGCCTCGACTGGCCCGATGAGGGCCCGGTCGATCCGGCCGCGCTGCTGCCCGGTTTCACGGCCCACGTGCTGGAGATCGGTTTCGGCGCGTCCGAGCATCTGATCGGGCAGGCCGCGCGGGCGCTGGAGACCGGGTTTCTGGGGATCGAGCCCTTCCTGAACGGCGTGGCCAAGGCCCTGACCGGCATCGAGGCGCAGGGGCTGAAGAACGTGCGGGTCAAGCGCGGGGACGCCCGCGACGAGCTCGAGCGCATGCCCGACGCGGTGTTCGACCAGGTCTATCTGCTCTTCCCCGATCCGTGGCCGAAATCGCGCCACGCCAAGCGCCGCTTCGTGCAGCCGGACACCGCGGGCCATCTGGCCCGGGTGCTCAAGCCCGGCGGCCGCCTGCGGGTGGCCACGGATGTGCGGGTGTATGCCGACTGGGCCCTGCCGCTGCTGCTGGACCGGCCCGAGCTGGACTGGACCGCAGAGCGCGCCGACGACTGGCGGACGAACCCCGCCGACCACATCGTGACCCGCTACCAGTCCAAGCATCTGGGCGACATCGACCCGGTCTTCATGGACTTCCGCCGCGCGGCATGAGCCCGCAACGGGCCGCCGGCCTGCGCGCCATATGCGGTTTTCCTTGAATCCGCCCCCTTCAGCCCTGATATTCCATGGCAAAGCGGTCGGCTCCAGCCGGACCCGCGAGCCATGCAGAGGTATGACACGCACATGAACCAGTTCTCTCGTCCCGCCTATGGCGCGGCGTCGCTCGACACCTCGGTCGACGCCGGCCTGCGCAGCTTCATGCTGGGCGTCTACAACAAGATGGGCCTGGGGCTGCTGATCTCGGCGGCCATCGCCTATGTCGTGGGCAGCGCCATGGTTCCCGCCCTGACCGCCGCGGTGCTGAGCCCGCCGCTGATCTTCGTGGTCCAGTTCGGTCCGATCGCGCTGCTGTTCGGCTCCATGTTCTTCATGCGCAACCCCTCTCCGATGGGGTCTGCGGTGCTGTACTGGTCCATCGTGGCCCTGATCGGCACGGGCCTGAGCGTGTGGGT
Source organism: Glycocaulis profundi (assembly GCA_007050995.1). Classification (GTDB taxonomy): domain Bacteria; phylum Pseudomonadota; class Alphaproteobacteria; order Caulobacterales; family Maricaulaceae; genus Glycocaulis; species Glycocaulis profundi. The sequence continues at coordinate 42,171 of VJOU01000006.1, read as the reverse complement.
GGCCTTGGCTCTGGCCGGGACCGGCGCTGAAACGGCGTCCGGAACGGCGCTGAACGTGACGTTCCAGACCATCGCGCTGGCCTTCGTGATCACCGCTTCGGCCTTCTTCGGCCTGTCGATCTACGGCTACACCACCAAGACCAACCTGCAGCCGATCCGCGCCTTCCTGTTCATGGGCATCATCGGCGTGCTGGTGATTGGCATCGTGAACAGCTTCTTCATCCAGTCCTCGGGCATGGAGCTGCTGATCCAGCTCGCCGTGCTGGGCCTGATGGCGGGCGTGACCGCCTGGCAGACCCAGAACCTGAAGCTGACCTACGCGCAGGTGGCGGGCGACCAGCGCTCGATGGCCGTGCTGACCAATTTCGGCGCGCTGAACCTGTACATCGCCTTCATCAACATGTTCCAGGTGATCCTGATGCTGCTGGGCAATCGCGACTAGCGACGCCCCGCCGTCACAGCGAAACGCCCCGGTCTCGGCCGGGGCGTTTTTCGTTTCAGGCGATGCGCAGGCGCTTGCGGTCGAACACCTTGAGCACCTGGCCCAGCTCGTGGCCGCGCTTGAGGATCGCGCCGCCCGCCGCGATCACCGTCCAGGCGCCCTGCCTGCGGGCGTTCGCGGGCGTCTTGACGATGCGGTAGACGGGGAACTCCGCGGCGTGGCGGAAGATCGAGAACTCGGCCCGGTCCTTCAGCCCGTCGATGGCGTAATCGCGCCATTCGCCCGCGGCGACCATCATGCCGTACACGCGCAGGATCGAGTCCAGCTCGGCCCGTCCGAACATCACGCGCTCGCCGCCGGGGGCGGAATCGAATGGCGTCATGGGCGCTCCTTCATCCGCGTCGCAGGCAGACTCGCCCGCGCCGCGCCATGGCGCACCTTACAAAACTTTCATGTAGCGTCACAATCCCGCCTCATTGCGGACAATGAGCGGCCCCAAGGCAGGGTCACGGTCCCGAAACCGGCCGGTTCGGACTAACCGTCAGATCTGGTTTACAGCCCCCCCAGCCCCCCGGATCGGGCGGCCGGCCGGCCGGTACCGCGCCCGTCGCGCCGCAGCGGCTGTTCCGCGCACGTTTCTCGCCTCATTCCGGTCGCCTTGCCATCCTCAAATCGAGGTATGGATGTGAGATCGCCGCCATCGCGCCTGTTGGCGCGCCGCCCCGACGCGCGTTATCGATGTCGCCGGTTTGACGTGTCCGCCCATGCCGGGCGGGGCCGGTCTGGCGGCGTTCAGGAATGATCGAAGCGGAACTCCTCGAAAAACGGTTCGGCCCCACCCTCGCCGTGGACGGGGTCAGCTTCGCCGTGGAGCGCGGCGAGGTGGTCGCCTTCCTCGGTCCGAACGGGGCGGGCAAGTCCACCACGCTGCGCATGATCGCGGGCGTGCTCGAGCCCGATTCGGGCCGGGCGATGGTGGCGGGGCTGGACTGCGCCCTGAACCGGCGCGAGGCGCAGGCCTATCTGGGCTATCTGCCCGAGGGCGCGCCGGCCTATCCGGCGATGACCCCGCGCGGCTTCGTGCGCTTTCACCTGCGCGCCAGAGGATTTTCCGGCGCGGGCCTGCGCCATGCCGAGGCGCGGGCGCTGGAGCTGGCCCGGCTGGGCAGCTATGCCGAGCGGCCCATCGGGGCGCTGTCGAAGGGCTACAAGCGCCGCGCCGCGCTGGCCGCGGCCATCGCCCACGACCCGCCCGTGCTGATCCTGGACGAGCCCACCGACGGGTTGGACCCCAACCAGAAGGACGGGGTGCGCGACCTGATCGCCGAGATGGCCCCCAAAAAGGCGATCCTTATCTCCACCCACCTGCTGGACGAGGTCGAGGCCATGTGCTCGCGCACGGTGGTGATCGCAGGCGGGCGGATCACCGCGGACGACACGCCCGTGGAGCTGGCCCTGAAAGGACCGGACGGCACGCTGGGCGGCGCCTTCCGGGCGCTGACCGCCGATGCCCTGCGCGCCGAGGACCGCGCCAACCGGGCGCTGGCCGAAGAGCGGGAGGGCGCGGCTTGACCCCGCTGATCGCGGTCTTCCGCCGGGAGCTGGCCTCGTGGTTCGAGACGCCGCTGGCCTATGTCTTCCTGACCGTGTTCGCCTTCGCCGCGCCCAGCTTCGCCTGGCATGCGGGCGGGCTGTTCGAGACCGGCCGCGCCGATCTGGCGCCCATGTTCGACTACATGCCCTGGCTGCTGGTGGTGCTGATGCCCGCGCTGGCCATGCGCGCCTGGGCGGAGGAGCGCGACCGGGGCACGCTGGAGATGCTGCTGGCCGCGCCGATCCCGCTCTGGGCCGCCGCCATCGGCAAGTTCGCCGCGGCGTGGGCCGTGGCAGGGCTGGCGCTGGCGCTGACCTTCCCGATGTGGATCGCCGTGAACTATCTGGGCGCGCCCGACAACGCGGCCATCGCGACCGCCTATGTGGGCGCGCTGATGCTGGCGGGCGGATATCTGGCGCTGGGCCAGGCCCTGTCGGCGGCCACCCACAACCAGGTCATCGCCTTCGTGCTGGGCGCGGGGGCGTGCGTGCTGGTCACGGTGACCGGCCTGCCCTTCGTGCTCGACGCGCTGGCCGCGCGCCTGCCGGGCGCGGTGGCGGAATCCTTCGCCGAGCTGAGCGCGCTGGCGCGGTTTGAATCGCTCCGCCGGGGCGTGCTCGATCTGGCCGACCTGATCTATTTCCTCTCCCTGATCGGACTGGGCCTGGGCATCGCCATCGCCATGATCGACGCGCGGCGCGGGGGAGGCGGGCGATGAGCGCGGGCCGTCTCCTGATCGTGGTCGTCGCGTCCGCGCTGGCGCTGTTCGCAGGGGTGAACCTGTTCGCGGCCACGGTGCTGGGCGGCGCGCGGCTGGACCTGACCGAGCGCGGTCTCTACCGGCTCAGCCCCGGCGCGGTGGAGGTCGTGGGGCGGCTGGACGAGCCGGTGACCCTGACCTTCTACTATTCGCGCGCCTCGGCGGCCCGCTATCCGGCCCTGAGAGCCTACGGGGCGCGGGTGCGCGAGATGCTGCGCGGGGTGGCCGCGCGCTCGGGCGGGCGGGTCCGGCTCGAGGAGATCGACCCCGCGCCCTTCTCCGAAGCCGAGGACGCCGCCATCGCCGCGGGCCTCGATCCGCTGCCCACCGAGGACGGGGGCCAGCTCTTCTTCGGCCTGAAGGGCGCGAACGCGGTGGACGACCGCCGGGTGGTGGCCTTCTTCGACCCCGCCGAGGAGGCGCGGCTGGAATACGAGATCGTGCGGGTGATCGCCGAGCTGGCCCGGCCCCGGCCGCCCCGGCTGGCGGTGATCTCCTCGCTGCCCTTCGCGCCCGACCGTGAAGGCCGCTCGGGCAATCCGATCATCGACGAGCTGGCGGCGGCCTATGAGATCGCCTGGCTGGACGAGGGCTTCGACGCCATCCCCGAGGCGGACGCGCTGGTTCTGCTCCATCCCGGTCCGCTGACCGAGGCGCAGCTCTACCTGATCGACCAGTTCGCCCTGTCGCGCCGCCGGGTGCTGGCGGCCATCGACCCGCTGGCCCATGTGGCCCTCAAGCCGGGGCCGGACGGTCTGCCGCCGATCAACGCCAGCCGGACCTCCTCGCTGCCCCGGCTTCTGGAGGCGTGGGGCGCGTCCAGCGACACCACGCGCATCGCCATGGACCGCGAGCACGGCCTGCCCGTGCAGATCAATGACGGGGGTCGCACGCGCACGCGGGCCTACCCGCTGTGGTTCACCGTGCCGCCTTCGGGGCTGGACGCGGGCACGCCCGCCACCGCGGCGCTGACCCGGGGGGTCAATCTGGGCTCGCCGGGCGCGCTGGTCCCGGTGCGCGGGGCGGGCACGCGCTTCACCCCGCTGATCAGCGCCTCGGCGCAGGGCGCGCTGGTCGATGCGGACATCGCGGGCCGCTCGCCCTCGCCCGACGAGCTGCTGCGCGACTACCGGCCCGCAAACCAGCCGCCGGTGATCGCGGCGCGTCTGACCGGCATGCTGCGCACCGCCTTCCCCGACGGCCCGCCCGCCGGCGAGATCGGCTTCGAGCCGTCCGAGCAGCTCACCCTCGCCCACGGGTCGGACGTGGTGGTGATCGCGGACGCGGACTGGCTGGACCCGTCCTTCTATCTGAGGCCCGACCCGGTGGGAGGCGACCAGGTGGTGGCCGACAATCCGGCGCTGGCGCTGAACCTGATCGACGCGCTGGCGGGCGATCCGGCGCTGGTGGGCCTGCGCTCGCGGGCCTCCTCGGTCCGGCCCATGGCGCGCGTGGACGCGCTCAGGACCCGCGCCGAGGCGCGCTATCTGGAGCTTCAGGACCAGCTCCGCGCCCGTCTGGCGACCGCCGAGGGCGAGCTGGCGGGGCTGAGCGAGACCGGCGAGGCCTCCCCCATGGGCGGAGCGGGCGCGGACAGCGCGGCCCGGGCCGAGGCCCTGCGCGGCGAGATCGTCAGCGCCCGCGCCCGGCTGCGGGACGTGGAGCGGGGCCTGCGGGTGGAGATCGACGCGCTGGAGCGCGCCCTGATCCTGTGGACGGTGTGGATTCCGCCCCTGATGGTGATCGCGGCGGGGCTGGGCATGGCGATCTTCCGGCGGCGCAGGGGGCGGACATGAGCGAGGCGACGCAGCGACAGGCGCCGTCCCAGCGGCGCACGCGCCGGGCGCTGATCCTTCTCGTGGCGGGCGCGGTGGCGCTGGCGGCAGGCGTGGGCGCGGTGTGGCGCGACGCGCGGATGGGGGCGGTCCCGGAGGTGTCCGGCCCCGTTCTGCCCGGCTGGGCGGAGCGGGCGGGCGAGGCGCGGATGATCGAGATCACCGGCCCGGACGCGGTCTTTCTGATGGAGCGGGACGGGCAGGGCTGGTCCATGCCCTCCCGCGGGGGCTACCCGGTGCGCGCCGAGCGCATTGCGGAGCTGGACGCCGCGCTGGCCGCGCTGCGCTTTGAGCAGGCCATGACCCGCGACCCGGACCTGTTCGGGCGACTGGGCGTGGACGATCCGGGCCAGGGCGGCCGGGGGGTCAGGATCGCGGTTCTCGACGGTCAGGGCGACCGGCTGGCCGAGCTGGTGGCCGGAGACGCGCGCGACGGCGGCGTCTATGTCCGTCCCGCGGGCGCGGCGCGGGCCTATGCGGCGTCCGGGTCCATGCCCGATCTGGACGATCCGGGCCGCTGGCTGGGACTGGACTTCATGAACATCGATCCCGCCCGCGTCGCCGCGGCGGGGACCGATCCGGAGACCGGGCCGTCCTTCACGCTGGAGAAGACCGCGCCCGCGGCCCGCGATTTCGCGCTGACCGGGCCGGAGGGCTGGCGGCTGATCACAGGCGGGGCGGGCAATGGGGTCGCCGTGGCGGGCGCGCGGGTGCGCTTCCGCGACGTCAGGCCGTCAGGCGAGGTTTCCGGCCCCGTGGTCGCGCGCCATGTCGGGCGCACCTTCGACGGGCTGGACTACGCCTACGCCTTCCGGCGCGACAACGGGTGTATCTGGGCGGAGATCGAGGTGCGGGCGACGGACATGGACACCGCCGGAGAGGCGCGTCTGATCGCGAACGCCAGCCAGGGCTGGGTGTTCGAGGTCAGCGAGGACGCCTATGAACGCATGACGCGCCCGCTCGGCGCGATGGCGGAGCGGGCGCGGGATGTCGATTGAAATGCAGGGGCTCGCCCGCGCGCGGCGGGCAGGCGTGACCTAGCCGGCGCGCGCCTTGAAGCGCGGATCGGTCTTGTTGATCACGTAGACGCGGCCCTTGCGGCGAACCACCTGGCAGTCGCGGTGGCGGCTCTTCAGGGAGCGGAGGGAGCTGCGGACTTTCATCGGTCTTGCCTCGGTTCGGTCCGGCTCCGCCTTCGGGGCCGGGAAATCAGGAGCGCGCTTGCTACAGGAGGGGGTGGTCCAAGTCAACAGGCCGGACCTGCAAGGCGCCGCCCCCGCTGAAGAAAACGGCGGCCCGGAAGGTCCGGACCGCCGCTTCCATCCCCCTCTGACGGGGTCTACTCGATCAGGCGGACATAGCGCGCGGCGGCGGCGTCGTATTCGGGACATTCCATGATGATGCGGATGTCGTCGTAGTCGCGGTCGGTCCAGCCCATCTGGGTCCAGTTCGCGGTGCCCCCCGGCATGCCCGGCGGGCGGTCCTCCCAGCCGTAATACATGTATTTGCCCGGCGTGCAGCCGACGGTGTCGCTGACCGGGTCGCGGTTCGCGCCGGTCGGGATCGGCCCGTTATGGCTGGTGCAGTCCTCCAGCGTGTCGCACAGCACGGTTTCGAGAATGTTGAACTCGAGCCCGGTGTGGACCTCCACCGATCCTGAATAGACCGTGTCGGTGAAGTGCTGGTGGCGGCACGGATTGGGATAGCCCGTCACGGGCGTGTGCTGGCACCACTGATGATCGTTGGCGGGGTTGTGGTCGATCCGCTGGGGATTGGTCCGCGAGAAGCGCAGATTGTACAGCTCGAAGCTGATCGTCTCGCCCGGCTCGCAGCGCGGCCATTCGTACTGGGCGTAGTCGCGGATGAAGTTGATGCCGTTGTTGTCCTGCAGCGGCGTGCGCTTGGTGCGGCGCTGCTCGGGCGGCGTGTTGTTCGGCCCCGGATCGGGATCGAAGCAGTACACGTACACGCGGTTGTAGTCGCCCGCCTCAGGATCGAGCCAGGTGGTGTAGGGCGGCTCGTACTGCAGCATGGGCTGGTTCAGCCGCGCCACCGAGCGCACCGAGACGTCCACCGTGTTGGAGATGCCCGGCACCACGTGGATGAGCGCGGTGTTCACCGTGCCCGAGGCGGTGACGGTGAAGTCGGTCCCGCTCCAGCTGCCGTTCGCGGACAGGCCCTGAACGCCGGCGATCCGGTTCGACAGGTTTTGGACGTGGGCGCCGTAATTGCCGTCCGGCCCCTCGACCGCGCCGTTCAGCGCCGCGCTGTCGGTCTCGTTCTGGAGCATGGAGCGCGTGTTCAGGATCCGCGCGGTGTCCACCGCCAGCCCCGACAGCCCGAACACCGGCACCATCGACAGCGAGAAGATGATCGCCACGTTCCCGGACGTGTCGCGCAGGAATTTCAGTCGCTTGTGCATCGTCATGTCTGACCCCCAGCCTAAGGCTGCAATCGGTTCGCACCCTATGCGCGGCGGCGTTAACGTCCCGTTCGGATTTCTGGTTAACTTTCCGTGTATTCGATGCTGTTCCGAAACGATGCGGATATCGCCTTCCGGCCCGGTTCAAAGCAAGAACGGCGCCGGGGGCTCGCCCTTCGGACCGGTTCGGCTAGACTGACCCTTCCAGCGCGGGGGCCGGCATGTTCATCCTCCGTTGGGGGCGGCGGGGGCAGAACATGCAGGACGCCGCCGCGCCGCAACGCCCGCCACGGAGCCCCCACGTGCGATCCATCCTTGCCGCCGCCTTCACCGCCATCCTTGTCGCCGCGCCCGCCCTGGCCCAGGACGGGCCGTTCAGCGCCTGGCGGGACGGTTTCTCCTCCACGCTGACCGGGGAGGGCGTCCGGTCCGACACGGTCGCGTCCATGTTCGACGGCGTGGAGCCCGACGACCGGGTGATCGACCGCGACCGCACCCAGCCTGAGTTCGTGCGCCCCATCTGGCAGTATCTCGAAGGCGCGGTCTCGCCTGAGCGCGTGGCCAACGGCCGCCGCCAGCACGACCGCATCCAGCCGACCCTGCGCGAGATCGAGGGCCGGTTCGAGGTGGATTCCGAAGTCCTCGTCGCGATCTGGGGGCTGGAAAGCGCCTATGGCGCGATCCAGGGCGATTTCGACGTGGTCCGCTCGCTGGCCACGCTGGCCTGGGAGGGCCGTCGGCGCAATTTCGCCGAGAGCCAGCTGCGCGCCGTCGCCCAGATGCTGGAGAACGGCTACGCCACCCGCGAGCAGCTTCGCGGCTCCTGGGCGGGCGCGATGGGCCACACCCAGTTCATCCCGGCCACCTACATCGAGCGCGCGGTGGACTTCACCGGCAACGGCCGCCGCGACATCTGGAACAGCGAGGCGGATGCGCTGGCCAGCGCGGCGAACCTGCTGGCCCGGGCGGGCTGGACCTATCGCGACCCGGTCTTCGCCGAAGTCGCGCTGGAGTCCGGTTTCAACTATGCGGGCTGGAACGAGAGCGCCCGGCGCACCGTGGCCGAATGGGCCGCCCAGGGCGTGCGGCCCGCGGGCGGCGGCGAGTTCAGCGCGGACGATCTCTACCGCGAAGCCCGGCTGATCATCCCGGCGGGCTCGGGCGGACCGGCCTTCCTCGCCTATCGCAATTTCGAGGCGCTGCTGCGCTACAACAACTCCACCGCCTACGTGCTGGGCGTGGGCTATCTAGCCCAGTCCATCGCCGGGACCGGCTCGCTGGCCACCGGCTGGCCCGAGAACGACCCGCCCATCTCCCGCTCCCAGTCCCAGCGCCTTCAGGAGACCCTGACCGCCATGGGCCATGACACGGGCGGGGTGGACGGGGTGATCGGCCCGAACACGCGCCGGGCGATCCGCGAGTTTCAGGAGAACACCGGCATGGAGCCGGACGGCTATGCCGGCCGGGCGGTGTTCGACGCGGTGATGAGCGCGGCGGGCGAGCGCGGCCTGTAGCTCAGACCGGGCTCGGTCCCTCGTGATCATCGTCCACCGGCCGCGCCGCGGCCGGGCGGACGCGGGGGTGGAACGCCGCCAGCGCCAGCGCGCCCAGGCACAGCGCGGCATTGAGCTGGAAGGGCGTCTCCGGCCCGACGGCCTGATACAGCCACAGCCCCGTGATCGGCGCGATCAGGAAGCCCAGCCCCGCCGTCGCGGTGGTCAGGCCCGCGGCCCGGCCCTGCTCCTCGGGCGTCACCGCCAGGCTGGCCCCGCCCGTGAAGCCCGAGCGCGACAGCCCGAAACCGAAGCTGGTCAGCACGAAGCCCAGAACGATGGTGGCGTAGGAATCGGCGAACACCAGCTCGACATTGCCCAGAACCGCCAGCCCCGCGCCCAGCATCATCAGCACGCGCGGGGAGGTCTTCAGCGCCGGGATGACCACCAGCTGGGCGACGATCAGCGCGCCCGCCCCTGCGGTCAGCGCGACCCCGGCGAGCTGCAGCCCCTCGGACGGCGACAGGACCAGCCGGTCCATCACGTAAAACCCCACCGCCTGCAGGCTGGCGGCCTGGGCCAGCCAGGCGATGGAGCCGTAGATCATGAAGGCGGACAGGCGCGGATCGCCCGCGAAGCGGAACTGGACCAGCGGATTGATCGGCCGCCCGGTGCGCCGCGGCGGCGTGTTCTCGGGCAGCATCAGCCGCACCGCCAGCGCGCATCCGCCCGCCGCGGCCGCGACCAGCACCATGAAGGCGGCCACCCCGATCCGCTCTGAGAACGCCGCCGCCAGCGCCGGGCCGATGGTGGAGCCCAGCCCGAAGGCGGCGGTCAGCGCCGCCAGAGACTGGGTGCGCTCGACGGGGCTGGTGCGGTCGGCCACGTAGGCCTGCGCGGCGGGGTTGGTCGCCGAGCCGAGCGAGCCGAACAGGGTCCGCGCGATCGCCATGGCGATGATCGCCGCGATGGGCGGCAGCAGCCCGACCTGTCCCGCCCACGCGCCGCCCGCGAACACCAGCGTGGAGGCGGCGAAAGCGGACAGGCCGAACACGATCAGGGGGCGGCGGCCATAGCGGTCCGACAGCGCGCCCCAGACCGGGCTCATGGTCAGGAACATCAGCGCGGAGACGGTGTAGATCGCGCCCACCCACACCTCGGCCACCCCGATCTCGCGCGACAGGGGCGGCAGTATGGCGAACAGCATGGAATTGCCCACGCTGGTCGCGACCAGGCACAGAAACAGCAGCCGGAAGGCCCGGCGGCGGACCTGCGGACTGGAGGGGCTGAGGGGATCGTATCCGGGCGGGGGCATGCGCGGCGGAGAGTAGCGAGGTTTCCCGGCGGGTCCAGCCGTGGCGCTCAATCCTCTGCGACGGGCTGGCACTCAGCCATGCCCAGGACAGCTTCGTCAGAGAAGATGAAGGCTGAACGGGGGCTCCAAGCGGCATAAAGCCCGTCACCGAGAACACGCGCGCCATCCACGGCGTCGGGCAGACGGGCCAGCAGTTCGGGCCGCCACGCGTCCTCGTGCCAGGTCAGCAGGTGAACATGACCGTAGGGCGGCGCCATGCCCCCGCCGCCGCCCGCGATGAGGACGCCATCCTCGGTCTGGACGACGGACGAGATGTTCGCCCCGTCGATCACCGTGACCGCCTCGCCCCCCGTGGGCGCCCAGATCAGAACGCCCGGCCATTCGCCTGTCGAGGTGCCCATGAGCCAGCCATCCGCTGGCTGAAACACTCTCGCCGACGCCAGGGGATTGTAAGGCCGCTCATTGTCCGGCGGCATCGAAGCGCGGAACTCATGCCCGGCCCATTCCCAGACCCCGGATTCGCAGGCGGGTTGGCGCTCCGTCTCGAACAGGTGCGGCGCTTCGGGCAGGGCGGGGCAGTCGGGCGGCAGGTCCGCCGCGCTCTCTGGCATCATGTGAGACTGCGTGCGGCCGCACGGCCCCGCCAGAGCCGCCGCGGTGGATGCCGCTTTGTCCCGGATCGCCGGGTGCCAGTGTGTTGCGGCGATCCGCTCAAGCTCGGGGATCGCTTCACGCGCGCCCACAAGCCCGAGCAGGAAGATCGACAGGTCTTGAACGTCCCAGTGGCGGGAGCCCAAAGCTGCAGTCAGTTGTTCGGCGACGACTTCCCGAGACGCTTTGGGCAGATCAGGCCGATCCCCGGCCAGCAGCAGAGGGTGCAGACATGCAAGACCTTCGAAGGGACGTGAGCTGGCGTCCGCACGGTCAAGACATCCACGGACAGCTTCGTGAGCATACCCGGGGCGGATGTCTGCCTCCTGCTCGGAGGCCAATGACCTGTTTTCGGCTGCGAACGCGAAGACGGTCGCGATGAACGCGGACAGCGGCATGAGGGCATCCTGATGCGCAATCGGAAGTGGCAGCTTCGCCCGGGGTGCCTGAACGTGCAACCCCGGCCGCCCTCCCGCCGTTTCCCTCCCGACCTCCCGCATTCCCTGCGGGCGGACGTCATATGGGGGATCCATGCCCAAACCGGCGCGGCCGCGCGTTCTTCTGACCTACAGCCGCTCGCTGATGGCGCTCACCGCCGCGCAGTCGCTGGCCGATCACGACATCGACGTGGTGGGCTGCGACAGCGTGGACATGACGGTGCTGCAGTTCTCCAAGCATTCGAAGGGCCATCGGCTGATCGCCGATCACCGCGAGGATCCCGAGGCCTTCATCGAGGACCTGCTCGAGGCGGTCGAGCATTTCCGGCCCAAGGGCGCGGTCCCTTACGTGCTGATGCCGATGTTCGAGGAAACCTCGGTGATCGCCGAGCATGCGGCGCGCTTTGAAGGCAAGATCATTCTCGCCATCCCCGACTGGGCCTCGATCACCCAGGTCGAGCCCAAGGACCGTCTGCCCGCCGCCGCCGAAGCCGCGGGCGTGGCCTTCCCCAAAACCCTCGCGCCCAAGACCCGCGAGGCGGTGGAGGCCGCGACCCGGGAACTGGCCTTCCCCGTCATCACCAAGCCCGCGCGCGGCGTGGGCGGGCGGGGCATCGCCAAGCATGACGACGCGAAGGCGCTGCTGGCCCATATCGACGAGAAGCCGCCCAAGACAGAAAACGACTGGCCGCTGCTGCAGGAGGCCGTGCCCGGCCGGGACTTCTGCTTCTGCGCCCTGTGCGAGGACGGCGAGGTGCGCGCGCACATGACCTATCGCTCGGTGCACGGCTTCCCGCCGCGCAGCGGGGCGGGGGTGCTGCGCGAGACGGTGGAGTCCGCGCCTTTCCTGAAGGCCGCGGCGCCGCTGCTGAAGCATCTCAAATGGAACGGGGTGTGCGAGATCGACTATCGCTGGACCGGCGAGGACGACGCGCCAGCCCAGCTCATCGAGGTCAATCCGCGCTATTGGGCGGGCCTGTTCCAGTCGGTCGCCAGCGGGGTGGATTTCCCCTGGCTGCTCTACCGGCAGGCCGTCGGCGATCCGGTGACCGAGCCGCCGCGGGTGACCATCGGGCGCAAGTCCAAGGTGCCGCTGCTGGCGCTGCTCTCGGCCAGCCAGAAGATCGCCGAGCAGGAGGAGTATTTCCAGAACCTGTCGGGCTCGTGGGACGCGCTGCGGGGCCGGGACGAGGAGCGCGGCGAACGCGGGCGCGCCGCGGGCGCGCTGGGCGGGTTCGTGACCAGCCTGTTCGACGTGCGGGCGCTGGGCGCCTACGCCAAGGCCTTCCGCGAAAGCCGGGAGGATCATGACGAGGCGGCCACCGATTTCATCCCGCTGGACGATCCCGGCGCCATGCTGGGCGTTCTGTTCGTACTGTCCTCGCTGATCCGGCGGGGCGAACTGCCACCGGAGCTGAAGTTTGACGGCTGACCATCGCCCCCGCATCGCGGTGACCACCTCGGCGAAGACCGACGCGATGGTCTTCGCCTGCATCTGGCTGGGCGTGCGTCTGGCGGGCGGGCGCGCGGTGCGCGTGACCGAGAAGACCCGCGACCGGGACGACCATCATCCCGGAACGTTCGACGGTCTGGTCATCGCGGGCGGGTTCAACGTCCACCCCAGTCATTACGGAGAGGAGCCGGATCCCGACAAGGAATACGATCCGGGCCGGGACCGGCTGGAGATGGACTGGGCGCGCGAGTTCTGGCGGCTGGAAAAGCCCATACTGGCGATCTGCCGGGGCATGCAGCTTCTCAACGTGTCGCGCGGCGGCTCCATCCTGCAGATCCTCGACGAGGACCGGCTCAAGCGCCTGCCCTCCACGCCGCTGGGCTACATGGTGTTCCGCAAGTCGGTCGATCTCAGGCCCGGCCGGCTGCAAGGAATCTTCGGTCGCGATCACGTGCGGGTGAATTCGCTGCACCGGCAGGCGCTCGATGCCGTTGCCGACGACTTTCAGGTCGCCGCCTGCGACGAATACAAGGCCGTGCAGGGCATCGAGGCGCCCGGCGAGGTCTTCCGGATGGGCGTTCAGTTCCACCCTGAACTGATGCTGCACCGGGCGGACATGCGCCGCATCTTCCGCGCGCTGGTGAGCGCGGCGAAGGCGGGTGCGGAATTTCCAGAATCTGAATCGCGGACTAACGGGCCGGACACCGGACCTTAAGCATCCCCCGCTACAAACGTCCCGAAATCGGACGGCATCCGGGCGACAGAGCGGGACCACCCGCCGCCCCGGACGCGGCAACGTCCAGACGGAACGGATGGTGGGACATGTTTCAGATAATCGGCGTCGTCGTCGTGTTCGTCATGGTGTTCGGCGGCTTCATGTGGGCCGGGGGCCATTTCGACGTCATCCTCAAGGCGCTGCCCGCCGAGATGATGATGATCATGGGCGCGGCGATGGGCGCCTTCCTGATCGGCAATTCGGGCAAGACCATCTCGACCACCGCGGGCTACATGGCCAAGCTGGTGACGGGGCCCAAATGGAAGGCGAGCGATTATCAGGACCTGCTGGCCCTGCTGTTCCAGCTCACCAAGACCATGAAGACCAAGGGCGTGATCGCGCTCGAGGCCCATATCGAGAAGCCTCATGAGAGCGCGATCTTCACCAAGTATCCGCGCATCCTCAAAGACCACTTCGCCGTGGACTTCATCTGCGACACGCTGCGCATGATGACCATGAACCTCGAAGACCCCCACCAGGTCGAGGACGCGATGGAGAAGCAGCTCGAGAAGCACCATCACGAGGCGATGGGCCCCGCGCACGCCCTGCAGAACATGGCCGACGCCCTGCCCGCGCTGGGGATCGTGGCCGCGGTGCTGGGCATCATCAAGACGATGGGCTCCATCGACTCGCCGCCCACCGTGCTGGGCAAGATGATCGGCGGCGCGCTGGTGGGCACCTTCCTGGGCGTGTTCCTCGCCTATGGCTTCGTCGGGCCCTTCGCGGTGCGCATGAAGGACGTCACCGAGGAAGAGGGCATCTTCTACAAGATCATCCAGGACGTGCTGGTCGCCCACCTTCACGGCAACGCCGCGCAGATCTCGGTGGAGATCGGCCGGGGCTCCATCCCCACCAAGATGCAGCCCAGCTTCCTGGAGCTCGAAGAGAAGCTCTCCGACATCCAGGCGGTCTGACCGTCCTCTCAGCTATGGCTTTGCGCGCGCGGGGGGCTTAGCCTCCCGCGCGTTTCGTCCAGCCACGGTCCGTCCGCGCCATGACCCCGGAAGCCTTCATCGCCCCTCTCGGCCTTCTGGCCCTGGTGTTCAATGTCTGGGCGCTGATCCAGCTCGGCGAGAGCCGGGCGTCGCGGCCCGTGCGCGCGCTGTGGATCACGGTCATTCTCGTCCTGCCCCTGATCGGCTTCATGATCTGGCTGGTCGCGGGGCCGCGCTCGGCCGCCCGCGCCCGGTTCTGACGCCCGTGAGCCTGCACCGCCCCTTCGCCGGACTGGACTGGACCGGACCCGCGGGTCCGCGCGCGGACGGGTTCGGGGACGTGTATTTCTCCAACGACGACGGACTGGCCGAAACGCGCGCGGTCTTCCTCGAAGGCTGCGGCTTTCCCGACGCCTTCGCCGCGCGGCGCCGGACGGTCGTGGGCGAGCTGGGCTTCGGCACGGGGCTGAACTTCCTCGCTCTGTGGCAGGCCTTCCGCGATCACGCCCCTGAGCACGCCCGGCTCGATTTCGTCACCATCGAGGGCTTCCCCCTGCGGCGGGAAGACGCCGCCCGCGCGCTGACCGCCTGGCCGGAGCTCGAAGCGCTCGCCCGCGACCTGCTGGCGGTCTGGCCGGGGCCGGGCGCGGGCGCGCACCGTCGGGTGTTCGAGGGCGGGCGGGTGACGCTGACGGTCTTCCATGACGAGGCCGGCGCGGCGCTGGCGAACATGGACATGGCCGCGAACGCCTGGTTTCTGGACGGCTTCGCCCCGGCGAAAAACCCCGGCATGTGGAGCGAGGCGGCCTTCGCGCGCATCGCGCAGCTCAGCGCCCCCGGCGCCCGGCTGGCCACCTTCACCGTGGCGGGCGCGGTGCGCCGGGGCTTGCAGGCGGCGGGTTTCGAGGTCGAGAAGAAGCCCGGTCACGGGCGCAAGCGCGAGCGGCTGGAGGCGGTGCTGACGCGCCTTCCCCGGCCACGGGGCGACGCGCTGGGACGCGGCAGATCTTCTGACGGCCCGGTCGCGGTCATCGGCGGCGGCATCGCCGCGGCCAGTCTGGCCCATGCCCTGCGCGGGCGGGGGCGGGAGACCGTCCTGATCGCGGATGGAGGGCTGGCCGCAGGGGCCTCGGGCGGGCCGCAGGGTCTCTTCACCCCGCGTCTGGAGGCTGCCGACCGGCCGCATGTCCGTGCACTGCTGAACGCGTTCGAGTTCGCCCGCGCGCTTTATCAGGACATGGACGGCTTCCACCCCGAAGGCGCGCTGCGCACGGGGGATGCGGCGCGTCTGGCGAAGATCGCGGAGATGGCCGGGCCGGGGCTGGAGATGGTCGGCGCGGATGCCGCCGCCGCGCGCACCGGCATCGCGGGCGCGCCGGAAGGATTGTGGATCGAGCGGGCGGGGCGGTTCGACCCCGCCGCTCTGGTGCGCGCTCTGGCGGGGGAGACCCCGGTGATCGACGCCCGCGCCGCGCGGCTCGCGCGAGCAGGGGATGTCTGGCGGGTGCTGGACGCCGAGGGCGGCGTGCTCGCCGAGGCCGGCGCGGTGGTGATCGCGGGCGGGGCGGACGGCTGGCCCGAAGGCGCGCCGTCCCTGCCGCTTCAGGGACTTGGCGGGCAGGCGGCGCTGTTCGCGCTGGACGACCCGGCCCCCGCCGCCCCGCTCGCCTGGGGCCATTACGTCTGCGCCGCGCCGGGCGGGGTTCTGATCGGCGCGACCCATGAGCGGGGCGGGTTCATGGAGGCGGATGCGGCCGCCGACACCCTGAGGGCCGAGGCGCAGGCCGCGCTGCCCGCCTTCGCTGCCCGGCTGGGCGCAGCGGACCGGGTCTGGCGGGCCTCCCGCGCGACCCTGCCCGACCGGCTACCCGCCGCCGGTCCGCTCATGTCGTCAGAATACGGATCATTGTGCGCGGCTCATGCGAAAGGCGGCCCGCCGCCGCCCGCGGACGCGCCCCTGTTCGAGCCGGGCCTGTTCGCGCTGACGGGGCTGGGCGCGCGCGGCTTCGCCCACGCGCCCCTCCTGGCCGAGGCGATCGCCTCAGATTTGTGTAGTGAATCTTACCCACTCGAACGCGCTGGACGCCATTCACTGCATCCGTCACGATTCAGCCTGAGAGAACTGAGGCGGGGGTGAGCAAAGACCGGCAGGGCGCTTGCAGCGAAGCGTCCAGCCGCCGTTTGAGCTGACCCGGACTGAGACATGACCGCCCTGTTCGAATCTGGAATCACCATCCGCACGGCTGCGCCTGCAGGCGCATGGACTCTCAACGGCCCCGACCGGCGCGAGGGGCCGCGCCATGTCTGGTTCCTCAACTCCGCCTTCGACCGGATCGGGCTGGAGACCGCGCTGGAGCGCATCACCGAGCGCCCCGCCTCCCAGCCTTTCGCCTTCGTGGTCACCCCCAATGTCGACCATCTGGTCCGGCTTGGGCAGGACCGCATCCTCGCCACGCTTTACGCGCAGGCGTGGATGACGGTGTGCGACAGCCGGGTGCTGGAGCTGCTGGCCTTCCTGTCGGGCGAGCGGGTGCAGGTGGCGCCAGGCTCGGACCTGACCGCGGCGCTGTTCGACTACGCCATCGACCGGGACGAGCCGGTCGTGATCATCGGCGGCGACGAAGCCGTCATCGCGGGCGTGAAGGCCCGTTACAAGCTGACCGACGTGCGCTGGCACCAGCCGCCCATGGGCCTGCGCTCCAACCCCGAGGCCCTCGCCGAATGCGCGGCCTTCGTGGCGGCGAACCCCTCGCGCTTCGTCTTCCTGTGCGTGGGCTCGCCCCAGCAGGAGATGATCGCGGCGGCCTGCCTGGAGCGCGGCGACTGCACGGGGCTCGGCATGTGCGTGGGCGCCTCGCTCGATTTCCTGTCGGGCAAGGCCCGCCGGGCGCCGGTCTGGATGCAGCGCACGCGGCTGGAATGGCTGCACCGTCTGGCCGAGGAACCCCAGCGCATGTGGCGGCGCTATCTCGTCGAGGGTCCGAAAATCCTGAAGATCTGGTGGGAGTGGCGCAAGGCCAAGTCCCGCCTGAAGGCGCTGGAGCGCACGCTCGCCCGCCGGATGCCCGTCCGTCCCTGACCGGTCTTGCCCCGCGGCGCGGATCGCGCTGATCTTGCCCCGGTCGAAAACGGGGAGGGACGATCATGAGCGCACGGCCTGCGCCGCCATCGCGAGGCGATTTCGCTTTCTTTCACCCGATGCGGGTGCGCTGGGGCGAGACCGATCCTCAGGCCATCGTCTTCAACGCGAACTATTTTCTCTATTTCGACGTGGCCGCGACCGAGTACTGGCGCGCGGCGGGGATCGATCTGGCCGCGGACATGGCCCGGCACGAAGTGGAGACGTTCGCGGTCAGCGCCCATGCCGACTTCTTCGCGCCCGCGCGCTTCGACGACCTGATCGAGGTGGGCGTCCGGCTCGACCGGATCGGGCGCAGCTCGATGGATTTCGTGCTGGGGATCTTCCGCGGGGAGCAGCCCCTGACGGCGGGCAGGCTGGTCTATGTCTGGACCACCGCCGGGGCCGATCCCAGACCGGTCCCGCCGCCGGAGGATCTGGTCGCCCGGATGCGGGCGCTGGAGGCGCGCGGCGGCGCGTCCTGAAAACAGGGGCGGTTCAGGCCGTCGATGTCAGGAAAGGCGGGAAGAATGGTGGGCGCGACAAGAGTCGAACTTGTGACCTCTACGATGTCAACGTAGCGCTCTAACCAACTGAGCTACGCGCCCGGCCCGGAGGCGAGGCGGTTCCTATAGCCGCGCGCGGTCACGCGCGCAAGCGGGCGCGTTCAGCGCGGGGCCGGGGAAGTCAGGCCGCCATCACCCGGGCGACCTCGTCGACCAGGTCGCGCAGGTGGAAGGGCTTGGACAGGACCTTGGCGTCCTTCGGCGCGGCGGAGCCCGCGTTCAGGGCGACCGCGGCGAAGCCGGTGATGAACATGATCTTCAGGCCGGGATCGACCTCGGCGGCGCGGCGCGCCAGCTCGATGCCGTCCACGCCGGGCATCACGATGTCGGTCAGCAGAAGGTCGTAGGCGCCGGGCGTGTCGCCCAGAACGTCCAGGCCTTCCGCGCCGTCGGCCACGGCATGAACCTCGTGCCCGGCGCGGTCGAGCGCCTTGGCGAGGAATTCGCGCATGGAACCATCGTCTTCGGCGAGGAGGATACGGGCCATTCGGCATGCTCCGGTCAGTCGATACAACCGCGCCATGATGGCACGGCGCGCACGCGCGCGCATCCGTCCGGATGCAGGATGCGCGCCAGAGTATTGACCCGGCGCAGGGGCGGGCGATGATGGACCGATGAGCTCGACCGCGCCCGCGTCTGAAGGCTTTCCCGATCCGGTGACCGTGATGCGGCCCGCCGGCGCGCCGGGCCGGTTCGTGTTCGCCTCGCCCCATTCTGGACGGGAGTATCCCGGCGGTTTCCTCAAGCGCTCCAGCCTGCCCCTGCGCCTGCTGCGCCGGTCGGAGGACGCCCATGTGGACGCCCTGTTCGCCGCCGCGCCCGCCCAGGGCGCGCCGCTGGTGCTGGCCCGTTTCCCGCGCGCCTATGTGGACGTGAACCGCGAGCCCGACGAGCTGGACCCGGCCATGTTCGAGCCGCGCCCCGAGCTGGCGGGCCTGCCCACCCACCGCGCGTCCGCGGGCCTGGGCGTCATCCCCCGCATCGCGGCGGACGGACGGGCGATCTATTCCGGCCCGCTGCCCGAAGCGGAGATCGGCGCGCGCATCACGGCCTGCTATCGGCCCTATCACGCCGCGCTGGCCGCCGAGATCGAGACCGCCCGCGCCCTGCATGGCGAGGCGGTGCTGATCGACTGCCACTCCATGCCTTCGGGCACGGCACGGGGCGCGGACGTGGTGCTGGGCGACCGGTTCGGCGCGTCCTGCTCGCGCGAGCTGATCGCGGACGCCGAAGCCGCCTTCCGCGCCCTGGGCCTGAAGGTGGCGCGCAACCGGCCCTATGCGGGCGGGCGCACCACCGAGCATTACGGCCGGCCCGCCGCCGGGGTGCACGCGCTGCAGGTGGAGATCAGCCGCGGGCTGTATCTCGACGAGCTCAATGTCGAGCCGTCCAGCGGTTTCGGGCCGCTCAAGACGCTGATTTCCGAATGGATTTCAGCACTTGCGGGCGAGGGCCGGGCGGCTCTGGCAGCCGAATAACCCCCGGTTGCTCACTCGGCTTATGCGCGTAATTCTCGCTTGAGATGAGATGGATTCCCTTGCAACTTGAAACAAGATGTGGTCCAAACATTGAACGCGGCCAGCAAAAAGCCGCGCGCTGACGGTCTTCAGCCAGCAAGACCTTTGGTGAAGGCGGGGTTTTCATGGCGGATGACACGGACAGGCATATCGGCGGACGGCTCCGGCGCCGCCGGCGTCTGCTGGGGCTGACCCAGCAGCAGCTCGGCGATTCCATCGGCATCCGCTTCCAGCAGATCCAGAAATACGAGTGCGGCGCCAATCGCGTCAGCGCGAGCCGCCTGTTCGAGCTCGCCGAGGCGCTGGACGTGCCCGTGCAGTATTTCTACGAGGGTCTGCAGCGCCGGTCCGAGCCCGCCCTGCCCGATGACGGCCAGCTTCCCGCCGAGCTGATGAGCCAGCGCGAGACCACCGAGTTGCTGCGCGCCTATTACCGGCTCAAGGAGCGGCCCCGCCGCCGCCTGCTGGAGCTCGCCCTGAGCCTTGACCCCGGCGAGCAGGCGCTCGATACCGACGCGGCCTGAGTTTTCGCGCCTTGGCCGCGCGGCCGCCGGAGCGCCCGTCTTGTCCCTGATCGATCCTGAGCGCGATCTCGATTTCGCGCGCCGTCTGGCCGACGCGGCCCGCGCCGCCTCGCTGCCGCTGTTCCGCAGCGGGCTGGACGCGGACAACAAGCTCAGCGGCGGGTTTGATCCGGTCACCCGGGCCGACCGGGAGGTGGAGGCGGCCCTGCGCGCGATGATCGCCGCCGAGCGGCCCGGCGACGGGGTGCGCGGCGAGGAGCAGGCCGAGACGGCCTCGTCAAACGGCCGCACCTGGATCCTCGATCCCATCGACGGCACGCGGGCCTTCATCGCGGGCCTGCCCACCTGGACGGTGCTGATCGCGCTGGCCGGACCGGACGGCCCGGCCCTGTCGGTCATCGATCAGCCCTTCACCGGCGAGCGCTTTTCAGGCGTGCGGGGCGCGGGAGCGTGGTTCGAGCGGGGCGGGGTCAGCGAGCCGGTGCGGACGCGGTCCGAAGCGAGACTGGCCGAGGCCATCGGCTCGACCACCGACCCCTTCCTGTTCGCGGGCGCCGAGGCGGAGGCTTTCGGGCGCGCGCGGTCGGCGGCCCGGCTGATGCGCTACGGGCTGGACGCCTACGCCTACGCCCAGATCGCCATGGGGGGCGTGGATTTCGTCATCGAAAGCGGGCTCCAGCCCTGGGACGTGGCCGCGCTGATTCCCGTGGTCGAGGGCGCGGGCGGGGTGGTCACCGACTGGCGGGGCGCCCGCACGGAGAACGGACAGGTTCTGGCCGCCGCCAACCGGACGCTTCATGCGGAATTGCTGGAGGTGCTGGCGACTGGCCCAGCCTGAGATAGAGTATCCCGATAGAACGGAAAACCGAGTAAGGTGAGTAATGCTTATTGTTTGCAATGGAGCTCAGAAATCCGGCTCCACCTGGGTCACGGAGATTGTAGCGAAATCAGGCTGGGCTGAAAAAATTCCAGACCGTCACTGCGCGAACAGTGGAGTTGGCCGTTCTTTTCCCGATGATGTGACGCATGAAATCATTGATGATGATATTTATATAAGTGAAAATTATTACTGTAAACAGCACTGGATAGCAGACGACAAGTATCTCGAGTTTGCGAAAAAGCCCCATGTTAAGTTCATCAATATAATACGCGATGTTCGCGACATGCTTGTCTCGCGGTATTTTCACGACGTGAGAAGGGAAGTTTTCACGGGTTCTTTGGATGATTATTTCGATGCCGGCCTGGCGGAAACCCGTGTCCGGGCGCACGTCCGGTATCACAGGTTCTGGCATCAGGGAGAAGGCCGCCATCATACCCACATGATGTCGTATGAAAGGCTGCACGAAGACTTCAAAGGTGAAGTTAAGGACCTGTGCGATTATCTCGAACTGAACGTGAGCGATATTGACGCGATAGCGGAAAAGCTGCGGTCGTCCACCGATTTTAAAAACAAGCCCTCAGGGCCGGATAAATTCTACCGCTCAGGGGCTACGGGCGATCACGAAAATCATCTGACGAGCGAGCACAACGAAAAAGTCGAGGCCGCTTTGGAAGCTATGAACTTCCTGAAGGTTAAGCAGAAAATTGCGGAAGATCACCCCGGATTGAAGCCGTATCTGTCCAGCATCGATATCGGAATCTGAATTCTGTTTCCGACGAGCAACCGGGCGGCAGATCTGCCGCCCGGTTCTCAAGCGCGCTAGCTGGGTTTCGCGGCGGCGCGCTTGCCGGCGGGTTTCCGCTTGGCGCGAGTTTTCGGTTTGGAGGCTGAAGCCTTCGCCCTGGACGGCTTGGCCGCAGTCTTCGTCTCGGGCGTCACCCGCCGCAGGATGGCCGTGCGCCAGCCCGCGCCGACGAACTCCCATTCGTCGAGGATGCGGACTTCCTCGTCCACATAGGTCTTGATGTCGGGCCAGTCGGTGGTGCCGTAATCGTCGAACACCACCAGACCGCCGGGCGCGACCATCGGGCCGTACAGCTCGAAATCGCGTTTGACGCCGTCATAGCTGTGATCGCCATCGATCAGCAGATAGTCGTAGCGCCGGTCGGAGGCCGCGGCGACCGCATCGGGGTTTTCGCTGAACTCCTCGATCAGACGGACCGAATCCCCGCCGATGCCCCAGCGGGCGAGATTGGATTCCAGCGTCCGGCGCGAGACCGGGGTGTGGGTTTTCGGATCCAGGGTGCCCTTGCCGTAATAGCCTTCCAGCGGGTCGAGCAGGGTCAGGCGGACCTCGCTGCCCCAGGGGCGCAGATTGTGCAGGACCGCCGAGGCGACCCCGAACAGGACGCCGATCTCGAGGACTTCCAGCTCGGGCTTGTCGAGGCTTCTCAGCGCCAGCAGGCGCAGCAGCATGCACTGGATCGTGGTCGCCAGCCGCCCGTCCGCCGCGTCTTCGATCATGCAGATCTTGTGCGCGAAATAGGCGAGTTCGGTGGCGTTCAGCGTCAGGCCGAAGGTCGGCGCCCAGCGTGCGACCAGCGTTTCGATGTCCTTGTCCGCCAGCCTGCGGGCGTGAACCCGGGCCAGTCCGGCGTTCGACGCGTTCATGTGCTGAAGCAGATCGCGATGATCCCGGGTCAGGGCGGCGGTCTTCGAGAACCGGGCCTTGAGCTTGTCCCCGGCCTCGGCGAGCGCATCATGGCGCGCGGCGAGCGCGCTGACATCGCTGCCGGCCTGCTCCGCCGTGCGGGCGATGCCCGCCACCGTGTCGCGCATCTGCTCCGACCGTTTCGCGAGATCATCCAGCTCCGCTTTCATGGCGCTGGCGTTCTTGACCGCCCGGGTGAGGCGGGCTCTTTCGTCGATCACGGTCTTGGCCTGCTGGGCGGTGTCCGTCGCGATGGTGTCCAGACGCGCGTTGATGCGCCCGCTCATGGTGTCGGCGTCCCCCAGACGGCGGTCCTGGGTCTCCAGCCGGGCCTGAAGCGCGGCCAGACGCGCCTCGAACGCGTCCGCGTCCTTCCTGCGCTCGGCCTGGACCTGGGACAGCCGCGCGTTCAGACGGGCCATCTCCGCGGCGTGGGCCGCGCGGGTTTCGCCGCGCACCCGGACCGCGATCCGTCCGGCGGTGAGCAGGACGGCGGCGGCGATCAGCGCGGCGGTCGCGGCGGCGGCGGCCGGAAGCAGCGCGGGGTCGTAAGCCCAGGCTCCGGCGATGGCGGCGGCGGCCAGCAGGGCGAGCAGAACCGCCTTGCCGCGCCGGATCCAGACGGCCTTGGCCAGCACCAGGGCGGCCTTCACCGCGTAGCCGGCCGGTCCGCCCCTGCGGTCGGCCCAGCCCAGCGCCCGGCGGTGGAAGGCGGAGGGGATCGCGCGCACGGTCGATTTCGCCACCGCGCCGCGCTTGCGGAGGCGGCGGCCGAGACCGGGGCGCAGGGTCCGCGTCAGGGCGGCCTGCATCGGTCCGGCGTCCATCATCGAGGCGAAGCTGAACACGCAGACGTCTTCAGCCGTGATCGCGCAGGGCCAGGCGCGCAGGCGGGCCTTGCCGCCGTTCGAGCTCAGCACCCAGACCGAATCCGCCACGCGCGAGACCTGATCGGCCAGGGCCGCGGCCTGATCGCGCTGGCGGCCGCCGGCGGTCCGCACCGGAAAGGCGCAGGCTTCCGCGCGGGAGGCCCACAGGGCGGCCTTGACCGGCTCGAGCCGCGCGGGCGCGATGGCCGCCGCCTGCGCCAGGGGCGGCGCTTCGTCGTCGCTGCGCCGGACCGTGACCTGCCAGCGCCAGGTGCGCGCATGGGCGAGGGCGTCGGTGTCGTCGATGCGGCAGGTGGCCGCCGCGCGCGGCCGGTTCAGCGCTTCGGCCAGCAGGCGCATGGGCTGGCGGGCGAGGCCGGACGGATCGTCCATCTCGATGACGCGGTCCGCGTCGTCGCGCCCGGCGAACACGTCCGCGCGCTTGATCACTTCCGCGGCGCTCTTCGGGTCGGTCAGGTCGAGCCGGGCGAAATCGAAGGCGTCGATGCGCGAGTCCGTGTTGAGATTGAACACCTTGGAGGGCGTGCGCGCGACCAGCCCCGCCGTCCGCCGCCAGGCCTGCTGGTGAAGGTCCCGGCCCGGATTGGGCTCGTTGTAACGGTCGCCGGGGCGCTGATAGTCGTCAATGTAGTAATTGGGATTAACCTCAGCCCGAACGATCTCCCGGGCGATTCCGCCCCGGCTCTCCGATCCGGGCAGAGCGGCCGCATAACGGCCGTCCACGCCGATGACGTAGATGTTCGGATACCCCGCCCAGGCGCCCCACAGCACGGCGTGCGATCCGGTTGTGACCGGGCGCAGGTCGAGGATTTCGGCATGCTCGCGCGAGCGGTCGAAATCCAGCACCCGTTCGTGCCGCCCCAGATCGCCCAGAGCTTCGATCAGGTTGGCGCGCAGGATGAAACGGCGGATGCCCGTCCGCTCGCAATCACGGATCATGGCCGCGATGGCGTCCTTGTGGGCCAGCCCCACGACCTCGTCCAGGCAGGCGTAATAGGTCGGCCACCAGTCGATGGTCTCCCAGTGCCGGTAGGCCGCGTTCATGCCCAGCGTGTCCATGCCCTTCACGGTCCGCGGATCGAAGCCCTTCAGCGACGGGCCGTTTCCGATGACCAGAAGCGGGCGCAGGTTCGGTTTGAAATGGGTTTTCAGCGGCTTGCCGAAAGCCTGAGGCTCGGGCGCGCCGATATGGACCAGTGCGTTGACCGCCCTGGCGAGGGCCTCGCTGGAGGGGGCCTCGCGGAACGCGACCAGATTGCCCCACCCGGCGCTGGGGATGTCGCACGGATACTGGCGCATGCGCCGCCAGCTGTGCTTGACCCCGTAGGCGGTGATGGGGTGCCACTCGCTGACATAGACGGTATAGCCACGGTCGGCCAGAAAGCCGGCGAGCTCGTGGCTGTCATAGCCCTGCTGGGTGGTCTTGGCGTCCTCGAATTCGGCGATCACCGCCGCGGGGGGGCGGCGGGTGAAGTCCAGCCCTTTCAGAACGGACAGCTCGAACCCTTCCACGTCGATCTTCAGGAAGTCGATGCGGTCGATGCCCTCGCGGTCGCAGAACGCGTCCAGGGTGATGGTCTCGACCCGGGCGACTTCCTTGTGCGTTTCGCGGAAGGCGGTCAGCCCGCTGATCCCGGTGCTTTCGTCGGAGGCGAAGAAAGGCACGTCCCCGGCCAGCGTGTCGCTGACGGCGACCGGATGGATGGCGACGTTGCCGAAGCCGGCGGCCGCCTTCTCCAGCCGGGCGCGGTTCGCGGGGTCGGGCTCGAAGGCGTGAATGGTCCAGGCGTCGGCCTTGAACCAGTGCAGAGAGCCGCCGGTGTGCGCGCCCACGTCCAGCATGAGGCCCGGCCCGGCGCCGAGGATCTCGCGCACCACGCGCACCTCGTCCAGCTGGGCCTTGAGATGCCGGGGGTGGTCCTGGGTGGCGTACCCCGCCACGGGACGGCTGGCCGTCACGCGCGACAGCCGCGCCTCACGCGTGCCTGCGGCCTCGCCGTCGAAACCGGCGAGATCGGCCATCGCCTCGACGAAGCGGCGGCGCTGTTCGGGCAGGCCGTAACGGTCGAACGCATGCTCGCGGCCCCGCGCGCCCAGCTCGGCGCGCAGCTCGGGCGAACCCGCCATCTCGCGGATCGCGGCCTTGAGGGCTTCAGGCTCGGGCTCGCCCACATGGCGCACCGCGTCGGAGGCCTTCAGGGCTTCGATGCTGGGCAGGTCGGGCGGCCCGAGCGCGATCACCGGCGATCCGCTGGCCAGGCATTCGGGAATCTTGTTGGCGAAGGAGAATTTCAGATAGGCGCGGCTGTGCTCGTCGAAATTATAGCCCACGAACAGCATGTCGGCTTCTGACAGCCACTCGCGGTATTCGTCGCGCGTCATGTCCGACGATCCGATGGAGACACCGTCCAGACCCGCCAGGGCCGGTCCTTCGAGCTTCTCCCACAGAGGCTGGGTGCGGATCTCGAAGCGGACGGGGACCTCGCCCTGAAGCTCGCTGACCGCCCGGGCGGCGGCATGGACCGCGTCCCGGGTCATGTCCGGCGCTATGCTGCCTGCATAGCGCATCACCAGGGTGTCGCGGCGGGGCGCGGCGGGAAGGCCGCGCCATTCTTCGGGCAGGACGCCGTTGCGCAGGACATGGAAGGCGGCGCCGTAACGCTCGCCATAGCCTTCGGCCATCCGCTCGCAGATCACGAAGCGCTCGGCGGAGCGCTTGAGCAGCCAGCGCAGTTCGGCGTCCCATTTGCGGCCCTCGGCCGGATCCTGACGGGCCAGTCGGTCCGGCCAGTCGTCCATCAGCCAGATCGCCATGGGAGCGCTGCATTTCTGGAGGACCGCGCGCGCCACGGCGTGCAGGTCGGGCCGTTCGGCGACCGGCCGGTACAGAATGACGTCCGGCGAAAAGGCCAGGCAGCCCTCGATGGCGTCTCTGACGCTGACGAAGGCGGAAGGATCATCCAGGCCGTTCAGCCGCCGGCCAAGGCGTTTGCCCGGCGAGGCGAAGACATGCATCAGCCGGTCTTCAGGCCAGTTCTCGAAATAGGTCTGCTTGAGTTCTCCGGTCGCGGTCTGCTGCCCGATCCGTGTCATGTCCAGGACGAGCATCCGGGGCAGCAGCGCGCGCGCGCCTGGCTCGGACGGATTGAGAATGTCGCAGGCGGGTCTGGGCAGCCTGGAATCGGCGGCCTTGAGCAGGACGCGCTGGGAAGGCCGTGTCGCGGGAAGTTTTGTCATGAAGGAGTGATGCCTGTGATCTTATCTCGGTTCAGCGGGCCAGTTCCGCAGCCAGCCTGCCCCGGCGGAAGACTTCAAGCTTCCCGCCCACGGTGCAGTTGACGATCTCGATTCCCGACTTTTCGGCGTGCTCACGGGCGATCTCGTAGACCGATTCCATGTTGCCGGTGTCGGCGGCCTGCCAGACTTTGCCCTTGAAATAGCTCGCGATGAAATGGTTCTCATCGTCATCGCGCTGTTCGATCAGGTCGCCTTCCTTGAGCGAGTCCTGCTGCTTGTAGGAATGGTCGAAACCGACCAGCAGAATCTTCTTGTAACCCAGACCCGCCGCGAGCTGCAGATTGAAGAAGCTCACGGTCGACCGCCATGAGACCCAGTGCTCGATTGAATCGGAGAATTGCGGCCTCAGATGGGCGCTGAAATAGAACGTCTCAGGCTGCGGGACGGTGTAGGGCGCCATCCACACGGGCAGCAGCTTGTAGACCGATCTCAGCTGGGGCAGGTCGTATGCGCCCTGGCGCATGACGTAATCGTTCGTGATCGTCAGGAACTTGGCCCGCTGAAGCAGCTCGGCGTGGTAGTAGGCGAAGTTCGAGATGAACACGTCCGTGCCCTCCAGCGCGGACAGCGGCGTCTTCTTAAGAGAGGGCCCGTTGCCCACGACGACGCAGGTGTCGGAGCTGCGCGCCGAACGCAGCTGCTCGCAGAAGGCCCGGGTCCGCGCCATCTGCTGGTCGTGCCAGCTGCGCTTGAAGGCCCAGTCGAGTTCTTCGGAGAAGCGATAGGCCACGACGTCCTCACCGCGCTCGAGGCTTCCGGCCAGCGGGCGCCATGTGACGGGCAGGGCCTTGCCGTCCGGCGCGGTCTCGGGGCTGTCTTCCTGCACGGGCTCCGCCCAGAAGGCGTACGGGCTGAGATCGACGCCGTGATTGAGCATGTCCGCGACGGTCTGGCGGACCTGAGGCTCGCGGACCCGTCGGCGCAGGCTGTTGCGGACGCCGGCCGGCTTTATGTACTGGAGGTAAAGCTCGGCGATCTTCCTGCGGCGGGCGAGCTCGTCGACCTGGGACGTGTCGCTGTCGACGATGCCGTCCACGCCGCCCACCAGGCAGTCGGCCAGGCGGTGAATCCAGCGCCAGTTGACGTAGCCGAAATGCTTGAGCACGACCCGGCAGTGCTCATGCAGGGACAGATCGCGCTGGGAGGCGGTCTTCATGTCCGACCACCAGCGGTGCCGGGACAGCAGATGGTCCAGATGCGCCCAGCGGCAGCCCCCTGCGGCGAGCCGCGCCCAGTATTCGTAATCGAGGGCGTACTCGTAGTCGGGATCGAGACCGCCGACTTTCTCGAAGGCCCGGCGATGGATGAAGACCGAGGGCTGGATGATTCCGACCTGATGCTGGAGCGTTTCCAGCAGCGTGTCGGCGTTTCCGTTGACGAAGGCCTTTTTCAGAAACGCTCCGTCCTCGTCCATGAACTCGGCGCGGCCATAGACGATGTCGGGGGCGTCGGGCTCGGCGAAGCGGGCGGCCACCTTTTCGAACACGGTCTCGTCGGCGTACACGTCATCGGAGTTGAGCCAGGCGAGCACGTCGCCGGTGGCCATGGCGAAGCCCTTGTTGATGGCGTCCACCTGACCGTCGTCGGGCTCGGCGATCAGGGTCACGCCCTCCGCCTTGGCCGCGATCTCCCGGCTGTCGTCCTTCGATCCGGGATCGAGCACGATGTGCTCGTGGGCGGGATGGGTCTGGCGCGCGACCGAATCCAGACACTCAGGCAGGAAGCGCCCCTGATTGAACGAGGGGGTGATGATGGAGAACCGCAGGGTTTTCGCGTCGCCGCCGCCAGCCGGTGTCGTCTCAGTCATGATTCACCCTTCGCCATTGCTGGGCGAGATGGATCACGCCCCAGAACATCTTCGGTTTCGATCGGACCACCACCGGCTCGTTCGGCTGCCGGTACAGGAACGCCCCGCTGTCATTGATGGAGAAATTGGATTCATAACGCCCCGGGTTCAGCGGGAAGCCCGGCACCTTGATGATGAATTCGTTGCGCCCGGCCGTGAGCGTGACGGGCTCGTCGGAGTGCAGCGTGGAGATGCCGGTGACGTAGACCCCCTCGCGCGACCAGATCGGTATGCCGATCTGAGGCTTGATCGGGGTGTCGCGCAGTGTGAACGCGGCCCGGAAATAGGCGTCCTCGCCGGGATCGAGCCTGTCGATCATGTTGCCCTGGGCGTCGCACCAGTGGTGCTCGACATCGCTGACTTCGTTGTCGTTGCGGATGAAGTCGCCGCGCAGACGGGCGACCTTTGCCACGGCGTCCTCGTCACGGCCCTTCTCGCCCAGCCTCTGGTAATATTCGACGGCGGCCAGCGGCTCGCCCTCGAACACCACCTTGCCCCGGTGCATGACGAGCACCCGGTCGCAGAAATTGCGCACGTCGCCCATGGAGTGGGTGACGAGAAGGAAGGCGCTGTTCTCTCGGAGCTCGCGCACCTTGGAGAGGCATTTCTGACGGAAGTGGAAATCGCCCACCGACAGGGTTTCGTCGACGATCAGCAGGTCGGGGCGGGTGAAGATCGCGATGGCGAAGGCCAGCCGGATTTTCATGCCTGAGCTGTAGGTCGCGATCGGCGAGTCGATGGCCTCGCCCAGTTCGGTGAACTCGATGATCTCATCGGCCACGCTCTCGACGTCTTTGCGGGAGCGGCCCATCATCGCCGAGCGGATGTAGATGTTCGAGCGGCCGGTCTCGCCGCCCTCCATGCCTGCGGCCAGCGCGATGATCGCCGCGCTCCGGCCGTTGATGACGATCTCGCCGCGGTCGGGCCTGAGCTGGCCGGCGACCATGCGCAGGGTCGTCGTCTTGCCCGACCCGTTCAGGCCGATGATGCCCACCGCTTCGCCGCGCCGGATCATCAGATCGAGATCGTCCACCGCCACGATGTCTGATTTGCCCGCGGGATGGGGCTTGGACGAGAGCCCGAGGACGGCCCGGGGCAGGTCGCGCATCAGCACCGAGTCCGCGCGTCCTGCGGTGCGCGCGTAGAACTTGCTGACCCCGCGCACGTCCAGGATGACGTCGGGCGCGCTCACGACTTGTAGCTCCGGATGCGGAATTCCATCACGTAGAACATGCGCGCGCCCACGATGAGGAGCAGGACGCCCGCTCCGCTGGCGATGGCATAGGAGACGGGGCTTTCAAGGCGGGCGTAGAAGACCACCGAGCGCATGTTGTCGATGAAGATCGCGGCGGGGTTGAACGTGCTGATCGGGGCCAGCGGGCCGGCGAACTCCACCGGGAAGATGACGTTCGACACGAAGATCGCGTAGGCCGCGATCACCCCGGCGATGTTGGAGATGTCTTTCGAGGCCGATCCCATCACCGCCAGAACCAGGCCGAGCCCGAGGAAGAAGGCGATGGCGGGCAGGAGCGCCAGCGGCGCGAGGACGAGCCCCCAGCTCGGCGCCCCCCACAGAAGGCCCACCGCGAGCGCGACCGCGCACAGCCGGACGGCGAGATTGAAGCCGATCTCGCCGAACTGTCCGGCCACCACCCCGATGAGGGGATAGGAGGTCTGGCCGATCATGGACGTCTTGGCCATCACCGACTTCATGGTCCCCACCGCGCAGTCCACGAACAGGAACCACAGCGTCGCGCCGGTGGTCACGTAGACGATGGCGGGATAGCCCTCGCGCTCGGGGAAGACCCGCGCCCAGGCCAGAAGGGTGTAGGCCCCCAGAGGCACGAGCGGCAGGACCACGTTCCAGAACGCGCCGAAGGTGGCGCCGCGCGACACCTTCATGAAATCCCGGCGCACGTTGATCATGATGTGCCAGCGCCAGCGGATGATCTGTCCGATCAGGATGAACAGGGGGCGGAAGAAGCCTGACTTGACCCTGTCGTCCGATCTGTAGATCAGCGTCGGCGGGGCTTCGTCGGCTTTGTCGCTGGATGTCTTCTTCACCATGAAGCGGCGCTCATCGATAGCCGACCGTTCCGGTGGGTCGCTGCGCGGCGCGCAGCTCCCGGCGAGGTCGAGTGCGGTCTGGGGGTGTCGCGCCGGAAGGGGGTCCGGCAGGGCGTTTCGGGGGCTGAGGCCGTGGCCATACAGCAGAAATCGCGCATCGTGGCAACCGGCCCGCAACTCCTATTCGAGCCCGTCCGGACGTGTCGTCCACTCATGGCGGCGTCCTTTTCTCTGGGCCCGGAAGGCCGTCGCAGGGCCGGGCTGCGGCGCGTGGCGCGCCGCCGGCGCAGGATCGGGCAAAGCCGGGCCGCGTCAAACCGGGTCGTGCAGCCGCGACAGCACGCCTCCGTCGAGATAGAAAGTGGCGCCGGTGGCGAACCCGGCCTGAGGCGAGGCGAGGAAAACCGCCGCGGCGGCGGCTTCCTCCGGCTCCCCGATCCGGCCTGCGGGATGCACGCCCTCCAGTTCGCGCAGGTCCGCCTCCCGCCCTTCGAAGCCGGCCTTGAGCATGTCCGTGGCGATGGCCGCCGGGGCGAGGCAGACGCAGCGCACCTCAGGCCCCAGATCGACCGCCAACGCGCGGGTCAGGCCGTGCAGCGCCGCTTTGGAGGTGGCGTACGCGGCGAAGCCGGGCTTGGTCGCCTGAGCATGGACCGATCCGATGTTGACCACGCAGCCGCGGGCCGCGCGCAGCTCGGGGAGAAAGGCCTGCACCAGCCGGAAGGGCGCGGTGAGGTTCACCTCCAGCGTCTCCGCCCAGTCGCTGAAAGACAGATCGCCCGCCCCGCCCAGTCGCTGGGTGGCCGCGTTGTTGACCAGAACCGCCACGGGCGCCGCGCCGGCGGCCCGCCGCGTCTGGACGGCGAAATCCTCCAGCGCCGCGTCAGAGCGCGCGAGCTGGCGCAGGTCGGTTTCCACGAAAGCGTCGCAGACGCCCTCGCCAGGCGCTTCGCGTCCGGCGCCCACGACCCGGTCCCCGGCGGCGCGGAAGGCGCGGCCCAGCGCCGTGCCGATCCCGCCTCCGATCCCCGTGATGACGACCGTGCGCGCGGCCATGGTCAGGCGATCCCGAGATGGCTGAAGAGCTGATCGATGGCCATGTGGCTGACGCGGCGGACCGCGTCCTCGGTGTTCGATCCGTTATGGGATCCGAAGATGCAGCGGTCGAACGTCCGCAGCGGGCTGTCCGGCGCCAGCGGCTCCTCCTCGAACACGTCCAGCGCGGCGGAGTGGATGCGCCCGTCGCGGAGCCCCTCGAGCAGCGCGCTCTCCTTGACCACCGGGCCGCGGCCCACATTGACCAGGCGCAGGCCGGGCTTCACCCGGTCCAGAACGGTCTCGTCGAACATGTGCCGCGTGGCGTCGTTCAGCGGGGCGGTGAAGACCAGGAAATCCATCTCCTCCACGCCCTCGGGCCAGGCGCGCGCCTCGGCCCGGATGCCCTCGACGGGCGCGTAGGCGGGGTCGTAGACGGTGATCTCCATCTCCGCGGCCTGCAGGCGCCGGGCGGTGTTGCGGCCGATGTCCCCGAAACCGACGACCCCGGCCTTTTTCCCGGCGAGCGAAATCCCGCGCGGCTTGGGCCAGGTCTTGTCGGCCCGGATCTGCCGGTCGATCAGAAAGGTCTGGCGGGCCAGCCCGCCGACATAGTTCATCGCGACGTCCGCGACCTCGCGGCCGAAAACGCCCGGCGTGTGGCTGACCGGCAGGCCCAGCCGTTTCGCGGCGGCGAAGTCGACATTGTCGACCCCGACGCCCCATTTGACCATGCCTTTCAGGCGGCCCGCGACGGCGGCCTCCAGCACGCGGGCGGTGGCGGGATCGTCGCCCGCGATCCAGCCGTCGAAGCCCGGCAGCAGATCGATCAGGACGTCCTCGGACTTGGTCTGGACCACCTCAGGGGCGACCAGCTCCACAGATTTCCCGGCGAAGCGATCGCGGAATTCGTCGATCATGCCCAGCATGGGCGGACAGGTCACAAGCACGCGCATCAGGCGGTCTCCCGGTTGTAAAGGGCGAGCGCCTCGGCCACGGCCCACTGGTCGGCGTCGTCGATGTCCACCGACTGCAGCGGCGGGGTGGTGAACATGGCCGGACG
Organism: Glycocaulis profundi; assembly: GCA_007050995.1. GTDB lineage: Bacteria > Pseudomonadota > Alphaproteobacteria > Caulobacterales > Maricaulaceae > Glycocaulis > Glycocaulis profundi. The sequence goes on along the minus strand of VJOU01000006.1, from coordinate 9,545 downwards.
GCGGCCTATGCGGGCGTCGGTCGACGCGAAGCTGTCCCGGTCGAACAGGTAGAGGTTGGAATTCTCCTCGTACCACGGTTCGAGATCCTGGGTGCGGATCAGGTTGTCGGGGTCATGGTTCACCGGCGAGCCGTCCTCGCGGTAGAACCGGGTCTGGATGCGGTTGACCGCGAACAGGCTGTCGGCCTCGCCCGTCTCGCGGGCCTGACGGTGGCGCGCGATGGCGGCGCGGATCGTGTCCGCGCCCAGCAGCGGGTTGGTGGTGTGGGTCATCAGATAGGCGTCGGCGTCGACGTTCTCGACGTCGTCGGCCAGCACCAGGTTCATCGAGACGAAATCGCCGCAGATCTCCTCGCGGCGATCGCGGATCATCACCCGCCCGTCCACGTCCCCGTCCCGCAGGCCGTGCTCGGCGAGGATTTCGCGCGCGTCGGTGTTGATCACCACGCGGTCGATTTCCTCCAGCGAGAGCAGGGTGTCCAGAATCCACCGGAACAGCGGCTTGCCCGCGAACTCGCGGAAATTCTTGGAGGTCACGCGGGCGCTGTGCGCCTTCATGGGCAGAAGCGCGACCAGTTTGAAACGGTCTGTCATCGATGACTCCGGCTAAAGGCGGACCCGCCGCGTTCAGCGGGGGTAGAAATAGCGGTCCTTGCGGCTCTGGGAGAGCCGCCGGTGATTGTTGTTGCCCTGGTAGGCGCCCCAGTACTGCATGGCGCGGAACATGACGATGCCGCCCGCTTCGCGCCAGAAGGTCTTGCGCGACAGGGCCTCGCTCCAGTCATGGAACACGCCCGCCGCGGTGTAGCGAACCAGATCGCGGAACCGCAGATGCACCTCGGGCATGATGTCCTGCAGCGCCACGGCCTCGCGTTCATAGCGGATTTTGACCTTCGACCATGTCTCCTCGTGCAGGTGGATGACCGGGGCGTCGGCGACGTATCCGATCTTCATGTCCTGCTCGACCAGCCGCTTGGCCAGGACCATGTCTTCAAGGCCGGTGACTTCCTCGTCGAAGGGATGCTCCGACCAGACCGCCTTGGGCAGGGCGGCGTTGGCGTTGTTGCAGAAGAAGCCGTCCTGGGGCAGGGCGCTGGCCTCGGGGAAGTATTTGCGGAACAGCATCTCCTCGGAGAACTTCGTCACGTCCGGGCGCCCGTACTGGCGTCCATAGCTGTACACGCACAGCCCCTCGTCCAGCGGGCGGATGAGATTGGCCAGCCAGCGCGGGCTGTCGGGAATGCAGTGACCGGAGATGAAGACGAGGTTGCGCCCCAGCGCGGCGTCGCAGCCATAGTTCAGCGAGCGCCCGAAGGTGAAATCCGACTTGGCGATCTCCACGATGCGGCAGCCATGGGCGCGCGCGATCTCGCGGGTGTCGTCGGTGGAGCCGGAATCCACCAGCACCACTTCGGCCTTCAGGTCTCCCAGCTCCTGGGCCTGAACGCCCCTGAGCGCTTCGGGAAGCCATTTGGCCTCGTTGTATGTCCGGATGACGATGCTCGCGTCCATGCCCGCTCTTCCGCTTTGGCTTCGCCGTGAGATTTACTGGCCGCCCGGAGGGGAGGCAACGCCGGGAGACCCGGTTTCGAATACCGTCAGCCGGGTCCCCGGCGTCCCGTTGAGGACGCGGCGGCCATCGGCCTCATAGGCCGCGCGGGCGTTCGCATAGGCGCGCTCGGACATCGCCAGGTCGGGCAGCTGCCACTTCATGCCCGGCGCGAAATAGCCGCCGTCGAAATGGTTGGGGTCTTCCGCCCGCCGCTCCGAGACCGCGTGGGGGTCGAGCCCCTTCTCGTGGTCTTCCAGCGCGTAGGCGTGGTCCACCCCCAGAAGATGCACGGTCGAGAAGCCCATCCACCAGGCCAGCTGAAGGGCGGCGAAGGTGACCGTGCCGCCCACCGAGACCCTGCGCCGCGGATCGCGGCTGAACGCGCAGCCGTCATGGGCGGGCAGGAAGGTCGCCCGTGCGCGCGGCCCGATCGCGCGCCGCGCCGCGAACGAAACGAGCAGCGGTATGTCCAGCGCGGCCATGTCCGCGGCGCACTGCTCGATCATCAGCGTGTTCACGCACACCAGATAGTCGGGTCTGAGCGGTATCCGGCCCGCGCTCAGATAGATGCGGTTGAGCCCGATCACCGGCATGCCGGCATAAGGCGTGAAATCGGTGCGCAGAAGGCTGGGACCCGTGGCCAGGATCACGCCGTCGCGGCCCGAATGAGCGCCGCGCAGGGCGCTCAGCCGGGCCCGGCTGCGCAGGGCGCGGGGATCGAAGGTCCATGGATCGCGCACCGCGCGCCACGCCGCGGTGCGCCGGACGGGGCGCGTCCATCGCCGCAGGGCGCTTTCCCCGCCGATCGCCACGGGCCGCTCAGTCATCGGCCAGGCCCCAAGCCCGGCGGTGGAAGCGCCACGCGTCGCCGATCACCGTCTCGGGGTCGGAGCGCGCGGGCGCGAAATCCAGCAGCCCGCGGGCCAGCGTCAGGTCCGCGAGCAGCGTCGCCGCGTCGCCGGGCCGTCGGGGATGGGTTTCGCAGGGCACGGGCCGGCCGGTGACGGTTTCGACCGTCTTCAGGATTTCGCGGACCGAGAAGCCTCGGCCCGAGCCCAGATTGCACGCGAAGCTCTCCGACCCCGTCCACAGGCGGTCGAGCGCGGCCAGATGACCCGCCGCGAGATCCATCACGTGGATGTAATCGCGCACGCAGGTGCCGTCGGGGGTGTCGTAATCGTCCCCGAACAGCTTCATGGGGCCGCCCAGCCCCGCCGCGGCTTTCAGCGCGTTGGGGATGAGGTGGGTCTCGGGGTCGTGTTCCTCGCCGATCTCGCCGTCCGGGCTGGCTCCCGCGGCGTTGAAATAGCGCAGGGCGGCATAGCGCAGGCCTTCCGCCGCGGAAACGTCCGCCAGCATGCGTTCGACGGCCAGCTTGGTGCGGCCGTAGACGTTCACCGGGGTCTGGGGCTCGGCTTCGGTGAGCGGCAGGGTCTGGGGTTCGCCATAGGTCGCGCAGGTCGAGGAGAAAACGAGCCGCTCGCAGCCCGCGCGCTTCATCGCGGCGAGCAGGGAGACCACGCCAGCGACGTTGTTGTCCCAGAATTTCAGCGGTTCGCGCTCGCCCTCGCCCACCTCGATGCAGGCGGCGAAATGCATCACGGCGCCGGGCCGGTGAGCCTCGAAGGCGGCGTCCAGCGCCGCGGCGTCGCGCACGTCGCCCTCGACGAGCGGGCCCCAGCGCACGGCGTGGCGATGGCCCGAAGAGAAATTGTCGAACACGACCGGGACGATGCCGCGCGCGGCCAGCGCCTTGCACACGTGCGCGCCGATATAGCCGGCGCCGCCGACGACCAGAACGGTCCGGGCTTCATCCGTCATCGCCGACTGTCCTTCCGCGTGTCAGGCGGCCTCCGCGCGGTGATCGAGATACCAGCGGTAAGCGTCCGCCAGACCCTCGCGCAGGCCGATGCCCGGCGTCCACCCCAGCGCGCGCAGACGGTCCGCGCTCATCAGCTTGCGCGGCGTGCCGTCGGGCTTGGTCTCGTCCTTGGTCAGCGCGCCGTCGAAGCCGACCACCTCCATCACCGTGCGGGCCAGCTCCTCGATGGTGACGTCCGTGCCCGAGCCCACGTTCACGTGGTCGTGGCCCGTATACACCTTCATCAGATGGACCAGCGCGTCCGCGCAGTCGTCCGCATGCAGGAATTCGCGCCGCGGCGTGCCCGTGCCCCAGATCTCCATGGACGCCGCCCCCTCGCGCCGGGCGTTGTCCGCCTTGCGGATCAGCGCCGGGATCACGTGGGAGTTTTCCGGGTGATAGTTGTCGCCCGGCCCGTACAGATTGGTCGGCATGGCGGAGATGAAGTCCCGCCCGTGCTGCCTGCGATAGGCCTGACACAGCTTGATGCCCGCGATCTTGGCGATGGCGTACCACTCGTTGGTCGGCTCGAGCGGGCCGGTCAGGAGCGAATCCTCGATGATCGGCTGGTCGGCGAATTTGGGATAGATGCACGACGAGCCCAGGAAGAGCAGCTTTTCCACGCCCGTCTCATGGGCGGCGTGGATCACGTTCGCCGCGATCATCAGGTTCTCGTACAGGAAGTCGGCCGGATAGGTGTCGTTGGCCAGGATGCCGCCCACCTTGGCGGCCGGCACGAAGACCGCTTCGGGCCGGGCCTTCTCCATCCAGCCGCGCACCGCGGCGGGGTCGCGCAGATCGACCTGCTGGCGGGTGACTTTCAGGATCTCGGCGGGGTTCTCCCGTTCGAGCCGGCGCACGAGCGCGGAGCCGACCATCCCGCGATGGCCGGCCACCCAGACGCGCTTGCCGTCCAGCGGATAGATGACTTCAGGGGCGTCAGCCATGGCGGTCGTTGCGGTCCTTTTCCCGGGCGACGGCCCTGAGGTCTTCGGCGACCATCTCGCGCACCAGCTCGGCGAACGGGGTGGTGGCCGACCAGCCCAGCTTCTCGCGGGCCTTGGTCGGGTCGGAAAGCAGCAGCTCGACCTCGGCGGGGCGGAAATAGCGCGGATCGACCACGATGCGGGTCTCGCCGGTGGCCTTGTCCACGCCGATCTCGTCGACGCCCTCGCCCTTCCACTCGATCTCGACGCCGATATGGCCGAAGGCGCGCTCGACGAACTCGCGCACCGAATACATCTCGCCGGTGCCCAGCACGTAATCGTCCGGCTCGTCCTGCTGGAGCATGCGCCACATGCCCTCGACATAGTCGCGCGCATGGCCCCAGTCGCGCTGGGCGTCCAGATTGCCCAGATAGATCTTGTCCTGATAGCCCAGCTTGATGGCGGCGACCGCGCGCGTGATCTTGCGGGTCACGAAGGTCTCGCCGCGCAGCGGGCTCTCGTGGTTGAACAGGATGCCGTTCGAGGCGTGCATGCCGTAGGACTCGCGGTAGTTCACCGTGATCCAGTAGGCGTACAGCTTGGCCGCCGCATAGGGGCTGCGCGGGTAGAAGGGGGTGGTCTCCTTCTGGGGGGTCTCCTGGACCTTGCCGTACAGTTCGGAGGTGGAGGCCTGGTAGAAGCGGGTCTTCTTCTCCAGCCCCAGGATACGGATGGCCTCGAGGATGCGCAGCGTGCCCATCGCGTCGGAGTTCGCCGTGTATTCGGGCGTCTCGAAGCTGACCTGCACGTGGCTCTGGGCGCCCAGATTGTAAATCTCGTCAGGCTGAACTTCCTGGATCAGCCGGATGAGGTTGGTGGAGTCCGTCAGATCGCCATAGTGCAGGAAGAAGCGCACGTCCTCGGCGTGGGGGTCGACGTAAAGATCATCCACCCGCGCCGTGTTGAACGAGGACGAGCGGCGCTTCACGCCATGGACGATGTAGTTCTTCTCCAGCAGAAGGCGCGCGAGATACGCGCCATCCTGGCCGGTCACGCCGGTGATCAGGGCGACTTTGTCGGACACTTTGGATTCCTCTGGGTCAAATACGGAACTGGACTAGCCCTCTGAGCGCCGGTGCGCAACCCGGCGGGAACGGCGGGAAAGTCTGGCTGGATTCATTGAACGGACCGCCTCCGGGGATGTTCGAGAAGGCCGTGGCCGATCGCGGCCATGACGGTTTTCGCCGCGCTCCATGGCCCGGCATGGCGGCGGACGATGCGGACCATCTCGCCCAGCCGGTCCACGGACAGGCTGGCGGTCTTGGTCTCCGGGCCCCAGTAGACCCGTGACAGGACGGCCTGGGTGCGCTGGAACTTCGCGCCCGCCTCGTACAGCCGGACCCACAGATCCCAGTCCATGGTGAAGCGCAGGGTCTCGTCGATTCCGCCGATGGCTTCGACGGTGCGGCGTCTGGCGAAACAGGACGGCTGGGAGATGATGTTCGAGCGCCTGAGCAGGGGGCCGATGTCAGCCACCTGTCCGTGACGGCCCAGATCGCGCCCCTGGGCGTCGATGATGACCGTGTCGCCATAGAACACGTCCAGCTCCGGATCGGCCGCGAACGCCGCCGCGGCGAGGTCCAGCGCCCCGTCCACCAGAAGATCGTCCGCGTTCAGCCAGCCCAGGATCCCGCCGCCGGTCTCACGCCAGCCTTCGGCGATGGCGGCGGACTGACCCGCGTCCGGCCCGGCGCGGCGATACGCGAAGCTGAGGCCTGACGCGTCCGCGGCCCGGGCCACGCGCGGATCGCCGGACGCGTCCAGAAACGCGGTCTCGACGGGAATCTCGTGGGTGGTCAGGCTGGCCAGCGCCTCCGGCAGCAGGGAGTGCCAGGCGCCCACGGGCATCGCGATGGAAAAATTCAGATCGGAAGCAGACACGGCGTTCACTTTTCCTGTCCGGACCGGCGGCGGATGATCGTCCCCGTAACCAGCCACACCGGCAACACCTCAGTCACCGGCCCGTTCCGGCCAGAACTGCAAGTCCCAGGCTCGCGCACAGCGCGTCATGGACGGTGCAGATGCGGCCGTCATGCAGCGCCGCCTCCACCTCGGCGGGCGTCAGGCGGGCCAGTTCGATGTCCGCGCGGTCCTCGCCCGACGCCTGCCCCGCCTGCCGCGCTTCGGGGCAGAAGAAGAACGACCCCCATCCCAGCCCCAGATTGGGATGCATGCAGTGCCGCCCCAGAGGCCGAAGCTCGCCGCACGCATGGCCGGTCTCTTCGAGACACTCCCGGCCTGCGGCTTCCAGACCGGATTCTCCAGCGTCCACATGCCCGCCGGGGAAGGCCAGCACGCTGCGGCGCGGGCCGTGCCGCCACTGGCGCACGAGCAGGACGCGCCCGTCCGCGTCCAGCGCGAACACGATGGCGAAGTCGCGCGCCTCGATCTGGTGGAAGTCTTCGAGGGTGCGGCCCGCCGCGGTGCGGACCCGTTCGAGATGGACCGACAGCCAGGGCGGCCCGTCATAGACGGTGCGGCGCGCCAGCGTGGTCCAGCCTGCGCTGGCAAGAGGGGGAGCCTTTTCCATGCGGGCTTCATGCGGGCTTCCCGGGCTCGGCGCAACCCGGCGGTGCGCCCCGGGGCAGCGCGGAGGCTTCAACTGGCCCCGGTTCTGGGCTACGCCCTGTCGCCAGACGCGCGGGGCGCGAGGACCGGAAAGGCCAGATATGACGTCGAACGCGGTGCGCCCTTTCATCCTGTGCGGCGGGTCGGGCACCCGGCTATGGCCCCTGTCCACGCCCGCCCGTCCCAAGCAGTTCATGGCCCTGAGCGGCCCGAAGGCCATGGCCGCGCTGACCGCCGACCGCGTGTCGGGCGAGGCCGCGGGCGTGCGCTTCCTGCCCGTCGCCGCCATCGGCTCGGCCCGCCACGAGACGCTGCTGCGCCGGACCCTGCCGCGGGCGGGCCTGATCCTTGAGCCGTTCGGGCGCAACTCCGCGCCTGCGGTCGCCGCCGCCAGCCTGTGCAGCGCGCCTGATGATCTGGTCCTGATCCTGCCCGCCGACCATCACATCGCCGACGTGCCCGCCTTCCATGCCGCCATCGCGAAAGGCGCCGAAGCCGCGCGAGACGGCCGGATCGTCACCTTCGGCATCGCGCCCGACCACCCCGCCACCGGATACGGCTACATCGAGTCCGACCCCGCCGACGGCGAAGTCCGCCCCGTGGCGCGCTTCGTGGAGAAGCCGGACCGCGGCACTGCGGAAGGGTATCTGAAGACCGGGCGCTATCTGTGGAATGGCGGCATCTTCCTGTTCCGCGCCGACGTGATGACCGACGCGCTGGGACGCCACGCGCCCGCCATCCTGAGCGCGGTGCGCGAGGCGCTGGGCGACACGGGCCCGCTGGACGAGGGCGAGATCCGGGCGCTCGACCGCGCTCTCTTCGACGCCTGCCCGTCAGACAGCATCGACTACGCGGTCATGGAGCGCGACGACCGCATCTCGGTCACGCCGGTGGACATGGGCTGGAGCGATCTGGGCGATCACGGCGCTCTGCACGCCCTGAGCGCGGACGGCGGCGACGTGACCGCCACCGGGCCGGTGGTGTCCCATCTCGCGTCCGGCTTTGCGCGTTCCGAAGGCCCGGTGATCGCGCTGCACGGCATAAAGGACGTCGCGGTGATCGCCACCCGCGAGGCGGTCCTGGTCACCCGTCTGGACGAGACCGCCGGGATCAAACCCGTGGTCGAAGCCGCCGCCCGGCTGGGCTCAGCCGCCCAGCTTCCCGCCGCCCAGCGCGCGCGGATGCGCCGCTGGCTGTCGGACGCCGTCCTGCCTCTGTGGCTGGAGACCGCCTGGGACGGCGCGCGCGGGGGCTTCGTGGAAAGCCTGACGCTGGAAGGCCGCCCACAGCCGGAGCTGGAGCGCCGCATGCGGGTGATCCCGCGCCAGATATTCTCCTTCTCCGAAGCAGCCCGGCTGGGGCTGTGCGACGCCGGGGCCGCCCGCGCGCTGGTCATGAAGGGGCTCGATTATCTCGATGGCCGGGCCCGCTCGCCCAAGGGCGGCTGGGTTCACCGGCTGACGCCCGAGGGCGCGCCAGCGGACGCGCGGCGGGGGCTGTACGATCATGCGTTCGTGGCGCTGGCGGGCGCCGCCGCCCACCAGGCCTTCGGCGAGCCTCGCGCGCTGGACATCGCGCGCGAGGCGATCACCGTCATCAACGGGCAGATGCGCGCGCCCGACCGCCGCGGCTGGCGGGACCCGGACATGGATGGCGGGCACCGGCTGGCCAATCCGCACATGCATCTTCTGGAAGCCTGCCTGGCCCTGCACCAGGCCGCGGGCGATCCTGAGGCGCTGGAAATGGCCCGCGAGATCGTGCTCCTGTTCGAGACGGCGATGTTCAGCCCGGCCAGCGGCGCGCTGATCGAGCGTTTCGACGCGGACTGGCGGCCTCTGGCGGAAGCGGGCGGCGCGCTGCGCGCCGAGCCGGGGCACTGCCATGAATGGGCGTATCTTCTGGCGGCATTCGAGGCCGTGGACGGTCGCGACCTCCTCAGCTGGCGGCGGCGGCTGATCGGGTTCGCCGACGACCGCGGGACCGACCCCGTCACGGGCTTCGCCCTCAACGCCGTCGCCGAAGACGGAACCATGCTGGACGACGCGCGCAGGCTCTGGCCCCAGCTCGAGATGCTGCGCGCCCGCCTGCACCATCCCGAGACCGCCCCGGCGGGTTCCGCCTCAGGCCTGCTCAAATCCCTCGAAGAGACCTATTTCTCGGACGCCTGCGAAGGCGGGTGGATGGACAGCTATGACGCGGCGGGCCGCCCCGCCGCGCAGGCCATTCCCGCTTCCATGCTCTATCACCTGATGACCGCGATCGGGCCCCTGACGGCGGCGTGACGCCTCAGATCTCTGCACTCATGTCAGGCACGCGGCCACGAGCCGGTCGAAGCTCTCTCCGCCTCTGATGGGGTCGGCGGCGGGCAGGCCGGTTTCCGCGGCGGCCTGCGCGATGGCGCGGGCGGCGTCGTCTTCGCTCAGGCTGGCGGTGTTCAGGCTGATCCCGGCGAAGCGGGCGGCCGGGTTGACGCGCCGCGCGCAGGCCAGGGTGAGCGCCATGGTCTCATTCAGCGAGGCGAGGGGGTAGTGCGCGTCCAGCCCGATGATCCGCTCGCGGCCCGCCTCGTGGCACAGCA
>VJOU01000256.1 GCA_007050995.1 Glycocaulis profundi | reverse complement strand
CTCCAACTCACGGGCTAACCTCAATCGTTTTATTTCAGCATCCGTTTTGATGCTGTCTGCTTCTGCCTCTAGACGTGCTTTCTCCACTTCAGCCTGACTGGCGATTCGCATCGCCTCCGCTTTGCTCTGAGCCTCAGATTTGGCCTGTCCAGTGCTCTCAAGAGTTGCTAATTGCACTTGTAGCTCCAAAAGGCTCTTTCTTGCTTCCTCAGCTGAGGCCTCGTCTTCTATTTTTTGCCGCTCCAATTTACCACGTGCCTCCTGCTCCAGTCGTTCTGCCTCATGGCGAGCAGCGGCTTCCTGAGAATTGCTTGTTATCTCAATGGCCAGTTGAACTGATTTCATCAGAGCATCACGAGTGCGCTGGTCAACAGGCTCCACCGATTGAATGTCCACACTTGTAACCACGAGGTTATTTTGCGAAAAAATG
>VJOU01000255.1 GCA_007050995.1 Glycocaulis profundi | reverse complement strand
GCCGATTACAACATCCAGAAGGAATCGACCCTCCATTTGGTCCTTCGTCTTCGTGGTGGTATGCAGATCTTTGTGAAAACCTTGACTGGAAAAACCATCACTTTGGAAGTTGAGAGCTCGGACACTATTGATAATGTCAAGGCCAAAATCCAAGATAAGGAGGGGATCCCACCTGACCAACAGAGGTTGATCTTTGCCGGAAAGCAGCTGGAGGATGGACGTACCCTTGCTGATTACAACATCCAGAAGGAGTCGACTCTCCATTTGGTCCTCCGTCTCCGTGGTGGTATGCAGATCTTTGTGAAGACCTTGACGGGAAAGACTATTACTTTGGAAGTTGAGAGCTCTGACACCATTGATAATGTGAAGGCGAAGATCCAAGACAAGGAGGGGATCCCACCAGACCAGCAGAGGCTGATTTTTGCTGGAA
>VJOU01000254.1 GCA_007050995.1 Glycocaulis profundi | reverse complement strand
CCACCAGTTGCCAACTTGAACGCAATCACTTCACAACAAATGTTGATATCTTACCTGAATGGACTTAAAGACGGCTACACCGACTTTGATGATGCAGGACAAGTTCTCACTTACAATCTCCAAGTTGTGTCGTCTACAGATTACATGGCCGCAACTGCTGGCTACCGTGCTGGTATCAGTAACCACGTTATTGTCTACATCACTTCAACCACCTCCTTCTTCACGGATCCAACACCATCAGCTAAAACGATTATTGCTCAAAAGAAATATGGAATAATCACAGTTGGATACGGAGGCGCAGTTGACACCGGAAAGTTGCAGACCATCTCTGGTGGAAGCGCTTGCTCGTTCACCGCTACTGACTTCACAACACTGAACAACCAAATTAAGCCAATTCAACAACTTATTACAGCCGCTAGCACCAATGGAGG
>VJOU01000253.1 GCA_007050995.1 Glycocaulis profundi | reverse complement strand
TCCTGGATCTTGGCCTTCACATTGTCAATGGTGTCGGAACTTTCAACCTCCAAAGTAATCGTCTTTCCTGTCAAAGTCTTCACGAAGATCTGCATACCACCTCTGAGCCTGAGAACAAGGTGAAGGGTTGACTCCTTTTGGATGTTATAGTCAGCCAAGGTACGACCGTCCTCAAGCTGCTTCCCGGCGAAGATCAACCTCTGCTGGTCTGGTGGGATACCCTCCTTGTCTTGGATCTTGGCCTTGACATTATCGATTGTGTCAGAGCTCTCGACCTCAAGAGTGATGGTCTTGCCGGTGAGGGTCTTGACAAAGATTTGCATACCACCTCTGAGCCTAAGAACCAAATGGAGTGTGGACTCCTTTTGGATGTTGTAATCAGCCAAGGTACGGCCGTCTTCGAGCTGCTTACCAGCGAAGATAAGCCTCTG
>VJOU01000252.1 GCA_007050995.1 Glycocaulis profundi | reverse complement strand
AATAGATATCAATGGTGCCAAATGTTTTCTAACTAGAACTGGGTATACTGGTGAAGATGGATTTGAGATCTCTGTTCCCTCGGAGAACGCACTCGATCTTACAAAAGCAATTCTTGAAAAATCTGAAGGGAAAGTGAGGTTGACAGGTCTTGGTGCTCGTGACAGTCTTCGTCTTGAAGCTGGGCTGTGTCTATACGGTAATGACATGGAGCAACACATAACCCCTGTGGAGGCTGGTCTCACTTGGGCTATTGGCAAGAGAAGAAGGGCTGAAGGCGGTTTTCTTGGAGCTGAGGTGATCCTCAAACAAATTGCCGATGGGCCAGCCATCAGGCGTGTTGGGATTTTCTCTGCTGGTCCACCTGCTCGTAGTCACAGTGAGATTCAAAATGAAAATGGGGAGAACATTGGTGAGGTTACTAGCGGAGGGTT
>VJOU01000251.1 GCA_007050995.1 Glycocaulis profundi | reverse complement strand
ATCGGAGGCCAAGTAGAAGTTCTAGAGGACTTTGGCGGAGATTTCTCCATTTATCTTGAGCTGAAGAACACTGCCAAAAAAAATACTGTCCCAGAGAAATGTGTTCGACAACCTGAAAACGGATGTGGAGGATTTGGGTCTTGCCTGTACTGCAATGCATGTGAAACATTCGGTGACAAATTAGGAGTTCGAGCACAGCTGCTCCTCGATGGTCAACCAATCAGCTGCGCTGACGGATTGAAAAAAGGCAGCTATGACAACTTGAAGCTTGCTTTCTGTCTTCCAGACATTGATGATGTCATCAGCTCACAAGGGCTTAGTAAGGAGTCATTCTTGCAGCTGATTCAGGGTGATGACGGAAACTCTGTTCGTGCTATGGGGATCTTTGCTACAGTCTACGTGTTTGACTCTGACGTCAGCAAACAAATGGCGAC
>VJOU01000250.1 GCA_007050995.1 Glycocaulis profundi | reverse complement strand
CGGATTCGTATGTAGAGGAAAATAATTTGGACACGGGGAGGGCTCATGGAGCGTATCGTGAGGTTTTGGTGACGATTGATGGGAATTTAGTGGGGGGAGTGGTGCCGTTTCCTTTGATATTTACTGGTGGGATTAATCCGTTGTTTTGGGAGCCTGTTGTGTCGATTGGGGCTTTTGATTTGCCGTCTTATGATATTGATTTGACGCCGTTTTTAGGGTTTCTTTTGGATGGGAAGGAGCATAGTATTGGGATACAAGTGGCTGATGGGATTTCGTTTTGGCTTGTGGATGCGAATTTGCATATGTGGTTCGATAGTGCAGATGTGAAAGCGGGAATTGTCAAGTCTAAAGTTCCGCCTATGGAGATTGAACGCAAGTATGAGTTTGAGAGGTTAGATGGTGAATTTGAGATAATAGGAGAACGAGAAACTGTCG
>VJOU01000050.1 GCA_007050995.1 Glycocaulis profundi | reverse complement strand
CACGTCTCCAGGATCGCCGCAGTCCCGGCCGCCCTTTCACGGAGAAACGGGCCGTCACCCCCGCCCCGCTCGGGTCGCCGCGCCCCACCCCGCGGAACAGACGGTCCGGACCGCCCCCTCATGGGATGAAGCCCGCACAGTATGAGGCGGCGGAGGGAGGGGTGGATAAGTTTTGATTTTCTCCGTCCTCCCGCGCTCCGCTTGGTCGGCGCCGCCGGGAGGTCCCGGATCGCGCCTCCCGGCGCGTCCGGGATGACGGCTTTGGAGGAGGCCGGGTGGGGGATAAGGCGGTGTCAGCCGCCCTGCCCCTCGTCCTTCCTCTGGGCGATTTCGCGCTGGATGCGGGCGATGAGGTCGTCGACCTTCACGGCCCCCAGATCGCCGTGATCGCGGTGCCTGAGGGCGACCGTGCCGGCCTCGGCCTCCGCATCGCCGACCACCAGCATGTAGGGGATCTGGCGGGTCTGGGCGTTGCGGATCTTCTTCTGCATGCGCTCTGCGGCCAGATCGGCCTCCACGCGGATGCCGCCGTTCACGCTGGCGGTCTCGGCGTCGAACAGGCGCTCGCGCACCTGTTTCGCGTAATCCTCGTGCCGGTCGGCGATGGGGATGACAACCGCCTGGACCGGGGCCAGCCAGGTGGGGAACTTGCCCGCATAGTGCTCGATCAGGAAGGCCACGAAGCGCTCATGGCTGCCCAGCGGCGCCCGGTGGATGACGTAGACGGGGTGCTTGCCGCCGTCCTCGCCGGTGTATTCCAGCTCGAAGCGCTTGGTGGCCATGAAGTCGAGCTGGTTGGTGGAGATCGCGTATTCGGTGCCCACCACCGACTTGATCATGAAGTCCACCTTCGGCCCGTAGAAGGCGGCCTCGCCGTCGACTTCCTTATAGGGGTAGCCGGACTCGTCCATGGCCTCCTTGAGGATGACCAGCGCCTTCTTCCAGCCCGCGGTGTCGTCGACATATTTGTCCAGATTGTCGAAGTCGGGCAGGGACAGCCGCATCCAGAAATCTTCGATGCCGAACATGCGGTAGTATTTCGCGTGCATGTGCATCACGGCCAGGAACTCGTCCTTGGCCTGGTCCTCGCGGCAGTAGATGTGCGCGTCGTTCTGGCAGAAGCCGCGCACCCGCATCAGGCCCGACAGCCCGCCCGACGCCTCGTAGCGGTAGACCTGTCCGTATTCGGACAGACGCACCGGCAGGTCGCGATAGCTCCACTGGTCGTGGGCGTAGATCATGTGGTGGTGCGGGCAGTTCATCGGGCGCAGATAGTATTCCTGCTCGTCGATGATGATCGGCGCGTACATGTCCTCGGCGTAGTAGGGCAGGTGGCCGGACTTGTGATAGAGCTCGCCCTTGGTGATGTGGGGGGTGGAGACGCGCTGGAAGCCCGCCTTGCGCTCCTCGTGCCGGGCCAGATGCTCCAGCTCGTCGCGGATCACGTTGCCCGCGGGCAGCCACAGCGGCAGGCCCGCGCCCACTTCCTCGGCGATGGTGAACAGGCCCATCTCGCGGCCGATCTTGCGATGGTCGCGTTTCGCCTGCTCCTCGAGCCGGACCAGCTCGGCCTCGAGCTCTTCCTTGGTGTCGAAGCACAGCGCGTGGATGCGCTGGAGCTGGGGGTTGTTCGCATCGCCGCGCCAGTAGGCGCCCGCGATGGAGCGCAGCTTGAAATGGCCCGTCTGGCCGGAATGGTCCACGTGGGGGCCACGGCACAGATCGACGAAATCGCCCAGCTTGTAGAAGCTGACCTCGTCCAGCCCGTCTCCGGCAACGCTCTCGTCGCCGGTTTCCTTGGCGATGGCCGTCGAGCCCTTGTCGCGCAGCAGCTCGAGAAGCTCGACTTTGAAGTCCTGGCCCTCGCGCGCCATGTACTGGATCGCGTCGTCCACGGGCAGCACCTCGCGGACCATGGGGATCTTCTTCTTGCGCATTTCTTTCATGCGCTTCTCGATCCGGCCCAGGTCCTCGGGCGTCAGAGTCTCGGGCAGGTTGATGTCGTAGTAGAACCCGGTCGCGGTCGCAGGCCCCACCCCGAATTTCGCAGTCGGCCACATCTCCTTCACGGCGGCGGCCATGAGGTGCGCGGCGGTGTGGCGCTTCGTGTCGAGGGGGAAGTCTGGCTGGGACATGGGTGCTCTTGAATAACACTGACTGGTGAGGTCTGGCATTTAAGCCCTCGCCGAGCCGGTGTCCATGCGCCCGCCGCGCTCGGGCGGGACGGCCCGGCCCCGGCTCCCGACATGGATGAGACATATCATTTTTGTCACACGCCGGTCAGAAAAGTGCTCAGAAATTGTGGATGAACCGATCTACGGTCGCTGCTTCTTTACCGTCAGATTAAATCCGGTTCATATTTCCCCGCCAGCATCTCGCGCCAGGGTAGATCGACGCGCGGCGAGCTGAAGAAAAAGGGGAAGACATCGTGAAAATCAGTCACCGTGGGCGGTATCTCCGCTCCACCGTTCTGGCGAGCGCGCTCGCAGGCCTGACCGCTCCCGCCCTCGCGCAGACCCAGACCCAGACGCCGCCGCCCGAGGCCCAGACGGGCCCGCGCGAAAGCATCGTGGTCACCGGCTCGCGTCTGGCGCGCGACCCGGCCAACGCCCCCACGCCGCTGATCCAGATCGATCAGGACGAGCTGCTGCTCACCGGCGAGCCGAACATCGTCGACACGCTGGCGAACCTGCCCGCGCTGCAGAACTCCCAGGTTCCCGAAGACACCACCGGCGCCTCGCTGGGCAATGGCGGCCTGAGCCTTCTGAACCTGCGCAACCTGGGCACCCAGCGGACCCTGACCCTGATCGACGGCCGCCGTCACGTGGGCAGCCAGCCGGGCTCGACGGCGGTGGACGTGGACACCATCCCCCGTCTGCTGATCCGCAACGTCGAAGTGATCACCGGCGGCTCCTCGGCGGTGTACGGCTCTGACGCGGTCGCGGGCGTGGTGAACTTCATCCTGCGCGACGACTTCGAGGGCTTCGAGGTGGACGCGAACGTGTCCCAGATCGTCAAGGGCGGGGACGCGATGTCCTACCGCATCTCCACACTGGCGGGTCAGAACCTGTTCAACGACCGGCTGAACGTGTGGGCGTCGGCGGAATACGACCGGAACGACAATGTCCGCGACGACATGATCGGCTGGCAGCGCGACGGCATCCGCTTCCTCGGCCGCGGCATCGCAGGCGACGGGTTCATCAACAACGAAATCTTCTACGGCGTCACCAGCCTGTCCCGTCCTCTCGGGGGCGCGCTCACCGTGGGCAGCATCGTCCAGCCTTCCCCGGCGGACCGTCCGCTCATTCCGTTCAGCAACTGCACTGTCGCGGCCACGCAGAGCACGGGCAACACCCCGCAGAACTGCTTCGTCGAGGAACCGGGCCAGACCTGGCAGTTCAACCCGGACGGCTCGGCCTATCTGTCCGATTTCGGCACCAACCGCTCCATCGTCGGCATCCGGCGCAACAGCGTGGTGGGCGGCAGCGGCAGCCCGCTGACCGTGTTCGGCGACGACCGGGTGCCCGAGCAGGAAGCCTATCGCTTCGCGGCCGGCGTGAACTTCGAGCTCACGCCGAACATCGAATTCTTCGCCGACGCCAAGTATGTCGACGAGCTGAACATCGACAGCTTCCAGCCCGCCTTCTTCGACATCATCATGCGTGACACTGGCGGGGCCCGCCTGAGCAACATCTATGCGTTGAACGTGTTCGAACTGGGTCTGGACAACGCTTTCCTCGACCCGCAGGTGCGCAACGCGATCCTGAACAACACCGTCGACGTCTATGACGCCCAAGGCAATGTCGTCGCGGCCAACCAGCCCTTCCAGCAGGCCTCCTTCCGCCTGTTCTCTTCGGAACTGGGCGGGCGTCCGCAGCGCAACGAGCGCCAGCTCCAGCGCTACGTCGCGGGCTTCCGCGGGGGCATTCCCGACATCGGTTTCTTCCGCAACATCAACTGGGAAGTCGGCTACACCTACGGCAAGGTCGAGGACGAGAACGTCGAGTTCGGCACCGTCGACGTGGTCCGCTACCAGTGGTCCGCGGACTCCGTGATCGACACCTTCGGCGAGGCGGGCGCGGCCGGCGACATCGTGTGCCGGGCCCAGCTGCTGGCCGCTCGGAACGGCGAGGTCTTCCTGCCCGCCATAGGCCGGACCTACGCGGCGAACGATCCCAACGTCACCGGATGCGTGCCGGCCCGGATCTTCGGCGAAGAGGGCTACAGCCAGGCGGCGCTGGACTACGTTCTGACCGACCAGATGCTGGAGCGCACCAACGAGCAGCACAACTTCCTGGCCTTCGCCACCACCGAGCTGTGGGACTTCTGGGGCGCGGGCTCGATCGGGCTCTCGCTCGGTTATGAATACCGCGAGGAGATCGCCAGCGGCGTGTTCACGCCGCCTGACGCCTCCGGCTCGAGCCTCTACTTCGCCAACGCCCTCGCGGCGCTGGAGCGGTCCAGCTACGACGTGCAGGAATTCTTCGGCGAAGTCCGCGTGCCGATCGTGCAGAACCTGCCCTTCGTGCAGAATCTGGAATTCACCGCGGCGGGCCGGTATTCGGACTATTCCACCATCGGCGACATCACGGCCTACAACCTGCAGGGCCTGTGGGAAGTCAACAACCAGCTCACCTTCCGCGGCACGTATGGCTCGGCGGTGCGCGCGCCTCAGCTGGGCGAGCTGTTCAACCCGCTGTCGCAGACCTTCCTGGCCATCACCGATCCGTGCGACGCGGTGGTGATCGCCAACACGGTGGATCCGGAAATCCAGGCCAACCGCCGCGCGAACTGCGCCGCGGACGGCGTTCCGGCCAGCTATCTCGACCCGAACCCCTCCTCGACCAATCCGGGCCGTTCGGGCGGCAATCCGTTCCTGCAGGAAGAGACCTCCACTTCGTGGACCGTCTCGACCATCCTGCGGCCGGAAGTGATCCCCAACCTGACCTTCGTGGTGGATTACTACGATTTCGAGATCGCGGACGCGATCGCGACCGTGGGGGCGAACCAGATCGTGGGCGCGTGCTATAACGGCGCGCAGCTGAACACGAATTTCTGCAACCTGCTGACCCGTGATCCGAACACGTTCGAGATCATCGACTTCATCCAGGGCCCGGTGAACTATGCCGGCCTGACCACCCGCGGCGTGGACTTCCAGGCCAGCTATTTCCACGATTTCAGCCTGTTCGGCCGCGATCTGGGCATGCTGAACTACCAGCTGCGCGGCAACTGGCTGATCAACCGGTCGAACTTCCTGAACATCGACGACCCGACCGACGAGACCGCGCTCGACAGCACCATCGAAAACCCCCACTTCCGGGCCCGCCTGACGGTGCAGTGGGAGCCGAACGAGGTGTTCTCCACCTCGATCAGCGCCGACTATATCGGCAGCCAGGAATTCGTGGACTCCAACACCTCCAACCCGGAAATCTACGACCGGAGCCTGTGGAACACCGAGCCCTTCGTGCGGACGGATCTGAACGCCAGCTACATGCTGCGTGACAACATCCGGCTGCGGGGCGGCGTCATCAACCTGCTCGACAAGGAGCCCCCGATCCAGGGCCGCGGCGTGCTGGGCGTTTACGACATCTTCGACCTCTACGGCCGCCGCTTCTTCGTGGGCCTGAACGCGAGCTTCTGAGGCTTCGCCTTCAAGCCCCTTGAAAGGGCGATTTTCAGCGCGGGCCCGCCCTCGGGCGGGCCCGGCAACCCAAGACGAAAGGAAGTGCTATGAAAAGCCACCTCTTATCGACGGCAGCGCTGCTGGCGGCCATGTGCCTTCCGGCGGCCGCCCAGGCTCAGGAGGGATGGTATGTCCGCGGCGCGCTGGGTTACGGCGCTCCGGGCGACACCACGGTCAACGGCGACCTGACCGGCCAGATTTCCGGCAAGTCGAACCTGCGCGAAGCGCTGGCCGTCGGCTATCACTGGGACAACGGCATCCGGGTCGATCTGGAACTGTCGCACCGCTACAACGACACCGGCGCGGTGGGCAATTTCGAGGACAGCTACAGCTCGCTGCACTACTGGACCGGGTCGGTCACCGGCATCTACGAGTTCAACCGCGACTCCATGATCCGTCCGTATATCGGCGCGGGCGTGGGCTACTTCGAGTCCGTCTTCTCCGCCGCGGGCTGGGACACCGGCACCGTCGGGCCGAACTCCAACTTCAGCGTCGTGCGGGACTCCGACAATTCCTACTCGGTGCAGCTGCTGGCGGGCATCGGCTGGTATCTGAGCCCGAACCTGGCCATCGACACCGAGTATCGCTGGTTCCGGGCGGGCTCGACGAGCTACCGCCCCGCCACCGATCTGCAGGACACCCGCCATCACGAGGGCTGGATCGGCCTGCGGTATTATTTCGCGGCTCCGCCTGCTCCGCCCCCTCCGCCGCCTCCGCCTCCGCCGCCCCCGCCGCCTCCGCCCCCGCCGCCGCCTCCGGCTGCCGCGTGTGAGGATGTCGGCTTCGTGGTGTACTTCGAGTGGGATCGCTCGAACATCACCGATCAGGCGCGTTCGGTCGTGAACGAAGCGGTCAACGAAGCCCGCACCTGCGGCGTGGCCCGCGTGCAGATCGACGGCCACACCGACACCTCCGGTTCGGCCGCCTACAACATGGGCCTGGGCGAGCGCCGCGCGAACGCGGTGCGCGACGAGATGGTCCGCCTGGGCATCCCGGCGGGGTCGA
>VJOU01000249.1 GCA_007050995.1 Glycocaulis profundi | reverse complement strand
TCCTCTTGGACTTGGAGAGGATCCTGGGAGCTTGAAGTGGTATGTGCAGGCAGAACTGGTTCATGCTCGTTTCGCTATGGCTGGTGTTGCTGGCATTCTTTTCACTGATTTGCTTCGTGTAACAGGGATAAGTGACCTGCCAGTGTGGTATGAAGCAGGTGCCACCAAGTTTGGTTTTGCCAGTACTAGAACGCTGTTCATTATTCAATTACTTCTGATGGGATTTGCTGAGACTAAAAGGTACATGGATTTCACTAATCCGGGGTCTCAAGCCAAAGAAGGGTCTTTTTTTGGTTTGGAAGCGGCCCTAGAAGGTTTAGAACCTGGGTATCCCGGTGGACCTTTGCTAAATCCTCTTGGTCTTGCTAAGGACATAGCAAATGCTCATGAGTGGAAACTGAAGGAGATAAAAAACGGCCGGCTTGCAATGGTGGC
>VJOU01000248.1 GCA_007050995.1 Glycocaulis profundi | reverse complement strand
TACGCTGTTATCCCTAAGGTAATTTATTCTTTTAATCTAAATTTTAGGATCAATAAATCATAAATTAATGAATAATATAAAAATATAGTTTAGTTAATATAAAAGTCGCCCCAACCAAATTTTTTATATAAAATATAAAAATAAAAATAAAGTTTATTTTTTATATAAAAAATAAAATTCTATAGGGTCTTATCGTCCCATAATTATATTTTAGCTTTTTAACTAAAAAATAAAATTCAAAAAATTAAAATAAAAAAGTTATTTTCTCGTTAAACCTTTCATTCTAGACCTCATTTAAAGGACAAATTATTATGCTACCTTTGCACGATAATAATCGCGGCCATTTAATTTTATCATAGGGCAGGTTTTACTTTTTATAAAAACAAAAAAAAATGTTTTTATTAAACAGTCGGAAAATAAAGTTGCCGAGTTCTTAA
>VJOU01000247.1 GCA_007050995.1 Glycocaulis profundi | reverse complement strand
CAGCACTTTCCTTAAGAGTAATTGGGCCTTCTGGATATTCATAGCATTCTCTCTTGGAACAAATGTAATGACATTTAGAACTTGAGCAGCCGTAGCCATCGAAACCCGGTTTGGAGCACGTGATGCCGCTACAACCGGGGAATGAGAAAATCCTGTCAGTCTCCCCCATCGGCTCTTCATGAGCTTCTTCTGTTTCCTCCTCTTCCTTTTTCCCTTCCGCTTCACTAGAATATTCAATGTCATATTCATCCTCGTAATCCTCATCATCCTCTTCACCACCTTTGTGGTTTTCTCCGAGCTCGTATTCACCTGCCTCATCCTCGTCTTCCTCTATCTCTGCATCCTCGTCACTGTCTTCGGATTCATATTCGTCGTGCTCATCTATGTCCTCTTCACCGGATTCAACATCGTGATCTCCACCATAGACCACTTCTCCA
>VJOU01000246.1 GCA_007050995.1 Glycocaulis profundi | reverse complement strand
GTGGTTGAAGTTCCTTCCTCCTTTTCATCTACGGCTTCTTTGGTCTCTGAAACATGAGCAACAGCTGCAGCAGTAGATGGTTCTGCTGTATTTGACTCAGCATGGTTGGCTTCGGTTGCCTCAGTGGTTTCAACAGTTGATGGCTCAGGCGCACCTTCAGGTTTCTTGATGGTTCCAACCTTGACATACTTGCTCATGAACTTGTATTCCCAATCTTGCAATGCATCAAGCTCGAATGCACCTAGACCCGTGATATCACCGGTCAGATCTTTCTCTTCAAACGACATTTTTGCAAGTGCTCTGCTTGCATCCTTACCTGCAAACAATGCATATGGCCCACCTGGACCGTAGAACATCCTGCTTTGAGAAACATCATAGATCTGACCTTTAATGGCCATAAGAAGCGGTTTTTGAGGGTCGTTGCCGTCATAAGCTTT
>VJOU01000245.1 GCA_007050995.1 Glycocaulis profundi | reverse complement strand
CTTGGAACAAATGTAATGACATTTAGAACTTGAGCAGCCGTAGCCATCGAAACCCGGTTTGGAGCACGTGATGCCGCTACAACCGGGGAATGAGAAAATCCTGTCAGTCTCCCCCATCGGCTCTTCATGAGCTTCTTCTGTTTCCTCCTCTTCCTTTTTCCCTTCCGCTTCACTAGAATATTCAATGTCATATTCATCCTCGTAATCCTCATCATCCTCTTCACCACCTTTGTGGTTTTCTCCGAGCTCGTATTCACCTGCCTCATCCTCGTCTTCCTCTATCTCTGCATCCTCGTCACTGTCTTCGGATTCATATTCGTCGTGCTCATCTATGTCCTCTTCACCGGATTCAACATCGTGATCTCCACCATAGACCACTTCTCCATCTTGTTTGACTACATGACCAATATAATTCCCATGATCATAACCACTTTTCA
>VJOU01000244.1 GCA_007050995.1 Glycocaulis profundi | reverse complement strand
CTCCAATCTTGTTGGCAACGTCGAGAGCATCGTAGTCAGCGGTGAGGCGGACGTAAGCCTTCTTCTGTTGAAGTGGAGTGATGAGGGTGTTGACCTTGAGGGCTTGGACGTTGTAGAGCTTGTGGACGGCGTCCTTGATTTGGTACTTGTTGGCGTCGTTGCTGACGATGAAGACAAGGGTGTTGTGCTCCTCGATCTTCTTCATGGCGGACTCAGTGGTCAATGGGTGTTGGATGATGCGGAAGTGGTCCATCTTGGAGGTCTTTGGGGCAGACTTGCGTGGGAAACGAGCCTGACGGGCGGTCTTGAGGGTGACCGGGCGACGGAAGTGCACGGAGGTGCGGACTTGACGTCTGTGGGTGGTGCGTTTTCCCTTGACGACCTTCTTCTTGGCGTCGAGAGCCTTGGCAGTCTTAGCTGGAGCGCTTGGAGCCATTTT
>VJOU01000049.1 GCA_007050995.1 Glycocaulis profundi | reverse complement strand
GGCGGCGCGCGCAAACCCTCGGCCTTCACCGGCGCGCGGGCCGGGACGGGCGGCGCGGCGCGCACCCGAAGCCGGGCCACCGCCCATCTCGCGCGCCAGCGCGTGCGCCGGGTGATCGTGAAAATGCACATCGCCCGGGCGGGCCGGGCCGGCCCCGGCCTCTTCCGCGCCCATCTGGGCTATCTCCAGCGCGACGGCGTCGAGCGCGGCGGGGAGGGGGGCCAGCTCTATGACCGCGAGCGTGACCAGGCCGACCCCGGAGCCTTCCTCTCGCGGAGCGAAGACGACCGTCATCAGTTCCGGATCATTGTCTCGCCCGAAGACGGTGTCGCCCTGGGCGATCTGAAGCCCGTCATCCGGGAGTTCATGGCGCGGGTGGAGCGCGACACCGGACGCCGGCTCGACTGGGTCGCCGCCGACCACCACAATACCGGCCATCCGCACACCCACATCGTCATCCGCGGGCGGGACTATCAGCGGCGCGACATCGTGCTCGCCAAGGACTACCTCATGAACGGGCTGCGCGAGGCGGCCGAGGACATCGTCACCGCCCGCCTCGGCCCGAGGCGCGATCTTGAGATCCTGCGCGCCCGCCACAGCGAGGTCGCCAAGGACCGGCTGACCGCCATCGACCGGGCCATGGCGCGCGATCATCCTGACGGCGCCGTGACCCTCGCGCGCGCCCGCACTGAAGCCGCCCGGTTCGACCGCCATCTCAGGCTATCGCGCCTGAAGCATCTCGAAGGCCTCGGTCTCGCGGAGCCGGCGGGGCCCGGCGCCTGGTCTCTGGCGCAGGGCTGGACCGAGACCCTCGCGGCGATGGGACGACAGGGGGACATCATCCGCACCCTGAGCCGGTCTCACGGGGACGGGGAGGGCGTCCGCTTCGCCGAGACCCGCGCGGCCGACGCGCCGCCGCTGACGGGGACCGTGCAGGCCTATGGCCCGGAGGACGAGCTGCGCGACACGCGCTTCCTGCTGGTGGAGGATTTTCACGGCCAGGTCTGGCATGTGCCCGCCGCCGCGATGGATGCCGACAACCGGCCGCCCGTGGGCGCGGTCGTCGAGATCGCCCGCCAACCCCGCAAGCCCCTGCGCGCCGACCAGACCATCGCCGCGATCGCTGAGCGGTCCGGCGGGCTCTGGAGCGACACCCTGCATGCCCAGGCCGACCCGCGCTCGAGCCCCGGCTACCGGCTCGCTCACAAGCGCCGCCTCGAAGCGCTCCGCCGGGTCGGCATCGTCGAGCGTCTGGCCGACGGACGCTGGACCGTGCCGGAGGACTATCTCGATAGGGCCGCCGCCCATGAAGCGCGCCGGAGCGCCGGTCTGCGCGTCCGCACCCTGTCATGGATGGCGCTGGAAACGCAGATCGAGGCGGAGGCCGAGACCTGGCTCGACACCGCGCCGGAGGCGGGCGGACGCCTCACGGGCGCGCGGGCGGCCCGGCAGGCCTTCCTGCGGCGGGCCGGCCATCTGAGGGATGGCGAGGACAGGCCCGATCCGGATCGCAGGCAGGCCCTGCGCGCGGACGAACTGCGCCGCGCCGCGCTCGCCGAGGCGGCCCGGTCAGGCCGGACGGCCACGTCGCTGGCTCCAGGCGACACGTTCGAAGGCCGGCTGGAAGGCCATGTCGATCTCGCCCGGGGCCGGATGGCGGTCATCGGTCACCAGAAGGCCTTCGTGCTGGTGCCGTGGCGCGACGCTTTCGCCCGACAGCGCGGCCGCGCGCTCATGATCGAGCAGCGCGCGCGCGGCTTCGGCTGGACGCTGGCGGTCCAGCGCGGACTGCAACGGTGACGCGCAGGCGAGGACGGTCCGGGACCGTTTTGCAGGCTTTTACCGATTGTCCCACTCCTGCTGCCGCACGCGCGAAGGCATGTCTGGTCCTTCTCTGGACGGAGACGACCATGACCGGCACGCGCATCCTGATCGGCCAGATCCTGGTCGTGTTCACGATCATCATCGCCGGGCTGTGGCTCGCCACCCAGCTCACGGCCGAGGAGCTCGGCCATCAGCGCGCGCTCGGCAAACCCTGGTTCGATGTCGGGGGCCAGCCCGTCTACAAGCCCTGGCGCCTGTTTCAGTGGTGGTATGCCTATGACGCCTACGCGCCGGAGGTCTTCGCGCGGGGCGGGTTGATCACCATCGGCGGAGCCGGGCTCGGTGTGGTCGCCGCCGTGATCGGCTCGGTCCTGCGCAGCCGGCACGAGCGTGATGTCACCACCTATGGCTCCGCGCGCTGGGCTGAGGACGCCGATATTCGCCGCGCCGGCCTGTTCGGATCAGACGGCGTCTTCCTGGGTCGGTGGAAGGCCCGCTATCTGCGCCATGCGGGGCCCGAGCACGTCATGGCGTTTGCGCCGACCCGTTCGGGCAAGGGCGTGGGGCTGGTCGTGCCGACGCTCCTGTCGTGGACGGCGAGCGCGGTGATCCACGACATCAAGGGTGAGAACTGGACCCTGACCTCGGGCTGGCGCGCGCGCTTCTCGCGCTGCCTGCGCTTTGATCCGACCGATCCGGCCAGCCCGCGCTACAATCCGCTGCAGGCGGTGCGGCTCGGCGAGCACGAAGTGCGCGACGTCCAGAACATCGCTGACATCCTCGTCGATCCCGACGGCTCGCTCGAGCGCCGCAGCCATTGGGAGAAGACCGGCCACGCCCTGCTCGTCGGGGCGATCCTGCACGTGCTCTATGCCGAGCCCGACAAGACCCTCGCCGGATGCGCCCGTTTCCTGTCCGATCCTGAGCGGACRTTTCCCGCGACSCTSCGCGCCATGCTGACSACGCCGCATCGGGGCCGGGCAGGGGTGCATCCSGTCATCGCCCAGTCCGCCCGCGAGCTCCTGAACAAGTCCGAGAACGAACGATCCGGCGTGCTCTCCACCGCGATGAGCTTCCTGTCGCTCTATCGCGATCCCGTGGTCGCGGCGGCCACCTCGGCGTCGGACTGTCGGATCGAGGACCTGGTCGACGCCGACCAGCCGGTCTCGCTCTATCTCGTCGTGCCACCCTCGGACCTGTCGCGCACCAAGCCGCTGATGCGGCTGATCCTGAACCAGCTCGGACGCCGCCTCACCGAGGAGATGCCGCAGCCCTCGCGGCGCAAGGTGCTCCTGATGCTCGACGAATTCCCGGCGCTGGGACGGCTGGACTTCTTTGAAAGCGCGCTCGCCTTCATGGCCGGCTATGGCGTGCGCGCCTATCTGATCGCCCAGTCGCTCAACCAGATTGAAAAGGCCTACGGCCCGAACAATTCGATCCTGGACAACTGCCATGTCCGGATCGCGTTCGCGACCAATGACGAGCGTACCGCCAAGCGGGTGTCGGACGCCATCGGCACGACCACCGAACTGCGATCCCAGAAGAACTATACCGGCCACCGGCTCGCGCCCTGGCTCAGCCACATGATGGTCTCCCGTCAGGAAACCCAGCGCGCCCTGATCACCCCCGGCGAGGTGATGCAGCTGTCCGCGACCGACGCGCTGGTCCTCGTCTCGGGCCTGCCGCCGATCCGGGCGCGCAAGCTTCGCTACTACAAAGACCGGAATTTCACAGACCGTGTGCTGAAGCCGCCGCACCCTGGGGAGCCGCGCGGGCTCGCCTGGGCGGCAACGAAGCCCGGCGTGAGCGAAGCCGATCCGGAACCCCTGCTGGCCCCAGACGTCGGCGGGCCGGACGTCGAGCTGACACCGGACCGTCAGATCCCGCTCGATCTGCCCGAGACGCGGCCTGACATCGAGCCCGCCCCGGAACTCGATCCGGACGAGCCATCGCCGCCCGAAAAGGACGCGAACCAGACCGCGATCCGCCGGGCCACCGGCCTCGACAGAACCGACCCCGACATCCTGCCGGACTTCTGACCCTCATGGCCAAGCCCCGCGTGAACATCCGCCTGCCGACCAATCTGCACGAGCGCCTGTCCCGGGAAGCCGACCGGCCTGGCGTGACCAAGGCTAATATCGTCGAGGCGGCGCTGCGGGCCTGGTTCGAGCCTGAGGCCGCCATGACCCAGGAGGCGCGACTTCTGAAACGCCTGGACGCGTTCGATCTGCGACAGGCGTCGATCGAGCACGATCTCGCCTGCACCTATGAAACCCTGGCGCATTTCATCCTGTACTGGCTCACCCGCACCGAGCCCATTCCCGAAGGCGAGCGAGATGCCGCGCATGCGCTGGGTAAACGTCGCTTCGACTATTTTATTGATCAAGTGGCAAAAAAGATCGGCATCGGAGCTACGCGTCGTGGTCCTGCTGAAGAGTGACGGTCCAGGCAGGTGCAAAGTTTCCAGTATTTAATACAATAGGTGGCGATGCAGCATTCAATTTTGATTTGCGCCGATCCGATCTGGCGGACTTCCAGTCATGAAGCGTTGACTTACTGTGATCACGTACATAATCGGCAAACCAATACAGAAAAGCCGCTGCGCTGAGGGCGTAAGTGATGCCCAGCGCGTTAGGCCAAGTGAGCATTTCGCGGCCAGCCATCTCGCCCAGCGTCACCAGCTGTCCTGCCAGACTAACCGTCAGCATCCAAAGTAAGAACGAACTCACATATACGAGAACCATGAGCGGAGCTCCGATGAAACTATGTAGAACTCGGTCGTTCCAACGTGGTGTTCGCTGACACATCAATCTCGTTCCCGTTTTCAGATACATATTTTTCGTGAAGCATCACAAGGTGTTGGACATCCGCGCCGGAGCGCTCAATCATCGACTGCCGAATCTTGACGTCACCTTAGCGGAGCCTGTCATGTCCGAGACGCCGTCTGAAAATGTCGTCGCATTGACCACGGAGCTTGTGAGCGCCTTCGCGGGCAGCAATGCTGTGCCCGCCTCGGATCTGCCGACGCTCATCCGCGACATTCACGCCACGCTGAATGCTCTTTCCAGGGAAGAACCGGAAGACACCGAACCGGTGTACAAGCCCGCCGTGTCGGTCCGCAAATCCATCGCCAGCCGCGACCACATCATTTCCCTGATCGACGGGAAGCCCTACCGCGCCCTGAAGCGCCATCTGGCCGCGCACGGGCTAACGCCCGCGGACTATCGCGCCCGCTTCAAGCTCCCCGGCGACTACCCGATGATCGCGCTGGGATATTCTGAAGAGCGCAGCGCCGCCGCCAAGGCGCGTGGACTGGGCCGCAAGCCGGCTCCGCAGCCACCGGCGAAAGCGCCCAAGGCGGCTGCGAAGCCGAAAGCGGGGCGAGCAGGGACCAGCGCCAAGACGACCGCCGCGAATAAATCGGCAGCATCCAGAAAAAGCCCTCCCAAAGGCGGTCGGTCGCGAACGAAGTCCTGACGCCGGCAGCGCAGCCAGAGCGCCGCGTCACGGCCGTCTCATGCGACTCGGAGGCAGGGTCGCAGGGAGGTCTGCGTAGAACGCCTGAATCGGAACCTCCAGAAAGAGCGCGATCCGGTTGAGCATCGCCGCGCATATCCGGGCTCGGCCGCGCTCGAAAGCGGTCAGCTCCGCATATGTGATCGAGATCGCGCGCGCGACTTCGATCTGAGTGCGTCCCCGCATCTGTCGATACAGACGTATCCGGCCGCCGAGCAGGGCTGCTTCAGCCATGACCCGTCGGCCTCTTTCGGTCATCGGTTGCATCTTGTCCCCAGCAAACCCGAGAGAGAGCTTGGCGGGGATGGTATCGTATTGAAAGTGAAATCCTAGGTTCAGAATCAACGTAGAATGCCCCTCAAATTGAGGATCAACCCAGGGCCGGGGGCATCGTGTGGACGGAGTCAGGCACGCAGAGATCGGATCGGAGGCGTTCTCCTTCCTGCAGGGCATCGAGAGCCATCGCGACATGGCCTCCCTCAACGCCGCCTTCCGAAGCCGCATTGCTCCGTACGGGTACGATCACTTCATTCACGTGGCCATCACGGGTCCAGGCGGATGCCCCGTCGAGGATGACCTCATCGGGGTCTGGGACCCGCGATGGCAGAGCCGCTATTTCGGCAAAGCCTATGGCGTGATCGATCCAACCGTGCGGCGGGCAACGCGCAATCCTGCGCCGTTCACCTGGAATGACCTCCGGTCGTCACAGGGGCTCACCCGCAGCCAGCTCGAGTTCTTCGAGGACGCCGAGACCTATGGAGGACATGACGGCTTGGTCACCCCGCTGCGTTCCCTCGATGGATCCTTCGGCCTGGTGACGGTGTCGGGCCGCGACATAGATGACAGCCCCGCAGTGCGCACAGCCCTTCACGTGATGTCCCTCTACTATGCCGGCATGTCTAAATCCCTCAGGCGGCGCGCCATCGAAGACATTGGCGGCCTGACACCGAGGCAGAGAGACATCGTCGCTTTCATCGCGAGCGGCTACAGCCAGCGCGAAACCGCCGATCGTCTGGGGCTGGCTGACAAGACCGTGGAGCAATATCTCGCTGCGGCGCGCATCCGGCTCAACGTGAAGACCACGGCCCAGCTCTGCGTCGAGGCGGTGCGGCTCGGCCATATACAAATTTGATGAAGGGAAATCCCGACATTCGGAGAATCGCGCAGGCTGCTGGAGTGAACGGGTTCAGCAACCTTAAGGGGATGATCCATGCGCGTTCACATCGTGACACCAGCCAATCGCGGACTTTACGGGGTACAGCTCGAACAGATGCATCGCCAGCGCCGGGAGGTCTTCATCGACCGGCTCGGCTGGTCGGAGATCGATACGGGCGAAGAACTCGAGCGCGACG
>VJOU01000243.1 GCA_007050995.1 Glycocaulis profundi | reverse complement strand
CTTACTTGCGTCTCGGCGTGTCTCGTCATGGGTAAGGAGAAAACTCATATCAATCTTATCGTCATTGGCCATGTCGATTCCGGTAAATCGACTTCTACTGGTCATCTTATCTACAAGTGTGGTGGTATTGACAAAAGAACTATCGAGAAGTTCGAGAAGGAGGCCGCTGAGATGGGAAAGTCATCTTTCAAGTACGCTTGGGTCCTTGATAAGCTTAAGGCCGAGCGTGAGCGTGGTATCACCATTGATATCGCTCTTTGGAAGTTTGAGACTCCCAAGTATCTCGTCACGATTATTGACGCGCCTGGTCACCGTGACTTCATCAAGAACATGATTACGGGCACCAGCCAGGCAGACTGTGCTATTCTTGTTGTTGCTGCCGGCACTGGTGAGTTTGAGGCAGGAATTAGTAAGAATGGTCAAACCCGGGAGCACGCCCG
>VJOU01000242.1 GCA_007050995.1 Glycocaulis profundi | reverse complement strand
AGAAGCGATATATATATTAATTGAAAATAAATGTCAGTAAGCAAAAAGGATGTTCCTCCTTTTGGATGGTAATGCGCCCAGGCATTACTATTCACGGGTTGTGAATTTAGGCGGGGTAAGTGTAGTCCAGAAAGTAATTGGTATTGTTGTCAAATTTCACGGTCGCATTGTCTCCGCACGAAATGCACATTTCAAGAAGTAATTACAGGAAAGACTTCGGCCATGTTAAAGTGTATCATCAGCCTGTCTGAAGCAATAAAATGCTTTTCTTGTGTGTTGTACTTATCAAAGGCAGCCCTAAGCTCATGTGCGTGTTGCGGAAGGACGACGAAGTTCCTAGCTCTGCACAAAAATACGCAGTAGATGTAGGCAACCTTCTTCAGTACTAGAGTCTCGCCCATACCAGTTATTAAGGCCAGTAGCTCTGACCAGTCAGGGAG
>VJOU01000241.1 GCA_007050995.1 Glycocaulis profundi | reverse complement strand
CGTTTTCGCCTCATTTTGATCGCATTTTGGTGGCTGTTGTGTAGTGCTCGAAGCAGTGATATTCTGTTTGCAGCACGGCGGTGGATACGGAAGGCCCGATATCAAAACACCGAAATCGCTGTATCCGCCCAAACCGCAGCAAAATTCGTCACCATCCGAACCCAGTACAACCCAAAGAGTGTAGCTGGCATTTGTGAGGCTATCATTGGTTTGAAGGTGTTGGAAGGAACTGTTGAGTACTTTGTATGCTGCCTTGTTTAGGTTTTCAGGTATTGCGAAGAAGTAGATGATGATGACCAGTTCTATTATGCTGAGAATTGCAAGCAGCGCGATGTAAATGAATCCTAGGAAGCGGTTCTTGCAGAACAGAGCAAAGAGACCGATGAGAGCGATAATGGCCACAGCGAAGCCAAGCACGATGAAGCCGATTGCAAGTCCAG
>VJOU01000240.1 GCA_007050995.1 Glycocaulis profundi | reverse complement strand
GACATAAAGGCGCTTGTCTATATCCTTTGGGATGGCTTTGATTTCCGTGCGCAATTGATTTTCTATAACCTTAAGGTGATAGCAGTCATCGTGGGTAATAAGATTTATGGCAACGCCAAGATGCCCAAATCTCCCGGAGCGTCCAATACGGTGAAGATATGTTTCTGCGTATTTTGGAAAGTCAAAATTGATCACAACGTTAACGGAGGGAATGTCAATGCCGCGAGTAAACAGATCAGTACAAACGAGGTTCCGACAGTGGCCAGCGCGGAAATCATGGAAGACACGATTTCGATAGTGTTGAGGCATTCTTGCGTGAATATAGTAGCATGAGTAACCTAACTCAGTCACCTTTTTTGCCAGTAATTCGACGCGCTGTGCTGTGTTACAGAATATGATCGCCTGATTGATTTGAAGCTTGGAAAAAAGTGTATTCAAAC
>VJOU01000239.1 GCA_007050995.1 Glycocaulis profundi | reverse complement strand
GTTAAATTCAAACAAAAACATTCATATTTTCTCAAGTTAACCTAATTCGAACCATGTCTTGCTCAAGTGGAAAGTGCAGCTGTGGCTCAAGCTGCTCATGCGGCAGCAGCTGCAACTGCAACTCATGCAGCGTTGAGAAATCATCCACCACTACCATGATCATCGACGGTGTTGCACCCAAGATGACCTTCGCCGAGGGATCAGAGACTAGCTTTGTTGCCGAGAGTGGAAACGCTTGCAAGTGCGGAGACAATTGCAAGTGCGATCCATGCAACTGCTAAGTCCGAGGCCGGACCATGACCCGAACAAGAACTCGTGTTTTTATGTCGTGTTTTCATGTAATAAATAAAAAGGAACCTATGTTGTGTTATCTGGATTTGTAATGTAATGGTTTCCATGGCTGCTTTATGTTTATGTAAAAGTGGATGCCCAGCCCCCGAC
>VJOU01000238.1 GCA_007050995.1 Glycocaulis profundi | reverse complement strand
GCGTACGGCTCATTAGAGCAGATATCACCTTATCCGGGATCCTCATATGGATAACTGCGGAAATACTGGAGCTAATACATGCAACTATACCCCAACGCAAGGCGGGGTGCAATTATTAGAACAGACCAAACGTTTTCGGACGTTGTTTGTTGACTCTGAATAAAGCAGTTTACTGTCAGTTTCGACTGACTCTATCCGGAAAGGGTGTCTGCCCTTTCAACTAGATGGTAGTTTATTGGACTACCATGGTTGTTACGGGTAACGGAGAATAAGGGTTCGACTCCGGAGAGGGAGCCTTAGAAACGGCTACCACGTCCAAGGAAGGCAGCAGGCGCGAAACTTATCCACTGTTGAGTATGAGATAGTGACTAAAAATATAAAGACTCATCCTTTTGGATGAGTTATTTCAATGAGTTGAATACAAATGATTCTTCGAGTAGC
>VJOU01000237.1 GCA_007050995.1 Glycocaulis profundi | reverse complement strand
TCGCAGACTATATGGAAGCCTTTAAGACGTTTGATCGTGAAGGGCAGGGAGGTGTGAGTGCTGCTGAGCTGGGACATGTTCTTTCGGGCTATGGCGAGCGGCTTTCTGATGAAGAGATCGATGAGATTATCAGACTTACGAAGCTCCACGTCGATCTGGATGGTAACGTCAAATACGAAGAATTCATCAAAGGAGTCCTCGAAGGTCAGCCCAAGTAAAAGAGAGGATATCCTCTGCTAGCCTACGCGGCTGTGCACCATATCCAAATGTATAATTTATAACACAAAGTGCGAATCGATACAGGCGTTCATTTTTCTTTGTTTTCTTTTCGCGTGGACTTGCTTCAACCTCACTCGCAACCCTTTCACATCTCTTCCATGCGTTCCCCGTGCTCCGGTAGGGCTCCTTTATTCTTTTCAGGCCTTTTGACATTCATTTCGAG
>VJOU01000048.1 GCA_007050995.1 Glycocaulis profundi | reverse complement strand
TGGCGCCGGTGGTCTCCGCACCGCCCGAACCGATCAGGGGCGGCTGGTCCGTCGGCCGGCGCCGACCTCGCCCGGCGCACCTGCCGGAACCGGGCGGGACGGCGGCCAGCCGCCCCGCGCTCGATCCCGCTCTTTCAGCGGGGGCTGCGTTACCGCCCCCGCCTCGAGGCGCCGCGCGCCGCCCGCGACAGACCGGACGGTCCGGACCCGTCCCCCTCCCTGCAAAGCGGCTGAGGGGAGTATGGGGGTGGTCCGAAGGGGGGTGGATAAAACAGGCCATCCCCGGGGTCCCGGGCTCGACCCGGGATCCAGGGATCGCAGGGCGATGGCGGGAGTCTGGGTCCTCGTTTTCACGGGGACCCCGGGGTGTGGGTGGGGGATAAGGACATAGAGGTCCGGGCTCGGCGCGCTGCGCGCTTGGCCGGGATGAGGGACATGGCGGGATCGTCAGCCGCCTTCGCCCGGCTCCTCCTGCGGTTCCTCGCGCTGGCGCTGGCGGCCGAAGAGGCCTTCCATGAGCTGGCGGGCGGGGTCGGGGCGGGTCTGTTCGGAATCTTCGCCTTCGGGCTGCTGCTGACGTCCGCCCAGCGCGCCTTCGAGCAGGCCGCGGGCGGCGTCTTCGACGGTGGGAACCTGGCCGCCGGGCAGGCCGAGGCGGTCGCCGACCAGACGCCCGGCCTGGGCGCGGGCCAGCTCGGTCATCAGGGTCTCGAAATCGATGGAGACCTGGGGATCGCCGAAGCCGCCGCGGATGCGCACCGGCACGGCCACGCCCTGAAGATCAGCCTGTCCGCCCTGTCCGGTCAGCGAGCGCACCGCGCGCGGGGTCAGGCGGTAGTCGATGGCTTGTCCGGGCAGGTCCACCGAGCCCGCGCCCTCGACCCGCAGCAGGGGCGAGAGCATGGCCAGATCGGCGTTGCGCGCCACGCCGTCGGCGATCTGCAGGCTGCCGCCCAGCGAGGTGAAGTCGGTCTGTTCGGCGTCGCCGAAGCCCGACGGGAGCTGGCGGGTCTGGATGGCGGTCTGGGCGGTGCGGATGACCTGAGCGAGATTGACGCCGGTGATCGCGCCGTCCGCGAAGCTGAAGCGCGAGCCGCCCGACAGCGAGTTCATGATCGCGGCCTGGCTGTTCCCGCTGGCGGCCAGATCCAGCGTCATCGTCCCGGTGCCGATCAGGCGGGAGAAGTCGGCGGCCGCGGTCAGGAAGGGCTGGGCCTGAAGTCCGTCCAGACTGGCGTTCAGGGTGTAGCTGGGCGGGTCGGTGCGGGCGTTGACCACCACGCTGGCCCGGCCCGCGCCGCCATAGAGCGAATAGCGGTCCAGATCAGCGGCGAGGCGGCCGTTGTCGAGCACGGCGCGCAGGGCGACGCCGGTGATCTCGATCTCGCGGACCAGAAGGCGCTCGACGGTGGCGTCCAGCTCGGCGTCCACCAGCCGCAGGGGGGAGAGGTCGATGGGATCGCGGCTCCAGTCCTGCGCGCCGCCGGGCCGGGGCTCGGCCTCGGCGGGCATGTAGGGGTTCAGATCGAGCACGGGGATCGCCAGCGAGCCGGTCAGGCGGGGGCGCGCGCCGCCACAGGCCGCCGCGAGGCGCCCGGTCGCCTCGATGTCGTCGAAGGCCAGCCGGGCATCGCCCAGCGTCAGGCGTCCGGGGCGCACCGACAGATCGCCGCTGGCCGCCAGCCGCCGGAAGGTGTCGCCTTGGGGCAGCTCGGCGCCCATCAGGGCGGCGAAGCGGGGCAGGGGCAGGTCGATCTCCGCCCGCCCGTCCAGATCGAGATCGGCGCTCTCGGCGGCCTGTCCCTCGAAGCGCGCCGAGATGGCGGGGCCGGACAGGGTGAAGGCGAGGTCGGAGCGCGCGCCCTCCATGAAGCCCCTGAGCGAGCCCAGCGCGATGTCGAACTCCAGCGGCTCGCCGTTCATGCGCAGGTCGCCGCGCAGGCGGGCGGGATCGTCCAGACCGGGAAGGTCGAGGCGCGCGTTCAGCGCCTCGAAGGCCCAGCGGTCGGCGCCCGAGGCGTAGCTTATCGCGCCGTTCTCGATGCGGATGTCGCCGAAGCGGGCCTCGAAGGGCAGGGCGCCGGGGCGGCGGAAGCCGTCCTCGGATGCCGGGGCGGGCGGGGCCTCGCCCTCGCGCGCGAAGGTCCAGTTGTCAGCCGCCCCGCGCTGCTCGAGGCGGATGACGGGCTCGACCAGGACCAGCTCGGTCACCTCGATCTCCCGGCGCAGGAGCGGGCCGATGGCCAGGCCCAGCCGCAGCTCGCCGATCTCGGCCAGCGGCTCGGCGCCGAACCCGTCCGCGTTGGCCACCGAGGCGTCTCCGGCGCGGATCTGCAGCGCGGGCAGGACGGTGAAGCGCATCTCGCCCGCGATGCGGACCTCGCGGCCGAGCTGCTCGCTGGCGGCGGTCTCGATGCGGCCGCGCCACGTTTCCGCGTCCAGAAGCCACGGAATGGCGAGCGCGGCGGCGGCGAGGATGACCAGAAGGATGGCGAGGATGGCGGCGAGACGGCGCATGAGGCGGGCTCCGGCGAGTGCTGGCGGGCGCGCGGAACAGCCCCTTGTTCCGACCCGTTATCGTGTATGATTTAGCCCATGCCGCGCGATGCTTCCATCGCGCATCAGACTTTGGAGCCTGCGCATGACCGACCTGCCCGTGGTGACGATGAGCCGGAGGAAGATCCTGATGGGGCTGGCGGCGGGCTATGTCGTCCCGCTGGCCGCCTGCGCGGACAATCCGGCGCTGGGCCGCAGCCAGTTCATGGTCGTCTCCGACGCCCAGCTCGCCCAGATGGCCGACCAGACCTGGCAGGACGCGCTCAGCCAGGAGCGGGTCAGCCGCGACGCCAACCGCAACAATCAGGTCCGCCGCGTGGGCGAGCGGATCGCGGGCGTGTCGGGCCTGAGCCAGTATGACTGGGAGTTCGTCGTGTTCGAGAGCGAGCAGGCCAACGCCTGGGCGCTGCCCAACGGCAAGGTGGCGATGTACACCGGCATGCTCGACCTGATGGAAAACGACGATCAGGTCGCCACGGTCGTGGGCCACGAGGTCGCCCACGTCGCGGGCCGTCACGCCGCCGAGCGGGCCAGCCAGCAGATGGCCGCCGGGCTGGGCACCAGCCTCGCCGCCGTCGCCATCGGCGCGTCGGGCCGGGGCGGGGAGAATGCGGACATGTGGGCGGGCGTTCTGGGCGCGGGCGCGACCTTCGCGGTGATCCTGCCCTATTCGCGCAGCCACGAGCTGGAAGCGGACCGGATCGGCGTGGATTACATGGACCGGGCGGGCTATCGCCCCAGCCAGGCGCTGGACTTCTGGAGCCGCATGGCGGGCCGGGACCAGACCGGGCGTCCGCCGGTCTTCCTGTCCACCCACCCCGACCCTGAGAACCGCATCGTGCAGCTGCGCCAGCACATCCAGTCGCGGGGCTACGCGTAAGGGCGGAAGCCGCCCATATATGTGACGAACGGGCCTTGCGCGGCCCGAAGGGCGGATATAGGTTCCGCCGCCTTCCCGGCCCGCTTCGCGCGGGTCCGGCCGGAGAGATGGCTTGCCGCCTTAGCTCAGTTGGTTAGAGCGCTAGATTGTGGATCTAGAGGTCCCCCGTTCAATCCGGGGAGGCGGTACCATCCTTCCTCTTTCCTTCCGTCCAGAGCCGATGATCTCCCGACCCCTCCGGGCGCGGGGTCTGGACGTCTGGCGCTCATCCTTATACGTATACGGTATACGATGATGGAGGGCCGAGATGCACGATGACAGTGTGCGCATGAGCGTGGAGGAGGTCCGCGCGCTGGCGCTGCGGACGCTGACCGCGGCGGGGCTGAGCGAGGCTCAGGCCGGGCCGGTGGCCGAGGTGATCACCAGGGGAGAGCGCGACGCGTGCGCCTCACACGGCCTCTACCGCCTGCCCGGATGCGTTCAGACGATCCGGTTCGAGAAATTCCGTCCCGACGCCGAGCCGGTGATCGAAGACGTGTCGCCGGCTCTGGTCCGGGCCGATGCGGGATACGGCTATTCGCTGCTGGCCTTCGAGCGCGCGCTGCCGCTGCTGACCGCCAAGGCGCGCGAGACCGGGCTGGCGGCGCTGGCGATCAACAACTGCTTCCACTTCTCCGCGCTGTGGCCGGAGGTGGAGATGATCGCCGAGGCCGGACTGGCGGGTCTGGCGATGACGCCCAGC
Source organism: Glycocaulis profundi (assembly GCA_007050995.1). Classification (GTDB taxonomy): domain Bacteria; phylum Pseudomonadota; class Alphaproteobacteria; order Caulobacterales; family Maricaulaceae; genus Glycocaulis; species Glycocaulis profundi. The sequence goes on along the minus strand of VJOU01000048.1, from coordinate 3,248 downwards.
CATGCCTGGGTGGCGCCGGCGGGCGGAACGCGTCCGGCGCTGGGCACCAATCCCATCGCCTTCGCCTGGCCGCGGCCGGAGGGGCATCCTTACGTGTTCGACTTCGCCACCAGCGCCATCGCGCGGGGCGACATCAGCCTGCACGAGATCGCGGGCAAGCCCATTCCCGAGGGCTGGGGGATCGATTCCGAGGGGCGGCCGACCACCAGCGCGTCCGAAGCGCTGAGCGGAGCGATGCTGACCTTCGGCGGGCACAAGGGCTCGGCGCTGTCGACCATGATCGAGCTGATGGCGGGGCCGCTGATCGGAGACATGACCAGCCTTCAGTCGATCGATTTCGATGACGGCGCGAAGGCCGCGCCGTGTCATGGCGAGCTCGTCCTGGCCTTCTGCCCGAAGCGCATGGGCCTGGATCCCGAGGCGTCGTCGCAGGCGGCGGAAACCCTGTTCGCGACCATCGCGGGGCAGGGCGCGCGCCTGCCCTCCCAGCGGCGTTTCGAGGCGCGGGCGCGCAGCCTGAAAGAGGGCGTGCAGGTGCCGAAAACGCTGATGGATCGCATCCACGCGCTCGAACTCTGACGGCGGGGTGGACAGCGCTCCTTCCATTTGTATACGATATACAAAAATCGGAAGGGGAGTTCTCCACATGCGCATCGCCATCACTCGATGGGCCGCCTCGCTGGCGGTCCTGACCGTCGCTTCAAGCCCCGCGCTCAGCCAGCAGGACGCGCTGCCCGGCTGGAGCCAGGACCCGCCGGTGATCGGCTCGCTGGTGGAGTTCGCGCAGACTGAAAGCGACCTGCGGGTCGCGGTTACGCGCTACGTGCAGGATCTGGCCGCGCTGGGCCGCCGCTATCCGGTCCAGTACTCGCCCCAGCGCCATGAGCGCATGACCGCCTTCCACGAAGCCTGGCGCCAGAGCCTGGCTGAAACCGATTTCGACTCTCTCAATCAGGAGGGCCGGATCGACTACATCATGCTGCGCAACCGCATCGACTACGAGATGGAGATGCTGGCGATCGGCGAGACGCGCGCCGCCCAGATCACCCCGCTTCTGCCTTTCGAGGCGGATCTGCGAGCCTTCCAGGAAGCCCGTTACGACCGCGGACGGGTCGAGCCCCGGCCCGCCGCCGGGACCATGGACGACGCGGCGCGTCAGGCGCGCGAGCTGACGCGGGACATCGAGACGCGGGCCGCGGCCGGAAACGGTCTGGTGGAGCTGGAGAACGCCAGCCCCGTCGTCGCCATGCGCGCCGCCGAGCAGATCGAGCATCTGCGTCTCGTGATGGATGATTTCAACACCTTCTATGACGGGTACGACCCGGACTATTCGTGGTGGGCGCGCGAGCCCTACGCGGCGCTGGACGCGGCGCTTGCGGACTATGCCGAGGCGCTGCGCCGGCATGTGGTCGGCATCGTGCCGGGCGAGCAGCCGCCCATCGTGGGCGATCCGGTGCTCGAAGCGGGCATCCTGGCGGACCTGACCCAGGAGATGATCCCGTATTCCATCGACGAGCTGATCGGCATTGGCGAGCGCGAGTTCGAATGGATCGTGGGCGAGCTGGAGCGGGTCTCCAACGAAATGGGCTTCGGCGACGACTGGAAGGCGGCGCTCGAATACACCAAGGAGCTCGCGCCCCCGCCCGGCGAAGTGCCGTGGGCGATCTTCGACATCGCGGACTATTCCGAAGAGTTCGTGGAGCAGGACGGCTCGATCTCGATGCCGCCTCTGTCGCGCGAAGTCTGGCGGCTGGCCATGCAGACGCCCGAGCGCCAGCTCATCAATCCGTTCTTCTCGGGCGGGGAGGTGACGCGGCTCTCCTACCCGGTGGATTCCATGAGCCATGAGCACAAGCTCATGAGCATGCGGGGCAACACCCCCCACTTCAATTTCGCCACCGTCCACCACGAGCTGATCCCCGGCCACCACCTGCAGCGCTTCATGAACGACCGGTTCAACCCGCACCGTTCGCCGCTGCTGAACACGCCGGTCTGGCGCGAGGGCTGGGCGCTCTACTGGGAGATGATCCTGTGGGACAAGGACTTCACCCGGAACGATCCCGACAAGATGGGGATGCTGTTCTGGCGGCTGCACCGGGCGGCGCGGATCATCTTCTCGCTCAACTACCAGCTCGGAAACTGGACGCCTGAACAGGCCGTGGACTTCCTGGTCGAGGAGGTCGGCCACGAACGGGCCAACGCCGAAGCCGAGGTCCGCCGGACCGCCATCGACGCGCCCTTCTATCAGGCCGCCTACATGATCGGCGGGCTCCAGTTCCTCTCCCTGCGCCGGGAGCTCGTCGACAACGGATCGATGAGCGAGCAGGACTTCCATGACCAGGTGATGCTGCTCGGCCCCATGCCGGTCGAGCTCATCCGGGCGCGGCTGACCGACGCGCCGCTGACCGCGGACTACGACACGCGCTGGCGTTTCTACGACGCGCTGACCGAGGGCTGATCCGCGAGGGGGCACAGCCCCTTCGCGGGGAGGTCCATCCTCCATGCCTTGTCCCGGGCCGGGCCGCCCCGCCCGGCCCGGGATCCTTTTTTCACGACCGCCGAAACGGAGATTTTCATGACCGACGCGACGCTTGAGCTGAGCCACTGGATTGGGGGCGATAAGACGGGGGGCGACCGGCCGTCCGAGAGCCTGAACCCGTCGGACGTGAGCGACGTGGTCGCGCGGGTTCCCGACGGCACGGTGGAGGACGTGGACCAGGCGGTGTCCGCCGCGCGCGAGGCGTTCGAGGGCTGGTCGACGGCGTCGCCTGAAGTGCGGTCGGACGTGCTGGACCGGGCCGGGTCGCTGCTGATGGAGCGGTCGAAAGAGATCGGCTATCTGCTCGCCCGCGAGGAAGGCAAGACCATCCCCGAGGGCATCGGCGAGACGATGCGCGCGGCGCGCATCCTGAAATACTTCGCCGGCGAGGCGCTGCGCCTGCACGGCCAGAACCTGGCTTCGACCCGCCCGGGCGTGGAGGTGCAGACCTATCGTCAGGCGGTCGGGGTGTTCGGGCTGATCACCCCGTGGAACTTCCCCATCGCGATCCCGGCGTGGAAGGCCGCGCCCGCGCTGGCCTTCGGCAACACGGTGGTGCTCAAGCCCGCCGGGCACACGCCCGCCACCGCCGAGGCGCTGGTGGCGGTGCTGCACGAGGCGGGCCTGCCCAAAGGCGTGCTGAACATGGTGATCGGCCGGGGCCGGGTGGGCCAGGCCATCGTGGACCATCCCGGCATCGACGGGGTCA
>VJOU01000236.1 GCA_007050995.1 Glycocaulis profundi | reverse complement strand
GGTCAAGACAAAATCCGGCCTCTTTGGCGCCACTACTTCCAAAACACTCAAGGTCTTATATTTGTTGTCGACAGTAATGATCGGGAACGACTAGTTGAAGCGCGAAATGAGCTTAACCGGATGCTTAGCGAGGATGAGCTCCGCGACGCCGTTCTTCTCGTATTTGCCAATAAACAGGACCTTCCCAACGCTTGTCCAGCCAGTGAAATGACTCAGAAGCTTGGCCTTAATTCGCTCAAGAATCGCCAGTGGTTCATTCAAGCAACTTGCGCAACTACAGGAACTGGTCTCTATGAGGGTCTCGATTGGATGGCGAAAGCCTTAGCAGAGAAGAGTCGATAAATCGTTTTGTCGTCCTTTTTCTCTACTACACGCACCCATCTCCGGCAGACTTTCATTTTACCTTGTGTTTTGCACCTTTGTGGTTTTGCTTGAATATACC
>VJOU01000235.1 GCA_007050995.1 Glycocaulis profundi | reverse complement strand
ATTCGTGAGCTGGAGCTGGAGTGGCTGCTGGTCCATCTGGTCCGTCTTGTCCTGGAGCTCCTGGTCCTCCGGCGTTTCCGTTGTTTCCTGGGGCTCCTGGCTGTCCGTCGGATCCTGGGTTTCCGTTTGGTCCCTTTGGTCCAGCTGGTCCGGCTGGTCCTGGTGGTCCGGCTGGGCAGTCGAAGCAGAATTCGTGAGCTGGAGCTGGAGTGGCTGCTGGTCCATCTGGTCCGTCATTTCCTGGTGCTCCTGGTTGACCATCGGAACCATCTTCTCCGTCTTGTCCTGGTGCTCCTGGTGGTCCAGCAGCAGAGACACCGCATCCGCAGCATCCTCCTTGGCTGGAGAATGATCCCTCAACTCCGGCGCTCTCGTATCCCGCTTGACGGCGGGAACGAACAGATCCTCCAGAAACCTTAGCGAGAACTTGAGTGCGGGTTACC
>VJOU01000234.1 GCA_007050995.1 Glycocaulis profundi | reverse complement strand
GTTTATATGCGTCGCTGCTACACTTTTGGTTCATTAATCATGGCTACGTACCTCATTGGATTCTGTTGCAGTCCGTGGAGGGGCTAATCTTGTAAGGAAAGTTGATACCACATTTACCAGGGAGACTAGCAGCGTAATTCCCACTAACACCACGGTAAGACGAAGAAGCACTCTTTAAACAATTACAAATGGTCTTACGGTCCGCGGTAGTTCTCGCTTTATTTCTAAGCCCTCTAACCCCGCTACAACATACAGCTGGTGGAGCACCACCGTTCCTTAAGTACCCGAGACACGGTGCTACAGCGCTCACAACCTCACCACATGTCACCCCCTCCGCCTCGCGTGCAGACAAAGTCATCAAAACCACCACCAACGCCACCGCGAAAGACAACTTCATGAACTTGGATGCCATTATTATTACAAGAAAGAAATTATGGGATTGTTT
>VJOU01000233.1 GCA_007050995.1 Glycocaulis profundi | reverse complement strand
CTGCATGTCGAGAGCAACTACAACAACTTCGTATAATCCTGAGCTAAGTAGAAGCATCTTGGGTTGACCATATTGGTCAACTTGTCAGATGGCTGCATGTCGAGAGCAACTACAACAACTTCGTATAATCCTGAGCGTTTGATAGTTCGAAGAAGTTCTGAGGGATCGGCATCGGTTGGGTTGGTCTGGGTAACGTAGACAAGAAGATGTCGAACATCTGAACCAGTTCTATAACCCTGCGACGGCAGATCATAGTAATCTAACGCGTATTGAAGCCCAGCTGTGACATTTTGGCCATCAATTCCAATATATTGCATGTTGTAAATAAGTTCAGAAACTCGATCAAACGAATTTTCGCCAGCATTGTATGAGAACCCTCCATAAGCCTTGTCAGCAACCCTCAGAGCAGCGACTTGACCCAATCCGCTAACATAATTGAACGGTTG
>VJOU01000232.1 GCA_007050995.1 Glycocaulis profundi | reverse complement strand
CTAAAAATAGCTTCACTAAAGACCAGCTCCTATGCAAGGAATTGGATCTGTTGAAAACCCTAAACTTTAAACTTATTTGTCCAACTCCGTATAGCTATCTTGAAATTTGCCTAAAAATATGCGATGACATTCCACCCTTTTGCACCAGATGGGTGAAGTTGGCATGCTATTATTTACTTGATTTGGGTGTGATGGAGTACAAACTGACGCAATTTCCAGCGATCCTTCGTTGTTTAGCTGTAATTTACCTAATTCGTCGCATTCTGCGGGTCAGTGGCGGTATGCTACAAGAAGGACGCGTAAAAGTGCCCGTGGAGGATGTACATGAGTTCAGCCTTCTTCCTCCTGTGCCAAAGGAGTTAGAAACAATTATTGGCCCTTTAGAGGAAGGCAAACTTTCCTCAGTTGCCTTCATATATGGTTCACTGGTGCAAAAGGCTAAGGAATT
>VJOU01000047.1 GCA_007050995.1 Glycocaulis profundi | reverse complement strand
ATTTCCTGCGTCGCCGCGGCTTCACCAGAGCAGCCACCGCGAAAATCATCGACACGGTCCTGGCCGAGGAAGGCCGCCCGCCCGAGACCGTGTTCGACTTCGTCCAGGGCATCACCGCCCACGCCCGAGGCCAGACCCATCAGGACGCCCGCCTCGAACTGGAAGGGCGCGCGAAGACGCTGCTCGAACGGGCCGCCTGATCCTCTGCCGCTGTGCCCTCGCGGCGCCGCCGTCGCCCTCAGAGTTCGAGGGCGGCGGCGGTCGTCGTGACGGGTTGCGAGGCTGGAGAGAGACTCCGGCCGCCCGTCGCGGAGTGTCCACCGATGGCCAACGCCAAGACGAAAATCACCCTGTCGCCCGCGCGCGACATCCCCTTCAACAGGCTCGTCCTCGCCCAGACCAATGTCCGCCGGGTGAAGGCGGGCGTCTCGATCGACGAGCTCGCCGCCTCCATCGCCCGGCGCGGCCTGATCCAGAGCCTGCATGTCCGGCCGCTCCTCGACGAGGCCGGAGCGGAGACCGGCCAGTACGAGGTGCCCGCCGGCGGGCGCCGCTTCCGCGCCCTCGAACTGCTGGTCAAGCAGAAGCGGCTCGCGAAGTCCGCGCCCGTCCCCTGTGTCGTGGGCGATGCGGCCAGCGAAGTGCTCAGCGAGGAAATCTCGCTGGCCGAGAATGTCGAGCGCGCGCCGCTGCATCCGCTCGACCAGTACCGCGCCTTCGAGGCGATGCGCGCCAAAGGCATGACGGAAGAGGCGATCGCGGCCGCCTTCTTCGTCCCGGCCCAGATCGTGCGCCAGCGCCTGCGCCTCGCCGCCGTCGCGCCCGAGCTGCTCGACGCCTATGCCGAAGACGCGATGACGCTCGAACACCTGATGGCGTTCACCGTCACCGATGACCAGGACCGCCAGCGCCAGGTCTGGGAGGCGGTGCAGGCGAGCTATACAAGGACGCCTCAGCAGATCCGGCGCCTCCTGACCGAAACCGCCGTTCGCGCCAGCGACCGGCGGGCGCTCTTCATCGGCATCGAGGCCTATGAGGCGGCGGGCGGACGCGTCCTGCGCGATCTGTTCGAGGAGGACCATGGCGGCTGGCTGCAGGACCCCGCGCTCCTGGGCCGCCTGGTCGCCGAGAAGCTCGCGGCCGCCGCAGAAACCATCGCCGCCGAAGGCTGGAAGTGGACCGAGACCGAGATCAACTTCCCCTATGGCCATACCTTCAGCCTGCGGGAGATCGATGGCGAGCCCGTCGATCTGACCGAGGACGAGGTCGCGGCCCGCGCCGCGCTCGCCGAGGAGTATGACCGGCTCGAAGCCGAGCATGCCCAGGCCGATGAGTATCCCGAGGAGGTCGACCACCGGCTGGGCGAGATCGAAACCGCGCTCGAAGCCTTCGATCAGCGCCCGATGCGGTTCGATCCGGCCGACATCGCCATCGCCGGGGCCTTCATCAGCATCGACCCCAGCGGGCGGCTCCAGATCGATCGCGGCTATGTTCGGCCCGAGGACGAGCCCGCCGCCGACGAGGCCGAGCCCGTCGGCGATGCCGCTGACGAGGAGGTCGTCACCACCGTGTCGATCGACGGAGACGGCGCGCCCGCCGAGGAGCCCGAGGAGGAGGATGACACCGGCAAGCCGCTGCCAGAGCGCCTCACCATCGAGCTCACCGCCCACCGCACGCTCGCCCTGCGCGATGCGCTCGCGGGCCATCCGCGCATCGCGATGACCGCGCTCCTGCACAAGCTCGTGCTCGACAGCTTCAGCCGSGCGCTGCCCGGCGCGGCGCTSGAGGCGCGGGTGAGCCCGGTCTRTCTGCCCGTCCAGGGCGAGGGGCTCGCCGACAGCCTCCCGGCGCGGATGATCGAGGAGCGCGACGAGGCCTGGAAGGCCGACATCCCGCTGGCCGAGGGCGATGACGCGGTCTGGGACTGGCTCGACCGGCTGGACGAGGCGAGCCGGCTGGCCCTCCTCGCTCACTGCGTGAGCTTCGGGGTCAACGCCCTGTTCGAACGCCCGAGCCCCTATGGCACGGGGATCTCGGCCTCCGGGCTCGAGCGGCGGATGCGCGAGGCGGACCGTCTCGCCCGCGTGACCGGGCTCGACATGGCCGAGGCGGGCTGGACGCCCACGGTGGCGAGCTATCTCGGCCGGGTCACCAAGGCCCGCATCCTCGAGGCCGTACGCGAAGGCGCGGGCGAGGAGGCCGCCGCGCGCATCGAGGGGCTGAAGAAGGACGCCATGGCCAAGGCCGCCGAGGAACTGCTTGCGGGCACGGGCTGGTTGCCCGCCGCCCTGCGCACGCAGGGTGATCCGCCTGCGGAGGAGACTCCGGCCGAAGACGAGGAGGGCGCCCCGGCCGTCGCCGCCGAATAGCGGCCCGCCATCCCTGATCTCCCGCGGGGCCCCGCGCGTCTCTCCTGGCAAAGGCGCGCGGGTTGGCGCGTGAGCCGGGCGCGGTCGCCCGGCTCATGACCTCAACCGCACATGGGAGTTTCCATCATGACCCAGTCCAACCCGCCGCCCGCGCCATCGCCGATGGCCGACATCGTCGCGCGCATGAAAGCCTATGAAGCCCGCGCCGCCGCGCTGATGCCCGCCAACAAGGCGTCGCTCTTCGCCGTGCTCGCGCCGGCGGGCATCACCCGGATCGACGTCACCTTTGACGGTTATGGCGACAGCGGGCAGATCGAGGACGTCCAGGCCTATGCCGGCGACACGCCCGCCGCCTTGCCCGAGGCGCCCCTGACACTGCGATCGGTCAGCTTCCATGACGAAGAGATCCGCGAGCAGGAGATGACCGTCGCCGAGGCGGTCGAGACGCTTTCTTATAACGCGCTCTCCCAGACCCATGGCGGCTGGGAGGACAATGACGGGGCCTATGGCGCGTTCGTCTTCGACGTCGCCGCCGGGACGATCCGTCTGGACTATAATGAGCGCTATACCAGCGTTGACGCTCACCACCACGATTTCTGAGGAGGCCGGTCATGGGACATTGCTATCACCATGCGCTCTCCTCCGTGCGCAGATGGGGCGGGGCGCCGGAGGATTATCTCGCCCTGCATCAATGGTTCGACGAGTCCAAGGCGATCACCGCCGATTTCCGGCACCGGGCGCTGCGCCATCACGCCGAAGGCATCTTCATGCTCGAACGCTTCTTCGGCGCGGCGATCACCATCTCCACGGGCCGCGTCGTGCCCGTCCGCCTGATCGGCGAACAGCACGTCACCGAGGATCTGGGCTTCATCCCCAGCTTCGCCGACTGGGTGCGCTGCATAAGGCCCGAGCCCTGGATGGGCCGCGCCCAGCCGATCCATAAACAGGTCGACCCGTTCAGCGCGGCTGCGCCCGCCGCGCGGGCCGCAGCGGAATGAGCCGCTCGGACGCCGCCGATCTCGCCCGCCGCCTCGGCCGCCAGGCCGAGGCGGTCTGCCGCCACTATCTCCCCAACGGCCGGCGTGACGGCCAGTACTGGCGCGTCGGCGACGCCCGCGGCGAGGCGGGCCGCTCTATGTTCGTGCGCCTCGCCGACGCGCCCGGCGGCCCGGCCGGCAAATGGACCGACGCGGCCACCGGCGAGCATGGCGACCTACTCGACATCATCCGCGAGACACGCGGGCTCAGCCGGTTTTCTGACATCCTCGCCGAAGCCCGGCGCTTCCTCGCTCTCCCGGAACCCGAGCCGGTGGATGGTTCGCCACCGCGCGCCAGACCGAAGCCCGCCGTGGTGAGCCCCACCGCGGCGCGCCGTCTCTTCGCCGCGGCCCGGCCGATCCGGGGCACGCTCGCGGAGACCTATCTGCGCGCGCGGCGCCTGACCCGGCTCGATGACCTCGCCGCGCTGCGCTTTCATCCGCGCTGCACCGTCCTGCCCGGCGACGGCGCGCCGCGTCAGACCTGGCCCGCCCTGATCGCCTCGGTGACCGATCTCACCGGTGCCCAGACCGGCGCGCACCGGACCTGGCTCGCCCGCGACGGGGCGGCCAAGGCTCCGCTCGATCCGCCGCGCAAGGCGATGGGCCAGCTCCTCGGCCACGGCGTGCGGTTCGGTCGTCCCGGCGAGGTCCTGGCTGCAGGCGAGGGCCTCGAGAATGCCCTCTCCGTTCGCGAGGCGCTGCCGGGCCTGCCCTCCGTCGCGGCGCTCTCTGCCGCCCATCTCGGCGCCCTCGCGCTCCCGCCCGGTCTGCGCCGTCTCTATGTCATCCTCGACGCCGACGCGGCCGGGGAGGGGGCGTTCGCCCGCCTCGCCGAGCGAGCTCGCGAGGCCGGTGTCGAGGCGCGTCCACTGCGGCCCGCCCGCGGCGACTTCAATGACGATCTCCTCGCTTCAGGGGCTCGCCGCCTCAACGCGGCGCTCGCGCGCCAGCTCGCCCGCGAAGACCGGGTGCGGTTCGGAGGGGCCTGAGCCGGTCTGCAAGCTGGGGCGGGGCAGGGCGCGCGTGCGGGAGCCGGGGCGCGGCGGAAGAGGTCCGCGCCACGGCCTTCCAGCGGGCGAGCGGCCCACAGCCGGCCCGGCCCGGCAATGGCTGCGGCCGACTATTTTCCGGCGCGCTCCCGAAGCGGGAGCGCGTTCCATCGCGAAGCAAAATAGTCGGCCTCCGCCATCAGGGCCCTCGCTTTGCTCGGGCTGCCTGTCCGGACCGCCCGTGGGCTCGGGTCGCCAGGAAGGCCGCGATGGTCGCGGTCCCTGCCGACGGAGCCCGCCATGAACCCGCACGACGCACCCCAGAACCCGCCATCGCCCACCGAGCACCTGCTCCAGGAGCTCCAGCTCTACGGCCACCGTCCGTTCGCGGACGAGCCCGACCCAAGGCCGCTCCCGGGCGGTGACGAAGTCGCCGGCGCGGTCGCCGACATCTTCGACGCCCTGTCCGCCACCCTGCAGGACACCCGCCTCGAACCGGACCTCGAAGGCCTCCTCTGGTCGGCGGTCAATCTCTTCCACCGCGCCGCGGGCCGCATCGAGCGCGAGCTCGACGACAATGAGAAGGCCCAGAAAACCAGCCAGCGCGAGCAGGACGGCAGCGAGATACGCTCGGTCGAACTGGAACGCCTGATCGCCGAGGGCGGCACCCTGCTCGAACGCCGCGACGCCTTCGAGCTCATGCGGGATGAGGCCGCGCTCCACTTCGAGCGCCGCACCGGCTCAGCCTGGAGACCGCGCACCGGGTCGAAGGTCAATCATCGCCACCTCACTGCGGCGATGGTCGACAGCCGCGATTTCCTCGCCGCGCGCCGCCGCGCGGACGCCGCGGTCATGATGCCCACGGGCACGCGGATCGCCTTCACCGGGGGCGACACCGACCAGCACCGCGACATCTGGGCCCGGCTCGATCAGGTCCACGCCAAATATCCTGACATGGTCCTGCTGCATGGCGGCTCGCCCAAGGGCTCGGAGAAAGCCGCCGCCTGCTGGGCGAATGCCCGGAGCGTCCCCCAGATCGCCTTCAAGCCCGACTGGGCCCGGCACGGCAAATCCGCGCCCTTCAAGCGCAATGATGCGGTGCTCGGCGCCCTGCCGATCGGGGCGCTCGTCTTCCCCGGATCGGGCATCCAGGAGAATTTCGCCGACAAGGCGCGGCGGCTGGGGATTCCCGTGTACCGGTTCAGTAAGGGCGAAGGGTGACCTTCATCGCCAGGTCTCGGGCGCGTTCGCACCCTATTTTCTGGGAGCGATGTCTTGCCGTTCTTAGCCCACTCGAAACGCAGACATCGAAAGCATTCGAACGGCGAGCGCGATCGAAAAAGTCGCGTCGTGCCGTAGGAGGTCCTCCGCGGGTTTGCTTTCGCTCATGCTTCGACGATCAAGATTGCTGCTGTCATCTAAATGCCGGAAATGCGACAGCGGATTCCGCAGCGCCATCATCCGGCGGAGGTCTGTGACGTCTTCATCAGAAATAACCTCGCGCTCTCTGCAGTGGCGGAGGGTGTCGGCGAACTGGATGCGATCCGGGATGTCATCGACCATAAGCCCGGCGTGGAGATACGCCGCAAGCAGATGTTCCACGAGCCCTTGGCACAACAGGATCGTCGCCATGTAATTGCCGTGCACGAACGACGAGCGCGCTTCGACCCAAGCGCGATAGGCCGCATGGCCACCGAATATCAATGCCCCGGATCGTCCCATCTGGCCGCCCAGATCGGTCAGCATACGAAAACGGCCGATCTTTGCGGGCAGATCGTCGTGAAGGTCGGCCAGCAAATGGCGGACGAAGTCCAAATCCGATAGGTCTGATAGCAGATCGGGCTGATCGTCGCCGCTCACTGTCATGTGGGCTTAGTTCGCACGTTAAAGGTTTCATGCAACATGGCCGGAATTAGGGAATCCATATCCGTAAGAAGAGAGTCTCCCGGTCTTGTCATCCGTTCAATCCGCTCATGTACTAGCAAAACGCGTTTTTGATCAGAGATCGGCGGCATACGAACCATCATTTCGGTTAGCATCTCCGGCCGCAATCGCTCGCGTCTAGCTCCTTGCCCTCGAGTGAGCTTCTTAAGTTGGCCTTGAAACCACTCGGTGCCAACGAACTGCCGGAGGTAGCTTGGGTGCAGCATATCATCTCGGCAACGAAAAGTTCTGTACTCAGGTGAAGCGAACCACCCGCGATGAATGTCAGTAGTCACGGCCACTGCTCCCTCCCACCCTTTCGGTTGGCTCACTACCAAGAGGTCGGAATGGAGGAGGTTGTATGACTTGTAGGAAGTGTCTGACCCGGCTGTTGCCTCTTTGAAAAATAGTCCGCCTGCGAAGCCTCTGATGCCCACCTGAGGGTAATGCTCATGCGACATCACTTCTACTTTATCCTCGGCCAAGAAAATGTATTTGCCGAGCGGCTGTTCAAGCCCTGACGAGAATTCGAAATGCAGCCTCTCGAGAAGTTTCGTGGCGTCTCTTTTCGCTTGCGCGCGCAACGACTTGGCCGTGTCAATCAACATCGAGACCCGGTCGAGCCTTTCAACCATGCGGTATTGGTCGTCGAGAGACGGAAGCGGTACTGACATTCTGAGAAATTTGTCTTCTTTCATGCGCACGCGATTCGTCGATCCTTCGCTTGCCCGACGACATAGATCGATGAACTCAGGAGTACGCGAATACCATTCGAAGTAATGCGGAAGGACCTTTGATGCGTCGATATCGAAGCAAGGGAAATCGTTACTGACCAGCGCACCATCCAGTTCCTCTGGAACAATCCCAAACGCGCCGTGACGAGCGTCGATCCTGGAGATCAGGAACTGACCTGCCTTAGCGCAGATTTGTCGAGCGGCAGCAATCGCGCTCCCCGGAACTTCGCCGCGCAGTGTGAGACCCTTTCCCCACAGACGCGCGGTGATCTGCTTGTAGCTTGCATCTGGGATTACGGGGACCCAGTCCTCTGACTTGGTCAGAAATTTGTCGATAGTGATCGTCCGCGACATCACATCCGCTCCGCCAGCACGGCCTTGATTTCGTCCATAATGCCGAGGATCCGCTGTTCCTGAGCTATGATCGCGTCAACGATCTCGGCGGGCGCGCGATGATCGGCAACCTCGCCGGAATGCGGGTTCTTGATGTCCAGGTTGCACGTGACGACGCGGTTCTGCGGATCGCGCTGGATCAGGTCAGCGGCCGGGACCTTCCAGGCGCGTTCGTTTGGCTCGCGCTTCTTCCACCAGGCGAGGCAGTCCGCAAATTCCTCATAGGCCATCGGCGCGGTCTTCGAGTACTTCTTGCGGCCCTCCGGCAGCTGCATCTCGTAGTACCAGATGTCCTTCGTCGGTCCGGTCGTGTCGAAGAAGATCAGGTTGGCCGGAATGTCCGTGTAGGGAGCGAACACCCCTTCACGCAGCCGAACCACCGTGTGCAGGTTGAACTTCTCGAGCAGGTCCGCCTTGATCCGCGCCGAGATTCCATCTCCGAAC
>VJOU01000231.1 GCA_007050995.1 Glycocaulis profundi | reverse complement strand
CGGGGAATGCCTACCACCTTCTTCCTTCTTCAGCACATAAACCAAAGCCTCAAACTTAGTATGAGGCGTAATCGTTCCAGGCTTAGCCAAAACCATCCCACGTTGAATATCCGCCTTCTGTATACCTCTCAACAACAACCCAACATTATCACCAGCCAACGCTTCGTCTAACAGCTTTTGAAACATTTCAACACCAGTAACAGTAGTAGTCCTAGTATCCTTCAACCCAACAATCTCAACAGTCTCACCTATCCTAACCGTCCCTCTTTCAACCCGACCCGTGGCAACAGTCCCACGACCCGTAATCGAAAACACATCTTCAATAGCACATAAAAATGGCAATTCAGTCTGTCTTTGTGGAATAGGTATATAATCATCAACAGCAGCCATAAGTTCATAAATTTTATCAACCCATTTATTCTCACCTTTAACAATTTTCGGGTTTTCA
>VJOU01000230.1 GCA_007050995.1 Glycocaulis profundi | reverse complement strand
CTAGACATCTACATGCACTATCTTCTCTTGAATCATTAGATGCTTTTATCTTTATTTATTTCTTGAAACGTTGTACCCGAATAGTCGAGAGAAACGCTGAATCCTACATGCATAACGGCTCACGAAATTTAAATTATTTAAAAGGGAATTGGAGTCTAATGATGAGGTGGTACGGGGATGAGGGGATGATGGAATTTCTTTGGAGGAAGGGTGGGATATGGAGGAAGCTTAGGGAATGGTTTTTTATAGTATGGATGTAGTGGTGGCAAGATTTTTGGATGTGGCTTGTAAACTGGAGGCTTGTAAACTGGTTGCTTGGTGACTGGTGGTATGTAAACGGGTGGCTTGTAGATTGGTGGCTTGGTAATGGGTGGCTTGTAAATTGGTGGCAATATTTTTGGATGTGGCTTATAAATAGGAAAAGGTGGTGGCAAGATTTTTGGATGTGGC
>VJOU01000046.1 GCA_007050995.1 Glycocaulis profundi | reverse complement strand
AATCACCAGCGGCCACACACCGCTCATGGCGGGCGGCCGCCCGCCATGATCTACTGGCGCGAGCGCCAGCCCAATCAACCCAGTCAGCAGGAGCTCAGAGTAGCTTAAAACGTCCCCGAAACTGTCCAAACATCGGGGAGCAGCTCAGATCACCGCCGATGAAATCCGTTTGCTTGAACGCCATCAGCTCCCTGCCGATCCAGAAGCATTCTTGCCCGGCTATGTCTCTGTCTATGAGACAACCGACATCCTCCACCCACGCTCGTTGGATGCTCTCTCAATCGATCCGGACTTCATATCGGGCTATTTCAAGGACCGTAAAACACAAACGCCCATCCTCGCGTCCATGCCCCGGCTGGCTGCAGGAGATAACGGTATTCCCTACACCGTCCTCACGCTCGACAGCCCCTCTTCACGCTGGCATCAGTCAGAAAACGTCCTCATCATGCGCTACGATGAGATCGATCGGGAAGAGTTCACGCGCCTCTGGGAAGCCGCTCAATCCAAACCGGCTCAAATCCTGAAACGCCTGGTCCATATCCTCCACGGTGCCAGCCTTCACCTATGGCGGTCATTCGACTCCTCGGACATCTCCGTCCGTCGCATAATGGATGACAACGGCGATTCCGTTGTCGGCCGGCTGCTCACTGCCAACCAGGCCCAAATGCTTGCCGACATCGAAACCCGTCCGAGACCCGATCACCTTATCTCCCAGCTGAGAGAGGGGCGATCCATAAGCCACACCGCTTCTCGCCTTCACCTTGTGCCCACTCGCTTCATGGACAAGCCCGTGATCGAGATTCGTGGCTGGAAAGCCGACGATCTTCCATTCTGGACCTCCCTAGGTGCCCAAGCGCAACGCCATTCCTACCAGATGCGCCTCACGGTGCCAGATCAGGAAGCCCTGGGCTTCCTTCAACGGCTACAACAATCCCGGCCTGATCTCGTCTTGGCGGCCTGACGTATGACTATCCCTGCACGCATCCCCTGGGGTAGGAGAACTCTTAACTCAATCGCTCTATTACAAACATTGGGCTCTCTGGACAGTCGCCTATATCTGTTTTGTTGTTAGACGCGCACTGAACTCAAATATTGAACGCCGGAGTGCAGAGTTTTCAGGCGCAACACATTCTTGTGAAAGGCTCTCCAATCAAATGCGGGACCAATCGGGTCTTAGGTAAGCTCGCGCGTCCTGTTGAGGGCACCAGCAGCTCCGTGCGTATAGCCTATCAGGTAACCTGTTCTGCAGATGCGGGGGCAAGCGGCATGTCCGAAGTTACAGCGCGTTCCGAGGACGAAGCCCGTTCCGAAGCCATACTTACCATACCGGGCATGGGCAGTGATCACTGCGCAGGCATTGTTAGGCAGTCCCTCCGCCGGTTGCCCGGAATCGACGAGGTGAAGACCAATATCGCCGCCCATCGCGCCAATGTGCGCTTCGATCCCGCGCAAACCAGTCCCGACGCAATCCGAGCAGCGGTAGAGAAGGCGGGATATGATGTTGATGCAGTTCAAGCGGCCTCTTCGGCGCACGACAGTGAGGATGCCGAAGAACGATATCTTGCCCTGGCGGTGAAACGGCTTTGGATCGCCGCAATTCCCGCGACGCTGATCATGCTGCTGATGATCCCGCACATGTTCTGGCGCCCGGTGCCGGGTTACCTCGCCATCGTTGCGGTTCTGGCCTTTCCGGTCGTGTTTCTTTATGGCGGCTGGGCGACGCACAAATCAGCCTGGCGCTCGCTGACCAACCGCACCGCCAATATGGATGTGCTGATCTCCATGGGCAGTCTGCCGCCCTATCTGATCGGGCTGGCCGGTTTCATCTGGCCGATGACCAGCTTCATCGAGATGGCAGCCACCATCATGACCTTCCACCTGCTGGGGCGCTATCTGGAAACCCGCGCCAAGGGCAGGGCCAGTCAGGCCATCAAGCGGCTGCTGGCGTTGGGGGCCAAGACCGCAACCGTGATCCGCGATGGACGCGAGGTGGACATCCCGGTCGCTGAGCTGGCTATCGGCGATGTCATGCGGGTGCGCCCGGGCGCCAAGATTCCCACCGACGGTGAGGTGGTTGAAGGCACGAGCCATGTCGATGAATCGCTCGCCACCGGCGAGCCGGTTCCTGTCGAAAAGCAGCCCGGCGATGCGGTTCTCGGCGCGACCATCAACAAGGAAGGCGTATTGACCGTGCGCGCGGCGCGCGTTGGAGCAGACACCTTTCTGGCGCAGGTGATCCGGCTGGTAGAGGAAGCGCAAAGTTCAAAGGTGCCGATCCAGGAGTTCGCCGACCGGCTGACCGGGCGCTTCGTACCGGCGGTGATCGTGATCAGCCTCGCCAGTTTCGCGGCATGGCTGGGCTTTGCCGAGCAGCTGCGTCCGATACTGGAGTGGGGCTCGGGCTTTCTGATGTGGGTGAACCCGGAGATCTCGCCCCTGCCTGCGGCCCTGCTGGCTGGCATCGCGGTTCTGGTGATCGCCTGCCCCTGTGCGCTTGGACTGGCTACGCCCACCGCGCTCATGGTGGGCTCCGGTCTGGGGGCGGAGCGGGGCATCCTGATCCGTTCCGGTGAAGCGATCCAGACGCTGAAAGACATCAAGCTGGTCGTTCTCGACAAGACAGGCACCATTACGATGGGCCGGCCTGCTCTGGTGGGCGTATCCGCTGCTGACGGCGTGACGGAGGACGAGGCGCTGCGCCTGGCCGCCAGTGTTGAAGCAGGCTCTGAACACCCGCTGGCTGAAGCGATGCGCAAGGGCGCTGAAGAAAGAGGCGTCAGCCTTACCCCTGTCAAAGGCTTCAAGGCGCACGCTGGCAAGGGGGTCGAGGCCCAGCTGGACGCTGAAACCGTGCGCGTCGGCAACCCGCGTTTCCTGACCGAAAACGGTGTTGATGTTCCCGACACGCTGCTGGACGCCCTCGCGGGGTACGAAAATAACGGGCAAAGCGCCGTACTTGTCGCGCGTAATGATGACGCCGTCGGTGTCATCGCGGTTTCCGACACGCTGAAGGCGGATTCCAGGGCCGCCATCGCAGCCCTGCACGCCATGGGACTGCACACGGTGATGATCACCGGCGATAACGAGCGAGCTGCGCGTCATGTCGCCGCTCAGGTCGGGATTGACCAGGTTCTTGCCGGGGTGCTGCCCGAAGGCAAGGCCGACGAAATCCGCCGCCTGCAGGAGCAGCATGGCCCGCATGTCGCCATGATCGGAGATGGCATCAACGATGCGCCAGCCCTGAAACAGGCCAATGTCGGCATCGCCATCGGCGCCGGGGCCGATGTCGCCATCGAGGCCGCGGATGTGACACTGGTGAGTGGTGAGCTGGGCAAGGTGGTGGAAGCCATACGGCTTTCGAAGGCGACTTTCCGCAAGATCGTGGAGAACCTGTTCTGGGCGTGGTTCTACAATCTGGCCGCCATTCCACTCGCTGCAGTCGGCCTGCTGCACCCGATGATCGGTGTCATCGCGATGACGGCCAGCTCTCTGTCGGTGATCGGCAACTCGCTCCTGCTGAAGCGGGCCAGATTGAGCGACTGAGCCTGAACGTCAGGCTCCCCGGTTAGCGGAATAGATCGAAATCGAGCCGGTGACAGTCGGGACAATTTTCGTCTCCCGAACGTCTTCAAATCCGGCCTGCTCCATCAGCAAGGGCAGCACGCCATCTGCGTTCGGGATTGTATCTTCAATCCCGTCCAGTCTCTGCACGGTGTTGCGGAACAGGGTCCGCATTAGCTTTGTCCTCTGCAAACCGTAATCGGCGATCACCAGCCGTCCTCCTACGGGCAGAATATCGAAAGCCTGCGACAGGATGCGGCGCTTCTCCGCCATCGGCACCTGATGCAACACCAGGCTGCTGGTGATCACGTCTGGCTGCCAGCCGTCTGGCAGATTGGCCTCGCCAAAAAACCCCTCAATGAAGCCTATTCGCGCCTTGCGCTTGCGTGCCTTGCGCTTTGCGCGCGCCAGAACGGACGGGTCAGGATCAAGACCGGCAAGGTCTGCACCCGGCTCGGCAACGCTTAGGGCCAGAAGCAGGGCTCCGGTACCGCACCCGATATCGAGTATCCGCATGCCGCGCCGGGGTTCGATGTCGCGGACAAGGGCAGTCCGCCACACCCTTTCACGCGTCATAAGCGCGATGGCTGCGTCGTAAGCGGGGGTCAGCCAAGCCTTGCCGAGCGCCGGGGTGAAGGTTTGTGGAGCAGGGTCGGCCATATGGTGATCCTTGCTTGTGACGGCGTGATGATGGGCGGGTGGACCGCTGATCAGGCCGAGCTGGGGTCCGCGGTCGAAGCAATTCTGTTGATGATCGGGCAGTGCGGCCGCGCGTCGCCATCACATGCTCCGGCGAGGGTTTCCAGTGTGCCAATCATCGCGTTCAGCTCGGCCACGCGGGCGCGCAGCGCCGTTATGTGCCCGTCTGTCAGGCGTTTGACATCGGCGCTGGAGCGCGAGCGGTCCTGCCACAGGGCGAGCAGGGCCTTCACATCTGCTACGGAAAAGCCCAGCCGTCGGGCCGCGCCGATAAAGCGCAGCGTGTGGATGTCCTGCGGGCCGTAGACGCGATAGCCATTGGCCGTGCGTCCTGGTTGGAGGAGGGCGATCTCCTCGTAGTAGCGGATCATCTTGCGCGAAATGCCGGACGCTTTCGCCGCCTCGCCGATATTCATTCTAAATCACGCCGTACATGCGCAGCGGCATCCAGATCGCCATGGCGATCATGATCAGGTTCTCGGTCAGCGAGATGAAGCCCAGCGGCACCCGGCTCTCTCCGCCCATGCAGGCGCATTTCAGCTTGCGCCGCTCGACATAGACGGCCTTGAACACCGAAACCGCCCCAATGGTGCCGATAAAGAGGGCAACCGGGGAGGCGAGCCAGATCAGGCTGCCCGCCAGCATGAGAACGCCCGCACCGGCCTCGGCAAACGGATAGATCCGCCCATAGGGCACCCAGCGCCGTGCCAGCAGATCGTAATTGAGGAACATGGTGGCGAAGGCTTCGATATTGGTCAGCTTCTGCAGGCCCAGAAGCACCATCGCGATGGCGATGAAATACTCCACCGTGTGCAGGCCGGCGATGGGCATGTTCGATTGCCAGGCGACCGCCAGGGCCAGCAGGGCGGCCACAGAGAAGAGGGCGATGACGGGGGTGTAAGTCGTTTCCTTTTTCGGCTTCGCGAGGCCCAGGTGCGCTTCCAAGGCCTCATACCCGCCGATGCGCTTCCCATCGATGAAGGTCTGCGGCGTGGTCTTTACGTCATGCTCGGCCTTGAAGGCGTCCACGGCCTCGCGGCTGGTCAGGAGATGATCTTCAACCGTGAAGCCCTTGCTACGCAGGAGATGGCGGCTTTTCAGCCCGTAGGGACATTTATGCTCGGGCGTTTCCATGCGGTAGAGCGTGGCGGTCTTGCCAGTCATGACGGCGTCCTTTCCTGTGTTCGGGGCAGGCCGATGCGCACCCTGAACCTTACCACAATGGGAAGGTCAAGCGGGATGATGCAATTGGCCGGGAGAGGAGCAGAGACGCGCTTCAGGCGCCCTGATGCACCGTACCGGCCCGCTCGGGGATATCTGCGGGACGTGTTCTGCCGGGCTTAAACAGCGCACGCAGGCGCGGTTTCACGGTGAGTGCCGGTTTTTCGACCCAGACACGCATCAGCCAGCCTGCGAGCAATGCGCCCGGAGCCATTACCGCGAACAGCGTGAGAGCCCCTGCGCCGGGATTGAGCGCCAGCACCATCTGGCCGATTGGCCAGTGCAGGATATAGACGCCGTAGGACACATCCTCGACCTCGCGCACGGCCGCGCCGATATGCCCTGGAATACGCAGGAAGCCCGCCCACAGCGTCACATATCCCATCGCCAGCTGACCGGCGATCATGGCCGCAGGCGTGTCCTTGAGGGCATAGGCGATGAAAACGGCCAGCACGCAGCCAAGCGGCGTCAGGGCGATCCGGTCGCGTAGCGCAAAGAACGCCGCCCCGGCCATGAAGGCACCGCCGAACCGGGCGGACGCGTCTATCGTTGCTGCGCCGATACCCTCCCAAGGCTGTATCATGTGAACAACGGAGAAAGCAGCGGCCGCCACAAACAGCGCCAGGATGATGGGTGCACGGCGGAACAGCCCCACAACCGCCAGAATGCCTGCAACGAGGTAGGCCAGCAATTCATAGCGGATTGTCCAGAGCGGGCCGTTCATTTCCTGCATTGGGTGCGCCGAGAAGACGCCCGGAAGGCTGGCTTGCGGATCGACCTGGGAAAGCAACAACAGAGGGAAAACCCAAGTCTCACCCTGTGCAAAATAGCCTCCCGGCCCTAAGCCGCTGAAAAGCGGTCCAACGAAGAGCCAGAGCAGAAGCACTGCAAAAATCAATCCGGGGAAGATGCGCAGGAACCGGGACAGGGCGTAGCTTGTCATGTCGGCAGAGCGCATCAGGCTCGCGGCGATCATGTAGCCTGACAGAATGAAGAACCCGTCGAGCGCGAACTGTACGGCGACATCGAGGGTTTCTTCAAACACGCCCGTGATTGGCAATCCCATGGGCAACATGATCGCGTGCCCGCCAAGCACAAGAAATGCGAAACCGATGCGGATGGCCGTGAAATTGTTGGCATGATCCTCCAGACGGCCATGGCCATTTGAAAGCATCGCACTGGACCATTTCGGAACACTCATACGCCATCTCCCCGTTCACGAGACAGCAAGTGCAAGACTCAGTCCGCATTTATCCCGGAAATGAGGGACCGCGCCGCCGGTAGCGTATTCGTTCACAAGCAGCAACACATCGCGGGTGTTTGACGAATGATACTCCTGAGGATCAGAGGCGCGTTGGCGTCTGGAGCGATAGCGCTGGCCGTTTCCGGATGCGCCAGCATCGCGCCTGACTCCAGCTTTGCAGAGGTCTCGGCGCTGGTTGAAGCGCGCACCGGCGCCGCGCCCGGCTGGGCAAGAACCGATGAGGATAGAGCCGCACTGTCCGCCTCGGTCGACAGCCTTCTGGAAGCACGGGTGGGAATGGATGAGGCCGTGGCCATCGCCTTTCTCAACAGTCCCGCCATCCAGTCCGATCTTGAGGAACTCGGCATAGCCAGAGCCGCATTTCTGTCTGCGGTATTACCACCCAACCCGGTTATCGAAGTGGTCCGCGCCGCCCGCGGCAACGAGCTGGAGGTGAAGGTCAGCGTATCACTCCTGGAGCTGTTGTTCTGGCCGCAGCGGGCAAGAGCTGGCGAAGCGCGCATGGACGCCGCGAGAGCCGACGCGGCGCGGCGGCTTGCTGAGGCGGCAGCAGATGTGCGGATCGCCTATGTGGATTACGTTGCAGCCCGCCAGGCGCTTGATCTTTACGAGCAGGCTGAAAGCGCGGGTGAAGCGGCCCGGCTGGCCGCGCAGGCGATTTATGCTGCAGGCAATATCGCACGTGTCGATCTGGACCGGCAGCGCCAGTTTGCAGCACGGATGACAGCGGAACGCATGCGTGCGGAAGGCCGCATCGGCCCGGCATTCGAGCGTCTGACCGCAGTCCTCGGCCTGGACGGACAGCAGGCGGCCGCGCTTCAGACATTGTCGCGTCTTCCTGCTCCGCCAAACAGGATGATTGATGCCGACCGGGTAGCAGAGGAGGCCGTCAGTGACAGCTTCCCGGTAGCCGTGGCGGAAGCGAGACTCCGGGAAGTGGCCTCGCGGCGCGGCATCAGGAATGTCGAAGCTCTGCTGGGTGATGTTGAACTGATCGGAGAGTTCCAGCGTCAAGGGCGCTGGTCTGAAGCCTACGGGCTGGGCTTTACGCTGCCGCTTGATCTGGGAGCCTGAGCTGCCTGAGCTGCTCCCCGATGTTTGGACAGTTTCGGGGACGTTTTAAGCTACTCTGAGCTCCTGCTGACTGGGTTGATTGGGCTGGCGCTCGCGCCAGTAGATCATGGCGGGCGGCCGCCCGCCATGAGCGGTGTGTGGCCGCTGGTGATT
>VJOU01000229.1 GCA_007050995.1 Glycocaulis profundi | reverse complement strand
TCAACAAGTGGAATAAAAATGCCTTTGGCCGTTGACCTTCTTCACCCAGAGCCACAAAGGGAGATCAGATGCCACAAGCTTAAGCGTCTTGTTCAACACCCAAACTCCTACTTCATGGACGTTAAGTGCTCGGGATGCTTCAAGATTTCGACCGTCTTCTCGCACGCCACCACCGTCGTCGTCTGCGTTGGATGCAACACCGTCCTCTGCCAGCCAACCCGAGGAAAGGCCAAGCTCACCGAGGGATGCTCCTTCCGCAAGAAGCAATAAGTTTCCCGTRATTGTTACATAAATTGTTATTTCAAATCCTTCGGGGACGCAATGTCCTCGACCTATTCTCAAACTTTAAATAGGTAGGACGGCGCGGCTGCTTTGTTGAGCCGTGCCACGGAATCGAGAGCTCCAAGTGGGCCATTTTTGGTAAGCAGAACTGGCGATGCGGGATGAACCG
>VJOU01000228.1 GCA_007050995.1 Glycocaulis profundi | reverse complement strand
GGCTATGAACAACTAGTGGTCGAACCAAGAAATACAACTGAGTCACCGACCCCATATAATTCTGAATCAACTGGACACGGCTTCTTGATGCATTTCAATATCAGAGATCCTGTCGGTAAAAAATGTACTATGCACGAAACCGAAGCAACTAAACCAGTTGGATGGTCGCGAGAACTCATGACAGTTGGTGAATTCATGACTGCAGAGGAACGTGGACAAGTGCCAAGAGTCCGGTTAATCATGTCACAGCGGCAGCTTAAATGGCTCGACGCGACTATTCAGGAAGCTCTTCACTGCAATGAGAATATTATCCTAGCGTGTCACGCACCGCTCCATCCTCTGCTGGTTCAGGATCGTTCTACGCTGGTAGCAAATTGGCGTGAAGTCCTCAAAATCCTTATGTATTGTGGCGTAGTTCGCTGCTGCTTAATGGGCCAGCCACTCAGTAAGAG
>VJOU01000227.1 GCA_007050995.1 Glycocaulis profundi | reverse complement strand
CACAACGTTGCGGTCCTTGTACACATAAAGCTGGAAGAAGCGGATCCCAGGTCCTGTTGATGCAACCTCCTCAACGCTTGATGTTGCCCATGATGACAGTGTCATAATAGTTCCAGCTGCAGATGCAGCTCTAGCTGTTGCATATTCGCCTTCAGGGTGAGCCATCTTTTGAAAAGCCGTTGGGGCGATCATTATGGGCATAGATAATTTGAATCCCAAAATGGTTGTGGTCATGTCTATCTTGCTCACATCAATAAGAATACGGGGCCTAAACAGAATTCTTGCAAAAGCATTTCTGTTCTCTTCTAGAGTCCATTGGTCCTCGGCACCAGATGCATAGTAGTCATAGGCCATCTTTGGCAACTTCTCCTTGGCAATTGCCTGGTACTCGGTCACATTCGTTACCTCCATCGTTCGTGCTTATTTCCTTCAACGAACTCTCCTATGCAGTTG
>VJOU01000225.1 GCA_007050995.1 Glycocaulis profundi | reverse complement strand
GTGAATCCTTCAATGGTACGGTCTCCGGTGTAGTCGACGACCTTGTTGGATCCAGCTGGGAAGAACTTGATGGTTGGGAAAGATTGGATCTTGACATCCTCGACCTCGTTGAGGGTTGAGTCCATCTTGGCGATGACAATGCTCTCGTCGTCAGCGAACTTCTCTCCGAGCTTGTCCCAGGTTGGGGCGAGTTGCTTGCAGTGTCCGCACCATGGGGCGTAGAACTCAACAAGAACGTTCTTGGTGTTGTCACGGGCGACTTGCTCGAAGTTCTTTCCGACAAGGATCTTGACTGGGTTCTTGTCCCAATCCTCTGGGATATCTTCGGACATAAGGTGTGGCTTGACGGATCCATCAAGGTAGTTTTGGGTGAACTTGGAGATGTTCTCGGTGGTGATCTCTTCGAAGTCTGGCTTGAACTTGGTCATGTCTTCTTCGAGGGAGATGAGGCGGC
>VJOU01000045.1 GCA_007050995.1 Glycocaulis profundi | reverse complement strand
TGGTTGGTGGGCAGATGACGCGCGATCGACGCCCATTGCGTGTCATTCAGCCAGAACAGGCGTGCCATGATGTCCCCGATCACCCCAGCAAGGACATCGGAATCACGATTTGCCACGCTCAAGCAAGACGCTGATTGGGTTCAGACCCTAGTTGCCGTGCAGCGCTTTGAAAAAGTCCAGTTCGAAAATGGAGTGATGAGTGTGATCAGGGTGCGGTCTTGCCAAGGGTGTAGGTCAGCTCGATGAGTTGTCGGCGGACCGTAGGGCTTTCGATTTCAAGAAAAGCCTGGGCGATGTCCACCCCGTCCCTGGTTTCCAGCAGCTTTTGTAACGTGGCATCCTCGGGAGTTTGCTTAGATGGACGCGTGACCAGCCCTTCGTAAAAGAATGTAACCTGAACATTGAGGATTCTAGCGAGCTCGAACAGGCGGCCAGCGCCGATGCGATTCCGCCCGTTTTCATACTTCTGAACCTGCTGGAAGGTGATGCCCAGGGTTTCGGCAAGGTTCTGCTGAGACAACGACAGCATGTTTCTGCGGAGCTTGAGCCGACGCCCGACATGCTGATCGATATAGCTTGGGGCGCGGGGGGCTGGCATGACTTTGAACCTCTCTGACGGGTGAACGGCACGCTTCAGGAATCACTCTTGTGTGGCGGGCGCCGTTCTTGGTGGCTGAACGAGAAAATGCGGAAGCAGATCCGCGACAATCCTGCGTCCCGCGTCCTCGGGTTGCTCCAGCATCTCGCCCAAAGGACGGCCGATCAATGCGTCGCCGGTGGCGCTCAGGGCGATGAACAGCACCGCGGCGCGGATGCGGTCCCTGGCCAGGCCGTCGTCATCACCCAATTTTTCCCGGATCGCCTCGACCAGATCCTGCACGGCCGCTTCGACGGGCTGAAGGTGGGACAACTCGCCTGATGAGACGATCCATGCCGCGAGCCGGGCCGCGCCGCCCTCGTCAAAGGCCTCAAAAACGGTGCTGACGATATCGAGCGGCGCGCCCTCGTCGGTGCGCAGACGGATGATCATTTTGTCCAGCGTGTCAGTGAGGTCGGCGACCATAGAGGCCATCACGGCTGATCTCAGTCCTGCCGCGGAGCCGAAATGGTAGATGAGGTTGGCGTGGGTCATCCCGATTTCAGCGCCGATCGCCGCGAGGGTCACCGCCTCCGGCCCCTTTGACAGCAAGAGGGATCTGGCTGACGCGATGCTTTCGTCCCGCGCCTGTTCGGGGGTGCGGCGGCGCCGTGGAGTCTGTGCGTCGCTCATGTATTGACATTCCTGTAAATTACAGCCATGTAGATAATCCCTATCGGTACGAGCAGCTTGGGAGTCGTTCAAGTGCCTGCGGATACTCTAATGGAAGAAAACCCTGTTTGTGCGGAGCGTCCTCCCGCATCATCCGCCGCCCGCCGCGTGCAGCCTGTACGGGCGATGCGAGCCCTCCGCCGCCTGATCGCCGACCAGGACGACACCGTCCAGGTGTTCGAGATCATGAACGCGCTGGCGGGCCGCTCCATCAATCGCGGCTATGACCGGCTTCTGGACACGCCCGAGGGCGGTCGTCAGGCGTTTCTCCAGGTCGAGCTGTCCCAGCGGCTCAGCGACCGGGTCTGGCTGGAGCCCATGCCTGCGGGCAGCGTGGGCGCGGCCTATCTCGATTTCATGGGCGAGCGCGGCTTCACCGCCGACGGGCTGGTGGGAGAAAGCACGAAGATCGCCGACACCGAGATCGACGCCGCCCATCCCCGCGCCTGGTATGCGCGCCGGCTGAGGGACGTGCACGACGTCTGGCACGTGCTGACCGGCTACGGCACCGACGCGCTGGGGGAGGCCTGCGTGGTCGCATTCTCGCTGCCCCAGACCCGCAGCGCGGGCTTCGGACTGATCGCGGCGGGGGCGGGCGTGCAGTTCGCGCGGGCGCGCACCGGCCATCCCTGCGCACGGGCGATCCTGCGCGCGTGGCGCGACGGCCGGCGGGCCGCCTGGCTGCCGGGACAGGATTACGAGGCGATGATGGCCGAGCCGCTGGACGCGGTGCGGGCAAGACTGCGTATCCCGCGTCCGGCGCTGTACGAGCAGGTGCCCCCTGCCGTCCGCGACGGATATCTGGGAGGCGGGCGATGAGACGGGCGCTGGCCCTCGCCGGTCTGGCGATGCTGGCGGCGCCTGGGGCGGCGCTCGCGGACCCCGCCCTCGCCGGAACCTGGCTGACCCCCGCGGGCGGCGTGGTGGAGATCGCCGCCTGCGGCGAGGCGCTGTGCGGCAGCCTGATCGACGCCGAGGCGCTGCGGGACGACCCGGATCTGCGTGACGGCAACAACCGCGATCCCGCCCTGCGGTCCCGGCCGCTGCGCGGCGTGGACGTGCTCAGCGGTTTCACCGGCGGGCCGGAGACGTGGAGGGGCGGCGCGCTCTATGACCCTGAAAGCGGCAGCGAAGCCGGACGCGGCCGACTGACGCTGGCGGATGCGGACACGCTCGAGGTACGCGGCTGCATCGCCCCCATGCTGTGCCGGACCCAGACATGGACGCGCCAGCGGTGAGCCTCAGGCCTGCTCCGCCACGGCCCGGCCCGCCACGCGTCCCGTGAACAGGCACCCGCCCAGAAAAGTGCCTTCCAGCGCGTTGTAGCCGTGCAGCCCGCCGCCGCCGAACCCGGCGGCCTCGCCCGCCGCGTACAGGCCTTCGAGCGGCGGTCCGTCCGGGGTGAGCACGCGCGCGGACAGATCGGTCTGGATGCCGCCCAGGCTCTTGCGGGTCAGAATGTGGAGCTTCACCCCGATCAGCGGCCCCGCCGCGGGGTCGAGAATCCTGTGGGGCCGGGCCACCCGCGCGAGCCGGTCGCCGCGATAGCGCCGGGCGTTATGAATCCCGGTCACCTGAGCGTCCTTTGAATAGGGATTGTCGATCTGAGCGTCGCGCGCCTCGATCTGGCTGCGGAT
The DNA here is from genome assembly GCA_007050995.1 of Glycocaulis profundi. GTDB lineage: Bacteria > Pseudomonadota > Alphaproteobacteria > Caulobacterales > Maricaulaceae > Glycocaulis > Glycocaulis profundi. The sequence continues at coordinate 5,298 of VJOU01000045.1, read as the reverse complement.
CAGGGCGGGCGGCAGGAGCGGCGTGTCGGTCAGCGTGTTCATGCGCGCCACCAGGGTTTCGAGATCATCCGCGACGACGAAATCCGCGCCCTTGGTCTTGAACGCCTCCACCTCCGGCGTGGCCCCGCTGCCCAGACGGGTGCGCAGAACCCGCCACAGATCCTTGCTGGTGATGTCGCCGTTCTGTTCCGAGCCTGACAGCGCGAACTCCTTTTCCAGGATTTTCCGCGTGACGATGAACCAGGAGTGGTTGAAGCGCGCGATGTCCGGCGTCGTGCGCAGATGCTTCAGGGTCGACACGGTGTCGTAACCGGGCAGAGCCGGGAAAGGCAGGCGCCGGCCCAGCGCGTCGAACCATAGGGGCGACGGGCCGGGCAGGATGCGGATGGCGTGGTCGGGCCACACCGGATCGAAATTTCTTATGCCCTCGGCATAGTGCCACATGCGGTCCTGGTTCACGAGCCGGGCGCCCGCCTCGCCCGCGATGTCCAGCATCCGCCCGTCCACGTGGGCGGGCACCCCCGAGAGCATCCTTGCGGGCGGGGTCCCCATGCGGGCGGGCCAGAACCGGCGCACCTGCCCGTGATCGCCGCCCATGCCGCCCGACGCGACCAGCACGGCCTGGGCCTTCAGGGTGAAATCGCCCACCGGCGTGCGGCTGGAGGGGCGGCCCCGCCCGGGGCTGGACGGCGCCAGGATCTTGCCCGACACGCCCGTGACGCGGCCCGCCTCGAGGATCAGCGCGTCCGCGCGGTGGCGGTGGCGCAGGATCAGCTTTCCTTCAGACGCGGCTTCACGGGCGCGGTCCGCGAACGGATCGGACACCCCGGTCCCCGTGCCCCAGGCGACATGAAAGCGCGGCACGGAGTTGCCGTGCCCGCTGGCGCTGCCGTCGCCGCGCTCGGCCCAGCCGACCATGGGCGTCAGGCGGATGCCGCGCTGCCTGAGCCAGGACCGTTTCTCTCCGGCGGCGAATTCGACATAGGCCCGCGCCCAGCGCGCGCCCCACTCGTCCTCGGGGAAGGCCCCGTCCATCCGGTCCCAGCGCGCGCTGCCCGTCCAGTCGCGCCAGGCCAGATCGAAGCTGTCCTTCACGCCCATACGGCGCTGCTCGGGCGAGTCGACCAGAAACAGACCGCCGAACGACCACCAGGCCTGTCCGCCCAGAGCCTCCGAATCCTCCTGATCGAGCAGGATCGCCCGCCTGCCCGCCCGGACCAGCTCGTCCGCGGCGGCGAGACCGGCCAGCCCCCCGCCCACGATGATGACATCGGCGTCCATGCGACTCTCCCCCGTTAATAGGATAGGATGTGACTAAAATTGACTAAGATGTAAATAACAGAATTGAAGCCGACGAGTATCCCTGTCGAAAGCGCCCAATCAACAAAAACGTCAATAGATGTTGACATATAGATAAATAGATCGATCATGGGGGCAACTGTCGATGGAGCCGTGCCATCAGCAGATGTGAAAAGCGGCATCCAACAATCACAAGGCTGCCAAGGGACGGGCGGCCGGCAATATGGGGAGAAATTTGAATGGCTTTTTCAGCCTGTGTTCGTGCGCGCCTAGGATCCAGTGCGTCAGCGCTCGCTTTGCTTGCCGCGGCATCGCCCGCGCTGGCCCATGAAGATGCGGAGATGGTGAGCGTCTCCCAGCCCGCCGCTCAGCAGGGCCAGCCCGTCCGCGAGGTGATCACGGTCACCGCCCAGCGCCGCGAGCAGGTGATTCAGGACATCCCCATCGCGGTCACGGCGCTGAGCTCGGAGGACCTGACCGCGATGCGCATCGAGGGCGGCTCGGAGCTGCTGCGCGCGGTGCCCAACGTGGCGTTCTCGAAGGCCAATTTCTCCATGTACAATTTCTCGATCCGCGGGATCGGGACCAAGGCCATATCCGCCAGCTCCGACCCGGCGGTCGCGATCAGCTTCAACAACACGCCCTTGATCCGGAACCGACTGTTCGAGCAGGAATATCTCGACGTGAACCGGGTCGAGGTGCTGCGTGGGCCCCAGGGCACGCTCTATGGCCGTAACGCCACCGGCGGGGTGGTGAACATGTTCCCTATGCTGCCCACCAACGAGTTCGAGGGCGAGCTGGGCGTCGAGGTCGGCAATTACAACACCCGCCGGCTTATGGGCGTGCTGAATGTGCCGATCACCGACACCTTCGCGGTGCGGGCCGCCGCCGCGTCAACCACGCGCGACGGGTTCGACTACAACAGCTTCAACGACACCTGGGTGAACGACCGCGATTTGTGGAGCGCGCGCCTGTCCGCCCAGTGGGAGCCGAACGACCGCTTCAGCGCCAACATCATCTGGGAGCATTTCGAAGAGGATGACCGCCGCGCGCGTACGGGCAAGCAGCTGTGCACGCCTGATCCGGGGCCGGAGGTGGTGGGGGATACGTCGGTGCCGGAAGGGCTGCTGCGGAATCGCCTGAGTCAGGGCTGCCTTCCTGGCTCACTAGATGACGAGGCAGCCTATGGGGTGCCAAACGCCGGCTCGTTCGGGCATGTTTACATGGCGGGACAAATTCCCCTCGGCCGTAGAGATGGCGTTCCTCTCCATCCTCTGGACTACAGGGTAGATCCCTATGAAGGCCTGACGCAGTCGCGCGACCTGAGGGAGGTCGCCACCAGCTATGATCCGATTTTTCGGGCTGAGAATGACATCGTACAGCTGAACATGGAGTTCGCCGTAACCGAGCGCCTGCGGTTCTACTCTCAGACAGCTTACTCAGAAGACAGCTACTACTCGACGCAGGATTACAACCGCTTCGTCAGCAATCCAATTTTCAATGACTCATCCTATGCGGAGGATATTTTCGGAGAGCCGATCCCGCCCTCGCCGGCAACGCCAGGCGGTATCTACACCGACCCTCAGCTTGGGCCGTCAGATCGAATGGTGTCGGCCGATTTAAGCCAGTCTAACAATCGTCAGTGGTACCAAGAATTTCGATTGGCATCCGATTTTGACGGCGGATTCAATTTCAGCGTGGGAGCCAATTATCTCGATTTCAGATCTCAAGATGATTACTTTGTGTTCAATAATTTGTTCTCTATGATAGCAGAATATTGGTACAATACCGGAGTGGGCTCCGGTTTGTATCCTCCAGGGGGAGGGACCGGCCAGACAGTCAGCTGCGATGATCCGGAGTTGTCCGGTTCTTATGAATGTGTCGGGGTGGACTTCTCCCCACTCAACGATCTTGATGGCAATGGTCATAACTATTTCCGCAGCAAGAACGAAGTAGAAATTCGTTCACGTTCCATATTCGGCGAGGGGTATTGGGATCTGGCGCAGGACTTGCGTCTGACCGTGGGTCTGCGTCATACCGAGGACCGCAAGGTCAGCACCCCATATCCGAGCCAATTGCTACTTGGTGCTCAGATCGATGGAGAGCCAGGACCGACTTCCGGCGGATTTGTTACCTACGGCTACCCCGCATTGCCTGACATAAGGCAGAGCTGGGGTGCAACGACTGGACGACTTGTCCTCGACTGGACGCCCGATCTGGCGTTCACCAGCGACACCCTGATCTATGCCTCCCTCGCACGCGGATATAAGGGCGGCGGCACGAATCCCCCGCGCGTCGATCTCAATCCAGGCGTGATCGAATATCTGCCGCTGGCCGAAGACTTTGAGCCTGAGTACGTCACTGCGCTAGAGGTCGGGACCAAGAACGTCTTGATGGATGGCCAACTGACCCTAAACCTCACGGGCTTCTTCTATGATTACACAGACTACCAGGTCTCGCAGATCGTTGATCGAATTTCCCTGAACGAGAACTTCGACGCCCGCATGTGGGGTCTGGAACTGGAGACACTGTTCCAGCCGACACGCAATCTCCAGCTTTTCGCCAATGTCGGGTATCTGAACTCACGCATCGCGGACGGCGAAGGCTCCATCGACGTGATGAACCGCACCCAGGACGATCCGGACTGGACGGTTTTGCGGCCTTGGATTCAGGTTCCTTCCAACTGCATCGCCCCCACCGAGCATGTCGAAACGATTTTCAACACACCCTTGGGAGAGGATCTTACGATGTTTGCGCTCCAAGGCTTGTGCGCGGGGTCATCGCGTTTCGGGACCTTCAATCCTGAATTTGAATCTAATCTACCCCTGTGGGCGCTCTACGGTTTTGAATATGACCCGACTACAGACGCGCCGAATGACGGGCGCGGCATCATGGCCGATCTGAGCGGCAACTCCCTGCCCAACGCACCCGAATGGACCGTCAGCGTGGGCGGCGCATACACCTTCTTCATGGACGACTGGGAGCTTACGGTCCGGGGCGACTACTACTGGCAGGGCGAAAGCTTCGCGCGCGTCTACAACACCGAGTTCGACCGGCTCAGGTCCTGGGACAACGCCAATCTGTCCGTCGCTCTGGCCCGACCGCGCGACGGCCTGTCCTTCGATTTCTTCGTCAAGAACGTGTTTGATTCCACCCCTATCACCGACTTCTTCGTCAACAGCGACGACACGGGTCTGACGACCAACGTCTTCACCCTCGACCCCCGCCTGTTCGCCCTGCGGGTGACCAAGCGGTTTTGAGGATAAATCCCCGCCCTGCGGCCTTTGCTGCAGGGCGGAGCAATCTTTTAGATCGGCTCGACGCAGCCGAACAGAGTTCCTGTAACCTATTGATATTAAATAATAAATGCCTTGACTCTAGGTTGCTGACGGTTACGTTAGCAATGCCTTCAATCGGAGGCTGATAAAAATCATGGAGGAAACTATGTTCAACAAAGCAACTGCTATAACGGTCGCATTAGGCGCTGCTATGATGGCGGCCCCATCCGCCTTAGCCCTTCCGCTGGGACCACCGGGGGCATACACCGCCTCTGGCGAACTGGACCTTTTCCAGACACAGCAAATCGCTTGCAATGTTACGGTGAGCTTCAACATTGACGCTGCTGGCAACGCCACTGTGACCGGTGCATCATTCGCGCCAGGAAATGCCCTGTGTGGGACAGTTGTGAACCCCTCTTCTGGCTGGGAAATTAGCGGAGAGGATACTAATCCCGACCTGCTGAGCCTTGTGGTGGGTGCTTCATCAATAGCAGGCACGTGTGAGGGTGAGGTTGTGGTGCCTTACAATAGCACCACTGGGGTGATCACGTTCAACAACGCTACGGTGCCAGGTGACGTGACCCCCGGCTTTCATCCAGCCGTAACGAGAGTCCTCGGTTGATCTGACCTGGGGTCAGGGTGGATGTCCAGAGGCCGGGGCGCGGAGCCTTGGCGCAGCGCAGCGCCCCGGCCGGCGTTCCCGAGCCGGGATCGGTATTCC
>VJOU01000224.1 GCA_007050995.1 Glycocaulis profundi | reverse complement strand
GTCAACTACAACCGCTATCTCAAAATGCGTGAATGTATCAGTATCCACATCGGCCAGGGTGGTTGTCAGATTGGAAACGCCTGTTGGGAGCTCTACTGCCTAGAGCATGGAATCCAACCAGACGGTCAAATGCCTAGCGACAAGACTATAGGAGGCGGTGATGACTCTTACTCGACGTTCTTTAGTGAAACTGGAGCTGGAAAACATGTTCCTCGGGCAATTTTTGTCGACTTAGAACCCACCGTTATTGATGAAGTGAGAACCGGGACTTACCGCCAGCTATTCCATCCTGATCAACTTATTACCGGGAAAGAGGACGCAGCTAATAACTATGCTCGTGGACACTACACAGTAGGGAAAGAAATGGTGGACCTAGTTCTCGACAGAACTCGCAAAGTTGCAGACCAATGCACTGGTCTCCAAGGTTTCCTCATATTTCATTCGTACGGGGGTGGTTCGGGC
>VJOU01000223.1 GCA_007050995.1 Glycocaulis profundi | reverse complement strand
CTTAAGGTTACTAATAAATGAAGCAATAAAGCTAGGGGGATGAAAAACTGTTGACGGGCTGTCGACCATTTTTAATACTCGGCTGGCAAACTTTGCTGCGTGTCCGACTTTCATGCTCAAAGGTGGCTCAACGAAATGAGTTAATTTGAGGAGAGTCAGCGCCTCGCCATCAATCTCATTCTCCTCGAAGGCCTTTGCGTAGGATGCACAGTTCGGTGTTTCATGCAACAACTGTGCCACCTGCTTCGCAGTCCACGACTTCACCGAACCGCTCAGTGGAGTGGACTGAACCTCTGATTGCGCTGCTTTTTGTTCTCCTTCAATGTCTTTGTCTCCTTCTTCCTCATCCCCTTTTGGTGATTTGCGAGCCATCTTTGTTAGGTTCCTTGTAGCCACTTGCACTAAATCGCCCTCTTGAGAGGTCAGAGAATGGGTCTTTGCTGGGCCACCGTCATCGACTGAAG
>VJOU01000222.1 GCA_007050995.1 Glycocaulis profundi | reverse complement strand
TCGATCGTAGCCCCTGATCACGTTCAAGGTTGCAATTTGCATGAAGGCCAATGGGGTGCCATTGGATCCATCAGCACCTGGACATATCTCATTGGTGGTAAACCACAAGCTTCGAAAGTAGTTATTGAAGCCGCTGACGATAACAAAAAAGTCAATCACTTTCAGGGCATTTGGAGGAGAAATGATGCAGGTTTACAAAAGCTTTAAATCGACTGCTTATGTTAAGCAAAAGGATGAAAAGAGTTTGGTGACTTGGACCTTTGAGTATGAGAAGATGAGGGAAGACGTCCCTGACCCGGATGCACTTGTTGATATTACTCATAAGATTACCAATGCTATGGACACTCTCCAGCTTCAACCCCAGTAGCAGCGATCAGATCATGCATGACAGCCATGATCGATGTGATATGGTGGCCGGGAAGTCGATCTACAAGAAATGGTACTTTAACTATATGACAATAAAA
>VJOU01000221.1 GCA_007050995.1 Glycocaulis profundi | reverse complement strand
CGTTTGATTTGTTTGAAAAGAAATGGCTCGTACGAAACAAACTGCTCGTAAATCAACTGGTGGTAAGGCTCCCAGGAAGCAACTTGCTACTAAGGCTGCAAGGAAATCAGCTCCGACAACCGGAGGAGTGAAGAAGCCCCATCGTTACCGTCCCGGAACCGTCGCTCTCCGTGAAATCCGTAAGTACCAGAAGAGTACCGAATTGCTGATCCGCAAATTGCCATTCCAGAGGCTTGTTCGTGAAATCGCCCAGGATTTCAAGACCGATCTGAGGTTCCAGAGCCACGCTGTGTTGGCACTCCAGGAGGCGGCAGAGGCATACCTTGTGGGTCTCTTTGAGGATACCAACTTGTGTGCTATCCATGCCAAGAGGGTCACAATCATGCCCAAGGACATCCAGTTGGCTCGGCGTATCCGTGGAGAGCGTGCTTAGTTTGCTATTCTAAATAACTAGTAATGTGACT
>VJOU01000220.1 GCA_007050995.1 Glycocaulis profundi | reverse complement strand
CTTAAGGTTACTAATAAATGAAGCAATAAAGCTAGGGGGATGAAAAACTGTTGACGGGCTGTCGACCATTTTTAATACTCGGCTGGCAAACTTTGCTGCGTGTCCGACTTTCATGCTCAAMGGTGGCTCAACGAAATGAGTTAATTTGAGGAGAGTCAGCGCCTCGCCATCAATCTCATTCTCCTCGAAGGCCTTTGCGTAGGATGCACAGTTCGGTGTTTCATGCAACAACTGTGCCACCTGCTTCGCAGTCCACGACTTCACCGAACCGCTCAGTGGAGTGGACTGAACCTCTGATTGCGCTGCTTTTTGTTCTCCTTCAATGTCTTTGTCTCCTTCTTCCTCATCCCCTTTTGGTGATTTGCGAGCCATCTTTGTTAGGTTCCTTGTAGCCACTTGCACTAAATCGCCCTCTTGAGAGGTCAGAGAATGGGTCTTTGCTGGGCCACCGTCATCGACTGAAG
>VJOU01000219.1 GCA_007050995.1 Glycocaulis profundi | reverse complement strand
CTGGTGGGAAACAAGAGTAGGGAACTTACCTGCCTTGTTCAAACCAGGTCCCAACAAACGAGGAATCTGCTTGATGACGGACTCAGAAGCCAAAAAGGCTTGATGTTTCTTAGCAAGTTTCTTCACCATCTTCTTGTTCTTGTTCAGCTTCTTCAGGCTCTCAACATCCATGTATTCAAGGCCAATTTTTTGAGCCTCTTCAACATGCTGGGCATCTCCGAGCATGCAAACCTTCAACTTGGGACGAGGAATGTGTGGCAACTTGACAGTTCCACTGAAACGCTTGTCCTTTTGGGGATCGTAGTTCTTCAAACCAATCTGAAGCTCAATGGTTTCGGTGAAGTTACGTTTCTTTTCCTTGGCATCAGTCGTAATTTGGGTAATCGCCTCTCTGAGGGCTTCACTCTGAAGCTTACTCATTTTGAGAAATTTTCCTTCAGTTAAAAACTTGACTTCTGCTCTTTT
>VJOU01000044.1 GCA_007050995.1 Glycocaulis profundi | reverse complement strand
CGCTCCAGGCGGTGGCCGCGACCTGGTCCTCCACCCCCATCCAGGCGGGCAGGGCGATGTCGGCCCGGGCCTGCTCGAAGCGCGCCGCGCCCCGCCAGCCCAGACCCAGCTCGCCCGACCACAGCGCCGCGGCGAAGCTGTTCCGGCTGGCGTCCTCCATCCCGAACCGACCCGCGATCCGACCGCCCAGCGCCGCGAAGTCCTCCCGGCCCTCGCCGACCTCCAGCGCGATCTGATGGCGGCCGAAATCCCAGCTCGCCGCCGCCGCGGACACCCCGCCCAGATCGCTCTCGGCGGTGCGGAAGCTGACCGCCGCGTCTCCGAACCTGTACCTGACCGTCGCCCAGTCGCGCGATCCGGTCAGATTGGCCACCGCCCCGGAAAAGCGGGTCTCTGACAGCACCGCCACGCCCGCGCCGGGCAGGGGGCCGGGCGCGGCGAACCCGCGGCCCGCCTCGATGGTCGCCGCCCCGTGGGTGAAGCGGAAGGAGACGTCGGGCCGGTCCTGATAGACCTCCTCGGGCATGTTTCTGAGCGCGCGGGTCCGCTCGGGCGTGACGCGCATGTGCACGCTGGCCGGCCCCGCATGGGTCACCGACTGGCGCGCCAGCCCCGCCCGCGCGGCGGTCTGAAGCGCGCCCAGCCCGCCATCGCCGCGCACGTCCGAGGGCGCGGGATCGAAGCGGAAGGCCCGGTCATACCCGTCGCGCAGCACCGCCCCGTCCACGAACCCGCTCTCCCACAGCCAGTCGCCCGACGCCCCCGACGGCGCCAGAGCCAGAGCCCCCACAGGCACGGACTGGCCCGTCGCCCCGCCCATCGCCACCGACGACGCGCCGACGGGCTGGAAGGCGGCGGCCAGGTCGATGAGGCCCATGCCGTAGATGGCGTCCGGACCCGTCGCGCCGAGATCGATCGCGGTGTCGAACAGGATCGACAGCGCGTCATTGCCCGACAGGTTGGGGAAAGCCTGGATCAGCAGCGCCAGCGCGCCCGACACGTGCGGCGCGGCGAAGGACGTGCCGCTGGCGGTCACGTATCGGTCGTCGGGAAAAGTCGTGACCACGCGGTCCCCCGGCGCGACGAGAAACACGCGTTCGCTGCCTTGGGCTCGATTGGAGAAAACGGAGATGGCGCTGTTGGAATCCACCGACCCGACCGCGACGGCGAAGCCTTGCGCTCGTGCGTCGTTAGCGAAATTGGCTGGAAAGCCCGGCGAATTGCTGGGTGGAGTGTCCGCGTCCTCGCGATTGCCTGCGGAGATGACGATGAAAACGCCGCGCTCGGCGGCTTCAGCCATGGCGGCGAAGGTCTGGGTGAACCGGTCGCTGCCGCCCGGCTCACGGCCCAGCGACAGGTTGATGACCGCCGCGCCATTACTGTAGGCGTGCCGTATCGCTCTGGCCGTGTTGGCATCGGAGAAGGTGCAGCCCTCGCCGCCATCCTCCTCGCAGCTTCCCGGCGTGTCGGCCCTTATGCCCAGGATCGTGCTTTCGAAGGCCACGCCGTGCATGGCTCTGCCGTCCTTGGCCGCCGCGACGATTCCCGCCACCGCCGTTCCGTGTCCATCGACGTCAGCCACCCCGCGATTGCCAGAAGCGCCGATATTGCTCGTGATGTCCCGGCTGGCGCTTGAAACCCGACCGCTGAACTCAGGGTGAGCAGTGTCCAGCCCGCTGTCTATGACCGCCACCGTGACGCCTTGCCCGGTCGCGCCCGCGGCATAGGCCGTAGAGGTGTTCATCAGCCGGAGGGAATAGTCCCGATCGTACTCTGCTGTCTCGAAATCGGACGGATTGCCCGGCGGGGGAGGCGGTGGGGGAGGCGGCGGAGGAGGGGGCGGAGGCGGCGCCACGCTGGGCGGCCCGGAACTGCCGCCGCCCCCGCCTGAACAGCCCGCGGCGAGAGCCGCAGCCCCCGTGAACACCGCGATCAGAAGCGCGCGCGAAAGCGTCATGGCCGGTCTCCGCATCCGGGCGATCCGCCGGTCCCTCGGCACGGACGCCACCATTACAGATACGTAAGCTAGACCAGACGCGGATGCGGTCAAAACCTCGTCGCACGTTGCGTGTGCGAACGTTTAACGCCCCTTGAGCGACCCCACGAAGCCGTCGAACACGCCGAAGCTGTCCTGCGGGCCGGGGCTGGCTTCAGGGTGGTGCTGCACGCTCATCACCGGGCGATCCTTCAGGCGGAAGCCGCAATTGGTGCCGTCGAACAGCGAGACATGGGTCTCCACCGCGTCGGAGGGCAGGCTGTCGCGGTCCACCGCGAAGCCGTGATTCATCGACACGATCTCGACCTGTCCGGTCTCGATGTTCTTGACCGGGTGGTTCGCGCCGTGATGGCCCTGGGCCATCTTCTCGGTCTTGCCGCCGACGGCCAGCGCGATCATCTGGTGGCCCAGGCAGATGCCCAGAACCGGCACTTTCGCGTCGATGATCCCGCGGATGGTCTCCAGCGCGTACTGCCCCGTCGCGGCGGGGTCGCCCGGCCCGTTCGAGACCACCACGCCCGCAGGCGCCATCGCCAGCACGTCTTCCGCCGAGGCCGAGCCCGGCGCCACGTGCACCCGCGCGCCCGACGCGGCCAGCCGGCGCAGGATGTTCGCCTTCACCCCGTAATCGAGCACGACCACTTTCGGGCCGTCCTTGGGACCTGCCGCATACGTGCCGCCCTCCCAGTCCCAGCCGCCGACCGCCCAGTCGCCCGCCTCGCCGCGGCTGACCGCGCGGGCCAGTTCGGCGCCTTCCATGGAGGGGGCGTCCTGCGCGGCCTTCTTCAGGGCCTCGATGTCGAACTTGCCGTCCGGCGCGTGGGCGATGGCCGCGATGGGCATGCCGCGTTCGCGGATCAGCCGGGTCAGGGCGCGGGTGTCCACCCCCGTCACGGCGATGATGCCGCGCGCGCCCAGCCATTCGGCGAAGCTCTGCTCCGCGCGCCAGTTGGCGGGCGGGGTGAGGGGCGCGCGGCTGACCATGCCGACCGCGGCCTTCATCGCCAGATCGCTGGCGGCTTCCTCGTCGTCCGAATTGGCGCCGGTATTGCCTACATGGGGGAAGGTGAAACACACGATCTGGCCGGAATAGGACGGATCTGCGAGAATTTCCTGATGGCCCGTCATGGCGGTGTTGAAGCACAGCTCGCCGGTCGCGACCCCGCTCGCGCCCGCGCCCTGTCCGTAAACGACCGTCCCGTCGGCCAGGACGATCGCGCCGGTGGCTCCGTCCGCGGGCCGCTCTTGGAAAGGTGAAGGGGCGAGGGCTTGATTCTGGGACATTTCCGACATACCTCTCCGCGCCGCTGACGCAGCGCGTTATCGCACGGATGGAGCCGCTTGAGCGAACCGTTGGGACAAACGCGCGGAAGCTAGACAGGCCCGGCGTGGGCGTCAAGCACTGCTGCACTTGTAATTCTGACTGCCAATCAATGAGTTAGGGTGGGGCGCGGAAACGCCGCCTCACAGGGAAACACCGATGTCCATACGTGACAGGCTGATGGCCGACACCAAAGAGGCGATGAAGGCGAAGGACGCGCTCCGCGTGGGCACGCTCCGCCTGATCCAGGCCGCGATCAAGGACCGCGACATCGCCGCGCGCGCCGAAGACCGCTGCGAAGGGTGCGAGGAGGGCGAAATCCTCTCCATCCTGCAAAAGCTGGTCAAGCAGCGCGAGGAGAGCGCGGAGACCTACGAGAACGCGGGCCGTCTCGATCTGGCCGAGAAGGAGCGCGCCGAGGCCGAGATCGTGCGCGGATACCTGCCCACACCCATGGACGGGGCCGAGATCGAGGCCGCCGCCCGCGAGGTGGTGTCCGAACTGGGCGCGTCGGGGCTGAAGGACATGGGCCGCTGCATGGGCGAGCTGAAACAGCGCCATGCCGGGCGGATGGACTTCGCCAAAGCCGGCCAGGAGGTCAAAACCCTCCTTCAGGGCCAGACGGCCTGATCGCCCGCTGGTCTCGGCGACGAGGCTGGCCTATCGTTCAGACAGGGGCCGCGCGTCGGAAGGCGCGCGGCCCGTTTCGTTCCAGCAGCGGCGTTTCATGGCCATTCCCGACGGCTTTCTCGACGAGATCAAGACGCGCATCCGGCCCTCCGACCTGATCGGCCGGACCGTCGCGCTGCGCCGTCAGGGCCGCGAGTTCGCCGGGCTGTCCCCGTTCAAGAAGGAGCGCACGCCCTCCTTCTTCGTCAATGACGAGAAGGGCTTCTATCACTGCTTCTCCTCCCAGAAGCACGGCGACGTGTTCACCTGGCTGCAGGAGACGCAAGGCCTCAGCTTCATGGAGGCGGTCGAGGCGCTGGCCCGCGAGGCGGGGCTGGAAGTGCCCAAGGCCGACCCCGAGGCCGCCCGCCGCGAGGAGAAGCGAAAAGGCCTGATCGAATGGGTCGAGCTCGCCCAGCGCTTCTTCGCCCGCAAGCTGAAGGGCTCGGACGCCGCCGCCGCGCGCGAGTATCTGCGCGGGCGCGGGCTGGGGGACAAAGAGATCGAGGCCTTCGGGCTGGGCTATGCCCCCGACGACCGCCGCGCCCTGCGCGACTTTCTGATGGCCGAGGGCGCCACGGTCGCCGAGCTCGACGAGGCGGGTCTGGTCATCCGCCCCGACGATGGCGGCGAGGCCTATGACCGCTTCCGCGGCCGGATCATCTTCCCCATCAAGGATCCCCGCGGCCGGCTGGTGGCTTTCGGCGGGCGGGCGATGTCCAAAGACGTCCGCGCCAAATACCTCAACTCGCCCGAGACCCCGCTGTTTCACAAAGGCTCGGTCCTGTACCGCTATCCCGAGGCCCGCACCGCCGCCCACGACCCCGCCATAAGGGCGAAGGGCCTGATCGTGGCGGAGGGCTATATGGATGTGATCGCCTTCGCCCGGGCCGGTCTGCCCCATGCGGTCGCCCCGCTGGGCACCGCGCTGACCGAGGACCAGATCCGCCTTCTGTGGCGGGCCGGGCCCGAACCGGTGGTGTGTCTGGACGGCGACGAGGCGGGCCGCCGCGCCGCCGCGCTGGCCGCCGAGCGGGCGCTGGCGCTGCTCGAGCCGGGCAAGACCCTGCGCTTCGTCTTCCTGCCCGACGGCCAGGACCCCGACGATCTGCTGCGCGACAAGGGCGCGAAGGCCCTGCACGAGGCCATCGCGGGCGCCCGCCCGCTGGCGGACGTCTTGTGGGAGCGCGAGTTCGCCGCCGAACCGCTGGACGATCCTGACCGGCGCGCGGGCTTCCGCAAGCGGCTGCGCGCGCTGAACGCCAAGATCGCCGATCCCGACATCAAGGCGGAATACCGCGCCGAGTTCGACCGGAGGCTGGCCGAGGCGTTCGGCAGTCCCGCGCGACGACCGGCCTCGGGCGGCTGGAAGCGGCGCAATGACGATCCTCTGGCCGGCCCGCCCATGTCCTCGACCAAGCGCGCGATCAAGACGCCGCACGCTCCTCCGGCCGCGCGCCACCTGCTTCTGGCGGCCATCGACTGGCCCGAGATCGCCGAGGCGGAGGCCGAGACGCTGTCCGAGCTGCCCATGGGGCCGCTTGACAGCCTGCGCGAGGCCGTTCTAGACGCGCTCTCCACGGGGGAAGCCTCCGGCGAGGGCGGCCTTCGGGCCGGGCTCGCGCGGCGGGGCTTCTCAGAGGCCATTCGACGGCTGGAGCGCGAACGCAGACCGATGCGCGCCGCCATGGGGGGAGAGGACGCTGCATTGGACGCCCGCGCGGAGGCTTGGCGCAGGCTGGCGCTTTCCTATATGGATAGGGCTGGTTCTGACGTACGCGAAGCCGAAGAGCGCGCATTGACCCTGCAGGTCCTGGGAGACGAGGACTCCGACCGCATGCGCCAGCTCGTCGCCGGCATCCGGCGCAGCCGCAAGAGATGACAGCCGCCGGGCGGACGAATGTCCGCGCGGCGCGTTCATATGCTCGAGGGAGCGAATTTCACGCATGACGAAACCTGCGACGGACACCGCCGAGACCAGCGCCGAAACCCAGGACGGCCCGCTGCTCGATCTCACCGATCAGTCGGTCAAGGCGATGATCAAAACCGCGAAGAAGCGCGGTTACGTCACCCATGACGAGCTGAACAAGGTCCTGCCCAGCGAGGAGTTCTCCTCCGAGCAGATCGAGGACGTGCTCGCCCAGCTCTCCGAGATGGGAATCACCGTCGTGGACTCCGAGGAGGACTACGAGGAGGGCGCTTCGGACAGCGCTCCCGCCGCGGCCGACGAGGACGAGGACGAGTCCGGCTCGCGCGCGGTCGCCAAGAAGGCCAAGTCCGAGGTCGCCGGCCAGAACACCGGCGCCGCCCAGGACCGCACCGACGACCCCGTGCGGATGTATCTGCGCGAGATGGGCTCGGTGGAGCTGCTCTCCCGCGAGGGCGAGATCGCCATCGCCAAGCGCATCGAGGCGGGCCGCAACGCGATGATCCGCGGGCTGTGCGAAAGCCCGCTGACCTTCGAAGCGATCATGGTCTGGCGCGACGAACTCCAGTCGGGCCAGGTCCTGCTGCGCGACATCATCGATCTGGACGCCACCTATGGCGGCACCCGCGAGGACGCCACCGCCCAGACCGCCGACGATGACGAGGACGGCGAGGACGACGGCGAAGAGACCAATAAGGCCGAGGGCTCGGAGGAGTCCGAGGACGGCGAGTCCGAAGAGGCCAAGTCCGACGACGACGATGACGACGAGGAGGGCGCGAACCTGTCCCTCGCCGCCATGGAGGCCGAGCTGCGCGACGGCGTCATGGAGACGCTGGACGCGATCGCCGAGGACTTCTCCACCTTCCGCAAGCTCCAGGACAAGCTGGTCGGCCTGCGCATGGAGGGCAAGGCCTTCTCCAAGAAGGACCAGGAGACCTATGACGGCGTGTTCGAGCGCATCGTGGCGAATCTGAACTCGCTGCACCTGAACAACGCCCGGATCGAGGCGCTGGTCGAACAGCTCGACGCCATCAACAAGCGTCTGATGAATCTCGAAGGCAAGCTGCTGCGCATGGCCGACGCCCACGGCGTGCCGCGCGGCGAATTCATCAAGGCCTATCAGGGCAACGAGCTGAACCCCAGCTGGCTGGACGGCTATGCCGACAAGTCCAAGTCGTGGGCGAAGTTCATCGAGCGCGAGGCCGAGGACAGCGCGAGCATCCGCACCCAGATCGCCGAGCTGGCCCAGGAATCGGGCGTGCCCATCGACGACTACCGCCGCATCGTGGCGACCGTCCAGAAGGGCGCCCGCGAGGCCCGGATCGCGAAGAAGGAGATGGTCGAGGCCAATCTGCGCCTCGTGATCTCCATCGCCAAGAAATACACCAATCGCGGCCTGCAGTTCCTGGACCTGATCCAGGAGGGCAATATCGGCCTGATGAAGGCGGTCGACAAATTCGAATACCGCCGCGGCTACAAGTTCTCCACCTACGCGACCTGGTGGATCCGTCAGGCCATCACCCGGTCCATCGCCGACCAGGCGCGCACGATCCGCATCCCGGTGCACATGATCGAGACGATCAACAAGATCGTGCGCACCTCCCGCCAGATGCTCCACGAGATCGGCCGCGAGCCGACGCCCGAGGAGCTGGCCGAGAAGCTCTCCATGCCTCTCGAAAAGGTCCGCAAGGTGATGAAGATCGCCAAGGAGCCGATCAGCCTCGAAACCCCCATCGGGGACGAGGAGGACAGCCATCTGGGCGATTTCATCGAGGACAAGAACGCGGTCCTGCCCATCGACGCGGCGATCCATTCGAACCTGCGCGAGACCACCACCCTGGTGCTCGCCAGCCTCACCCCGCGCGAGGAGCGCGTCCTGCGGATGCGCTTCGGCATCGGCATGAACACCGATCACACGCTCGAAGAGGTCGGCCAGCAGTTCTCGGTCACCCGCGAACGCATCCGCCAGATCGAAGCCAAGGCCCTGCGCAAACTCAAACACCCCAGCCGAAGCCGCAAACTCCGCAGCTTCCTGGACAGCTAGACGACGAGGCCCGGAGCGATCCGGGCCTTTTCTTTTCGGCTATTCCCCACCTGCCGTCATGGTCCGGCTCGACCGGGCCACCCATCCGGCAACCCGTTCCGCCGCACTGGACCGGCATCCGGCTGGGTCCCTCGGTCGAGCCGGGGGATGACGGTGCTAGGGCAAACCCCAAACTTATCCACCCCCCTTCGGACCTGCCGTAATCTCCTCTCAGCCGCATCGCAGGGAGGGGGACGGGTCCGGACCGTCCGATCTGTCGCGGGCGGCGCGCGGCGCCTCGAGGCGGGGGGAGTGACGGTTCCCCCGCTGAAAGAGCGGGATCGAGCGCGGGGCGGCTGGCCGCCGTCCCGCCCGGTTCCGGCAGGTGCGCCGGGCGAGGTCGGCGCCGGCCGACGGACCAGCCGCCCCTGATCGGTTTCGGGCGGTGCGGAGACCACCGGCGCCAGGC
>VJOU01000218.1 GCA_007050995.1 Glycocaulis profundi | reverse complement strand
GGGTGGGGAACAAAAATGGTAATCAGCTCAAAACAAGGCTCTTGCCAAGAATCATGTCATCTGTGGTGAAATCGGCTGCTTTCCTAAACGTTCCTCGACCAAAGTCCAGATTGTATGAGTCCGTCAAACCTTCAACCAAGCCATATTCAGGGATGATTCCAAGCTCCGCCTTAGCTTTCTCCACCGATGCAAAGAAATGCTGGTCCCTGAATGGAAATGCTTTCTTTTTCCCAAAATCAAACTCCTTAGGATTATAGTGAATGATCTCGGGCTCAGGGAATCCACCAGCCTTAGCACAAGCTCTTGCTAGTCCATCAAAGGTAACATATCTATCTCCGGATATATTGTACACTTGCTTGCTGGCTTTTTCGTTTCCTAAAACCTTTATAAAAGCTGTGGCCAAATCCTTAACATGACCGAGTTGGGTTACTTGCAAACCTGAGTTGGGAATTGGGATTGGTCGTCC
>VJOU01000217.1 GCA_007050995.1 Glycocaulis profundi | reverse complement strand
TACATGCGATAAAGATAACGAGCAGCAAGCACAGACAAAGGTCGTTCGCAGACACCTAGGCATTCCAGTGACCCGGCCTTCTGACGCCATTCGGACAAGTGGGGAAACAGACTTTCCATGGCCCTCTGAAGGCTCTTCGAATGCCATCACCAATCCTTCGAAATGCGCGACTGATTCTCCGTCGGAAGCGGCGCCACCCAGCTGGTACAAGCACATCCCTTCGCCGTGCAGACTCAGCGAGTTCGCCTACCAGCCCCACCTCCGTCTCTGCGTCCTTTTCATTCACCTCAGTCGATTCCCAATTACCTGAAGGGGCGGATGCCTCGAACAGATCCGCTTCCAACTTTCGAGCCACCTCTCCGTCTGATATTACGGCGGCGGGGACGAGATGTAAAGTGAAGAAGAGAAGGAGAAAGTAGACAAAACCTGGATGTGATTGCATTCTGCAGATCAGTGATGATAAAGAG
>VJOU01000216.1 GCA_007050995.1 Glycocaulis profundi | reverse complement strand
TACATGCGATAAAGATAACGAGCAGYAAGMACAGACAAAGGTCGTTCGCAGACACCTAGGCATTCCAGTGACCYGGCCTTCTGACGCCATTCGGACAAGTGGGGAAACAGACTTTCCATGGCSCTCTGAAGGCTCTTCGAATRCCATCACCAATCCTTCGRAATGCGCGACTGATTCTCCGTCGGAAGCGRCGCCACCCAGCTGGTACAAGCACATCCCTTCGCCGYGCAGACTCAGCGAGTTCGCCTACCAGCCCCACCTCCGTCTCTGCGTCYTTTTCATTCACCTCAGTCGATTCCCAATTACCTGAAGGGGCGGATGCCTCGAACAGATCCGCTTCCAACTTTCGAGCCACCTCTCCGTCTGATATTACGGCGGCGGGGACGAGATGKAAAGTGAARAAGAGAAGGAGAAAGTAGACAAAACCTGGATGTGATTGCATTCTGCAGATCAGTGATGATAAAGAG
>VJOU01000043.1 GCA_007050995.1 Glycocaulis profundi | reverse complement strand
AGACGCCCGGCGGCTGGCCGCCGCAGCGCGCGAGGCGCCGAAGGCGGGCGCGCTGCCCGGATCGCCCGCCGCGGCCAGCGCCAGCGCCTTGACCTCGCCCAGCTTCTGCACGGCGAAGGCCAGCCAGCTCTTCAGCTCGCCGTCCAGCCCGTCCTCCCGGTCCAGATCGACCGGGCTGTGCAGCAGCGAGCACGACGGCGCGATCTCGATCCGGTCAGGCCCCAGCGCCTCGGCGGCGCGCCGGACCGGCGAGTAGGCGCGGTCCAGATCGGTGCGCCACACGTTCCGCCCGTCGACCACGCCCAGCGACAGGCGCTGTCCGGGCCGCAGCCGCTCCAGCGCCGGGTCCAGGTCTCCGGCCCCGCGGACCAGATCGAGATGCAGGCCCGCCGTGCCCGCCAGGATCGCCAGATCGAGATTGTCCGCCAGCGGCCCGAAATAGCTGGTCAGCATCAGGCGCGGACCCGTCCGGCTCAGCCGCTCATAGGCGGTCTCGAACGCGGCGCGCTGGGCTTGGGACAGGTCGGTGGCCAGCACCGGCTCGTCGATCTGCACCCACTCCGCGCCCGCGTCGCGAAGGTTCGCCAGCAGCGCCTCATAGGCGGGCAGGAGCGCCTCGATCAGGCTCACGGGGTCGAAATCCGCGCCCTCGGCGGGCTTGGACAGGCTCAGGAAGGTGACCGGCCCGATCACCACCGGGCGCGCGTTCAGGCCCAGCGCCCGGGCCTCGCGGAACTGGCGGACCGGCGCGTCGCCCGACAGGGCGAAGGACTGATCGGCGGCCAGCTCGGGCACGATGTAGTGGTAGTTCGTGTCGAACCACTTGGTCATCTCCATGGCGGGCACGCCGTCCGCGCCGCGGGCCATGGCGAAATACCGCGCCAGCCCCTCCAGAGCGGAGAACCGCGCCGGGACCGCGCCCAGCAGCACGGCCATGTCCAGAACCTGGTCGTAAAGTGAGAAGTCGCCCGTGGGCACGATGTCGGCCCCGGCTTCGGCCTGGAGTTTCCAGTGCGTGTCGCGCAGCCCGGCGGCGGCGGTTTCCAGCGCCTCGGCGCCGGTTTCCCCGCGCCAGAAGGATTCCACGGCGAATTTCAGTTCGCGCTTCGCCCCGATGCGGGGGAAGCCGAGATTGGCGGATTTGGTCATCAGTCAGCTCCTTGCAGGCCGCGCGGCGCGCGGCCCTGCGCCCTCCCGCGAGGGGGAGGGGCGTGTCGTGTCGGAAAAAATGAAAGCGTCGCGGGTCCGACGCGCGGGGGCTCAGCCCGCGCGCATTCGCTCCGCGGCTAGACGCAAGGAGAAAGGCGGCGCGTGGCCGCTGGTCGTGCAGGTCATGTCATGTCCTCCACCGGTGCACCCCGCCCGGCCGATAGCGTTGAACGGGCGCTCGCTGGCAGGTCTCCTGGCTTGCGGGCCTGGCCGTTTCCCGCCTTCCCGGCCCGAGGACCAGTGGCGTTATGGAAAACGGCTTCACCGCCGACAGTTGCGGGGGCAGCTCCGGACTTGCCGCACGTCCCGAGGCTTCGGGGCGCGGCGCACCGGATTCCCTATTATCGCCTCGCGGCGACCAATGAGCGCGCCGGCGAGGGTAGAGGAGCGGCGGGGCGTGTCCAGCCCTGAAACCGATGAAGGGGCGCTCCATATGGAGCGCCCCTTTCAATCCGTCACATCAAGCCAGGCGGCCTACAGCCACTCCACCTTCATGATCTCATAGGTCTTGATGCCGCCGGGGGCGGTGACCTCGACCACGTCGCCGACTTCCTTGTTGATCATCGAGCGGGCGATGGGCGAGGACAGGGAGATTTTGCCCGATTTCACGTCCGCCTCGTCGTCGCCGACGATCTTGTAGGTGGCTTCCGCCTCGGTGTCCTCGTCCAGCACGGTCACGGTGGCGCCGAACTTCACCTGCTCGCCGCTCATGCGCGACACGTCGATGACCTGCGCGCGCGCGAGCTTGTCCTCGAGCTCGGCCACGCGGCCCTCGATCCAGCTCTGGCGCTCCTTGGCCGCGTGATATTCCGCGTTCTCGGACAGGTCGCCATGCTCGCGCGCCTCGGAAATGGCGGCGATCACCGCGGGACGCTCCACGGTTTTCAGGTGCTTCAGCTCTTCGTCGAGGGCCCTCTGGCCCTCGGCGGTCATGGGGATCTTCTGCATTTGGGACAAACTCGCGCTATACGGTCCTGAGATTAGGCCCGTGTTCGACGCGCCTTCAAGGGGTCGCCTTACGATAAGATTGCAACGCCCGCGGTTCAAGCGCGCCTGCATCGATGGCCGCGATGGCCCTGACGGCGATCCGGCTGGCCGACGCGGTGGTGTAGCAGGGCACTTTCCGCTCCAGCGCGGTGCGGCGGATCGAATAGCTGTCGATCATGGATTGCCGCCCCTCGGTGGTGTTGAACACCAGCTGCACCTCGCCGTTCTTGAGCGCGTCCACGATGTGGGGCCGGCCTTCGAACACCTTGTTGATGCGGGTGACGGGCACGCCCGCCTCCTCCAGCGTCTGCGCGGTGCCCGCCGTGGCGATCACCTTCAGCCCCATCTCGGTGAGCTGGCGGCAGGGCTCGATCATCATCGCCTTGTCGCTCTCCTTGAGCGAGACGAAGACCGTGCCCGTGCGCGGCAGCTTCACGCCCGCGCCCAGCTGGGCCTTGGCGAAGGCGGCCTCGAAGCGGCTGTCGATGCCCATGACCTCGCCGGTCGAGCGCATCTCGGGACCCAGAATCGGGTCCACGCCGGGGAAGCGGGAGAAAGGCATGACCGCCTCCTTCACCGCCACGTGGCCGGGGTTGGAGGACGGGGTCTCGAAACCGTCCAGTTTGGCGCCCGCCATAACCTTGGCGGCGATGGCCGCCACCGGCGCGCCGATGGCCTTGGCCACGAAGGGCACGGTGCGGCTGGCGCGCGGGTTGACCTCCAGAATGAAGATCTCCCCGTCCTTGACCGCGAACTGCACGTTCATCAGGCCCTTCACGCCGATGGCATGGGCCAGTTTCTCGGCCTGGACCTTCAGTTCGGCGACGATCTCGTCGGACAGCGAGTAGGGCGGGATGGCGCAGGCGCTGTCGCCCGAATGCACCCCGGCCTCCTCGATGTGCTCCATCACGCCCGCGACCCAGACCCGGTCGCCGTCGCACACCGCGTCCACGTCCACTTCAGACGCGTCGGTCAGATAGCGGTCGAGCAGGAGCGGCGACTTGCCCGAGACGTGGACCGCCGCCTTGATGTAGCGCTCCAGGCTCTCGTCATCGCGCACGATCTCCATCGCCCGTCCGCCCAGCACGTGGGAGGGGCGCAGGACCAGCGGGAAGCCCAGCCCGCGCGCGGCCTCCAGCGATTCCTCCAGCGACTTGGCGATGGCGTTGGGCGGCTGGCGCAGGCCCAGATCGTCCAGCAGCGCCTTGAAGCGCTCGCGGTCCTCGGCCAGGTCGATGGCGTCCGGCGCGGTGCCCAGGATCGGGACGCCTTCAGCCTCCAGCACCGTGGACAGCTTCAGCGGCGTCTGCCCGCCGAACTGCACCACCACGCCCAGCAGCTCGCCGTTGGCGCGCTCGGTCTCGATCAGCTCGAGCACGTCCTCGTCGGTCAGGGGCTCGAAATACAGCCGGTCGGCGGTGTCGTAGTCGGTCGAGACGGTCTCGGGGTTGCAGTTCACCATGATGGACTCGATGCCCATCTCCTCGAAGGCGAACGCGGCGTGACAGCAGCAGTAGTCGAACTCGATCCCCTGGCCGATCCGGTTCGGCCCCCCGCCCAGGATGACCGCCTTCTTCCGCCCCGTGGGTTCGGATTCGCACGCCCCGGTCTCGTAGGTGGAATACATGTAGGCGGTGGGGGTGGCGAATTCGGCCGCGCAGGTGTCCACCCGCTTGAAGACCGGGCGCACGCCCAGCCCCCGGCGATGGGCGCGCACGTCGGCTTCCTCTTTGCCGGTCAGCGCCGCCAGCCGCGCGTCCGAGAAGCCCATGGCCTTCAGGCGGCGCATGGCTTCGGCCTCGTCGGGCAGGCCGAGGGTGGAGACGTCCTCCTCGGTGTTCACGATCTCCTCGATCTGGCGCAGGAACCACGGCTCGTAATGGGTGGCCGCGTGGATGTCCTCCACGCTCAGGCCCTCGCGCATCGCCTGGGCGATGACCAGCAGGCGGTCCGGGGTCGGCTTGGCCAGCGCGGCGAGCACGGCCTGGCGGCGGCCCTGCGGGTTGTCGGCGGCGTTCAGCCCCTCGATCTCGGTCTCGTCGAAGCCCGACAGTCCGGTTTCCAGCGAGCGCAGCGCTTTCTGCACGCTCTCCTGGAAGGTGCGGCCCATGCTCATGGCCTCGCCCACCGACTTCATGGAGGTCGTCAGGGTGTTGGCCGCGCCGGGATATTTCTCGAAGGCGAAGCGGGGGATTTTGGTGACCACGTAGTCGATGGTCGGCTCGAAGCTGGCCGGGGTCGCCCCGCCGGTGATGTCGTTGGCGATCTCGTCCAGCGTGTAGCCCACCGCCAGCTTGGCGGCGACCTTCGCGATGGGAAAGCCGGTGGCTTTGGAGGCCAGCGCCGAGGAGCGCGACACCCGCGGGTTCATCTCGATCACGACCATGCGGCCGGTCCTGGGGTCGATGGCGAACTGCACGTTCGAGCCGCCGGTCTCCACCCCGATCTCGCGCAGCACCGCGATCGAGGCGGACCGCATGCGCTGGTATTCCTTGTCGGTCAGGGTCAGGGCGGGGGCCACGGTGATCGAATCGCCGGTGTGCACGCCCATCGGGTCGATGTTCTCGATGGAGCAGATGATGATGCAGTTGTCCGCGCGGTCGCGGACCACCTCCATCTCATACTCCTTCCAGCCCAGCACGCTCTCCTCGATGAGGACCTCGTTGACCGGCGAGTTGTAGAGCCCCGAGGCGACGATCTCGCGGAACTCCTCGATGTTGTAGGCGATGCCGCCGCCCGTCCCGCCCAGGGTGAAGGAGGGACGGATCACGCTGGGCAGGCCCAGCTCCTCCATCACGGTCTCGGCTTCGGCCAGGGTGTGGACCGTGCGCGAGCGCGGGCTCTCAAGGCCGATGGAGTCCATCGCCACGCGGAAGCGCTCGCGGTTCTCCGCCTTGTCGATCACGTCGGCCTTCGCGCCGATCATCTCCACGCCGAACAGCTCCAGCACCCCGCGCTTGTCGAGCTCCAGCGCGCAGTTGAGCGCGGTCTGCCCGCCCATGGTGGGCAGCAGGGCGTCGGGCCGCTCCTTTTCGATGATCTTGGCGACCATCTCAGGCGTGATCGGCTCGATGTAGGTGGCGTCCGCCAGACCGGGGTCGGTCATGATCGTGGCGGGGTTGGAGTTGACCAGGACGACCCGGTAACCCTCTTCTTTCAGCGCCTTGACCGCCTGCACGCCCGAATAGTCGAACTCGCAGGCCTGTCCGATCACGATGGGTCCCGCGCCGATGATCAGGATGGACTGGATGTCTGTGCGTCTGGGCATGGGGGCGGGCCTCTTCGTCTTGTCGCGCGCGTGATCGCGGCCCGCTCCTTGAAGGGAGGCGGCGCGGCGCGTCGGATGTGATGCTGAGAGGGGGTGGTAACCCCAAATCCCCGCCATGGCGAGAGCCGAATGCGCCCCGCGCTGCCACGGGGGCGGACGCGTGGGGCTGACAGGGCGGAGGATTCAAGTAAAACTTGAATTCTTAGGAGCCGGGAGGTCCAGATGATCGACGAACAGCCCAACCCCCTGCCCAGGGGCGCGCGTCTTCTGGCGCGGATTCTGGACGTCATGGCGCTGGCCGCGCTGGCCGCCATCCCGGTGATCGCCGCCGTGATCTGGTTCCTGCTGCCTGACGGCACGGTTCCGTTCAGGGAAATCGGCATCGAGCTGGGCGCCTGGCTGGGGCCGCTGGAGCGGGCGGGCGGGTTCGCGATCCTGATGATTCCCGGCCTGCTGAGCATGTACAGCCTGTGGCGGCTGCACGGCTTCTTCAGCGCGTGCCTGCGCGACCGGCCCTTCTCCGCCGACGCCCTGCGTGGCTTCCGGGCCTTCGCGCTGGTCAGCCTGGTGCTCGCCTTCGGCCAGCCCTTCATCGGCGCGGGCCTGAGCGCCTATCTGTCGGCGCTCTCGCCTGACCACGAGTCCATGGTGATGGTGGGCTTCTCGTCGGAGAACCTCAACGCGATCTTCATCGCGCTGGTCTTCTTCCTGATCTCGCACCTGATGGTGACCGCCCGCGCGCTGAACGAGGAAGCGAGCGCCTTCATTTGACCGGCCGGATCATCGTGCATCTCGACGCCCTGCTGGCCGCCCGGAAGATGACCTCCAAGGCGCTGGCCGAGCGGGTGGGCATATCCGAGCAGGCCCTGTCGATGATGCGCACCGGGCGCATGAAGGGCGTGCGCTTCTCCACCCTGATCGCGGTCTGCGACGCGCTCGACTGCCAGCCCGGCGAGCTGTTCGAGTTCACGCGGGACTAGCGCGTCTCCAGCCGCAGGTCCCGCCACAGCTGCGGCTGCAGCCCCGAGGGCATCCCGCGCACCCGTTCGGACACCATCCAGAAGGCCCGCTCGTGCAGCAGCGGGATGTTGACCTGTTCGCTCAGGAACACCGCCTCGGCCTCCCGGTGGCGGCGGGCGCGGTCCTCCCGCCCGATCTCGGCGCGGGCGGCGGCCATCAGCGCCGCGAAGCGGTCTCGTTCCGGCCCGGTCCAGCCGTGATCGTCCGCGAACCCGCCCGGCGCGAAGGGTTCGAGCATGAAGTCCTCCTCGGACTTCAGCCCCCGGTCGAACCGGCCCAGCGCCAGATCGTATTCGCCGCCCGCGACGGCCTGATACATGTCCACCGGATAGGTGGCGATGATCTCGGTCCGCACCCCGGCCTGCGCGAAATCGTCGGCCAGAGACACCGCCAGCCGCTCGCGCCCGCCCGCGGTCGCCCGCAGGGTCAGGCTCAGCGGATTGTCCGGCCCGAACCCGGCCTCTTCGAGCAGCAGGCGCGCGCCCTCGGTGTTCGGCCGCGCCGCGCCCTCGGGGCGTTCGGCCTCGGGGTCGGGCGGGATCACGCTCAGGGCCGGACCCGCCTCGCCGGAGAAGAACTCCCGGGCCAGGAAGTCGCGGTCCACCGCCATCGACAGCGCCCGCCGCACCCGCGGGTCGGACAGGCCCTCGCGCCGGTGATTGACCTTCAGATAGGTCAGGATGGGCGCCCGGAAGGCGCGCAGCCGCTCGCCGAGCTGGGACTGCAGGAAGCCGATCTGCTCGGCGGGGGGCTGGTCGGCCAGATCCAGATCGCCCGCCCGGAACATGCGCGTGCGGGTGGCGGGGTCCTCGACCACCTCCACGCTGACATTGGGGATGGAGACGGTGTCGGCGGCGTGGAAGTGCGGATTGCGCGCCAGCCGCCAGGACAGCTGGGTGGACTGCGTCAGCACGTAAGGCCCCGCGCCCACCCAGTTCTCCGCCCGGGTCCAGCGGTCGGGGCTGGCTTCGACCGCGTGGCGGGGCAGGGGATAGAACTCGCGCATCAGCACCGGGAAGGCGCCCACCGGCTGGCTCATGCGGAAGATCACGGTCAGGTCGTCGGGCGCCTCGACTCCGATGTCTTCAGGCGCGATCCGGCCCGCCAGCGCGTCGCGCGCGCCCTGCACGGCGAAGAAATCGCCCAGATTGGCGAAGCCGGTGGCCGGGTCCACCGCGCGCCGGGCCGTCCACACCACGTCATGGGCGTTCAGCGGCGCGCCGTCCGACCAGCGCAGGCCCGGCGTGATGCGGAATATCCAGACCGTCCCGTCCTGGGTGCGCCAGCTCGCGGCCAGCCCCGGCGCCAGCCCGCCTGACGGGCTGTATTCGGTCAGGGGCGCGTGAAGCTGCTTGTAGAGCAGGGCGGAGGCGGCGAACTGGCCCTTCAGCGGGTCCAGGCTGTCCGGCTCGGTGTCGATGGCGACCCGCAGCATGCCCTCGGGATCGGCCTCGCGGCGGCCGCAGGCGGAAACGCCCGCGGCGGAGGCGGCGGCGATGAAGGCGCGGCGGGAGAGGTCTGGCAGGGTCATTCGGGCAGGAAGACGAAGTTGTTGACGTAATCCCTCCTTCCTACCCTGCTTCGGTGGTGGCGCGCGATGTCCAAATCCGCCCGCCGGGCCAGATGCCCCCTGATGATGGGATGGGTGCGGTAGCCCAGCGCCTCGACGTAATCGAGCTCCGCGTCGAGCGGGCGGCCCGAATGGCGCTCCTCGATCTCGATGATCATGGCGGGCCGGTCGCGCGCGATGGTCGCCCGCGCGCCCTCCAGCACGGCCCGCTCATGGCCTTCCACGTCGATCTTCATGAAGCCGACCGGCGGCGGGTCCAGGCTGTCCAGCCGGGCCGTGCTCACGCCCACCGTCATGTGCGCCGCGTCCGCCACCCGCTGCGCGCTCAGGCTCGCCTGCTGGTTGGAATACCGTCCCGCAGAGCCCGGCACCATCAGGGCGGCCTGCCCGTCCGTGTCCGACAGCGCCTCGCCCCGGCAGATCACCTGCCCGCCCAGCGCCGAGGCGAGGAAGGCGAACAGTTTCGGGTTCGGCTCGAACGCCCAGACCATATCCGTCAGCCGCGCCATCTCCCCCGCCCAGATGCCGCGATTGGCCCCGACATCGAGCGCGGCCCGCTCGGGGTCGATCAGGAAGGGCAGCAGCTTCAGCCCCGGCTCGCCCTTCAGTTTCTCGCGCCGCGTGATCCGCCACAGCTCGAGCGCGGGCGGGACGAGCGCACGCTTGACGCGCTCCTCCAGCGTGGGCGGAGGGGCGGCGGGAGACAGGGCATGAGACATGCCCCATCCCTAGCGCGGCAAGGCTTCCAAAGGAACCATGTTATGCAATTAACCTGTGGCTGGAGACCTACCAGCTCGTTCTGATCCCGGCCCAGACCAGCCCCTCGGGGCGGCTGCCGCGGATATGGCCCGGCTCATGGGTGAAGCGGGCGGCCAGGCTGGCCGCGGTGGTCTCGTTCACGCTCCAGCGATAGGCGGTCTCGATCGACATCTCCCGGCCCGACGGGCTCAGGGAYGCCGTCCGCCGCTCGAAGATCGTCTCGTYGTCCTCGTCCACCAGCACCGGCACCAGCGCGGACACCGTCCCGCGCTCGACCCGCAGCGGCTGGGACAGCGTGAAGCCCAGACGCCCCGGCCCGAACGCCCGGTCCGCGCCCGCGCTCCAGGCGGTGGCCGCGACCTGGTCCTCCACCCCCATCCAGGCGGGCAGGGCGATGTCGGCCCGGGCCTGCTCGAAGCGCGCCGCGCCCCGCCAGCCCAGACCCAGCTCGCCCGACCACAGCGCCGCGGCGAAGCTGTTCCGGCT
>VJOU01000215.1 GCA_007050995.1 Glycocaulis profundi | reverse complement strand
CAGAAAGTGTAGCTTGTGGCAGCTTCTGACGAGCCTCATATTTTTTCATGACGGACGCACTGCGCTTTTTGAGGAGAACATCATCCTCAGGATTTTCAGTGGTCGCAACCTTCTTCCCTTTCGCGTGGTGACGACCGAGCTCTTTCAAGTAATGGGCCTCGTACCACTGGCGGAAGGGAGCGGAATCGACCTGCACGATGGCATTCTTGACTAGAGTCTTCGTGCGTACCAACTCATTATTTGAAGCGTTGTAAACAACATCGATGATTCGCGATTTACGTGAGATGGCCTGAGTGGGCCAACTAAAGTTGCCCTGGTCCAAACGCATGGCGCGAAGTTTAATGTTTCCTCCGCGAACACGCACAGTGTGAATACGACGGGGCCCCAATTTTGTCATTGCTGCAGGCCTACCTAATTCAAACTTCCTCTTTTTACGGTTGCGCTCACGGCGGCCACCGGTCTTGCTTCG
>VJOU01000214.1 GCA_007050995.1 Glycocaulis profundi | reverse complement strand
CCTCTGGGAAGTCCTCGTGTTGCAACCCTCTTTTTGTTTTTTTAGTCCGTTTTTGGGACATGGGTTTATTTAAAAAAAAAAATTTTAATCGATTTTATCATGTCATTACGTATATTTTGGTTGACGGAGAAAAAAAGTTTTTTTTTATTATTATTATTTTATTTTTAAATAAAAGTCGCTTCGTAGATTGAGAACGAAGCGGGGGCGGGGGGCGCGAAAGCCGGGTCGTATATTTTTTTTGTTTTTTATATTTTTTTAAGCAAGAGACGGACGGGCGCGGGGAGTGACCGGGATGAAAGAAGATGCTTGGAGAGGATACCGGGTTGAAACGGGCCCGTGAGACGACATACAGGTGAACAAATGGAGGAGGGAACTTCCTGGGGTAAGGGATAAAAGAATAAAAAGGAGGATGTATTTCGGTTGCGATCATACCAGCACTAATGCACCGGATCCCATCAGAACTCCGCAGTTA
>VJOU01000213.1 GCA_007050995.1 Glycocaulis profundi | reverse complement strand
GTTTGGAGGGTTTATAATACGATGAATACGATAACTCAGATTATGGCTGAGGTGAAGCAGCTTTGTATCAACGGTTCAAACTCTGCTGAAAGTCCCCAGGAGGAGGAGAAATATAAGGAAGTAAAAGGAACAAGACGGGGTAGGTCAGCCGGAAGGGTGCTTCCTGCCGTTGGACTCGTGCCTGACCCCACAGCTGAGCGTGATTTGGACAACGCTAGTCCCGAAACCGTTGGCTTTTGCGGAAAATTCAAGTGTCACTACTGCATTTTCATCTATTTGGCATCTAACGAAGTAGACGACGAATTGTATCCCTTCTTCCGCGCCGAGTGCGCCGAGATGGTAAAAAATGCGGAGGTGTGTGACGCTGCACGGCATCGTTTGATGCAATGTGAAGAGGTGCAGGACTCGCTAAAAGACCGTCGGTTAAAGGCCCTCGAGACACAAACTCAGTGCTCTGTAAGGCTAGGCAAAC
>VJOU01000212.1 GCA_007050995.1 Glycocaulis profundi | reverse complement strand
GGGCTTCCTTTACTTCCTTTAGCACCTTTTGAGGTGCAGACTTGGATTTCGTCTTCTTTCGCCGCAGGGCAGCCTTTTGTTGGCCAATACGCGCATTGCGCTCAGAAATAGCATTCGGGTTCAGTTTGATAAGGACCTGCATGTTCTTAAGGGGATTCTTTTTAACATGCGAACGCTTTCGCTGGAGATCCATCCGCCTAGGACGAAGAACGCTACGGACGGCACGGCACGTCAGAAGGCGATTAAGATCAGTACTGGTCATCTTGGATGAAGGCAAGTGAAAACCATTCTTCATAGTGCTTCCAGTCTTCCAGGTACCGTACAACTTATCCAGCGTACGAAACGCACCCTCAGTCCAGATGGTGAAGCGACCCATGTGACCACCAGGAGCAAGTTTGAGTATGTTAAGGTACTTAACGTTCAAGAGGGTAATACCAGGAATGTTACGAAACGCTCGCGTAATTCCATTATCCTT
>VJOU01000042.1 GCA_007050995.1 Glycocaulis profundi | reverse complement strand
TCGGCTGGGTCGAAGGTCGAGATCCCCTCGAATGGCTTCGGGCAGGTCGCCCTGAAGTGATGGCGGCGTCCGACGCATTGACGGAGGACCAGGTCAAGATGGTGGGCGAAGCGATGGCCGATCCGGCCCGTTTCGCCGCCCATTTCAGCTGAACCGCCTGCTAGGTAACTTTCTGTCGCCTGAAGAACAGGGCGCTGGTCGCTTTCGCGGAACCCGCGAAGAAGCTGTCGCCATCGCCAACCGCGCGGCGTAGGCGGGACCGAGGATCCCGCTGTTGTGGGCGTGCTGTCAGGTGACAATACCGGGGCGGTTAAGCATGAGTGGCAATTGGTGTGCGCCAGCGGTGAGTTGATCACTCAATGCTGACCAGAAACCCCGGTGCCCCTGCCCTTCAGGAGATCGTGAGGCTCGATTCCCAAAGCCTCAGCCACGTGCCACAAGGTGAGAAGAGTGATATTCTGAACGCCGCGCTCCATCGCGCTGACGTGAGCACGATCCACACCGACTTTCACTGCAAGCGCTTCTTGGGTCAAACCAGCGCGCAAGCGCTCGCGCCGAAGATTCAAACCGAAAACTTGACGGATATCCATCCGACAGGTGAACACTGATCGTGCATTTTGATGCTACGCACTATAATACCCATCGCTGGAATGATGCCCGCGCCGGCAGACCATTCCATTTGAGCTGGGGCAGTACGAGCGCTCATAAGGACCATGAAGGGATTTTGAGGGATCAAATGCCCTCTCCATCCTGCCGAGCTCCGATCTATTCTCATCAAAATGGCAGCTCCGGTCGCTCATACCCAGCCTGCAAACGCCCAGCGGAAAATCTCGCTTGATGATGATCTCGTCCTGGCGATGCGTGCCCTTGCCAGACGACACGCACGCGAAGATCATATTCGCGATCACCGTTGCAATCGGAATCTGGACGATGCCCCGCGCCGCCATCTACGCCCGCTTCTCCACCGAGCTTCAGAACGAGCGCTCCACAGAGGATCAGATTGATCTTTGCCGGACCTATGCAGGACGCGAAGGTTTGGAGATTGTCGCGACGTTCGAGGACAAAGCCCAGTCAGGGGCCTCCATGTTTGGCCGCGACGGGCTTCTGGACCTGATCCAGCAGGCAAAGGCGGGCATGTTCGAGGTGATCATCGTAGAAGCCCTGGATCGGCTTTCCCGCGACATGGAAGACCTGGCCGGCATCCACAAGCGCCTGACGTTCAGCGGAGTTGAGATCAGGGCTGTTCACGAGGGCGTAGTCAACACGGTGCTGGTGGGCCTGCGCGGACTCGTGGGCCAGCTCTATCGCGAGGACAATGTCCACAAGATCAAGCGTGGCATGGCCGGACTGGTGAACCAGGGCAAGCACGCTGGAGGATTGGCCTACGGCTATCGGCCAGCCCCGGACGACAAGGGACGGCTTGTTATCGTAGAGGACGAGGCGGACGTGATCCGTCGAATTTTCCGAGAGTATAGCGAAGGACGCTCCCCCCGCGCCATCGCCCACGACCTCAACGCCGAAGGTATCGCCGCGCCTCGCGGCAGCCGTTGGAACGCCTCGACTATCAACGGCAACCGAGCGCGCGGCTACGGCATCCTCCACAATCGCCTCTATGCGGGCGAGATCGTCTGGAATCGCGTACGGATGGTCAAAGACCCCGATACGGGAAAGCGCGTTTCACGCGTCAACCCTGAGGCGGACTGGAAGGTCCACGCCGCCGAGGAATACCGGATCGTGGAAGCCGAACTCTGGCAGGCGGTCCAGACCAGGGTCGGGCGAAAGTTCGAAAACGCCGCTCATGCACGTCGTCCGAAACGCATTCTTTCCGGTCTTCTGCGCTGCTGCGAATGCGGCGGCGGCATGTCCACCAAGGGCAAAGACAAGACCGGGCGTGTGCGGGTTCGCTGCACCGCTCACGCTGAAAGCGGAACATGCCCCAATAGCCGGACCTTCTACCTCGATCATATCGAATCGCAGGTCTTGGGGCGTCTGGCGGAGCTGTTGGCTGATCCACGGCTGATGACCGAGTATGTAGAGGAGTATGTCGCGGAGCGGAAGCGGCTCACGCGCGAGCGCGACCGGACGCGTTCCCGCAAAGAACGCCGCGTCGGCGAGCTAAAGCGCGAAGCCGAGCGCATTGCAGATTCTCTCATCGCTTCGACCGGCCCGATCAACATGACGCTTCTGGATCGCCTGAACGCCGTTGAGCAAGATATGGCGGCCTTGCGCGCCGAGCTTGAAGCCGAGCCAGAGTCCGAGCCCGCCATTGCCCTGCATCCTGCCGCCGTCAGCCGCTACCGTGAGACGATTTCGTCGCTGAGCGCCTCACTGCTTAGTGGAGCCGATGCGGACGACATCGAGTTGAAGGAGCGTCTTCGGAGCTTCGTCGATACGGTGACTGTCTGGCCACATCCAGAAGACTCCGGCGACGTTACAGTGCAGATCACAGGCAAACTCAATGCCTTGCTGGGCGTTCCTACGCCCACCTCTCAGGTGGGCGGTAAGATGGTAGCGGAGGAGGGACTTGAACCCCCGACACGCGGATTATGATTCCGCTGCTCTAACCAGCTGAGCTACTCCGCCCCAAGGGCATCGGGCGGGGTGTCGCCCGCGCCGAGGGCGTGGATATACGCGGGGGGAAGGCCGCTTGCAAGACGCTGGCGCCGCTTGGCGATGCGAAAAGGGCGGCCCGCCGGGGCCGCCCTTTTCCGTCTTGTCCGGGCGCGTGCGGATCAGGCCGCGCGCACGCCTTCCAGGAAGCGCGACACGGCGGTCTTCAGGTCCGCGGCTTCCTTGTTCAGGGTCCGGGAGGCCTGATCGACCTGCGCGGCGCACTGGCCGGTCTCTGAGGCGGCCTGATCGACCGCGGTGATGGATTCCGACACCCGCTTGGTGCCGCCCGCGGCGTCCTGGGCCGAGCGGGTGATCTCGGCTGCGGCGGCGCGCTGCTCCTCCATCGCCGCGGCGATGGCGGTGGAGATCTCGTTCATCTCCGCGATGACCTTGCCGATAGAGCCGATGGCCTCGACCGCCTTGCCGGTCGCGCCCTGGATTCCGGAGATCTGCTCGGAGATCGAGCCGGTGGCCCGGGCGGTCTGCTCGGCGAGCGATTTGACCTCGGAGGCGACCACCGCGAAGCCCTTGCCCGCCTCGCCCGCGCGCGCCGCCTCGATGGTGGCGTTCAGCGCCAGCAGGTTGGTCTGCTCGGCGATGTCGTTGATCAGCCGGACCACGCCGTCGATCTTGCCGGCGGCCTCGGACAGCGTGGTGACGTCGCCGTTCGCGTCGCGCACCTGGGTGGCCGCGCTCTGGGCGATGGAGCTGGAGCGGGCGATCTGCTGGGCGATCTCGGAGATCGAGGAGGTCATCTCCTCGGCCGCCGCGGCGACAGTGTCCACGTTCTGGGCCGCGTTCACGCCCGCCTCGTTGACCTCGGCGGTGCGGCTGGAGGCGCCGCGCGAGCTTTCGGTCAGCGCGTTGGCGGCCATCTCCATCTCGCCGGCCGCGTCGGTCACCGCGCCCAGGGCGCGGGCCGAGGCGTTTTCAAAGTTCTGGACCAGTTCCTCGATCCGCCTGGCGCGGGCTTCGCGCTCCTGACGCTCGGCGGCGGTCTCGCTTTCAAGGCGCTGGCGCTCGATGGCGTTCTCGCGGAACACCTCGACCGCGCGGGCCATCTCGCCGATCTCGTCGCGGCTGGAGTCCGTGATCTCGCGGCTGGTGTCGCCCGCGGCGAGCGCGGTCATCACCCGCGAGATGCGGGTCAGGCGCGCCAGCAGGTTGCGGCTGACATAGAGCCAGCCCACCAGAGCCGCCGTGATCACCGCGATGGCGGAGATCGTGGTCAGCAGCACCTGACCGAAAGCCACCGCGCCATAGCCGTCCGCGCGGGCCTGTGCGGCCTGAGCTTCGGCCTCGGCGACCAGCTCGGCCACGTCCGCGGCCAGAAGGGCGTGTGAGATGCGCGCATCCTCCACGGCCTCGGAGGCTTCGTTGAAGGAGGAAATTTCGGTCAGGCGGCTGGCGAACACGCCCTGCCCGCCCTCGGCGAGCCCGAGCATGGCCTGGGCCTGATCAGCGATGGCCGCGCTGATCTCGTCGCCGAGAATGGCGATGTTCACCTCGACCTCTTCTGCGGCGAGGTCGAAGCGGTCGCGCACGGTGTTGACCTGCGCGGCGGTCTCGGCGGCGTCCAGCTCGGCGTACTGTGTGGCGACGAGATTGATCGCCATGATCGCGCGCAGCAGCGTCTCGATGGTGGCGGGGTCCTCGGCCTGGTCCAGCGCGGCCTCGAGACCGTCGGCGGCCTCGGCGCGCTGGGCAAGCGCGGTGCGGGTGGCCGTGACGCGGCGGTCGCGGGCGGCCAGATTGGCCGCGGTCGGCCCCTCGGCGGCGTCCACGCCCGCTTCCAGATCAGCCAGCGCCTCGGACAGGGCTTCGACGCGTTCGGAGTCCAGGCCCGCGCTCTCCAGAGACGTGACGGCGCCGGACGCCTGAGACATGAGCGCGGACAGACGCGCGTCGGACGCGGTCATGTCCACCGAGTCCGTGGAGCGCGCGAACGCGGCCAGTTCGCCGGTGATCGCCGCACTCGCGGCGTCCAGCTCCTGAGCGGCGCTGACCATCGGGACGGCCTCGTCGACCACGCCCCCCAGAGCGGAGCGCGCGCCGTTGAAGGCGACGAAACCCGCGACCGCGGCCGCGAGCGTCATCGCCGCGACCAGAGCGAAAGCGGCCAGAAGCCGTGTCTGAACCGAGTGCATTGAAATTGTCATAGTCCCCGCCGACCGATTATTGCCCCATGAACGCAAAAAGCGACGGCGAGAATCCCCGCCGCCGCCTTTCAGTCTGGTTAACCAGAAGATATTTCCGAGATTTAGCCGTCGAAGCTGAAATCGAAGCGCTGCTCGACACCCGCGGTCACTTCGCCGGTGGCGGCATAACGCCAGCCTTCCAGCGCGCGAAGCACGGAACGCTCGAACACGCCCGAGGGGGTCGCCTCGACCACTTCGGGGTCGAGAACCTCGCCATCGGGAGAGACGTTGTAACGGACCACAACGTGGCCTTCGAGGCTACGGCGCTCGGCGCCGCGGGGATATTCAGGAGCCGCAGTCTGAACGACTTCGCGATCCTGAGCCACGGCCAGAGGCGCGGCAATGAAACCGGACGACACCACCGCCGCCATGAGAACAGACTTCAGAACCTTCATGATCTTCACCCAACCCTTGTGGAATCACCGCGTATTCTCGCGGCTGTCTGTGCCAATACGGAAC
This sequence comes from Glycocaulis profundi, assembly GCA_007050995.1. Taxonomy (GTDB): domain Bacteria; phylum Pseudomonadota; class Alphaproteobacteria; order Caulobacterales; family Maricaulaceae; genus Glycocaulis; species Glycocaulis profundi. Next base: position 6,165 of record VJOU01000042.1, on the reverse strand, counting down.
AGCGATTCAGTTCGCCTGCCCGATGGGAAGGGGTTTATCAGGCTATTCTTGCCGACCGCTTAATGCGCTGACGATTTCGGCGCCTGGCTGCAACTCACTCAGTGATGAGGGCCAGCCATTCGTCCTCGGTGAGCACCGACACGCCCAGCTCCTGCGCCTTTTTAAGCTTCGATCCCGCGCCCGGACCGGCCACCAGATAATCGGTCTTGCCCGACACGGACCCGGCGACCTTGGCCCCCAATGACTGGGCCCGGGCCTTGGCCTCGTCGCGGGTGAAGCGCTCCAGCGCCCCGGTGAACACGACCGTCTTGCCCGATACGGGGCTTTGCGCGGCTACCGCCTCGGCGTCCTCGATGGCGACGTGGGCGACCAGCCGGTCGAGGGCGGCCAGATTGTGGTCCTCGGCGAAGAAGCGGCCGATGGCGTCCACCGCGGTCTCGCCCATCTGGTCGATGTCCAGCACCGCCTGACGCGCCTCGGAGCCGATCTCGCCCGCCGCCTCGGCGGCCTTGCGGAATTCGGCCCATGAACCGTAGGTGCGCGCCAGCAGGCGGGAGGTCTCCTCGCCCACATGCCGGATGCCCAGCGCGTTGATGAAGCGCGCCAGGGCAACAGTCCGCCGCAGCTCGATGGCGTCGAACAGGTTGGCGGCGGACTTCTCGCCCCAGCCCTCGCGCTGATGGATGGGCGGGGTCAGCTCGCCCGCCGCGTCGCGCGCCTTCAGGGTGAAGATGTCGGCGGGCTCCTTCACCACGCCCTCCTCGTAGAAGGCCTCGATCTGCTTTTCGCCCAGCCCCTCGATGTCGAACGCCTTGCGCGACACGAAGTGTTTGAGGTGCTCCTTGCGCTGGAACGGGCAGGCGAACTCGCCCGTGCAGCGGCGCACCGCGTTGATCTCGCCGGTGCGCGGATTGACCTCGCGTTCGGCCGGGGTCTTCAGCGGGCACGGGCAGACATGGGGAAAGGCGAAGGGCTCCGCGTCCGCGGGCCGCTTGTCCTTGAGCACCTCGACAACCTGCGGGATCACGTCGCCCGCGCGCTGGACGACCACCGTGTCGCCCACCCGCACGTCCTTGCGGGCGATCTCGTCCTCGTTGTGCAGGGTGGCGTTGGACACCACCACCCCGCCCACTGTGACCGGCTCGAGCTTGGCCACCGGGGTGAGCGCGCCGGTGCGCCCCACCTGGATCTCGATGGCGTGCAGGATCGTGGTCGCCTTCTCGGGCGAGAATTTGTGGGCGATGGCCCAGCGCGGCGCGCGCGAGACGAAGCCCAGCCGCTGCTGGTAGTCCAGCCGGTCGACCTTGTAGACCACCCCGTCGATGTCATAGCCCAGCGCCGCGCGCTTCTCCTCGATGGCGCGGTAGCGATCCAGCATCGCCTCGACGCTCTCGCAGCGGGTCATCTCCGGGTTCACCTTGAATCCGAAGCCCGCCAGCCGCTCCACCGCGCCCATCTGGGTCTCGGCCAGCGGCTCGGAGACCTCCCCCCACGCATAGGCGAAAAAGCGCAAGGGACGGCGGGCCGTCACCCGCGGATCGATCTGCCTGAGCGAGCCCGCCGCGGCGTTGCGCGGATTCTTGTAGGCGGGCTTGCCGGCCTCTTCCTGCGCGCGGTTGAGGGCGGCGAAATCCTCATGGCTCATATAGACCTCGCCACGGACCTCCAGCACGTCGGGCGCGCCTGTCAGGGCCTGGGGGATCTCGTCCAGCGTCTTGAGGTTCTCGGTGACGTTCTCGCCGGTCTGGCCGTCCCCGCGCGTGGCGCCGGAGACCAGCACCCCCTTCTCATAGCGCAGCGAGGCGCTGAGCCCGTCGATCTTGGGCTCGGCGGTGACTGCGATGGCCTCGTCCTCGGGCACGTTGAGGAAGCGGCGCACCCGCGCGGCGAAATCGGCTACGTCCTCGTCGGTGAAGGCGTTGCCCAGCGACAGCATGGGCACGGCGTGGCGCACCTCGGAGAACTTGCCCGAGGGCTTCGCGCCCACCTGTCCGGACGGGCTGTCCTCGCGTTTGAGATCGGGAAAGGCCAGCTCGATGGCCTCGTTGCGCTGGCGCAGGGCGTCATAGACGGCGTCGGAGATGACCGGCGCGTCCTTCTCGTAATAGGCGCGGTCGTGTTTCGCGATCTCCCGGGCCAGCCGGGCCAGCTCCGACGCGGCCTGCTCGGCGGTCAGATCGGAGACATCCTTGAGGGCCGGATTCATCACGCCATCAGCTCGTCTGCGGCGGCGCGGGCCGCCTCGGTGATCTCCGCGCCCGACAGCATGCGGGCGATCTCCTCACGGCGGGCGCCGCCATCGAGACGCTGGACATGGGTGCGCATGGTCTCGCCCGCCTCGCCCTTCTCGATCCGGTAATGGGCCTGCGCGCGGGCGGCGACCTGGGGCGAGTGGGTGACCACCAGCGCCTGCGTGCCGCCCGCCAGCCGCGCGAGACGCGAGCCGACCGCGTCGGCGACCGCGCCGCCCACGCCCTGATCGACCTCGTCGAACACCATCACCAGACCGGAATCCTCGCCCGCCAGGCACACTTTCAGCGCCAGCGCGAAGCGCGACAGCTCGCCGCCCGACGCGATCTTGTCCAGCGGTCCGAAGGGCGCGCCGGGGTTGGTGGCCACCTCGAAGGCCACCCGGTCCCAGCCCTTCGGCCCCGCCCGCTCCCGGTCGGACGACACCGCGACCCGGAATTTCGCCCTGTCGAGCTTGAGCGGCGCCAGCTCGGCCATCACGGCTGCGGCCAGCGCCTCGCCCGCCTTGCTCCGCGCCGCCGACAGCGCCTCGGCGGCCTTGGCGTAATCGGCTTCGGCGGCGGACAGGGCCGCGCGGGCCTCTTTCAGCCGGTCGCCGGAATGCTCTATGGCGTCCAGCCGTTCGGCCAGTTCCGCGCGCAGGGCGGGCAGGCCGTCGACGGGCACGTCATGCTTGCGGGCCGCCGCGCGCAGGGCGAACAGGCGCTCCTCGACCCGCTCCAGCCCGCCGGGCTCGACCTCGAAGGCGCTGCCCGCGTCGCCCAGCGCGTCCTCGGCCTCGGAAAACTCGATCAGCGCCCGGTCCAACGCGCCCGCGGCCCGCTCCAGCGCGGCGCGGGCGGTGGCCGCCGCGCCGCCCGGCTCGTCCTCAGCCGCGCCCAGCGCATCGCGAACCCGCTCCAGACCGCGCAGGGCGGCGTTCAGACGGCCCGCCATCCCCTCCCCGCCCGACAGGATGTCCGATGCGGCCTGAAGCTCGCTCAGCGCCTGTTCGGCCTGCTGGAGAAATCTGCGTTCGCCCGCCAGCGACGCCTCTTCGCCAGCCCTCGGGTCGAGCGCGTCCAGCGCATCGACCGCATGGCGCAGGAAGTCCTCCTCCGCCGCGGCGCGGTCCTGCTGGCCGGTCAGCGCATCGACCCGCTCGCGCGCGGCGGCGAGGGACTTCCACGCGCCGGAGACCGCGTCCAGCAGCGGGGCGGCGCGGGCGAACTCGTCCAGCAGGCCGCGATGGGTCTTGGGGTCGAGCAGGCCGCGCCCGTCATGCTGGCCGTGGATCTCCACCAGCGCGTCGCCCAGCGCCCGCAGCAGGCCCACCGAGGCGGGCTGGTCGTTGACATGGGCGCGCGAGCGGCCGTCCGCGGTGATCACCCGCCTGAGGATGACCGGCTCGCCCGGCTCGGCGGCGATGCCGGCCTCGTCGAGGATGGCCCAGGCGGCATGGTGATCGGCCAGCTCGAACACCGCGGTCGCGCCGCCCTGCCCGGCGCCGGAGCGCACCATGGCACGGTCGGCCCGCTCGCCGCAGGCCAGACCCAGCGCGCCCAGCAGGATCGACTTGCCCGCCCCCGTCTCGCCCGTCAGCGCCGAGAGGCCGGGCTCGAACGCGAGGTCGAGCCGGTCGATCAGGACGATGTCGCGGATGGACAGGGACGCGAGCATGCCCGCCCCGCCGGTCAGCCGAAGATGCGGGTGATCGCGCGGCGCAGCAGGGAGGGATCGCGCTCCTCGAGCTCCTGACCGGGCGTGTCGATCCCGCGCGAGGTCAGCAGATCATAGCTGTCCTGATACCAGGGCGAGCCGGGGAAGTTGTGGCCCAGCACGGCGGCCGCCTGGCGCGCCTCCTGGTTCACGCCCATCGCGACATAGGCCTCCACCAGGCGGTGCAGCGCCTCGGGGATGTGGCTGGTGGTGTCGTAATTGTCGATCACGTTCTGGAAGCGCAGGATCGCGGCCAGCTGATATCCGTTCCTGAGATACCAGCGGCCCACGTCCATGTCCTTGCCCGCCAGGTGGTCGCGGGTCATGTCCATCTTCAGACGGGCATCACGGGCGTAGGCGCTGTCGGGATAGCGCTGAACGACCTGCTCGAGCGCCTCGAAGGCGCGCTGGGTCGTCGACTGGTCCCGGCCCACGTCATAGATCTGCTCGTAGTGGGAGATCGCGATCAGGTAGTAGGCGTAGGCCGCCGAAGGGCTGCCCGGATGCAGGGCGATGAAGCGCTGGGAGCCGGCGATGGCCAGCTCGTAACGGTTGGCCTGATAGTTGGCGAAAGCCGCCATCAGGATGGAACGGCGCGCCCATTCCGAGAACGGGTGCTGGCGCTCCACCTCGTCGAACAGGGCCGCGGCGCGGTCATAGCGGCGGCGCTCCATCTGAACGAAGGCGTCGTTGTAAAGCGTCTCGACCGGCCGGGCGACATAGGCCAGCTCGCGGTCGCGATCGCGGCCCGCGCAGGCGGCGAGCGAAGCGGCCGTGGCCAGGACGAACAGGGCGGTCAGAAGAGGCTTCATGAAGTCGGGTCCTCACGGAATGTGCGTGTCGCGCGCGGGACCCGTCAGGCGGACCCCGCAAGCCTGCCATCGGGGTTTTTAGCCGATCATGCCGGAGGGACAAAGCGCCCTGTCAGGGCGGACCTGCTCAGACGGGCTTCAGCCGCCCGCCACGCGGGCCCTGGCGGCCTCTTCGCCGGCCAGCGTGACCATTTTCCAGGCCGACGCGTCGGCCAGAAGAGCGTGCACGGCCAGCGAGTTGAGCCGGTGGCCGGGCCGCTCGGCACGGTACAGGCCCAGAATCGGCGCGCCCGCCAGATGAATGTCGCCCAGCGCGTCGAGCGCCTTGTGGCGCACGAACTCATCGGCGAATCGCAGGCCTTCGGGATTGGCCACGCCGCCCTCGTCCAGAACGATGGCGTTCTGCATCGAGCCGCCGCGCGCGAGCCCGGCCTTGAGCAGGGTTTCGTAATCGCGGCGGAAACCGAAGGTGCGCGCGGGCGCGACCTCGGCCGTGAAGGTCTCGGGGTTCACGTCGAAGCGGAACTGCTGGCGGCCGATGGCCGCGTCGGCGAAATCGATGGTCACGTCGATGGCCGGGCGGACCGAGGGGATGAAGGCGGCCACGCGCCCCGCATCCTCGATCTCCACGCGCTTGAGCACCTTGATGAAGCGGCGCGGCGCGGGGCAGGACTTCAGCCCGGCGCGCTCCAGCAGGTCCACGAACGGCTTGGACGAACCGTCCATGGCCGGAATCTCGGGACCGTCCAGCTCGACCATCACGTCGTCCACGCCCAGCCCGGCGAGAGCGGCCATCAGGTGCTCGACCGTGGACACCGACGCGCCCGAGGCGTTCGTCAGCACGGTGCCCAGCTCGGTGGACCGGACCAGATCATGGCGGGCGGGGATGCGGCGGTCGTCGATGTCGAGATCGATCCGCTCGAACACGATCCCCGTGCCCGCCGAGGCGGGCTTGAGGGCCATGCGCACGCGCGCGCCGGTGTGCAGTCCGATGCCCGCGCAGACGGCGGCCTGGGCCAGGGTGTTGCGTTCGATCATGCGACCAGTCCGATCATTCTTTTTCTCGCCGCGGGCCTCGGCGTCAGGGGGAGAGGCGGGCCCGCAGTCCTTCGCATGTGCACACTAAAGAGCGAGGCCGCGCACGCAATTAAACGATTGTTGCGCCATGTTACAGAAATAATCTTTGATATTCATGGACTTGAAACGCGAAGCGGCCGCATCCGAAACCGGATGCGGCCGCCATCGCAGGTCGTGACCGTCCCGCCTAGTTCGCCTGACGGCGGAGGAAGGCGGGGATCTCCAGTTCGCTCTCGTCGAACTCGTCGCCGAACAGGTCCGCGCTGGGCGCGGGGGCCGGGGCGGGACGCGGGCGCGGCGCGGGCGCGGCCTGGGCGGCCGGGCGGCT
>VJOU01000211.1 GCA_007050995.1 Glycocaulis profundi | reverse complement strand
AAACTTGGAAGTTAGCTGGTGACCCCGAAAGAGACTGCACGTTCACTCCCCATTTTGCAGGATCTAACCGGAAGGCTTCCAAGGCACGCTTTTGGCACAAGGTTTCAGCCATGTCAATGTACTCGTTTCCACCATAGTATCTAGCACCTGGATAGCCTTCACTGTATTTGTTAGTCATCACAGATCCAACTGCTTGCATCACTGATAGGGAGGTAAAGTTCTCTGATGGTATGAGTTCAAGACCCTTCCATTGACGAGCCTTTTCGTGCTCAATAATATCTGCAATCTCAGGATCCACAACCTCAAGTGGAGCATTCAACTGCTTTGGCCAAGTGACACCGGGCCTTTCTTTCTCGTACACAGCTTCACTAGGCAAAGACGACATGGAGTAGAGATGACCGCCATTACAGAGACGTTGCAACGGCTTGTCTGCAGAAGACGAAAGCCTGCGAAGAGCCAACGCCATTGCCATTCTTAC
>VJOU01000210.1 GCA_007050995.1 Glycocaulis profundi | reverse complement strand
AAACTTGGAAGTTAGCTGGTGACCCCGAAAGAGACTGCACRTTCACTCCCCATTTTGCAGGATCTAACCGGAAGGCTTCCAAGGCACGCTTTTGGCACAAGGTTTCRGCCATGTCAATGTACTCGTTTCCACCATAGTATCTCGCACCTGGATAGCCTTCACTGTATTTGTTAGTCATCACAGATCCAACTGCTTGCATCACTGATAGGGAGGTAAAGTTCTCTGATGGTATGAGTTCAAGACCCTTCCATTGACGAGCCTTTTCGTGCTCAATAATATCTGCAATCTCAGGATCCACAACCTCAAGTGGAGCATTCAACTGCTTTGGCCAAGTGACACCGGGCCTTTCTTTCTCGTACACAGATTCACTAGGCAAAAACAACATGGAGTAGAGATGACCGCCATTAAAAAGACGTTGCAACGGCTTTTCTGCAGAAGACGAAAGCCTGCGAAGAGCCAACGCCTTTGCCATTCTTAC
>VJOU01000041.1 GCA_007050995.1 Glycocaulis profundi | reverse complement strand
GCTGGCGCGGGGTCTGGTCGCGCGGGCGCGGGGCGGCGCGGACGGGCCGCGCCTCGCCCCCCAAGACGCCCTGACCGCCGCGCTGGCCGACCCGCTCGTGGACGCGGCGCTGTTCACCACCGCCCGGATGGCGCATCTCGACGCGAACGCCGCGCTGGCGTCGGCGCGCTGACCTGCGCGATCGGGCGGTCTATGCTCGCGCCATGAACACGGGAGCGATTCGCATACTGGGGCTCGATCCGGGCCTGAACGCCACTGGATGGGGCGTGATCGACCAGTCGGGCTCGCGCCTGTCGGTGGTCGGCTGGGGCGTGATCCGCCCGCCTGCGAAACAGTCCATGGCCCAGCGCCTGTCGGCGATCTTCGCGGGCGTGGAGGCGCTGCTGGCCGAGCACGGCCCACACGAAGCCGCGGTGGAGGACCAGTTCGTCTCGGTCAACGCCGGGTCGGCGCTCAAGCTGGGCCAGGCCCGCGCCGCGGCCATGCTGCCTCCCGCCCGGGCGGGGCTGGTGGTCGGCGAGTACGCGCCCACCCTGGTCAAGAAGGCCGTGGTCGGCACCGGCGGGGCGGAGAAGGCCCAGGTCGCGGCCATGGTCGCCATGCTGCTGCCCGGCGCGAAGGCTGAGGCCGACGCCGCGGACGCGCTGGCGGTCGCCATCTGCCACGCCCACCACCGCAAGGCCGCGAGGCTGGCCTCATGATCGGGATGCTCAAGGGCACGGTCGCCGCCATCGGCGAGGAGGAGGCCGTCATCGACGTTCACGGCGTGGGCTATCTGGTCAGCGCCGGGAACCGCACCCTGTCGCGGCTGGAGATCGGCGCCGCCGCGGTGATCCATGTGGAGACCTATGTCCGCGAGGACGCCCTGAAGCTTTTCGGCTTCCTGTCCGAGGCCGAGCGGGCCTGGTATGTCCGGCTCCAGTCGGTGCAGGGCGTGGGCGGCAAGGCCGCGCTGGCCATTCTGGACGCCCTGAGCGCGTCCGAGGTGGAGACCGCCGCCGCGCTGGGCGACGCAAGTGCGTTCGAGCGCGCCCGGGGGGTCGGCAAGAAGCTGGCCCAGCGCATCGCGGTGGAACTGAAAGACAAGGCCCCGCCGCCCCGCCGCCGGATGGCGGGCGGCCACCAGACCCTCGCCGCGACGCTGGCCGACGATGGAACGGCCTCCGCTGAAGCGCCGCCCGCGCCCCCGTCTGACGAAGACGGCGCGGCGCGCGAGGGCGCGGTCAGCGCGCTGATCAATCTGGGCTATGGCGAGAGCGAGGCCCGCGCCGCGGTCGCGGGCGTGATCCGCGGCGGCAAGGCTGGCGAGGGCGAAGCGGCCCTGATCCGCGCCGCGCTCAAGGAACTGGCGCGATGAGCGAGCCCGACCGCGTCGTCGCCGCCGACGAGGCGCCCGGCGACGGCCGGGACAAGGCCCTGCGCCCGCTCAGCTTCGACGAGTTCGTGGGCCAGCGCGCGGCCATCGACAATCTGAAGGTCTTCGTGAACGCGGCGGGCAGGCGCGGCGAGGCGCTCGACCACGTCCTGCTGTCCGGCCCGCCGGGGCTGGGCAAGACCACGCTGGCCCAGATCGTCGCCCGCGAGCTGGGGGTGAATTTCAAGGCCACCTCCGGGCCGGTGATCGCCAAGGCGGGCGATCTGGCGGCGATCCTGACCAATCTCGAAGAGCGCGACGTGCTCTTCATCGACGAGATCCACCGCCTGCTGCCGGTGGTCGAGGAGATCCTCTATCCGGCGATGGAGGATTTCTGCCTCGATCTGGTGATCGGGGAGGGGCCGAGCGCGCGCACCGTGCGCATCGACCTGCCGCCTTTCACGCTGGTTGGCGCGACCACCCGGGCGGGCCTTCTGGCCACGCCCCTGCGCGACCGGTTCGGCGTGCCGGTGCGGCTGGAGTTCTATGGCGTGGACGAGCTGACCTCCATCGTGGCCCGGGGCGCGCGCAAGCTGGGCGCGCAGATGGATCAGGACGGCGCGCGCGAGATCGCTCGCCGCGCCCGCGGCACGCCCCGTGTGGCGGGCCGCCTGATGCGCCGGGTGCGCGATTTCGCCGAGGCCGAGGGCGCGGGCGTGATCAACGCGGCGGTCGCCGACCGGGCGCTGCGGCGGCTGGAGGTGGACGAGACGGGGCTGGACAGCCTCGACCGGCGCTATCTGAAAGTCCTGATCGAGGGGTTCGCGGGCGGCCCTGCGGGCGTGGAGACGCTGGCGGCGGCCTGCGCGGAGGCGCGCGACGCGCTTGAAGAAGTCGTCGAGCCCTTCCTGATCCAGCAGGGCTTCATCCAGCGCACGCCCCGCGGCCGGGTGGCCGCTCCGCGCGCCTGGACCCATCTGGGGCTGGAGCCGCCCCGCGGCGCAGGCGCGCCCGACCTGTTCGGACCGGGCAAGTAGCGCCCGCCGCAACCCCCGCGACTTGCGTATAAAAACCTTTCAACGCAGGGGTTTCGCTCCGCGCGCGGTTGATTATCTTAACGGTGATCGGCTTGATCCGGTCGGCGGACAGGGGGCAAGCATGCTGCTCGCCAGGATCGTCAGCCATGTGGTGCGCGCCGGCGTGATCACCATGATCGGGCCGGACGGCGCCGCGCATCGCATCGCGGGGGAGAGGCCGGGGCCGGAGGTCACGGTCCGCATCCACGACACCGCCACCATCCGCCGCCTGACGATGAACCCTCATCTCGCGCTCGGCGAAGCCTATATGGACGGCTCGCTCACGGTGGAGGACGGCGACATCGCCGACCTGATGCGGGTCGTGCTCATCAATGCCGAACACCATGCCGGACACTGGCTGCTCAAGCTCCCGCTCGCGCTGGACACGCTCAAGCAGGTCCTGTTCCTGTCCAACACGCCGGGGCGCTCGAAAACGAACGTGGCCCATCATTACGACCTGTCCGAGGAGCTGTACGCGCTCTTTCTGGACCGGGACCGGTTCTATTCCTGCGCCTATTTCCCCGAGGGCGAGACCGATCTGGAGCGCGCCCAGGCGATGAAGGCCGCGCGCATCGCCGCCAAGCTCCATCTCAAGCCGGGCAGCCGGGTGCTGGACATCGGCTCGGGCTGGGGCAGCCTCGCGCTTCATCTCGCCCGGGCGGGCGCGGAGCGGGTCGAGGGCGTGACCCTGTCGGTCGAACAGCTCAGATACGCCCGCGCCTGGGCCGAACGGGAGAATCTCGACGGGCGGGTGGAGTTCGAGCTGCGGGACTTCCGCAAGGTGGAAGGGACGTACGACCGGATCGTCTCGGTGGGCATGTTCGAGCATGTCGGCCCGCGCCATTACCCCGCCTTCTTCAGGAAGACCGCCTCGCTGCTGGCCGAAGACGGCGTGGCCCTGCTCCATTCCATCGGCCGCAGGGGCAGCGCGCCGCCGAGAAACGCCTGGATCGACAAATACATCTTCCCCGGCGGCTACATCCCCGCCCTGTCCGAAGTCATGGGGCCGCTGGAGCGGGCCGGGCTGGTGGCCACCGACGTGGAGATCCTGCGCCGTCACTACGCCGAGACGCTGAAGGTCTGGCGGGCGCGCTTCCTGGCCGCGCGCGAGCGGATCGAGGCGCTGTATGACGCGCGCTTCGTCAGGATGTGGGATTTCTACCTGTCCACCTGCGAGATGGCGTTCCGCGAAGGCGGGCTGTTCGTGTTCCAGATCCAGATCACAAAGCGGCTCGACGCCCTGCCGCTCACCCGCGGCTACATGGACGCCGCACTGCCCGCGCCCGAGCGCGCCGTCAGGGCCGGCTGAGATCGCCGCCGTCAAGGGGCGGCAGGCCGGTCTCGTCGTCGAAATCGCCCAGCCGGTCGAGCGGATCGATCCGCCGGCGGCCCTGCCGGTCGCGGGGCGCGAGAGGGTCGTCCAGCGTTTCGGGAACCGGGGCGGCATAGACCAGCCGGCCCGGAGCGGCTTCGATTATGTCCAGCTCGATGTCCGCCACCCGCACCCGGCCCAGAGTGCCCGCGGGAAGGCTCAGAGGCCGTCCCGACCGGATCGTCTCCCGGCCGCCGCGGGATTCGGTGAAGGTGAAGGCCAGCGCCCCGCCCGTGTCCGCCCCGTCGAACACCAGCGCCTGAAGGATGGCGTCCGCGGGATCGGCGGCCCGCTCGATCAGGGCGTGGTTTCCGGTTCCGCACAGGCGGTAGTCGTAGGCCGTCACCACGCACAGCTCGCCTTCGCCCCGCTCGCCCGGCCGGAAGCCCGCCTCGGGACGGAGAATGCGGATCGCGGCGGGCGTGTCCGCGAAGCGGCTGGCGGAAATCCGCCCGCAGTCGGACGGGCAGCCATCCTCGCGCGGCGCGTCGAAGAACAGGTGGGTCTCGTCCTCGCCCACCAGCGGATAGAAGCCCGGCTGCAGGGTGTAGAACCGGATCGCGACCGGCGCCTCAAGCAGCAGGCCCGCGCGCACCGACGCGCTGGTCCGGGTGATGACGGTGTCGCCCGGTCCGGCCTCGCTCACGGTTCCCGGCGCGGGCGTGACGCGGGCGGCCATGCCCTGCTCCACATTGCGCGGCACCAGGGTGCAGGCGCCCAGCGCGAGGGCGAGCCCGGCGGCGGCCGTCAGACGGAACAGGAACATGGCGCGGGTCCTTGAAGGCGGGGGCGGCATTGCCAGCGCGGCGACACCCGCGTTATGCCCCGTCCCGGCGCGTCTCGGAAAGGGGAAACATGATGAGCGGCTCCGCAGACATGACCCCCGGCAGCGGCCTGTGGGACGGCCCGGCGCATCGCCTGCCGGTCCGGGTCTATTACGAGGACACCGATTTCACCGGCGTGGTCTATTACGCCAACTATCTGAAATTCTTCGAGCGCGGCCGCACCGACGCGCTGCGGACGGCGGGGGTGAGCCACACCGATCTGTTCGCCGCCGACCCGCCGCTGGGCTTCGCGGTCAGGAAGATCGCCGTGGAGTATCTGATCCCCGCCCGGATCGACGACGCGCTCGTGGTGGAGACCCGTTTTTCCTCAGCCAAAGGCGCGCGCATGGCGATCTCCCAGCGTCTGCTGCGCGACGGCGCCCTGCTCGCCACCGCCGAGGTGGAGGCCGTCTGCATCGACATGGCCGGCCGGCCCCGCCGCCTGCCTGAAGGGGTGGCCGCGGCGCTGGCCTCCAAACTGAGCGACTGACATCGGCCGCCCGCGGGGTGCGCGGGCCGGGTTGGAAAAGCCCGCGCGGGCGCTCATTGTCGCGGCGTCAGGGCGGGGGGCGCACGACGCCACGGAGCCCGCCCGCATGTCAGCCCTGCGCTGGATCGCCGCCTTCCTGTTCTTCGCCGTCTGGGTCTCAGCGCTCGCGCTGGGGGTCTGGTACGCCTTCCTGGCGGACGGCTTCATGTCCTATCACCTCGCCGTCGCCGGGATGGAGCCCGCCGAGATCCCCGAAGGGATCGCGCGGCTCTATGACGGCATGCTGTCGAGCTTCGGCGGCGCGCTGATCGCGATCTGCGTCCTGTCGGGCGCGCTGGCGGTCTCGTCGCTTCAGAAGGGCGAGGCGGCGGGCTTCGCCGTCGCCGCGGCCGCGCTGGGCGGGCTGGCCGGGTTCATGGCCGCGTCGGCCTGGACCGCGGGGGCGGAGACCGGGGCGGTCGCGCCCGTCGCCCCGCTGGCCTCGGTGGCGGTGATCTGTCTTCTGGCGCTGGCCTTCTGGCTGGGCGGCGGCTCGCGCCGGTCGCGCTTCTCGGGCGGGCGCTGAGGGAAGGGAAGGCGAGACGGGGCGTGGTTACCATCCCCTTAACCTTCCCTCCTTCAAATCGCCCCATTCACGCGCCAATTCTCGAATCAGCGAAGGGGGAGGCGGCGCGCGGAATCAGGCGCGGCCGGACCGTGCCGGCCGAACCTCGATCAGACCGCCGCCCCAGCCCGGCGGACAGCAGCAGGGACACATCATGGAACCCGTCGCCGTCGACCTCGCCCAGCCCGCCGGTCAGGAACTGACCATCTGGTATCTGTTCCTGTCCGCCGACATCGTCGTCAAATCGGTGATGCTGATCCTGGTCCTGATGTCGATCTGGTCGTGGGCCATCGCCATCGAGAAGATCCTGCAGTTCCGCAAGGCCCACGCCCAGGCGCGCGAGTTCGAGGACGATTTCTGGTCCGGCGGCTCGCTGGACGCCCTGTCCGCGCGCTACGCCCACAATCCCAAGGAGCCGTTCGGCCGGGTGCTGGCCGCCGCGCTGCGCGACTGGGACAGCTTCTCGGTCGCCAAGTCCGGCGGCGCGGAGGCCAATCGCGAGCTGACCCGGATGGAGAAGGGTCTGGGGATCCTCGCCATCATCGGCTCGTCCGCCCCCTTCATCGGCCTGTTCGGCACGGTGTGGGGCATCATGAACTCCTTCCGCTCCATCGCCGCGACCCGCGACACCAATCTCGCCGTGGTCGCGCCGGGCATCTCCGAGGCGCTGTTCGCCACCGGTCTGGGCCTGGTCGCCGCGATCCCGGCGGTGATGTTCTTCAACGCCCTGTCGTCGAATCTGGGTGGCTACGCCACCCGGCTGGAAGGCTTCGTGGACGACCTCTCCGCGCTCGCGGGACGGGAGGAATAGATGGCCGGCAATGTCGACATGGCCGGCCGCAGAGGCCGCCGGACCTGGAAGCCCAAGGCCGAGATCAACATCGTCCCCTACGTGGACGTCATGCTGGTGCTGCTGATCGTGTTCATGGTCGCCGCGCCGCTGCTGACGGTGGGGGTGGAGGTGGACCTGCCCAACACCGAGGCGCAGGCCATGACCACGTCCGAAGAGCCCATGACCATCACCATCCAGCGCGACGGCACGATCTATCTGCAGGAGACCCAGGTCGCCTATGAGGAGCTGATCCCCCGGCTGCGCGCCATCGCGGGCACCGGCTCGGAGGCGCGCATCTTCATCCGCGGCGATGACGGGGTGGAGTATGGCGCGGTCATGCGGGTCATGGCCCGGGTGTCCTCGGCGGGCTACACCAATCTGGGCCTCGTGACCGATCCCGCGGGCGAGTAGGAGAAGCGAAAGGCGTCTCCCATGCGCTCCGCACTTGGATTTCTGGTCTCGCTGTCGCTCCACGTGGGCGTCGCGCTCTCGGCCTTCATCTATTTTCCCCGCGCGGCCACCCAGCTGCAGGAAAGCGCCATCGTGCCCGTCGAGCTCGTCACGCTCGCGGACATGACCAATGTGCGCGCCGCGCTGCCCGACCCCGTGCCGGAGCCCGAGCCCGAGGTCGAGCCCGAACCCGTGCCCGAGCCGGAGCCCACCCCGGAGCCGGAGCCTGAACCCGCGCCCCCTCCACCTCCGCCCCCCCCTCCGCCGCCTCCGCCCGAGCCGGAGCCGGAACCCGAGCCTGAGCCGGAACCGGAACCCGAGCCGGAGCCCGAACCCACGCCTCCGCCGCCCCCGCCTCCTCCCCCGCCGCCCCCGCCTCCCGAGCCGGAGCCCGAGCGGGGTCTGGATCTGGACCGGCTGTCCTCGATGGTGGACCGCGCCCGGGACCAGAGCGCGCCGCGCGCGTCCGAGCAGGCCGACGAGGCGCGCCGCCAGGCGGGCGCGGGCACGGCGATGACCGCGACCATGGTCGATCTTCTGCGCTCTCAGATGTCGAGCTGCTGGCGCGCGCCCGCCGACGCGCCCGATCCGTCCGCCCTGCGGGTGACGGTGGACGTGCAGCTCGAGCGCGACGGTTCGCTGTCCGCCGCCCCGCGCCTGATGGACGAGGGCCGCATCCGCAACTCGTCCAATCCCTTCCTCAGGATCGCGGGTGAACGGGCGGTCCGGGCCGTGGTGGAATGCGCGCCATACCGGATGCCGGCGGATCAATATCAGACCTGGCGCCGTATTACCGTCAACTTCGACCCATCAAACTACTGAAGCGACCTTTCAGGAGTCCTCCATGCGCGTGATGTTCGCCCGCCTCGCCGCCCTGGCGGCCGTATTCGTCCTCGTCCTGCCCGCCGCGCGCGCCCAGCTCGTGGTGGACATCACCGAAGGCACGATCGATCCGCTGCCCATCGCCATCATCGATTTCGTGGGCGACGATCCGCGCGCGGCGGAGACCGGCCGGGACATCTCCCGGGTGATCACCGCCAATCTGCGCAATTCAGGCCTGTTCGCGCCGGTCAGCCCCGACGCCTTCATCGAGAACATCGAGAACATCGACCTGCGGCCCCGCTTCGCCGACTGGCGGGTGATCAACGCCTCCGCGCTTCTGGTGGGCAAGGTCACCGTGGACTCCGACGGCCGTCTGGTGGTCGCCTTCCGCCTGTGGGACACCGCCGCCGAGCAGCAGATGATGGGCCTGCAATACGTGTCGGTTCAGGAGAACTGGCGCCGGCTCGCCCACAAGGTCTCCGACGCGGTCTATGAGCGCCTGACCGGCGAGAGCGGGTATTTCGACACCCGCATCGTGTACGTGTCGGAGAACCGCACCGGGACCGAGGTGACCCGCCAGCTCGCGATCATGGACCAGGACGGCGCCAACCCGTCCTCGCTGACCGACCGCTCCTACATGGCGCTGCTGCCCAACTACTCGCCCAACGCCCAGCAGATCAGCTACGTGTCCTTCCGCGGCGACAGCTACGCCCAGACCTATGTCTACGACCTGCGCACCGGCCAGCAGGAGGCGCTGTTCGATCCCAACGCGCCGCGTCTGTCGGATTCGGGCCAGTCGCTGTCGGCGCGCTTCCACCCCAACGGGCGCGATCTGGTTCTCGCCGCCGAGCGCCGGGGCCGCCACGACATCTACCGGATCGATCTCAGGACCCGTCAGCTTCGCCAGCTGACCAACACCCCGTCCGACGACACCGAGCCCTCCTTCTCGCCGGACGGCAGCCAGGTGGTGTTCGCCTCCAACCGGGGCGGCCAGCCTCAGCTCTACACCATGAACGCGGACGGCTCGAACCCCCAGCGGGTCAGCTTCGGGCAGGGCCGGTACAACAGCCCCGTCTGGTCTCCGCGCGGCGACCAGATCGCCTTCGTCAAGCAGCAGGGCAGCCGCTTCTCTCTCGGCGTGCTGGCCGCGGACGGCTCGGGCCGCGAGCGCATCCTGTACGAGGGCTATTTCGTGGACACGCCCGCATGGTCGCCCAACGGCCGGGTTCTCCTGTTCACCCGCGGCGATTTCAACCGCGAGGGGACCGACTACTCGATCTGGGCGGTTGATCTGACGGGCCGCAATCTGCGCCGTCTGCCGACTCAGGGCGCGGCCTCCGACCCGGCCTGGTCGCCCTTGCTCGACTGAGCGTTTAAAGGTTAGGCTAACACCCGGCGTCCGCGTGTAAAAATCTGATCGCGCGCGGCGCGGAGGCAGTGTAATGAATTGCGGCCCCCGGTTGGTTCCGGCAGGGCCCTTGATGAGGGATCACAGGACCATGAAATTCGCTCCTTTCGCCGCCGCGGCTTCGCTCAGCCTGCTTCTGGCCGCGTGCGCCACGCCCGCGCCCGAGCCTGAGCCCGCTCCGGCCGGCCCCGCTCCGTCCGGCACTCAGGCTCCGGCCGACCGCGGCGAGCAGATCACGCCCGGTTCGGCGCGTGACTTCGAAGTCAACGCCGGCGACCGCGTCTTCTACGGTTTCGACCGCTACGACGTGGACAACCAGGCCCGCGAGACCCTGCGCCGTCAGGCCCAGTGGCTCCAGCGCTACCCCGAGACCCGCATCCAGGTCGCGGGCAACGCCGACGAACGCGGCACCCGCGAGTACAACCTCGCCCTGGGTTCGCGCCGCGCCAACTCCGCCCGCGACTTCCTGGTCTCCCAGGGCGTCGACGCGTCGCGCATCTCTGTCGTCTCCTACGGCAAAGAGCGCCCGTCCTGCACCCAGTCCACCGAACAGTGCTGGGCCCAGAACCGGAACGCGACCACCACGGTGACCTCCGGCGCGGCTTCGTAAGAAGACCGGCCAGAGCTGAACCCTCATGCGCCCGCCGGTCGGCAACGACCGGCGGGCGTTTGCTTTCAGGGGGCGCCGGGCTTGATCGCCCCGGCCCCGTGCCGCATTTTCGCCGCTGGCGCGAGCGATGCTCGCGCCGCGTCACCGGTCCGCGCGTCCGCAGGCCGCATCATCGCTTCAGGGGATCCACGCCTCATGGCCCGCATGCTTCTTCCCGCCTTCCTCGTCCTCGCGCTCGCGGTGCTGTCCGCCGCCCCGGCCGACGCCCAGTCGCGCCGCGACCTCGTGCTGCGGATCGACGCGCTGGAGCAGCGCCTGAACGAGGCGGAGGCCCGCTCCGGCGGCTCCACCCCCGTGGAAGACCTGCTGGGCCGCGTTGAATCGCTCGAGCGCGAGCAGCGCATGCTGACCGGCGAGATCGAGCGTCTGGGCTTCGAGAACCGCCAGCTCCGCAGCCAGCTCGACACCGCCATGGAGGCGCTGCAGTCAGGCTCCGCGCGCCGCCCTGCCGCCAGCTATGGCGAAGACGAGTACGGCGACGATTACACTTCGGACGACGACCTCGCCATCGTCGATCCCGACAACCCCTTCGCGGACACCTATCGTGAGGCCACCCGCCCGCTGGGCTCGCCCGGCTCGGGCCAGCCCGCCCCGCTGGGCGGCGGCAATGGCGCCAATGGCGGCGGTGCGTTCGCCGCGCCGTCGGGTCTGGATCCCGACGCGCTGTTCCAGCGCGGGCGCGCGCGCCTGCTGGACGGCGATTTCGGCGGCGCCCAGGACGCCTTCGCGGACTTCACCGAGTATTTCTCCGACGATCCCCAGGCCGGGCAGGCCTGGTACTGGCTGGGCGAGACCCACTTCATCCAGGGCGAGTATCAGGACGCGGCGGATTCCTATCTCGCCTCGCTGCGCGCCGAGCGCCGCGGCGCGCGCGCGCCCGACGCGCTGGTCCGGCTGGGCGCCTCGCTGGCGGCCATGGACCAGACCTCCGAGGCCTGCGACGTGCTGTCGACCTTCAATTCCGAATTCCCCAACGCCGACGCCGACGCGCGCCGCCGCGCCGAGCGCGAGTCCACCCGCGCCGGGTGCCGCTGACCCCCGATCCGGCCGCGCTCGCCGCGCGCTGCCTTGAGCTGAGCCCCGACGGCCCGCTGGCGCTGGGCCTGTCGGGGGGCGGGGATTCCGTCGCGCTCTCTCTCATCCTCGCCCGCGCCGCGCGGCAGAGCGGGCGGGATGTTCACTGCCTCATCGTCGATCACGGCCTGCGCCCTGAAAGCGGGGCGGAGGCGCAGACCGCCGCCGCCCGCGCCCGCGCGCTGGGAGCGGAGGCCCGCATCCTGACATGGACCGACCCGCGGAAGGGCCAGGCCGCCGCCCGCGCCGCGCGCCACCGCCTGCTGGCCGGGGCCTGCGCGCGGATCGGCGCTAGAACGCTCTTCCTCGCCCACACGCTGGATGACCGGCTGGAGACTCTGCGCATGCGGCTGGTCCGGCCCGGAAGCTGGCGCGGGGCGGCGGGCATGGCCGTGCGCGATCCCAGCCCCGTCTGGCCCGAGGGCGCGGATCTGGCTCTCGCCCGACCCCTGCTCGACCAGCGGCGCGCGGCCCTGCGTGATTTTCTCAAGGCCGAGGGCGCGGACTGGATCGAAGACCCCTCCAACGCCGACCCCGCCTATGAGCGCGTCCGGGTGCGCGCCGCCGCGCTGGACCCCGGCGAGGAGGCGGCCCTGCTGGGCCTGTCGGACGCCGCGCAGGCGCTGGAGGCCCAGACCCGCCGCGCCGCCGCCGCGCTTGTGGATCGGACCGCCCGGCTGGAGCCCTGGGGCGGGCTGGCGCTGGACCCCGGCCCGTTCGAGACCGCTCCCGCCCTGATCG
>VJOU01000005.1 GCA_007050995.1 Glycocaulis profundi | reverse complement strand
GTGTTCACGGTCTCGGCGGCGTTCTCCTCGATCTCGCCGCTCCAGCCGAACCACAGCGTCTCGCGCGCCGCCAGCGCGTCGCCCAGCGCCACCGCCAGCCCGCCCGGCGTCTCGGCGTCATGGGGGACCCGGTTGGACACCACGACGACGCGGGAAGAGGGGGTCGGTTTCATCGCACACCCTCCGCGCGGCAGAGGAGGACAGTGGGGGAAGTGGTCGAAACATCAATCATATCAACACCGTCTTGTCATCACCCGGAATTGGGCGTCGGCGCAGGCAACCGGCAGGACGGTGGATTGTTCCGCCCTGTTCCCCATCGGACTCAGGGCTTGCCGGGCTTTTGGCGAGGCGCAGGAAAGGACATGTCTCCTCGCGTGCCTTTGCTCATGGCGGCGAGGTCTCCGCGCGCCATCTTCTCCAGCTCGTCCTCGGCGAGGGTCTGATACATCTGCCGGGCTTCCGGGCTGAGCTGGTCCAGCCGGGTGTCTCCCTCGCGGAGCGCGGCCAGCGCCTCGCGAGCCGCGTCCTGGGGCGTCCTGGCATCCTGCGTCATCGTCCTGCCTCCTTCGCGTCCGGCCGGACCCGGCCGCTGAAAATCTCTCGCTCCGCACGGTTCAGCTCCCTCAGGGAGAGAGCCGTCACCGCCCCCCAGACCAAGTGAACCGCCGCCATGGCGAGATTGCGTGCCGGGGGATGGCGGTCGGCGGGCTTGAGCAGGCCCAGCGCCGGGATCCAGCCCAGATAGCTCAGACCCCAGACGGCGAGCCCGTACAGCGCGCCTTTGCCGGGGCCCGGGTCGGGGGCGAGGAGCGGCAGGCCGAAAGCCGTCACTGCGCCATAACAGGCGTGGCTGAGAAGGGTGACCTCCTGGGCCGCCGCCTCGGGCAGAGCCGGGAGCGCCTCCTCGGTCAGCTCGCGCGGGGGGAGAGGATAGCGGTCATGAAGCGGGAGCCGCCGATGCAACAGCCGCATGGCGGCGGTCATGGCCACGGTTCCGGCGATGCCGACGATCGCGGCGGCTGCGGGGCTGAACCTCATGAGCGTCTCCGTCATCCGTTCCCGCGCGGCTCAGTGCCCTCGAGCGCGCTGGACACCTTGTCCGGCGCCTTGCGCTGCATCTTGCCCATCCACCGGTCGAACTTCGGATTGTTTTCGCGACGCCCGCGCAGCCATTTCTGGGCGTGGCTCGAGGTCGCGACGATCATCGCCGCGCCGACCGGTATCAGAAGGATCCCCAGCGGAATCGGGGACCAGGACAGCGCCAGGCCGACAAGGAGCAGAATGACGCCGAGAATTTTGATCAGAATGGACATCATCGCCCCCCGGCGCCTGCGGCGATCAAGAGCGGACGGGTCATGAGGAGCCTTTCTTCTTCTGCGGTTTACCCTTGCGGGAGGTGGAGGCCATCTTTTTCAGTTCCGTCTCGCTCATGGAGTCGGCCATCTGCTTGGAAGCGCCTTTCAGGTCGCTTTTATTGCGATCGCCGCGTTTGGCGGCCAAAGCCGCGCCGGCGGCCTTCTGCTGGTCCTTCGATTTGGCGGGCATGGCGGTTTCCTTTCAGACCGGCGCCGAACACGGAAAGCCCGGTCGGCGGTCCGCTTCAACGATGTCCTCGGGCGATTGTTCCCGGCGCTGATCTGCTGTCTGGGAACGCACGCTCTCCCTGGCTCGATGGAACATCTCCCCGCTCGGTCGATTGCCGCGGGGAGGCTGGGGCCGATGAATGGAGGACACGATGAAGGTCAGCGACATGATGACCCGCGATGTGCGGATGACCCATCCGGGCGACAGCATTGAGCAGGCCGCCCGCATGATGGCCGAGATCGACGCGGGCGCGGTGCCTGTGGCGGACGGCGACCGGCTGGTGGGGATGATCACCGACCGGGACATCGCGATCCGCGCGGTCGCCCGCGGGATGGGGCCCGACGCCACGGTCGAGCAGGTCATGACCCGCGACGTGAAGTACTGCTATGCCGACGAGGACAGCGGGGATGTCTGCCGCAATCTGGGGGATATCCAGCTCCGCCGTCTCCCCGTTGTCGATCGCGACAAACGGCTGGTGGGGATTCTCTCTCTGGGCGATCTCGCTTTGAATGACGGTGACGGATCGGCGGGCGCGGCGCTCACGGGCATTTCGCGCCACACCGGTGCGACGACCGGCGCTACGGGCTGAAACCACGGGCGGCGGAGCGCGCTCTAGGCCCACGCTCCGCCGCCCGCGGCAGCGTCTGCGCAAGGCGCTCTCCAATTTTCGGTGAAACAAAACCGGCTTTCGCCGCTTGCCTTGGCGGACACAGCAGGTCGAGGAGAGTCCCGTCATGGCGCGATCCGCCGAACGCCGCCGCGTGGTGGTGATAGACGGCTGCCGGACACCCTTCTTAAAGGCGAGGGGAAAACCCGGGCCGTTCAGCGCGGTGGATCTGGCCGCGGCGGCCGGGCGGACACTCCGGCTCCGGCGTCCGGAAATGATGGCGGCGGTGCAGGAGGTCATCCTGGGGTGCGGCGCTCCCACGTCCGAAGCGCCCAACACCGCCCGGGTCGCCGCGCTGCGCATGGGCATGGGCGAAAAGGTGCCGGCATTCAGCGTTCAGCGCAATTGCGGTTCGGGAATGCAGGCGATCGACACCGCCTACAAGTATATCGCGGCCGGCGAGGCCGACATCCTGCTCGCGGGCGGGGTGGATGCTCTCAGCCACGCCCCCCTCGAGCTGCCTGAAGAGACCGTCCGCTGGCTGGCGAAGCTCAGCACGGCGAAGTCGCCCCAGGCGAAGCTGGCGGCCGTGGCCGAGTTCCGCCCCCGCATGGCCCGTCCTGAGGTCAGCCTCATGAAAGGGCTGACCGATGACGTGGTGAAGCTGAACATGGGCCAGACGGCGGAAGTCCTCGCTCATGAATGGCGCATCCGGCGCCACGCCGCCGACCGGTACGCGATGGAGAGCCACCAGCGGCTGGCCCGCGCCCAGCGGGAAGGCTGGCTGGAAGACGAAGTCGTGCCGGTCTTCTCGGCGGACGGCGAGATGTTCGATCGCGATGACGGCGTCCGGCCTGACACGGACATGGACGCGCTGTCCGATCTTGAGCCCAATTTCGAGCCGCCTTACGGCCAGGTCACTCCGGGCAACTCGTCTCAGGTGACGGACGGAGCGTGCTGGACGCTGCTGGCGTCTGAAGCCGCCGCCGAACGGTTCGGCGCGGAACCGTTGGGCGAGATCATCGACAGCGAGTGGGCCGCGCTCGATCCCGCCCGCATGGGACTCGGGCCGGTCCTGTCTGTCACGCCGATGCTGAAGCGACATGACCTGGCGTTCGCCGACGTGGACCTGTGGGAACTCAACGAGGCGTTCGCCGCCCAGGTCCTGGCCTGCCTCGCGGCCTGGAGCGACGCGGACTTCTGCCGAGATCGTCTGGGACTGGAGGCGCCCCCGGGCCCCATCGCGCGCGACCGCCTCAATATCGACGGCGGCGCCATCGCCCTGGGCCACCCGGTCGGGGCGAGCGGCGCGCGCATCGTGCTGCACGCCCTGAACGCTCTCCAGCGCGAAGGCGGCAGCCGGGCGGTCGCCACCGAGTGCATCGGCGGCGGGCAGGGCGGCGCCATGCTCGTTCAACGCCTGTGAAGGAGATCTGCGTCATGGCCGACATCTGGTCAGTCGATATTGATGATGAGGCCGTCGCCTGGCTGGGTCTGGACGTGCCGGACCGGTCCGTGAACACGCTGGACCGCAAGGTCATGACCGCCTTCGGCGAAGTCCTGACCTCGCTGGAGGCCGATCCGCCCAAAGGACTGGTCCTGCGCTCGCGAAAGGACGCCGGCTTCATGGCCGGAGCCGACGTGAAGGCGCTGGGTGAGCTCCAGCCCGACGCGCTGCGCGAGCTGATCGAGGAGGGCAAGGCTCTCATCGGACGTCTGGCGGCGCTGGACTGCCCCACAGCGGCAATGATCCACGGCCATTGCATGGGCGGCGGCCTCGAGATCGCGCTGGCGTGCGACCGCCGCGTGGCGCGCGCGGATACGAGCATCGGCCTTCCTGAGACCCGGCTGGGCCTGATACCCGGCCTGGGGGGCGTGCGGCGGCTGATCGCGCTGATCGGTCCCGCTGAAGCCATGAAGATGATGCTCACGGGCAAGGCGGCGAACGCGCCCCAGGCAAAGTCGCTCGGTCTGGTCGACGAAGTGGTGGAAGACCGACATCTCGCCACCGCGGCGCGCCATGCCCTCAAGAACGGCGCGCATCGCAGCGGCGCGCTGGAGACTTTGAAAAAGGGCGCGATGGATACCGCTCCTGGCCGCGCGGTTCTGGCCTCTCAGATGCGCAGGCAGACGGCGGACAAGGCCCCGCCTGAGCATTATCCCGCCCCGCACAGGCTGATCGACATCTGGGAAGCCCACGGCGCGAGCGATAAACTCGACGCGGCCGAAACCGAAGCCTTCCTGGAGCTGGCCGCCACCGACGTCTCGAAGAATCTGCGCCGCGTCTTCCTGCTGATGGAAGATGCGAAGTCCCGAGCCCGGCTCGACGCCGAGGAGATGAGGATCGCGCGCGTGCACGTGACCGGCGCGGGCGCGATGGGCGCGGATATCGCCTCTCTGGCCGCGTTGAAGGGGTTCGAGATCACGATCATGGATATGGAGCCTGATCAGATCGGGTCGGCCATGAAGCGGGCGGCCAGGCTGTTCGATGCGAAGGATGCCCAGACCTCCCCCGATCATCGCCCGCCACAGGATCGCTTCATTCCGGATCCGGGCGGACTGGGCGTAAAGGGAGCGGATCTGATGATCGAGGCCCTGCCCGAAAAGCTCGATGCGAAGACGAGCCTGTTCAAGGATGTGGAGCCGTGGATGAAAGCGGACGCGATCATCGCGACGAACACCTCCAGCCTGCTGCTTGGCGACATCGGGCAGGCTCTGACCGATCCCTCCCGCCTGGTGGCTCTGCATTTCTTCAATCCAGCCACCAAGATGCCCCTCGTCGAGGTCGCCTGTGGAGAGGCGACTTCCGACGAGACACGCAAAAGGGCCATGGCGTTTGCCGAGGCGATCGGGAAAATTCCTGTCGCATGCCGGGATTCGGCGGGGTTCATCGTGAACCGCGCTCTGACGCCCTATCTGCTCGAGGCTGCGCGCATGATGGAGGAGGGTGTCGAGCCTGCCTTGATTGACGCGGCAGCGGAACGGTTCGGCATGGCCCAGGGTCCCGTCGAGGTGGCCGACACGGTCGGGCTGGACATCGCGCTGGATGTGGCCGAGCAGCTTAAGAAAACCTTCCCGCGGGAGGTGGGCGCGATCCCGTCCGTCATCGGCAGGACGATCCGCAAAAACGGGACGGGCCGCAAGGACGGGCAGGGCTTCTATGAATACGAAGACGGGGATGCGAAGAAGCCGGGCGTGGACGAAGACGATCCCGACAGGCTCGACGCGCTCGCCGACCGGCTCATCCTGCCGCTTGTGAACACCTGCGCGGCCTGCCTGCGGGAGGATGTGGCGGAGAGCGAAGAGGATATCGACGCCGCGCTGATCTTCGGTGCGGGGTTCGCGCCCTTCCGGGGCGGGCCCCTGGCGTATGTCCGCCGCCGTGGCGTTGACGATGTGATCGCGGCGCTCGAACGCCTGAAGGATCAGCACGGCGAACGCTTCACCCCCGATGAGGGCCTGCAGGCGCTGAAGACCTGACCGCGGTTCCGGACGTTCAGTGGTCTTGGTATTTCATGCCTTCGAGCTTCATGCCGTCAGGATCGAGGAAGAAGACGGCGTGGTAGTTCGGATAATGCTCGGCGGCCCCATCGACGATCTCCCCGCCGAGATCATGCCTCAAAAAGCGGTCGAGTTCATACACATCAGATTGGGTCGCCAGTTCGAAGGCGTAATGATGAAAGCCCGCCGCGCCCCAGCGATAGGGCTCGTCGCGGCAGGCCTTGTCGACCTCGGCGATGTAGAAGCGGGTCCGGCGGTTCCACCAGCCGACCATCCGCCCGTAATCAGCATGAAGCTCGAAGCCGAGGAAATCGAACAGCCGGCCGTAGAAGGCCCGCGAGCGGTCCATGTCGGACACCCGCAGGACCAGATGGTCGATTCCCACCACCCGGCTCACGCCTGGAACCGCCCTTTCTCCCATTCGGGCTTGAGCACGACCTTGGTGGTGGAATCCTGATCTTCCAGGAACAGGCGGTATCCCTCGGGCGCCTCTTCCAGGCTCATGCGGTGGCTGATCAGGAAGGTCGTGTCGATCTTCTTCTCGCCGATCATCTCCAGCAGCTGGGGCAGGTATTTGTGCACATGGGTCTGGCCGGTCTTCACCGTCAGGCCCTTCTGCATGAGCGCGCCGATGGGGAATTTGTCCACCACCCCGCCATACACGCCCGGGATGGAAACCCGACCGCCCTTGCGGCAGGCCCTGAGGGCGTCACGCAGGGCATGAGGCCGGTCGGTGGCCATCATCATGGCGTGCTTGACGCCGTCATAGACGCTGTCGAGCGCGAAGCCGTGGCTCTCCATGCCCACCGCGTCGATCACCGCATCCGGACCGATCCCGCCGGTCATTTCCAGAAGGGCCTCGTGCACGTGCACGTCCTTGAAATTGATGACCTTGGCGCCGAGCTGTCTGGCCAGTTCCAGCCGATGCGGGTGATGGTCAATGGCGATGACCTGGTGCGCGCCCATGATCAGCGCGCTCTGGATGGCGAACAGCCCGACCGGGCCGCAGCCCCAGACCGCGACCGTGTCGCCGTCCTCGATCTCGCAGTTTTCCGCGGCCATCCAGCCGGTCGGCAGGATGTCGGACAGGAACAGGACGTCGTCATCATCCAGTCCGTCGGGAATGACGATGGGTCCCACGTCGGAGAAGGGCACCCGGACATATTCGGCCTGCCCGCCCGCATAGCCGCCGGTCATGTGCGAGTATCCGAACAGGCCGCTCATCTGATAGCCGTAGGCGGTTTCGGAGATGTCGGCCTGGTCGGCCGGATTGGAGTTGTCGCAGGCCGAATACTGCTGCTTGCCGCAATGAAAGCACGACCCGCAGGCGATGACGAAGGGCACCACCACCCGGTCGCCTGTCTTCAGGCCGCTTTTCGGGCCGGTCTCGACGACCTCGCCCATGAATTCATGTCCCAGGATGTCGCCCGGGACGAGGGTCGGGATCAGGCCGTTGTACAGATGCAGGTCCGAGCCGCAGATCGCGGTCGAGGTGATGCGGATGACGGCGTCGCGGGGATTGACGATGCCGGGATCGTCCACGGTGTCCACGCGCACGTCCTTCTTTCCGTGCCAGGCAAGGGCTCGCATGGTGGTCTCCTATGCTTTCGCTGTCGCTTTGACTTTGGCTTTGGGCTTGGCCGCTGCCTTGGGTTTCGCTTTCGGCTGAGGCGCGGAGACGGGCTCGGCCGGAGGCGGCCCCTGCCGCTCGCCGGTGGCGACCTCGCCAGTCTCCATGAGCTGCTTGAAGCGTTTGAGCTCGCGGCGCGCCTGGAGCTTTGGTTCTTTCTGGAACAGCTTCGCGATCAGCCGTCCGGCCGCGCCGCCGGGCGCGTCATAGGCGATGGTGGCGTCAACCTGCGTGCCCCGTCCGCCCGGCGCGTCGCGGAACTCGATCCGTCCGCTGTTGCGCACCGGAGCGTCCTCATCGGACTCCCAGGCGATCAGCTCGCCCTCGCGCTCTTCGGTGATCCGGGTCTCGAACTCCAGCGAGCCCGCGGGGGATTTCACGACCCAGCGGGAGCGCCCGTCGCCCAGATCATCAACGGACCGCACGTGCTGCATGAATCCGGGCAGATTGGAGAAATCGCGCCAGAAGGCGTAAAGCTCGGCGCGGGGGCGATGGATGGTGACGGTCCGGCCCACCACCGTGTCCTCGCGCCAGTCATCCGCAGGGTGGCCCCGCAGGGTCTTGTCCGGCGCGTCTTCAGGCTGGGAGTAGGTGCGCTCGCGACCGGCCAGTCGGCTGGCGATGACACCGCCAGCCAGAGCGGCGAGCGCGACTCCGCCGATCGTGAAGGCTGCGGCGGCGCGGTGATCGTCGCGGCTGTGAAACGGGTGCATGAAATCCTCCGGTCGGGTTTGCGGGCCACCGGCGAACCGGCGGACCCGCGTCTTGTTCCCGTCTGGTGTCACGTCGCGCTGACCTGAGGCTCGCGCCGCCAGAAGCGAAGCGCCCGGCACATCTCGATGAAGCGCTCGGCCTGGCCGTCGACGAGTTCCAGGCAGCCCTCGTCGAGATCCCCGGAAATGCCCGCCTTGTCGAGCAGCGCGGCGCTCCCCGGGGCATAAGCGAGGAATTTGCGATGGGCGAAGGCATCGGACACGAAGTCACGAGCCGCCGACTCTCGGGCCAGCAGGCCCGCGCCCGCCTCGGATGCGATGACGGCCACCGCGTCGTAAAGCACCGAGGGACCGCCATCGATCTTCTGACCCGCCTTCAGCCAGCTGCCATCGTCGAGTTTCACGCCCCCGATCTGAGGCGCGATGATCTCCACCATCGCGCCTTCCGCGTCCGCGGCCTCGGACAGGGCGCCGACCAGCGCGGCGCTGGCTCCATCTGTCACAAGGATGCCCAGCTTGCGGCCTTCGAAGCTGTCTGGACCATTCAGCAGGATGGAGAGGGCGGGGGAGGGCTCAAGATCGTCCCGCGTGGGCCGCGCGGCGTCCGCCGGAGCCGGCAGATCGGGCAGGCGAAGCCCCTCCGCCACCTTTTTGGCGAGCCCGTCGTCGATATTGAGCAGGTGGGAGACGACCCGGGCGCGGATCGCCTCGGTCTCCACCTTGGAGAGCTCGAACACGAAGGCGCTGGCGATATGGTCGCGCTCGATCTCGGTCTGGGAGACGTAGAACTGGCGCGCCTGGCTGTAATGATCCGAGAACGTCTCCGAGCGCTCGCGCCGCTTGGGACCCTCGACCGCAGCGGGATAGGAGCGGAACCCGTCTGTCGTCTCCCGCGGGCCGCCTTCGTCCCAGGAATTGGGCTCGTAATTGGCGCGGCCTGTGGGATTGCGGAAGGCCATGTGGCCGTCCTGCTGGAAGTGGTGGAAGGGACAACGGGGGGCGTTGACGGGCAGCTGGACGAAGTTCGGGCTGCCCAGACGTTTGAGCTGCGTGTCGAGATAGGAGAAATTCCGACCGTGCAGCAGAGGATCGTCGCTGAAATCGATGCCCGGAACGAGATTGCCGGTGTGGAAGGCGACCTGCTCGGTCTCGGCGAAGAAATTGTCGACGCACTGGTCCAGGACCAGACGCCCCACGCGCCGTATGGGAACCGCCTCCTCAGGGATGATCTTGGTGGGGTCGAGAATGTCGAAATCGAATTTCTCAGCGAAGGCCTCGTCGAACAGCTGAAGGCCCAGCTCCCATTCGGGGTGGTCCCCCGCCTTGATGGCGTCCCACAGATCACGCCGGTGAAAATCGGGGTCGGCGCCGCCGATTTTCAGAGCCTCGTTCCACACCACCGACTGCAGGCCCAGCTTTGGCTTCCAGTGGAATTTCACGAAAGTCGACCGGCCTTCGGCGTTCACCAGCCGGAAGGTGTGGACGCCGAACCCTTCCATGAAGCGGAAGGAGCGCGGGATCGTCCGGTCGGACATGATCCACATCGCCATGTGCCAGGATTCCGGGGTCAGCGACATGAAGTCCCAGAAATTGTCATGGGCGGTCTGGGCCTGGGGAAACCCCCTGTCCGGCTCCTGCTTGGCGGCATGGATTAGGTCGGGAAATTTGATCGCGTCCTGAATGAAAAAGACCGGGATGTTGTTGCCCACCAGGTCCCAGTTTCCCTCCCGCGTGTAGAGCTTGACCGCGAAGCCGCGCACGTCCCGCGCTAGATCGGCGGAGCCCTTGTTGCCCGCCACCGTTGAAAAGCGCACGAAGGCTTCGGTTTTCTCGCCTGGGCGCTGGAACAGGTCTGCGCGGGTGATGTCGGACAGGGACTCGTAGGTCTCGAAGAACCCGCGCGCGCCGAATCCGCGCGCATGCACGACCCGCTCGGGAATGCGTTCATGGTCGAAGTGGAAGATCTTCTCGCGGAAGATCTGATCCTCCAGGAGCGCCGGGCCTCGCGCCCCGGCTCGTAGGGTGTTCTGGTTGTCCGACACGGGCACGCCCTGCTGCGTGGTCAGGACGGGGCCATCTCCGCCCGCGGTCTGATGGGTCTCTCCGCCTGCGCCGCGCTGGACGGTCTGGTCGCCAAACGTGGCCGTGTCGCGCTCATCGTTCCGGTCGTTGGGCATCGCGCCCTCCTGGTCAGTAGGATTGGAGAGCGCCGCGCGGCGCCCGAAGGCCGCGTGAACAGGTTCGCCGTCTGGATGTTCCGCCCCGGGTTCAGGTCCGGAGGCCCACGGTCTCCGCCATGCGCGCTCCGCGCTCGCCCAGAGGCCGGTCGGGCGGGATCGTTGAATCGTGAGCGGTCTGATGCTCGATCTCGGCGTTCAGCTGGGTGCCCAGCAGCACGATGATCGACGAGATCCACAGCCACATCATGAAGCCGATGCCGGCCCCGAACGAGCCATAGGTGTCGTCATAGCGACCGAAATTCTCGACATACCAGGGCACCGCGAACGCTGCGCTCATCCAATGAATGGTCGCCAGCAGTCCGCCGATCCGGAAATTCGCTGAAGGGCGGGGAACATTCCGCCACAAAGGCTGTTGGCCTCCCTCTCCAGCAGCAACAGGAGTGCTTGAAATGAAGACGATGCTTATCGCCTCGAGCGCGCTGACCCTTCTGGCAGCGCCCGCGCTGGCTCAGGATCCCGCGCAGCAGACCGGCGACCCGACGGCCCAGCAGCCCGGTGCCGCCGATCAGCAGCGCGATGACGGCATGTTCGACTGGTTCGATGACGGCCATCCCCTGGAAGGCACCCCGGTCTACACCAGTGACGGTGAACGGGTCGGCTCGGTGGAACGGGTCCGGGGCGGCGCCGGACCGGACGCTCATGCCGAACTCGATGCGGACGCCACCGCCGATCTGGACGCGCAGGGCCTGGTGATCGAAACCGGCGGCTTCCTGGGCATCGGCACGCGGGAGGTTCATATCGAACCGGGACAGGCGGAACGCACCTCGGTGGACGGCGATGAACGCATCGTTCTGGACATGTCCCATGACGAGTTCGAACGTCAGCCCGAGCATGATCGCGACGGCGACCTCTTCAACGGGAACGGCGCCGGCGACGATCGCGCGCGCGACAGAACCGGTCAGCCTGGCGATGACCGGCGGGCCGCGGATGAGATGGGTCAGCAGCGAACCGATCGTGCCGACCACCAGCGTGATGACGGCATGTTCGACTGGTTCGATGACGGCCATCCCCTGGAAGGCACCCCGGTCTACACCAGTGACGGCGAACGGGTCGGCTCGGTGGAACGGGTCCGGGGCGGCGCCGGACCGGACGCTCATTCCGAACTCGATGCGGACGCCACCGCCGATCTGGACGCGCAGGGCCTGGTGATCGAAACCGGCGGCTTCCTGGGCATCGGCACGCGGGAAGTCCACATCGAACCGGGACAGGCGGAACGCACCTCGGTGGACGGTGATGAACGCATCGTTCTGGACATGTCCCATGACGAGTTTGAACGTCAGCCCGAACATGACCGCGACGGCGACCTCTTCGACGGGAATAGCCCGGATGACGGCGTGGCGGGCACCCGCGGCCGCGATGCCGGCATCCAGGCGGATCGTCCTGCCGCCACGCCTCCGACCGACGCCGGTGACGCCGGAACCTCCCATCCTGGCGCCAGCAATCAACCCCGGCCGCAGACCACCGAGCGCAACGGACTGGATGCCGACCGGGATGCGCGCGCGGATGCCAGCGGTGAGGTCCATGGCGATGTCTACACCGATGGTCATCATTGGGTGGGCACGCCGGTCTACACCTCGGACGGCGAGCGCGTAGGTTCGGTCGACAAGGTGCGCTCGCTCAGCGACACCGCCTATGACGATGGTGGAGACACGGTCGCGATGACCGAGGCCGAGCCCGAGCTCGACGCTGTCATCGTTGAAACCGGCGGCTTCCTCGGCATCGGCACGCGCGAGGTCGAGATCGAGCCGGATCAGGCCGAACTCGAGATGGTCGATGGTGACGCCCGTCTGGTGCTCGACATCGACGCTGACGCGTTCCGCGACCTGCCTGAGCATCACGACCGCGGCGACCGAGACCGCCGCGATGGCGCGGACTGGTAGTCGTCCACCAAATGGTCGAGCCGTAGCACCCGGGCCTTTGGCCCGGGTGCTTTTTTGTCCAAGAGCGCTTGGGGTTCTTTGACATTGTCGGCAGGAGTGCGGAGTTGAGCGCAAGGCCAACCCCTGTCGCCGCGGGCCGCACCTCAAATCTCAATGCGAAGCTGGCGCCTCTGGGCTTTCGAATGTCTTCCCGCCAACGCGCTGACCGGGGATTTTCGTGTGTTCCCGGCTATGGAGCGGCTTCACGAGCACCAGACTGACTACCGCCATCGACACGGGCCAGGATGACGCGGAGCCGTCCCAGCAGCGCCCCCGCCAGAAGGATCGTCCGAGGCATGATCGCGGGCGCCAGGCGCACCGCCCCTCTCTGAACGAGCGGCACAATGATAGTGCCGCCCGGCGGCTGAATGAGCCAGCGGCGGATCAGGAGGAGGGGGTGCGTATCACAGCTTGACTCTCACATGCCCAAAAATGAACATATCAAGAACATTTTGGAAGGTGCAGGCTTGAATTATGACGCTCGACGCGCTCCGAGACCGTATCGCCGCCCTTGAGGGGGCCGGGAGAACGCCGTCGGCCGTCAGGAAGCCGCACGGCGCGCTTCCGGCTCCGGCGATTTTGCCCGGGGTGCATGAAGTCGCGCCCCGCCAGGCGCTCGACACCGGCGCCGCCACCGTCTTCCTGCTGGGTCTGGCCTTGTCTGGGGACCGTGACGGGCGGCTCGTGTGGGTGCGCGCGCGGGGGGCGGGATCGGATTTCGGACGGCCCTGTCCGGAGGGCATGGCCCTCTTGGGACTGGATCCGGACCAGGTCCTGCTCGCCGAAACGCGTGAAGCCAACGACCGGCTTTGGGCCGCCGAGGAGGCTGTCCGGGCCGGTGCGGACGTCCTGCTGGAAACCGCGGGGATCGGCGCTTATGGCCTGGTCGCGTCGCGTCGCCTTCTGCTGGCCGCGCAATCTCAAGGCCGCCGCGTTCTGGCGCTGCGCCCGCGTGACGCCCATGCCCCCACCGCGGCGGTCTGCCGCTGGCGGATCTCGGCGGTGCCCGGCGTCCCCGCGCCATGGCGCGGGGCGGGCGGACTGAAAGGGCTCGCGGCGCCGCGTCTGCGCGCGGAGCTCGTCAGGGCAAGGGGCGCGGCCCCGGCCCTTCTCGAACTGGAATGGAGAAATGGCGCGTTTCGTGTCGCTGAGCCTGCCCTTCTGGCCCACTCAGAGGCCCGGTCTGAAGGTCCGGCCCGCATCGCCGGATAAACCGTTCGCCCTGCATGCCAGCGGGCCGGGCGGCGAGCGCCTGCGCGCGCTCGATCGGGCCGCGCTTGATCTGGGGCTTCATCCAGGACAGTCGCTGTCGGACGCCCGCGCGCTGGAGCCCGCGCTCGTCTGCGCGCGATGGGACGAGACCGCCGACCGGCGCGCGCTGGAGGCGCTGGCGCGCTGGTGCGGCCGCTGGTCGCCCTGGACCGCGCCAGATCCGGCCGAAGCGGGCCAGGACGGCGTTCTGATCGACATCACCGGCTGCGCGCATCTGTTCGGCGGGGAGGCGGCCATGCTGTCAGACATCCGCGGGCGGCTGGACGCGCTGGGCCTGACCGCCTTCGCCGCCGCGGCGCCGACCCTCGGCCTGGCCTGGGCGCTTGCTCGCCACGCCGCCCCGTTCCAGCCGCACGGATGGTTCATAGCCGCTGACACAGGGCCGCTGGCTGACATGCCCGTCGAGGGGCTCAGGATCGGACAGACCGCCGCCGCTCTTCACCGGTTCGGTCTGAAGACCGCAGGCGATCTGGCGGCATTGCCGCGCGGAGCGCTGGCCCGCCGCTTCGGGCCGGAGCTGCTGCGTCGTCTCGATCAGGCTTCAGGGCGGGAGCGCGAAAGCCTCGGTCCGCTGTCTGAACACACCGTGTTCCGGACCCGCGTGCGCGTGTTCGAGCCGCTCATGACCCGCGATGCGATCCTCCGCGCCGCGGATCAGGCGCTGGGTGAACTGTGCGACCTGCTGGAAGAGGAGGCTTCCGGCGCGGCCCACGCCCGGCTGTCCCTGTGGCGGGTGGACGGGCGGGTGTTCGACATCGATTTCGGCTTGTCCACGCCCTCGCGCGATCCTGCCCACATGGGCCGGGTGATGGCCGAGCGGATGGCGCGCTGCGAGCTGGACATCGGCTTCGGGATCGATCTGGTCGAATGCGCCGCCTTGACCGTGGAGCCTGTCGCGGCCTGTCAGGCGAGACTGGATGGCGGCGCCGACCGGTCGGCTGAGATCGCGCGCCTGTCGGACCGGCTCGCCGCGCGGCTGGGGGCTGGGGCGGTGAAGCAGGCCGCCAGCCGGCAGAGTCACATCCCGGAGCGGGCGGCGGGCTGGCGTCCGGGGCCTTCGGATTTCCGGCCTTCGCTTCGCTCGCGGCCGCTGCTGCTGCTCGCCCGGCCTGAACCGGCCGAAGCGGTTGCCGAGATTCCCGACGGTCCGCCGCGCAGCTTCACCTGGCGGCGGGTGCGTCATCGGGTGCGGCTCGCCGACGGGCCTGAACGCATCGCGCCCGAATGGTGGCGTGAAACCGGAGAGGGCGCGTCCGCCCGGACGCGGGATTATTTCTCGGTGGAGACCGAGGAGGGCCGCCGGTTCTGGCTCTATCGCGAGGGGCTTTATGGCCAGGAGCGGGGCGCTCCGCGCTGGTTCGTGCACGGGGCGGGCTGATGGCCTTCGTCGAGCTGGTCGCGGCGACCAATTTCTCCTTTCTTCAGGGAGCGTCCCATCCTCATGAAATGATCGGGCAGGCGGCCGATCTGGGCCTGCCCGCCCTGGGCATGTGCGACCGCAATTCCTTCGCCGGGATCGTCCGCGCGCATCTGGCCGCCCGGGAGGCGGGCGTGCGCCTGCTGCCCGGCGTGCGGCTGGTCTCTGAATGCGGGATCGAGGCGGCGGCCCTGCCCACGGACCGCGCCGCCTACGCCCGGCTGGCGCGCCTGCTGTCGGACGCCAAGCTGTCCAGTTCCAAAGGCGAATGCCGCATCACGTTGGACGCCATCGCGCAGGCGGGGCAGGGGCAGGTCTTCATCCTTCTGCCGCCGCCCCACGCGGATGCGGGCTGGACGCAGCGGGCGGCGCCTCTGACACGGTGCGCGGCGGAGACTTTTCTGGCCCTCACGCGCCGGTTCGACGGCGAGGACGGCGCGCGCCTGCACCTGCTGTCCGCGCTCGCCGGAGAGATGGGCATCGCGACCGTCGCCACCGCCGACGCGCTCTATCACCATCCGGTCCGGCGCTCGCTGCAGGACGTTCTGACCTGCATCCGCGAGCACAAACGGATCGATCAGGCGGGCTTCCTTCTGGAAGCCAATGCCGAGCGGCATCTGAAGCCTGAGGCGGAGATGCGGCGGCTGTTCGCCGGGTACGAGGATGCGGTCGACCGGACGGCTGAGATCGCCGCGCGGCTCGCCTTTCGGCTGGACGATCTCAGCTGCCCCTATCCCGAAGAGGTGTCAGACGGAGAAACCGCTATTGTCCGTCTGCGCCGTCTGACCGGGGAGGGGCTGGCCCGGCGCTACCCTGAGGGCGCGCCGGAGAAGGTGCGCGCGCAGACCGAGCGTGAGCTGGGCCTGATCGAGCAGATGAAGGCCGCGCCTTATTTTCTCACCGTCCACGATCTGGTCGCCTTCGCCCGCTCTCAGGGCATTCTGTGCCAGGGCCGGGGGTCGGCGGCCAACTCCGCGGTCTGCTTCGCCATCGGGGTGACCGCGGTCGACCCTGAACAGGTCGATCTGCTGTTCGAGCGTTTCATCTCCAGCGCCCGCGGCGAGCCGCCCGACATCGACATCGATTTCGAGCATGACCGGCGCGAGGAGGTGATCCAGCACGTCTATGAGCGCTATGGCCGCCGACGCGCGGCGATGACCGCCACGGTGAGCTGTTACCGGCCCCGCGGGGCGCTGCGCGAGACCGCCAAGGTGTTCGGTCTGTCTGCGGATCTCATATCGGCGCTGTCCAAGGCCATATGGGGCTGGTCGCGGGACGCGCTGGAGGAAAAGCGCATCCTGACCGAGACCGGGGTGGACCCCGGCGACCCGGCCATCGCCATGACCATGGCTCACGCCAAGGCGCTGCTGGGGTTTCCGCGGCACCTGTCCCAGCATCCGGGGGGCTTCGTGATGACCGGCGAGCGGCTCGACGAGATCGTGCCGGTGGGCAATGCCGCCATGGCCGGCCGGACGATGATCGAGTGGGACAAGGACGATATCGACGCCCTGGGCATCATGAAGGTCGATGTTCTGGGCGTGGGCATGCTGTCGGCGGTTTCGCGCGCTCTGGCCTTCCTCGCCCGGGACTATGCGCGCCCGGTCGAATACGCGCACATCCCCAAGGAGGACCCGGGCGTCTACGACATGATCTGCCGGGCCGACACGATCGGCGTGTTCCAGATCGAAAGCCGGGCGCAGATGACCATGCTGCCCCGCCTGAAGCCCCGCAACTGGTATGATCTGGTCATCGAGGTCGCCATCGTCCGGCCCGGTCCGATCCAGGGGGACATGGTCCACCCCTATCTGAAACGCCGTTCGGGAGATGAGGCGGTCGATTATCCGTCGCCCGAGCTCAAGGCGGTGCTCGAAAAGACCCTCGGCGTGCCGCTCTTCCAGGAGCAGGCGATGAAGATCGCCATCGTGGCGGCGGGCTTCACCCCGGACGAAGCCGACAGGCTGCGGCGGTCCATGGCCGCCTTCCGCCGCTCCGGGACGATCCGGGAGATGGGCGAAAAGCTGGTCTCGGGCATGATCGCGAACGGCTATGCGCCCGATTTCGCCGAACGCTGCTTCCGCCAGCTCGAGGGGTTCGGCGAGTACGGCTTCCCCGAAAGCCACGCGGCCAGCTTCGCGCACATCGTGTACGCCTCCGCCTGGCTCAAGCGCCATTATCCCGACGTCTTCCTCGCCGCCCTCCTGAACGCTCAGCCGATGGGGTTTTACGCGCCCGCCCAGCTGGTCCGGGACGCCCGCGAGCACGGGGTCAGGGTCCTGCCGCCTGACGTGAACGCCTCGGAGTGGGAAAGCGGGCTGGAACCTCATGCCGGCGCGCGGCCGCTCACGCCCGAAGGGGGCGGGCGGTTCGGCGTGCGGCTGGGTCTGCGTCAGGTCAAGGGCATGGCCGAGGCCGCCGCCGCCCGTCTGGTGGCGGCCCGGCAGAAAGACGGCCCCTTCAGATCGGTCGAAGACCTGGCCCGGCGCGCGCGGCTGCATCGGGCCGATCTGGACAGGCTCGCGGATGCGGACGCCTTCGGCTGCATCGAGGCCACACGGCGGGAGGCGGGATGGGCGGCCCGCGCGCTGGAAGGCCCGCCCCTGCCGCTCTTCGAGGCCGCGGGGGAGGGGCGCGACGAAGCGGCCATCCCCTTGCCCGAGCGAAGTATGGGCGAAGAGGTGGCCGCCGATTACGCGCGGCTGGGCCTGTCGTTGCGCGCTCATCCGTTGAGCTTCTTCCGCGAAGCGCTCGCCGAAACCGGCCATGTCCGCGCGGGCGACCTGCCCGCCATCGGCGACGGTGGCTGGGTGGCGATGGCCGGGCTGGTGCTGATCCGCCAGAGACCGGGCACGGCCAGCGGCGTCATCTTCGCCACGCTCGAAGACGAGACTGGCGCGTTCAATGTGATCATCTGGCCCAAGGTGTTCGAGCGCTTCCGCAAAACCGTGCTGGGCGCGAAGCTGATGGCGGTGCGCGGACGGGTGCAGAAGGCCGAGGGCGTCATTCACGTGATCGCCTCCAGCCTCGAAGACCGCACGGACCTGATCGCCAGCCTGTCGGACGCCCCCGTCAGCATAGCCTTGTCACGCGCCGATGAGGTCGCCCGACCGCAGGAGGACATCCGAGCGATCCGCGCCGCGGAGCGTCAGGCCCGGCTGGCAGCCGCCGGGATGCCGGGCAGCCGGGATTTCAGATAAATCCTCCTCCGGCGGAGTTCCGCTCCAAGCGCCCGATTCAGCCTCCTTGTGGGCGGAGCAGTTCGACCGCCACCAGACTCGGGAACATTCTGGCGAGCTTCGTCTTGTCGTCGCTGCCTCTCAAGGAGACCGACATGGCGCGTGCGACACCCTCCTCCCGACCGACTTCGCCGGCTCCCGCTTCACCGGTGACAGCCGCGGCTGCCATCATCGGGTCGATGAACATGCCTCGCGACCCAGGGACACACGCCCCTCGGACCGAGCGATAGGGTCGCGACGCGTGCGGCCCGTCATCGCCGTTCCGGCTCGCAATGAAGAGGCGCGCCTCCCCCGGCTCATTTCCGCGCTGTCCCGGCAGACCGTTCTTGCCTGTCTGAGTGCGCCATTGCCCGTGATCCTCGCCCTCAACAACACCACGGACCGGTCGCGCGCTGTCGCGCGGGAGGCGGTGAAGCAGGCGGGCGATGCTCTCCGCCTGATCATCGTGGAGGCGCGGTTCGCGACGCCACGCGCCCATGCGGGCTCGGCGCGTCGGCTCGCTACGGAGAGGGCTGCGCGAGAACCCTCCTGCGACGTGATGCTGACGACCGACGCGGACGCCGAGCCTGCCGACGACTGGGTGGAGAGCAATCTTCGCGCGATCCATGAAGGTGCGGACATCGTGGGCGGACGCATCATGGCCGATCCACGGGAGGAAGACCGGCTCGGCCAGGCCTTTCAGGCGCGCGCCCGCGCCTATGCCCGATACGCCGCGCTGCGGGACGAGCTGGCTGCGCTGCTCGACCCCCTCCCTTGGGATCCTTGGCCGAGGCACCACGATCATACCGGGGCGAGCCTAGCGGTGCGCGCGGACGTCTACCGGGCCGTGGGGGGGCTCGACCCGCTTGCCTTGCGCGAGGATGTCGCGTTCGTGGCCAAGGTCAGAAGCGCCGGTTTCCGCCTGCGCCATGCGCCGGACGTTGCCGTGACCGTTTCAGCGCGCACGCGCGGGCGCGCCCGCGGCGGAATGGCGGACTGTCTGAGAGGCTGGGTGACAGCGGAGGAGCGCGGCGAACCTCTGCTGGTTGAATGCCCCGCGGCCATCGAGGAGCGCCTGCTCAGGCGCAGGGTGCTCCGGGAGCTGCAGGGCGCCTCCCCGCTTGCGGTCCGCCAGCGGTTGCGCGCGATGGGGATCGCCGGACGGGGAGGGGGGAGGGCAGCGTCCTGCATCGCGATCCCTGCTCTGATCGAACGTTTCGCTGCAGACGACTTGGATGCTGCCGGAACGGTCCCGGTCGGACGGGCGATTGCCATTCTGCAGCGGCGGATCGATCAATTGCGGGAGAGCGCTCATGCGGCCTGAACTGACGATGGAACCATGGCTGGAGCGGCTCTCCACGGCGATCGCACGCCATGGCCCCGCCCGCGATCAGGACGGGGCGTTCCCTCGCCAGGCGTTCGCCGAACTCCATGCCCGGGGGCTGCTGTCGCGCCCGTCGGCGGAGGATGGGACCATGCGCGCGCTGCTGCAGCTGCTGGCCGCGGTGGGACGGGGCGATCTCAGCGTGGGGCGCATTTTCGAGGGCCATGTCAATGCGAGCTTCCTCATCGAGCGTTACGGCACGCCCGCTCAGGCCAGATTCTTCGCCGACATCGCGGCCGGGGGCGGAATCTTCGGCGTGTGGAACACCGACGACCCCGCCGCGCGCCTTCGCATTGAGGACGGCGTCCTGGTTGGGCGAAAGCTGTTCGCCTCAGGCGTGGACGGGCTCAGCCATGCCATCGTGACCATCGGCGAGACGGACGGGCGGCGCATGATCGTGATCCCCCTTCGCGACCTGCCCGTGGACCGATCCTGGTGGCGGCCTGCGGGCATGCGCGCCTCGGGCAGCCATGCCGTCGATCTCACGGGGCTGCATGTGGATCCCGGCTGGATGCTGGGCGCTGCTGGCGATTACCTTGAGCAGCCTTGGTTCTCTGCCGGATCGATCCGCTTCCTGGCCGTGCAGGTGGGCGGCATGCATGCGGTGTTCGACACAGCCGTGGCCCATCTGCGTCGCACCGACCGCGCGGCCCACCCCCACCAGTCCCATCGGCTCGCGCGAATGGGGGTCGCGGTCGAGACCGGCCATCTCTGGCTGGCGCGCTCGGCCGACGCCTGGGCTCGGGCCGCCGCGGATCCGACGGATCCATGGGCGAGCGATTTCCTGGCCGGTTCAGCGAACGCCGCGCGTCTGGCGATTGAGACCGCGGCCATGGCGGTGCTTGAGGATGCTGAGCGCGCGATCGGCGCGGCGGGTCTGATCGCGCCGCATCCGTTCGAACGGCTGATGCGGGATTTGCGCACATATCTGCGTCAGCCCGATCCGGACGGGGCGGCGGCGGCCTTTGGAAAGGCGATAGCCGAAGGCGCGTGGAGCCCCGGCGTCCCGGACCGAAAGGAGGTCTCATGAGCCGGCCGCCCCAGTCCGTCGCGATTGATGGCCCGGTTCTGGTCGTCGCGCCGCACCCTGACGATGAAACACTGGGCTGCGGAGGCCTGATCGCGGAAGCGGTCGGGCAGGGCTTTGCTGTCCACACCGTGTTCGTCACGGATGGAGCGGCATCGCATCCCGGTTCGCTGCAATGGAGCCGCGCAAAGCTCGCCCGCAGGCGCGAGCGCGAGGCGCGAGAGGCGCTTCGCCGGCTGGGCGCGGGCGAGCAGCCGCGCACGTTTCTGCGGCTGCCCGACTCGGGCATGCCCGATCCGTCCGACATGCGTCACGCGCAGGCTGTGACCCGGATGGCGGGCATCGTGCGTGATCTGTCCCCCCGTCTCGCCGTGCTGCCTTGGCGGCGCGATCCCCATCGCGATCACCGGGGGAGCTGGCGTCTGGCGATGGACGCGATCGATGAAACGGGCCTCTCTCCCTGCATTCTGGAGTACGCGGTCTGGCTGGATGACCTTGGAGTGGCGGACGATCATCCGCGGCCCGGGGAGATGGAGCCGGTCGGGTTGGACATCGGTGCTCATGCCCAGAGCAAACAGCAGGCCGTCCAGGCTCACCTCTCACAGCTGGGAAGTCTGATCACGGACGATCCGTCCGGTTTCACCCTGCCGCCCGAAATGATCGCGCGGCTCACCGGGCGATGGGAGGCCTATTGGCGACCATGCGGCGCGCGGTGATCGACCCGGAGGGCTTCGAGCGGCTATTCCGTGAAACCATCGACCCCTGGAACTACGAGGCCTCTGATTTCGAGGCGTTCAAGCGCGGCATCCTGCTGCGTGCGTGCGGCACACGCCTGTACGGGCGGGGGCTCGAACTCGCCTGCGCGATCGGGGAGACGACGCGGGTCCTGGCGCCGCGATGCCTGCGCCTTGTCGCGCTCGACGCCTCACCCACCGCGCTCGACGAGGCCGTCCGGCGTTTGGGCGGCCGCCCGAACGTCACCTTCCGTCTGGCGCGTCTTCCGTCCGGCATGCCGGGGGGATCGTACGACCTGATCGTGGCCTCGGAAATCCTGTACTATCTCAGTCCCAATGACCTGCGCCGCCTCACAGCATCGATGATCCGAGCGCTGGCTCCGGGAGGACGGATCGTGATCGTGCATCACCTTTGCGATTTCGACGATGCCGCCATCCGCCCGCGCGCCGCTCAGAGCTACGCATTCCACCGCCTCAGCGCGCGCATGAGATGCGTATACTCGTATCAAACGAGATGGTTTCAGGCGGCGGCCTTCGTGAAGGGCGACGGCAAGGTTTCTGTGCGCGCGATATCGGGCGCAGCCCCTAGAAAGAGAATATCCACGACGTCATGTCGACCGAAACCAGCAGGGCGATAAGCGCGAAGGGCGTTCCCACCGGACGAAGTCCTGAAGCTGGCGGCACCTCCTCGAATTTGGCGGGCAGGTTGAGGACGATCATCTCGCGGGAATGATTCAGGCGCGGCCGGGAGCCTCCCGTAAATGCACCAAGGCACGACATAACTCACTGAAGATTAATAAATATTCGTCTCGCTATCTATCGCGGACTTTCGTCGGCCTAGTGAGTGAGTGAGCTGACGGGTCGGGTGACGGTATCGCCCAATGTTGCGATAAGCGGAAACCTCTCATGCCGTCAGGGAGGCTCCAGACGCCCATTAGGAGTCGTTGCGGCACTATCGCGCCATGAAGGGCAATCGGCGGTTAGCGGCGGGTTGGGAGGCATTCGTTCTCGTGAGGTTCGATAAGAATGACATAGCCCCTCAACTGAAACTTGAATACGAGACAGCCGCCAGCGGTGGCGTGAGAAAAATTCTATACTTGTACGATTAGAGATTTATGGCAGGAATGACTGCAGGAACTCACAATCTCCGATGCCGCGTTCGTTAGGCCTCGTGCAAAGCTTCGACGGGTCTTGAACGTGCGAGTTTCACCACCTCCAGGGCGGATGCCGCGATAACGACAAGCAGGGTGACCGCGATGCCGACGGCGGGATAGATGGCGGTGAAGGCGAGGCCCTCGGCGAATTGTCCGAGCCACCGGGCCGCCGCGATGCTCCCGAGGCTGGCGCCTGTCACCAGACCGCCTGCGATAGGCAGCCTTGCGCGGGCGACGAAGAATCCGGCCATGTCCAGTTCGCGCGCGCCGAAGGATTTCCGGACGGCGACCTCCTTGCGCATCTGCCGGGCGCGATTGAGCGCCATCGCCCACACGCCGATAGCGGAAGTGACGACAATGATCGTTCCGCACAGAAAGATGATTCCGCGCAGCCGGATGAGGTCGAGATAGGCGTTGTCCACCCGTTGGGTCATCGAGAACCGATCAATGGGGCTCTGGGGGAAGGCCGCACGGACGATCTGGTCGATATCATCGGCATCGTGATCGCCTTGCGTCCTCGCCACGAGGAAGCGCGCCGCGCCGCCGACGAGATACAGGGTCGGGGGCCGGTCGCCGCGGATGCGGCCCACCGGGAGGTCACCGACGACGCCGACGATTTCGTATGCGGAGCCGTCCTGGTCGCGCACGAGGGCGCCGATCGCTTCTTCTGGCCGGTCGAACCCCAGCAGCCGTGCCAAGCGGTTCGAGGCCAAGCCCCGGGATGGACGCGTCTGCCCTTCGCCTCGTTCGGCATCGGTGGCTCTCAACAATCTGCCGGCGAGGGGAGCGAGGCCCATCACCTCGAAATAGGTCTCATCGACCGATGCGGTGGAGGCGTTCACGCTTTCGCTCCCCGCGGTGACGGTGACATTGCCCACGACACCCTCCGAGGGCAGCGTGCCCACGACCGCCGCGCCGGCGACATGGGGATGCTGGGCGAGCATCGATCGCAAGGCGTTTCGCCTCGGATCGTCGACGGGCAGAGCCTCAGGCATCCTATAGACCGTCAGCGCCGATGGATCGAAACCCAGATTCGGACCTGTGAGGAAGTGGAGCTGAGCGGTCACGGCGAGGCCGAAGACGAGGGCTCCGGACGACACGGCGACCTGAACCGCGACGAGCACCGTCCGGATCGTCCGGGCGCCGGGGACGCTGATGTCACGGGCCGACAGGACCCGGGCGGGGCGGAAATACGTAGCGGCGAAGGCGGCGTAGACGCCGATGACGAGCCCGGCGCATCCGGCCGAGGCGATGATCAGCAGGAGGGAAGGGCCGTCGGGCAGGCGGGGAGTATCCCGTCCGATCGCGCCGCTGAACCAGCCGGAGAGCGCGGCCGCGAGGCAGACCCCCGCCAAGGCGGCCGCCAGAGATAGGATCGCGGTCTCGCGCAGGATGTCTCCGGCGATGCGCGTCCGGGCGGCGCCGTAGGCGCGATGGATGGATAGATCGACGGCCTTGGCCAATATCTGCGCGATCTTCAGGTTGGCCGCATTCAGGGCGGCGACCATGAGCACCAGGACGATGACCAATGTCAGCACGAGGATGGCGCCGGCATCGAACCGGTTGGAGTCCGGCGAGGCTCCGATCTCCGCCGCGCTCTCCAGCCGGCGAATGGGGATCAGATGATGGCGCAGGGTCATCGAGGCGGCGGCGGCGTTCGGGGCCGAGGCGAGAAATCGGGCCATGACCGCCTCGGCGTGGCGGTTGGCCGCGCGGCTGATCTGGTCGATGGAGAGGGTGTCGGAGCTGCGCGCCCGCACGAAGGTCTGGGTTCCTCCGATCGAGATCGACAGCCGTTCGGCGGCGCGGTCGGCCGAGCCCAGATTGGTGCCTTCGCCCAGCGACGAGATGAAGACTTGGTCCCGGTGAAAGCTCGTCGCCTCCGGAAACTCGGGCATCACGAGCGCGACGCGGTAGACCCGGTCCTGAAACAAGAAGGTCCGTCCCCTCGCGTCCGGTTCGCCGAACAGGATGCGCGAGGCCGGAGTCGTCAGAACGGCGCCATCGGGCGACGAGAGTGCGGCATGTATCTCCTCTGCCGGCGCCGGGAACCGGATCACGTTCGCGATGGCGGGATCGGCCTCGGCGATGAAGAGGTCGGCCACGACGGAGCCGGCCTGGACGGTTCGGGGTGTGTTCGATCTCCACAGGCGGGCCGCGTGGATGTCGGGTAGGGCCGCCCTCAAGGCGGGCGCGAGATCGGTCAGCCCGCCTTCCAAGGCGATGGGGTCCTGGCCAGGTCGCTGCATCTGGGTGAAGACCTGCTGGACCTCGAAATCGGGATCCGCGGCGCGATTGAAATTCCGCTCGTACTGAAGCAGCGACAGGACCAGCATGAAGCCGGCGAATGCGGCCGTCAGTCCTGCGAGCGTTACGAGCGATATCCCGGTGAGGGTCTCGCGGATGAATCGAGGCGTGCCCCGTCTCATTGCGCGGCATCGACGATATGGCCGTCCTTCATCGATATCCTGCGCTCGGCGAGCGTCGCCAACTCGCGGTCGTGGGTCACCACGACGACAGCGGAGCCTTGCGTCGTGAGCTCGCGCAGGAGGGCCATGATGGCCGCGCTGTTCGCGCTGTCGAGGTTTCCGGTCGGCTCGTCGGCGACGATCAGCTTGGGCCGGGCCGCCAGAGCGCGGGCGATGGCCACGCGCTGCTGCTGACCGCCGGACAACTGGGCGGGGTAGTGGCTGGCCCGGGCGGACAAGCCGACATGCTCGGCAAGCTCGAGCGCGCGCCGGCGGCGCGCCGGCTTGCCCATGCCCAGATACGCGAGCGGCATGGCGATATTGTCGGTCACGGTCAGGTCGTCGATCAGGTTGAAGGACTGGAAGATGAAGCCGACATTGCCCCGGCGCAGCCGGGTGAGCTCGCGTTCGCTGTGCCGCTTCAGCGTGACACCGAAGGCGTCGATCCGTCCGCTGTCGGGGAAGTCCAGCAGGCCGAGCACGTTCATCAAGGTCGACTTCCCGCAGCCGGAGGGGCCGGTCACCATGACGAACTCCCCCGCGCCGATCTCCAGGCTCACATCGCGCAAGGCATGCGTTCTGACGATGTCGGAGGTGTAGGATTTCGAGATGCCGTCGAGGCGTATGAGCATGCCGCGCTACTCCTGGCCGCTGCGGATCTGCAAGGTCTCGGCGTTCCCGAAACCGGCATAGCTTGAGACGATCACCTGCTCGCCGGCCTCCAATCCGGACAGGATGGCGATCTGATCCTGCGAGCGGATGCCGCTCCGGACCTGACGCCGGCGGGCCGAGCGGCCGTCGTGATCGAGCACGAAGAGATAGGAGCCGCCCGTCTGCTCCAGATATGGCCCGACGGCGATCGAGACGAATTCCCCGGCCGTCGGGAAGGTGACAGCGCCCTGGACGGTCTCGCCGGGCCGGATGCGCGGAGGCTCGCCCTCGAACTCCAGTTCGACGCGAAATGCGCCGTCCCGGATATCGGGCGAGACATGGCTGACGGTCAGCGGCAGCGCTCGGCCGCCGACCATGGCCCGTCCCGGCTGGCCCTGCTCGACCCGGGCGGCGTAGAACTCGTCGATCTGGGCGACGACCATGACGCCCTCGCGCGGATCGATCTGCGCGATCGGGTCGCCGGCGTTGAGCGGTTCGCC
The DNA here is from genome assembly GCA_007050995.1 of Glycocaulis profundi. GTDB lineage: Bacteria > Pseudomonadota > Alphaproteobacteria > Caulobacterales > Maricaulaceae > Glycocaulis > Glycocaulis profundi. The sequence continues at coordinate 148,985 of VJOU01000005.1, read as the reverse complement.
CAGGGCATGGTCGAACCCCATCACGACGCCGCTGGCCGTAGCGCGAATGGTCAGGCTCTCCAACTGCGCGCGGGCGATCTCGAGGTCGGCGCGGAGCGCCTCGTCCTGAGCGTCGATCTGGGCGCTTTGCTGGGCGCGGAAGGGAATGTTGCGCTCGAGCGTCTCGGTGGCCTGCCTCGCGCTGCGCTCGAGAAAGTCCAATCGCTCGCGCAGCGGATCGACGTGGGCGTCGGTGACGATCCCGCGTTCGTAGAGGATTTCCTGCCGCCGCAGGATTTCGGCGGCCTCGGCGCGGGCGAATTCCGCCTCCCAGACCGCGCGGCGGTCTGCCGCGTCCGCTTCGAGGATGGCGTTTCGGTTGGCGTCGAGGCTGAACAGGTCGGATCGGATGCGCGCGACCCTCTCATTGATGGCGAGCTCGCGTTCGGGGTTGGAGAGCGACAGGAGAAGCGCGCCCTCCTCGACCGCGTCGCCGGACCGGGCATGGATCGCCACGATCCGGCCCGCCTCCGGCGCCGCGATCTGCATCAGTTCGCGGGGAATGATGCGGCCCGCGAAGGACGCGGTTTCCGACATCGGTTGCTGCGCGGAGACGGATATCCGCAAATCCTGCCGGTCCACCGCGAGATCGGCGGTCGACTGAAGCGCGAGATAGACGACCGCCGCGCCGATCGCGGCGATCGGCGCGGCGACGGCGCCCCACCGCAGGACGCGGCGCCGCCGACGCACGCCGTCGGGGATCGTCTCATCCATGTCCGGCATCGGCGCGGCCGCGCTCAAGGCGGTCACGGCCCGGGCCCGGCCGGGTCGGGCGACGGGGGACAGGCGCGCCTTTCGTCGTCGAGCGCCGCGAGGCGCCCGGGGCGCGTCTTCCATTCTCGGAAAGCGGCCTCCCATTCGGCCGGCTGGACCGGGGCGTCCGGCTGGCCGGGGCGAGGGGGGATCCGTCCGAGCCAGCCTGTGGGGTCCCCGGTGTCCCTTATGTCGCGCGCGATCCGGCCCAGAATCTGGCTGTCGCGCGTCGTCTCGGCGAGGAAATCGACCGTCGCGAGGGATTGGGCGTAGAAGTCGGCGATCGAGTCCTCATCGAGGTCGACCTCCTGGAGCCTGACCTCCAGCACGATCGGAACAGCGGCTTCGCGGCTCTGAGCCTCCTCCACGAGCGCCTGCAGCGCGCGAGAGGCGTACAGAGGATGCTCGTCGACGACGAAGTCGAGGAGCGGCTTCACCCGTCCGGCGATGATCTGTCCGGCGAAATGAGCCCGGCGCTGGCGAAGCACGGCGGGTGTCTCCATCGCGACGGCCGCCGCCTCGTCGAGCCAGTCGGGAGCGTCGCCGCCATATTGGGGAGGCCGCGTGTTCGGCAGGAATGCGCTCATCAGGAAGAGATGGCCGAGCTCGTGCCGGATGGACGAGCGCTGCCTGACCGCGCGCGGCTGGTCCATGTCGCGGCCGCAGCGGGAGTCGGACAGCCGCGCCTCGATCAGTTCCGCCATCGCCGAGGGAGGGCCGCCATAGCCGGCATCGGTCAGCGCGAGCGCCAGAGCGGTGGCGGTCTCGGACGGGGGCTCGGCGCCGGCCTTGGCAAATTGCCAGGGCAAGACCCAGGCGCGGCCATCGTCGGTCAGCGGATCGAAGACCCCGGCGAACTCGGCCTGCACGATCGCGCCGCGCGGTGGCGGCTCTCCGAAACGCTGATAGAAGAGCGAGGCGGCCTGTCCGAGAGCCTCGGCGGCCTCGTAGGCGTCGATCGGATCGGCGGCGGCGATCCATCCCCACTCGGTCTCGAACCAGCGGCTGTCGGCGAGCGGCCGGGCGACGGGAAGATCGTCGCCGAAGCGCTCTTCGACACCGACGGGGGGCACGCCGCCGGACAGGAGCGCGAGGGTGGCGAGGCCGGCATCAATCATTCGGGCCGGCTCCGATAAGGTGAAGTTCGAAGGTCTCGCTCGACCCTCCGATGTCGACCCGGCCTGCGATGCGATCGCCCTGACGGGTTCCGGTGAAGCTGTGGACCGGGTCCGCGGGCAGGACGAAGGCGATCTGATCGCCATCGATCGAGACGTTCCGCAGAGGGTTCTGGTCGGAGCTCAGGCCGATGAGCTGAAACCGGCCGGTGCCGTCCGCCGGATCGAACCAGACATTGATGGGTAGGCTCCGGTCGCCCAAGCTCATGGAGCCAGTCCACCGGCCATCGGCCAGCGCCGGTCGAGCGGCATCCTCGGCCGGTTCGGCGAAGGCGAGGCAGAGAACGATCAGAAGCGAGCACAGAATTTTCATGGGAGCGGACTCCGCGCGTCCGGCAGCCGCCGCTGGACGCTCGACGGTCCGGCGCCCGGCGAGAATGGGCCGACCGGACCGCCAAGCGTGTCCAACGGACGTCCGCCTCAGTAGACGACGGTGCCGTCGGGATAGACGATGATGCGGACGAGTTGGCCGTTTTCGTACTCCGCCATGGCGGCGCCGGCGAAGCCGAACAGTCCGCCGCAGAACATGGCGGTCGCGAGCAAGGCTCGAATAGCTTTCATGACAGCATCTCCTTCAACGCCGAGGAATTTCGGCATTGCGGATCGTGGCGCCTGCAATTTTCGATCGTGTGTCCGGTTTGTGCCATGCTGTAATCGATCGGACATAAGCGGCGAACATTCGAAATGATAGATAGTCTCATGGGGTCCCAGGCCGACCATCTTCTCATTGTCGACGACGACGCTGAAATCCGCTCGGCGCTGACCACTTACCTGTCCGACCATGGCTACCGGGTCTCGGTCGCGCGAGATGCTCCGAGCATGGATTTGGCCTTGAGCAAAGAGCCTGTGGATGCGGTGATCCTCGACGTCATGATGCCGGGCGAGGACGGCTTCTCGATATGCCGCCGGCTGGCCGAAACGGGTCCGCCTATCTTGGTGCTGAGCGCGCTGAACGAGTCGGCCGACCGCATCGTCGGGCTCGAGCTGGGCGCGTCGGACTATCTGTCCAAGCCGTTCAATCCGCGCGAATTGCTGGCGCGCGTACGCGCGCTTCTCCGGCGGGTTCCGACGCGCGCGGAGTCTGTCCGCAGGCGGGCGCAGTTCGCCGGATGGACTCTGGAGATCGAGGAGCGGCGCCTGCTGGATCCGTTGGGCGGCGCGGTCGCCTTGCCCGCCAGCCAGATGGATCTGCTTGTGGTGTTCGTCGAGCGATCCGGCCGATTGCTGACCCGGCAGCAATTGCTCGATCTCACGAAGGGCGGCGGAAGCCAGGTCTTCGATCGCTCGGTCGATGTCGTCATCAGCCGCCTGCGGCGACGGTTGGAGGGTCAGGCCGGCGAACCTCTGATCGAGACCGTGCGGGGCGAGGGCTATCGCTTCCTGCCACGGGTGAAGATGTTTTGATCGGCCGCATGCTCAGATATCCGACGGTCCTGTCTCAGGTGGTGGCGCTGGCATGCGCCTGCGTCGTCGTGGCGGTGGTCGCGAGCGTCGCGGCGACCGTTTTCATGCCTCCGCCGACCCTGCGCCCGATGACGATCGAGACCGCCGCCTCGGCCATCCGAAGCAGCGCGGACACGGCCGGGGGCCGGCTCGATGTTTCACGCAAGGACGCGCCTCCGGCTTTCGTGTCGTCGCCGCCGGCCCTGCCCGCGGGGCTGATAGCGGACGGTCTGGCGTTCGCGCTGGAGGTCCCGCGCGATCGCGTTCATGTCGCGGTGGTCGGCGAAGCGCCGGCCGGGACCGGCGTGGAGGAGGACCATCCTGGCAGGATCGCGGTCATAGAGACGCCGCGCGGGATCGGACGCTACCGGGAAGAGGACGGCGACGTTCCTCACCTTCCCGAGGTGCTCGCCACCACGCCGATATCCTTCCCTGCCTTCCAGGCGGCGGTCGAAGGCGAGGATGGACGATGGACGGTCGTTTCGCCGCGCGAACCGCTGCTGTCGTTGTGGCGGCTCCGCTTCGTCGGCGCGCTGGTGTTCGCTGCGGCTCTGATCCTGCCGCTGGCCGTGTGGATCGCCAGCCGGCTGACCACGCCATTGCGCGAGCTCGCCGCGGCGGCGCACGGTTTCGACGCCGCCAGCGAGCCGCGGCCGATCTCTTTGAGCGGATCGGCGGAGGTGCGGGCGCTGGCCAAGGCCTTCAATGCGATGCATGAGAAGATCGCGTCTCATGTGCATCAGCGCACGCAGATGCTGACGGCGATCGCCCACGATCTGAGGACGCCGCTGACCAGTCTGCGCATACGGGCCGAGTATGTGGAGGGCGAGGCGCGCGAGAGCATCCTGCGCGACGTCGATCGCATGCAGGAGATGGTCGACGGCGTGCTCTGCTATGCCGACCAGATACGGGATTCGGACTTCAAGCCGATCCGTTTCGGCGACCTGCTGCGCGCCGAGGTCCGGCGCTACCGCGAAATGGGCAAACCCGTCCGGATTGTCGAGTGCGAGGATGTGGACGTGCGCGGCCGCGAGAGCGAGCTTGTCCGGCTCATCCAGAACCTGCTCAACAATGCCTTGGAATTCGGCCGCACGGCGGATGTGTCGCTCCGCTCGGAGCAGGGCTCGGCCGTCTTCGAGGTCGCCGACGCCGGGCCCGGCATACCGGAGGAGGCGCTCACGAGGGTGTTCGAGCCGTTCTACAGGCTCGAGCCGTCACGCAGCCGCAGCACGGGCGGATCGGGGCTGGGCCTGGCCATCGCGCTCAATGTCGCGAAGTCCCATCACGGCGACCTCGCGCTCGCGAACAAGCAGGGCGGGGGATTGCGCGCCACCGTGAGCCTGCCATCGCTGTCCGTGGCGAGCTCGGATCAGCCGCCGTCGTCCAATTCCGAAGAGAGCGTCTCGAGATAGTCGGTCGGGCGGCGCCGGCTTTCGCTATCGGGCAGGCGCGAGATCGCCCGCAGCAGTCTCAACCCGTCGGGACTCTGAGCGATGGCGCATATCTCGGCGAGCGGATCGGATTGGTCGGCGGCCGGGTCCGAGCTTGTTGGCAGCCCCTCGAAAAACCACTCGATCGGCCGATTGAGGTGAATCGCTATCGGGAAAAGGCCGGTGCCCCCATCCGGCTCCCGCCTTACTCGAATTGATTGTATTTCACGTCGATATGCGCGGGAAGCTCGTCGCGGCTCAGCCCGGCGAGCGTGCGGGCGAGCAGAATCGGTGCGGCGATACGGTAACAATCTCGATGGTGACCGGGCCCGCTGGCTGACGGTGGAGCTATCTTTCGAGTTCTAGGGGCTGAGGGGTTCGAGGGCCGTGCTGGAATCAGCCCTCGCTTCATCCTCAGGCTTATTCGACCCCGTACCTTCAATTAAGAGACCCGAATATCAGCAGCTCAGCCGCGCCACAATTCAAAGTTATTCCGCCTGTAATTGAAGCACTTGCCCGGACGGAAGGTCGCTAACAGCGCCAAGGAACCGCCGTTGAGGGGCTTCCTCGTCGACCGGTCGGGTCGGAGTCCCATCGCTTGGGATTGGTCAAGCTGTCCGTCACGATCTAGCGAACAATCGGCCATGCATTGGGACCCGCGGCGCCGATGGCGGCCGAGGCCATCAGGGCGTTATCGCCGCGCCTGCAGGAGGGCTGTCGGCGCACACACGGCGGTATGAGAGCCCGTGTGGGCCGATCTGTCATCCGAAGCGCTTTGCTAATGTCGGCATGGACGGACCATGCATTGATCCCGGTCAATGCTGCGCCCATGCGCCGTGCCCATCCTGCCGTCGAGCCTGCCGGAGGCGTGAAGAAGGCGGAGATGCGACGATGTCCCAAGCCATGAGAGCTGCCATTGTGCGAGCGTTCGACAAGCCGTTGAGCATCGAGCAGGTGCCGGTTCCTAAACCCGCGCCGGGCGAAGTCCTGGTGAAGGTGGAGGCAAGCGGCGTGTGCCACACCGACCTTCATGCCGCCCGCGGCGATTGGCCTGTGAAGCCCGTCCTGCCGCTTATTCCCGGCCATGAGGGGGTCGGGCGGGTCGCTGCGGTCGGCGCTGGCGTCGTCCATGTCAAGGAGGGGGACGCCGTCGGCGTGCCCTGGCTGTATGACGCCTGCGGTCGCTGCGTCCATTGCGTCACCGGCTGGGAGACGTTGTGCGAAAGCCAGCGCAACACGGGTTACAGCGTGAACGGCGCATATGCGGAATACGTGCTGGCGCGCGCCGACTATGTCGGGCTATTGCCTGACAACGTCGATTTCGTGTCGATCGCTCCGATCCTCTGCGCCGGGGTGACCACCTATAAAGGTCTGATCGAGACCGAGGCCCGCCCCGGAGAGTGGGTCGCGGTTTCCGGCATCGGCGGGCTGGGCCATGTGGCGGTCCAGTACGCCAAGGCGATGGGGCTGCATGTCGCCACGGTGGATGTGGATCCGGAGAAGCTGGATCTCGCGCGACGGCTGGGCGCGGACATTGCGGTGGACGCCCGCGACCAGGAAGGCGTCGACCGGCTCGTCCGCGAGACCGGGGGCATGCAGGGCGTGCTGGTGACGGCCGTGTCCACGTCGGCCTTCGCCCAGGCCATCGCGATGACGCAAAGGCGCGGCACGGTCGCCCTGGTCGGCCTGCCGCCCGGCGATTTTCCCACCCCGATCTTTCCGGTGGTGCTCAAGCGGATCACCATCCGCGGTTCCATCGTAGGAACGCGGCAGGATCTGCGCGAGTGTCTCGCCTTCGCCGCCGAGGGCAAGGTCAAGACCAATGTCGCGGCCGAGCCCCTCGACAACGTCAACGATGTGTTCGCGCGCATGGAGGCGGGAAAGATCGAAGGGCGGATCGTGCTCACGCCGTAGCAGGCCTTCTATTGCGAGGACTAAGGTTCTGTCGTGCATCTCGGCGCATGGTTCAGCGGGCCGTTCGCCATAACGGCGAAACGCCATGGTGCAGAAGGCCGCGCGTGACGATGTCTGCCGCTGGCTGGCCCGTCATGGCGTGCGCTCAGAGGTGAGATCCGACCCAGACGTCCGCGGTCCTGCCGGTCCGCACAGCCGCCATGTGAATGAAGAATCCGAAGCAGGCCTGATCGTCTGCGGCGCTTATGGCCGCAGCCGCATGCGCGAGTTCATCTTCGGCGGCGTCACGCGGGAGCTCCTAATGAACGCCGCGGTGCCCTGCCTGACGGCCCACTGAGGCCGATCCGGCCGAGACTATGCTTGGGGAGGATGGGCGGAGAGGCCTCTGGCGGTCAGCTTTTCCCACGCCTCGTCCGGATCGTCGGCGAAATCGAACGATTCCAGGTCGTCCGCGCTGATCATCCCGGTTTCGGCCAGCCCGCCGAAATTCACCATCCGCGTCCAGAAATCGCGGTCGTAAAGCACCACCGGTATGGCGGGCGACTTGCCGGTCTGGCTCAGGGTGAGCAGCTCGAACAGCTCGTCCAGCGTGCCGAAGCCCCCGGGGAAGATGGCCAGCGCGTTCGCGCGCATCGCCAGGTGCATCTTGCGCATCGCGAAATAGTGGAACTGAAAGCACAGGTCGGGGGTGATGTAGCGGTTGGGGCGCTGCTCATGGGGCAGGGCGATGTTGAATCCGATCGTGACCGCGCCGGCTTGCTGCGCGCCGCGATTGGCGGCCTCCATCACGCCCGGCCCGCCGCCCGTGGCGATGACATTGTCCCGCCAGCCATCTTCCCCGGACAGAGCCCCGCCCTTCTCGGAAACGATCCGGCCGAACGCGCGGGCCGCCTGATACATACGGCTCTGCCATTCGCCGCCGCCGGGGCGTATCCGGGCGCTGCCGAACACCACGACGGTGGAGCGGATCCTACGGCGGCGCAGATGCTCTTCCGCCTTGGCGTATTCCATCATGAAGCGCGCGCCGCGCATGGAATCGCCCAGAATGAAGTCCCGATCGAGCGCTGCGAGCTCATAGGCGCGCGCGACTGTCTCATCGTCGGTCATGCCCTTGTCCTCCGTCATGCGTCGATATCCCGGCGGGTCACGCGTTGTCCGTCGCTCACGCCGCTCCCTGGATGCAGAATCACCGACTCGCCCGGCGAAAGGCCTTCGGCGATCTCGGCCATGCGTCCGTCATTGGCGCCGACCTCGACCCGGCGCAGACGGGCTCGGCCGTTCTTGACCGCGAAGACCGCCCATTCGCCCTGCCTTCGGAAAAGAGCGCTGACAGGCGCGAGCACCGCATCCTCCGCGCGGTGAACCACGGTGGCCGCCTCCACCCGGTAGCCATGGCCCAAGGCGGACCACGCCTCGGGCGGATCGAGCAGATCGATGATCACGTTCACGCGCTGCTCCTCCACACCCAGGGCGGAGATCTTCAAGAATCCGAACGGCTCGACCAGCCGCACGCGACCGCGCAGAACCGGCCCGCCGCCCCAGGAGTCCACATAAGCCTCCGCGCCTGGAGCCACGCGCACCGCCTCGCTGGACAGGTATTCGGCCACCACCTCGAGATCGGCGGCATCGCCGATCTCCATGATGGGCGTGCCGGCCGCCACCACGGCTTCGCTCTGCTGAAGCACCCTGAGGATGCGGCCCGAGGCGGGCGCGCGGACGGTCACAGCCGGAAGGGGGCCGTGGGTCTGATCGGGGTCGATCAGCCGGATCCGGGCCGCGTCCAGTTCCGCTTGGCGCACGGAGACGGCCGCTTGCGCCGCGCCCGCCGCCGCCGAAGCGGTGCGCAGCGCCAGTCGGGCGGCGTCCAGGCCGCTCTGGGAGATGGCATCGCCCAGACGCAGGCGCTCGGCCCGGTCCGCTTCGGTCTCGGCATGGGCGAGCTGCGCCTCGGTCCGGCCGAGCTCGGCGCGAGCGGACTGCAGGGCGGCCTCGGCCGCAGCGACGGCCGCCGCCGCCTCGCGCCGGGCACGTTCATCGAGAAGGACCGGAGCGCCGGGCAGGATCGTTGCGACGGTCTCGCCCGCATCCACCGCTTCCCCCGCCCGATTGCCCACCCGGACGAGCCGCCCGGCCAAGGGCGCGGAGACCTGATAGATCTCCCGCGCCCGGGTGCGCCCTTCGTCCCTCACGGTCACCGTGAGATCCCCGCGCCCGATCGAGACGATGTCCACCGGTTCAGGGCGCGGCCAGAAGGCGAAAGCCAGCAGGGCGAGCACCGCGAGGGCGGCGGCGGTCCAGAACAGGGCGCGGAAGCCGAGCTTGGGGAGTCTCATCGGCTATTCTCCGGTCTTGAGAGCTTCAGCCATGTCCAGCCGGTCGATCTGACGGCGGACCAGAAGGCTCGCCCCGGCTGTGATGGCCAGCACGACCAGAGCGGCGAAGCCGAAGGTGGAGGGAGCGATCACGAAGGGCATGCGGAACATTTCCGAACTCATGGCCTGAGCCAGATACCACGCCAGGCCCGCTCCGGCGGCGGCTCCCACGGGCAAGGCGAGCAGAGTGAGAAGGGCGATCTCACCCAGAAGGATGTAGGAGACGTCCATGCGCGAGAATCCAAGCACCCTCAAGGAAGCCAGCTCGCGTTGCCGCTCGGCGTATGAGATGCGCACTGAATTATAGACCACCCCGAGCGCGATCAGCCCCGCGAACGTCACGAACACGAACAGCGACGTGCCCAGATTCTCGTCCATCATCTCCTGAAGCCGCTCCATGGCGAGGGTCTGAAGCCCAACTCCGGCCACGGCGGGCGCGTTCTTCAAACGCTCATAGAGCGCGTCCGCCGCCTCGGGGTCCACGCTCAGATAGGCGCCGGACACGAGCGGGCCTTCGCCCATCACGCGGTTCAGGTCGCCGATCTCCATGCGCGCGCCCGAGCCCACATAGCTCGTGGCGACCGCCGAGACAGGCATCTCCATGGACGGACGCCGGCCTTCGGCGGCCTCGACCGCGATGATGTCGCCCGCCCGCACACCGAGCCGCGCGGCCAGATCGTCGGTCAGCACCAGGCCGCCCGGGGGTGGGGAGACGGGCCGGCCCCGCGCGTCGACCAGACGCGACAGGCGCGCGTCCAGCGGCGTGCCGATGATGGCCGCGCGCTCCTCGGCCGGACCCTGGCGCAGCCGGACCGGAACGCTGCGGTAAGGCTCGGCGGCCATCACGCCGGGCTGGCGGGCGATGGCGTGGAAGGCGGCGCGTGAGCGGGGCTCGGTGAAAGCGACGCTCATGTCCTGGCGATTGGCGACGCTGAAGCTGGTGTCGATCATGGCGTCGATCGCGTCGGTGAAGAACAAGGTGCCCACCAGCAGCGCGCCGGAGGCGGCGACCCCGGCCACAGTCAACCCCGCCCGCCAGGGCCAGCGGATGATCTGCCGGAGGATCATGCGGGTCTGCTGGTCCAGAGCGCTCAGCCGGGTCAGGCTCGCCCCAGCTGCCTTGGAGTAGTCCGGGGGCGGGGGCGGGGTCATGGCCTCGGCGGGGTTGAGCGCGGCCGCACGCCTGACCGCGAAGGCCGCTCCGCCCAGGATGGCCGCGAGCGCGATCGCCGCGACCACGGCATAGTCCGTCGCGCTGGCCCGGAAGACCAGGAAGGGAAAGCGGAAATACTCCATGTAGAGCGCCGCCATGGCGTGGCCCAGCCACGCCCCGGTGGCGGCTCCGATCGACAGGCCCAGCAGCGCGATCATCCCCACGAGCTTGAGATAGTGCCAGGTCACTTCCCAATCGCCGTAGCCGAACGCTTTCATCAGGCCGATGCCCGCGCGCTGGACCGCGATCATCCGGCCCACGACGACATTCACCAAGAAGGCCGCGACGAGAAGGAAAACCGGCGGCAGCACCCGTCCCATCGTGCCGAGCTGGTCCATCTCGCTGGAGACGAAAGCGTCGGAGATCTGATCCGAACGCCCGTACGCGCCCGGCGCGCCATAGGGGTCCAGGATGCGGTCCAGTTCGGCGATGACCGCCGCTTCAGACGCGCCGCGCGACAGCCGGACCACCGCTTCGTTGAACGCGCCGTCCTGGTCGACTGCGCGCGCCAGCGCCCGGCGTCCCATCCACATCACGCCGAACAGCCGGTCGTCGGGCACGAGCTCGCCGGGCGCGATGGCGTAGACGTGCTCAGGCGACAGGGCGACACCGACGATCCTCAAATCGCTCCGGCCTCCATAGATCGTGGCGGGGACCGTGTCGCCGACATCAAGGCCGTGCGCATCGGCGAAAGCCTGGAGAACGACGGCTTCGTCACGCTGGCCATAGGCGGGCGTGCGCCCCCGCGCGAGGTGCAGCCGGTTCACCGACGACTCCCCGGCATCGGGCAGGGAGATCACTTCCCCTGTCGCCGGCTCGCTCATCGTGTCCATGTCGAACAAGGCGGGCATGCGGATCCTCGCCTCAGCCGCCTGCACGCCCTCGATGGCGCGGATCTCGGCGATCAGCGCGTCCGGCGCGCGCACCGCCGGCGCCCATATGTCCGCGAACAGATAGCGCTCGTAATAGGCCCGCCGCGTCTCTTCGAGCGAGCTGAACATGCCTGCTGCCAGAAGATGGACCGAGACCCCGGCCGCGATCACGAAGCCGATGGCCAGCGCCTGGGTTTTCATGCGCCACAGATCACGTACGAGCTTGCGATCCAGCGCGGAGAACCATGCCAGCGGACCGGTCACCAGGAGATGTCCTTCGGCTGCTTCTTCTGCGTGTTCGTCCGCACCTCCCGAACATTGCCGTCCGCGAAGATCACAACACGGTCGGCGATGGACGCGATCGAGGCGTTATGGGTGATCAGCAGCGTGGTCGCGCCCAGATCGTCATTGACGGTCTTGAGCGCCTCCAGCACCCGGATGCCGGTGGCGGAATCCAGCGCCCCGGTGGGCTCGTCGCACAGAAGCACCGAAGGCTGCTTGGCGATGGCGCGGGCGATGGCCACCCTCTGCTGCTCGCCGCCCGACATCTGAGCGGGGAAGTGATCGAGCCGCTGCTCCAGCCCCACCAGGGCCAGCGCGTCCTCCGGCGTCAGCGGGTTCTCCGCGATCTCGGTGACCAGCGCCACGTTCTCGCGGGCGGTCAGGCTGGGCATCAGGTTGTAGAACTGGAACACGAAGCCGACATGCCGGCGGCGATAGCGGGTCAGTTCCCGGTGGTTGGCCCTGGACATGTCCTGGCCGCGGAACAGAACCTGCCCGGCGGTGGCGGTGTCCAGTCCGCCCACGATGTTCAGGAAGGTGGACTTGCCGGAGCCAGACGCGCCCAGCACCACCACCATCTCCCCCTCTGGCAATTCGATATCCACGCCGCGCAAGGCCTGCACGGCCGCGGGCCCAGAACCATAGACCTTGGTCAGCCCCCGCGTGACGAAGCAGGGCCGTCCCTGAGCGGCGGGGCTTTCCTCGACCGGCTTCATGCCCGGTGGGACAGCAACTGCGCGGTCTCGCGCGCGATCATGAGCTGCTCGGCGGTTTCAGTGACGATCACGGCGGCCCTCGACCCTTCGCGTTCGATCCGGGGCGCGGCGCGATCCTCCAGCTTGACGGCCCGGTTGCGTTCAGGGTCCAGTCCAAGGCCGAGAAAGTCCAAGTCCCCGCAGATCCGCGCCCGCATGGCGGGGGAATTCTCCCCGATGCCTCCAGTGAAGACCAGCGCGTCGATGCCCCCCATGGCCGCGGCATAGGCGCCCACGTATTTGCGGACTCTGTAGGCATAGATCTCTATGGCCAGCCTGGCTTGGTCGTCTCCTTCGGCGGCGCGGCGCTCGATGTCGCGCATGTCCGCGGCGCCGCACAGCGCGAGCAGGCCGCTGCGACGGTAGAGCGCGTCTTCGATCTCTTCGATGCCCAGGCCGAGCTGGCGGTGCAGAAAGCCGAAGGCGCCCGGATCCATGTCGCCTGACCGGGTGCCCATCACCAGCCCCTCCAGCGGCGTGACGCCCATGGAGCTGTCCACGGACCGCCCGCGGTCGATGGCGCAGGCGCTGGCCCCGTTGCCCAGATGGCAGCTCACGATCTTCAGGGTCTCCAGCGGACGGTCCAACGCCTGCGCGGCGCGCTGAGCGACGTACTTGTGGGACGTGCCATGAAAGCCGTAGCGCCGCAGCCCCGCATCGCGCCACTCCCGTGGCACGGCATAGGTCGTCGCCGCCGGTGGGTTTGTCTGGTGGAAGGCCGTGTCGAACACGGCCACCTGGGGCAGGTCCGGCCACAGCCGCCGGGCCAGCGCGACCGCTTTCAGATTGGCGGGATTGTGCAACGGGGCGAGGGGGGTCACGCCCTCGATGGCGGCCACCGCGGCATCGTCGAGCCGGGCGGGCTCGGCGAAATCCGGCCCGCCATGAGCGATCCGGTGGCCCACCGCATCCAGAGCCGTCTGTCCGAACGCCTCGAGCACATTCGGCACCGCATTCGCGGCGGCGGCGATATCCGCCAGCGCAGCCTCCCGCTCGACCCTCTGATCGCCGCAGACAACCGCCAGTCGGCACCGGCCTTGCTCGAAGCGTTCGAATCCGCCCTTCAGAACGTGACGTTCGGTCCCGGCGATATCGAACACGCCGAACTTCAGGCTCGAGCTTCCGGCGTTGAAGACCAGGATCCTCACTGCGCGGTGTATCCTCCGTCCACCAGGTGATAGCTGCCGGTGATGAAGGCGGCGCGATCCGACAGCAGGAAACAGGTCAGCGCGGAGACCTCGTCCGCCGTTCCCATCCGCCCGATCGGGTGAAGATCCCCGACCTGCTTAAGGAAAGCGGGATCGAGATTCTTTTCCAGCAAGGGCGTGTCGATATAGGCCGGTCCGACCGCGTTGATGCGGACGCCTTGCGCGGCATATTCCATCGCCGCGGCCTTGGTCATGCCGACCACGGCGTGTTTGGAGGCTGTGTAGGCGCTTGATCCGCGCGCTCCCACGCTGCCCAGGATGGAGGCCATGTTCACGATCGAGCCTCCGCCTGATTTCAGCATCGCGGGAATCTGGTGGCGCATGCCGTAGAACACGCCGTTGAGATTGACTTCGATGACCTTGCGCCAGCCGTCCACCGGATATTCCGCGGTCGGGGCGATGGCGCCGGCGATGCCGGCGTTGTTCACCGCCAGATGCAGGCCGCCCCCCTGTTTGACCGCAAAGCCGGTCAGGCTCTCCATCTCGTCATAGTCCGCCACATCGGCGAGAAAGACGTGGGCCCGGCCGCCTTCGCTCCTGATCTGTTCGGCCACCGCGCCGGCGCCGCCCTCGTCCAGATCGCTGACAATGACGAGGGCTCCCGACCGGGCCAGCTCTCTGGCGACGGCCGCGCCGATGCCCGACCCGGCCCCGGTGACGATGGCGGTCTTGCCTGTGAAATCGAACGTGATCGGATCGGCCATGGCGGCGACCTCCTGGAGGCTTTGCCAGGTGAGGGGGGCGGGAATGGGATCAGGAGGCGGCCTGAGCGGTCTCCCTGACCGCTTTCTGCACGCCCGCCCGTGCTTTCTCTCCGGCGTCACTGAGCGATCTGAGGGCGTCCTCGGTCGCCTTCTCCACGGGCTGGGCGGCGCCGACAGCCGCAGCGCTGGCGATCTCGATCATGTCCACCGCTTCTTTGGAATAATCAGCCACAGCGTCCTCGAAGAAGGCGCACTGGACCCGCCAGACCTCGTCCGGCGTGCGGCACTCGGACAGCTTCCGGGCGGTCTCGACGTCCTTCTTCAGGCGTTCGCCGAAGAATTCAGACAGGGTCTGCCCGGCCTTGCGCATGCTGGCGGTCATCTCCTGACCGGCCTCGGCCAGCATCTCCATGTTGCGGCTGCCCATCTGCATGAATGCGCCTAAGGGAAGCAGGGCGCCGTCGAAGGCGGGCGGGGGCGCTTTTGCAGGCATTGTGGGGCTCCTTTCCATTGGGGGACAGGCCCAATCTGAGCGAGGGCGTCGGGAGCCGCATTGATTCAGGTCAATGCTCTTGCTGCGCCGCCGCGCGATCTCTCCTGCCCTGCCGTCATCAGGATCGCGCCCATGTCCAGCCCGCCTTGCCCGTCACCTGGAACCGTCAGCGGCGCGGACCATGCTTTCCGGGCCGGGCTGGCCCGATCGACGGGCGGGCTCTCGCCCACCGCCATGCTGGATGCCTGGTCTGATTGGGCGATCCACCTGGCCGCCTCGCCGGGCAAGCAGGCCGAACTCGCCATGTCCGCGGCCATGAAGGCCTGGCGCCTGGGGCTTTACGCGATTGCGGGAGGGCGGTGCGAGCCGTGCGTGGAGGCCCTGCCCCAGGATCGCCGGTTCGATGGCGACGCCTGGCAGGCCCAGCCCTTCGGCCTGACCGCCCAAGCTTTCCTGAGCGCCCAGCAATGGTGGGGCGAGGCCACCACCGGCGTTCACGGCGTCTCCGCCCAGCATGAGCGCATGGCCGAGTTCGGCGCGCGGCAGGTGCTCGACACGATATCGCCCTCTAATTTCCTGGCCACCAATCCCGAAGCCCTGCGCGCCACCCTCGATGAGAGCGGCGCCAACCTGGTCCGCGGGTGGATGAACGCTATGGAGGATGCTGGCCGCGCGCTGCGTCATGAACCGCCGCCCGGTGCGGAGCGCTACCGGCCCGGTGAGACCGTGGCCGTCACGCCCGGACAGGTGGTGTATCGCAACCATCTCATCGAGCTGATCCGGTATGCGCCCGCGACCGATCGGGTCCGCGCCGAGCCGGTGGTGATCGTCCCCGCCTGGATCATGAAATACTACATTCTGGACCTGTCGCCGGAGAACTCGCTGGTCCGCTGGCTCGTGGGCAAGGGCCACACCGTGTTCATGATCTCCTGGCGCAATCCGGGGCCGGAAGACCGGGATCTGGGGATGGAGGATTACCGCCGCCTGGGCCCCGCCGCCGCCATCGAGGCGGTCTGCGCGATCACGGGCGCGCGCGGGGTCCATGCGGTCGGCTACTGCCTGGGCGGCACGCTGCTGACGGTGCAGGCCGCGCTGATGGCCCGCGAGGGCGATGAGCGTCTGCGCTCGATGACGTTGCTGGCCGCCCAGATGGATTTCACAGAAGCGGGCGAACTGACCCTGTTCACCACCGAAAGCCAGGTGGCCTTCCTTGAAAGCCTGATGTGGGCGCAGGGCTATCTCGACAGCCGCCAGATGGCCGGGGCCTTCACCATGCTCCGCTCGTCAGACCTTCTCTGGTCGCGCATCGAGCGCGATTACCTGATGGGCGAACGCCGCGAGGCCAACGATCTTATGGCCTGGAACGCGGACGGCACCCGCCTGCCGTACCGCATGCATTCGGAGTATCTGCGCCAGCTCTTCCTCGAGAACCGGCTCGCCGCGGGCCGGTTCGTGGCGGAAGGGGCGGACGGTGCAGATCGCCGACATTCATGTGCCGGTGTTTGCGGTGGGCACGGAGCGCGATCACGTCGCGCCGTGGCGGTCTGTTCACAAAACCCATCTGCTCCTGCCGCGCTCGGACGTCACCTTCCTCCTGACAAGCGGAGGCCATAATGCGGGCATCGTCAGCGAGCCGGACCGGACCGACCGGCGATATCGCGTCAGCCTCAGCCGGGCCAACGACCCGCGTCCGGATCCTGACGAGTGGCTGGAAAGCGCAGATGCGCGCACCGGATCATGGTGGCCCGAATGGCAGGCCTGGCTGGGTCGCCGGTCAGGCGACCTTATCGCGCCGCCGCCGGCCGTCACGCTGGGGGGTGATTTCCGACCCCGACCCGGCGTGGAGCCGGAGGACGCGCCAGGCCGTTACGTCCTCATGACCTGAACGAGAGGCTGATCATGGCAGACCGGGATGCAGCACATAGCGCCGCCATGCTTGAAAGCCTGACTATCGATCGGATCCGGCCCGGCATGAGCGCGAGCCTGAGCCGGACGTTCCAGGACCGCGACGCCCAGCTCTTCGCTGCGGTGGCGGGCGATATCGACCCCTTCCGTCTGTCAGACGGGCCGGAGGGGGCATCCGGAGATATCGCGCCGCCTGGGCTGTGGGCCGCAGCCCTGATCGCCTCGGTGATCGGCACGAAACTTCCGGGCCCGGGAACCACCTGGCTGCGTCAGGATCTGCGATTTGCGGGATCTGCCGCAGCCGACCAGACGATCACCGTGACGGTCACCGTGGCCGAGGCGCGCCCCGAGGACCGGGGGGTGATTCTGGACTGCGTCTGTCGCGGGGGGGATATGGTTCTGGTCCAGGGCCGCGTCGAGGTCGTCGCGCCTGAACGCGGAGGCCCGGTCGCCACCGCCCAACCTCCCGCCGCCTTTATCCATGAGAGTGGCGACCGGTTGAAAGCGCTGGTGCGCCGGGCCGAGGGTCTGCCGCCCCTTCGCACGGCAGTCGCCCATCCGGTGGACAGGCTGTCTCTCCAGGGCGCACTGGATGCGGCGGACAGAGGGCTGCTGACACCGGTTCTGGTGGGGCCGGAGACCCGTATCCGCAAAGCCGCGTCCGAGATTGGCGCAGATCTTTCGGACGTGGAGATCATCGGCACGCCGCACAGCCACGCCTCGGCGGCCAGGGCGGTGGCGCTGATCCATGAGGGGCGGGCCGAGGCGCTGATGAAAGGCGCGATTCATACTCATGAGTTTCTCTCGCCCGTGGTCGCGCGCCATGGCGGACTGCGGCTGGAAGGCCGGATGAGCCACGTCTATGTCATCGACGCGCCAGCCTATTCCAAGCTGCTGCTGGTCACCGACGCGGCGCTGAACATCACGCCGGATCTGATGTGCAAGGCGGACATCGTTCAGAACGCCATCGTCTTGGCCCGTGCCATCGGGATCGCGCGGCCCAAGGTGGGCCTTCTGGCGGCGGTGGAAGAGGTCAGTCCGAACATGCGGTCGACGCTGGACGCCGCCGCCCTGTGCAAGATGGCGGACCGGGGCCAGATCACCGGCGGCCTGCTGGACGGACCGCTCGCCTTCGACAACGCGATTTCCGCGCGCGCCGCGACAGCCAAGGGCATCGTGTCCGAGGTGGCCGGTGACGTGGACATCCTGCTCGCACCCGATATCGAAGTGGGCAACATGCTCGCCAAACAGCTGGATTATCTCGCTGGCGCCGTCGCGGCAGGCCTCGTCATGGGGGCGAAAGTGCCCATCATTCTGTCCAGCCGCTCCGAGGAGGCTCTCCCGCGGGTGGCCGCGTGCGCGCTGGCCCGGCTCACGGCGGTCTAGTCGCCGCGCCATCGGCCCGTCAGGGCCTTCTCGACTTCCAGCACCGCCAGCAACGCGATACCCGACATGGAACACAGCGCCAGCTGGAGCGGATCGAGAGGCCGGGTCTCGAACAGCATGTTCATGAACGGCGCATAGGTGAACACCGCCTGCAGGCCGATCACCAGCGCCACCGCGATCAGCACGGGGCGGGTGCCGCGCAGGCCCGACCAGTTCACGGATGGGCCATGCATGTAACGCACTGAGAACAGATAGAAGATCTCCATCGCCACGAGGGTGTTCAGCGCCATGGTGCGGGCGGTTTCCACATCGCCGCCCATCTGGCGGGCCAGGGCGAACTGGCCGAACACGCCGATGGAGAACAGCACCGAGACCAGCCCCACACGCCAGATCAGAAAGGGCGAGAGCAGGGGCGCCCGGGCCCGTCTCGGCGGGCGCTCCATGATGGTCCGCTCGGGCTTCTCGAAGGCGAGCGCCATGGCCAAAGCCACCGAGCTGATCATGTTCACCCACAGGATCTGCAGAGGGGTGATGGGCAGGACCAGTCCGAACATCACCGCGATGACGAGGCTGAGGGACTCACCGCCATTGACCGGGAGGAGGAAGGTGATGACCTTTTTCAGGTTCGCATACACCGTCCGGCCCTGGCGGATGGCCTCGGCGATGGACGCGAAATTGTCATCCGTCAGAACCAGGTCCGCGGCCTCGCGCGCCGCCTCGCTGCCCTTGAGCCCCATCGCGATGCCTGCGTCCGCCCGTTTCAGCGCCGGCGCGTCGTTCACTCCGTCCCCGGTCATGGCGACCACCGCGCCCTGGGCCTGCAAGGCGGTGACCAGACGCAGCTTGTGTTCAGGGCTGGTGCGGGCGAACACGTCGGTCCGCGAGACCGCTTCGGCCAGCGCCGCGTCGTCCATGGAGTCCAGATCGGCGCCGGTGAGAGGCTCGGCGGTCCGCTCCAGCCCGATCTGGCGACCGATGGCCGCCGCCGTGCCGGCATGATCGCCCGTGATCATCTTCACGGCGATGCCCGCAGCCCGGCAGTCGCTGACCGCGTCGATCGCCTCGGGCCGGGGCGGATCGATGAGGCCGGTGAATCCGGCGAGGACCAGACCCTCGCGGACATCATCATGGTCGAGCCTGTCGTGCTCCACACGCTTGTAAGCCAGAGCCAGCACGCGCCGCCCTTCGGCGGCGATCTCTCCGGAGACCGCCTCCCAGGCCGACATGTCCAACGCGTTCTCCCCTTCAGGTGCGAGTTGGGAACCGCAGCGTTCCAAGATCGCCTCCGGGGCGCCTTTGATCAGCGCCATGCGTTTGCCGTCGATCTCGTGCAGGACCGCCATGTATCGATGGCGGGCGTCAAAGGGGATCATGTCGATCTCGGCTGGACGGGAGGAGACTTTCCGGCCCAGCTTGCCCGCCAGCGCCAGAAGCGCGCCTTCCATCGGATCGCCCTGAACGCGCCAGCCCTCACCGGTCTTTTCTATCGAGGCGCTGGCGCACAGCGCGGCGATCAGTCCGATGCGTTCGAGAGCCGGGTCCGCGGACAGGTCGGCCTCTGCCTCCTGGGCGGTGATCCGGCCCTCCGGTGCGTACCCTTCGCCATCCACCTCATACCGGCCCGCCGCGGTCGCGACCCCGGCGACCATCATCTCGTTGCGCGTCAGGGTGCCGGTCTTGTCCGAGCACACAACTGAGACCGCCCCCAGGGTTTCGATGGCGGGCAGACGGCGGACGATGGCGCTGCGCCGGGCCATCGTCTGGACGCCGATCGCCAGAGTGACGGTCAGAACCGCCGGCAGGCCCTCGGGTATGGCGGCGACGAACAGGCCCACGACGATCATGAAGGCTTCGGAGAAGGGCTCGTCGCGCACCAACAGCGAAAAGGCGAACACGCCGGCGGCGAGAACCGCCAGGAAGCCGGTCAGCCAGCGGGCTAACACGCCCATCTGGCAGATCAGGGGGGTGGTCAGCGTCTGCACGTCCGCGATCATGCCACTGATCCGGCCGATCTCCGTGTGGCCCCCGGTGGCCGTCACCACGCCTTTCGCGCGCCCTTCGGAGATGAGGGTGCCGCTATATGCCATTGAACGTCGGTCGCCCAGGGAGGCGTCCGCGGCGACGGGATCGGTCTGCTTGCGGGCGGGAACGGACTCGCCTGTGAGCATGGATTCATCGATCCGCAGACCGCGCGCCTCGAGCAAGCGCAGGTCAGCGGGTGTCCTGTCGCCAGCCTCCAGCCACACGATGTCGCCTGCCGCCAGCCTGACGGCCGGGATGCTCGCCCGTTCGCCGTCCCTCCAGACCACGGCCTTGGGAGCCAGCATGCCGCGCAGCGCAGCGAGCGCCCGTTCAGCGCGGCCCTCCTGGAAGAACCCGATGGCGGTGTTCGCCACGACAACAGCCAGGATCACGGCCGTGTCGATATAGTGCCCCAGAAGCCCGGTGATGACCGCCGCGGCGACCAGCACGAGGATGAGAAGATTGTTGAACTGCCGGGCGAGGCGCTTCAGCGGACCAGGCCCGGCCTGTTCAGGCAGGCGATTCTCGCCGTTCTGATCGACCCGCCGTTCGGCCTCCTCGGCACTCAGTCCGTCCAAGCTGGTGTCCAGAGCGGACAGGACGGCATCCATGTCGCGAGCGTGCCAGTCGGGAGGCGTGTCCCGGGCCGGGGAATCGGGGGCGTCGGGCATGGCGGTCCATCCAGGTCGGCTCGTGCGTCATCGGCCGCCCCGGCGGTGACCGGGCGGCCGATGACAGCGTGACGGCATGATGATTTATTGCAAGTGCGAACCGGCTCAGTGAGCGAAGAGGCAGGGAACGGGACTGTTGAACAGCAGATCCCGCGTGACGCCGCCCAGGATGAACTCACGCAAGCGGCTGCGGCCATAAGCGCCCGCGACGATCAGCCCCGCATCGAGATCCTTGGCCGCGCTGCGCAGGGACGGGCCGGCGTCCCGCCCCTGGATGGCTCGGGTCTGGCAGTTCACGCCATGGTCCGTCAGCCAGGCCGACACATCCTTCAGCCCGTCCTCCCGGCTCTCCTCGCCCACGCCGATAATGACGGCCTGCCTGACGCGGAGCAGCACCGGCAACGCCGCCGCGACGGCGCGGCGGGCCTGGGGCGCGTCTTTCCAGGCGATCACGGCGGTGGTCATGTCCACATCGCCCTGTCCTGCGGGCATGGCGAGCACGGGGCGGCCCGCCGCCATCAGCACATCAGACGGATCGAGACGCGCCAGTGTATCCTCGCGCTCCACCCGGCTGCCGACCACCACCAGATCAGCGGCCCGGGCGTGTCGGGCGACATGCTCGGCAGGCGGCCCCATCTCGCCGCGCCAGGACACATTGCCCGCGCCCAGAATGGCGGCATGCTCTTTGAACCGCTTCGAGAGAGCGACGAGATCGTCTTCCAGCATCTTCACATTGTCCGGCGCGGGGGACATCACTCCCTCGGGAGTGACGATCATCTGAGGCAGGGCGGTCGCCCCCGCGCCTATGAGCCGCGCGCCGAAACGCTGAGCGAGCGAGATCGCCGCGTCGACACGGCCGGTGTCGAAGGCGGCGGGTCCGACATGGACCATGATAGTGCGCAGGGTCATGAGCATCTCCTTGCTTGGCAGAGCGCAACGTCAATTCGGGGCAGGACTGAGATCGGGCGCGGCGACGCGCAGCCGAGCGGCCGCCTGCGGCGCGGCGCGGGCCAGCAGCGCGGCCATGACCGCTGCCGCGGCCGGGCCCGGCGGAACGGGGAAGCCCAGAGGCAGGCCATCGCTGATGTCGTCCATCAGGGGACGCCGTGGGGCGGGCGCTCGCGGCGTCCAGCCTTGGACCGCGATCCCGCTCACCATCAGCGGCATCCCCGCCGCGGTCGCCAGCACCGTTTCGGCCGCCATGCGGTCGCGGAGGGCATGCAGCAGCACGCGCAGCGCGGCGTAGGCGTGCATGCGGTCTTGCAGGTCCAGCGTCGCGCGGATGTCATCCAGCAGGTCGCAGCTCTCTGACATCGCATCGCGCAGGACGACCGGGGGCATGATCATGGGCGGCGTCTCCGGAGGCATCGAACCTCCATCGTGCCCAGCGCCGCCCGAGCGCGCATTGACCGGGATCAATGCTCGTGGGCGCCCGCCAGCTTGCCCAGTTTAGCAGCGTCGAGCACTCGGACGCGCTCGGACTTGCCCCCTTCGAGGGCTATCGCGTCCGACTTGCGCAGCCGGGTCATGCACCGGCTCACGGTCTCGATGGTCAGGCCCAGAAGATCCCCGATCTCGGCCCGCCCCAAAGGCAGGGTCAGGCGATCGGCCGGGTCTCCACACCGCTGGGCATGAGCCAGCTCTTCCAGAATATAGGCTGAGACCCGCTCCATCGCGGTCATGCGCCCCAGCGCCAGAATGCGGTTCTGGGCTTGGGCGAGCTCGTCTTCGAGCTGGACCATCACCGCGTCCTCGATGTCTCGGTGCTGCTCGAACAGCCGTTTGAGCGCGGGGCGCGGCACGATGCAGAGCTCGCAGTCAGTCACCGCGGACACGGTGAAGGCGCTGGCATCCCGGAAAACCGACCCCAGGAAATTGCCGGGCCGGAGCACGCGCAGAAGCTGGGTCCGTCCGTCGGGCAGCGATTTATAGACCTTGAGCTGTCCTGAGGTGACATTGACGGCATGCTCGCACCGATCGCCTTCGAGCATGAGAATCTGACCCGCGCTCAGGCGTTTGACTGAGACCGACCGCTCCATGTCCGCGAGCTGGCGCGCATCTAGTTCGGCGCACACTCCGTCGACGCGGACAGCGCAGTCCGCGCACCGGCCAGGGTCGGAAAGGATCAGGACAGGCCGGTTCATGATCGTCTCCTGTGCGACGGTCTCACCGCGTCATAACACTCACAAGCAAGGGGCGCACGCGGAGATCGAAAACAGAAATGCCAACTCGCTCAAGGGCGCGAGGCCATCGAGCTCCTGCCTCAGAATGGGAATATCCACGGCGTCATGACGACCGACACCAGCAGGGCGACCAGCGCGAAGGGCGTTCCCACTCGGACAAAGTCCATGAAGGTGTACTTTCCGGGGCCGACCACGAGCGTGTTCACCGGCGAAGACACCGGGGTCATGAACGCGGCCGAAGCCGCGAGCGCCACCGTCATGGCGAACGGGTAGGGCGAGGCGCCCAGCGCGTCGGCCACCGTCAGCGCCACGGGGGCCATCAGCACCGCGGTGGCCGTGTTCGAGATGAAGAGGCTGAGCACCGCCGTCGTGATGAAAATCGCCGCCAGCGCCATGCGCGGACTGGCCTCTCCCGTCGCCGCCAGCAGGCCCTGTGCGGCGAGGTCCACCCCGCCGGTCTGCTGCAGGGCGATGGAGAAGGGCAGCATGCCCACGATCAGGACCAGGCTCTGCCAGTGTATGGAGCGGTAGGCGGCGTTGAGGTTCACGCACGCGAACAGTCCCATGAGCAGGCACGCGATCAGCGCGGCCTGCACGTTGGGGATCACGCCCCAGACCATCAGACCAATCATGACCCCCAGGCTCAGCAGCGCGTAAGGCGCGCGCGACGCGGCGGGCGGCGCCTCCTCGAGCTCGGCCGGCAGGTTGAGGACGATCATTTCGCGGGCGTCGTCCAGCGCCCGGATCGCTCGCCACGGCCCGATAACAAGCAGCGTGTCGCCCAGCTCCAGCTCGGTGTCGAGGATGTCGCCCTCCACCGCTTGGCGACCGCGCTTGAGGCCGATGACGCTGAGATCGTGGCGGGAGCGGAATCGCGCGCCGACCACCGTCCGCCCGATCAGCGGAGACGGGTCGGGCACCATGATCTCGGCCATGCCGATGTCCTGGGCGTGATCGGAGAAATACGCGCCCGCCAGCGCCCGCCGCTCCAGCCCGTACTCGCGCGCGATCGCCTTGATGTCGGGCGCCTCGGCGGCGAGGTCGAGCAGCAGGACGTCGCCCGCGTTCAGTTCGGTGGAGGCGCGCGGCTGGATGAGCCGCTTCGAGAAGCGTCCGCCCCGCTCGACGGCGAGGATGTTCACGCCCGCGCCCCCGCGCAGGTCCATTTCCGCCAGCGTCCGGCCTGCGAGCGGGGAATCGGGCTTGATCCTCAGCCGATGCTCGCGCCCCGCCAGCCGGTACTCCTCCACCCAGTCGGACAGGCGGGGGCGGGCCGGCGGGGGCGCCGGCGCCGCCTCTCCGGGCTTGGGCGCGCGCGTCAGCCAGCGCCGGGCGAACAGCATGTATCCCACCGCCAGGATCAGGATTGGTATGCCGAACGGGGTGAAGCTGAAGAAATGAAACCCCTCGTGCCCGCGCCGCACCAGTTCGGAATGGACCACCAGGTTCGGCGCGGTGGCCACCAGCGTCATCATCCCGCTGATCAGTGCCGCCATGGACAGCGGCATCATCAGACGGCCCGGCGCGATGCCCGAATTGGCGGCGATGCGCAGCACCACCGGGATGAAAATCGCCACCACGCCGGTCGAACTCATGATCGAGCCCACCAGCGCCACGATGATCATCAGCAGGGTGATCAGCCGCGCCTCGCTGCGACCGGCCTTGGCGACCAGCCAGTCGCCTAGGCGCTGGGCCGCACCGGTGCGCACCAGCCCCTCGCCGATCACGAACAGGGCGGCGATCAGGATGATGTTGGGATCGGCGAAGCCCGCCAGCGCCTCGTCCATGGTGATCACGCCGGTCAGAGGCAGGACCGTGATCATGATCAGCGCGACCGCGTCCATGCGTGGCCGGTTCATAGCGAACATCACGATCGCCGCGCCGAGAAGGCCCAGCACAAGCGCCAGATCGAAAGTCATGGCCGCAGGGTAGCCCTAACGGCTGATCGTGAAACCCCTATATGGTGATGGTTGCGGTGGCTTCACATGAACGTCTGGCCACGCCGCCTAGGGCCTCGGGAACGCGGCATTGGAATAGATCGAATGGCTCATGCCGCGCTGCCAGCCTCAGTTTCACTTGAAGGCTTATCCTGTGTCGCTGTGAGGGGGCCGCAAGACATGTATAGAGAAAGCCATGACCCTGTACTTTCATAAACATATCTACAATAGTAGCTATGGATTGCACGTTTATGAACGCGATGCAGAGATATATGTGGTGTCGTCCATATGTATCCACCATGATCTCCGCAAGCGGCAGGAATGATATATTATATAATAACACTGTTTTGGACGGGGCGGGTGGGCGTCAGCTACTTATCAGGATTTCGGGCCTTTTTCGCGCGCCGCGTCTCCACGGTGGGCGACGGCGTGGCTAGCGCTCGACCGCCCAATGCCCCCGGCCTCAAGCGGTCACCGACGTGGTCAAGAAGCGGGGAGGGGGCCAAGCTGGTCGTGTCACGGCTCGCCAGATCGCATGCGGGACCAATGAAGAAAACATGACGCCCTTACCGTTGACTCGCTGGCAATGCCGGGCTTCCCCGATCCATCCGAGGGTATAGGGATTATTATACTTCCGAACCAAGGGGATGAGGCACGATCGTGCGTGAATGGATGAGATCACGATCGAGCGCATCGACAACGCCATCAGGTTCGTCGCTCGCCTCATTGATGCGGTGAGCGACGCCTACTGGCCGATCCTGGACCGCCTCGAAAAGGAGCGCGACGATCTGCTTCGCCGGCAGGCCCGACTCCACCGCTATCTGGGCAAACCTGTCAGGACCGCGAGGGGAGGGGCTGTTACCGTGCCTGGCATCGTTCCGAAAAGAGATAACCCTGCGTCGAACGCTGCTCAGAAGGAGATTTTCTGAATCAGCGTTTGAACGTGTTCGAGCGAGGCCCCCTTGCCATAGCGCTCCCGGTCGAGCTTGTGACCGAACACGTCACGCCGGATCCGGTCATCGATGCCGGCGGCGAGCATCCGGTCCTCAAAGGAGTGCCGGAGCGAATAGAATGAGTGTTGAGGCGTTTCCAGAAGGCCGTTTTCCCGCAGGAAGCCGTTCACGGTGCCACTCAGGGTCGCGCTGTCCTCATAGCGGGAGAAGCCCTCTGGGAAGGCCTTGAACGCTTCCAGTGACACTCCGCAGAGCGGTATCAGCCGCCTCGAGTATGCCGTCTTCAGCTGGCGGCCATCGGGTTCTATGGAAAGATGTGGCACGGCATGATCGAGGCGGATCGTCGAGGCCTTGAGGGCCGTCGCCTCAGAGGGCCGATAGCCGGTGTTCACCATCCCCAACACGATTGCCCGCGCTTCGCTGTTGAGCCCGTCGAGCGCCCCCGGAGCGAGGAGACGCGTGCGGATCCATCCGTCGCTGAAGGGCGGACGGGTGCGCTGTTCTCCCTGCGCGAATGCGAGGTCGCCGAGGGGTAGGGTGAGATTGAGCCGCTTCATATTGTTCACGGTCTTCAGGATGTTCTCCAGATGGATGAAATCCTTGTTCGCCGTTCCCGGTGCCACTTCACCCGCCTGGATTCGGTCCAGCCAGTGATCCCGGAACTCAAGCATGTCGTCTCGCGTGATCTCGGAAAGAGGCTTGTTTCCAACCACATTGACGAAGTTCCGAACCGCCTTGAGCCTTGGGTTCTTCCACCGTCGCAGCTGATCACGGCTTTTTCCAAGCGTCTTCTCCCGGGCGAGCGTCCAATACTGTTCGAGCGCGCCTTCAACGGTGATCTCAGGTATGGTTGGCGCCCCTAGAAGCGCCGCAGCTTCGGCCGCATCAGGAGCGTTCGACGGCGCTTCTGCCGCCTCGATCCGTTCGACCAACTTCCTCGTCGGGAGGGATGCCACGGCGCCGACGTCCAGATATTGGAAGCCTCGGATGCGGGCGAGTTCTTGCGCGGCTGCGTACCGGGCGGCAGCGTCTTCGCTCGCGCCAGCAAGATGCGCCTCCCACGCTTCTATGATCTGAGTCCAGGCGCGACCGGCTTTCTGCCGCGCGATGGCTTCGGAATCCGTGTGAAGGCTGATCCAAACGGTCGCCCGAGACTCCACCGCGCTATACCGCCGCGGCACGCGTCGGCGCAGGTAATAGGTCCCGTTCCTGTTTATCAGGCTCACCGCAAAAATCCGCCGTCCGAGGATAGAATGTGCAGCAAAATGTGTAGCAAATTGTGCAGCAGCGCAAGGCGCAAACACGCAATGATATGCCCTTGCAGCGCATATAACCGCAACAATTCATAATGTTATGCAATTTGCGGAAAGTGGGGGGTGGCGGAGGAGGAGGGATTCGAACCCCCGGAACGCGTCAACGTTCAACGGTTTTCAAGACCGCCGCTTTCGACCACTCAGCCACTCCTCCGGCCGAGGCTCGGGTTTAGCCGGGTGAGGCGGGGTCAGGCAAGCGCGGCGATCTTAACCACTTCAGGGGTCGCCAAACGCGGCGGATGCCGTTAGGTTCCCGCCCCAACGTCAACGGGGCATGGGCAAGAGACGACGTGAGACGAGGAAACCCGTTCTCCCGCCTTGTGTGTGTGTGCGTGTTCGCAGCCGCCTCGGCCTTTTCGCTGTCCGCCTGCGCGACCACCAGCGGGGAGGGCGAGGAAATCCGTGTCGCCCGCACCGCGCCGGACTTCCTGCGCCGCGGGCATGAGCCCCGCCGCGAACGGTCCCGCCGCATCGCCCGCGACAGCGCCAGCTTCCAGGCCCCCCTGATCGAGACCGAGCCCGAGCCCTTCCACGTCTCTGAGGGTGCGGCCTCCTGGTACGGGC
Source organism: Glycocaulis profundi (assembly GCA_007050995.1). GTDB lineage: Bacteria > Pseudomonadota > Alphaproteobacteria > Caulobacterales > Maricaulaceae > Glycocaulis > Glycocaulis profundi. The sequence continues at coordinate 121,398 of VJOU01000005.1, read as the reverse complement.
CGGGCTTCAACGGCCGCAAGACGGCCAGCGGCGAGCGCTTCGATTCAAGCGCCCTGACCGCGGCCCACCGCGAACTGCCCTTCAGCTCCATGGTCCGCGTCACGCGGCTGGACACGGGCGAGAGCGTGATGGTGCGTATCAACGACCGCGGGCCGTTCTCCGACGACCGGATCATCGACCTGTCGCGCGCTGCGGCCGAACGGCTCGGCTTCGTGGCCGACGGGCTGGCCGAGGTGCGGGTGGAAGCCTTCCCCGTGGACGAGGAGCTTCACGAGGCCGCGCCTTCGCGCCTGATGTCCCCGCGCCGCATCGCCGCGCTGCGCTCGGGTCGCTCCGGGGCCATGGGCACGCCCTGATCCTCCGCCGCTTCTTGAAAATCTGCGGGGTGTTCTGGACGGCGCGGACCTCGCGCGGTTCTATGAACCCTCGCGCCGGCCGGGCGATTCGCCCTGGCCTGCCCGCGCCCGACACAGCCCCAGCCCGGAGCCCCGCATCCATGCGCCGCGCCCTTCTCGCCCTGTCCGCCCTGGTCCTCGCGCCCTTCGCCGCGACCGCTCAGGACTCCGCCTTCGAGACCTCCGCCAGCCACGCGCTGATCATGGATTTCGAGACCGGCGACATCCTGTATTCCAAGAACGGCGACGTGCCCATGCCGCCGTCGTCCATGTCCAAGCTGATGACCGCGCTGATGGTGTTCGAGGCCATCGAGGCGGGCACGCTGTCGCTGGACGACGAGCTGCCGGTGAGCGAATACGCCTGGCGTGTCGGCGGGGCCGCCTCGGGCGGCTCGACCATGTTTCTCGACCTGAACGCCCGGGCGCGGGTGGAGGACCTGCTGCGCGGGATCATCGTCCAGTCGGGCAATGACGCCTGCATCGTGGTGGCCGAGGCGCTGGCGGGCAGCGAGGCGAACTTCGCCGACGCCATGACACGGCGCGCCCATGAGCTGGGCCTTGAGACCGCGAATTTCCGCAACTCCACCGGCCTGACGGCGGAAGGCCACCTGATCTCGCCGGAAGATCTGGGCCGGCTCGCCCGGCACATCATCGAGAACCATCCCGACTTCTACGAGCTCTATTCAGAGCGCGAGTTCACTTACAACGGCATCCGCCAGTACAACCGCAATCCGCTGCTGGGCACGTTCGACGGCGCGGACGGGCTGAAGACCGGCTACACCAGCGAGGCGGGCTATGGCCTGACGGCTTCGGCCGAGCGCCAGGGCGAGCGGCGGATCATCGTGTTCAACGGCACCGAATCCATGCGCGCCCGCGCCAACGAGGCGGAGCGGCTGATGCGCTCAGCCTTCTCCGACTTCGTCATGGCGCGGCTGGCCGAGCCCGGGGCGCAGGTGGGCGAGGCCGAGGTCTATCTGGGCGAGCGCTCAACCGTGCCGCTGCGCGCCGCCGAGGGGGTGGCCATCGGGGTCCACCGCCGCGACCGGCCCGCCCTGAGGGCCGAGGTGGTCTATCAGGGCCCGCTGCGCGCGCCCATCGCCGAGGGCGAGGAGGTCGCCACCCTGGTCGTGACCCTGCCCGGCGGACGGGTGGAGGAATATCCGCTCGAAGCCGCGCAGGCCGTGCGCCGCCAGAGCCTGCCCGGCCAGGCGGTCACCGCGCTCGTGCGCCTGATCCGCTCCTGACGGCGTGGCCCGGGGACGCTTCATCACGCTGGAAGGCGGGGAGGGGGCCGGAAAGTCCACGCTCGCCGAGGGTCTGGCCACCGCGCTCGAACCGCATGTCGGTCCTGTCGAACTGACCCGCGAGCCGGGCGGCACGCCGAACGCGGAGGCCGTCCGCGCGCTGCTGCTGGAGGGCGAGACGGGTCGCTGGTCGCCGGTTAGCGAGACGCTGCTGCTCTACGCCGCCCGCGCCGACCATGCCGAGCGCCGCATCCGGCCCGCGCTGGACGTCGGCCGCTGGGTGATCTGCGACCGCTTTTCCGATTCCACCCGCGCCTATCAGGGCGCGGCGGGGGGCATGGACGCGGGCCGCATCGCGGCCATCGACGCCGCTGTGATGGAGGGGCTGGTCCCCGACCTCACCCTGATCCTCGATCTCGACCCCGAGGCGGGCCTTCAGCGCGCGCTGGACCGGGGCGAGGGCGCCACGCGGTTCGAGCGCCACGGCCTCGATTTCCACCGCGCCCTGCGCCAGGGCTTCCTCGACATCGCCCGCGACGAGCCCGTCCGCTGCGCGGTGATCGATTCCAGCCAGCCGCCTGAAACCGTTCTGGCGGCGGCGCTCGCGGTCATCGACGCGCGGCTGGGGGCGGGACGATGAGCGAAACCGACCTTCCCGAGGCCGACAGGGAAGGGGATCTGCCCCACCCGCGCCATGTCTATGAGCTGTTCGGCCACGACGCCGAGGAAAGCAGCGCCGCGGACGCCTTCGCCACCGGCCGGATGCACCACGCCTGGATGCTGACGGGGCCGAAAGGCTCGGGCAAGGCGACTCTGGCCTGGCGCATGGCCCGCCGGGCGCTGGGCGCGCAGGCTTCGGGCGAGGGGCTCGAGAGCGATCCCGCCGATCCGGTGTGCAAACGGCTCGAAGCGCTGTCGCATCCCGATTTCCTCCTTCTCAGAAGGCCTTACGACGACAAGCGCAACCGGATCAAAGGCGAGATCACCATCGAGGAGAGCCGCCGCGCGCCGGAATTCTTCTCCAAGAGCGCGAGCGGCAATGGCTGGCGGGTCTGCATCGTGGACGCCGCCGACGAGATGAACGTCAACGCGTCCAACGCCCTGCTCAAGACGCTGGAGGAGCCGCCCAAGCGCGGCCTTCTGATCCTTGTGGTCCATGCGCCGGGGCGGCTGCCGTCCACGATCCGCTCGCGCTGCCGCCGCCTGATCGTGCGAAACCCGTCCGTGGATGCCTGCGCGCAATGGCTGCGGGACCGCCACGGCATGCCCGAAGACATGGCCGGTCACGCAGCCGCGCTGGCGCAGGGCGCGCCGGGCCGGGCGCTGGCGCTCGCCGCGATGGACGGGCCGAAGGTCAAGGCGATCCTGGACGCCGCCCTGTCGCGTCTGCCCGATCTGGACCGCGCCGGCATCGCCGCCCTGGCCAATGAGGCCACCAAGAAGGACGCCGAAAGTCTGCGCCGCACCCTGATGGAGTTCATGAGCGCCTACGCCCATGACCGCGCGCGCGTGCTGGCCGCCGAGCCGCAGGGGCTGGACGAGGCGGGGCTGTGGGTGAGGGCGGGCGACGAGGTCGCCAGGCTGGCGAGGGAAGGCGAAGCGATTTATCTCGACCCCAAGCAGACCCTCTATGCGGCCTTCTCCCGTCTGCAGGAGGCCGCCGCCGCAGCCCGACGGACCGCCTGATGCTGATTGACAGCCATGTGAATATTCACGGCGAAGATTATGAAAATGACCTGGATTCAGTTCTGGATCGCGCGCGGCAGGCGGGCGTGTCGCCCATGATCGCGATCTGCTGCCGCCTGAGCGATTTTCCCGCCGTCAGCGCCATCGCCGAGCGCCATGACGACGTGTTCTGCACCATCGGTGCGCATCCCCACCACGCCAAGGACCGGCCCGACATCACCGCGGACGAGCTGGCCGACATCGCCCGCCACCCCAAGGTGGTCGCGATCGGGGAGACGGGGCTGGATTTCCACTACAATTACAGCCCGGAGGATGCCCAATACGCCTCCCTGCGCGCGCATATCGAGGCGGCGCGCCTGACGGGGCTGCCGGTGATCCTGCACTCGCGCGAGGCGGACGCGAAGATGGCCGATCTGCTGGAGGAGGAGATGGGGAAGGGGGCCTTCAAGGCGCTGCTTCACTGCTACACCGGCGGCGCGGAGCTGGCCCGGCGGGCGGCGGCGCTGGGCTGCTGGTTCTCCGCTTCGGGGATCATCACCTTCAAGAAGGCCCAGGACGTGCGCGACGTGTTCGCCCAGCATGTGCCCGACGACCGGGTGATCGTGGAGACCGACTGCCCGTATCTGGCGCCCGTGCCCCATCGCGGACGGCGCAACGAACCGGCCTTCCTGCCGCACGTGGCTGAAAAGCTCGGCGAGATCAAAGGCTGGACCGCCGAAGAGACCGCGCACATCACCACCGCGAACTGTCGGGCGCTGTTCAGCCGCCTGCCGAGGACGATGTGAGCGGCGGGCCCGTCATACGGGTCCGCATTCTGGGCTGCGGCTCGTCGGGCGGCGTGCCGCGCATCGACGGCGACTGGGGCGAGTGCGATCCGGGCGAGCCGAAAAACCGCCGATCCCGCTGCTCGATACTGGTCGAACGCGCTGAAACTGAAAGCGATCTGGGCGGCGAACGGGTCACGCGCCTGCTGGTGGACACGTCGCCGGACCTGCGCCAGCAGATCCTCGACGCTGGCGTGACACGGCTCGATGCGGTGGCCTTCACCCACGACCATGCCGACCAGAGCCATGGCATCGACGATCTGCGCGCGCTGGTCTATCGCGCGGGCCGTCAGCTCCCCGCATGGATGAACCCGTTCACGGACAGCGCGCTCATGGCACGCTTCGGATACATCTTCCAAACTCCTGAAGGATCAGGCTATCCGCCGTTGCTGGAACGCCGGGTGCTGGCCGAGGGGGGCGGCGCGGACATCGACGGGCCGGGCGGGCGGCTGCGCCTGCAATCTTTCACCGTGGAGCATGGCCGCGCGCCGTGCAGCGGGTTCCGTTTCGGTCCGCTGGTCTACACGCCCGACATCAGCGCCATGCCGGACGCGGCGTTTCAGGCCGTGGACGGCGCGAGCGTGTGGATCGTCGACGCGCTTCGAGAAAAGCCGCATCCCACGCACGCTCATCTCGATGCCGCGCTGGTCTGGCTGGAGCGCGCGGCCGTGCGCCAGGGCATCCTGACCAACATGCACATCGATCTCGATTACCGGGCGCTGCTGGCGCGCTGTCCGCAGGGCGTGAGGCCGGCCTATGACAGACTGAGCCTCGTGATCGCGGAGAATACGGGCGATCTCCTCCGCATCGACCCGGTCTGAGCCTACATATTATTTCTCATAATATTTATTATGCGACGAGCCGGTGTGGGCGCAATTTAGTAATATTGCCTCCGCGCCATTCTGCCCCACCCTGTTCAGCCAGATCGAGGTTCTAGAAGCATGGATCGATACGCGCAGCGTGATGGGCCGGGCGGTCATCGTGGACGGCGACCTGGTCTGGACCGAGCTCAATGACGGCGATCCCTACCCGCTGCACGTCGCGGGTGCCGGCATCCGGCCGCAATGCGATCCGCGCTATGGCGAGTTCATCGACTTCCTCGTGCTGAAAGACCACGCACAGGGCCGCAAGATCCAGGGCTCTTCCACGAGACCCCCTGCCACGGCGACCGGCCCTCCCCCATTGTCCGATCCTGATCGGTCTGCGGCGCTAAGGCCTCAGCATTGCCGGGACGGCGCACGCGATCGGCCGGCCCAATCCGCGGGCGTTGGCGGCGGCGCTGCGCTCTTTTGCGTATCCCGGAGCGATCATCGGATAGTCGCCGGGAGGCTTAAAGCGCACACGTCTTGCGACTCATTCTCATATGCGATAGGGCTGCGCGTGCGGACCGCTTCCGGTTCGGCGAACCGTTCGCCCGCGGCCGGTCTCAGTCAAACTCTTAGGAATGCAGATTGCTGCTGGTCGCCTACAGGAAGCACGAGAAAGACCTTCTGCGCTTTCTTCGGCGGCGGCTGGGTTCGGCGGCCGCGGCCGAAGACATCGCCCATGACCTCTATCTGAAACTCTGCCGGATGCCGGATACCGAGCCGCTCCAAGACGGGCGGCGCTATCTGTTCCGCATGGCGGCCAATCTCGCGACCGACCATATGCGCGTGGAAAAGCGCCGAAGCGAGATCCGTGCAGAGATGGGCCATACGCTCTGGCGCCCGGAGGCCGCGATCACGCCAGAGCGTGAGACGATGGCGCGCGCGGAGCTGGCCTTCCTCGAAGCGGAGGCGAGCCGACTGCCGACGCGCTGCCGGCGCATCTTCTATCTGAGCCGGTATGAAGGCTGGTCGCATGTCCGCATCGCCGAGGCGCTGGGTGTCGGGCTCACGACCGTCCACAAGGATCTGAAACTGGCCCTTTCGACACTGCTCGCCGCGCGGCGCCGCTTCCATGGTCAGGATCCCGATGGCGCCGGCTGACCCCTTGGCCGCGCAGGTTGGCAGAGCCTGACTCGTCTTACCCATAACAACCCGCAGCGAGCCGACATGAGCCTTTCATCAGAGTCAGACTGCCAGGATGCCGTCGACGACGCCGCGCAGGACTGGATGCTGCAGCTGGCCTCGACAGAGCCGGACTGGGCCGGGTTTCAGCAATGGCGCGACGCAGATGCGCGTCACGCCGCCGCGTTTGACGAGCTCCATATCCTGTGGTCCCAGATCACCGCGCTCAAACCCGCCTTCGCATCGGCCGAGCCGTTCGGGCGCGAACGGCGCGATGCGCACCGCACGCGCGCCGGGTCGCGGCGGTCCTGGCGCATTCCGGCGCCGTCATCGTGGATCCCGAAGCCGGCCTGGGCAGGTCTTGTGGCGGCCTGTCTCATCCTGGGTGTCGTCCTGGGCCCGAGGACCGTCCAGGACATCTCCGCCGATCATGTGGCGGCCATCGGCGCGCCCGCACGGGTAGAACTTGCCGACGGCTCGGCCGCGTGGCTCAACACCGACACCGCCATCGCCGTCCGCTACCGGGCTGACCGCCGAGAGGTGAGACTGCTGCGGGGCGAAGCCCGGTTCGAGGTCGTCGGCGACCCGTCCCGGCCTTTTTCGGTAAGAGCGGCGGGTGGACGCGCCACGGCCCTCGGCACGGTGTTCACCGTCCGACGCGATGGCGCCGAGACGCTCGTGTCCGTCAGCGAGGGGCGGGTGGCGCTCCGCTCGCCGGTGAACGCCGCGTCATCGGTCTCAGGCGAGACGGACGCCGTCATCCTGACGGCGGGAGAGGCCGTCCGGTATCGAACGGGACATGCGCCCGGGCCGGTCATGGCCGCAGCGCCGTCACAGGATATCTGGCGCCGGGGCGTCATCGCGATCGATGACAGGACCCTCGCTGACGCCTTCGCCGAAATGGATCGCTACCGGCCCGGCCGCATCCTGTTCCTGGCGGATGTGCCTGACGCGCCGTCGGTCACAGCCCGGATCGCGATCGACGAGATCGAAAGCGGTCTTGATGCGCTTGCGGCCGCTGAAGGCCTTCAGGTCACCCGGATCTCGAACCGGCTTGCGCTGGTCCGCTGAGCCCCAGCCTGACGCGGCTGCAGAAACTATCCGCAAACAGCACCGGTGAGGCGCGCCCTGATCGTCATACATGAGAACAGCGATTGAGACGCAGTCGCAACGCTATGATGATCGTTCGGAAAGGGGCGCACAATGACGACGACGGCAGTACTCAAGGCACGCCATGACATGCGTGTGGGACGCGGGCGCATCGGCGCGACGCTGCTCGCAGGCACGGCCCTGGCGACGGCTGCGCTGATCCTGACGGGGCCGGCGCAGGCGCAGATCGATGCAGACGCCCCCGCGTCCCAGATGGCCGAGGCGCCGTTCGAGGTCTCGATACCCCCGCAGCCGATGGCGTCCGCGCTGAATGCGCTCTCCGAGCAGACCGGCTTGTCCTTCGTCTACGCCACGCGCGATCTTGAAGGTATCGCCTCCCCCGGCGCACGCGGCCGCATGAGCGCGCGCGATGCCCTCGACCGCCTCCTGGCCGGCAGCGGCTTCACCGCGCGCCAGATGTCGGCGCGCACCGTGGCGATCGAGCGGCCGGGGACCGCGACCCCTCACGACGACGCGATCCAGCTCGGGCTGCTGCGGGTCGAGGGCGCGCAGGCCGCCTCGCCCGGCGCGCGTCTGCCCTATGAGACGCCGGGTTCGTCCGCCTATATCTCACAGGAGCGGATTCAGCGCTTCCGGGGCACCACGGTCGGGGACGTGATCTCCGGCACGCCCGGCGTGCTGACGGGCGAAAACCGCAATAGCGGCTCTCTGGACCTCAATGTCTGGGGCATGCAGGGGATGAACCGGGTGCCCGTGGTCGTGGACGGCGCCCAGCAGTCCACGGTCGTCTATCGAGGCTATTCAGGGGTGGCGTCGCGCAATTATCTGGACCCGGACCTGCTCGCCGAGATGGTCGTCGACAAGGGGCCGAGCACCCGGCCCGAAGCCGTGGGCGCGACCGGCGGCATCATGGTCGCGCGCACCCTGGCGGTGGGCGATATTCTGGACCCGGACGAGTCTTTCGGCATCCGGGTGCGGGGGGAGCTGCGGGGCAACACCACCTCCCCGCCGCCAGCGGGCACGAAGGGCGGCCTGCAGACCGACAGCCTGTCCCCGACCGCTCATGGCGCGAGTTCCAGCGGCGGATGGGTCAGAAGCTGCGAGCCCAGCGAGCGTTTCCCGGACTTCTGCGACCGGCATCCCGTGGAAGGCGCGATACCGCAGGCCGCCTACGCCCAGGAAGCGCCGCCCGGATCGCGCCCGGCGACCTTCGCGCCGACCGGTGGCGGGGGCAGCATCGTGGTGGCCAAACGCTGGGGCGAACAGTTCGACCTGATCGGCGCCTATGCCCGGCGCAGCGCCGGCAATTATTTCGCGGGCACGGTGGGGCCTTCCGCGGAGATCGGGTCGACGTTCAGCGAGCATCGGGTCGCCGGCGGCACCATCGTGCGTGAGCGGCTGACGCTTCAGGGCGATACGCGGTTCCGCTCCGGCGAGCAGGTGGTCAACACCGCGTATGACAACACCTCCTATCTGCTCAAGGGCACGGCCCGCTGGGGCGGGGGGCATTCTCTGGAGGTCGGTTTCAACCGGTTCGACAGCGATTTCGGCGACATGATGCCGTCCGAGATCGTCCGCGGGGAAGGCTTCCGTCAGGGCGAGGCCAGCAATGTGCTGAGCGACACCTGGACGGCGCGCTATCGCTATCAGCCGGAGGACAATCCTTGGCTCGATCTGCGCGTGAACGTCTGGGACAAGGACATCGAGCTGCAGCGAAACCTCTATTACGGGCTGATCCTGTGGATGGCCAGCTGGTCGCCGGGCGAACCCGTCATGCTGCCCGCCGCTGCCGAGTTTTCCAGACGGACAGGGTTCGATGTCGACAACACCAGCCGGTTCGAAGGCACCTGGGGGACGCTGTCTGTGAATTACGGCGCGTCGCTGACGCGCGAGGACATAAGCTCGGCCCCTTATCCGGAACTGGAATCCGGCGAGTATTCCATGGACCTCACCATGGACAAGCATGACGGCAAGCGCGAGGAGCGCAGCGCGTTCGTCTCCGCCCAATGGGAGCCGGTCGGCTGGCTGCGCCTGGACGGCGCTCTGCGCTACACCGAATCTGAAACCTATGACCGGAACGAGACCCGGGAGAGCTATCGCGACGAAAACGGGCGGCTGGTCTGGGGCGAGTGGCTGAACAACGCCCAGAGCCATAGCGGCCTCGCGCCGGTCGTCACCGCGACCGTCATGCCGGTCGAGGGCCTTCAGCTCTATGCGCGCTATGCCGAAGCGATCCGCACGCCCAGCCTGTTCGAGAGCACCAGCGGCTTCTCCGCCGGCATCACGCCATTGGCGAGCATCGACCCGGAACGCATGCGCAGCCGGGAGATCGGCCTGAACTATGTTCGGGCCGATCTGTTCGGCGAGGACGAGCTGCGGCTTCACCTCGCCTATTTCGACAACCGGGTGTCCGATTACATCTACCGCGTGGTGGGAGTCGGCTCCAATCTGGAGGAGGCGGTCTTCCGCGGCGCCGAGATGCAGGCGGAATATGACCGGGGCCGGGTCTATGGCTCGCTCGGTCTGATGCATTATGACGAAATCAATTATTGCGCATACACGCCGGACAATCCCCCGGACAATTTCGTCAAATGCTACCCCTCCGGGGTCGGTTTCTCCGACAATTTCATCCCCCCGCGCCAGAGCGCGTCGCTGATCCTGGGGACCCGGTGGTTCGATGAGCGCCTCGATGTCGGCGTCCGCGGTATTTACAACAGCCGCCGACCGGACATGACCTTCGTCGGGTCCGGTCAGGTCAATGTCCGTTGGTCGCCGCACACGGTGTGGGATCTCTACGGCAGCTATGACATCAACGAGCGGTTCTCGGTCGACTTCAACATCGACAATGTCGGGGACCGCTACTACGCCGACCCGCTCCTGATCGGCATCACAGCCGCGCCCGGCCGCACGATGCGCGCCGGGCTGACCGCCCGCTTCTAGGCCGCCCGCCCGCCCGCGCGCCGCCAGCCGGCGCGGGGGCGGAACGGAGCGATTCCCCGCCCCTTGCCCCCACGGTTCCTTTCATGACGCACCCTCGATCCCGGCCCTTTCGCCATCTCCTGCTGCTCTTCGCCGTGGCCGCAGCCCTGTTCGCGGCGGGAGCGGCGCCGGCGCCCGTGCCGCCCCCGTCCGGCGCCGAACCGGCGGACGGGCCGACCGAGCCGATTGAGGCCCCTGACCTGACCCTGCCTTCCGATCCGCGGCCTGGGGCAGACGATCCCTCTGTCGCCTCGCCGGCCCCGCCCGCCCTGCCGCACGATCTGTCGCCCTGGGGGATGTTTGTGGCGGCGGACTGGGTGGTCAAGGCGGTGATGATCGGTCTGGCTCTTGCCTCGGTGCTGACCTGGACGGTGTTCCTGGCCAAGAGCGTCGAGATCGCCGTCCTGAAGCGGCGGTTGCGCCAGGACCTGGAGGCGGTGCGTCGCGCGCCCACGCTGGATGCCGCCGAGCCGGACCATGCGCTGGGCGCGGCGCTGGCCGAAGAGGCGCGCGCGGAGCTGGCGCTGTCCGGGCGCTCGCTTGAGAAAGAAGGCGTTAAGGAGCGCATGACCGCAGGTCTGTCGCGGCTCGAGGCGGGTTTCGCCCGGCGTCTCACGCTGGGCATGGGGATGCTCGCGTCGGTGGGGGCGACCGCCCCCTTCGTGGGCCTGTTCGGCACGGTCTGGGGCATCATGAACAGCTTCATCGGCATCTCCCGGGCGAACACCACGAATCTGGCGGTGGTCGCGCCGGGCATAGCCGAGGCCCTGCTGGCCACGGCGCTGGGGCTCGCCGCGGCCATTCCCGCGGTGCTCATGTACAATCATTTCACCCGACAGGTCGCCGGCGTCAGGGCACTGGCGGCCGACCTGTCGAGCGCCACCCTGCGCCTGGTGTCGCGCGATCTGGATCGGGGCGCGTCCGCCCTGGCCCGCCCGCAGGCGGCGGAGTGAATCATGGCGGCCCGACTGGACTCTGACGGGGACGATCTCGCCGAGACGTCCGAAATCAATGTCACCCCCTTCATCGATGTGATGCTCGTCCTGCTGATCATCTTCATGGTGGCCGCGCCGCTGGCCACGGTGGACATCGATGTCGACCTGCCCGCCTCGACCGCGGCGCGCGACGCGCCGCCCGAAGCGCCGATTTACCTGACCGTGCGCGCGGATCTCTCCCTCGTTCTGGGAGAAGAGCCGGTCTCGGATGAGGCGCTGGAGGCCTCTCTGGACCGGGCCACGGACACCGACAGGCAGGCGCGCATCTTCCTGCGCGCCGACCAGTCGGTCGCCTATGGCGATCTGATGACCGTGATGAACGCGGTGCGCGATGCCGGCTATCTCAAACTGGCGCTGGTCGGGCTCGAGGAGACCGGTCAGAACGGAGCGGAGCGATGAGCCTGGTCGTTCCCGCCCGGATCCATCACGGCCCTGCGCGCGCCTTGTGGGGCGTCAGCTTCGCGCTGGTTGCGGGCGTGCATGTGGGCGCCGGCGCGGCCGCGATGTTCTGGCGCGCGCCCGCTGCCGCCCCCGCCATGCCGGCGGCCGCGATCATGGTGGACCTGGCGCCGGTCCCGTCCGCGCCGGTCGAGCCGGCCAGCGAGATTCCGCCTGGTCCCGAACAAGCCGAGTCGTCCGCCCAGCCGGACCCGGAACCCGACCCCGAGCCAGACCCTGATCCTGAGCCAGACCCTCCGCCGCTTCCCGACCCGGAGCCTCTGCCGGACGAGGCGCCGGAGCTTCCGGAGATGGACGTGGTTGAAGCGATCCTGCCGTCCGCACGGGTCCCGCCGCCTCCGAGCCGGTCCGCGCAGCCTCCCGCGGCCCGTGACCAGCTTTCCACGCCGGCCAGCGCCCTCGCGCCGCCTGGCGACGTCGCCGCCGCGCCCGCCGAGGGGGCGCCGTCCCTGTCCCGGCAGGCGGCCTCGGTTTCCTGGCAGTCGGCCCTTCTGGGGAGGCTGGAACGCCATAAGCGATATCCCGCCCAGGCGAGGCGTCAGCGCCGCGAGGGGATCGCCCATGTGCGCTTCACGCTGGACCGCGATGGACGGGTGCTCAGCGGGGAGATTGCCGCGAGTTCGGGATCGAATCTGCTGGACGCCGAAGCCCTCGCCTTGCTGGACCGCGCCCAGCCCCTGCCCCCGCCCCCGGATCACATTCCCGGCCATGCCATTGAAATCGTGGTGCCGATCGAATTCTTCCTGCGCTGAGGCACACCGCCCGGCGGCCCCTTCGACGGCTGGCCACGTTGCGGAGCGGCGGCGTCACTCGGCCTTCGGCGGTTGAGCTCAGCTACACAGCGAAGTGCACGCGCTTCACTGACCGCCCGATCGCTCTGGGAACGTTGGCGAGGGCCATTGTCATATACGAGCCGCCCTCAGAACTCGTAGCTCATCGAGACGTAGCCATAGCGGGTGTCGCCATGACCCGGGGCGTTGGGAGCGGATTTCAGGAACTCGCCCTGGATAAGGGCCGCACCGCCCGCTTCAAGCCTGACAGTTCCGGGAACGAGCCAATACCGGGCGCGGAACTCGATCTGCTGTCCCACGAAGCTGCCTGACTGTCCCGACGGATCGATGGAGCCGCCGCGGTCGAAGCGGTCGGCGGCGTCGGCCAGCCACACGCCGCGATAGGAGACGAACCCGTCCCAGCGGTCGTTCGGAACCGCTTCCAGTCTCAGGCCTGGCGATGAGATGTTCACCCGGGACAGCGCGCCGTAAATCCCCGTCGGGCCGAAATCGAACCGCCGCGGGCCGAACATCGGGTCGAAGCGCGTGAAGGTTCCGCTCTGAGGATCGCCGTCGCCCGAGGCGTATTCGTATTCCGCCTTCAGCCGCGGCCGCCAGGGCGCGTCGAACGTGTAGCCCAGCTCGGCGTGCAGATACTGGGCGCTGACGTCCAGATCGCGGGTGTCGACCGGGTCCGTGCTGGCGCGGACCGAGCCCAGCTGCCAACCGCCTTCGAGTTCGAAATCCCACGTCCCTGCGGCGGGCGGACGGCGCAGCCTCAGACCCGGGGTCCACAGCCGGCGATGACGGGCGCCGGGCACGTCCTCGCCTTCAAAAAGACGGAACACGAAGACGTCCGCGTTCACGCCCTCGATCACCGAGGGCCGCTCGTAATACAGGCCCGAGAAATTGAAGTCCGCGCGCTCGGCGTCGAACGCGAACGCGTTGTCCAGCAGGGAGTCGCGATCCGACGGCTGGCGGAGCTGGGGGAAGGTCCACAGCGCGGTCAGCCGGTCGCCCCCCTTCCCGTTCCACACAAAGCGCGCACCGGTGTAGGCGTTGGTGGTGTTGCGGAAATTGTTCCGTCCCACCAGACGACGCGAGCCCAGATCCTGGGTGAAGCGGCCCACCAGAAGCGAGCTTGAGCGCGCGCCCAGCACCCCGCCAGTGTCGAAGACCAGATGCGCCTGGACCGGTTCGAGCACGTTGACCTCCCCGGTTGAGATCGGGGTGTCGGAGTCAGCCAGCCAGGCGCGGGAATCGATCAGCTCGAAGACGCCGCGCACCCGCTCCCTGCCCGCCTCCAGTTTCACGATGGTGCGCAGGGTCAGGAGCTGGTCATTCGGCCCGCGTCCGGGCCTGAACTGGCCCGACAGGCTTTCATAGGTCGCCCGCGTGCTGCCAGAGAGCTGGATGCCGCCATCCTGCGCCATTCCCGCTCCGCCGAGCGCCAGCGCGCCCGCCATGCCTGCCGACATCATCCGCATTTTCGCTCTCCGTCCCGTGATGGACACGCCGCTTAATCACGATAATATCGGTCGTGATTGTCAACTATTATCTGAGCGAGGCTTGAGGCGAGGGGCGGATGGGGGTATCAAGACGACCAATCCGGCAGGGATTTGAGGGCTTGAACGGGCTCGTGCCGGACGAGGATCGGATCTGGCGCGACGTGATCTCCTACAAGGCCAAATACGCCATCAAAGCCGTGCTCGCCCTGGCTTCCCAGCCTGAAGGCGGGTCGATGGTCATCTCAGAGATCGCCGAACAGGAATCCATCCCCAAGAAGTTCCTCGAACAGATTCTGCTCGACCTGAAGCATCAGGGTCTGGTGATGAGCCGCCGGGGCAAGCATGGCGGTTACATGCTGCTCAAACCGGCTGACCAGACCACGTTCGGTGAGGTCCTGCGGGTGATCGACGGCCCGCTCGCGCCCCTGCCCTGCCTGTCGAAGATGGCCTACCACAAATGCGAGGACTGCTCTGACGAAGCCACGTGCCGGGTCCGGCGCGTCTTCGCTGACGTCGCCGAGGCCACGCGCGGCGTGCTCGACCGCACCACCATCGCCGACGCCCTGGCCGGCGAGGGCGACGAGGGCGTGCGCCGCGCCGTTTCCTGACAAGCTCAGATTAGCCGAACGCTCTCAGCAGAAGCTGCACCCCCGCGACCGCGAGAAGGCAGGCCAGCACCCCCTGAAGCACCCGTTCGGGCAGGAAACGCGCGCCCAGCGTGGACCCCGCCGCCCCGCCTATAGCGACCGCCGCGAGCCAGAGCGGCAACGCGGATGGGACGACCGGCTGGCTGGTGAGCGTTCCGGTGAAGGCCGCCGCGGAGTTCACAAGGTTGAACGCCGCCGCCATGGCCGCGGCCTGACGCACGCCCGCCCACCTGTTCGACATCAGCAGCGGGGCGAGGAAGATTCCTCCGCCCGCGCCGGTCAGCCCCGACACGAATCCGATCACCCCGCCGCTGGCCATGGCAGCCGCCCTGCCCGGCGCATCGGGTGGAGCAGTCTCACCCGGCCCGCCTCGTCCAGCGGTGAGCATGGCCATGCGGCCCGCGGCGAGCAGCAGAATCGCTCCGACAGCCGGGAAGTAGGCCCAGGCCGGCAGTTGCACCATGCCCCCCGCGAATGACATCGGCACGCCCAGGATCAAGAAGGGGGCCAAGGCCCGCCACGAAAGCAGGCCCGCGCGCCAGAACTGAACCGTGCCGATCGCGGCCACAAGCACGTTGAGCGCCAGCGCGCTTGATCGCATCACCACGGGATCAAGCCCCGTGAAACCCAGCACGGCCAGATACCCCGTCGCTCCCGCCTGACCGGCGGACGCGTACAGGGCCGCGACAAGCAGGAGCAAAAAAGCCACCACGGGATTTTCGTGCATGCGCGCACCTTTCCGGGGTGGCTGGGGAGGCTGGCAGCTATCACGGCAAATGAATGGATTGACAATCACGACTTGATAGGTGGTGATTATGGGGATTGCAGATATGGAGACCTCCATGCACGCCCTGCTCAAGTCCGCCGCCGCCGCGCTGATCCTCTCCGCAGGAGCCGCTGCGGCCCACGCGCAGACGGTGAATCTGTCGAACGTCTCCTACGACCCCACCCGCGAGCTCTATCGCGAGTTCAACGAGGCCTTCGCCGAGCACTGGCGCGAGGAGACCGGCCAGCGGGTCAATGTGCGCATGTCCCATGGCGGGTCGGGCCGTCAGGCGCGCACCGTGATCGACGGGCTGCGCGCGGACGTGGTCACTCTGGCGCTGGCCGCCGACATCGACGTCATAGCCGAGCGCGCCGGGCTTCTGCCCGCCGACTGGCAGTCGCGCCTGCCTCACAACAGCTCGCCTTACACCTCGACCATCGTGTTCCTGGTGCGCGAGGGCAATCCCAAGGCCATCCTCGACTGGGACGATCTGGCCCGCGACGACGTTCAGGTCATCACCCCCAACCCGAAGACCTCGGGCGGCGCGCGCTGGAACTATCTGGCCGCGTGGGCGTGGGCGCACCGCGAGTTCGACGGCGACGAGGACCGCATCCGCGACTATGTCGGCGACATCTACCGCAATGCCCCGGTGCTCGACACCGCGGCGCGGGGCTCGACCATCACCTTCACCCAGCGCCGGATGGGCGACGTCCTGCTCGCCTGGGAGAACGAAGCCTTCCTGGCGCTCGCCGAAATGGGTGAAGGCGCGTTCGACATCGTCGTGCCGTCCATCTCCATCCTGGCCGAGCCGCCGGTGGCGCTGGTTGACGCCAATGCCGAGCGCAACCGCACGACCGAGGTGGCCCAGGCCTATCTCGACTATCTGTATTCGCCGACAGGGCAGGCGCTCGCGGCCAAGCATTTCTACCGTCCGGTCTCGCCCGAGCACGCCGATCCGGCGCATCTCGAACGCTTCCCCGAACTCGATCTGGTGACCATCGACGACGACATCTTCGGCGGCTGGGCACGGGCGCAGGAGCACCACTTCGCCGATGGCGGCGTGTTCGACCAGATCTATCAGCCGCGGCGGCGCTAGGCCGGGTCATGGCCCTGCCCCGCTTCCGCCAGCCTTCGATCCTGCCCGGTTTCGGGCCGGCTCTGGGCTTCACCGTCTTCTATCTCAGCGCGGTGGCCCTGATCCCGCTCGGGGTTCTGGTCCTGCGCGCGGCCGGCTTCGGGCTGGGCGATCTGTGGTCGCTGGCCACAGACGAGCGCACGCTGGCCGCGCTCAGGCTCAGTTTCGGCGCCTCGCTGATCGCGGCGCTTATCAATCTGGTCTTCGGGGTGCTGCTGGCCTGGGTTCTGGTGAGATACCGCTTCCCGGGCAAGAGGGTTCTGGACGCGATGGTGGACCTGCCCTTCGCCCTGCCAACCGCGGTGGCGGGCATCGCCCTGACCACGATCTATGCGCCCAATGGCTGGATCGGCCAGTTCCTCGAACCGCTCGGCCTGACCGTGGTGTTCACGCCCGCGGGCGTGGTGATCGCGCTGGTCTTCATCTCCCTGCCCTTCGTGGTGCGCACGGTCCAGCCGGTGCTCGCCGACCTCGACCACGAGCTTGAAGAAGCCGCCGCGAGCCTGGGCGCCAGCCGTCTTCAGACCTTCCGCAAGGTGATCCTGCCCGCGCTGACGCCATCGGTGATGACGGGGTTCGCCCTCGCCTTCGCCCGGTCCATCGGCGAGTACGGCTCGGTGATCTTCATCGCGGGCAACATCCCTTACGTGTCGGAGATCGCCCCGCTGCTCATCGTGATCCGGCTCGAGGAGTTCGATTACGACGCGGCCACCGCCATCGCGCTGATCATCCTGATCATCTCCTTCGCCGCCCTGTTCGCGATCAACCTGATCCAGGCGTGGACGCGCCGGAGGCATGGCCATGTCCTTTAGCGCGCCCTCCCCGCGGGTCACCGAAGGTCCGATCACCCGTGCGGTCCTGATCGGCACGGCGGTTCTGTTCCTGGCGGTCTTCCTGTTCGTGCCACTGGCGGGCGTGTTCTTCGAGGCGTTCCGGCGCGGGATCGGCGTGTATCTGGCAGCCCTGACCGAGCCCGAGGCCGTGAGCGCGATCCAGCTCACCCTTCTGGTGGCGGGGATATCGGTGCCTCTGAACGCCGTGTTCGGCGTGGCGGCGGCCTGGTCCATCGCCAAGTTCGAATTTCCCGGCAAGGCGATGCTGGTGACCCTGATCGACCTGCCGTTCTCGGTCTCTCCCGTCGTGGCCGGCCTCGTCTACGTGCTGCTGTTCGGGGCGGGCAGCGTTCTGGGCCCGGCGCTGGAGGACATGGGCATCCGTGTCCTGTTCGCCGTGCCCGGTCTGGTGCTGGCGACCGTGTTCGTCACCCTGCCCTTCGTGGCCCGCGAGCTGATCCCGCTCATGCAGGAGCAGGGGACCGCCAGCGAGGAGGCGGCCCTGTCGCTGGGCGCGGGCGGCTGGCAGACCTTCTGGCGCGTCACCCTGCCCTCGATCCGCTGGGCGCTGCTCTACGGGGTGCTGCTGTGCAACGCGCGGGCGATGGGCGAGTTCGGCGCGGTCTCTGTGGTCTCGGGCCACATCCGGGGCGAGACCAACACCATGCCGCTCTATGTCGAGATTTTATACAACGAGTACAATTTCGCGGCCGCCTTCGCCGTGTCTTCGGTGCTCGCCCTTCTCGCGATCCTGACGCTGGGCCTGAAAGGCCTGCTCGAATGGCGCTTCGCAGGCGAACTCGCCGCGAACCGCCGCCACTGATTTCATCGAAAGGCCGGCCCCCATGGACCTGTCCATCGACCGTGTGACCAAAGAGTTCGGCGATTTCTCCGCCCTGCACGAGGTCTCCCTCGACATCGCCTCCGGCGAGCTGATCGCCCTGCTTGGGCCCTCGGGATCAGGCAAGACCACCCTTCTGCGCCTGATCGCCGGGCTCGAATACCCCAGCTCGGGCCGCATCCTGTTCGGCGGCGAGGACGCCTCGCGCACCCGCATCCAGGATCGCCGGGTGGGGTTCGTCTTCCAGCACTACGCGCTGTTCAGGCACATGAAGGTGATCGACAACGTCGCCTTCGGGCTGGACGTCCGCCCTGGCCGTGACCGTCCGGGCAAATCCGAGATCCGCGACCGCGCCCGCGAGCTTCTTCGCCTGGTGCAGCTCGATGGACTGGAGGACCGATTCCCCAGCCAGCTCTCGGGCGGCCAGCGCCAGAGGGTGGCTCTGGCGCGTGCGCTCGCCATCGAACCGTCCGTCCTGTTGCTCGACGAACCCTTCGGCGCGCTGGACGCCCAGGTCCGCAAGGAGCTGCGGGTCTGGCTGCGTGAGCTGCATGACGCGACGGGACACACCACCGTTTTCGTCACCCACGACCAGGAGGAGGCGCTGGAACTCGCCGACCGGGTCGTGGTGATGAGCCAGGGCAGGATCGAGCAGGCCGACACGCCCGCCCGCGTCTATGACAGTCCCGCCAGCGAGTTCGTCTATCGTTTCGTGGGCGAGTCCAGCAGGCTGAAAGCCGCCATCGTGCAGGGCGCGGTCCGCATGGGCGGCATGGACCTCGGATCACGGGTCGAGGGGGTTCAGGACGGCCCCGCGGACGTCTATGTCCGTCCTCACGCGGTCGAGCTGTGCGAGGCGGGCGCAGGGTTCCTGACCGGCAAGGTCGACCATGTCCGGCGCAATGGCGGCCGCCAGATCGTGTCTCTGTCCTCGCCTGCGGGTGGTCTGGACGCGGAGGCGTCGCTTGCCGCGCAGATCGTCCCGGGCGACGCGGTCGGTTTCCGCTTCGCCCGCTGGTCGCTCTATCGCGAGGGAGCGCCGCTGGAGGCCGCGCCATGAAACCTTTCCGTCCCCCGGGAAATGAGGATGCCCCGCTTGGCATCGCCATCGTCGGCGGCGGCTTCACCGGCTATGCCGCGGCCATCGCGCTGGCCCGCCGCATCGGTCGCCCGATGGAGATCGCGATCATCGACGCCGGTTCCAGCCGGGGGGGCGGGGTCGCCTACGGTCGCGCCGGTCCGAGCCATATCCTGAACGTCCGCGCCTGGGAGCTGACCTGCGACGCGGACCGCCCCGGCGACTTCGTAGCCTGGCTGCGCGACGAGCGTTCGGTCTCCCCGCCCGCGGCCACCGTGCTCAAGCAGCTCTTCATGCCCCGCCGCCAGGTGGCCGATTACATGGCCAGCCGACTCGTCGAGGCGGCGCGGGACAGTCATCTCGCGCGGCTGTGGTTCTACGATGAGACCGTGCGCAGGATCACATGGAGCAGCCGGGGATACGTGCTGCATTTCGGCCCGTTCTCGAGCGTGGAGGCCCAGATCGTCATCCTCGCGACGGGTTACGGTCCGCGGCCCCGCCCCCGCTTCGGCCTCGATCCTTTCCGCCCCCTCAAGCCCGGTCGCATCGAACGCGCACGGTCGGTCGCCATCGTCGGCGCGGGCCTGACCATGGTGGACGCCTGCGTCACGCTGCGCCGGGCTGGCTATGAGGGAATGATCACGGTCTTCTCCCGGCATGGGATGATCCCCGAAGCCCATGCGGGCGACGCGGTGCCCGACTTTCCCTCCTTCGCCCGCGAGGAGCCCGACCTGCTGTCGCTCTTCCGCACGATCAGGCAGTTCGTCGAGCTCGCCCGCAAACAATCTCTGCCTTGGCAGAGCGTCATCAACGCGGTGCGGCGCGACGCCCAGCACATCTGGCAGCGGCTCAGCGAGGCCGACAAGCGCCGCTTCCACCGCCATGTCCGTCCCCTCTGGGACAAGCTGCGCCACCGTGTGCCCCTGCAGGTGCGCAACTGGCTGGAAAGCGAGATCGACGAAGGGCTGATCGCGCTGAAGGCCGCCCGCGTGTTGGAGGTGTCGAAGGCAGGTTCGGACTGGGGCGTGAGCTGGCGGCCGCGCGGGTCGTCACAGACGCTGAACGCCCGGTTCGACCTCGTCTTCGACTGCACCGGCCATGCGCCCTGGCGTCCCGGCGGCGCGCTGCGCGAGCTTGAGAAGTACGGCTGGATCGGACCGGGCCCGGGTGGGCTGGGCGTGAAGGTCGCCGCGGACGGGGCGGCGACCGGGGCTGACGGTGGGCCGACCAAAGGTCTGTTCGCCCTCGGACCGATGGGACAGGGCTCTCTGCTGGAGATCACGGCCGCGCCGGAGATCGTCGCCCAGGCCCGGCTGTGCGCGCAGCGGATCGCGCGCGATTTCAACTGCCCCAAGCGCACGCTTGACCTGTGCGAGCACCCGCGCGCCTCATGACCGGATGACGTTCGAACAGGCCGCCATCCTGACGCTGCTGTGCGCGCAGCTCATCGTCTTCGCCATCGGCCGGTTCCGCATAGAACTGGTCGCGCTGAGCGGGCTGGCGGCGGGCTTCGCGCTCGGGCTCGTGCCCGGCGCGCAGGTCTTCTCCGGCTTCTCCAATCCGGCGGTCATCACCGTTGTGGAGATACTCATCATCGTGCACGCGCTTCGCCGCGGCCGCCTCATGGAGGCGTTGGCCGCACGCGCGGGCGTGGTGCTGTCCGGACCGGTCGCGATCACCGCCGGGCTGTGCGTCGCCGGGGGGCTGCTGTCGGTCTTCATGAACAATATCGGCGCGCTGGCCCTGCTTTTCCCCATCGCGCTGAGCCTGTGCGAGCAGGCGGACATTCCGCCCGCCCGCGTTCTGATGCCGCTGTCGTTCGCCACCCTCCTGGGCGGACTGTGCTCCGTCATCGGAACCCCGGCCAACCTGATCGTGTCCGACGCGCTGGCCCAGGCCACCGGTCAAGGCCTGGGGTTCTTCACTCTGGGGGCGGCTGGCGTTTTCGCCCTGCTGGCAGGGCTGCCATGGCTGATCTTCGCCGGACCGCGAATTCTCGCGCGTGTCCGCAATGAGGCCGTGCCGGTCGCTGCGGGCCGGGAAACGGTCATCGCGAGCGCCTCGATCGCGCGCAATTCCGTCTGGGCCAGGCGCAGCTTCGCGGAGATCGAGCGGGAGCTGGACGCGGTGATCCATTCCGCCGCCCGCGCGGGCCGCACCATTTTCGCGCGCAAATCCGACATCGTCGCCGAGCCGGGCGACAGCCTGATCATGGAACTGGACGCCGAAACCCTCAAAGGCCAGGTCGAGCGCGGCGGCCTGTCGGTTGGCGGAACCGGCTCCGGCCCGAGCGCCGATCCGGTCATTCTGGAGGCTTCGGTGTTTCCGGAAAGCACGGTGCTGGGCTCGCGGCTGAGCACGCTGGAGGGATTCCGCGAACGCGGCATCGCCGTTATCGGCCTGTCAGGTCGCAACAAGCGGGTGGAGGGACGCTTCGGCGATCTTCAGATCGCCCTGGGTGACGTGCTGACCCTGTCCGGCCCTCCCGAGGCGATCCGCGCCGCCGCCCGAGAGGCCGGGCTCATGCTGCTCTCGCCCCGCGCAGGCTTCCCGATCTCGCCCCGCGCCCTGATGCCCGCGGCGGTGTTCGCACTGGCGGTGCTGGCCGCCGCGACCGGGCTCGCTCGCCCCGAAATCGCGTTCGGTGGCGCGGTTGTGGCGCTCGCCGCCATCGGCGCGCTGCCCCTGCGCGCGGCGCTCAGGGAGATGAACTGGCCGGTGATCCTCATGCTCGCGGCCATGATCCCGCTGGGGATGGCGCTTGAAACCACAGGTGCGGCCGACCTGATCGCCAGCTCCATGGTGGACGCCATCAATCCTCGCTCGCCGCTCGTGGTCTGCGCGCTGATCCTCCTCGCCGCGGTCGTGCTCACACCGTTCGTGAACAACGCGTCGGCAGCGATCCTGCTCGCCCCCATAGCCATCGAGATCGCCGCACGCACCGGAACCCCTGTCGAGGCCACCCTCGTCTGCGTGGCCATCGGCGCGTCACTGGACTTCCTCACCCCGTTCGGACACCACAACAACGCCATCGTCATGGGCGCGGCGGGCTACCGCTTCAACGATTTTCCCCGCCTTGGCGCGCCCCTGCTCGCGCTGACCATCCCCGCCGCGCTGCTGGGAGTATGGCTGTTCTGGCTATGAAATACGCTCACCTCGACTAGGGCGACACCCATTCCAAGGGGCGTCAGCCGAAAACCGGCAGCTGAACTTGCGGCATATTCCACCTTCGGCGGTTGCGCTCAACCGTTCATGCGCTCGCTCAATCGAGATGCTCCTCACATCCCGCATTTATTTTCCGGCCGGTTCGGCCCATGAAGGATGGCGAGTCCAGACGTCAGGACCTGCCATGACCGAACCCGCCCGCGCGCCTGCGCCCGCGACAGCCGAGCGCCCCATCGACCGGCTGCTTCAGATCATGGCCCGGCTGCGCGACCCCGAGACGGGCTGCCCCTGGGACGTGGAGCAGGATTTCGCATCCATCGCGCCCTACACCATCGAGGAAGCCTACGAGGTGGCCGACGCGGTCTCGCGCGGCGACATGAGCGATCTGCGCGAGGAGTTGGGCGACCTCCTGCTCCAAGTCGTGTTTCACAGCCAGATAGCTGATGAAGCTGGGCTTTTCGATTTTGGCAGTGTCGCGGACGCGATCTCTGACAAGATGATCCGCCGCCATCCACACGTCTTCGCCGACGCCATCGAGCGGGACTCCAGGACCCAGACCGCCGCCTGGGAGGCCCAGAAAGCCGCTGAGCGGGCCGCCAAGGGCGCGCAGGACGCCTCCCTGCTCGCGGACATCCCCCTCGCCCTGCCCGCCCTGAAACGCGCCGAGAAGCTGACCAAGCGCGCCGCGCGCGTCGGCTTCGACTGGCCGGACGCCGAACGGGTGTTCGAGAAGTTCGAGGAAGAGGTCGCCGAGCTGCGCGCAGCGCTGAAGGCGGGCGACGCGGAGAACGCCGCCGAGGAGATGGGGGACATCCTGTTCGTCTGCGCCAATCTCGCCCGCAAGCTCGACATCGACCCCGAAGCAGCTCTGAGGGCGGCGAACGCGAAATTCGACCGCCGCTTCCGATCCATAGAGAAAGCGCTTGAAGCCAAAGGCGAAAAGCTCGCCGAAGCCACGCTGGAGAGCATGGAGGATCTGTGGCTGGAGGCGAAGGCGGCCGAGAAGGCCTGACCCCTACTCCGCCACCGCCCGCTCCGCGCCCATCTCCATGCCGGGGAAGCGGGTGCGGAAGCGGCCCGCGTCCGCCTCGTTCAGGCGCGCGACCACGTAGATCAGGCCCGTCTCGGGATCGGCGCGCTCGGTCGTCACCGTGCCGTTCTCATGCAGCCAGGCCAGCGCTTCGGGCTGCTGGGGCGGCACTTTCAGGCGCAGGGTGTGATCATCCCGCCCCAGCGCCTGTTCGACCAACCTGAGCAGGGCGCCCACCCCCTCGCCTGTCACGGCGGAGACGGGAACGGCGGGGTGACCGGCTTTCGCGCCGGGCAGTTTCGCCCGCCATACGAGGTCTTCACGGGATTCCTCGTCCAGCAGGTCGATCTTGTTCCACGCCTCGATGACGACCTGACCATGGTCAGCGCCCGCGTCGAGCGCGCTCAGCACGTCTTCGACGTCCGCCTTGCGGCCTTCATGGTCGGGATCGGACAGATCGCGCACGTGGATCAGCACGTCCGCCTCCCTCACCTCCTCCAGCGTCGCGCGGAAGGCGGCGATCAGCTCGGTGGGCAGGTCGGTGATGAAGCCCACCGTGTCGCTCATCAGCACGCGGCGGCCAGAGGCCAGCTTCACCCCGCGCACGGTGGGGTCGAGGGTGGCGAAGGGCATGTCCTTGGCCAGCACCTGCGCGCGGGTGAGCAGGTTGAACAGGGTGGACTTGCCCGCGTTCGTGTAACCGACCAGGGCCACGGACGGCCACGGCGCGGCCTGACGCTGCTTGCGGTGGAGCTTGCGGGTGCGTTTGACCTCTTCGAGCTCGCGCCGGAGCTTGGCCATGCGTCCCGCGAGCAGGCGGCGGTCGGTCTCGATCTGGGTTTCACCGGGGCCGGCCAGAAAGCCACGTCCGCCGCGCTGGCGCTCCAAGTGGGTCCAGGTCCGCACCAGGCGCGAGCGCTCGTAGGTCAGCCGCGCCAGCTCGACCTGCAGCCGCCCTTCCCGGGTCCGGGCGCGCTCGCCGAAAATCTCCAGGATCAGGCCGGTGCGGTCGATGACCTTGGCCTTCCAGGCTTTTTCCAAATTGCGCTGCTGAACCGGGGACAGCGCGGTGTCGAGGATCACGGCCTTGACCTCGAGTGCCTCGATCTCGGCGCGCAGGGTCTCGACCTTGCCCGAGCCGAAATACGTGCCCGGCTCCAGCTTGCGCACAGGCTCGATGCGGCTGGAGGAGACCTCCAGCCCGAGGGCTTCGGCGAGCCCGCACGCTTCGTCCAGCCGGGCCTGGGCTCGGGTGTCGTCCCCGCCGGGCGTGGCGGGGTGGATCACGAGCGCGGTGTCGGCCGGTGTTTCGCGTTCAATCAATCGGTGGCCTCGTCCTCGCCCTTGTCGCCGTCGAACAGGGAGATCGGCTGGCTCGGCATGACGGTGGAGATCGCATGCTTGTACACGAGCTGGATCTGACCTTCGCGGCGGAGAAGGACACAGAAGTTGTCAAACCAGGTCACGACGCCTTGCAGTTTCACGCCGTTGACCAGGAAGATCGTCAGGGGAGTCTTGCCCTTGCGGACGGTGTTCAGGAACACGTCCTGCAGGTTCTGTTTCTTATCGTTCGACATGGTGCTTTCGCGCTCTGTTGGGGCCGTATCGGCCCATGGGTGAACGTCTAGGTAAACACGGTTCGCGCCCGCCGCAACCTTCATCCGGACTATTGCCGGAAAGCTCAGCGTTCGTGGGCGGATGCCAGATAGAGCTCGCGCAGCCGCGTGGCCACCGAGCCCGGCGCACCGTTGCCCACGGGCCGCCCGTCGATCTCCACCACCGGCGTGGCGAGACTGGTCGCCGACGTTATGAAGGCCTCGCGCGCCGCGTGAGCCTCCTCAAGAGTGAAGCCGCGCTCCTCGACCGTATGGCCTTCGGCCCGGGCCGCCTCGATGACGGCCGCGCGGGTGACGCCGTGCAGGATGTTGTCGGTGATAGGCCGGGTGACCAGCACGCCGTCGGACGTGACGATCCAGGCGTTCGTGGACGTGCCCTCCGTCACCCTTCCCTCAGTGTCCACCAGCCAGGCTTCCCACGCGCCGGTCTCGCGGGCGTCCTGCTTGGCGAGCACGTTGGCCAGTAGGCCCGTGGTCTTGATGTCGCAGCGCGCCCAGCGCGTGTCAGGCCGGGTGATGACCGCAACCCCCCTCTCCGCCCGCGCGTCCCCTGCGGCGCTGGAGGACGGCCGCGCGGTGATGATCACCGTGGGACGGGTATCGGCGGCGGGAAAGCCGTGATCGCGCCTGGCCGTGCCCCGGGTCACCTGCAGATAGACCGTCGCGTCCTTCAGCCGGTTGCGGCGCAGGGTTTCCTTCAGGGCCACGTCCAGCGCGGCGACGCTCATGGGATGGGGGATGCGCAGCTCGTCCAGCGAGCGCAGCAGGCGGCGGAAATGGCCCGTGCTGTCGAGGAAGCGCCCGTCCCGGACCGTCCACACCTCATAGACGCTGTCGGCGAACTGCAGGCCCCGGTCCTCCGCCTGCACGGCGGGGGCGTCGATGGGCAGATAGCGTCCGTTGACGAAGGCGATTCGGGCCATGCTCATTCTCCCTTCAGGAGCACGAAGATAGCCGCCGCCGCGGCGAGGACTTCAAGCCTGCCGAGCACCATGATCGCGCTGGCCGCGATCCAGGCGCCCCCCGACATGGCCGCGTAATCGACCTGCGCCAGAGGCCCGGCATTCGACAGCGACGCGCCCGCGACCTGCCAGGCGGTCTCGAAGTCCAGCCCGCACGCGCCCAGAACCGCCGTGCCGATGCCCAGCGCCAGCGGGAAGGCCAGCGCATAGACCCACACGCTCACCAGCGCCTCGTCGCTCGCCTTGCGGCCCGCGAATCGGGTGAACACGGCGGCGGACGGGTGAGCCAGGTGGGACAGCTCCTCGCCCGCCCGCCTCACCAGAAGGATCACCCGGGGCATCTTGATGCCGCCTGCGGTGGAGACCGCCGATCCGCCCAGAAGCGCCAGCAGGATCAGTACGGCGGGCGGCAGGATGGGCCCGCCCTCCCCGAGCTGGAAGCCGCTGGTGGTCACCGCGAACAGAGCTTCGAGCGCGGAGACCGGGCCGGTCCAGGCCGCTCCGCCCGCCAGCCCGGCGACCACACCCGTCATCAGGCACAGCGCGAGCATGGCCCGCAGATCGCTGGCCGAGCGGCTGAGCCTGCGCCGGGTGATCATTTCGTAGATCAGGGCGAAGTTCCACGCGCCGATCAGACAGATCAGCGCCAGCGCCAGAATTCCCGGCACGGGCAGCCAGGCGGCCAGCGGCTCGCCGCGCGGGCTCATGCCCCCCGTGGAGATGCCCGACATGGCCAGGCACAGCGCGTCGAACAGCTCCGCGCCCGTGACCATCAGCAGCACGACGCCCAGCAGGGTGAGCAGCGCGTACAGTCCGCCGAGCCGGCGCGAGGTGCGGCCCATATTGGTGAACAGGTTGTTGTCGTGGACCGTCAGCAGGGTCGAGCGCCTGATCCCCGCCCCGCGCTGATCGAGCGCGGCGAACACCGTGACGGCCAGCACCAGACTGGCGAACCCGCCCAGCCACTGCAGCGCGGCGCGCCACAGCACGAGGCTGCGCGGGGCGGTGTCGGGATCGGCTAAGCTCGCGCCGGTGGTGGTCATGGCCGAATAGGCCTCGAACACGCCTTCCTGGAGACCGCCCGCCAAAGGCGCCAGCGAGGGCGCGGCGAGCAGAGGGCAGGTGATCCAGCCCAGCAGCGCCAGCCTCAGCGCGGCGGGCGCGCGGGCGGGCCGGTCGGCGCCGCGGGTGGAGACCACGATCACCGCACCGATGAAGACACCGATCACACCGGTCAGGCCCAGCCCCCGCGCCGCGGCGGCCTCGCCCAGCGCCACCGCCAGCGCGAGGAAGACCATCGCGGCCGATCCCATGACCAGCCAGCACCAGCCCAGGGCGCGGATCATGCGGGGCGGGGCGCGCATCAGAAATACTCGAGGCTGACCCGGAAGAGCTGCTCCACCTTCGGGACCGCGGATTTCAGGGCGAAGAAGATCACCCGGTCATTGGCCTGGATCTTCACGTCGTCGCGTTCGAAGAACACCTCGTCGCCGCGCACCACCGCGCATATGGACACGTCCGCGGGCAGGTCCGCCTCCGCCGAGGTGCGGCCCACCAGTGGCGAGGTCGCCAGCGCGATGCCTTCGAGCGCCTCGGCCTGCCCCCCGCCCAGGGTCTGAAGGCCGATGATCCGGCCCCGGCGGATGTGCTGGAGGATGGTGGAGACGGTCACCGCGCGGGGATCGATCATCACGTCGATGCCCATGGCGTCGCGCACGGGCCGGAAGGCCTGATCGTTGACCAGCGACAGGCTGCGCTTGGCGCCCTCGTGCTTGGCCATCACCGCGCCCAGCAGGTTCACCTTGTCGTCATTGGTCAGGCACAGGACCAGCTCGGCCTCGGACGCGCCCGCCTCGCGCAGGATGCGCTGATCCAGCCCGTCGCCGTTGAGAACGACCGTCCGGCGCAGGGCGTCCGCGGCGTGCTCGGCGCGGGTCTTGTCAGCTTCGATGACGCGCACCTTCAGGCCAGGCACCCGCTCCAGCGCCTTGGCCACGTACAGCCCGATGTTTCCCGCGCCGACGATGACCACGCGGCGGGCGCGTTCGGACGCATGGCCGAACACGTCCAGCGCGCGGGCGAGATGGCGCGCGTCGATGCTGACGTAAAGATCGTCCCCCGCCTGCAGCGGGTCGTCGCCCTTAGGGATGAACAGCGCGCCGTCGCGCTGGATGCCCACCACATCGATCCTCAGATCGGCGAAGAGCTCGAGAAGCTGGTCCCGCGAGCTGCCCGCGATGGGCGAGCCCTCCTCCAGCGTCAGGCCCAGAAGCTGAACCCGGCTGCCCGCGAAGGGCGCGGTGGTGAAGGCCCCGGGGGTCTCCAGCCGCTGCAGGATCGAGCGGCTGACCTCCAGCTCGGGCGAGATCGTCACGTCGATGGGCAGCGCGCCGGTGGCGAACAGGTCGCGCCAGGCCGGGTCGAGATAGCTCTGCGCCCTCACCCGCGCGATGCGCATGGGGGTGTTGAACAGCGAGTGGGCCACCTGGCAGGCGACCATGTTGGTCTCGTCCGAATAGGTCGCCGCGACCAGCAGGTCGGCGTCCCGGATGCCCGCCTTCTCCAGAATGTCGGGATGCGCGCCGTGGCCGATGACACCGCGAACGTCCAGATCGGTCGTCACCCGGTCGATGAGCTGGGGCGACCAGTCCACCACCGTGACCGCATTGCCCTCGCTTGCCAGCTCCCGGGCGATCCCGTAGCCCACGCGTCCCGCGCCGCACACAACCGCCTTCATGGCTCATCCCCCTCGGGCTTCACGGATCAGGCCTCGTCCGCGCCGTCGCGGTCGGCATTGGTCACGCCCAGGCTCTTGAGCTTGCGGTGCAGGGCCGAGCGCTCCATGCCGATGAAAGCCGCCGTGCGGGAGATGTTGCCGCCGAACCGGCTGATCTGGGCGCGCAGGTATTCGCGCTCGAAGCGCTCGCGCGCGTCCCGCAGGGGAAGCGCCACCATGCGTTCGGCGTCGAACCCGTTCGCGCTGGTCTCCCGACCCGCCACCTCCGACGGCAGCGCGTCCAGCGTCACCGGCTTGTCCGGCTCGCCCGAGGCCAGGATCAGCACCCGTTCCACGTTGTTGCGAAGCTGACGGACATTGCCCGGCCAGCCATGAGCCTGCAACGCGGCCATGGCGTCCTCGCCGATCTGGCGGCGCGCCAGACCCGACACGGTGGTCAGGCGCTCGATGAAATACTCCACCAGCAGCGGGATGTCCTCGCGGCGCTCGGCCAGCGAGGGCACCTCGACCGGCACCACCGCGAGCCGGTGGTAGAGATCCTCACGGAACCGGCTCTGGGAGATGAGGCCCCGCAGATCCTTGGCGCTGGAGGAGAGCACGCGGACGTTCACCTCCACATCGCCCGACCCGCCCAGCCGCCGGAAGCGCTGCTCGACCAGCATCCTCAGAAGCTTGCCCTGGGTGTCGATGGGCATGTCGCCCACCTCGTCCAGGAAAAGCGTTCCGCCATGGGCCTGTTCGAGCAGGCCGATCCGCTCGAGGCTGCCGTCCGAGCGCTCGGTTCCGAACACCTCCTCCTCGACCCGGTCGGGATTCATCATCGCCGCGCTGATCGGGATGAAGGGGCCGTCCGAGCGGGGCGATCCGGCATGGATGAGCCGCGCGATGAGCTCCTTGCCCGAGCCCGGCGGCCCGGAGATCAGGACCCGCGAATTGGTCGCCGCCACCCGCTCGATGGTCTGGCGCAGGTGGGCGGCGGCGGGCGAGCGTCCGATAAGCTCGTTGAAAGATTCGGTCTTGGCCCGCAGCTCGGCGTTCTCCCGGCGCAGGCGGCTGGCCTCCAGCGCCCGCTCGACGGTGAGCAGCAGCTTGTCGGACTTGAACGGCTTTTCGATGAAGTCGTAGGCGCCCTTGCGGATCGCCGCCACGGCGGTCTCGATGGTGCCGTGTCCTGAGATGACGATGACCGGCAGGCCGGGATCGGACGCCTTGATCTCGTCGAGCAGCTCGATCCCGTCCAGGCGGCTGCCCTGCAGCCACACGTCAAGCACCAGCAGGCCCGGCTTGCGCTGCCGGATCGAGGCCAGCGCCTCGTCGGCGTCACCGGCGTAGCGGGGCTCGTAGCCCTCGTCCTCCAGCAGGCCGCCGATCAGCTCCCTGATGTCGGCTTCGTCATCGACGATGAGTATCTCGTGCGCCATGTCGGTCTCACTCCGCGGAAGCGGACAGCTCGCGCTGCAGGCTTCCTTCCTCGAGTCTTGCGAAGGCGAGGCGCACGATGGCGCCGCCGCCTTCCGGGGGGTCGTCAAGTTCCAGCCGCCCGCCATGGTCCTCCATGACGCGGCGGACGATCGCCAGCCCCAGCCCCGTGCCTTTCTCCCGCGTGGTCATGTAAGGCTCGGTCAGACGAGCCTTGTCCGGCGTCGGCCAGCCCAGCCCGTCGTCGGACGCCTCCACCACCGCGAAATCGCCGTCAGCATAGACCCGGACGGCGATTCGTCCCCTCGCCTCGTCCCCGTCGCCATCCATGCGCGTGCTCACGCTCTCGGCGGCGTTCTTCAGGATGTTGGCCAGAGCCTGGGTCGCCAGCCGGCTGTCACATTCCACGATTACCGGCGCGTCCGGCACGTCCAGCTGAATGCGGATGCCCGGCGAGGCCACGCGCTGGGCGAACACCGCGGCCCGGGCGATCTCGGCCAGGTCGGCGGCCTCCATCTTGGGCGTGGGCATGCGCGCGAAGGAGGAGAACTCGTCCACCATCCGCCCGATATCGCTGACCTGGCGCACGATGGTGTCCACGCAGCGGTCGAAGATCTCCAGCTGATCTTCGGGGATGGTCTGGCGGTATTTGCGCCGGATCCGCTCGGCGGAGAGCTGGATGGGGGTGAGCGGGTTCTTGATCTCGTGGGCGATGCGCCGGGCCACGTCGCGCCATGCGGCGTTCCGCTGGGCGCTGACCAGCCGCGTCACGTCGTCGAAGGTGATGACGATGCCGCCGTCCTCGTCCTGCCCGGCCCTGACGCTGAGATGGACCAGCGACCCTGAGGAGCTGGCGATGTCGATCTGGCTTTCGGCCATCTCGCCGGGGCGGCGCATGGCCTCCTCGATGACCGGCAGGAAGACGCGCGCGGCCTCGCTGGCGGGCCGGCCCACCATGGCTTCGGATTCATCTTCCAGCAGCGCCGCGGCGGAGCGGTTGACCAGCGTGATCCGCCCGCCCGCGTCCAGGCCGATCACGCCCGCGCTCACCCCGGTCAGGACGGCCTCGATGAAGGCCCGGCGGCGTTCAGCCTCGGCGTTGGCCTCCAGCAGCGCCCGGCGCTGGCTGGAAAGCTGGCGGGTCATGCGGTTGAAAGCGCGGCCCAGCGCGGCGATCTCGTCGTCCTCGCGCATGACCTGCACCCGCGCGTCCAGATCGCCATGGCGCACCTTCTCCGCGGCGCTGACCAGCCGCCCGACGGGCTGGACCACCCGCGTCGCGGCGCTCAGGGCCAGCCACAGCGCGCCGACCAGGATCAGAGCCACCGCGAGCGCATAGATCATCACGAAGGCCCGGCGCATGCGCTCTTCCTGAGCGATGGCCTGCCGGTAGGAGGCGGTGGCCGCGTCCGCGGCGGCCAGAAGGCTCAGATCCACGTACCAGACGATGTAAAGGTATGCATCATCATATGCGGGCATCTGCATGAGAAGGCGGACATAATCGGTTGCGCCGTCGCGCTGGACGGGGTCGCTGGCGGCGATCTGGTTGGTGCGCACGTTGGCGAACATCACGCCCGAGGGCGCGGTGAAGGCCGGCGCGTCGGGATAGAGATCTGAGAGGTCGGCGCGCGCCAGAACCGTGGACTGGCTGTCGATGATGTAGGCGGCGGGCATGTAGCCGTAGGCGTCCGCGGCGAGCTCGGTGAGGTAGCGGTTGTACTGGATGCGGCTGGAGGACAGGCCCTCCACCGCGCCGGGCTGGCTGAGGTCATAGGCGATGCGCAGCATCTCGCCCTGGGCGGGATTGAGCTCGCGCTGGGTCTGCTCGCGGGCCACGTCCGCGACGGTCTCCACCAGCGTGTTCACCCGCTCGCCGAACCAGAATTCCACTCCCCGCTCCATGAACAGGGCCAGCACGATGGCCATCAGCAGCGCAGGCGCCACCGCGGTCAGGGCGAACAGGGTCAGGAAGCGGATGTGCAGCCGCGGCGCGGGCTCGCCGAAACGCCGGCCCATCAGCTTGCGCACGATCCGCACGCCGGTCGCCGCGCCCAGCCCCACGACGAGCACGGCGATGACGCCCAGCAGGCCGTAGAAGACGGGGCTTCCGGCCGCGATTTCCGGACGCTGGGAGACCGACAGGCCAGCAGCCGCCACCAGACCCAGCGCGGCCAGGCAGAACAGCGCGGCGAAGGGCGATGGCCTTGGCGCGAAACTCAGGGCGCGTCTGCGGGTCAAGCGGACACCTTGCAACTGCAACATCGCGCATCGTGACCCGAGTGTGGCCGCAGATCAACGCACCTGTTGCTGTCAGTCCTCATCTTTGTCGTCGAGCCCCAGAGCAGCCAGCCGCCGGGCGAGCGTGTTGCGGTTCAGGCCCAGCCGGGCGGCGGCGTCCCGGCGCACGCCGCCGCTCAGGGCGAGCGCGGCCTCGATCATCGCCCCGTCCACGATGCGGGCGGCTTCCTCGGCGGGCGCCTCGCTCCCCTCGCCCATCCGCGCGGCGGCGAAGCGGGCGGCGGCGTCGCGCAGGGCGGATTCGGGATCCTGCGCGCTTTCAGCGCTCAGCGCCTCGCGCAGATCCTCGTCGGTCACGCGGTCGCGCCGCCCCTGCACCGCGATGCGGGTCGCGGCGCGGACGATCTCGGCCACCTCGCCCGGCCAGCCATAGCCGACGACCTGCGATCTGGCTGATTTATCCAGTGAAACAGTAGATTGCGCCGCTTTCGACAGGTAATGCTCGAACAGGAGCGCGCTGTCCTCGCCGCGTTCACGCACCGGCGGCATGGCGACATGGCCCAGCGCAAGCCGGTCCCAGAGCCCCGGCGACAGCGCGGAGCGGGCCTGAGGCCCGCCCGTCGCGTAGATCAGGCATCCCGGCCCCTCGGGCCGTTCCAGCCATTCGAGCACCTGATCCTGAACCGCCTCGCTCCAGCGCTCGGCCCGGCGCAGCAACAGCCCGCCGCCCGAAGCCGCCGCGAGCAGCTCCTCACCCTCGGATGACAGGCGGCTGGGACCCGCCTCGACCAGCGGGCCCGAGACGCCGCGGGCCGCATGAAGCGTGCGCGCCGCGCTCGCCCGACCCGAACCTTCCGGTCCCGTGGCCATCACCGGCACGGAGACGCGCGACAGACGACCCAGGACCCGGAAGGCCTCCTGCATGGCGGGAGACCGGCCCAGCAGGCCCGGAAAGGCGGCGTCCGCGCTGCGGCGCGGGGCCGGAGCGGCGGGCTCGGTTTTGAGCGCCCGCGAGGCGGCGGCGACGAGGTCGTCGAGGTCGAAGGGCTTGGGCAGGTATTCGAACGCGCCGCCCTTGGCCGCCTTGATGGCGGTGGCCGCGGTGGTCTGGGCGCTGATGATCAGCACGGGCGCGTCGGGCCGCACGCGGGTCATCTCCTCAAGCCGGTCGAGGAAATTCTCCTCGCCCAGCAGCACGTCCGCGATCAACAGGTCCGCGTCGCGCCGCGCCATGCGGTCGATGGCCGAGGACGGCGAGGCGGTGGAGCGCACGTCGAATCCCGCCCGGCTGAGGGCGCGGGAGATCACCAGCCGCAGCGACTCGTCGTCTTCAAGAACCAGAACACGCCTGCTCATCCGCGCCGTCCGCCCGCGTCTTTGAGGTAAAGATGAAAGGCCGTCCGGCCCGGGCGGCTGTCATATTCCACGCCCCCGCCGTGAAGGTCGGCGATCCGGGAGACCAGCGCAAGGCCGAGCCCCTCGCCGGCCGGCTTGCCGGTGACGAAGGGGTTGAAGATCGCGTCGCCCAGTTCAGGCGGCACCCCCGGCCCGTCATCGCTGACGACCACTTCCAGCCGCGCCTCGGGCGCGGTCCCGCCGGGCTTCGCGCTGCGGTATCGGGTGGCGATGTCCACCGCCCCGCCGCCCTCGCGCCTGACCGCCTCGGCGGCGTTGATCAGCAGGTTCAGAAGCGCCTGGGTGACCAGATCGGGATCGGCGAAGGCCTCGGGTATGGAGGGGTCGTAGCTTTCGGTGAAGCGCACCGTCTCACCCGCCGCCGCCCGCGCCGAGCGCACGGCGTCGTGGGCCAGGGCGTGAAGATTGACCGGCTCGAAGGGCTGGGGCGCGAGATCGCCGATCCGGCTCCAGCGGTCGGCGATGCGCACCGCCCGGTCGAGCTCGGCCACGATCACGCGGGCCAGTTCCACCGCCTCCCCGTCCTCGCTGGACAGGATGAGCTGGGCCGCGCCGCGCGCGCCCGCCATGGGGTTCTTCAGTTCATGGGAGAGCATGCGCCCGAATCCCTTGGCCGCGTTCGCCGCCTGATCGCCGCGCGGGGTCGCGCCGCCTTCGGGCCAGGGCCGGATACAGATGCAGGCCCCTTCGCCTTCAGGGGCGGCGTCCACCGTGGCCCGGCGTCCGCCAGCGGGCGTATCCACGGGCAGGTCGTGGGCGAACACGTCGCGCTGTTCGGCCATGGCCTTTTCCGCCATGGCCCACGCCGCCTCGCCCCACGGGCCTGTCTCGGCCAGCGGCGCGCCGATCAGGCGGCGGCGGGAACGGTCCAGAACCCCTTCGGCGGCGCCGTTAACGAACAGGATGCCGCCATGGCTGTCGATGAGGATGAGCGCGGCGGGCGCGGTCTCCGCGGCCCGTTCGGCCAGGCTGGAGGGATCCGGCTCGCTCACGCCGCCTCTCGCCGCGGTACTGCCCCGGAGAAATCTTCCAGCCCTTCAAGGGCTTCAGCCAGCATCTTCGCGCGGCACAGCCGCCCCCGCCAGGTCTTCGCCAGCTCGGCGTCGGCGACCGCCCAATCAATGAAGCTGGCGTAGTGCTTGCGCATGCAGCGCACGCCCAGCGCCTCGCCGTAAAGCGCCACGGCGTCCGCGCTCGCCCCTTTCAGGCACGCCGCCCCCTCGCTGACTGAGGGCTCGACCTCGTCGCCGCCCTCCAGCAGGGCGCGGCCTATCGCGCCGGGCAGCCAGGGACGGCCCTGGCTGGCGCGACCCACCATCACCGCGTCCGCCCCTGACAGGGCCAGGGCTTCGCGGGCGTGGGCCGCCGTGGCGATGTCGCCATTGACCACCAGCGGCACGGACACCACCTCGCGCACCGCGGCGACCGCCGCCCAGTCCGCCTGTCCGGTGTAGAACTGCTGGCGGGTGCGGCCATGCACGGTGATCATCTTCACGCCCGCCGCTTCGGCCCGCGCGGCCAGCTCGGGCGCGTTCAGGCAGTCATGGTCCCAGCCCAGCCGCATTTTCAGCGTCACGGGCACGGCCACCGCCTTCACGGTCGCCTCCACCAGCGTCATGGCGTGGTCCAGATCGCGCATCAGGGCGGAGCCCGACAGCCCGCGAGTCACCTGCCGGGCGGGGCAGCCCATGTTGATGTCGATGATCTGCGCGCCCGCCTCCTCGGCCATTTTCGCGCCGATCTCCATCCATTCAGGCTCCCGCCCCGCGAGCTGGATCGCCCGCGGCTCCACCGAGGCGTCGCCCGCCATGCGGCGCACCACGTCCTCGCGGCCCTGAGCCAGCGTCTCGCAGGCGACCATCTCGCTGATCACCAGTCCCGCGCCATAGCGCCTCGCCTGCCTGCGGATGGGGAAATCGGTGACTCCGGACATGGGCGCGAGCAGGCACGGCGCGTCCACGCGCACATCGCCCACCATGAAGGGCCCGGGAATTTTCCGCGATTGCGAAGTCATTCTCAGGAGATACCCCGTCTGGACCTGCGCTTCCAGAGGCCGTAACCCTTCGCCCGGACGGATGATCTTCCAGCGAAAGGCATCGGCATGGGCTTCAGCGCCTTGATCGTGGCGGCCGGATCGGGCGAGCGGGCGGGCGGCGGCCTGCCCAAGCAGTATCGCGCCATCGCCGGAAAACCCCTGCTGCGCTGGACCGCGGAGGCCTTCGCCCGGCATCCCGGCTGCGAAGAGATCGTGATCGCGATCCACCCCGACCACCGCGCGCATTTCGAGAGCGCCATGGCGGGGCTGAACGTGCGCGCGGTCGAAGGCGGCGCGGACCGGACCGCCTCGGTGCGCGCCTGCCTGAACGCGGCGAATTTCGAGCATGTGCTGATCCATGACGGCGCGCGGCCTCTGGTCGGCGAGGCGCTGATCGACCGGCTGCTCTCCGCCCTGCAGACCTCTCCGGGGGCCGCCCCCGCGCTGCCCGTCACCGATGCTCTGGTTCGGCAGGACGGCGACGGCGTGCAGGCGGTGGACCGCGCGGGCCTGCAGCGCATGCAGACGCCTCAGGCCTTCAGAGCCGACGCGATCCGGGCGGCGTTCGAGGCCACGGAGGCCGCCTTCCCCGACGAGGTTTCCCTGGCCCGGGCGGCCGGGCTGGAGGTCGCTCTGGTCGCGGGCGAGGAAGCCAACATCAAGATCACCTGGCCGGAAGACTTCGCCCGCGCCGAACGTCTGCTCGCGCCCGCCCCCTCCCCGGCCCTGACGGTCACCGGCACGGGCTATGACGTGCACCGCGTGCGCCCCGGCAAGGGCCTGACCCTGTGCGGGGTGTTCATCGACCATCCGCTGGAGCTGGTGGGCCATTCGGACGCCGATGTGGGCCTGCACGCCCTGACCGACGCCATTCTGGGCGCGGCGGGCGCGGGCGATATCGGCCAGCACTTCCCGCCCACCGACCCGCAATGGAAGGGCGCGGACAGCGCGCAGTTCCTCGTCCACGCCCTCAAGCTCGCCCGCGAGGCCGGGGTCGAGCCGGTCCATGCCGACATCACCCTGATCTGCGAGGCCCCCAAGATCGGCCCGCACCGCGAGGCCATGAAACGCCGGGTCGCGGAACTGACGGGCCTGCCGCCGGTTCGTGTGAACATCAAGGCCACGACTTCGGAAAAGCTCGGCTTCACCGGTCGCGGCGAAGGCATCGCGGCGCAGGCCGCCTTCACCGGACGGATCTCATGACCATCCCCACCCGGCTGATCGAACTGGCCGATCAGGTTCTGGAAGCCGCCCGGCTGACGGGCGCGACCGTCGCCACGGCGGAAAGCTGCACCGGCGGACTCGTCACCGTCGCCCTGACCGAAATCCCCGGCTCGTCGGACGTGGTGGACCGCGGCTTCGTGACCTATTCGAACGCCGCCAAGACCGATCTGCTCGGCGTGGACATCAAGCTGATCGACGATTTCGGCGCTGTCTCCAAAGAGGTCGCCCTGGCGATGGCCGACGGCGCGCTGTCGCGGTCGGACGCCACCCTGGCCGTCTCCGTGACCGGCATCGCCGGACCCTCAGGCGACAGCTCTGACAAGCCTGTCGGACTGGTCTGGTTCGGACTGGCCATGAAGGGCCGGGCGACGAAGGCGGACAAGCAGGTCTTCGACGGCCGCGACCGCTGCGGCGTGCGCGAGGCGGCGGCCGAACACGCCCTCACCCTGCTGTGCGACGCGCTGAGCGCGGATTCCTAGCCGACGCCTTCGAGGCGCTGCAGCTCGGCGTCCAGATCGATCTCCTCGTCGCCGATCTCCTCGTAGCGCCGCTTCGCCTCGTTCTCGAAGCTGTGCACCAGGAAACGGATCGCGCGTGAGCGGTTGGCATCGAGCAGGACCTGAAGGATCGGGTTCTTGAACCCGTAATGGATCCAGAAATCCACCAGCGTGGAGCCGTCCGACAGCTCGTGGAAGGTCCAGCGGTTCTCCAGCTCGTGGAAGGGTCCCGCCAGATAGCTCACCTCGATCACCCGGCGCGGGCGGTCGAACTTCACGCGGGTGGAGAAGCTTTCGCGCACCAGCCGGAAGCGCACCCGCGCCTCGGCGTCCAGCGTGCCCGAGCCGTCCTCCATGTCCTCTCGCGTCACCCGCATGGCGGTGATCAGCTCGATGAATTTCGGATAGCTGCGGACGTCGGAGACCAGGTCGAACAGGTCGTCAGGCCTGTGCCTGAGACGCAGGCGTTCGGTGTGCTCGGCGATCATGGAGCTCAGACCGCGCGGCCGGTCTTCAGCGCCGCGTCGCGCGCCTCGCGCAGCCGCACGAAGTCGTCGCCCGCGTGATAGCTCGACCGGGTCAGCGGGGTCGCCGAAACCATCAGAAAGCCCTTGGCCCGGGCGATGGTCTCATAGCCCTTGAACTCTTCAGGGGTGACGTAGCGGTCCACCGCCGCGTGCTTGCGGGTGGGCTGCAGGTACTGGCCGATGGTCAGGAAGTCGATGCCGGCCGATCGCATGTCGTCCATCACCTGCATGACTTCCTCCTTGGTCTCGCCTAGCCCGACCATGATGCCGGACTTGGTGAACTGGGAGGGATCGCGCTCCTTGACGCGCTCCAGCAGGCGCAGGGAGTGGAAATAGCGCGCGCCGGGGCGGATCGAGAGATAGAGCCGCGGCACGGTCTCCAGATTGTGGTTGAACACGTCCGGCTTCGCGTCGATCACGGCCTCCGCCGCGCCGGGCTTCCTGAGGAAGTCCGGGGTCAAGATCTCGATGGTCGTGCCGGGCGCGGCCTGCCGGATGGCGCGGATGACCTGCGCGAAGTGCTCCGCGCCGCCATCGGCCAGGTCGTCGCGGTCCACCGAAGTGATGACGACGTGCTTGAGCCCCATCGTGGCGGTGGCCTCGGCCACGCGGCGCGGCTCGTCGGCGTCCAGCGCGCCGGGCAGGCCGGTCTTGACGTTGCAGAAGCTGCACGCGCGCGTGCAGGTGTCGCCCATGATCATGAAGGTGGCGTGCTTCTGGGACCAGCACTCGCCGATATTGGGGCAGCCGGCCTCCTCGCACACGGTGATGAGGTTGTTCTCTTTGACCGTGTTGCGGGTCTCGGCGAACACGCCGCCCGCGGGCGCTTTCACCCGGATCCAGTCCGGCTTGCGCAGGACGGGGGTGTCGGGGCGCTTCTGCTTTTCAGGGTGGCGCGCGGCGCGGGCGTCGATGAGCGTGGTCATGGGGCGCAACATGGCTGCAAGCGGGTGTCAGTTCAAGCGCGGCTGACGCATGGCGGGCATGCCCTGGCCGATGCCGGATATCGCGAGGCCCCGCAGCCGGAGCGGCGGGGCCTCGCGTTCCGCGGCGGKGGTTGAGCTACACCGCCTCGGAAGCCGCGCTCGGCGCGTGCGGGGCGGCGGGCGGCGGAGCCGCCGCGGCAGCCTCGCGGGGATTGCGGCTGAAGATCGCCAGCGTCCAGGCGCCCAGCCCGATGAACAGCGCGACCAGAGCCAGCAGGAAGCCGATCACCGGCACCACCCCCAGCGCCGCGATCACCAGCAGCACCAGGAAGAGCGACAGGATCCGCATGCCGGGGCTCATCTCGCCGCCCGACCGGTTCATGATCACGTCCCCGATGGCCAGAGCGCCGAAGGCGTAGGCCAGGAACATGAAGATCGGGAAGCCGAGCACCACGATCAGCGCCAGGGGGATGCCGATCACCGTGATCAGGAGCATGACGAAGAGCGTCAGCACCAGCACCGGCAGGAAGGCGAAGATCACCAGACCCAGAAGGCTCGCCGCCCAGGGCTTGGCCCGGAAATGCTGGGTGATGCCCGAGGTGGCTTTCGGCGCCACCAGGCAGGCCAGCAGGCCCAGCACGAAGGCGGTGGTGGAGAAGGTGCCGCCGATGGCCCAGCCCGGAGGGCCGACATGGCGCAGGGCGGTCGGCACGCCCGTCACGCTGTGCCGCCTGCGGTCGGCCGAATAGGCGGTCTCGACGTGATTGATTTCGCCGGTGATGACCGCCGCCTCGTCGATGACGGGCGCGTTGGGGCTGCGGACCCGGACATTGCCCGCGATCCGGGCCTCGGGCCCGAACTCGACGGTCTCGCCATACAGCTCCAGATCGCCGTTCAGCACGGTGTCGATCAGGATGTTGCGGGCGCGGGCGTCGACGCGGCCGCCGATGCCGCCCACGATGCGGATTTCACGGCCGGCCAGCGAGGCGTCGCCGCCGATCATGCCGCTCTGATCGACCACGATCAGAGCGCCGGCGGCGGACACGTCGCCGCGGACACGGCCCGCGATTCGCACGTCAGCCCCCGCCGCGTCCACGTCCCCGCCGACATCGGCGGTGATGTTCACGTTGGCTGCGGCCAGGGAGACGTCGCCGCCGACCCGCCCGCCGATGGTCACGTCAGCGGCGGCCAGGGACACGTCCCCCGACACGTCCGCGTCGATCAGCACGTCCGCGGCCATGCCCTGCACGCTGCCGCCCACGCGGCCCCGCAGGGTGACGTCCGCGGCCAGGAAGCTGACGTCCCGGTCCTGGTCCGCATCGAGATTGAGATCGCCGCCGATATGCTGGGCGCTGGCGGGGGTGGCGAGGACCAGCAGGGCCGCCGCGAAGGCCGCGCCTGCCGTGATGAAGGTTCTGAACATCATGGCCTGATCCCCCCTCAAGCGCGCTCGCAGCGACGACCGTCGCGCGGCGTGAAGTTCACACTATCGGCGGACGCGCCGCTTTCAAGGCGGGGCTGCTCATCGGCGACGACATCAAGCGTGCCGCCGACCGTTCCGCTGATGACCACGGTGCGGGCGCACACGGCGCCGCCGCCGATTTCGCCGGTGATCTCCACCAGCCCGTCGGTGTCGCGGCGGGGACGGCGGCCGGGGTCGGCGTACAGATCGACCTGCCCCGCCCTGCCCGCGATGCGGATGGTGCGGGCGCTGGCGTCCAGCATGCCGTCCACCTCGCCCCGCAGGGTCAGGCGCGCGGCGTTGATCCGGGCGTCGCCGGTGACCGCGAGGCTGTCGCCCAGCTCCAGATCGGCGGCGTTCAGGCTGAGTTCGGAGATCGTGCCGTTCACCCGGCCGTCGGCGATGTTGGCGTTCAGCCGCCCGTCCACATCGCCGTCGAAGACGAAGTCCGCGGCGTTGAAGCGCAGATCGCCGCCCGATTCGCCGGTCCAGCGGACGTCGGCGGCGTTGATGGCGCCCCCCTGCCCGGTCCGGCCGGTGAAGGTGAAGTCCGCGGCCGCGCCTTCGATGCGCCCGACCTCGAGCGTGTCGCCGCGGAAGTCCGCGCCCGCGACCCTCAGGGTCCCGGCCACGCGGCCCGAGGCGCGGATGTCCGCGCCCGCCAGGCGATAATCCCCCGCCTCGTCGAGGCGGGCGTTGATGGAGCCGCCGGACATGCCCTGGGCGTGTGCGGCGGAAGCCAGCGCGATGGCGGAGAGCGCGGCGCCGGCGAAGAGGAGGACCTGATTTCTCATTTTTCTTGGTTCCTTCCAAAGTGACCAACCATATCGAAACTCGATAACATATCGAAACTCGATAAGGAAGCGGAATTTTCCGAAAAACGATAAATCTGGAATCCGGGCACGCGCCGTACGCCTGCGCAGGCAGGGCCTCCCGGGATCTGTGGAAAATGCAGTCCGGTCAGTAGTGAAGCGCGCGTCCGTAGGCGTCCAGAACGCTCTCGTGCATCATCTCCGACAGGGTCGGGTGCGGGAACACGGTGTGCATCAGCTCGGCCTCGGTGGTCTCCAGCGTCTTGGCGACCGCATAGCCCTGGATCAGTTCGGTGACCTCGGCCCCGATCATGTGCGCGCCCAGCAGCTCGCCGGTTTTCTTGTCGAACACCGTCTTGATCAGGCCCTGATCCTCACCCAGCGCAATCGCCTTGCCGTTGCCCACGAACGGGAAGCGGCCCACGCGGACCTCGTGGCCGGCCTCTTTGGCCTTGGCCTCGGTCAGGCCCACCGACGCGATCTGGGGGTGGCAGTAGGTGCAGCCGGGGATGTTGGTCTTGTCCATGGGATGGACGTCCTGGCCTGCGATCTTCTCCATGCAGATCACGCCCTCATGGCTCGCCTTGTGGGCCAGCCACGGCGCGCCGGTCACGTCGCCGATGGCGTAGAGCCCGTCGACGCCGGTCCGGCCATAGCCGTCCGCCTCCACATGGCCGCGCTCGATCTTCACGCCGAGCGCCTCAAGGCCCAACCCCTCGGTGTTGCCGGTGATGCCGATGGCCAGGATCACCTTCTCCACCTCGATGGTCTGGGTCTTGCCGTCTTTGGTCTTCACCTCGGCGGCGACCTTGCCCTTGGATTTTTTCAGCCCGCCGACCTGGGCGCCGGTCAGGATGGTCATGCCCTGCTTCTTGAAGCTCTTCTCGGCCAGGCCCGAAATCTCCGCGTCCTCGGCGGGCAGGATGCGGTCGACCATCTCCACGACGGTCACGTCCGCGCCCAGCGTGCGGTAGAAGCTGGCGAACTCCATCCCGATGGCGCCCGACCCGATCACCAGCAGAGATTTGGGCATGGCCTCAGGCACCATCGCCTCGCGATAGGTCCAGATGGCGTCCCCGTCCGGCTCCAGCCCCGCCTGCGGAATGGTCCGCGCCCGCGCGCCGGTGGCGAGGATGACATGCTTGGCGGTGTAGGCGGCGTCCTTGCCGTCCTTCTTGCCCTTCACGATCACCTTGGGCGCGGGCTTGCCCTTCTCCAGACGGGCCTCGCCCTCTATCACAGTGACCTTGTTCTTCTTCATCAGGTGGCCGACGCCCGAGGACAGCCGCCCGGCCACGCCGCGCGAGCGCTTGACCACCTTCTCGATGTCGAAGCCGATATTGTCCGCCTTCAGGCCGAACTCGTCCGCCCGCTGGAACAGGTGGTAGATGTCTGAGGTCCGCAGCAGCGCCTTGGTGGGGATGCAGCCCCAGTTCAGGCAGATGCCACCCAGGTTCTCGCGCTCCACCACGGCGGTCTTCATGCCCAGCTGGCTGGCGCGGATCGCCGCCACATAGCCGCCCGGGCCGCCGCCGATCACGATCAGGTCGAATTGGTTGTCCGCCACGGCCTTGTCCTTTCACGTCTTTGCGGAATGATGGTCCGCAGAAATTCTGTGTTCAGTGGAGCGCCCGGTGACCGAGCATCATTTCATGCATCTCAAACCCAGCCACGCCCCGGCCTTCGCCGGACTGCTCGCCCAGTACGCGGCGGCCCTGAGCGGGACCGAGCAGATGCTGGACACCGCCCGCGCCCAGGCGCTGATCGACGAGGGCTGCGCGACCGTGTGGGGCGCGTTCATTGGCGAAGATCTGGCCGGGTTCGCGGTGGTCTATGACCTGCCTGAGGCCGTCTCCGGCCTGCGCTGCGGTCAGCTCGACGATCTGTACGTCTCGCCCGATGCGCGCGGCGCGTCCCTGGCCGAGCGGCTGATCGACGCGATCTGCGAGGAAGGCCGCGCGAAGGGCTGGGTCCATCTGCGCTGGCTGGCCCCCGAAGGCGCCGCCGCCGCGCGCCGTCTCTATGACCGGATCGCCGTCGCCAAGCCCTGGAAGAGCTACGCGATCAGTCTCAATCCGGGCGCGGGGTTCTAGGCTCATTTGGCCGCGAGCCTCGGGGCCGGAGCGGGCTTCCCGCTCTCGTCGACCGCCACGATGATGAACTCGGCGCGCGCCACGGTGCGCCGGTCGCCGGTCATCAGGTTCTCCGCGTCCATCTGCACGCCCACGCGCATGGAGGTGCGGCCCACCTCGATGACCTCCGAATGCAGGTCGATCATCTCGCCTTCATGGGCGGGCTTTTCAAAGCTGATCTTCTCGGACGCGGCCATGGTCACGTTCATCCGGGAATGGCGATAGGCGGCGATGACCGCCGCCTTGCCCATGCGCTCCATCGCGCCGCCGCCGTAAAGACGGCCCAGATGGTCGGTGTCGCCGGGGAAGATGATCTCCACCATCCGGCTCGTCCCGTTGGTCGGGTCCAGCTCGGGCAGGCGCTCGCGCGGCACGGGCGGCAGCGGATCGGGATTCTCCTTCCGGTCCGCGGCGACCATGATGAACTCGCCCGCCGTGCAGGTGTGACGCGCGCCGGTCAGCATGTCCTCGGCATCGAGCTG
This sequence comes from Glycocaulis profundi, assembly GCA_007050995.1. Lineage (GTDB taxonomy): Bacteria > Pseudomonadota > Alphaproteobacteria > Caulobacterales > Maricaulaceae > Glycocaulis > Glycocaulis profundi. The sequence continues at coordinate 77,460 of VJOU01000005.1, read as the reverse complement.
CACCCGCACGCTCAGCGAATGGTGGCCGACCATGCGCACATGGCCCGACAGCTCCAGCAGATGCCCCAGATAGGCAGGCGCGCGGAACTCGATCTTGTCTGACGAGGCCGTCACGAACGGACGGCGCGCGTGCCGGGCGGCGACCAGAAAGGCCACCTTGTCCATGTGCGCCAGCGCCGTGCCGCCGAACAGGCTTCCCTGATGATTGGTCTGCTGGGGGAAGACCAGATCGCACAGGCGGATAGCGCTGTCGGGGCTGGGCTGCATGGCCATCTAGAGCAGCATCGTGACGGGATCTTCCACCAGCGGCCTGAGAGCGGCGAGGAAGGCCGAGCCCACCGCGCCGTCCACCACCCGGTGATCGCAGGTCAGGGTGACGGTCATCACCGTGGCGATGGCCAGCGCGTCGTTCTTCACGACGGGCCGCTTCTCGCCCGCGCCCACCGACAGGATCATGCCTTGGGGCTCGTTGATGATCGAGCCGAAGGACTTGATGCCCATCATGCCCAGATTGGAGATCGAGAACGTGCCGCCCTGGAACTCCTCGGGCTTGAGCTTGCGCTCGCGGGCCCGGGTGGCGAGATCCTTGGATTCCGCGGCGATCTGGGCCAAGCCCTTGGTCTCGGCGCGCTTGATGACCGGAGTGATCAGCCCGCCGTCGATGGCCACGGCCATGGCGACATCGGCGTGCTGATAGAGCACCAGCCCTTCGTCGGTGTAGCTGGCATTGCTGGCCGGGACTTTCTTGAGCGCCAGCGCGCAGGCCCGGATCAGCATGTCGTTGACCGAGATCTTCACGCCCTCGGGTGCCTTGGCGTTCAGCTCCGAGCGCAGCTTGAGCAGCGCGTCCAGCTCCAGATCGACGGTGAGCGGGAAGTGCGGCACGTCGCGGAAGCTCGCGGTCATGCGTTTGGCGATGGTCTTGCGCATGCCGTCCAGAGGCTGGACCTCGTAAGTCCCCTCCTCCAGCCGCAGGCTCTCCACCGTGATCTTGCCCGGCTGGGGCGCGGCGGGGGCAGGCGCCTCGCCCTTCGCGGCGGGTTTGTCGGCGGCCTTGCCGGTTCCGGCCTCTTTGGCCGCCTCGATGTCGCGCTTGACGATCCGGCCGCGGGGGCCGGAACCTTCGAGCGCGGACAGGTCGAGCCCGGCCTCTTTCGCCAGCCGCTTGGCCAGCGGAGACGCCTTCACCCGGCCGCCGTCATCGGATTTAGGCGCGGACGACGAAGACTTTTTGCCCTCAGCGCGCTTCGCGCCGTCATCTTTCTTCGGTTCGCCTTTCTCAGGCTCGCTCTTCTTGTCGGCGTCATCCGCCTTCGCGTCGGACTGTTTCTGATCTCCGGAGCCGGACTTGCCGCCGCCCGCCTTGAAGTCCTTCAGCGCGCTCTCGTCCTCGCCTTCTTCGAGCAGGAGGGCGATGGGCGCGTTGACCTTCACGCCCTCGGTCCCGCCCTCCACGAGGATCTTGCCGATCGTGCCCTCGTCGACGGCCTCGACCTCCATGGTCGCCTTGTCGGTCTCGATCTCGGCGATCACGTCGCCGGATTTGACCGTGTCGCCTTCCTTGACGAGCCAGCTCGACAGCGTGCCCTCCTCCATGGTGGGCGACAGGGCGGGCATCAGGACTTCGATGGGCATCGCGCTTACTCCGCGTAGCAGACGGCCTTGGCGGCCGCGATGATGTCTTCGACGCCGGGCAGCGACAGCTTTTCAAGATTGGCCGCGTAGGGCAGCGGCACGTCCTTCTGGTGCACGCGAGCGGGCGGGGCGTCCAGATAATCGAAGGCTTCCGCCGTCACCACGGCGCTGATCTCCGCGCCCACGCCCATCCGGCCCCAGCCCTCTTCGGCGCAGACCAGACGGTTGGTCTTCTTCACGCTCTCGATGATGGTCTCGGTGTCCAGCGGGCGCAGGGTGCGCAGGTCGATGACCTCCGCCTCGATGCCCTCCTCGGCCAGTTTCTCGGCGGCTTCGAGCGCGAACCCGACCATGCGGGAATGGGCGGTGATGGTGACGTCCGAACCCTCGCGGCGCACCTTCGCCTTGCCGATTGGCAGGACCCAGTCGTCCACGTCCGGCACGTCGAAGCTCTCGCCGTAGATCAGCTCGTGCTCAAGGAAGATCACCGGGTTGGGATCGCGGATGGCGGCTTTGAGCAGACCCTTGGCGTCCGCGGAGTCGTAAGGCGCGATCACCTTCAGGCCCGGCACGTTGGCGTACCAGGACGAATAGTCGTGGCTGTGCTGGGCGCCCACGCGCGACGCCGCGCCGTTGGGGCCGCGGAACACGATGGGACAGCCCATCTGGCCGCCGGACATGTACAGCGTCTTGGCCGCGGAGTTGATCAGGTGGTCGATGGCCTGCATGGCGAAGTTGAAGGTCATGAACTCGACCACGGGCCGCAGGCCGCCGAAGGCTGCGCCCACGCCGACGCCGGCGAAGCCGTGCTCGGTGATCGGGGTGTCCACGACCCGCTTGGGACCGAACTCGTCCAGCAGGCCGCGGGTCACCTTGTAGGCGCCCTGGTATTCGGCGACCTCCTCGCCCATGACGAAGACGGTGTCGTCGCGGCGCATCTCCTCGGCCATCGCGTCGCGCAGGGCGTCGCGCACCGTGGTGGAGACCATGTCCGTGCCCTCGGGCACTTCGGGATCGGACGCGGCGGGGCGGGTGTGCATCTGGCGTTTGGATTCGCTTTCCACGGCGCCGGCGGAGACGTCGGAGGCCTTGGTCTCCGGCGCGTCGTCCTCGCCCGAATCGTCATCGGACTCTTCAGCGTCATCGGCCTTCGCCTTGCCGCCGCCGGAGCCAGCCCCTTCGAGCGCGCTCTCGTCCTCGCCCTCTTCGAGCAGGATCGCGATGGGGGCGTTGACCTTCACGCCCTCCGCGCCCTCTTCCACGAGGAGCTTGCCGACGGTGCCTTCCTCGACGGCCTCGACTTCCATGGTCGCCTTGTCGGTCTCGATTTCAGCGATCACGTCGCCGGATTTCACCGCGTCGCCGGGCTTGACGGTCCATTTGGCCAGCGTGCCCTCTTCCATGGTGGGCGACAGGGCGGGCATGAGCACTTCGATGGTCATGGGTCGGTTTCCTAAGTCTCAGGCCGCAGATCAGGCGTCGGTCTCGATGAGGACGTCGGTGTAGAGTTCGGACGGATCGGGCTCGGGACTCTCCTGAGCGAAGTCGGCGGACTTGCTGACGATGTCCTTGATCTTCTTGTCGATCTCTTTGAGCGCGTCCTCGTCGGCGAACTTGTGCTCGACGATCAGCTTGCGCGCCTGGTCGATCGGGTCCTTGTGGTCGCGATACTCGTTGACCTCGTCGCGGGTGCGGTATTTGGCCGGGTCGGACATGGAGTGGCCGCGATAGCGGTAGGTCTTCATCTCCAGAATGTACGGCCCCTTGCCGGAGCGGGCGTGCTCGACGGCCTTCTTGGCGGCTTCATAGACGGCGATGACGTTCATGCCGTCCACCGCCTCGCCGGGGATGCCGAAGCTGATGCCGCGCTTGTAGAGCTCCACCTCGGAGCTGGCGCGCTTCACGCTGGTGCCCATGGCGTACTGGTTGTTCTCGATGATGTAGATCACCGGCAGGTTCCAGAGCTTGGCCATGTTGAAGCTCTCATAGACCTGGCCCTGGTTGGCCGCGCCGTCCCCGAAATAGGTGGCGCAGACCTTTTTGTTTTCCTTGTACTGGTCGGCGAAGGCCAGACCGGTGCCCAGCGCGACCTGGGCGCCCACGATGCCGTGCCCGCCGAAGAACTGCTTCTCGCGGGAGAACATGTGCATGGAGCCGCCCTTGCCCTTGGAGTAGCCCCCTTCCCGGCCGGTCAGCTCGGCCATCACGCCGTTCGCGGTCATGCCCGCGGCCAGCATGTGGCCGTGGTCGCGATAGCCGGTGATGACCTGGTCGCCTTCTTCAAGCGCGCCCTGCACGCCGACCACGACGGCCTCCTGACCGATATACAAGTGGCAGAAGCCCGCGATCAGGCCCATGCCGTAGAGCTGGCCGGCCTTCTCCTCGAAGCGGCGGATGAGGAGCATGTCCTCATACCAGGCCAGCACGTCCTCTTTTCCGACCGGCAGTTTTGCCGCGCCGCGGGAGGATTTGGAGGAGGATGACGAGGAGGTGGATCGCTTGGTCGCCATATTTCGCACGCGAACTAACGCCGCGCTCCCTGTAAAACCTTGCACGGGCTTTACCAGCACGGACGCGGGTCCGTAAAGCGTGAGAACATGCTGCGTTTGCGAAATACCCTGATGCGGCGGCTCAGTAAGAGGCGCTATCAGTCTCGATTTTCACGATGATCTCGTGGGGATGGGCGAAGTTGAGCACCGACCGCGCCCGTTCCTCGAGAAAATCGAGGTCGAGCTCGCCATTGCCGGACGACAGGCGGGTCACGCGATCCTCAAGATGCGCGCGTTCCGCCTGAACCCGGCCGAGCTCGACCTCCGTGTCGGCGATGCGTGCCTGGACGGCGAGGTAATTGGGATACCCCTGCTCGCCATGCAGCGCGTGGTAGCCCAGATAGGCGATCACCACGAACAACGCCAAGGTCGGTATGAAGCGCTTGAGCGTCTTCACAAAGTTTCTCCATCCACCGTCCGCCTTTTGCGGATCGTGCGAGAGGGAGAATGGACCAGCCAGCGTAAAGGAAGGGTTAGACCAGCCGACTATCCTGCCGCGATTCCCGACCGACCTGCATAAATTCCCGAATCGCCCAGCTCGGCTTCGATACGCAGGAGCTGATTATACTTCGCCGTCCGGTCGGACCGGGCCAGCGAGCCGGTCTTGATCTGACCGCAGTTGGTGGCCACGGCGAGGTCGGCGATGGTCGCGTCCTCGGTCTCGCCCGAGCGGTGGCTCATCACCGCGCCATAGCCCGCGCGCAGGGCCATCTCCACCGCGTCCAGGGTTTCGGACAGAGTGCCGATCTGGTTGACCTTGACCAGGATGGCGTTGGCCGCGCCCTCGGCGATGCCGCGCTCCAGCCGCACGGGGTTGGTCACGAACAGGTCGTCGCCCACCAGCTGGCATTCGCCGTCCAGCGCCTCGGTCAGGGCCTTCCAGCCGTCCCAGTCGTCCTCGGCCATCCCGTCCTCGATGGAGATGATGGGATAGGCCTTCACCAGCGATTTCAGATAGGCGGCGAAGCCGTCGGAATCATGCCGCGCGCCCGCGCCTTCCAGCACGTAGGCGCCGTCGCGGAAGAACTCGGTGGAGGCGACGTCGAGCGCCAGCGCGACCTGATCGCCGGGCTTGTAGCCCGCGTCCTCGATGGCCGCCATGACGGCGTCCAGGGCCTCCTCGGCGCTCTTGAGGCCGGGGGCGAACCCGCCCTCGTCGCCCACGTTGGTGTTGTGCCCGGCCGCCTTCAGACGCGCGCGCAGGGCGTGGAAGACCTCCGCGCCGCACTGCAGGGCCTCGGAGAAGCTCTCCAGCCCCACCGGCATGATCATGAATTCCTGAAAGTCGATCGGGTTGTCCGCGTGGGCGCCGCCATTGACGATGTTCATCATCGGCGTGGGCAGGACCCGGGCGTTCACCCCGCCCAGATAACGGTAGAACGGCAGGCCCGCGGCCTGCGCCGCCGCCTTCGCGGTGGCCAGCGACACGCCCAGCATGGCGTTCGCGCCCAGCCGGGATTTGTTGTCGGTGCCGTCCAGCCCGATCAGGACCTCGTCGATCCGGCGCTGCTCCTCGGCTTCGAACCCGGCCAGCGCGTCGAATATCTCGGTCTCGACCGCCTCGACCGCCTTGCGCACGCCCTTGCCGCCATAGCGTTTGCCGCCATCGCGCAGCTCGACCGCCTCATGCGCGCCCGTCGATGCACCCGAGGGCACGGCCGCACGGCCCACAGAGCCGTCCTCGAGCACCACGTCGACCTCCACGGTCGGGTTGCCCCGGCTGTCGAGTATCTCTCGGGCGATGATGTCGGCGATGGCGGTCATGGGCGGGGCTCCTGCAGGGCTCGAAGGCGTCCGCTCATCAAGGCGGGGCCGTTATCGTTGGCCGCTTCTTAGCCGAGCCCCCCGGACGCGAAAAGCCCCGCGCCGTGTGGCGCGGGGCTTTATCGCAGAACCGCCGCGCCAGCGCCCGTCAGGGGCGGCGCGGAAAGACGGATCAGTCTTCTTTCGGCGTCAGGATCTGCTTGCCGCGATACATGCCGCTTTTCAGGTCGACATGGTGCGGACGGCGCAGCTCGCCCGTGTCCTTGTCCTCGACATAGGCCGGGGAGGACAGCTTGTCGTGCGACCGGCGCATGTTGCGCTTGGACGGGGTGGTTTTTCTCTTAGGGACCGCCATCGGGGCCTCTCCAGCGTCGAAACGTGAATCCGTGACCGGCGGGAGTCCCTGCCGGAATGAACCGCGGCGTATACCTGTGCCCGGGTGGCAAGGCAACTGCGGATGTGAGCGCAGCTGCCAGCGACGATTCGGTTTCGCGTGACCGAGGACGAAGTTTACGCTAGATTAATGCTCGCGCAGTCCCGCCGTGGGCCAGGCGACTTCAAGACTCGACACCCCTTTGTGAGATGAGTCGATAGGACCTCCGGCGCGGACTGCTCCGCTATGCTCGGAAGCCCCCTCCTCCCCTACACCAGCCTTGAATGCGCGATCGCCGCTTCGATGAAGCTCGCGAACAGCGGGTGCGGCTCGAAGGGGCGCGATTTCAGCTCGGGGTGGAACTGCACGCCGATGAACCAGGGATGGTCGGCGTATTCCACGATCTCGGGCAGCACACCGTCCGGCGACAGGCCCGAGAAGGTCAGGCCCGCCTCTTCCAGCCGGTCGCGATAGGCGATGTTCACCTCATAGCGGTGCCGGTGACGCTCGGAGATTTCCGGCTCGCCATAGATCTCGCGGACCTTGGTGCCTTCCTTCAGGCTGGCGACATAGGCGCCCAGGCGCATGGTGCCGCCCAGATCGCCGTCCGCGCTGCGCGTCTCCACGCCACCTTCGCGCTTCCATTCGGTCATCAGACCGACCAGCGGCACGTCGGGCTCGCCGAATTCCGAACTCCCCGCCCCCGTCAGGCCGGCCAGATTGCGCGCCGCCTCGATCACGGCCATCTGCATGCCGAAGCAGATGCCGAAATACGGCACCTTTCGCTCGCGGGCGAAGCGGGCGGCGGCGATCTTGCCTTCCGAGCCCCGCTCGCCGAACCCGCCCGGCACCAGGATGCCGTGCACGTCCTCGAGCGGACCGAAGGCATCGGGCTTCTCGAACTGTTCGGAATCCAGCCAGCGCAGGCGCACCTTCACCCCGTTGGCGATGCCCCCGTGGTTGAGCGCCTCGATCAGGGATTTGTAGGCGTCGATCAGCACCGTGTACTTGCCCACGATGGCGATGGTCACCTCGCCGTCGGGCGCGTTCACGACGCGGGAGATCTCCTGCCAGCGGGTCAGGTCGGGCTCGGGCGCGTCGGACAGGCCGAAGCGCTCCAGAACCACGGTGTCCAGGCCCTGCCCGTGATACTCCAGCGGCACGTCATAGAGCGAGGACGCGTCCCGGCCCTCGATCACCGCGTTCTCCGGCACGTTGCAGAACAGGGCGATCTTGCGCTTGTCGGAGGGATCGATGGGCATCTCGCAGCGGCATAGCAGGATGTCGGGCTGGATGCCGATGGAGCGCAGCTCCTTGACCGAGTGCTGGGTGGGCTTGGTCTTCATCTCGCCCGCCGCCTTGATGAAGGGCAGCAGGGTGACGTGGATGAACAGCGCCTTGTCCCGCCCCAGTTCCTGGCCGAGCTGACGGATCGCCTCGAAGAAGGGCAGACCCTCGATGTCGCCGACGGTCCCGCCGATCTCGCACAGCACGAAATCCACGTCGCCCGCGTCCGACAGGACGAAGTTCTTCAGCGCGTCGGTGACATGGGGAATCACCTGCACGGTCGCGCCCAGATAGTCGCCCCGGCGTTCGCGCTCGAGGATCTGGGAATAGATGCGGCCGGTGGTGATGTTGTCGCCCTGGGTGGCCGACACGCCGGTGAAGCGCTCGTAATGGCCCAGGTCCAGATCGGTCTCGGCCCCGTCGTCGGTGACGAAGACCTCCCCGTGCTGGTAGGGCGACATCGTGCCCGGATCGACGTTGAGATACGGATCCAGCTTGCGCAGACGGACCTTGTACCCGCGCGCTTGCAGAAGCGCGCCGAGTGCGGCTGAGGCGAGGCCTTTTCCGAGCGAGGAGACCACGCCGCCGGTGATGAAGATGTAACGCGGCATGGGCGGACGGCTTACCTCAGAATCACGAAAGCAGGAAGAGGCGCGCTGACCGCGCCTGTGCAAAACAACGATGCCTCAAAGAGAGAAGGCCCCTCCGGAAGGAAGGGCCTTCGATGACCGGCTGAAGCGATCAGCGTCCGGGAACTTCCGGGGCCGGCTCGTCCTCGGCGGGAACTTCGGGGGCCGTGTCCTCGGCGGGCATCTCGGGCGCTGCGTCTTCAGCGGCCGGAGCTTCATCGGGAACGGCCGGAGATTCGGGCTGCGGCGCGGGCGCCTCGTCGTCGAAGGTGAAGGGCAGGCCGTCTTCGGACTGCTCGCCGCCGAACTGGTCCACCACCGAACGGGTGGTCTGGCCCACGCCCGACAGCACCGCCAGCAGGATCGAGTTGGCCATGAAGACCGCGCCGAGAATCATCGTGACGCGGGTCAGCAGGTTCGCCGAACCCCGGGCGCTCATCATGCCCCCGCCGCCGCCGATTCCCAGAGCGCCCCCTTCGGAACGCTGCATCAGAACGACCGCCACAAGCGCGGCCGCCACGAGAAGGTGGATGATCAAAAGAACGGTTGTCATGACGCTCGCTTGGCAAACAGGCCGGGGCGCGGAACCCGTCCGCCCCCTATTTCGCCCGGCGTTTTAGCGCAGAGGCGAGAGTAACGCCACCATCAGGCTGCGTTGCGGACGCGAGACGTTTCTGGAGCGCCGCGACCGTCTTCTCGATCTCGTCGCGCGAGCTCTCGATGGCCCTGCCTCCGCCGAACGCGGCATACGATCCGGTGGCCAGTTCCTTGAGCAGGTTGAGATTGGCCACGGTCATGCCCGCCTCGCCGCGCATGCGGGCGCACAGATCGCACAGGGCTTTGGCCACGTGAACCGCCTCGGCGGCGCGCTGGCGCATCAGGCGCAGGCGCATCTCCTGGGCGGTGCGTTCGAAATCGGCGATGTCGATGTCCGGACGGCGTCCGGCCTCAAGCTCGCGCACGCCCACTTCCGCGCCGACCACGATGCGCATGCACAGGCGGCGGATGCGTTCGTTCTCGACCGTCGCCCGGGCCTCGGCGATCCAGGCATGGGCCTGATCGAGGGCACCCTCTTCGCCTTCGGCGATGGCCTTGAGGGTGTTCGGGGCCAGGATCGACCGGGCCGAGCCCGCCCCGCGTTCGGGATCGGTGCGCCGGTCGGGGCCGATATAATCGCTGGTCACGACGAAGGGCTTGCGCGCCTTGATGAGGGTGCGGATGCGCTCCTCGGCGAAGGCGGTGGAGAAAGGCCGGATGATGATGTCGTCCGCGCCCGATCCGATGGCTCGCTTGAGCGCCGCGCCGTCGCGCACCCAGCAGGTCAGGATGATGCACACGAACGGATTGCGCGCGACGTCCCCGGCTCGGATGCCCCGCACCAGCCGGATGACCTCCGCCTCGTGCCCGGTGGTTTCGGCCATGATCAGCGCAGGCGTCTCGTCTTCCAGCCTCCGCCGCAGTTCGTCGAGCGAGCTGAGCGACTGGATCTCCCGGAATCCGATTTCATGCAGGGCGTAGCGCGTGGTGCGCAGGTTCACGTGCACGGGGTCGTACACGAGAGCCGAAGCGCGGCGATAGTCCAGTCCGTTCATGCGTTGCGCCCACCCGCTGGTCCGGCCGGTTCAGGCCGGCTCATGCTAGGGTCCGACGCTGTCAGCTAAATCTGAAAATCGGATTACCGCCCGCTCAGCGGACGCAGCGGGCGATGGCCGCAAAGCTCTGCGCATCCAGACTGGCCCCGCCCACGAGCGCGCCGTCGATGTCGGGCCGCGACAGCAGGCCCTTGGCGTTGTCGGGTTTCACCGAGCCCCCGTAGAGAATGCGCAGCGCCTGCGCGTCATCGCCCCGCCAGTTCGCCCGGATCGCCGCATGCATGGCCTGCGCGTCGTCGTCGCTGGCCGTCCGGCCCGTGCCAATGGCCCAGATCGGCTCATAGGCGATCACGACCAGCGAGGCGGGCGCGTCCGGGGCGCTGGCTTGAAGCTGCGCGGTCACGACCGCTTCAGCCCGACCCGCCTCGCGGTCGTCCAGCGTCTCGCCGATGCAGATGATCGGGGTCAGTCCCGCCCTCAGCGCCGCCTCGGCCTTGGCGCGGACCTGCGCGTCGGTCTCGCCATGATCGGCGCGGCGTTCGGAATGGCCCACGATGACGTGGCTGCAGCCCAGATCGGCCAGCATCTCCGCTGAAATGTCCCCCGTGTGCGCGCCCGAGGCCGCCGGAGCGCAGTCCTGCCCGCCGATGGACACCCCCTGCGCCTGACCCGGTTCGATCAGGCCCCCGATCAGCGTGGCGGGCGGGAAAAGGACCAGATCGCAGTCGGGCCGTCCGCCTTCAAGCTCCGCGCCCAGAGTGTCCATCCAGGCCAGATCGGACCGCAGGCCGTTCATCTTCCAGTTGCCGGCGATCAGGGGTCTGCGCGTCATGCGGGCCTCGGGGCTGTGGACGGGGAACAACCCGCGGATACCAGCCCCCGGTCCGCGGGGCAATCCGGCCCGCCCCGCGCCGCCGCAGGCCCGGCTTGCCCGCCTTTGCCCGCCCCGCTAGGTTCGCGCTCGATTTCAAGGTTCAAGGCGCGTCTTTACCCAGAGGACGCGGAAACAGGTTCATGCTCTCAGCGATCCGCAATCTCGCCCGCTCGCCCCTGATCGGCGGCATCATCATCGCCTTCCTCATCGCGGCCTTCGCGCTGTGGGGCGTGGAGGACATCCTTCGCGGCGGCCGCACGGACGCGATCAGCGTGGGCACGGAGCGGGTCACGCCCCAGCAGCTCAACCGCGCCTTCAACCAGCGCCTGACCATCGCCCAGCAGGAAAACCCCCGCCTGACCCGCGAGGAGGCCGACCGCGCGGGCCTGGGCGAGTCCGTGATCAGCCAGCTCGCCGCCGAAGCGGCTCTGAACGCGCAGGCCCGCGAGCTCAATCTCGGCGTCAGCGATTCCCGCGTCTTCTCGGAGATTCAAGGCATCCCCGTATTCCGCAGCGGCTTCTCCAACCGGTTCGACCGCGCGACCTACAACGAGGTCCTGCGTCAGCAGAACTGGACGCCTGAGACCTTCGAACAGCAGATCCGCACCGAACTGCGGCGCATGCAGATGATCGATTCCGCCATCGCCGGGGCACGTGCGCCGTCCGTGATGGCCGAAGCCCGCGCCGCCTACAAGGCCGAGGCGCGGACCATTCGCGCCCTGCTCCTGCCGCCCGCGCTGGCGGGCGAGATCGAGCCGCCGACCGATGAAGCCCTCGAAGGCTTCATCGCCGAGGAGGCGCAGGTCTTCCAGCGCCCCGAACAGCGCCGCTTCTCCATCGTGCGCGCCACCCCCGACATGCTGGCCATGGACGCGGACGTGGACGAGGAGGAGCTGCGCGAGCTCTACCAGATGCGCCTCGACCAGGGCGAGCTGTCCGAGCCCGCCACCCGCTCCTTCGCCCTGTGGACCGTCGCTGACGCCGAGACCGCCGACGCGCTGATCGCGCGCATCGAAGCGGGCGAGGACGCCGACGCCGCCGCTTCCGAGCTGGGCCTGTCCCAGGCCGCCCGCCAGTCCGAGGCGCAGGCCTACGAAGTGCCCGATCAGACCGTCTCGGCCGCCGTGTTCGAGATGGCCGAAGGCGAAGCCCGCGCGCTCGACACCCGTCTGGGCCTGCGCGTCGCCTACGTCGAGGCCGCCATTGATCCCGAGGTGCCCAGCTATGAGCAGGCCCGCGACGATCTGCGCGCAGAGTTCGCCCGCCTGACCGCCGAGGACGAGATGTTCGCCGCCCTCGACCGTCTCGAACAGGCCCGCGGCGCAGGCGCGACGCTGGAAGAGGCCGCCGCGGAGGCCCGCCTGCCGGTGGAGAAGTACGACTTCGTCACCCGCAACGGCTTCACCATGGAAGGCCAGCCCCTGATGAGCCTGCTGGAAGGCCAGGAAATCCTTCAGCAGGTCTTCGAGGCGCCGCTGGGCTTCGACACCGACCTGACCGAGTTCGGCGATGGCGGCTATTTCGTCGTCCGCGTGGACGAGATCGAAGAAAGCCGCCTGCCGCGCGTTGACGAAGTGCGCGAGGACGCGGAGGCCTACTGGTCCGCCCTGCGCACCGACGAGCGGCTGGGCGAGATCGCCACGGACGCCCTCGCCCGTGTGCGGGCCGGCGAGACGCTGGACGCGGTCGCCGCCGATCTGGGCGGCGCTGCGCGGGTCGAGACCTCCACCCTGCGGCGGAGCGAAACCGCCGGTCCGTTCGGCGAGATGCTGGTGGGCGCGGCCTTCGCCGCCCGTCAGGGCGAAGCCTTCGAGGCCCGCGCCTCGGGCCAGCGCACTCGCGCGGTGGGCCTCGTCACCGCGATCCAGGCCGACGCCCCGGCCACGGCGGACGCGTCGGCGCTTTCCGAGGAGCTGGAGAACGACATCCTCATGGGGCTCGAGCGCTCGCTGATGAACATCTACGAGATCCGTCCCAACCAGGCCATGATCGACGTGGCTCTTGGCCGCAGCCAGCCTGATCAGAACCAGCTCCAGCCATGACCGAGTTCGAGCCGGGTCTGGACGCGCTGGCTCAGGCCGTCGCCCGCGAGGGCCGCGGCCTGCTCACCGCGCGCCGGGTCGACGATCTCGAAACGCCCGTCTCGGCCTACCTCAAGCTCTCTCAGGGCGGGTCGAACACCTTCCTGCTCGAAAGCGTCGAGGGCGGAGCCTATCGGGGCCGCTACTCGGCCATCGGGCTCGATCCCGACCTCGTGTGGCGCTGCGAGGACGGCAAGGCGTCCATCGCTCAAGCCAGGGGCGCGGGCGACGTCCCGACCGACTTCCGGCCCGCAGACGGCGCGCCGCTGGATTCGCTCAAGGCCCTGATCGCGGACTCCCGGCTGGACATGCCCGACGGGCTCGCTCCGTTGGCCGCCGGTCTGTTCGGCTATCTGGGCTATGACATGATCCGGCAGGTCGAGCGCCTGCCCGCCCACGCCGCGCCCGATCCGCTGGGCACGCCCGAGGCCATCCTGATCCGCCCGCGGGTGATGGTGGTCTTCGACGCGCTGGCGCAGGAGATCCGTGTCGTCGCGCCGGTCCGCGTCGCTGAAGGCGGCGACGCCGCAGCCGCCGTGGAAGCCGCGCGCCGCCGGATTGAAGCGGTCTTCGACCGTCTCGACCGCCCCGCCCCGACCCTGTCACCCGCCGAAACCCCGTTCGAAACGCCCGAACCGGCCTCGAACACCGAGCCCGCCGCCTATCACCAGCGGGTGGAGCGGGCGAAGGCCTATATCCGCGCGGGAGACATCTTTCAGGTGGTCCCCAGCCAGCGGTTCAGCGCGCCCTTCCCCGCCCCGCCCTTCGCGCTTTACCGCTCCCTGCGCCGGACCAACCCCTCGCCCTTCCTCTACTTCTTTGATTTCGGCGGCTTCTCCATCGCCGGGTCGAGCCCGGAGATTCTGGTGCGGGTGCGCGACGGCAAGGTCGCCGTGCGCCCCATCGCGGGCACCCGTCCCCGCGGCGCGACGCCCGACGAGGACCACGCTCACGAGGCGGACCTGAAAGCCGACCCCAAGGAGCGCGCCGAGCACCTGATGCTGCTCGATCTGGGCCGCAACGACGTGGGCCGCGTCGCCGCCCCGGGCAGCGTGCGGGTGACCGAGCGCGAGGTGATCGAGCGCTACAGCCACGTCATGCATCTGGTCTCCAATGTCGAGGGCGATCTGGCGGAGAGCGAGGACGCCGTCTCCGCCCTGTTCGCGGGCTTCCCCGCGGGCACGGTGTCTGGCGCGCCCAAGGTGCGGGCCATGGAGATCATCGACGAGCTGGAGCCTCATCGCCGGGGCGTCTATGCGGGCGCGGTGGGCTATTTCGGCGCAGGCGGCGGGCTGGACACCTGCATCGCGCTGCGCACCGCCGTCATCAAGGACGGGGTCATGCACGTTCAGGCCGGAGGCGGCGTGGTGCTGGATTCCGACCCCGAGGCCGAGCGGATGGAGACGGTCAACAAGGCCAAGGCCCTGTTCCGCGCCGCCTCGGAGGCCTGGCGCTTCCTCTGAGGGCTCAGGCCCCGGCGTCCGCGGCCAGCTTCGCGGTGATCGCAGCCACGGTGACGATCTCCACCCCCGCCGCCTCGGCCCGCGCGGACAGCCCCTCCAGAGCGTCCAGCGTGACGGGATAAGGATGACCGATGGCCACCGCCCAGCCGCGCTCGGCGGCCAGCGCCACGGCCTCGTCGATCCGCGCGTCGATGGCCGCGCGGTTCTGGGCGTTGTCGAGGAACACGTCCCGCCGCAGGCTCGCCAGCCCCGCTTCGCGCGCCGCCCGGTCGGCGAGGCTGCGCGGGCTGGTCACCGAATCCACGAAGATCAGGTCCGATCCTGCAAAGGCGGCCATCGCCGCACGGATCGCCCGGCTGTCGCTGGTCAGGGCGCTGCCCATGTGATTGTTGAACCCGGTCGCGCCCGGCACCCGGCCCAGCGCCCATTCGGCCCGCCGCGCGATCTCGCCGTCGTCTAGATGCCGGGTCAGCGCCATCGGCCCCGGATCGTCCAGCCCCACCGGCTCCATGGGCAGGTGCAGGAACACCTCACGGCCCGCCGCCCCGGCCTCGCGCGCCATCGCGGGCGCGGCCTCGCCATAGGGCAGGAAGGCCAGCGTCAGCGGGGCGTCGATGCCCATCAGCCGGTCGAAGGCGGTCCGCGACAGTCCCACGTCATCGATGATGACCGCCAGCATGGGCCGGGGCGCGACGGCCTCGGGCGCCGTCTCCGCGACCGGCAGGGCCTCTTCAGCAGGCAAAACGGCTTCAGCCTCGGCCAGAACCGGCGCGGCGGCCTCCAGAAGCGCGCCGTCTTCGGGCTGGACGGTCAGCACCGGCGCGGTCTCGGACGCTCCCGCCCGTCCCGCCTCGAACGCCAGACCGGCGGCGGCGAGCAGGCTGGCCGCGGCGGCGGCGCCGAAATGAGCGGCGATGGAGGACAGGCTGGGCATGGGAAATCTCAGTAAGCCGAGTCGCGCGCGGTTGGCGCGGCCCGGCGCCTCGCCTAAGTTCCCCGCTTCCATTCCTGGCGGGCGTCCCATGCTGCTGATCATCGACAACTACGACAGCTTCACCTTCAACCTGGTCCACTATTTCCAGGAGCTTGGCGCGAAGACGAAGGTCATCCGCAACGACGCCATGAGCGCGGCCGAGGCGCTGGCGCTCAAGCCCCGCGCCATCGTGCTGTCGCCCGGCCCCTGCGATCCCGACCGGGCGGGCATCTGCCTTGAGATCATCGAGACCGCGCCCGCAGAGCTGCCGATCCTGGGCGTGTGCCTGGGTCATCAGGCCATCGGCCAGGTGTTCGGCGGCGAGGTGATCCAAGCCAAGGCCATCATGCACGGCAAGACCAGTCCCATCACCCATGACGGGACCGGCGTGTTCGAGGGACTGCCAAGCCCCTACACCGCCACCCGCTATCACTCGCTGGCGGTCCGGCTGCATCCGGGCTCGCCCCTGAAAGTCACCGCCAGCACGCCGGACGGCGAGATCATGGGGCTGGCCCATCCCGAGCGCCCCGTCCACGGCGTCCAGTTCCACCCTGAATCCATCGCCTCCGATCACGGTCACGCGCTGCTGGCGAACTTTCTCAAGCTCGCAGGTCTGACCGCCGAGCCCGCCCTGTGAGCGCGCTCAAGCCGTCCATACAGGCGCTCGCCGCGGGCCGCCTGCCCGCCGCCGACGCGCTGGAATCTGCATTCGACGCGCTGATGGAGGGCGAGGCCGACCCCGTGGAGATCGGCGCCTTCCTGATGGGGCTGGCCGCCGTGGGCGAGACGCCCGAGGTTCTGGCCGTCGGCGCGCGGGCGATGCGCGCGCGCATGACCCGCATCGACGCGCCCGCAGGCGCCATCGACACCTGCGGCACGGGCGGGGACGCGCGCGGCACCTGGAACATCTCCACCGCCGCCGCCCTGGTGGCCGCGGGCGCGGGCGCGACGGTGGCCAAACACGGCAACAAGGCCGCCTCGTCCAAATCGGGCTCGGCGGAGATCCTCGAAGCCTGCGGCATCAACCTCTTCGCCTCCAAAGACGCCGTGGAGCGCGCCCTGCGCGAAGCGAAGGTCGGCTTCCTGTTCGCCCAGGCCCATCACGGCGCGGTGCGCCATGTCGGCCCGGCGCGGCGGATACTGGGCGTACGGACCGTGTTCAACCTGCTCGGCCCCCTGTCCAATCCCGCCGGCGCCACGCGCCAGCTTCTGGGCGTGTTCGACGCGCGATGGCTGGAGCCAGTCGCCGAGGCCCTGCGCGATCTGGGCGCGGAGCGGGCCTGGGTGGTCCACGGTTCGGACGGGCTGGACGAACTGACCACCACCGGCGAGAGCCATGTGGCCGAACTGAAGGACGGCGCGGTGCGCGTCTTCACCGTCACGCCCGAGGACGCCGGCCTGCCGCGCGCCAACCTCGACGACCTCAAGGGCGGCGACCCGCAGTACAACGCCGTGGCCCTGAAGGCGCTTCTGGACGGCGAGCCGGGGGCCTATCGCGACATCGTGCTGCTGAACGCCGCCGCGTCGCTGGTCATCGCGGGGCTGGCTGAAAACCTCGCAGACGGCGCGGCGCAGGCCGCCGCCAGCATAGACGACGGCCGCGCGAAAGCCGCGCTGGACCGGCTGGTCGCCATCACCGGAGCGGACGCATGAGCGACGTGCTCGAAAAGATCGAGGCCTACAAACGCGCCGACGTGGCCGAACGCGAGAAGGCCCGCCCCTATGAAGCCGTGGCCGAAGCCGCGGCGGCCTCAGGCGACACGCGGGGTTTTCTGGGCGCGCTCAGACGCGGCGCGGCGGTCAACGGTCTCGCCCTGATCGCCGAGATCAAGAAGGCCAGCCCCTCCAAGGGCCTGATCCGCGCCGACTTCGATCCCCCCGCACTCGCCAAGGCCTATGAGGACGGCGGGGCGGATTGCCTGTCCATCCTCACCGACGCACCCAGCTTCCAAGGGGATGACAGCTATCTCGAAGCGGGAAGAAACGCCTGCAAGCTGCCGGTTCTGCGCAAGGATTTCATGTTCGAGCGCTATCAGGTCGCCGAATCCCGCGCTCTGGGCGCGGATTGCATCCTGGTGATCATGGCCTGCCTGACCGACGAGGACGCCGCCGGGCTGATCGAGGAGGCCCACCGCTGGGGCATGGATGCGCTTGTCGAGGTCCACGACGCCAAGGAGATGGCCCGCGCCCTCGACCTGCCCTCCCCGCTGATCGGCGTGAACAACCGCGATCTGCGAACCTTCGAGACCTCTCTGGAGACGTTCGAATCGCTGGCGCCCATGGCCAGCGACGATGTCTTCCTGGTCGCCGAAAGCGGCATCTTCACCCCCGCCGACGCCGCCCGGCTCAAGGAGGCGGGCGCCAAGGCGCTGCTGGTGGGTGAAAGCCTGATGCGGCAGGACGATGTGGCCGCCGCCACCCGCACGCTGATGGGCCGCGGCTGAACTGCCGTCCGGTTTCCCTTGACGGGGATTCGGAACAGGCATAGAACATCTTCAAGTTTCTGCTTTTGTTCTTAAGCCTGACAAGAGGGCGGCATGCTCACCAAGAAACAGCGCGAACTGCTCCTGTTCATCCACAAGCGTCTGTCCGAGGACGGTGTCTCGCCCTCCTTCGACGAGATGAAGGACGCGCTGAACCTGGCCTCCAAATCGGGCGTTCACCGCCTTGTCAGCGCGCTCGAGGAGCGCGGTTTCATCCGCCGCCTGCCCCACCGCGCCCGCGCCCTCGAAGTGCTCAAGCTGCCCGACACCTCCGCCATACGCGCCGTGCCCGGCGCTGACGACAACGTGGTCAAGGGCGACTTCTCCCGGCCCGCCGCGCCCGCCTCTGAATCCATCGACGTGCCCATCCTGGGCCGCATCGCCGCAGGCGTGCCCATCGAGGCCATCCAGCACGAGAAGGACCGGCTGGCCGTGCCGCCCGACATGATCTCCAAGGGCGAACATTTCGCGCTCGAGGTCCAGGGCGACTCCATGATCGAGGCGGGCATTCTGGACGGCGACGTGGTGGTGATCCGCCGCGGCGACACCGCGGGTAACGGCGAGATCGTCGTCGCTCTGGTCGATGACGAGGAAGCCACCCTCAAACGCCTGCGCCGCAAGGGCAACTCCATCGCGCTCGAAGCCGCCAACCCCGCCTACGAGACCCGCATCTTCGGGCCGGACCGGGTCAAGGTGCAGGGCCGCCTGGTCGGCCTCATCCGCCGCTATCACTGACACTCAGCGCGTCCAGAGGCGGTCGCCGCGCTCGCGGTAGGCCGCCCGGGCGCGGCTGATGGCGCCGTCCCGGATCCAGATGTCGATTCCGCCGAGCTCGGCCCGCGCGGTCTCGTCCAGAACCAGCGCCGCGCACCGCCGCCTCTGCCACTCAGAAACCCGCCCCCGGACGACGACCATGTCGACCATGTCGCAATCGTCCTCCAGAGCCTGCACGCTGTCCGCCACCGAAACCCGCAGACCCTCCCGCGTCACGCC
Source organism: Glycocaulis profundi (assembly GCA_007050995.1). Lineage (GTDB taxonomy): Bacteria > Pseudomonadota > Alphaproteobacteria > Caulobacterales > Maricaulaceae > Glycocaulis > Glycocaulis profundi. Next base: position 58,764 of record VJOU01000005.1, on the reverse strand, counting down.
GGTGCAGCCCAGGCTGTCGCAGGCCAGCGAAGCCCGCTCAGGCGTGACGTTCCCCGCACCCGCGCGCTGCAGGAAAATCCCCGCGTCGAACCGGCCCCGCCGCCGGTCTGTGACGGTGAAGGCTTCATCCTCCCCGAAACGCGCGACCACCACCCCGCTCTCGGTGACCATGAGGTGGGGCGGCGGCTGGAAGGCCCAGACGGCATAGGCCGAGGCCAGCACCGCCAGCCCGGCGGCCCGCATCATCCCCTGCCCCACCGTCAGGAAGGTGAAGCCCAGCCCGTAGATCGCCACCACGAAGCCCGGCGCGGCGATGGCGGGCACGGCCGCGCCGGGCAGCGCGCTGGTCTGGTGGGCGATGTCCAGCACGATCCCCATGCCCTTGTCCGCGACCCACAGGAACGGCCCCTCCACGCCCAGCGGCGCGGCGATCAGGCCGACCACGCTGAACGGCATGACCCACAACGTGAACACCGGCATGGCCAGCATGTTCGCGCCCAGCCCGTAGATGGCCATGCGCTGGAAATGAAACACCGCGAACGCCCCGGTCGCCGCCCCGGCCACCAGCGAGGTGATGAACAGGGCCAGCGCCCAGTCGCCGAAGCGGGCCATCACGCCCTTCGGGCCCAGCGGCTGCGGCCCGTGCCTTCGCCACATCTCGTAGACCGCGATCAGGGCCGCGGTGGCCGCGAAGCTCATCTGGAAGCCGACCATGACGACGCTTTCGGGCGCCAGCGCCAGCACGATCAGCGCGGCGATGGCCAGCGACTGCATGGAGATGCCGCGCCGGTCGAGCAGCACCCCGGCCATCACCACCGCCACCATCACAAAGGCGCGCTGGGTCGGCACCCCAGCGCCGGACAGGATCAGATACCCCGCCCCCGCCAGCAGCGCGATCAGGGCGGCGGGCTTGCGCGGATCATGGGCGCGGGCGAATGGATCGATGGCGGCGAACAACCACCGCGCGGCGAAATAGATGCCGCCCGCGACCAGCGCCATGTGCAGACCCGAGATCGCCAGGATATGGCCCAGCCCCGACATGCGCAGGGCTTCGGCGTCGTCGTTCTCGATGCCTGATCGGTCTCCCGTGAGCAGCGCGGCGATGATCCCGCCGGTGCGTTCTCCTGCAGACGCTCGCAGCCGCTCGGCCAGGTCCCACCGCCATTGCAGGAAGCCGCGCTTCATGCGGTCGCCATCCACCGCGGCGGGTTCGGGGGCGGCGATGGCAAATCCGGTCAGGGCTATGCCCTGAAACCAGCTCGCCCGCTCCGCGTCATACCCGCCCGGCGCGCGCGGTCCGCGGGGCGAGGACAGGACCGCGCGCAGGCGCACGCCGTCGCCGGGCCGCAGCTCGCCCCGGTTCACCACCACCCGCACGCGCCGGGGCGGCGCTTCAGCGCCCTGCAGCGCGCTGACCCGGACCAGCACCCGCTCGCGTGATCCCGACCGCTCCACCCGCTCGATCCAGCCCTCGACCGTCCGCGCGCGCTCCCAGGGCTCCACGCTCACGGCAGGCGCGGCCGACATCGCGCGTCCCTGCGCCGAGGCGAAGCCGATCAGCGCGAAGGCGAACAGGATCGCCGCGCAGAGCAGGACGGAACGGTGCCGCGCCATGACGGCCAGCGCCAGAAGGCACGCCGCGGCCAGCCACAGCCAGACCCGCAGGGCTTCGGGCGGTTCGGCGCTCAGGGAGAAATACGCCGCCGCGCCGGCGCCCATGGCGACCGGCGTCCAGACCAGAAGCCGGGCCGGGCTGGGGAAAGTCGCGCGCGCGTGCTGGCGGATGCGGGCCAGCCGGCCCATATCCGTTCCCGTCACGCTGAACCCGGCCGCCATCACCATGACGTGTCAGGCCGAGTTCAGGCTGAGACTATCTATCCTCGCGCGGGCCATGCTAATGATCCGCTCCCCTTCGCAGCGCAGCAAAATCCGCACGTGCAGAACAGCCTAGAAATCGTCACCCGTTTCGCCCCCTCGCCCACCGGCTACCTTCACATTGGAGGGGCCCGGACGGCGCTGTTCAACTATCTTTTCGCCCGTCGGAACGGCGGAACGTTCAAGCTGCGCATAGAAGACACCGACCGCGCGCGCTCCAGCGACGACGCGGTGAAGGCGATTCTGGACGGTCTCGAATGGCTGGGCGTCACCTGGGAAGGCGAGCCCGTCTCCCAGTTCGCCCGCGCGGACCGGCATCGTGAAGCCGTCGAACAGCTGATCGCGAACGGCGCGGCCTTCCGTTGCTACGCCACCCCTGAAGAGGTCGAGGCCCTGCGCGAGGCCGCCTTCGCCGAGGGCCGCGCTCTGCGCTCGCCCTGGCGGGACCGGGACGCCTCCGAAGCGCCCGAAGGCGCGCCCTTCGTGGTCCGCTTCCGTGCGCCCGACACCGATGTCGTGGTCGCCGATCTGGTCCAGGGCGACGTGCGCTGGGCGGCGAAGGAGTTCGACGATCTGGTGCTGCTGCGCGCGGACGGCGCGCCCACCTACAATCTCGCCGTCGTGGTGGACGATCACGACATGGGCGTTACCCACGTCATCCGCGGCGACGACCACCTGACCAATGCGGGCCGCCAGAGCCAGATCTATCAGGCGCTGGGCTGGACGGCGCCGCGCTTCGCCCACATTCCGCTGATCCACGGCCCGGACGGCAAAAAGCTGTCCAAGCGCCATGGCGCGCTGGGCGTGGAGGCCTATCGCGACATGGGCTACCTGCCCGAGGGCCTGCGCAACTATCTGCTCCGGCTGGGCTGGGCGAAGGGCGATCAGGAACTGTTCACCGACGCGGAGATGATCGAGGCCTTCGGCATCGAGGGTCTGGGCAAGGCGCCCGCCCGGCTCGATTTCGACAAGATGGCCAGCGTGAACGCCCACCACATGAAGCTCGCCGACGACGCGCGCCTGATCGCGCTGCTCATGGCGCGGCTCGACAAGCGCGACGATCTGCGCATGGACGCGACGGCGCAGGAATGGCTTGTGAAGGCCATCGGCACGCTGAAAACCCGGGCGAAAACCCTCGCGGAGTTGGAGGATCAGGTCTATTTTCTGCTCCGCCACCGGCCCTTCGTGCTGGAAGGCAAGACCGCCAAGGCCATCGATGACGAGGCGCGCGGCCGGCTGTCGCGCCTGCGCGCCCGGCTCGCGGACCAGTCCGACTGGTCCGAGGACGCCCTGGGTCAGGCGCTCAAGGATTTCGCCGAGGCTGAAGGCGTCGGCTTCGGCAAGGTCGGCCAGCCCCTGCGGGCCGCGCTGACCGGGGGCGCGCCCGCGCCCGACATGAGTTTCGTCCTGTCCGTCCTGGGCCGCGAAGAGACGCTGGCCCGGCTCGACGACAGGGCCTGACGCCGCCCTCCCCGGGTGGAAACGACGTGAAGAAACAAGCCTGACTGATTGAAAAAGCTAGGGGTTGGATTGATGAAGAACAAAGTCGAAGCGAAGGGCAAGGCCCAGCTCATTATCGACGGCAAGACCTATGACCTGCCGGTTCTGAAAGGCTCGGTCGGCCCCGACGTGATCGACATCCGCACCCTGTACCGGGACGCGGGCGTGTTCACCTTCGATCCGGGCTTCACCTCCACGGCGAGCTGTGAAAGCCAGATCACCTATATCGACGGCGATGAAGGCACGCTGCTGTATCGCGGCTACCCCATCGACCAGCTGGCGGACAATTCCAGCTTCCTGGAAGTCGCCTACCTGTTGCTTCACGGCGAGCTGCCCAGCGCGTCCGAGCTTGAGACCTTCGAATACACGATCACGCGGCACACCATGCTGCACGACCAGTTCGACCAGTTCTTCCGCGGCTATCGCCGCGACGCGCACCCGATGGCGGTCATGGTCGGCACGGTCGGCGCCCTGTCGGCCTTCTACCATGACAGCACCGACATCTCCGATCCCGAGGCCCGCACCATCGCGAGCCACCGCATGATCGCGAAAATGCCGACCATCGCCGCGCGCGCCTACAAATACTCCATCGGCCAGCCCTTCATCAGCCCTCGCAACGAGCTGGACTACTCGTCCAACTTCCTGCGCATGTGCTTCGCGGTGCCGGCCGAGGACTACAAGGTCTCCAAGACCCTCTCGCGGGCCATGGACAAGATCTTCATCCTGCACGCCGACCACGAGCAGAACGCCTCCACCTCCACGGTGCGGCTGGCGGGTTCGTCGGGCGCGAACCCCTTCGCCTGCATCTCCTCGGGCATCGCTTCGCTGTGGGGCCCGGCCCATGGCGGCGCAAACGAGGCGGCGCTGTCGATGCTGGCCGAAATCGGCTCGGTGGACAAAATCCCCGAATACATCCGCAAAGCCAAGGACAAGAACGATCCGTTCCGCCTGATGGGCTTCGGCCACCGGGTCTACAAGAACTATGATCCGCGCGCGAAGGTGATGCGCGAGACCTGCCACCAGGTTCTCGGCGAGCTGGGCATCACCAACGATCCATTGCTGGACGTGGCCATGGAGCTCGAGCGCATCGCGCTTGAGGACGAGTACTTCGTGGAGAAGAAGCTTTACCCGAACATCGACTTCTATTCGGGCATCACCCTGCGGGCGATGGGCTTCCCCACCGAGATGTTCACCGTGCTGTTCGCCCTGGCGCGCACCGTGGGCTGGATCGCTCAGTGGACCGAAATGATCGAGGATCCCAGCCAGAAGATCGGTCGTCCGCGCCAGATCTTCACCGGCGACAACGAGCGCGACTACCTGCCGCTCAACCAGCGCTGATCGCTCGAAATGACCTGAAGGAACCCCGGCAAGCTCTGGCTTCGCCGGGGTTTTTCGTTTCAGGAGGCTTTCTGTCGGATCAGGCGCAGCACGGCTTCGGCCGCATTCGCGCTGGGGCTGCCGCCCTCTCCGGCCATCTCGCGCGTGACCGCCCTCAGGCGCTCCGACAGCGCGGCCCGGCCCGCCGGATCGTCGATCAGGTCGAGCATGGGCGGAACGAGGTTGGCCGCATTGGCCCGGGTCTGCACGCGCTCGGTGATCAGCTCCTCGCCCGCGGCGATGTTGGCCAGGCTGATATAGCGCGACTTCATCAGAACGGCCCGCGCCAGCGCCCAGCTCATCCAGCCCAGCCGGTAGGCGGCCACGGTGGGCACCCCCACCCGCGCCAGTTCCAGCGTCGCCGTGCCCGAGCAGGCCAGCGCCAGATCCGCGGCGGCAAAGGCGTCCAGCCGCTCGTCGCCATCCACCGTGACGAGGGCCGACAGCCGGGGATCGGCCGCGATCATGGCCCGCGCCTCCTCCGCGATGGCCGGAGCCAGCGGCGCGGCGAAGCGCACGCCGGGGCGGGCCTTGGACAGGCGTGCGACGGTGTCGGCGAAATGCGGAAACAATCGCGTCAGTTCGGACCGGCGGCTGCCGAACAGCACCAGCGCCAGCGTGGCGCCCGCCTCCATTCCGTGCCGCGCGCGGAAGGCCGGGCCGTCCCCGCTCAGATCACGCTCAAGCGCAGGATTGCCCACGAAGGTGACGTCCAGACCGTAGGGCTCGAAATAGGGCGGATCGAAGGGATGGATCGCCAGCAGGTGATCGACCGCCTCGGCCAGCGCCTTGGCGCGTTTCGGCCGCGTGGCGAAGACCTGCGGGCCGACATACTTGATCCGCAGCGCGCCGGGATGATGCTCGCGCGTCTTCCACGCGGCGCGCAGCATGAAGCCCCAGCTGTCGATCAGGACCACCGCGTCCGCGCCGAATTCGCGGGCGGCGAGCGCGGTCTCCTCGGCTCTCTGATTAACCAGTTTCAGGATGCGCAAACCGTCGAACAGGCCCAGCACGGACAGCCCGGAGATATCCGCCGCGCTGTCGATCCCCTCCGCCGCCATCGCCGGTCCGCCCAAGCCCGCCAGCTCGACGTCCGGGTCCGCCGCTTTCAGCGCGCGCGCCAGATCCGCGCCCAGCAGATCGCCTGAAGGCTCAGCGGCGACCAGAAAGACGCGGGGGGGCCTCACCCCTCCTCCACGGGCAGGCCGATGACGTAGAGTCCCGCCGCGTCGGCGGCTTCGGCGACGGCCTCACGGCCAAGGATCAGCGCGCCCCCGGCCGGCACGGCGATGCCCGCCAGCCCCGCCTTCGCCGCGCCCTGCACCGTCGAGACGCCGATCACGGGCAGATCGATGCGCCGCTCCTGCTGGGGCTTGGGCCGCTTGGCCAGCGCGCCGCGCCTCGCCTGGGGCGTGCCACGCAGCGCTTCGGGCAGCGCGGCGACGCGGGCGAGCATGAGATCGGTGCCTTCCTGAGCCTCCACGGCCAGAACCAGTCCCTCGCACACCACCGCGCCCTGTCCGATATCGAGCGCGCCGGTGGCCGCCGCGATCTCAAGGGCCTTTCGGGCGTCGGCGAGCTGGGCGTCATCGGGCGAAAGCGCGCCCACGGGTCCCGCCGCGGCGAGCAGGCCTTCGCAGACCTCCTGCGCGCCGACGACATGGAAGCCCGCGTCTTCGAACCCGCCCACGATCACGCGCAGCAGGGCGTCATCGCCCTTGACCGCCGCGGCGACCGCCTTGGGCAGCAGTTTCGCGCCCCCCCAGTCAGGGACCAGAGTGCGGAAGTCAGGCCGGGTCACGATGCCCGCGAAGCAGACCGCGTCGCACCCCGCCGCGCGCAGGTCCTCGATCACCTTGCCGAACTGGCCCAGCCCCCGCTCAATCGCGCCATCGTAACGGGTCGGATCGGCGAAGCCCTTCAGGGCCACCACCAGTCCCAGACGGCCCTCCGCGGCGCACGCCTCTGCCACGCGGGCGGGCAGGTCCCCGCCCCCGGCGATCAGCCCCAGCCTGCGCCAGCCGGACATGACAGGCCTCCTAGTGGTCGTGCTCGGGCCCGCACAGCGGACGGGCGGCGGGGGCGCGGATGAACTCGATGATTTCGACGACCTCGCTGCGGCCGGAGAACAGCCGCGAGGCGTCTTCCAGCCGCTCTGTGAATGCGCCTTCGGCGGCGAAGATCAGGCGGTAAGCCGCGCGCAGATCGTGGATCAGGTCGCGCTTGAACCCGCGGCGTTTCAGGCCCACCAGGTTGAGCCCAGCCAGCCAGCCGTGATTGTCCACCATGCCGTAGGGGATCACGTCGCCGGTCACCGGCGCGGTGCCGCCGATGAAGGCGTAGCGCCCCACCCGGCATTTCTGGTGGATGGCGGCCAGGCCGCCCATGATCACGTAGTCGCCCACGGTCACTTCCCCGCCCAGCGTGGCGTTGTTGGCGAAGACCACGCCGTCGCCGACCACGCAGTCATGGCCGACATGGGCGCCGACCATGAAATACCCGCCCGCGCCGACTTTCGTCTCGCCCCGGCCCTGCTCGGTGCCCAGATGCATGGTCACCTGCTCGCGCAGGATATTGCGCGGGCCGAGGACCAGGCGCACGTCGCCGCCCTTGTATTTGAAGTCCTGCGGCGGGCTGCCCAGCGCGGAGAAGGGGTGGATGACGCAGTCCTCGCCGATATCGGTGCGCCCCTGCACGCTGACATGGGAGAGCAGTTTCGCGCCGTCCCGGATCACCGCATGAGGGCCGATGTGACAGAACGGACCGATCTCGACATTCGCGCCGATCTCCGCCTTGGAATCGACCACGGCGCTGGGGTGGATGGTCGCGGTCATCAGGCGTCTCCCCGGGTGGCGGACGTGGCGGCGAATTCCAGCTCGGCGCATTTCACGCCGCCCGCCCAGGCTTCGCCGCGGAATTTGAAGATGCCGCGCTTGGCGGCGACGACCTCGACGGGCATTTCCAGCAGGTCGCCGGGCAGGACCGGCTTGCGGAAGCGCGCCTTGTCCACGCCGAGGAAATAGATCGTGGTGCGCGAGATGTCCGCATCCAGCGTCTTGGACATCAGCAGCGCGCCGGTCTGGGCCACCGCTTCGATGATCAGCACGCCGGGCATGACCGGATTGCCGGGGAAATGGCCCTGAAAATGCGGCTCTGACGCGGTCACGCCCTTGATGCCGCGGATGGATTTGCCTTCCACGTAATCGGTGGCGCGGTCGATCAGCAGGAAGGGATAGCGGTGGGGCAGCCGGGCGAGGATCTCGTCCGCTCCGATATGCGCCTGTTCTTCAGCCATCAACTCCCCCTCGAGGTTTCAGCCCTCGGTCTTTCTGGAGGACTTCGCCCCCTTGCGTCCAGCCTCGCGCCGCACCCAGGCGGTCTCGCGCATGAAACGCTGTATGGGCTGGGCGGGCGATCCCGCCCAGGTCTCGCCATCGGGCACATCGCGCATGACGGCCGAATCGGCGGCCAGACGCGCGCCCTTGCCGATGGTCAGGTGGTCGGCCACGCCCACGCGCCCGCCGAACTGAGCGCCCGCGCCGATTTTCACGCTGCCCGAAATGCCGGCGAACGCGGCCATCACCGCGAACTCGCCGACCTCAACGTTGTGGCCCACATGGCACAGATTATCGATCCGGCATCCCCGGCCCAGCCGGGTGTCGGACAGCATGCCGCGGTCGATGGTGGTGTTGGCGCCGATGGTGACCTCGTCGCCGATGATCACCCGGCCCAGATGCGGCAGGGTCAGGAGAGAACCCTGGTCCTGGACCAGTCCGAACCCTGTCTCCCCGATCACCGCGCCCGCGCCGATCTCGCATCGTGCGCCGACCAGGGCGAAGGTGATGACGGCGCGCGGCCCGATGCGGGTCCCCTCGCCGATCACGCAGCCTGGGCCGATGACCGCGCCCGCGCAGATCTGCGCGTCCGCCTCGATGATCGCGCCCGGCCCGATCACGCAGCCCGGAGACAGACGGGCGTCGGCATGAACCTCCGCACTGTCCGCCACCAAGGCTTCCGCCTCGTTGCGCCGCGGCTCCAGCAGAGCCTGAGCGGCCTTGGCGAAGGCGGCTTTGGGAGAGCGGTGGACCAGCACGGCCACGCCTTCAGGCGCATCGGCCTCCATGCCTTCGGGCACGATCGCCGCCGCTCCGGCGGGCAGACCGTTCATCAGGCCGTTCGACGATGTCAGGAAAACGAGACAGCCGGGCCCGGCGGCGGCGGGCTCGGCGACATCCTCGATCAGGACATCGCCGCCCGCCGCGAGCCGGGCCTCACTGATGCTGGCCAGATGCTCCGCCGTGAGCGGACCGAGACGCGAATAAAATCGGGTGTCGGTCCCCACGGGCGGGTCCTCCGGCTTACTGCTGGCCGTTCTGGGGCGCGCGCACCCGGTTGACCGGTGTGGTCTGGATGCGCTGGTCCAGGCGTTCGATCACGGCCTGAGAGACGTCCACGGTATCGCGGGCGTACACGACCTGAGAGCGGTCCAGAAGCACCGAGGCGTTACGCTCGTTGACCACTTCCTGGAGGACGGTCTGAAGCGTTTCCAGAACGGGCTGCATGGCCTGACGCTGCGTCGCCATCAGTTCCTGAGAGCGGATACGGCGGAGCTGTTCAAATTCCTGAGCCTGCTGCTGAAGCTGCTGGATCTGCTGGATCAGGTCAGGCCGCTGCTGGATGGCTTCCTGGCTGAGCGCGGCGGTTTCCTGGCTCAGGCGCTCGTTCTCGGCCTCGAGCGGACCCGAAGCGGCGTCGAGCTCCTGCTGGATCTCGTTGCCGATGACTTCCATCTGGGCGGCCACATGCTGGCCGACCTGGCTGTCGCGCAGGATGCGCTCCTCGTTCATCACGAGGACGTCCTGAGCCGCCGCGGCGCCGGCCAGGCCGCCGGCCATGACCGCTGCGGCGAAGAGGCCGCGAATCTGGCGCCCGCAGGCGCGGATGATCTGGTTGAACATGTGCGTTTAGAACCCTGTTCTGGTGCTGAACCTGAAGAATTCGCGCCGGTCATACTCTTCCCGGACGAGGGCTTCGGCGAAGTCGAACCTCACCGGGCCGAATGGAGAATCCCAGAAGATGCTCACGCCGGCCGACACGCGCGGAGCGAGGTCATCCACGGTAAAGATGGCGCCAGGCCCTCCTGCGTCCGAAATCTGGTCGATGTTGGGCAGCATGCCCAGCGTGCCGAATTCGGTGAAGACGCTGCCTCGGATGCCGTACTGCTCGGGCAGGCCAAGCGGGAAGGTCAGCTCGACCGCGCCGATGGCGTAAAAATTGCCGCCCAGGGCGTCGCCGGACACCAGATCGCCAGCCTCGCTGCGCTGGACCACGCGCGGGCCGATGCCCGCCACTTCAAAGCCGCGGAACGAGTTGCCGCCCTTGAAGAACCGGTCGTTGATCCGGGCGGTGTCGCCGCCCCAGGAGAGCAGGAAGCCCGCATCGCCGCTGACGCTGAACACGACGTCGTTGCGGAAGACCGGCCGGTACACCGCGCCCCTCGCCTCGGTGCGGACATAGCGCACGTCCCCGCCGAAGCCGGCGAAGTCCTGGTTGAGCGTCAGGCGGAAGCCGCGGGTGGGGTCCATGAAGTCGTCCACCCGGTTCCAGCCGACGCCGTAACCGACCATAGACGTCACCCTAGAGCCTGCAGCGCGCTGGATCGATTCAGACACGCCCGAGAAGGTGCGCACCTGGTCGGTCCTGAGGGTGTAGGTCAGCCGGGCGTCCACGGCCCTCGTGAGCGGGAAACCCGCGCTGAGCGAGAAGCCGGTGGATTCCGTCTCGAAGGAGGCTTCACGTGAAAAGTCCGAGCGGATCTGGAACAGGTCCACGCTGCCCGCGAGGTTCCGCCCCAGGAAACGCGGTTCGGTGAAACGGATGTCGATCTGCTGCTGACGCGAGCTCGCTGACACGCGGAAGCGCAGGAACTGGCCCCGGCCCCGCAGGTTGCGCTCGGAGATCGAGAAGTCGACCAGGAAGGCATCGGTGGATGAGAAACCCACACCGAAGGCCAGCTCGCCGGTGGGCTGCTCGGTCACCTGCACCTGCACCTGAGCGCGGTCGGGCGCCGACCCCTGCACAGGCTCGATCTGAACGTCGGAGAAGAAGCCCAGACGCCCGACTCGCGACCGGGATGCGTTCAGAAGGACCTGGTTGAAGGCGTCGCCTTCGGCCACTTCCATCTCGCGCCGGATCACCCGGTCGAGCGTGCGGGTGTTGCCCACGATGTCGATGCGTTCGATGTAGACCCGGGGCGCTTCGCTGATGACGTACTCGATGTCGATGGTCTGGTTTTCGCGGTTCGGACGCACCTGCGGGCTGACGTTCACGAAGGCGTAGCCAGCCGCCCCGGCCGCGAAGGTCAGGGTGTCGATGGACTCCTCGATGAGGCTGCCGCGATAGAGACGGCCGGGCTGCGTGGCGATGATCGCCTCGAGATACTCTTCATTCAGGTCCGGGATTTCGGTCGTCACCGAGATGTCGCCGAAATCGTACCGGTCGCCCTCGTCCACCGTGAAGGTGACGTAGAAGCCAGACTGGTCCGGGGTCAGGCTGGCGACCGCGGAGATGACGCGGAAGTCGGCATAGCCGCGGTCGGCGTAGAACTGGCGGAGCTGCTCGCGGTCGAACTCGACCCGGTCGGGATCATAGTTGTCGTTGGAGCTGAAGAACCGCCACCAGCGCGACTCGGCGGTGAGTATCTCGCCGCGAAGCCTGCGGTCGGAATAGGTCCGGTTGCCCACGAAATTGATGCGCCGGATGCCGCTGACCGGTCCTTCGGCGATCTCGAACACGAGGTCCACGCGGTTCTGGGGCAGCTCCACGATCCGCGGCGTGACCTGCGCGGCGAAGCGGCCCGAACGGCGATAGACCTCCAGGATGCGCTGGACGTCGGCCTGAACCCGGGCGTGGGTGAAGATCGCGCGGGGCTGAAGTTCGACTTCGTCGGTGATTCTATTGTCGGAAACCGACCGGTTTCCTTCCAGCACCACGCGGTTGATGATCGGGTTCTCCTGAACCGCGACGATCATCACGCCGTCCTCGAACCCGATGGTCACGTCCGCGAACAGGTTCGTGGAATACAGGGTCTGGATGGACAGGTTGAGCAGACGCGAATCGGCGCGGTCACCCGGACGCAGCAGGAAGTAGGACAGAATGGTCTCCGCCTCGACCCGCTGATTGCCTTCCACGATGATCTGACGGATCTGCTCGCCAGCCGCGATCGGCTGCTCGCCCTCGGTGACGACCTCGCTGAGGTCTGGAGCCTCCTGGGCGGCGGGCAGTTCGCTGAGGTCAGCCTCCGGCTGCTCGCCTGCCGGGAACTGGCGGGATTCCGACGCGGCCGCGAAAACAAGTGTCATCGCGAACGCGGTGGCGAGGTGCCGCAACATCAGCATCTTTAATCCCTTGGTTCCGCCCGGGCCCGGGCCTTTAAGAGAACATCCCGCGCAGATAACTCAGATCGTTCCAGGTTGCCACAGCGAGCAGACCCAGAATGAGCACGAGACCCAGCTTGAACCCGGCTGCCTGGAGGGCGGGGCTGGGCGGCTTCTGCGCGATGGCCTCATAGGCGTAATACACAAGGTGGCCCCCATCGAGAACCGGGATGGGCAGGAGATTCATCAAACCGAGGGCGACCGACAGCAGGGCCGACAGCAGCACCAGCCCCGTCACAAGCTGGATCACGCGGTCGCCGAGCCCCACCTGAACGGTGGTGTCGACGGGTGCGCCCGACACCGCATTGTTGGCGATCTGGCCCGCCGTGGTGGCGATCCCCACCGGCCCGTTCACGTATTCGATGGACGCGCGCCCGGTGACCAGGCGGCCCATGTAATCGAGAATGGTCTCGCTCATCTCCCAGGTGCGGCGCACGCCATATCCGGGCGCCTCCCACACCGAATAGCGGCGGACGACGCGCTCGGACTGCGCGGCCAGGCCCAGGAAGCCCATGGCCCGTTCCCCGCCCAGTCCGTCAGCGCGCATTTCGCGCCGCGGGGTGGCCAGAAGCTCGATCTGCCCGCCTTCGCGTTCCACGGTGAAACGGAGTTCATGACCGGCGCGCAGCATGACCGTGGAGGTGATGTCGGTGAAGCTCTCCACCGCATTCCCGTTGATGGCCAGCACCAGATCACCAGGCTGGAACCCGGCCGCGTCGGCGGGGCTCTCCGCGACCACGTCGCTGACCCGCGGCTCGACCACGACCTCGCCCCGCGCCACGCCGAGAATCGCGAACAGCAGTATGGCCAGGATGAAATTCGCCACCGGCCCCGCCGCGACGATGATCGCGCGCTGCCAGACCGGCTTGAAATGGAACACGGTGTCCGCGTCGTCGCGCTCGGCGCGCAGGCGCTCCAGCTCGTCACGATCGGGCGCGCTGGCCGCGTTGCCGTCTCCGCGGAACTTCACATAGCCGCCCAGCGGCAGCGCCGCGATGCGCCAGATCGTGCCGCGCCGGTCCCGCCAGGAGGCCAGCGTGGGGCCGAACCCGATGGAGAAGGCGTCCGCGTGCACGCCGAAGACGCGCCCGGCCGAATAATGGCCCAGCTCGTGGATGACCACGACGAACGAGATCACGGCCACGAAGGCCGCGAGGCTCACGAGACCGGCGCCGAAAAGATCAAGCATGGGTTATCCGTTGTCCTTAAGCCGGGCCGCCCGCGAGAAGCGTGCCACCGCATCTCCGGCAAGACGGCGCCCGATGGCGTCGCAGGCCAGCACGGCGTCGAAATCGTCCAGTTGCGGCGTGTCTTCCCGCGTCGCCCGATCCAGAGCGTCAGAGACCGTCGAGGCAATGTCAAGAAAGCCTATCTGACCATTCAGAAAGGCTTGCACGGCCACCTCGTTGGCGGCGTTGAGCACGGCCGGGGCGCAGCCGCCCGCGTCGAACGCCTCGCGGGCAATCCGCAGGGCGGGAAAGCGGTCGGGATCGGGGGCGAAAAAGGTCAGTTTTCCAAGAGCGGCCAGATCCAGCCGCGCCACCGAGGTCTCCAGCCTGTCCGGCCAGCCCAGGGCATGGGCGATGGGCGTCCTCATGTCCGGCGCGCCCATCTGGGCCAGCAGTCCGCCATCGGCATATTCCACCAGTCCGTGGACGATGGACTCAGGGTGGACCAGCACATCGACCTTTTCATGGCCGAGGGCGAACAGGTGGCAGGCCTCGATGATCTCCAGCCCCTTGTTCATCATGGTGGCGCTGTCGATGGAGATTTTCGCGCCCATGGACCAGATCGGGTGGGCCAGCGCGTCGCCAGGCTTCGCCGCTTTCATTTCATCGGCGCTGGCGTGCAGGAAGGGGCCGCCCGACGCGGTCAGGATGATGCGGCGGATGCCCGCCCGGCGGCTCTCGTCGAACACCTGGAAAATGGCGTTGTGCTCTGAATCCACAGGCAGAAGGCGCGCGCCGCTGTCGCTGGCGGCCTGCATGAACAGCTGGCCCGCGCAGACGAGCGCCTCCTTGTTGGCGAAGGCCACCGCTCCGCCCCGGCGAACGGCCTCCAGCGTGGGCTTGAGACCCGCCGCGCCGACGATGGCCGCCATCGTCCAGTCCGCATCGAGCGAAGCGGCGTGAGCGACCGCGTCCTCGCCCGCCCCCCATTCGATCCCTGAGCCGTCCAGAACGGCGGCCAGATCAGGCGCGGCAGCCGGATCGCCCAAGGCCACGAAGCGAGGACGCAGTTCGAGCGCCAGCCGGGCCAGCTCGACCGCATTCGTGTTGGCTGTCAGAGCGGTCACGGAGAACCGCTCCGCCCCCGCCGTGCGGATCAGGTCCAGCGTGGCCAGCCCGACCGAGCCGGTCGCGCCCAGAACGGTGACGCTGCGCGCGCTCATGAGCCCGCCCCCGGCCAGCCGCCCGGCAGCGCGACCGCCAACGCTCCGGCGAACAGAGCGGCCATCATCAGCGCGTCCACCCGATCCAGAACCCCGCCATGGCCCGGGATCAACGCCCCGGCATCCTTCACCCCGAAGCGCCGCTTGCACAGCGACATGACGAGATCCCCGGCCATCGCGGCAAATGCCGTCGGCAGGGCGATGAGCGCCGCGCGCACGGGATCGAGCCCGAACAGCAGCGCCACGCCGACGCCAGACAGCGTTCCGAAGATCAGTCCGGCGACGAGCCCGGTCCAGGTCTTGTTGGGGCTGACCGACGGGATAAGGCGCGGCCCGCCCAGAAACGTCCCGGCCAGATAGGCGAAGATGTCCGCCCCCCAGACCACGCAGAGCAGGAAGAGAACCGCGATCAGCCCGCCCGCCTCCGTGTCCATCCGCAGCGCGACGAGGGCCGCCACCGCGCCGGAGACATAGGCCTGCCCGAACAGGGCGCGGTTGAACCGGCCCCGTTGGCGGCGGTCCACGGCGGCCAGCACGGCGCCGCCCAGAATCCAGGCGGCCGCCCATCCATACGCTCCCTGCGCGGACAGGAGCGCCCCGCCCACCGCGATGGCAGTGGCGATGGCGAAGGCGCGCGAGGGCGCCTCGGGATCGGACATCCGCACCCATTCCCACGCCATGGCGGCGGCGAAGGCGGCGACGAAAACGGCGAAGGCATAGCCGCCCGCCCAGACCAGCCCCAGAGCGACCGGAGCCAGAACGAGGCCGGAGGCGATCCGCTTGCCCAGCGCGGGGTCGCGGTACGGCGCGATCCTGTCGTCAGCCATGGCTCACGCCGCCATACCGGCGCTCGCGCGCGTGGAAGACGTCCACCGCCTCGGCCAGCTGCTGCGCACCGAAATCGGGCCACAGGACGTCCAGGAAGACGAACTCGGCATAGGCGGCCTGCCACAGCAGGAAGTTGGACAGCCGCTTCTCGCCGCTGGTGCGGATCAGGAGGTCGGGATCGGGCAGGCCGGCAGTGTCCAGAGCGCCGGCAAACGCCGCCTCGTCCACCTTGTCAGCGGACAGCTCGCCCGCCGCGACCCGCTCGGCCAGGCGCCGCGCGGCGCGCGCCAGCTCGTCGCGGCCGCCATAGTTGAAGGCGATGGTCAGGTGGAAACGGTCATTGTCCCGCGTGCGGGACTCGGCGCGCTCGATGATGCCCGCGATGTCGTCCGACAGGCCCTCTCGCCGTCCGATGATGCGGATGCGCACGCCTTCGGCGGCCAGCTTCTCCAGATCGGTGTCCACGAAACGGCGCAGCAGATCGAACAGGGCGTCGATCTCCTCGGCGGGGCGGGTCCAGTTCTCGGTGGAGAAGCCGAACAGGGTCAGATGGCCGATGCCCAGATCTCCCGCGGCGCGCACGGCGCGGCGGACGGCTTCAACGCCCTCGCGGTGACCGAAGGCGCGCGGACGGCCGCGGGCCTTCGCCCAGCGGCCGTTGCCGTCCATGATGATCGCCACATGGCGCGGGGGGACGCGCCCGGCGTCCTTATGGGCAGTCATGACGCCCTCCCCGGCGGCGCTGCGCGCTGGCCGCCTCAGACCTGGGTGATCTCTTCCTGCTTCTGTTTGAGAAGCTGGTCGATGTGCTCGATCTCCGCGTCGGTCGCCTTCTGGACCTGATCGGAGTAGCGCTTGTGCTCGTCTTCGCTGATGTGGTTGTCCTTCTCGGCGCGCTTGAGCGCGTCCATGCCGTCGCGGCGCACATTGCGCACGGCGACGCGGGCCTGCTCGGCATAGGCGCCGGCGGTCTTGGCCAGCTCGGCGCGGCGCTCCTCGTTCAGCGGCGGGATCGGAATGCGGATCAGGGTGCCTTCAACGACCGGGTTCAGGCCCAGCGAGGAGTTGCGGATCGCCTTGTCCACGGCGGGGGCGAGGTTCTTGTCCCACACCTGCACCGACAGCATGCGCGGCTCGGGCGTGGTCACGGTGCCGACCTGGGGGATCGGGGTGGGGCTGCCATAGGCGTCCACCTTGATCGGGTCGAGAAGGGCCGCGCTCGCGCGCCCGGTGCGCAGGCCGGAGAATTCCTTCTTCAGGGCCTCCACCGCGCCGTCCATGCGCCGTTTGATGTCATTGAGATCGAAATCGCCAGCCTTGCTCATCGTCGGTCTTCCTTCCCCGTGAGGGTTCTTGTTCTTATCGGGCGGCCGTCTTGGCCCCGCCCACGATGGTGCACACCCCCTCGCCGTCGAGCACGCGGGCCAGCCCGCCCTGCTCGCGGATGGAGAACACCACGATGGGTATCTGATTGTCTCGCATGAGCGACACGGCCGAGGCGTCCATAACTTTCAGATCGCGCGCTAGCACGTCCATATAGTCCAGCCGGTCATAGCGCTCCGCGTCGGGATTGGTCTTGGGATCGTCCGAATACACCCCGTCCACGCCCGTCCCCTTGAGCAGGGCGTCGCAGCCCATCTCCGCGGCGCGCAGCGCGGCGGCGGTGTCGGTGGTGAAGAACGGATTGCCCGTGCCCGCCGCGAAGATCACGACCCGGCCCTTTTCCATGTGCCTCACGGCGCGGCGGCGGATATAGGGCTCGCATACGGTGGTCATGGGGATGGCGGACTGAACGCGGGTCTGAACGCCGCGGCGCTCGAGCGCGGTCTGCATGGCCAGCGCGTTCATCACGGTCGCCAGCATGCCCATGTAGTCGGCCGCGGCCCGGTCCATGCCCTTGGCGGCGGCGGACAGTCCGCGGTAGATGTTCCCGCCCCCGATGACCAGGCACAGCTCGTAACCGGCTTCGACCGCCTCGCCGATCTCGTCGGCGATGCGTTCGGCGGTCGGCATGTCGATGCCGTAAGGGCCATCCCCCATCAGCGCCTCGCCGGAAACCTTCAGGAGAACCCGCTTGAAGGGGCCTTTGGGGGTCCTTGGGGCGGGGGCGTCGGTCTCGCTCACGGGGCTGGTTCTCGCGTTCTGTGGGTGTCCCTGGCGGGCGTCAGGCTGACGCCGCCGGCCCGGACGAACCGGACCGACGGCATAGCATCAGGATCAGGATTTGCCCATGGCGGCCACTTCAGCCGCGAAATCCTCTTCCTTCTTTTCAACGCCTTCGCCCAGCACCATGCGGACGAAGCCGACCAGCTCGATCGCGCCGCCGACTTCGGCCTCGGCGGCCTTCAGGGCCTGCTCGACGGTCTTGTCGGGGTCCAGCACGAAGGACTGCTGGGACAGCACCACTTCCTCGTAGAACTTGCGCAGGCGGCCTTCGACCATCTTCTCGATGATGTTCTCAGGCTTGCCCGAAGCGCGCGCCTGGTCGGCGAACACTTCACGCTCCTTCTCGATGACGGCGGGGTCCAGCTCGTCCACGCGCGAGGACAGCGCGACGGAGGGCGAGCCGGCCGCGACGTGCATGGCGACCTTGCGGCCCAGCTCCAGCAGCTTGTCCTTGTCGCCCTCGGACTTGAGCGCGACCAGAACGCCGATCTTGCCCATGCCGTCGGTGGCGGCGTTGTGCACGTAGGTGGCCACGACGCCCGGATCGGCCTTCAGCGTGGCGACGCGGCGCACGCTCATGTTCTCGCCGATCTTGGCGATCATGTTGGTCAGGCTGTCCGCGACGGTCTCGCCCGACGCCATTTTCGCGCCGTTCAGGGATTCGACGTCGGCGTTGTCGATGCCCAGCTCGGCGATCTCGGCGACGGCCTTCTGGAACAGCTCGTTGCGCGCGACGAAGTCGGTCTCGGCGTTCACCTCGACCGCGGCGGCGGCCATGCCGGCGCCGCTGGCCTTGGCGGCCACGGCCACCAGGCCGTCAGCGGCGACGCGGTCGGCCTTCTTGGCGGCCTTGGACAGGCCCTTCTTGCGCAGCCAGTCGACGGCGGCTTCGAGGTCGCCATTGGTTTCCGACAGCGCCTTCTTGCAGTCCATCATGCCCGCGCCGGTCTTCTCGCGAAGTTCCTTGACGAGGGCGGCGGTGATCTCTGCCATGGGGGAGGTCTCCTTGGAGTCTTCTGTGGGCTCTTCAGAGCTTACGATTTGGCGTCTTCTTCGGCCTTGGCGGCCTCTTCAGCCTTGGGCTCCTCGACGGGGGCCTCTTCGGCGGCGGCCTCCGCAGGCGCGGCCTCGGCGGGGGCTTCCTCGGTCAGGGCCGGCTCGGCGGCCGGGGCCTCGGAGGCGCCCAGATCCACGCCCAGGGCGGCCTGGCTGTCGGAGATGCCGTCCAGCACGGCGTCGGCGATCAGGTCGCAGTACAGCGAGATCGCGCGGGCCGCGTCGTCATTGGCCGGGATCGGGAAATCGATCAGGTCGGGATCGCAGTTGGTGTCCACGATGGCCACGACGGGGATGCCAAGGCGCTTGGCTTCCTGGATGGCGATCGCTTCCTTGTTGGTGTCGATCACGAACATCAGGTCGGGCGTGCCGCCCATTTCCTTGATGCCGCCCAGCGAGCGCTCGAGCTTTTCGCGCTCGCGCGACAGCACCAGGCCCTCTTTCTTGGTCAGACCCTGGGGGCCGCCGTCCTGGTCGAGCAGGGCTTCCAGCTCGCGCAGGCGGGAGATCGAGTTGGAGATGGTGCGCCAGTTGGTCAGCGTGCCGCCGAGCCAGCGATGGTTCATGTAGTACTGGGCGCAGCGCTGGGCGGCCTGAGCGACGGGCTCGGAGGCCTGACGCTTGGTGCCGACGAACAGGATGCGGCCGCCTTTGGCCGCCACTTCGCGCACCTTCACCAGAGCCTGGTGGAGCAGCGGGACGGTCTGCGACAGGTCGATGATGTGGATGCCGGACCGCTCGCCGAAGATGTAACCTTTCATCTTCGGGTTCCAGCGGTGGGTCTGGTGACCGAAATGCGCGCCGGATTCCAGCAGCTGACGCATGGAGAATTCAGGGAGAGCCATCGATGTAATCCTTTTCCGGTTGGCCTCCGTGGAGCGGAGCCGGCCGGCCACCATGGACGGACGCGGCACCGGAGCGGGCCGCCGCGATGGCGGACCGAGCTCCACGTGTGGGATCGCGCGCGCTTATACGGTCGAAGCGCTGCGCGCACAAGCGCTTCGGGCTGCGCCGGAAGGACTCGCGGTCAGAGCGTCTCGACCGCGGCCACGCCCGCGAGCTGCTTGATAGCGCTCCGCGCGGCCGGATCGATGGCGTGACGGCCCGCCAGACGCAGTTCCGCGCTGCGCCCGTCGCCCAGCGGCAGCACCAGATGCACGCTGCCCCGCGGCCCGTCGGGGCGGGCGTCCGCACGTTCCAGCCGCTCGCGCAGGCCAGCCAGAGCGCCCGGATCGGCGATATGGATCATCAGTCCGTCGCCCGCATGCTCGGCGGCGAACGGATCGATCAGGTCCGCGCTGTCCAGGATCAGCCGGATCTGCTCGTCCTGCTCCTCCACCCTCACCGTGCACATAACCGCCGCGCCCGGCTCGATGATGTCGCGCAGGTCGGGCAGAACCTTGGGCGGGACCAGCGCCTCGTACTCGCCGGTGGGATCGGACAGGGTCAGGAAGGCGAACCGGTCGCCGCGCTTGGATATCTTCTCCTGACGCCGCCGCACCACGCCCGCCACTCGCGCCGCGCGCACGCCCTCGGCCGCCCGGCCGGGCAGCGCGGCGTACAGGATGACCCCGCGCTTCTGGAGCGCGGGCACCATGTCGTCCAGCGGATGGCCCGACAGGTAGAAGCCGATCGCGGCCAGCTCCTCGTCCAGCCGCCGCACCGGATCCCACGGCTCAGGCGACGGCAGGTTGGGTCGCTGCAGCGCAGGGGCCGCATCGCCTCCGCCGCCGAACAGCGAGACCTGCGCGCTCTCGCGTTCGCTCAGGGCCTGCTGGGACAGGGCCAGCAGGGTCTCGGCCGCCGCGAAGGCGCGCGCGCGGTCGGGTTCGAGCGTGTCGAACGCCCCGGCCCGCGCCAGGTTCTCGAAAGCGCGCTTGTTGACCTGCCGCGGATCGACCCGCTCGGCGAAATCGAACAGGTTCTGGAACGGCCCGCCCGTCCGGCGGACCTCCGCGACGTGCTCCATGGCGGAAAAGCCGACATTGCGGATCGCGCCCAGCGCATAGCGGATCGCCACGCCCTCGACGGCGAAATCGGCTTCAGACGCGTTCACGTCGGGCGGCAGCATGGAGATGCCCATGCGCCGGGTCTCCTGGAAGAAGACCGCCAGCTTGTCGGTGTTGGCGATGTCCAGACTCATCAGGCCGGCCATGAAGGCCACCGGATGGTTGGCTTTCAGCCACGCGGTCCGGTACGCGATCAGGGCGTAGGCGGCGGCGTGGGACTTGTTGAAGCCGTACCCGGCGAACTCGGCGACCAGATCGAAGATGTAATTCGCCCGGTCCTTCGCCACGCCCTTCTCCGCGGCGCCCTGCAGGAAGCGGGCGCGCTGCTTGTCCATCTCCTCTTTCTTCTTCTTGCCCATCGCCCGGCGCAGCAGGTCGGCCTCGCCCAGCGAGTAGCCCGACAGGATCTGGGCGATCTGCATCACCTGCTCCTGGTAGATGATGACCCCGTAGGTCTCTTCCAGGACGGTCTGAAGATCGGGATGGAGATAGTCCGGCTCGGCCCGCCCGAACTTGCGGTCGACATACACGTCGATGTTCTTCATCGGGCCCGGCCGGTAGAGCGAGATGAGCGCGATGATGTCTTCGATGGAGTCCGGTTTGACCTTCTTGAGCGTGTCGCGCATGCCCGAGCTTTCAAGCTGGAACACGCCGATGGCCGCGCCTGAGGCCAGAAGCTCGTAGGACGGGCCGTCCTCGAGGCTGATCGCCTCGATGTCCACGGTCTCGCCGGTCGAGGCCTGCAGGTGCTGAAGCGCGCGGGCGATCACGGTCAGGGTCTTCAGCCCCAGGAAGTCGAACTTCACCAGCCCCGCGGGCTCGACCCATTTCATGTTGAACTGGGTGGCGGGCAGGTCCGAGCGCGGGTCCTGATAGAGCGGCACGAGTTCGGTCAGGGGCCGGTCGCCGATCACCACGCCCGCGGCGTGGGTCGAGGCGTTCCGGTACAGCCCCTCGAGCTGGAGCGCGACGGTGATGAGCCGGTCGACCGCCTCGTCCTCGCGCCGCATGGCCTGCAGCTTGGGTTCGGTCTGCATCGCCTCAGCCAGCGTGACCGGCTGGGCGGGATTGTTGGGCACCTGCTTGGCGATGCGGTCCACCACCGGGAAGGGCAGCTGCAGCACCCGGCCCACGTCGCGCACCACCGCGCGCGCCTGCAGGGTCCCGAAGGTGATGATCTGGGCGACCCGGTCCGCCCCATAGCGGTCCTTGACGTAGCGGATCACCTCCCCGCGCCGGTCTTGGCAGAAGTCCACGTCGAAATCGGGCATGGAGACCCGTTCGGGGTTCAGGAAGCGCTCGAACAGCAGGCCGAAGCGCAGCGGGTCGAGATCGGTGATGGTCAGCGCCCAGGCGACCACCGAGCCCGCGCCCGAGCCCCGGCCCGGCCCCACCGGAATGTCGTGCTGCTTCGCCCACTTGATGAAGTCCGACACGATCAGGAAGTAGCCGGGAAAGCCCATCCGCTCGATGATGGACAGCTCGTAGGCCAGCCGCTCCTCGTATGCCTCCACGGGAGCCGCGGGCTCGACCTTTTCAAGCCTCTCCTTCAATCCCTCGCGGGCCTGAACGCGGAGTTCCTCGGTCTCGTCGCGGCCCGCCTCGGTGGTGAAGCGCGGCAGGATGGGATCGTGAAGGCGCGGGCGGAAGGCGCAGCGCCGGGCGATGTCGACCGTGTTTTCAATCGCTTCGGGCAGGTCCTTGAAGCGCTCGGCCATTTCGTCGGCGGACTTGAAATAGTGCTCGGCGGTGAGCCTGCGCCTGTCGTCGACGGTCACATAGCTCGACTGGGCGATGCACAGCAGCGCGTCATGGGCCTTGTGAAGCTCGGGCCTGGCGAAAAACGGCTCGTTGGTCGCCACCAGGCCCACGCCCCGCCGGTAGGCCTCGGGCACCAGCCAGTTCTCCGCGGTCACGTCGTCCGCGCGGCCATGGCGCTGAAGTTCGAAATAAAGCCGGTCGCCGAACGTCTCGGCCAGCAGATCGGCCATTTCCGAGGCCGGCCCCTCGCGACCGTCGCAGATCAGGCGGTTGAGCAGGCCGTCATGGCCGCCCGTCAGGCAGATCAGCCCTTCAGAGCAGGCCAGCACGCGGTCGAGGAGCAGGTGGGGCTCCTCGGTCGGCCCCGTCTCCAGATAGGCCGCCGAGCTAAGGGTCATCAGATTGCGGTAACCCGCCTCGTCCCGGGCGAGCAGAACCAGGGTGCCGCGGGGGACGGAGCGCTCGCCGGGCTTGGGCGGGGCGAGCTGGACGGTGAAGGTGCAGCCGATGACGGGCTGAATCCCCTCCCCGGCCATGACCTCGGAGAATTCCAGCGCGCCGAACAGGTTGTTGGTGTCGGTCAGCGCCAGCGCGGGCATGGCGTGGTCCCGGCACAGCCCGGCCATCTCCTTGATCCTCAGCGCGCCTTCCAGAAGCGAATAGGGCGAGCGGGAGCGCAGGTGGATGAAGCCGGATGCGGGCATGGTCGCGGGGCCTTCTGGCGGCGGATCGGGATCCCGGCCGCGACTCGCGCGGACGGGCCGATCAGGCTAGCGCGATATGGCGTCGCGATCAGCCTACGAAAGCGGCGCTCCAGGTGACCATCACACTGACGAAGCCCAGAACGACGATGGCGGAGGTGGCGTCTTCGATGAAGCGGCGCATGGCGTGATCTCCTTGGCTGATAGAGTTATTCCTGTTTTGTTCTCATTCTTGTATTCCCTTTTTGTTCCGGCCGTCAACGCGCGAATCGCGAAAAAGCGCCCTGCCCGCCCCGGGAGGTCGCCAAGTCGTTGTCAGCAAAGGAAAAGAATCAGGCCGAGAGTGGGACGACGCGACCCTGATCGACGGTCAGGACCCGGTCCATGCGGCGAGCGAGCTCGTGATTGTGGGTGGCGATCAGGCCTGCGGCCCCCGCCTGGCGGCAGGCGTCGGCCAGCGCGTCGAACACCTGATCGGAGGTCGCCGGATCGAGATTGCCCGTGGGCTCGTCGGCCAGCACGATGCGCGGCTCGTTGACCAAGGCGCGGGCGATGGCAACGCGCTGCTGCTCGCCGCCCGAAAGCTGGCCCGGCCGGTGATCAAGCCGGGCGCCCAGCCCCAGACGCTCCAGCCACATGGCCGCGGCCCGATGGGCCGCGCGCTTTGAATCGCCCGCGATCAGCCGCGGCAGGGCGACGTTCTCCAGAGCATTCAGTTCGGGGAGCAGGTGATGGAACTGATAGACGAAACCGATCTCACGCCGCCGCAGGGCGGTGCGCTCGCGCTCCGACAGCGCCAGCCCGTCCCGGCCGTTGAGGACCACCTGCCCCGCATTGGGCTTTTCCAGCAGGGCCGCGGCATGCAGCAGCGAGGACTTGCCCGAGCCCGAGGGCCCGACCAGCCCCACCAGCTCGCCCGGATAGAGATCGAGATCGACCGCCTTGAGCACGTCCAGACGCTCGGCGTCCGTCTCGTAGCTGCGGTCCAGGCCGCGGATGGACAGGGCCGGATCACTCATTGCGCAGCGCCACGACGGGGTCGATCCGGCCCGCGGCCCAGGACGGGATCACGGTGGTCAGGATCGCGGTGAGGAAGCCCCACAGGGACACGAAGACCAGCTCGCCCAGATCCATGCGGGCGGGCAGGCGGTAGAGCATGTAGACGGTGGGATCGAACAGATCGACGCCGAACACGAAGGCCAGCCCGTCCTGGATCGGTCCGATGAAGGTGACCAGCAGCACGCCCAGCACGATGCCCGCGATGGTGCCCAGCACCCCGATTGCCGCGCCCGAAATCAGGAATATCCGCATCACGGAGGCCTGCGTGGCCCCCATAGTCCTGAGGATGGCGATGTCCCGGGTCTTGTTCTTCACCAGCATGACCAGCCCGGCGATGATGTTCATCGCCGCGATGGCCACCACGATGGACAGGATCAGGCGCATCAGGTTGCGCTCCACCTGCAGCGCGTTCCAGAAGGCGCGGTTCTCCTCGCGCCAGTCGCGCAGGACCGAGCCGGGCGGCGCGATCTGGCGAATCCGCTCCATCGCCGCCTCTGGCCGGTCGGGATCGGTCAGCCGCACGTCGATGTAATCCACACCGTCGGGGCGGTTGAAGAACACCGCCGCCTGCTCGATGGGCATGAAGACATAGACCCGGTCCAGATCGAGCACCCCCATCGAGATGATGCCGTCCGCGTAATAGGTCTTGCGGCGCGGCGCGGTGCCCATGGGCGTGGAGGCCCCGTCCGGCGCGAGAAGGGAGACCGGATCGCCCGCCCCCACGCGCAGCTGGGCGGCCACGCCCGAGCCGATCAGGATGGCGTCCCCGCCCAGGCGGCCTTCGCCGAAGCTGTCGATGGCGCCCTGCACCAGCCCGCCGCCGGCCTCGGCGGCGTCCCCCTCCCCGGTGATGATGTCGAATCGGGCCAGATCGCGGGGCCGCACGCCGATCACCTGCACGCCCGCCGCGCCACCCGAAGCCGATGTCAGCAGGCCCTGCGCGACGATGACCGGACCCGCCTGACGCACGCCGGGCACGTCGTTGATCGCCTCGGACAGATCGTCGGCCACGCTGGCGTCGGACAGGTAGACATAGACATGGGGCTGCACGCCCAGCAGGCGGGTCAGCAGCTCGTGGCGGAAGCCGTTCATCACCGACATCACGGTGATCAGCGCGGCGATGGCCAGCATGATGCCCAGAAAGGACAGGATCGCGATGACGGTCGCCCCGCCATTGCGCTTGCGCGCGCGCAGATAGCGCAGCGCCAGCATGAACTCATAGCCGGAGAACGGCCTCGCCCCCTTGCGACGGGGCGCAGCGGAGCTGGCCGCCGCCTCAGCCATCGGCGAACGCGCCTTCGGCCAGCCGGGCGATGGCGTCTTCCAGACTCAGCTCATGGCGCCCGCCGCTGCGGCGGATCTTCACCTCGGCCTTGCCCTCTTTCAGCCCCCGCGGACCGATGATGAGCTGATAGGGCAGCCCGATCAGGTCCATGGTCGCGAACTTGCCGCCCGGACGGTTGTCGGTGTCGTCCAGCAGCGGATCGCGCCCGGCTTTGGACAGCGTCTCGTAGGCGCTCTGGCAGGCCGCGTCGGTGTCCGCGTCGCCGGCCTTGAGGTTGATGACGCCCGCGCCGAACGGGGCGACCTGTTCGGGCCACACGCAGCCGGCCTCGTCGTGATGGGCCTCGATGATCGCGCCCATCAGGCGCGACACGCCCACCCCGTAAGAGCCCATGTGGACGGCCCGGTCCTGCCCGTCGGGATGGGTGACGACCGCCTTCATGGGGTCGGAATACTTGGTGCCGAAATAGAAGATATGGCCCACCTCGATGCCCCGCGCGCTCAGGCGGCGCTCCTCGGGCACGTCGGCGAAGCGGTCGGGCTCGTGCATCTCGTCGGTGGCGGCGTACAGCGCGGTGCGCGCGTCCACCAGCGGCTGCAGGTCGCCGTCGAAATCCACGTCCGGCCCCGGCGCGCCCATGTCCACCAGGGCGGCGTCGCAGAACACCTCGCTTTCGCCGGTCTCGGCCAGGATGATGAACTCGTGGCTCAGGTCGCCGCCGATGGGCCCGGTGTCCGCGCGCATGGGCACCGCCTTCAGCCCCATGCGGGCGAAGGTGTTCAGATATGCGACGAACATCCTGTTGTAAGACGTTCTGGCGGCTTGCTCATCCAGATCGAACGAATACGCGTCCTTCATCAGGAATTCGCGGCCGCGCATCACGCCGAAGCGCGGGCGGATCTCGTCACGGAACTTCCACTGGATGTGATAGAGCAGCTTGGGCAGGTCCTTGTAGGACCGACAGTAGCCGCGGAAGATCTCGGTGATCATCTCCTCGTTCGTCGGTCCGTAGAGCAGGTCGCGCTCGTGCCGGTCGACGATGCGGAGCATCTCCTTGCCATAGCCGTCATACCGCCCGCTCTCGCGCCACAGGTCAGCGGACTGCAGGGTGGGCATGAGCAGCTCGACCGCCCCGGCCCGGTCCTGCTCCTCGCGGACGATCTGCTCGATCTTTTTCAGGACGCGGAAGCCCAGCGGCAGCCAGGCGTAGATGCCCGCGGCCTCCTGCCGGACCATGCCCGCGCGCAGCATCAGCCGGTGCGAAGCGATCTGGGCGTCGGCGGGGGTTTCCTTCAGGACGGGCAGGAAGAAGCGGGACAGGCGCATGCGGGTCGGTCGTCCTGGAAAAGAGGCGGAGGGACTAGGGCTCGGCTGCGAGCATTAGACCGCCCCGCCCCCGCATGCAATGCGCCCCGCTCTCACCACTGCGGGCCGAGCTGGTCCATGAACGGCAGGGCGTCGATGTCGATCAGGCCCAGCTCCATCACCGCGAAGAAGATCAGCCAGAACCCGCTGGCCAGCACGGTGGTCAGCCACGCCTTGTATTTGAGCAGGGGCACGGAGGGCGCGCCGGGCTCGGAGCCGGGCACGACCTCGCCGGTCTCGAACTGGCCCTTCACCTTCAGCGGCAGGACCATGAACAGGATGATCCACCACGAGATCAGCCAGACCACGATCCCCTCGACGAAGCCCACCTCGCCCGAGCGCACGAAAAGCTGGGCGAACAGCAGCACCAGCGACAGCGCCACGATGAACATCTGAGCGTATCGCCACATGGTCAGTGCCCCTCCGGCGCCTGCATGAGCTCGATCAGCACGCCGCCGGTGTCCTTGGGATGGATGAAGATCACCGGCACGCCGTGGGCGCCCACATAGGGCTCGCCCGTGCCCAGCACCGTGGCTCCGCGCTCGCGCATGGCATCGCGGGCCGCGATGATGTCATCCACCTCGAAGCACATGTGGTGCTGGCCGCCTTTGGGGTTTTTTTCGAGGAATTTCGTGATCGCGCTGTCCGGGCCGAGCGGCTCGATCAGCTCGATCTGCATGTTGGGGGTGTTCACGAAGATCACCCGCACCCCCAGGTGCGGGAAATCCTTCGCCTCTGTCGCGTCGGCGGCGCCGTAAAGCTCGGCATAAACCTTCGCCGCCGCCGTCACGTCAGGGGTCGCGACCCCGACATGGTTCAGCCGTCCCAGTTTCATCGGATCGTCCCCCTCAGGTCATCAGCACCATGGCTTCAACCACGGGCTTGCGGCCCCAGATGCGGTTGGCCTCGCGCCGCACGGCCATGCGCACGGCGTCCTCGACCGCGTCCTCGTCGGTGCGGGCCTTGCCGTTCAGCCGTCCGAAGGCCGCTTCGGCGGCATCGGCCAGCTCGTCCAGGAAGTCCTCGAGATCCGTGCCGGGCTCTTCAGGCAGGCCCACCGTGCGGATGTCGGGACCGGACACGATCCGCCCGCGCGAATCGATGGCCATCGCGACGGACACCACGCCCGACCACGACATCTTGCGCCGCTCGCGCATGGAGGGCGCGTCGGCGCGGACGATGAAATTGCCGTCCAGATGCAGCTGGCCCCAGGGCGCCTCGTCCACGATGCGGATGCCCTTGGCGCTGATCTCGAACACGTCGCCATTACGCGGCGCGATGGCCTTCTTGACGCCCTGCTCTTTCGCGAACGCCGCGTGCTCGATCAGGTGACGGCGCTCGCCGTGCACGGGGATGGCGTTCTGCGGCCGGACCCATTCGTACATCTGCTTGAGCTCGTCCCGGCACGGGTGGCCGGAGACGTGGATGGGATGGTCGCGCTCGGTGATCAGGCGCACGCCGCGCTCGGCCAGCTTGTTCATCAGGTCGAAGATGCCCCGCTCATTGCCGGGGATCATGCGCGAGGAGAACAGCACCACGTCGCCCTCGCCCAGCTTCACATTGCGGTGGCTGCCCTCGGCGATGCGCGACAGCGCCGCGCGCGGCTCGCCCTGCGATCCGGTGCAGATGAAGCAGATCTTGTGCGGCGGGAAGCGGGCGGCGTCCTCTTCGTCGACGAACTCCTGGGCTTCGCTGAGAATGCCCACGGCCTTGGCCGCGTTGGTCATGCGGTGCATGGACCGGCCCACCAGGCACACCTTCCGGCCATTGGCCTCGGCCGCCTCGATGGCGGACTTCAGGCGCGCAACGTTCGAGGCGAAAGACGCGATGGCGACCCGGCCCGTCTGCTGGCCGACCACCTTGATCATCTCCTCGCGCACGCTGGCTTCCGAGCCCGCCTCGCCGGGGCTGAACACGTTGGTGGAGTCGCACACCATCGCCGTCACGCCCTCGTCGCCCAGCGCCTTGAGCGCCTTGGCGTCGGTCGTGCCGCCCAGCACCGGGTTCGCGTCCAGTTTCCAGTCGCCGGTATGCAGGACCGTGGCGGCGGGGGTGCGGATGGCGATGCCGTTCGGCTCGGGGATGGAGTGGCTCATCGTGATCAGTTCAAGATCGAACGGGCCGACCTTGATCCGGCTTTCAAGCGGCAGCTCGTGAACCGGCACCTCGCCCAGAATGCCCTTCTCCTGCAGCCGGTCGCGCACCAGCCAGGCCGTGAACGGCGTGGCGTAGATCGGACAGCGCAAGCGCTGCCACAGATGGGCGACCGCGCCCATGTGGTCCTCGTGGGCGTGGGTCAGGATGATGGCTTCGAGCTGGTGGGCGCGTTCCTCGATGAAGCGCGGGTCGGGCATGATCACGTCCACGCCGGGCGTGGACAGGTCGCCGAAGGTCACGCCGCAGTCGACGATGATCCAGCGGCGGTTCTCTTCGGGCCCGTAGCCGTAAAGATTGAAATTCATGCCGATCTCGTCCGCGCCGCCCAGCGGCACGAAATAGAGGGCGTCAGGTTTTGAGGTCACGCTGTGTCCTTGTTGCGTCGCCAGAGCTCGAGAAGCCCCCTGATGGTCACGTCCGGATCGAAATGGTCGATCGCGGCCGAGGCGCCTTCGAACAGCGAGGCGACCCCGCCGGTGGCGATGACGGTCATGGGCTGGCCGTGCTCGGCCTTGATGCGGGCGATCAGCCCGTCGATGAGATCGATATAGCCCCAGAAGACGCCCGATTGCATGGCGCCCACTGTATTCGTCCCGATCACTTTCGCGGGCCGCTCGATGGCGATGCGCGGAAGCTGGGCGGCGGCGTTGTGCAGGGCCTGCATGGACAGGTTGATCCCCGGCGCGATGATCCCGCCCAGGAAGGCCCCCTCCCCGCTGATGACGTCGAACGTGGTCGCGGTGCCGGAGTCCACGATGATCAGGTCGCCCGGATACTGCACCCGGCAGCCCAGGGCGTTGACCAGCCGGTCCGCGCCCGCCTCGTTGGGCCGCTCGATCTTCACCGCGATGCCGATGTCCACGCCCTCATCGCCCACCACCAGCGGGTCGGCGTTCAGATAGCGGCGCGACAGGTTGCGCAGGTGGAACAGCGACTGAGGCACCACCGAGGAGATCACGCACGCGTCGATGTCGGTCAGGTCCAGCCGCTGCATGGCCATGAGCTGGGACAGCCACACGGCGTACTCGTCCGCGGTCCGCGTGGTGTGGGTGGCCGTGCGCCACTGGGCCCGCCAGCGCTTGCCGTCATGGACCGCGAACAGGGTGTTGGTGTTGCCGCAGTCGATGGCGAGCAGCATGGAAGGCTCCGGTCGGCTCAGCTCTGGCCGGGAAAGAAGACGTCGCCCGCGGAGATAAACCGTCTTCCGCCCTCGGGCAAATCCAGCCGGAGCGCGCCGTCCGGCGTCAGGTCGGCGAACACGCCCCGGACGGTCTCGCCGTCCAGCCGCGCCTCGCACGGCCCGCCCAGCCCGTGGGCGCGCGCGATCCAGGCGTCGCGCAGGGGCGCGAAGCCCATCTCCGCCCAGCGCGCCTTCCAGTGCTCGAACCGCTCGGCCAGCGCGCGCACCGCCGCGTCAGGGCCGATGTCCGCGCCGTGGAAGGCCAGATCGGTAGCCGGGCGCTCGGCGTCCTCGGGGTGGTGGGCGAGATTGATCCCGATCCCGACGGCCAGCCACAGTCCGCCCCCGGTCCGCGCGCCGCTTTCCAGCAGGATGCCCGCCACCTTGCGCCCTTCGACCAGAACGTCGTTGGGCCATTTGAGCGTCGCCTTCACCCCCGGCAGCGCGGCCTGGGCGAGGTCGCCGACCGCCAGCGCGGCGGCGAAGGAGAGCTGGGCGGCCTCGGCGGGGCTGGCGGTCAGGGTGTAGAGCCCTGTGGCGAACAGATTGCCGTCCGCGCTGACCCAGGCCCGCCCCCGGCGGCCCCGGCCCGCGCTCTGGGCGTCGGCCCGGATCCAGACCGGGCCGATCTCTCCGGCCAGCGCGCGGCGCTTGGCCTCCTCGTTGGTGGAATCGATCTGGTCGAGATGCTCGAACCGCACGTCAGCCGCCGAGCGCGCCGCCCGCCTGGATGACGCGGGCGAACAGGAAGCCCACCACCGGCAGCAGCGCCAGCGTCGCGATGCCCGCGATCCGGGTCACGGCCATCACGCCGGCGGGCGCGGGCAGGAACTCGCCCTTGGGCTCGTCGAACCACATCACCCGAACGATCTTGATGTAGTAGGCCATCGACACCGCCGAGAAGAGCGCGGCGATGATCACCAGCGGCACCAGACCGGCCTGAACCGCGGCGACGAACACCGCCAGCTTGCCGAAGAAGCCCACCAGAGGCGGCATGCCGCCGATGGAGAACAGCAGGCCCGTCATCGCATAGCCCAGACCGGGACGGGTCTTGGCGAGGCCCGACAGGTCCTCGATGCGCTCGACCATGCCCTCGCTGCGGCGCATGGACAGGATCACGCCGAAGGCCCCGACCACCGCGAAGACGTAGAGCGTCATGTAGAGCAGCACGGCCCACACGCCCGCCTGGGTGCCCGCGGCCAGGCCCACCAGCATGTAGCCGATATTGCCGATCGAGGAGTAGCCCATCAGGCGCTTGATGTTGGTCTGCATGAGCGCGCCGAACGCGCCGATGCCCATGGACAGCACCGCCAGCACCATCACGACCTGACGCCACTCGTCCACCATGGGGCCGAAGGGCTCCATCAGAACGCGCGCCAGCAGCGCCATGGCGGCCAGCTTGGGCGCGGTGGCGAAGAAGGCCACCACCGGCGTGGGCGCGCCTTCATAGACGTCCGGCGTCCACATGTGGAACGGCGCGGCGGAGATCTTGAACGCCAGACCCGAAATCACGAACACCAGGCCGAAGATCAGGCCCACATTGGCGTCGGCGGCCGCGGCGGTGGCGATGGCGTCGAAATTGGTCGAACCCGCGAAGCCGTAGACCAGCGACGAGCCATACAGCAGCAGGCCCGAGCTGAGCGCGCCCAGCACGAAGTATTTCAGGCCCGCCTCGGACGCGCGCAGGGAGTCGCGGTTGAAGGCGGCGAGGATGTAGAGCGACAGCGAGGACAGCTCGAGGCCCAGATAGAGCCCGATCAGGTCATTGGCGGAGACCATGACCGACAGGCCCAGCACCGCCAGCGTGACCAGCACGGGATATTCGAACTTGGCCAGCCGCTCGCGCTCGAGGAATTTCGAGGCCAGCATCAGCACCGCTATGCCCACCACGTAGATCACCGCCTTGGCGTAGACCGCCAGCGCGTCCAGCACGAACGCCCCGCCAAAGCCGGTCTGGGGCGCGTCAGGCGCGATCCAGATGGCGGCCGCGGCCGCCAGCGCGAACAGGGCCATGGTGGCGGTGTTCACCAGCCGGGCGGCCTGAAGATCGACCTTGGAGAACACCCCGACCATCAGAAGCGCCATCGCTCCCCCGGCCAGGATCAGCTCCGGGGCGATCAGGCCCAGATCGTTGAGAAGCATCGAAGCGGTCATGATCCGGTCGCCCCTGGACTCAGTTGGGGGCCGCGGCGAGCGCGGCCTGGTACTGGGTGATCAGCGCCTCGACGGAGGCCGCCGTGGTCGCCGTGATCGGCGTGGTGAAGAAGCCGAGATAGATGGCGATGAAGCCGAGCACGCCCAGATTGATCCATTCGCGGACATTCAGGTCGGTCGCGGTCTCAAGGCGCGGATTGGTCAGCTCGCCGAACACCACCTTCTTGTAGAGGGTGAGCATGTAGACGGCCGAGAAGATCACGCCCAGCGCCGCGCCCGCGGCCACGCGCGGATCGTATTCGAACGCGCCGACCATGGTCATGATCTCGCCCACGAAGCCCGACGTGCCCGGCAGGCCCACATTGGCCATGGCAAACAGCGCGAAGAAGGCCGCATAGACCGGCATCCGGTGGACCAGACCGCCATAGAAGCCGATCTCGCGGGTGTGGAAGCGGTCGTAGATCACGCCCACGCACAGGAAGAGCGCGCCCGAGATCACCCCGTGCGAGAGCATCTGGAAGATCGCGCCCTGCACCCCGACCTCGTTCATGGTGAACAGGCCCATGGTCACGAAGCCCATGTGCGCCACCGAGGAGTAGGCGATCAGCTTCTTGATGTCGGTCTGCCGGAAGGCGACCAGCGAGGTGTACACGATCGCGATCACCGACAGCACCATCACCATGGGCGCGAAGAAGGCGCTGGCGTCGGGGAACATCGGCAGCGAGAAGCGCAGGAAGCCGTAGCCGCCCAGCTTCAGCAGGATGCCCGCCAGAATGACCGAGCCCGCCGTGGGCGCCTCCACGTGGGCGTCCGGCAGCCAGGTGTGGACCGGCCACATGGGCATCTTCACCGCGAACGAGGCGAAGAAGGCCAGCCACAGCCATGTCTGGGCGTCGCGCGCGAACTCGTGGGTCAGCAGCACCGAAATGTCGGTGGTGCCCGCGTCCAGATACATCCAGATCATCGCCACCAGCATCAGCACCGAGCCGACGAAGGTGTAGAGGAAGAATTTGAACGCCGCATAGATGCGGTTCGCCCCGCCCCAGACCCCGATGATCAGGAACATCGGGATCAGCGAGCCTTCGAAGAAGATGTAGAACAGCACCAGGTCGAGGGCGCAGAAGATGCCGATGACCAGCGTCTCCAGGATCAGGAACGCGGCCATGTAGTCCACGACCCGCTTTTCCAGCTTCCAGCTCGCCAGGATGCAGATCGGCATCAGGAAGGCGGTCAGCAGCACGAACAGCACCGACAGGCCGTCCACGCCCATACGGTAGCCGATGCCCAGCTCGGCCAGCCACGGGATGGTCTCGACGAACTGGAACCCGGCCTGGCTGGCGTCGAACTCGATCACCAGCAGGATCGACAGCGCGAACACGAACAGGGTGACGAACAGCGCCACGCCGCGGGCGTTGCGCTCGAGCGCGGCCTGGTCCTCGCCGCGCATCAGCGCGCGCAGCACCAGGATGGCGACCGCGCCCAGCGCGGGCAGCCAGACGAGCGCGGAGAGAATGGGAAGCTGTCCCAGCATGGTCCTATTGTCCCCCGACGCCGGCGATCAGCCAGATGGTGAGCAGCAGCACACCGATCAGCATCACGAACGCGTAGTGATAGAGATATCCGGTCTGCATCTTCGCGATGCGCCGCGCCCCGCCCATCACGGTCGCGGCGACCCCGTTGGGGCCCAGACCGTCGATGATCTTCTGGTCTCCGCCCTTCCAGAACAGGTCGCCCAGCGCCCGCGTGCCGCGCACGAAGACGAAGTCGTAGATCTCGTCGAAATACCACTTGTTGGACAGGAAGCGGTGCAGCGGGCCGTTCTGCGCGGCGATGCGCGCGGGCAGGCCTTCCTTGACCACGTAGAACCAGTACGCGAGCACGAAGCCGATGGCGGTCACGCCCACCGGCGCGAACAGCACCCAGGTCGGCGGGTGGTGGCCTTCCGCGCCCGGCCCGTAATTGCCCTCGGCATAGGGACCGGCGGGCAGGCTCTCGCCCCAGAAGGTCAGCGCGCCCGAGCCCACGAAGTCGCTGCGGAACACCATGCCGGCGAACACTGCGCCGATGGCGAGCAGGAAGAGCGGGATCATCATCACCCACGGGCTTTCATGGGCGTGATCAAAGGTCTTCTGATCGCCCCGGTAGGTGCCGTGGAAGGTGAAGAAGATCAGGCGCCAGGAATAGAAGCTGGTCAGGCCCGCCGCGATGATGCCCACGATGAAGGCGAGGAAGCCGAACGGAATGCCCTCCGCCCCGGCCATGAAGGCCTCTTCGAGGATCATGTCCTTCGAATAGAATCCCGCCAGGCCCAGATTGATGAGCGGAAGGCCCACGCCGGTCAGGGCCAGCGTGCCGATCAGCATCATCCCCCAGGTCAGGGGCAGCTTCTTCCACACCCCGCCCATGTGGCGCATGTCCTGCTCGTGATGCAGGCCGTGGATCACGGAGCCGGCCCCGAGGAAGAGGAGCGCCTTGAAGAAGGCGTGGGTGAACAGGTGGAACATCGCCGCCGAGTACAGGCCCAGGCCCGCGGCGAAGAACATGTAGCCCAGCTGCGAGCAGGTCGAGTACGCGATCACCCGCTTGATGTCGTTCTGCGCCAGGCCGACCGTCGCCGCGAACAGGGCGGTGGTCAGACCGATCACGGTGATGAAGGCGCTGGTCAGCTCGGCCATCTCGTAGATCGGATAGGCGCGGCAGACCAGGAACACGCCCGCGGTCACCATGGTCGCGGCGTGGATCAGCGCGGAGACCGGCGTCGGGCCTTCCATCGCGTCGGGCAGCCAGACGTGCAGGAAGAACTGCGCGGACTTGCCCATCGCGCCGATGAACAGCAGCAGGGCGATCAGCTCCAGCGCTGCGAACTCGATCCCGAAGAAGGTCAGGATGGTGTCGGCCTGACCGGGCGCGGCGGCGAACACCTCGTCGAAGCTGACGGTGCCGAACACGAAGAAGATCGCCATCACGCCCAGCGCCAGGCCGAAATCGCCCACGCGGTTGGTCACGAACGCCTTGATGGCGGCGCTGTTGGCGCTCTCTTTCTTGTACCAGAACCCGATCAGCAGGTAGGAGGCCAGCCCCACGCCTTCCCAGCCGAAGAACATCTGCAGGAAGTTGTCCGCGGTCACCAGCGACAGCATCGCGAAGGTGAACAGCGACAGATAGGCGAAGAAGCGCGGCCGGTGCGGATCCTCGGCCATGTAGCCCCAGGAATACACGTGCACGAGCGAGGACACGCTGGTGATGACCACCAGCATGACCGCCGACAGGGTGTCGAGCTTGATCGCCCAGCTCACGTCGAACGATCCCACCGCCATCCAGGTGGCGAGCTGGTAGGTGCGCGCATTGCCCCCGACGGCGACGTCGAAGAACAGCCAGGCCGAGCCCAGCGCGGCCAGGATGGTCAGGCCCGTGGTGATCAGCATGCTCGCCTTCACGCCGATCTGCCTGTGGAACAGGCCGGCGACGATGGCGGCGAGAAGGGGTCCGAAGACGACGATGTAAGCCATGGCGGTCGCTCTAGCCCTTCATCATGTTGACGCCCTCAACCGCGATATCGCCACGGTTGCGGAAGAAGACCACGAGGATCGCCAGGCCGACCGCCGCCTCGGCGGCCGCCACGGTCAGGATGAACATGGCGAAGACCTGCCCGCCCAGATCGCCCAGGCTGGCGGAGAAGGCGACGAGATTGACGTTGACCGCCAGCAGGATCAGCTCGATCGACATCAGGAGGATGATGACGTTCTTGCGGTTCACGAAGATCCCGAACACCCCGATGGTGAAGAGGATCGCGCCCAGCGTCAGGTAATGTCCCAGACCGATCTCGAGCATCAGCCGATCCCCTCGCCCCGTTTGACATCGACAAGTTCGACGGCCTCGGCCCGCTTGCGGCCGACCTGCTTGCCCACGTCCTGACGGCGAACGCCCGGACGGTGGCGCAGGGTCAGGGTGATCGCGCCGATCATGGCGACCAGCAGGATCAGGCCCGCGAGCTGGAAGTAGAGGACGTACTGGTCGTACAGCACCGCGCCCAGCGCTTCGACATTGGTCATGTCAGCGGGCATCGGCGCCTGCAGATGGCCCGAAGCGGTGTCGGACATGGTCCAGGTGAAGCCGACAAGGGCCAGCATCGCGGCCAGCGCCAGCGCGACCAGACCGCCCAGCGGCAGATAGCTCAGGAAGCCCTGCTTGAGCTCGGCGAAATCGATGTCGAGCATCATCACGACGAACAGGAACAGCACCGCGACCGCGCCGACATAGACGATGACCAGGATCATCGCCAGGAACTCCGCGCCCAGGATCACGAAGATGCCGGCCACCGAGAAGAAGGCGAGGATCAGGAACAGCACCGCCCTGACCGGGTTCTTCGCGGCCACCACCATGAAGGCGGAGAGGACCGCGACTGCCGACAGAATGTAAAAAGCCGCCGCTTGCAGCATCATGCCCCCCGTCCGGGTCGGCGAGAAACTCGCCGGGCTTGGGTTTCAAGGCCCTGCGCGCGAAGCGCCGGGCCGTCAGGAATCGCGCGCCGTTCTAACGTCACCGGTAGCGCGCGTCGAGTTCGAGGTTCCGCGCGATCTCGCGCTCCCACCGGTCGCCGTTCTCGAGGAGCTTGGCCTTGTCGTAGTACAGCTCCTCGCGGGTCTCGGTGGCGTATTCGAAGTTCGGCCCCTCCACGATCGCGTCCACCGGGCAGGCCTCCTGGCAGTAGCCGCAGTAGATGCACTTGACCATGTCGATGTCGTAGCGCGTGGTCCGGCGCGAACCGTCCTCGCGGGGCTCGGCCTCGATGGTGATGGCCTGGGCGGGGCACACGGCCTCGCACAGCTTGCACGCGATGCAGCGCTCCTCGCCGTTGGCGTAGCGGC
The DNA here is from genome assembly GCA_007050995.1 of Glycocaulis profundi. GTDB lineage: Bacteria > Pseudomonadota > Alphaproteobacteria > Caulobacterales > Maricaulaceae > Glycocaulis > Glycocaulis profundi. Next base: position 21,595 of record VJOU01000005.1, on the reverse strand, counting down.
GCAGGGCGTGCTGGCCGCGGAAGCGCGGGCTCACATAGCCCTTCTCGAACGGATAGTTCACCGTCGGCTTGGGCTTGAAGAACTGGCGCATGCCGAGCGCGAAGGCGCCCCAGAAATCCATCAGGGCGGCCCCGCGCAGGGTCTGGGCGATACGGCTCATCTCAGATCGCTCCTTGAGGCGGTCAGCCGGCGTTGGCGTAGACGACGAACCCGCCCATCAGCGCCACGGCCGCGAGCGAGGTGGGCAGGAAGACCTTCCAGCCCAGCCGCATCAGCTGGTCGTAGCGGTAGCGGGGCACGAGCGCCTTCACCATCGCGAACATGAAGAACAGGAACACCACCTTGATCGCGAACCAGAAGACCGGCGGGATCCAGGTGAAGGGCGGGAAGTCCAGCGGCGCGTGCCAGCCGCCCAGGAACAGGACGGTCATCAGCGCGCACATCAGCACGATGTTCAGATACTCGCCGATCATGAACAGCAGGTAGGGCGTGGAGGAGTATTCCACCTGATAGCCCGCCACCAGTTCCGATTCGGCCTCGGGCAGGTCGAAGGGCGGACGGTTGGTCTCCGCCAGCGCCGACACGAAGAAGATCACGAACAGCGGAATGGTGATCGCGAAGGCGGGCCACGGCAGCATGTCCAGCGACAGGACGTGCCAGTTCCAGAAGCCCCCGCCCTGCGCGGCGACGACGGTCGACAGGTTCATCGACCCGGCCATGACCAGGATCGCCACGATCACGAAGCCGATGGACACCTCGTAGGAGACCATCTGCGCGGCGGACCGCATCGCGCCCAGGAAGGGGTATTTCGAGTTCGAGGCCCAGCCGCCGATGATGATGCCGTACACGCCCAGCGAGCTGATCGCGAACACGTAAAGGATGCCGACGTTTATGTCGGAGATCACCCAGCCGGGCGCGACCGGGATCACCGCCCAGGTGATGAAGGCCAGCGCGAAGGTCAGCAGCGGCGCCAGTATGAACAGCGGCCGGTCCGCGCCCGCGGGCACGATGATTTCCTTGAGCACGAACTTGAGGAAGTCCGCGAAGGACTGCATCAGGCCGAACGCGCCGACCACGTTCGGGCCCTTGCGCATCTGCACGGCCGCCCAGACCTTGCGGTCCATCAGCAGCAGGAAGGCCAGCGACAGCAGCAGGACCACCATGAAGCCCAGAATCTGGCCGATGACGGCGACCGTGCCCCAGACCGGGCCCCATTGGGTGACGAAGTCGTACATGCGCTCCTACTCCGCCGCTTGCAGTTCGGTTCTGGCCGCCAGGGTCGCGGCGGAGCATTCCGCCATCGTCCTGGACGCCCGCGCGATCGGGTTGGTGAAATAAAAGTCCGTGACCGCGGCCGTGAACGGCGCGTCGGACACCTCGCCCGCCTCGCCGACAGCCGCCACGTCGAAGGCGTCCGCCCCGTGCGCGCCCGGCGCGTGGTCGATCTCGCCGAAGCTCTCGACCTGCTCGATCAGGGCCGCGCGCAGCGCGTTCAGGCTGTCATAGGGCAGAGTCTTGCCCAGACGGGCGGACAGGGCGCGGAAGATGGCCCAGTCCTCTTTCGCCTCACCCTTGGGGAAGACGGCCCGCTCGGCGAGCTGGGCGCGCCCTTCGGTGTTCACGTAGATCGCGTTCTTTTCGGTGTAAGCCGCTGAGGGCAGGACCAGATCGGCCCGCGCCGCGCCCTTGTCGCCATGGCTGCCGACATAGATCACGAAGGCCGAGCCCAGCGCGTCGGTGTCGATCTCGTCCGCGCCCAGCAGCACGACGGTCTCGATCTCGCCGCTCTGCGCGCCCGCCATGATCTCCGCCGTCGACCGGCCGCCCTCGCCCGGCACGAAGCCCAGGTCGAGCGCGCCGACCCGGCTGGCCGCCGTGTGCAGAACGTTGAAGCCGTTCCAGCCGTCCGTGACCGCGCCGACCGTCTTGGCCAGCTCGCCCGCCGCGCGCAGCACCTGAGCGCCGTCCTCGCGGGCCAGCGCGCCCGCGCCGACGATGATCATGGGCCGCTCGGCGTCCTTCAGGGTCTTGATGAAGCCCGAGCGCTTCTTGCCCAGCGCCGCGATGTCGGACGGCCCCTCGCCCAGACGCTCATAGTCATAGGTCAGGTCAGCCGCCTCGCCGATCACGCCGACCGCGGCGCTCCGGTTCAGCCATGCGCCGCGGATGCGCGCGTTCAGCACCGGCGCTTCCAGACGCGGATTGGTCCCGATCAGCAGGATGGCGTCGGCCTTGTCGATCCCGGCGATGGTGGAGTTGAAAAGATACGACTGGCGCGGGCCGGTCCCGATCTTCGCGCCGTCCTGGCGGGCGTCGATGGAGGTCACGCCAAGCGCGGTGAACAGGTCTTTCGCCGCTTTCAGGCCTTCCACGTCGTTCAGATCGCCCGCGATCACGCCGATCTTCGACGCGTCGCCCGACAGCGTTTCGGTCGCCACGGTCAGCGCCTCGTCCCAGTCGGACGGGCGCAGGCGGCCGTTCTCGCGAACGAAGGGCTTGTCCAGCCGCTGGCGGCCCAGACCGTCCCACACGAAGCGCGACTTGTCGGAGATCCACTCCTGGTTCACGTCCTCATGCACGCGCGGCATGATCCGCAGCACCGCGCCGGAGCGGGAGTCCACGCGGATGTTCGCGCCCAGCGCGTCCATCACGTCGATGGTCTCGGTCTTGGCCAGCTCCCAGGGCCGCGCGTTGTAGGCGTAGGGCCGCGAGGTCAGCGCGCCGACCGGGCACAGATCGATCACGTTGCCCGACAGCTCCGAAGTCATGGACTGTTCGAGATAGGTGGTGATCTCCATGTCCTCGCCGCGCCCGATGGCGCCCAGCTCGCTCACGCCCGCCACTTCGGTGGCGAAGCGCACGCAGCGGGTGCACTGGATGCAGCGGGTCATGATCGTCTTGATCAGCGGGCCCATGTACTTGTCTTCGACCGCGCGCTTGTTCTCGGCGTAGCGCGAGCCGGTGCGGCCATAGGCCATCGCCTGGTCCTGCAGGTCGCACTCCCCGCCCTGGTCGCAGATCGGGCAGTCCAGCGGGTGGTTGATGAGCAGGAACTCCATCACCCCTTCGCGGGCCTTCTTGACCATGGGCGACAGGGTGCGCATCTCGGGCGGCTCGCCGTTCGGCCCGCCGCGCATCTCCTTGACCAGATAGGCGCACGACGCCACCGGCTTGGGCGCGCCGACCAGCTCGACCAGGCACATGCGGCAGTTGCCCGCCACCGACAGGCGCTCGTGATAGCAGAAACGCGGAATCTCGCGGCCCGCCGCCTCGGCGGCCTGCAGCAGATTGTATTCGGCCGGAACCTCGACGGTCTCGCCGTCCACCACGATGGTGCGAAGATTGTCGCTCATGGTCCTACTCCGCCGCCGCCACGAACACCGGGCGACCGGCCCGGTAGTTCTCGATGCGCTCTTCGATCTCGTGGCGGAAATGCCTGATCAGGCCCTGCACCGGCCACGCCGCGGCGTCGCCCAGCGCGCAGATGGTGTGGCCCTCGACCTGGCCGGCCACGTCCAGCAGGTCGTCGATCTCGCGGGTCTCCGCCTCGCCGCGCGCCATGCGCTCGAGCACCCGCCACATCCAGCCCGTGCCCTCGCGGCAGGGCGTGCACTGGCCGCAGCTCTCGTGCTTGTAGAAATAGCTGATGCGCGCGATGGCCTTCACGATGTCGGTGGACTTGTCCATGACGATCACCGCCGCGGTGCCCAGGCCCGACTTGTGCTCCTTGAGCGCGTCGAAATCCATCAGCACGTCGTCGCAGATTTCCTTGGGCAGCAGGGGCACCGAGGAGCCGCCGGGGATGACGGCCTTGAGATTGTCCCAGCCGCCGCGCACGCCGCCCGCATAGCTCTCGATGAGAGTCCTGAGCGGGATCGACATCGCCTCTTCGATGTTGCACGGCGCGTTCACGTGGCCCGAGATCGAGAAGATCTTGGTGCCCGCATTGCCCTCGCGCCCGAAGCCCAGGAACCACTCCTTGGACCGGCGCAGGATGGTGGGGACCACCGCGATGGATTCCACGTTGTTGACCGTGGTCGGCGCGCCGTAGAGGCCCGCGTTCGCCGGGAAAGGCGGCTTCAGGCGCGGCTGGCCCTTCTTGCCTTCCAGGCTTTCGAGCAGCGCGGTCTCCTCGCCGCAGATATACGCCCCCGCCCCGTGATGGACGTAGAGGTCGAAATCCCAGCCGTGAATGTTGTCCTTGCCGATGAGCTTGTTCTCATAGGCTTCGGCGATGGCGGCCTCGAGCTGGTTGCGCTCGTGCACGTACTCGCCGCGGATGTAGATGTAGCAGGCGTGAGCCTGCATCGCGAAGGACGCGATCAGGCAGCCTTCGATCAGGTGGTGCGGATCATGGCGCATGATCTCGCGGTCTTTGCACGTGCCCGGCTCGGACTCGTCCGCGTTGACCACCAGATAGTGCGGGCGATTGCCCACTTCCTTGGGCATGAAGGACCATTTCAGGCCGGTGGGGAAACCCGCCCCGCCCCGACCGCGCAGGCCCGAGCCTTTGACCTCGCCGATGATCCACTCTCGGCCCTGCTGGAGCATCTCCGCCGTCCCGTTCCAGCAGCCGCGCTGTTTCGCGGCTTCCAGACGGAAGTCGTGATGGCCGTACAGGTTGGTGAAGATGCGGTCCTTGTCGAGAAGAAGCTGGGTCATGGTCTAGCCCTCCGTCTTCTTGGCGGCGCGCGGCTTCGCGGGCTTCTTCGGCTGGGCGTCCTCAGGCTTGTCCGCCTCCTTCTTGGAGCGCGGCGCGGGCTTGGCGGTCGCCTTGCCCGTCTTGGCCTGGACCTTCTCCCGGTCGTCGGTGGGTTTCTTTTCGGTGGCGGGCTCAGGCTCGCCGACGCCGGATCCGGAGATGTTCGGCAGCGTGATCGGTTTCGCGCGCGAACCGTCGAACAGGCTCGCCTCGACCAGCGTCTCCACCTTCGCTTCGAAGGGCTCGGACGCGGTGCGGGCCGTCACAGGACCCTGTTCGACCGGTTTTCCAGCCGCCAGATCGTCGAGGATCGTCTCAAGCGCCTCAGCCGTCAGGTCTTCGTAGTAGTAGTCCCCGTCCCGGTTGGCGATCTGCACCATCGGCGCGTTCGAGCATGCGCCCAAGCACTCGACCTCTTCCCAGGAGAACTTGCCGTCCGCGGAGACGTTGCCGCGGCCCTTCTTGCCGATGCGGCTCTCGCACACGGCCTTCAGGTCGTCCGCGCCTCGCAGCCAGCACGGCGTGGTGCCGCACACCTGGATCAGGTGCTCGCCCACAGGCTCGAGGTTGAACATCGTGTAGAAGGTCGCGACCTCGTAGACGCGGATATAGGGCATGGCGCAGCGCGTCGCGATCTCGCGCATCGCCGGCTCGGACACCCAGCCCTCCTGCTTCTGGGCGAGCCAGAGCAGCGGGATCACGGCCGAGGCTCTGCGCTCGGTCGGATACTTGTTCATCCAGAACGAGACCTTGTCCTCGCTGTTCTTTGAGAACGCGAAGCTTTCGGGCTGTTCGGCTGCAAGACGGCGCACGCTCACTGGGGCGACCCTTCCTTGATGAAGTCCACGCGCGCGATCTGCCCCTCGCGCACGGTGTAGACGACGACGAGATCGATCGGGGCGCTGTTCTCCCGGCCTTCCAGCCAGACGCGCTCATGGTCGATCACGCGGTTTCCGATCACGGCCCGGTGGACCGCGACGGCTTCCAGGCCCTCGGCCTTGAAGCGCTCGACATAGCGGGCGCGGAACGCCTCCCGGCCCTTCAGCGACAGCGTGCTGGGGAAGTCATAGACCTCCACGTCCTCGGAGAAGACGGCGGCGAACGCGTCCAGATCGCGGGCGTTGTACGCCGCGAGCTGCGCCTCGGCCAGCATGGCCGGGCTGCGCGCGTGTTCCGCCATCGTCGCCGCGCCCAGCATCAGCGGTCCACCTCGCCGAACACGATGTCCAGAGAGCCCAGGATGGCGGACACGTCCGCCAGCATGTGGCCCTTGTTCAGGTGGTCCATCGCCTGCAGGTGGGCGAAGCCCGGCGCGCGGATCTTCAGCCGGTAGGGCTTGTTGGTCCCGTCCGCGACCAGATAGACGCCGAACTCGCCCTTGGGGGCCTCGACCGCCGCGTAGCACTCGCCCTCGGGCACATGGACGCCCTCGGTGTAGAGCTTGAAGTGGTGGATGAGCGCTTCCATCGAGCGCTTCATCTCGGCCCGGCGCGGGGGCGCGAACTTGGTGTCGGTGGGCAGCACCTCGCCCTGGTTCTCCGCCTTGGAGAGCCATTCGCAGCACTGCTTCATGATCTTCGCGGACTCCAGCATCTCGTCCATGCGGATCAGATACCGGTCGTAATTGTCGCCGTTCTTGCCGACGGGCACCTTGAAGTCGAGCTCGTCATAGACCTCGTAGGGCTGCGAGCGGCGCAGGTCCCAGGCCATGCCCGAACCGCGCACCATCACGCCAGAGAAGCCCCAGGCCAGCGCGTCCTCGCGGCTGACGACCGCGATGTCCACGTTGCGTTGCTTGAAGATGCGGTTCTCGGTCAGCAGGGTGTGCATGTCCGCGATGGCCTTGGGAAAGGCGTCGCACCATGCGGAGATGTCGTCGATCAGCTCCTGGGGCAGGTCCTGATGCACGCCGCCGGGGCGGAAGAAGTGCGCGTGCAGACGGGCGCCGGACGCCCGCTCGTAGAAGACCATCAGCTTCTCGCGCTCTTCGAAGCCCCACAGCGGCGGGGTCAGCGCGCCCACGTCCATCGCCTGCGTGGTCACGTTAAGCAGGTGATTGAGGATGCGGCCGATCTCTGAATAGAGCACGCGCACATACTGGCCGCGCCGGGGCACCGGAATGCCCGCAAGGCGCTCGATGGCCATGCAGAAGGCGTGCTCCTGGTTCATCGGCGCGACGTAGTCGAGACGGTCGAAATAACCGATGCCCTGGAGATAGGTCTTGTGCTCGAGCAGCTTCTCGGTGCCGCGGTGAAGCAGGCCGATATGCGGATCGACGCGCTCGACCACCTCCCCGTCCAGTTCCAGCACCAGGCGCAGCACGCCGTGGGCCGCCGGGTGGACCGGGCCGAAATTGATCGTGAAATTGCGGATGTCGGTTTCAGCCATGGCCTAAGCCTTCCCCTCCGCCTTCTCGTCGCCGGGCAGCACGTATTTCGCGCCTTCCCACGGCGAGAGGAAATCGAAGTCGCGATATTCCTGGACCAGCGAGACGGGCTGGTAGACCACCCGCTTCTCCGCCTCGTCGTAACGGACCTCGGTGAAGCCCGTCAGCGGGAAGTCCTTGCGCAGCGGGTGCCCGTGGAAGCCGTAATCGGTCAGGATCCGGCGCAGGTCGGGATGGCTGTCGAACAGCACACCGTACATGTCGAAAGCCTCGCGCTCGAACCAGTTCGACGCGGGGAACACCTCCACCGTGCTGGGCACGGGCGTGTCTTCGTCGGTCTGCAGGGTCACGCGGATGCGCTGGTTATGGTGCATCGACAGCAGGTGGTAGACCACGTCGAAGCGCTCGGTCCGTGAGGGCCAGTCCACACCGCAGATGTCGATCAGCGAGGTGAAGCGGCACGCCGCGTCGTCGCGCAGGAAGGTCAGCACCTTCACGATGCGGTCGCGGTGGATCAGCACCGTCAGCTCGCCGTGCGTCACGCGCCACTCGCGGACGTCCTCGTCCAGCGCCTGGGCGATGTGCTCGGCCAGCTCATTGAGGGTGTCAGGCTTGCTCATGGCTTGAAATCCTCCGGCCTAGCGCTCGATCGAACCTTCGCGGCGGATCTTCTTCTGCAGCTGCAGAATGCCGTAGATCAGCGCTTCAGCGGTCGGAGGGCAGCCGGGCACGTAGATGTCCACCGGCACGATGCGGTCGCAGCCGCGCACCACCGAGTACGAGTAGTGGTAATACCCGCCCCCGTTCGCGCACGACCCCATGGAGATGACGTAGCGCGGCTCGGGCATCTGGTCGTAGACCTTGCGCAGGGCCGGAGCCATCTTGTTGGTCAGGGTGCCCGCCACGATCATCACGTCCGACTGGCGGGGCGAGCCGCGCGGCGCGGCGCCGAAGCGCTCGATGTCGTAGCGCGGCATGGACGCCTGCATCATCTCCACCGCGCAGCAGGCCAGCCCGAAGGTCATCCACATCAGCGAGCCGGTGCGCGCCCAGGTGATGAGATCGTCGGCGGCGGCCACGATGAAGCCCTTGTCGGCGAGCTGCGCGCTCAGGCCGTCATGGAAGGGATCATGCTTCTTGGGGTCGTAGAGCGGAGTCTGCGCGCGCGCCGCGGCGCCGGCGGGAACGGGCTCTTTGATGGTCGGATCAGCCATGGGCGATCACTCCCAGTCCAGGGCGCCTTTGCGCCACTCGTAAAGGAAACCGATGGTCAGCACGCCAAGGAAGACCATCATGGACCAGAAGGCGAAAATGTTCCCCTCGAAGATCGGGAAGATCCACGGGAACAGGAACGCCACCTCCAGGTCGAAGATGATGAACAGGATGGCCACCAGGTAGAATCGGACGTCGAACTTCAGGCGGGCGTCGTCGAAGGCGTTGAAGCCGCACTCGTACGTGGAGACCTTCTCCGGGTCGGGATTCGACGGCGCGAGGACGTGCGCGGCGAGGATGAAGCCGATTCCCATGGCGGTAGCGATGCCCAGGAAGATCAGGATCGGCAGGTATTCAAGGAGCAGCGCGTCCATTCGCCGTGGTCCTCACGTTTGGCCCGGCCCGTCGTCATGGCGCGCCATCGCGGCGCCGCCGGGCTGACAGGAAAAGGCCCCCTTCGGTCGGGGCGGAAGCTAGAGCGACAGCCCACCCGCCGCAAGCCGAAACCACCGCGAAATCAGCAGGTGTTGACAGCTTCAAGCCGCTGTATTTGCGAACCATTCTCATTTGAATGCAGGTCACTGACATACATTTCATTTTCGGCGACGGAACGGGGCGTGATACCGCGTTCAACAGGCGTATGAAGCGGCGCCGACTCGCGCCGAGCGCGCATCCGGGAAGATGGAACAGGCATGAATCGCAAACTTTTCATCGGCGCGGCAGCGCTCGTCGCGGCCCTCGGGGCGGCCGCTTTCATCATGCTGAACGGCAATGGCGATTCTTCGGGCCTGGCGGTCGAGACCGGCCGGGCCGAGACCCGCGACCTGTCGCGCACGGTGGCCTCGACCGGCGCCATCGCGCCGCTGGTCATCGTGGAGGTGGGCTCTCAGCTCTCCGGCCAGCTCATCGAGCTGCACGCCGACTTCAACGACGAGGTGGAAGCCGGCCAGCTCATCGCCCGGCTCGATCCCCAGTCCTTCGAGACCCGCGTGCGCGAGGCTCAGGCCAGCCTCGACGTCGCCGCCGCCCAGGTGGAGGTCGCCCGCGCCAACGTCACCAACGCCCAGTCACAGGCCCGCGAGGCCCAGCGCGCGTTCGAGCGCGCTCAGGAACTGCTCGCGCGCGGCACCTACGCCCAGGCACAGTTCGACACCGCCGAGACCGCCCGCGATTCCGCCCAGTCGCAGGTTCTGGTCGCCCAGGCCAACCTGCGCAACGCCCAGGCCACCCTCGTGCAGCGCGAGGCGAGCCTTGAAAGCGCCGAGGTCGACCTTCAGCGCACCTATATTCGCTCGCCCATCGACGGGGTGATCGTGGACCGGCAGGTGGACGTGGGACAGACCGTCGCGGCCAGCCTGAACGCGCCTGTCCTGTTCCTGATCGCGCAGGACCTGTCGCGCATCCAGATCGAGGCCCAGGTCGACGAATCCGACATCGGCAACATCGCCGTGAACCAGGCCGTCACCTTCGAGGTGGACGCATTCCGCGAGCGCGAGTTCCGCGGACAGGTCCGGCAGGTGCGTCTGGCCGCCCTCGCCGAGCAGAACGTGGTCACCTACACGGTGGTCATCGAGGCGGACAATCCCGGCCAGCGCCTGCTGCCGGGCATGACCGCCAACGTCACCATCGTCACCGGCGAGGTCGAGGACGCCCTGTCCGTGCCCAGCGCGGCCCTGCGCTTCGTGCCCCGCGGCGCGGCCGAAACCCTGATCGCCAGCCGCGCCGAAGGCGGCCAGCGCGCCACCGGCGGACGCATGGGCGGCATGGCCGACCGCCTGCTCGATCAGCTTGAGCTCGAAGGCGAGCAGCGCGACCGCGCCGCCCGCGCGCTGGAGACCGCCTTCAGCCAGAACCGCCCCTCCGGCGGCGGCTTCCCCGGCGCCCAGCCCGATTTCCGCGGCATCATGCAGCGCGCTCTTGCCGACGTGCTCGAACCCGCCCAGATGGCTCGCCTCGAACAGATCATGAGCCAGCAGCCCGGCCGCGGTGGACGTGGCGGCGGACGCGGTGCGGGCGGGGACGCCCCCCAGCCCGGCGCTGTCTGGGTGCGCGGCTCTGACGGCCGCCTGCACGAGCGCCGGGTGATGATCGGGCTGTCCGACGGGGCCTTCACCCAGATCGTGGGCGGCGATCTCGAAGAGGGTGATCAGGTCGTCATCCGCATCCGCGAGACCGTCTGATGAGCGATCAGCCGCTGATCCGCGCGCGGGAGCTGACCCGCGTCTACCGCCTCGGCGGGGGTGACGTGCACGCCCTGCGCGGCGTGGACTGCGACATTGCGGGCGGCGATTACGTCGCCGTGATGGGCGCGTCGGGCTCGGGCAAATCCACTTTCATGAACATGATGGGCGCGCTGGACACGCCCACCAGCGGCGAGCTGGTCATCGCGGGCCAGTCGCTGCTGAACCGCCGGCCCGACGAGCTTTCGAAATTCCGCAACGAGACCGTCGGCTTCGTCTTCCAGCAGTTCAACCTGCTGCCCCGGACCACCGCGCTCGACAATGTCGCCCTGCCCCTGCTCTATCGCGGCACGTCATCGAAAGAGCGGCGCGAGCGCGCGGCGGCCTGCCTGGAGATGGTGGGGCTGGGCGAACGGATGGATCACCACCCGTCCCAGCTTTCCGGCGGCCAGCAGCAGCGCGTGGCCATCGCCCGCGCCCTGTCCAACGAGCCGAAAATCCTGCTCGCCGACGAGCCCACCGGGGCGCTGGACACCAAGACCAGCGAAGACGTCATGGACATTTTCGACAATCTGAATGCCAGCGGCATCACCATCATCCTGGTGACCCACGAGCATGACGTGGGCGAACGCGCCAAGCGCCGCATCACCTTCCGTGACGGCGTCATCGTGGAGGACACCCAATGATGAGCCCCGGCGCCGCCGTCACCGTCGCCCTCACCGCCTTGAGGGTGAACGCCCTGCGCAGCTTCCTGGCCATGCTGGGTGTCATCATCGGGGTGGGCGCGGTGATCGTGATGATCTCGGTGTCCCAGGGCGCGCGCGCTGCGGTGGAGGAGCAGATCTCCGCGCTGGGCGCGAACACGCTCAACGTCCGGCCCGGCTCGCGCAACATGGGCGGGCGTCGCGGCGGCGCGGGCTCGGCCCAGATGCTCAGCGATGCCGACGCCGCGGCTCTGCGCGACGAAGTGCCCTACATCACCGCCGCAGCCGGCTTCATGTCCGAGCGCAGCGTGACCGCCGTCGCCGACGGGATGAACTGGAGCTCCGAACTGATGGGCTCGCACCCCGACCTGTTCGCGATCCGGGGATGGACTCCCGCTGAGGGCCGGTTCTTCGACATGACCGAGTTCGACGGCTCGGCGCGCGTCGCGGTCATCGGCCGGACGGTGTCCCGGGAGCTGTTCCCCGCCGGCGGCGCGGTAGGGGCCGCTCTGCGGATCAACGGCGTGCCGATGGAGATCATCGGTGTTCTGGAGGAGCGCGGCCAGTCGAGCTGGGGCCAGGACCAGGACGACATCATCATCATCCCCACCACCACCATGCGCGGGCGCGTGTCGGGCATGAACTGGCCGGGCGTGCGCGATCCGGTGCAGACCATCACCCTGCAGATCGATTCCGCGCGCAACATGGAGGCGGCCACCGCCGAGGTGGAGGAGGTCCTGCGCATTCGCCGGGGCATTTCACCAGGCGCGGAGGACAATTTCTCGGTGGTCAACTTCGCCGAGTTCCTGCGCGCGCGAAGCGAGACAGAGCAGCAGCTCGGCCTGCTGCTGGGCATCACCGCGGCGATCTCGCTGCTGGTGGGCGGCATCGGGATCATGAACATCATGCTGGTCTCGGTGACCGAGCGCACCCGCGAGATCGGGCTCAGGCTGGCCATCGGCGCGCGGCAGGGCGATGTCAGGAACCAGTTCCTGGTCGAGGCGGTCGTGCTGTGCCTGACCGGCGGACTCATGGGGCTGGGGCTGGGGATCGGCGCAGCCTACTGGGTCCAGTCGCTGGAGATCTTCCAGGTCTCCGTCGAGCCCATGATCGCGCTGGTCGCCATCGGCGCGGCGGCGGGGGTCGGGATCGTGTTCGGCTTCTATCCCGCCCACCAGGCGAGCCGTCTCAATCCCATCGACGCCCTGCGCTACGAATAGGCGCGCGTTTCACAAAAGCCTCACACGGCGCTGCTACCCCCTCCCCGTACATACGCTGAAACCCGGGGGAAGACCTGTGAGACACGCCGCCGCCCTGAGCCTCGCCCTGTTCGCCGCGCCCGCCGCGCTGGCCGATCCCGTGGCCCTGCCCAACCCGCCTGCGCCCCACGCGCCGGGCGAGCCCTACCGGCCCAAGGGCGCGCCCGACCGGATCATCCTGAACGCGGGAGCCGACAGCGCGCGTCAGGCCGCCGTCACCTGGCGCACCGACGCCCGGCAGGAGACTGCCCGGCTCCAGCTCGTGCGAGCCGTGCCCGGCCCGGCCATGGACGAAGCTGAAGTCCTCGAAGGCGAGACCCGCCCGCTGGAGACCGAGAACGGCCTGGCCCACCATCACGGCGTCCGGCTGGACGGCCTCGAGCCGGGCACGGCCTACAGCTATCGCGTGGAAGGCGCGGACGGCTGGAGCGGGTGGATCGATTTCCGCACCGCCAGCGAGACCAACGATCCGTTCCAGATCATCTATTTCGGCGACGTGCAGAACTATATCGGCGAGGTCGGCTGGCGGGTCATGCGTCAGGCCTTCCGCCACGCCTCCAACCCCGCCCTGGTCGCGCAGGCGGGCGACTTCGTCTCCTCCCGCGACGACATGGTCCACGACGACGAATGGGGCCAGTGGTGGGACGGCGGCGGGCTGGACTTCGCTTCGGTCCCCCACATACCGGCTGCGGGCAATCACGAGTTCATTCCCGGCGAGACGCCCGACGGCGACGAGATCCGCGTGCTCGGCCATCACTGGCCGCTTCAGTTCCTCGTGCCCGAAAACGGCGCTGAGGGCGTGGAGTCGACCTCGTTTTACATCGACCATCAGGGCGTGCGTTTCGTGGTGCCCGACGCCACCGCCGCCATCAGCCTCGACCAGCTGGACAATCAGAGCGACTGGCTGCGGCGGGTGCTGTCCGAAGCGCCGGGCGACTGGACCGTGGTGGTGATGCACCAGCCGGTCATCACCTGCGCCCGGCCTGACAACATGCAGCCCATGTATGACGCCTGGAAGCCGATCTTCGAGGAGACCGGCGTGGATCTGGTCCTGCAGGGCCACGACCACTGCTATGGCCGCTGGACCGACCCGGGCAACCCGCGCCGCCCCGGCGCGGAAGCCGCGTCGCAGGACCAGCCGGTCTATGTGGTCTCGGTGGTCGGCGGGAAGATGTACGCCCTGAATGACCGTGTGGCGGACGAGGCGGACCGCTGGGCGGAAGGCACCCAGCTCTACCAGCTCATCGACTTCGCCCCCGACGCCATCGGGTACGCCGCCTACACCGCGCAGGGCGAGCTTTACGACGCGTTCGAGCTGCGCCGGGAGGCGGACGGCTCAAAGACACTGTCCGACGATCTCGCAGCCCTGCCCGAAATCCGCGTCTGCCAGGACGAGGACACCGGCCCGGACGGCTTCGCCTGCACCAGCCGCGGCAAGTGACGCGGTCTTCAAGCTTCCTCCACTGAAAAGGGCCGCCGGATCATCCGGCGGCCCTCTTTTTTTCAGCCCCTGGAGATCACTCCGCGCCGATCATCGCGCGTCTGGCGTCCACCAGCGAGTCCACCACGCCCGGATCGGCGAGGGTGGAGGTGTCGCCGAGCTGGTCGAACCGGCCTTCGGCGATCTTCCGCAGGATCCGGCGCATGATCTTGCCCGAGCGGGTCTTGGGCAGGCCGGGGGCGAACTGGATCACGTCCGGCGTCGCCACCGGGCCGATCTCCTTGCGCACATGAGCGCGCAACTCGCCCGACAGGTCCTCGGTGGGCTGCAGCCCCGCGTTCAGGGTGACGTAGCAGTAGATGCCCTGCCCCTTGATGTCGTGGGGGAAGCCGACCACCGCCGCCTCGGCCACCAGCGGGTGGGAGACCAGCGCGCTCTCGATCTCCGCCGTGCCCAGACGGTGGCCGGACACGTTCAGCACGTCGTCCACCCGCCCCGTGATCCACCAGTCGCCGTCCGCGTCGCGCCGGGCGCCGTCGCCGGTGAAGTAAAGCCCGCGATAGGCGGTGAAATAGGTCTCCGCGAAGCGCTTGTGGTCGCCATAAACGGTGCGCATCTGGCCCGGCCAGGAGCCTTTCAGGACCAGATTGCCCTCGATGGCGCCCTCGCCTTCGATGAATGCGCCTTCAGCGTCCACCAGGGCGGGCTCGATCCCGTACATGGGCCGCAGGGCCGCGCCGGGCTTGAGATCGTGGGCGCCCGCCAGGGGGGTGATGAGCACGCCGCCGGTTTCGGTCTGCCACCACGTGTCCACGATGGGACAGCGCCCCTTGCCCACCACCCGGTGATACCAGTTCCACGCCTCGGGATTGATCGGCTCGCCCACCGAACCCAGCAGGCGCAGGGAGCTCAGATCGTGTTTGTCGACATGCTCCTCGCCCTCGCGCATCAGGGCGCGGATGGCGGTGGGCGCGGTGTAGAGCACCGAGACCTTGTGCTTGGCGACCACGCGCCAGAACCGGTCGATGCCCGGATAAGTCGGCACGCCCTCGAACATCAGCGTCGCCGCCCCGTTGGCCAGCGGGCCGTAGAGCACGTAGGAGTGACCGGTCACCCAGCCGATGTCGGCGGTGCACCAGAACACCTCGCCGGGCTTCATCTCGAACACCGTGTCGAAGGTCAGCGCCGCCCACATCAGATAGCCGCCGGTGGTGTGCAGCACGCCCTTGGGCTTACCCGTCGAGCCCGAGGTGTAGAGGATGAACAGCGGATCCTCCGCGTTCATCGGCTCGGGCTCGCATTTCGCGTCCACTTCCAGCGCCAGGTCGTGGTGCCAGAAATCGCGGCCCTCGACCCACGGCACGGACGCGCCGGTGTGGCGCACGCACAGCACCGCGCGCACGCCCTCGACCAGATCGAGCGCCTTGTCCACATTGGCCTTGAGCGGCACGGCGCGGCCGCCGCGCACGCCCTGGTCGGCGGTGACGACGAACTGCGAGCCGCAGTCCTCGATCCGCCCGGCCAGCGCCTCGGGCGAGAATCCGCCGAACACCACCGAGTGGACCGCCCCGATCCGCGCGCAGGCGAGCATCGCGTAGGCCGCCTCGGGGATCATGGGCATGTAGATCGTCACCCGGTCGCCCTTGCGCACGCCGATCCTCTTCAGCTCGTTGGCGAAGCGGCAGACATGGTTGTGAAGCTGGGAATAGGTGATCGAGTGGTGGAAGCCGGGATTGTCGCCCTCCCAGACCAGCGCCACCTCCCCGCCCCGCTCGGGCAGGTGCCGGTCGATGCAGTTGACCGACACGTTCAGCACCCCGTCCTCGAACCACTTGATCGAGAGATTGTCGGGATCCCAGTCCACGTTGCGGATGGTCCGGGGCTTTTTGATCCAGTCCAGACGGTCCAGCTCCGAGCGCCAGAAGGCGTCGGGGTCCTCGATGGAGAGACGGTAGCGCTCGGCATAGACCTCCGGCGTGATCGCGGTGGCGTAGCCCTCGGGGATCGCCACGCGCTCGGGCGCCGCCGAGATGGAGCCGGGATTGGAGCCGTCCATGGAAGTCTCTCCTTTCTGGGTCATCAGAAGGTGTAGCGGGTGGACACGGTCGCGCGGGTGATCGAGCCGGATTCGCCGCTCTCGATCTCGCGCTCGCCATGCATGATTTCCGCGCCCAGGCTGACATTGGGCGTCAGGTCGACGATCCACGCGCCGAACACCGAGCCGACCTGCTTCGTGTCGGTCAGGCCCTGCAGGACGGGATCGTTGTCCGCGGCGAGGTAGGACACGCCGACATTGACTCGATGGTTCTCCGCGACGCGCTGCTGGAGCGCGAGCAGACCGCCCCATGCGAAGATCGGCTCCAGCGAGCCGTCCGCGGTCAGCACCGCCTCGTTCACCGCGTTCAGGCCGATATAGCGGCCGATGCCGTCGCCGCCCGAGAGCGAGAACTGAAGCCGCGTGCCGTCGGCGATGTTCAGCGAGCCCGAACCGGTCAGCGCCCAGCCCAGCGCGTCCGCGCTGGTCACGCCGTCGTCGAAGGTCAGATTGCGCAGCATGCCCGCGATCATCACGCTGCCCCAGTCGCCCGACCGGTTCCAGCGCGCGACCGCGTCGGGCGCCCAGCCCGCGTCGGAATCGATGCGCGCGCCGCCGCCGAAGGGGGTGATGGTGGTCTCGGGGTTCTCCAGCGCGAACTGGAAATCGCCCGCGGTGTAGCGCACCAGCGCCTGGCGCATGAAGATCATGCCGTCCGAGGCGGTCAGGAAGCTGGCGCTTTCGGGAATGACGGCGAGGTTCTGGAAGGTCGACCAGTCCTGGCCGAATCGGAAGCCGCCGATCTCGCCCCAGGCCACCCGCATGCGCGGATTGTACGAGTTGGTGATCCGCTCGTCCCCGCCCGGCGAGCCCAGGAAATCGAACTCGATGCGACCGGTCAGCGTGCCCGCCTCGGTGGGGGTTTCGGCGGTGAAGAAGAAGCGCGAGGACTGGGCGGTGGCGTCCAGTGTGGGGTCGGACGTCCCCTCCCCGCCGACAGGGGTCAGGCCGGGGATGTAGAAGTCCCGCCCGATGGAGTTGGACGCCAGGGTGCCGCCGGACAGCGAGGTGGCGTGAACGTCCAGATCGACATAGCCGCCGAAGCCGATCGTGGTCGCGCCCATGCGGAAGCCGTTGACCGGCGCGGGCTCGGCGGCTGCTGCCATGCGTTCAGGCGCGGCGGAGGTCTGCGCCGGGGCGGGAGCCGGGGCCGGGGCCGCGGCGGGCGCGGTCTGAGCCGACGCTTCGGCCCGGGCGGCCTCCATCTCGCCGCGCAGCTCTGAGAGCATGGCTTCGAGCTGGGCGACGCGCGCCTCCAGCTCATCCACGCTCTGCGCGGAGACGCCCGGCGCGGCGGCGGCGAGCAGGATGGCGGCGGACGCGGTGGCGGCGAGCGCGCGGCGATGGGTCATGGGGCAGTCCTCCCGAAGATCGAAAGGCGGACCCGGACGGCGCGCCTTCATGGGCCTCTGACGGGCCTTAACGGGGGACAGCATCGTGGAGCGGGGCCGGCGGCGGTATGCGCCATTGGTCTGAAACGCCGCCCAGCGCGCCTACGACTTATGGCGGGGGCGACCGGTCGCCGCAGGCGGTCTATCGTGAGAAAAACACGAGACTCGCGCACGCGGGTCCGATACGCCCGCACGTGATCCGGGCGCACTGAGGGAGGTTCCATGAGCGATCGCGACGGCGAACGCATCATCCTGGCCGACGACCATCCCCTGTTCCGCGCCGCTCTGCGCGAGGCGGTGCGCCGCGTCGCGCCGCAAGCGGTCATCGTGGAGGCCGAGAGCCTGTCCGCCGCCCGCGCCGCGCTGGCCGAAGGGCCCGCCGCGCTGGTCTGCCTGGACCTGCACATGGAGGACTCGTCGGGCTTCATCGGGCTGGCCGAGATCCGGCGCGCGCATCCGTCCGTGCCCGTGGCGGTGATCTCCGCGTCCACCGCGCCGGGCGTGGCGCGGCGGGCCGAGGAGTTCGGCGCGTCAGGCTTCATCCCCAAGACCTCGGGTCTGGACACGCTCCAGCAGGCGCTGTCCGCCGTTCTGGATGGCGATATCTGGATGCCCGAGACCGCAGACGAGGACGACGAGACCGCCGATCACGCCGCGCGGATCGCCGCGCTGACCCCCGCACAGATGCGGGTGCTCCAGGGCATCTCCACGGGTCGTCTGAACAAGCAGATCGCCTATGACATGGGCATCTCCGAAGCCACGGTGAAAGCGCACGTGACCGCGGTGTTCCGCAAGCTGGGGGTCATCAACCGGACCCAGGCCACCCTCGTCGCTCAGGCCCTGTCCATCGAGCCGCCCGCCGAGTCGGTCTGAACCGCGCGAAAGCGCTCTGCCGCCGATTCGAGCGCGGCCAGCCCCATCGGTTCGGTCCGGGCCTCTTCCATCGCGAAGCGCGGCACGCCCTTCAGCGGACCGTCCAGCGGCGACAGGCGCGCGGCGAGCGCGGCGTCGTCCATCCCCGGCTTCACCCGGTTGGCCACCAGCGCGGCGGGCGCGATGCCCGTGCCGTCCAGCGCCCGGGCCATCGCGGCGGTCTCCAGCACCGGCATGCGCTCAGGCGTGGTCACCAGCACGAAGCCGGTGCGCGCCGGATCGGTCAGCGCCGCGCGCAGCCCCGCCAGCTTCTCCCGGCGGCGACCGAGGATCTGGCGTATCTCCAGATCGCGCGGCGTCTCCGCCTCGTCCCGCCCCGACAGCGCGCGGGCGCGGCGGGCGAAGCGGTCGGACTCCTCGCGGTTTTTCAACAGCCCGTCCGTCCAGGCCGTCATCATCTCGGGCAGCTGAAGCAGGGCCAGGGTATGCCCCGTCGGCGCGGTGTCGATCACCAGCCGCTCGCCGGTCCGCGCGGCGGCTTCGGCCAGATCGGCCAGACGGTCCAGAAGCGCGGCCTCGGCCATGCCCGGCGCGTGGCGGGCGCGGTCCATGTGCCGGGCCACCTCCCCGCCCGATCCGGCGGGCATGAGGCGGCGCAGGGTGGCGCCCACCGCTTCGAGATGCGCGGTCACGGCGCTGGCGGGGTCGAGCTCCAGCGCGCGCAGATTCGGCGCCAGACTCCGGGGCTCGGGACCGACATCGCGCTCGAAGATGTGGCCCAGATTGTGGGCCGGATCGGTGGAGACCAGAAGGACGGGCTCGCCGCGCGCGGCCAGTCCGGCGGCGAGCGTCGCCGCGGTGGTGGTCTTGCCCACCCCGCCCTTGCCCCCGGTCAGGATCAGCCCCCGGCCCGCGAGCGCGTCTAGCAGCATTTCACATGCTCCAGCGGGGAGTGATCCATCCCCATGCGGAGGTGCCAGTCATGGAACTCCTCATGCAGGACCGGCATCAGCTCCAGCGTGTAGGGCGCGGCGGGGTTGGGAACGCCCAGCGCCTCGCCGAAGACCAGCATCATGAAGGCGTCGTCCCGCGCCCGCGCCTCGCGCGCCATGGTCCGTCGGTACGGCGCCTCGTAGGCCGCCTTCAGGAAGGCCGAGAGCCGGGCGAGCCAGCCGGTCATTCGGCCGGCGAGACCAGCTTGAAGCCGGACCGGCCCAGCACCCGGAGCGCGGTGACCGCCACCATCAGCGCCGCGCCCAGGATCACCAGCGCCATGACCAGCAGCACCCAGTTTCCGGCCGAGAAGAACCCGCCGATCTGAGCCAGCAGCGCGATCACCGTCATCACCATGACGAAGGCCAGCGGCACGAGCGTGTAGATCGTGGGCCTGCCCAGCCGGGCGAGGATGACCGTGACGATCAGCAGGGTCAGCGCGGCCAGAAGCTGGTTGGTGGTGCCGAACAGCGGCCAGATCGCCATGCCGCCCGCCCCGTCCTCGCCCGCGCCGAAGGCGACGGCCAGACAGAAGGCGAGCGCGAGGCCCGTGGCCGCGAACGGATTGTTCAGCGCCTTGATGCCCGCGATGCCGGCGGCTTCCTGGATGACGTAGCGCTGCAGACGCAGGCCGGTGTCCATGGTCGTGCCCGCGAACAGGCAGGCCGTGACCGTCAGGATGGTCGCGGCCAGACCCGCCGGGATCGCCAGGCCGTTGGACAGGATGGTCGCCCCGCCCTGCACGAAGGCGGTCACCGAACCCGCGCCGAAGGCGTCATAGGTGGCCTGCCAGTCGGCCAGCGAGGCGAAGCCCGCCGTGGTGCAGACGATGGCGGCCAGTGCCAGCATCCCCTCGCCCACCGCGCCGCCATAGCCGACCAGCCGCGCGTCGGTCTCCTTGTCGAGCTGTTTGGAGCTGGTGCCCGAGGCGACCAGACCGTGAAAGCCGCTGATCGCGCCGCAGGCGATGGTCACGAACAGCAGCGGCACGATGGAGGGCGTGTTCTCCGGCACGGCGTCGTTCAGGAAGGGCGCGGCCACGTCCGGCGCGGCGATGAAGGTGGCCAGATAGATGATCCCCAGCGCGATGAAGAGCTGGATGCCGTTGATGTAGTCGCGCGGCTGGAGCAGCACCCAGACCGGCAGCATGGACGCCACGCCCGCATAGGCGAACAGGATCAGCGCCCACATGACCCGGTCCGACAGGCCGAACACGGTCTCGGGCAGGCTGACGGGGAAGGCCACGCCCAGGAAGATCGCCCCGTAAAGCAGCGTCACGCCGATGATGGTGGGCATCAGCAGGCCGATCTTCGTGCGGTAGAGGATCTGGCCGATCCCGACCGCCACCAGGATCGCCGCCCAGACCGGGATCACCGCGGAGGGGAAGTCGATCAGCAGGCCCGAGATCACCACCGCGAAGGCGGCGTTGACCATCAGCAGGACCAGGAACATCACCAGCATGAACATGGACCGCGCCCGCGCGCCCAGCAGGGTCTCGCTCAGCGCGCCGACCGAGCGGCCCTTGTTGCGCACCGAGGCCCACAGCGCGCCCATGTCGTGCACGCCCGCGAAGAAGATCGTGCCCAGCGTGACCCACAGGAAGGCGGGACCCCAGCCCCAGATCACCGCGATGGCCGGGCCGACGATGGGGGCGGCGCCCGCCACGGAGGTGAAGTGGTGGCCCCACAGCACGTATTTGTTGGTCGGCACGTAGTCGATGCCGTCCTTGAGCTCATGGGCGGGGGTCTGGAAGGCGGGGTCGAGCCGGTAGATGCGGCTGGCGATGAACCGCGAATAGACGAACCAGCCCGACAGGATTCCGGCCAGGCCGAGAACGACCAGCATGATCGCATTCATCGCGTTTTCCTCCCTCGCGCCCCGGTCTTCCCGCGCAGGTCTCGCCGGAGCTGATAGGGGCGAAGGGTAGTCCGTGCCGTCCGCGCGGGGCAATCAGCCTTTAGGATAAGACTTTAGCCTCATCTGGGCCTGAGCGCGGCGATGGCCGCCCGCAGGGCGGCTGGCGCGACGGGCTTGGCGAGCATGGTCATGCCCGCGCCCGCCGCCGCGGCCTCGGCCTCCCCGCCCCGTTCGGCGGTGGCCAGGATGGCGGGCGGACGCGCGCCCCAGGCCTCGCACAGCGTCTCATAGACCGCCGGGCCGGTGTCGCCGTCGTCAAGCCGGTAGTCGAGCACGACGATGTCGGGCGGCTGGCCGCCGAACGCGGCCATCGCCGCGGCGCGGTCCAGCGCGCCCTGCGCCTCGCAGCCCCAGCGGCCCAGCAGGCCCGTGGTCGCCTCCAGCACCGGCGGTTCGTTCTCCACGCACAGCACGCGCAGCCCCTCCAGCGACGCCCCGCCCC
>VJOU01000209.1 GCA_007050995.1 Glycocaulis profundi | reverse complement strand
AGAAACACCACCATCCCAACCAAGAAGGAACAGGTCTTCTCTACATACTCCGACAACCAGCCCGGTGTGTTGATCCAAGTGTATGAGGGTGAAAGGACCAGAACCAGGGATAACAACTTGTTGGGCAAGTTTGAGCTTTCCGGAATTCCTCCAGCTCCCCGTGGTGTTCCTCAGATCACTGTCTGCTTTGACATTGATGCCAATGGTATCCTTAATGTCTCAGCTGAAGACAAGACTACCGGACAGAAGAACAAGATCACCATCACTAATGACAAGGGTAGACTCTCAAAGGAAGAGATCGAGAAGATGGTTCAAGAAGCTGAGAAGTACAAGTCCGAGGATGAGGAGCACAAAAAGAAGGTTGAGGCCAAGAATGCATTGGAGAACTACGCCTACAACATGAGGAACACTGTAAAGGATGAAAAGATCGGTGAGAAGTTGAGCCCTGGTGACAAGAAGAAGATTGAGGACGCCATTGATG
>VJOU01000040.1 GCA_007050995.1 Glycocaulis profundi | reverse complement strand
CCCCGTCAAGGGCGGTCATGGACCGGTGTGAACGGGCCGTGATCGCGGGGGTGAGGCGACCGCCTGACGGATCGGACCGGCGTCGCGATGGCCTTGGCCGCTTGGACGGCGGGGCCAGCGATCGCCAGGCTACGACACGGTGAGATGATAGAAGCCGCACCGGCTGAAAAACGTCGCGCGCGGGCGGCCCCTCGGGGCACGGAACCACAGCGCACAGACAACCATGGCCCCGAAAGGGCCGCCCGCGCGCCCCTCATCAGGGGCGGGACGAGACCAGACCCCCGCGCTCCGCAGAGCGGCGGGGATGAAGGCGCGTGCGGGGGGAGGCAGCCCCCCACCGTCATCCCCCGGCTCGACCGGGGGACCCAGCCGGACAGCGGTTCAATGACTTGAAACGGCCTGCCGGTTGGCTGGCCCGGTCAAGCCGGGCCATGACGATGAAAAGGAGCCAGGAACCGGCGGCGCAGCCGCCGCAAGGCCGACCGGCCGCCCGCGCCCATGCGCGGAACCGACCGAGCGGAGCGAGGGAGGACAGAGAAAAAACAAGGGGATTATCCCCTTGACACAAGTTGCGATACGTTCCGCCCGTCTCAAAGCATGGTGTTTCGTTCCGGCTCCGGGCGGTCCACGCCAACCAGCCAATAGCCCTGTCCCTCGACGCTCTCAAAAACATCATCGTTACGCCACAGGATGGTGCCGATATAGCGGGGAGCGTCTTTCGAGTTGATTTCCTTGCCTGTGGCCTTGATGCGTTCGACCAGATCGCCACGGGTCAGGGGTTTGCCCGCCTCGGCGATAAGCGCGACACAGATATTCACGAGCTCCTGCACCTTGGGGGTGTTCTTCCGGGGTGATTCGGGACCTGCCGAGCGGCTGACCCGTTTGGGCTCGGGCTCTGCGGGCGCGGACAGCTCGCGGTGAACTTCAATGAAAGCCTCGAGCTTCCGAAGTCGAGCAAGAAGGTTTTCTTTTTCTTTCAGTGCTTTGGCCAGAACCGAGTCCATAGCTGATCCCTTTCGTGAGACGCCTGCTGAGGCAATCTGTATCCCGCCCCGTCTCAGGACACAACGGTGTTGCGACCTGACGCATCTGCGGCTAAGGTAGTGATCGCCGCCCCCGATTGGTCGGAGGCGGCGTCACGGCGAGATAGATTGTCGGTGCTGAACGGCACTCAGACCCGATCCTGATAGAGACCGGGAAGGAGGTCAGGAGGATGCTCTGGTATCCTCTGCGGCTCCCGGGGGTGCAACCCCGGCGGCCTCTGCTCTTGTCAGAGCGCTAACCGGAGGGGCTGGCTTTGCCAGCCCCTCTT
This sequence comes from Glycocaulis profundi, assembly GCA_007050995.1. Taxonomy (GTDB): domain Bacteria; phylum Pseudomonadota; class Alphaproteobacteria; order Caulobacterales; family Maricaulaceae; genus Glycocaulis; species Glycocaulis profundi. The sequence goes on along the minus strand of VJOU01000040.1, from coordinate 11,006 downwards.
TTTCTTGTAGCATCTACGCTGGAAAACGCAAGGATTTTGTAGGCTTGAAATGGCAGAACCGCTGACGTTGAGAAAGGCTATTGAGTTGAATCGCTTAGACGATTTCATCTTGCAGGCCGAAGCGGCTGGTGTGGGGCCAAGCAATCCGTCTGACACTTACGCCTTGCTTCGCCATGCCGCTACACAGCCGCAATCAGAAGGTCGAACATCGCGTTCCCCATCGCGCGATGGTTCGAGCGGAAAGTGAACTCATCGAGGTAGCGTTTGGCGTGCTTCTCGCTGATGTGAATGTGGGTGCTGGCGACCGATTGCTTAAATAGCCGCCAGAAGCTCTCAACGTGGTTGGTGTGGTGCGTCTCGCCAGTCCGATAGTCATAGTGCGACCAGTCTTTCGCGGAGTGCTTCACCCGGCCATGCTTATAGCCGTCATCGGTGAGTAAGCCGTATGACATAAGCTCATCCGTAGACACGGTAGCGCCCTTGGCCACCTGTTGCGCGACCACACCGCGAAGCGTTTCTTTCTTGACGTTCGGGATCACAACGGCGCGCATGGCACCACCACGCTCTTTCAGGCCCATCACAATCGTCTTGCCCTCGGCACCCCGGCCACGCTTGCCAGGACGCCTGCCGCCCACATAAGCCTCATCAAGCTCGACGTGGCCTTGCAGAAGCTCGAAATTGTCCACGGATCCCATCAGCTTGCGGATTTGCTGACCCATGCGCCACGCGGTCTTATAGGTCACGCCAAGTTGGCGCTGCAGCTCTTTGCCGCTGACACCGTGGCGCGTCGTAGTGAACAGATAGATAGCGTAGAACCAGAGTTGGAGCGGGGTGCGGGTGTCCTGAAAGACCGTGCCAGCGGTGGGGTAGACGTGATCGCCACAAGCCGCACAGGCAAAGGCCCGGCGGTCGCTCATGCGGTGAAACGTGCTTTCCGTGCCGCACTTCCGGCAGGTGTGTTTCATGCCAAAGCGCACGTCCATGATGTGCGTGAGGCACGTCTCATCATCGGGGAAGCGCTTGAAAAATTCGCGGACTGTGAGTGCGTTGGTCATTGCCGTCTCCTGTTGGCAATAACCAACCAAACCTCATACTTGTGTCAAGGGGATAATCCCCAAAAACAAAACCCCCTCAGCACATCGGCACGTTCACCGCGAGACCGCCCGTGGAGGTCTCCTTGTACTTGTCGCTCATGTCCGCGGCGGTCTGGCGCATGGTTTCGATGACCTGGTCGAGGCTGACCTTGTATTCGGCGTTGCCAAGCATGGCGAGGCGGGCGGCGTTGATGGCCTTGATCGCGCCGATGGCGTTGCGTTCGATGCAGGGGATCTGGACCAGCCCGCCGACGGGGTCGCAGGTCAGGCCCAGATTGTGCTCCATGCCGATCTCGGCGGCATTCTCGATCTGCCGGTTCGAGCCGCCCAGCGCGGCGGCCAGACCGCCCGCGGCCATCGAGCAGGCCACCCCGACCTCGCCCTGGCAGCCCGCTTCGGCGCCCGAGATCGAGGCGTTCTGCTTGTAGAGCGCACCGATGGCCGCCGCGGTCAGGAAGAAGCGCGCCATCGCGTCCCTGTCACCGCTCCGCCGCCAGTGACGGTCGAAATAGCGCGCGACGGCGGGGATGATGCCCGCCGCCCCGTTGGTGGGCGCGGTCACGACCTTGCCGCCCGCCGCATTCTCCTCGTTGACCGCCATCGCCCACAGATTGACCCACTCCATGGCGGCGAGGGGGTCGGTCTCGGCGCGGGCGGCGTCCTCCATCAGGCGGCGCTTCATGGCCGGGGCGCGGCGCTTGACCTTCAGGCCGCCGGGCAGGACGCCGTCCACGCGGGTGCCACGCTCGACGCAGTCCTCCATCGCGTCCCAGACAGCCTTGATGCGGGCGCGGACCTCGTCTTCGGAGCGGAAGGCGGTCTCGTTGGCCATCATCACCTCGGGGATGGTCATCCCCTCCCGGTCGCAGATGGCCAGCAGCTCGTCGCAGTTCTCGAACGGGTAAGGCTCGCCCTGGAGCGCCTCGGCGGCGGAGTTGCGTCCCGCCTCGGCCTCGCTGATCACGAAGCCGCCGCCGATGGAGTACCAGACCTCCTCGCGCAGAGGATCGCCATCCTCGCCGAAGGCGCTGAATTTCATGGCGTTCGAGTGAAAGGGCAGACGGGTCTTGCCGTCCAGCACCAGATCGCGCCCGGGATCGAAGGCGATCTCGCGCCCGCCCAGAAGCTTCAGGGTCTTCTCCGATGCGATGCGCTCGGCCATGGCGGGCAGGGCGTCGGGATCGGCCTCTTCGGGCGCGACGCCTTCCAGCCCCCACAGGATCGCCCGGTCGGTGGCGTGGCCTTCCCCGGTCAGGGCCAGCGAGCCATAGGCCTCCGCCTTGATCCGCGCCACGGCGTCCAGACCGTGCTCCTCGTCCACCTTTTCCAGGAAGAGGCGGGCGGCCTTCATCGGCCCCACGGTGTGCGAGCTGGACGGACCCACGCCGATCTTGAACAGGTCGAAAACGCCGAAATGCATGGCTCAGTCGTCGCCCAGGCCGCGGTCGGCGGTGAAGGCGTTGAAGCAGATGATGGTCTGGGTGTCCTTGATGCCGTCGATGGTCTGGATCCTGCGGTTCACGAACCGGCCGATGTCGGATTCCGCTTCCACCGCGAACTGGGCGAGCAGGTCGAACGCGCCGGAGACCGAATGGACCTGACGGGTCTCATCGACGGTGTCGACGATCTGGCTGGCGACCTCGTAGGTCCGGCCCAGCTCGCATTTGATGAAGATGTAGAACTGGCGCATGGCCTTCCTTTGCTAAAGCTGCGTGCGGACGGTCCACAGCTCGGGGAAGAGCCGCAGATCGAGCGCCTTGACCAGGTAGGACACCCCGCCCGTGCCGCCTGTCCCGCGGCGGAAACCGATGATGCGTTCGACCGTCTTCATGTGGCTGAAGCGCCAGAGCTGGAACTTGTGTTCGAGATCGACCAGCTTCTCGGCGAATTCGTAGAGCTCCCACCAGCGTGCGGTGTCCAGATAGACCTCCCGCCATGCCGCCTCGACCTCGGGCGAGGGCTCGTAGGGCTGCGACCAGTCCCGCTCGATCACGCAATCGGGCAGGGCGAGGCCCGAGCGCCGGGCGTGGCGCAGGGTCTCGTCATACAGGCTGGGCTTTTCCAGCGCCTCGGTCACGGCCCGGTGCGCCTCGGGATCCTTGCGGTGGACGCGGGCGAGCCCGGCATTCTTGTTGCCCAGCCGGAACTCCAGCATGCGGTACTGCACCGACTGGAAGCCCGAGCTCTCGCCCAGCACGCCCCGGAATTTGAGATAGTCGGAGGGCGTCATGGTCGACAGCACGGCCCAGGACTGGGTCAGCTGCTCCTGGATGCGGCCGATGCGGGCCAGCATCTTCATGGCGGGCCGGGTCTCCCCGTCGCGCACATGGGCGATGGCGGCCTCCAGCTCGTGCAGGCACAGCTTCATCCACAGCTCGCTGGCCTGATGGATGACGATGAACATCATCTCGTCGTGCTCAGACGACAGCGGCTCCTGCGCGTTCAGGATCGCGTCCAGCCGCAGATAGCGCCCGTAGGACATGTCGTCCCTAGGGTCCCAGTGAATGTCCTCGCCTTCAAGGTCCACCGAGGTGGAGAAGCGCTCGCTCATGAATGCGTTCCGATCTGCCGTCACCCGGTCTATCCCCGCCCCGTCCGGGCGGCAAGCCGGGCGGGCCGTCAGATCACCACGAACTCGGCCGGCTCCAGCCCCTCGATCTCGGCGCGCACCCGCTCGCCGCGCGCCAGCGGCCCGACGCCCGCAGGCGTGCCGGTGAAGATGAGGTCGCCGGCTTCCAGCGTGAACAGGGTGGAGAGAGCGGCGATGATCTCCGCGCTCGACCAGATCATGTCGGCCAGATCGCCGGTCTGACGCAGCGCATCGTCCACGCTCAGGCGGATCGCGCCTCTGGAGGGCGCCTCGCCGGGCGTGATCGGGCCCATCGGGGCGGAGAAGTCGAAGCCCTTGGCCGTGTCCCAGGGGCGTCCGGCCTTCTTGGCGTCCGCCTGCAGGTCGCGCCGGGTCAGGTCCACGCCCACCGCCGCGCCATAGACGTGATCGAGCGCGCGGGACAGCGGGATGTCCGCGCCGCCTGACTTGAGCGCCAGCACCAGCTCGACCTCGTGGTGCAGGTCGTCTGTGGCGGGCGGGTAGGGGATCTCCGTGCCGTTGCCTGCCGCGTCGCGGGGCTTGGTGAAGAAGAAAGGCGGCTCCCGATCGGGGTCCGCGCCCATCTCCCGGGCATGGTCGGCATAGTTGCGGCCCACGCAGTAAATGCGGCGGACGGGGAAGGCGGCTTCGCCCTTCACCTCGATCAGAGTGTGCGGCGGCGGCGCGATGACCGTGGACCCCATGAGCGTTCTCCCGTATTTCCCGCTACGGTTTTTGCCCGGCTTCGAACGTCTCGCCAACCCGTGCGATCCGGCGCGGGTGATGTTAGATTGTGAGAAAGCCTGTTTGAACGAGGACTTGCCATGACATTTCGCCGCTCCGCCCTCCTGCTCGCCGGCGCCAGCGCCTTCGCCTGGACCGCCGCCTGCGGGGAACCTGACCTGAACGGCGCCCAGCAGGCCGTCCAGCAGGTCGAGCGCGAGACGGTCCGCGCCACGCTGGCCTATCGCGAGCGCATCGCGGTGGGGCCGGACGCGGTGGCCGAGGCGGTCCTGCTGGCCGTGCCCGCCGAGGGCGGAGAACTGGAAGAAGTCGCGCGCCAGACCGTGCCTCTTCTGGGCGCGCAGCCGCCGGTGGCCGTGGAGATCGTCTATGATCCCGCCGACGTGCCCGAAGGCGCCTCGCTGGCGGTGACGGGCCGGATCGAGGATGGCGCGCGCATGGTCTGGAACTCTCCTGAACCCGCCGCCGTCGGCGAGGACGGACAGGCGGGCGAGATGATGCTGGTCCGTCGCGCGGTGTCCGAGGACACCGCCAACGGCGCGTCAGGCGGCGATCTGTACCAGTGCCAGAGCGTGCAGCTTGAGGCCGAGTTCACCGATCCGGGGATGCAGCTCACTTTCGACGGCAACACCTACACGCTCGAGCCGGTCGAAGCCGCGTCCGGGGCGCGTTTCGCAATGGGACAGGGCGTGTCGCGGGTCGAATTCTGGTCGCGCGGCGACGACGCGCTGTTCCGCATCGGCGATGACGACGCGGGCTGGGAGGAGTGCAGCCGCATGGCGCCGGACGCCTCCATGGGTGATCTGGACGAGGCGGAACAGTATGTGGCCCTGGGTCAGGAGCCGGGCTGGCGGCTGACGCTGGCGGGCAGCGCGCTGCGCCTGCTGGCCGATTATGGCGAGCGGACCGTCGAGGCGGAGGTGACCGCCTATGACCAGACCCCGGACGGAGATCGCATCCGTGCGGGCGAGGGGGACGAGGCCGTCGAGGTCCTCGTCAGTCCCGAGCAGTGCGAAGACATCATGAGCGGCATGCCCTATCCCGACACGGTGACGGTCCTCTTCGACGACCGGGAGCTGAACGGATGCGGCGGCGACCCTGAATCTCTTCTGGCCGGCGGCGCATGGCGCGTGACCGAGATCGGCGGCGAAGCCGTGGAGACCGATCCCGCGCCCGCCATCACGTTCGAGGGCAATGGCCGCATGACGGGCAGGGGCCCGTGCAACACCTTCACCGGCGGGTACGAGATGACCGGCGAAGGCATCGTCCTGACGGGCGTCGCGGCCACCCGCCGCGCCTGTGCGGACGAGTCTCTGAACGCGGTCGAGCAGCGTTTCTTCGCCATGCTCGACGGACGCGCGATCTATCAGTTTGGCGAAGACGGCGAGATGAGGGTGCAGGCTGGCGACGGAGAGTTTGTCGCGATCCGGGACTGATCCCGGATCGGCATGAGGCCTGCGTGCCTTCTCCCGCACAACCGGGAGCTGGGGTCGGATGTATCAGGCTGAAACAATCAGACCGGGCGAACTGAACGCCCGCGACAGACAGGAATGGATCGGACTGCTGTCCGTGGGCTCGCTCCGCTCGCCGCTCTTTCATCCCGACTTCGCCGCCGTTGTCGGCCGCCAGCGCGGCGATGCCCGCCTTCTTCTGGTCCGGGACAGGCAGGGCCTGGCCGCAGTCTTCGCCCATCACCGGCGGCCTGACGGTTTCGCCCGGCCCATCGGCAGCGTCTTCTCCGACCTGCACGCCGTGCCCATGCGCGCCGGGCTGAATCTCAGAATGACGGACATGCTCCGCATGGCGGGGGTCAAGGCATTCCGCTTCGCCGCGCTCGCCGACGCGGGCTCGGTGCGCTTCGAGCCTGCGCACGGACATCACACCACGCTGGCCGCAGTCGTGACCGGAGATCCCGCAGGCTTCCTGGCCGAGCGGACCCGCGAGCACCCCAAGAAGTTCAAGAGCTTCCGGCGGCTGGCGCGCAAGCTCGAAACAGAACAGGGGCCCGTCGAGCTGAAGATCAGCCGCGAGGCGTCCGATCTTGCGAGCCTGCTGGAATGGAAGCGCGAGCAGTTCCGCGCCAGCGGACGGCACGACGTGCTGTCCCCGGCCTGGGCGCGGTCGCTGATGAAGCGGCTGCTGGAGAGGGATGGCGGGGACGTCAGGGGGCGGATGATCGTGCTGGAAGCGGGCGGGCGCACCATCGCCGCCGAGTTCGGACCGAGCTGGGGCGGGGTCTTTCATCCCTGGCTGGCGGCCTATTCGCCCGACTGGCGCGCCTATTCGCCGGGTCATCTGCTGGTGATGAAGCTCATCGAGGCCATGCCCGAGCTGGGTCTGGAGCGCTACGAAATGGGGCCCGGCTGCGCGGACTACAAGAAATACTTCGCCAGCGACCGCACGCCGGTGCACGCAGGGACGATCCACTCGCCAGGGCTGCAGGGACGGCTCGGACATCATGGAGAGCGGGTCTGGCGAAACGGGTTGCGCCTGTGCGGCAACAGGGTCGAGGCGCTGGCCGCGCGCGCCCAGCGCCGGATGGACGTCATCGCGGCGGCTGAAACCAATGCCCTCTCAAGACTGATGGGCGTCACGCGGGCGGCGGGCACGATGCTCCGGCACGACTGAGCTTTAGGCCGCCAGAGTCCTCGACGAGGCGCTCATGAGCGTCGCCTCTCCGAATTGAGAAACGCGAGCAGGCGGCGTTCGGCCGTTTTCAGGTCCGCGCCTGAAGCCTCGCCGGCATCGAGCCGCCTCGCGCGCTCGGCGGAATCCAGTCCGGCGAGCCCGATGATGGCCGGATGGACATAGGAGGACCGGCAGATCGCAGGCGTGTTGTGGAGGCGGGAGGCGGCGGCCTCGCTCATGGCCTTGATCGTGATGCCGTCCGGATCGCTGCGGGCCGCATCGAACGCCGCCACCGAGCCGGACCAGGTGCGGAAGGTTTTGGCCGTCGCCTCCGGCACGCCGCTGGCCTCCGCGATGTAGGCGTTGACCTGCGCCGATCCGAGCGGATGCGCCTCGCCATCCTCTCCGACCCAGGTGAACAGCCGCCGTCCGGGCAGGTCGTCGATCTCCTGGAAGATGCGCTGAAGGCGCGGGCCTTTCAGGGTGTGGCTGACCTTCCGGCCGCCCTTGGCGCGATAGCTCAGGCGGATCGCGCCGCCGTCGGCGTCCAGATGCCGCTTGAGCAGGGTCGTCGCGCCGTAGGTGCGGTTCTGGCTCTCATAGGCGGGATTGCCGACCCTGAGCCCGGCACGGTCCAGCAGGGTGACCAGGGCGGCCAGCGCGAACGCCTTCTCGCCCGCCTCGGTCTCCAGATCGCGCGCCACCCGCCGACGCAGCCGTCCCAGTCCTTCGCCGAACGCGGCGAGCTGGCCGAACTTGGCCTGAGAGCGCCATTCCGACCAGCGGGCGTGATAGCGGTATTGCCGCCGCCCGCGCTCGTCATGGCCGGTGGCCTGAAGGTGGCCGTTGGGCAGGGCGCAGATCCACACTTGGGACCAGGCGGGCGGAACGCCCAAGGCCTGTATCCGGGCCCGTTCGATGCGGCAGTTGAGAAGCCCGCCATCGGGCAGGTGATAGCTGAAACCGCGCCCGCGGCGGCGGCGCGTGATGCCCGGCTCCTCGCTGCTGGCATAGACCAGTCCGGGCGGGAGGGTGGTGTCGGTCTGATCGGTTTTCTGAAGCACGTGCGGCCTGCTCTCGCGGCCCCTCCAAAAGCACAATGAGCGTGCGCGGCTAGCGGTTCCGGACGCGTTGCGGGCGTATCAGCGGCGTGGACGATTTCTTCATCAATTGGGGCGGAAATGCCGCGTGAAGGGGGGAGGCGAGGATGCGATGGCCGACCACCCGTTCCCTGACCCCGCGACCCTGACCGATCAGGTGCAGCGCCACCTGGCGGACCTGCTCACATTCGCACAGGCGCAGCCCGTGAGCGCGGCGCTCGCAGTTGGTGCGCTCGTGATCGCGCTGGCGACTGCGATCATCATGTTCCGTCTGGCGCGGGCAAGAAAAGACGAGGCTAGAACAAACTCCGCCGCGGTCCAGAAACGCGCGCCGGCCATCGATCTGAAAAAGGCTCAGGAGCCGGTCCTCAGGACGGATCAGAAACCCGATCCCGCCCCTGAACGGATCACCCGGCCTGCTCCCTCTCGCGTCGGAGGGCGGCCGCTGGTCCTGCATGTCGATGACAGCCCCTCCACGCTCCGACTGATCGCTCAAGCCTTCTCTGCGCGGGCTGACGTCCTATCCCTCGCCTCCGCGTCCGAGGCGATACGGGAAATCGAGGCGGCACGGCCCGATGTCGTGATCCTGGAAGCCGGCCTGGCCACAGGCGGCGTAGATGGCTTTCTCGCTCATGTCCGAGCCGCCGCTGAGGCGCCGCCGCTGGTGCTGTTCTCTGCCCGCACACCCTCAGCAGACCATCAAGCGCACGCGGCAATGGTGTTTTCAAAATCCAGAACCACCTTGGGGGAGCTCTTGACCGGGACGCTCGCGCTGACGGCGGAAACGCCCCGGAACGACCTGCTGAGACAGGCCTGAGCCGCCTATTCGGGCTCGTGCTCGCGATAAAGCTCCTTGGTGGCCTCCTCGCGGCGCTCCTCCTCGGCGGGGGTGCGTTCCGCACGCGCCTTGGCCGACCGGTAGGAGCCGTAGGCGAACACGCCTGCCATGGCCAGAATCACAAGCCCCACAATCAGCCATAACCACGCGCCGGACATCATCTTTCTCCTTGCTGCCTATTAGATGAAACCGGAAAGAGTCAGGCCGCGTTCCCCGCCGCCCCTTGCGCGTCAGCCGGTCTTGCGCTCCGCTCGGGCCATGGCGAACCCGATCTACAAGGCCCTCGGCTCCACCGTCTTCGACACCATGTCCGCGCTGGCCCGCGAGACGGGCGCGATCAATCTGGGGCAGGGCTTCCCTGATCAGCAGGGGCCCGAGGCGCTGCGGCGCGCGGCGGGCCGCGCGCTGATGGAGGGCTCGAACCAGTACCCTCCCATGCGGGGGCTCCCCGTCCTGCGCGAAGCGGCGGCGGAGCATTACGCCCGCCATCAGGACACCGCGTTCGGCGCGGACGGCGTGCTGGTCACCTCCGGGGCCACCGAAGCCATCGCGGCCAGCCTGCTGGCCCTGATCACGCCGGGCGACGAGGTCGTCATCTTCGAGCCCGCCTACGACGCCTACCGCCCCCTGATCGCCCGCGCGGGCGGGCAGGCGAGGGCGGTCGCGCTCCAGCCGCCCGGCTGGCGGATCGACGCGGCGGCGCTCGAGGCCGCCATCACGCCGCGCACCCGCGCCATCCTGTTCAACGACCCCCTGAACCCCGCCGCCCGCGCCTTCTCCGATGACGAGCGCCGCATCCTGGCCGACGCCTGCGTGCGTCACGATCTGTACGCCATCTGCGACGAGGTGTGGGAGCACGTCCTGTTCGACGGTCGCGCCCACCGCTCCCTCGCCGCCCTGCCGGGCATGGAGGGACGGGCGGTGAAGATCGGCTCGGCAGGGAAGATTTTCTCCATGACCGGCTGGAAGGTCGGCTTCGCCTGCGGCGCGCCGGACCTCATCGAGCTCATCGCCAGGGCCCACCAGTACCTGACCTTCACCACCCCGCCTGCCCTGCAGGAGGCCGTGGCCGAGGGCATGTCATGGCCGCAGGACTGGTACGCGGAGATGCGGGCCGGATACCAACGCTCCCGAGACCGGCTCGCCGCGGGCCTGCGGGAAGCGGGCTGGGCCGTGCTCCCGTCTGAGGCCACCTATTTTCTGAACATCGACCTGGCCGCCTCCGGCGTCACGCAGGACGACACCGCCTTCTGCGAAACCATCGTCCGAGAGCACGGCGTGGCGGGCATCCCCGTCTCGGCCTTCTATGGCGGACAGGGGCCGTCCCACATCGTGCGGCTGTGCTTCGCGAAGAAAGACGCGGTGCTGGACGAGGCGGTGGAGAGGCTCGGGCGTGCGAGAGAGGTGATGCGGGGGTGAGGTGCGGCCTCAGAAGCATGGCGGAGGAGGAGTCCTTCTCTTTAACAGAGGAGATCGGGTAACACCCTGACTCAAAACGACTTTGAGAAGTGGTGTGCAGCAATGTGTGCAGCAGAATGTGCAGCAGATTGTATAGCACGTCTTAAGTCCGTCAGTGCGGATAGCGAAGAGGATGACCCTTTTGGTTAGCGGAGGCCTACGGCTTTCATCCGCCGGTGGTCCGTTCGTTTCGCGAGGCCTTGTTTCGTGTCCACACCAGCACCCCGGTCGCCTCCGCCTCATTCTCGAAGAAGGCCGCGCGCAGGGGCTGGCTGAAGCTGGGATCGTCCAGCTTCACGGCGAGATAGGGGGTCTCGCCGTTCTTGGACTCCTGCCGCCAGGCCGCGCCGAGCTCCGCCCCGCCGGCATAGACCCGGAAGTCGGGCGCGCCATTGTCGGCGCTCGACCGGTCGGGGTTGGGGACGAGCTGGGCTTTGACGTTGATGGTCAGGGTGCGGATGGTGCCGGTGTACTTGCCGTCCTTGAGGGTGAACGCGCCGATCTGGGCCATGGGGTCAGGCTCCTGTGCTGGCATTGGCGTGAAGGGCCTTGCG
>VJOU01000208.1 GCA_007050995.1 Glycocaulis profundi | reverse complement strand
TACAAAATACACATCAAAGCTTCCATTCAAACAYTTCATAGTCCACTCATATCAYAAACACACATCCCCTGAGTAGGGATAGAGATTCTTTTTTTATTGTTCACTTGAAAACATGGAGAGACATAATTATGACACATATATTAATTAAAAGATAGAAAAATATAATAATGTTGATTTATTTAGAYTATCATCATCATCATATCTTTCACTCTTTTAACAATTGCAAGGATCACACTTGCAGTTTGCCCCACACTTGCATGCTTGTCCACCCTCAGCTACAAAGCTTCCCTCACTTCCATCATCATAMATCTTCTTTKGTGCAACACCGTCAACSATAACGTTGTTKACGKTTTTTGAKGTCTMGATGTCGKGATACATTCMGCATSCTTTGCAGCTGCTRCCACAAGAGCAGCTTGATCCACAACCACACTTTCCATTACAGCAMGACATAATGTTTATATTGACAATGATTTTTGATCGTGTTTGCTA
>VJOU01000207.1 GCA_007050995.1 Glycocaulis profundi | reverse complement strand
GCCAGCGCGTCGGGGCCGTCCACCACGGCGTTCAGCGGCGTCGCGCCGGCGGGCAGGGGGCCGGCCTTGGCGCCGCCGCCGGTCCAGCGCCGGGCGCCGGTGTCGCTGATCGACGCTTCCAGATCATCGCCCAGCGCGGCGGCCAGCGCGGTCTCGTATCCGGCGTCCGCGCGCATGGCGTCCAGCGCTTGATCGTCCTCGCCCGCGCCCGCTTCCAGCATGCGCTTCAGGCTCTGGGCCTCGCGCTCGAAGGCGGTGGTCTCGCCTTCGGCCTCCCGCGCCGCGTCGCGGGCGGACTGGGCGGTCTCGCGGGCGGCGGCCAGCGCGGTGTCCGCGGCGGCCAGCGCAGTGCGGGCGGTCTCCAGTTCAGCCGTGGCGGCCTCGACGGCGGCTTCCAGCTCTGCGACGGACGGGCCGGAAGGGGGCTCGAACGCCTCGACCCGCTCGCGCGCGGCCTTCGCCTCGCGCTCCAGCCTGTCGGCGCGGGCGG
>VJOU01000039.1 GCA_007050995.1 Glycocaulis profundi | reverse complement strand
GGCGGTTCAGATCGCGCTGGACGGCGCCTTCTTCTCCACCGGCCAGCGCTGCACGGCGTCCTCGCGCCTGATCGTGCAGGCGGGGATTCACGACAAATTCGTCGCCGCGCTGACCGAGAAGGTCAAAGCCCTGAAAGTGGGCTCGGCGCTGGCCGAGGGCACGCAGATCGGCCCGGCGGTCAGCGAGGACCAGCGCGAGACCTCCTACCGCTATATCGACATCGCGAAGAATGAAGGCGGCACGGTCGCCACCGGCGGCGACCGGCTGAAGCTGGACAAAGAGGGCTGGTACGTCCAGCCCACCCTGATCACGGACACCGAGGCGGGCATGACCATCAACGCCGAGGAGGTGTTCGGCCCGGTCGCCTCGACCATAAGGGTCAAGGACTACGAGAGCGCGCTGGAGATCGCCAACGGCGTGGAGTTCGGGCTCAGCGCGGGCATCGCGACGACGTCCCTGAAACACGCCCGGGACTTCCAGCGGCGGGCGAAGGCGGGCATGGTCATGGTCAACCTGCCCACGGCGGGGGTGGACTACCACGTGCCCTTCGGCGGCACGAAGAAATCCAGCTACGGCCCCCGCGAACAGGGCTTCGCCGCACAGGACTTCTTCACCCAGATCAAGACGGCCTACAGCTGGTCGTAAGGCTTCGGCCTGCATCGGCACGCCGCGGAACGCGGGGAGGGAAACCTCCCCGCGTTTTTTTCGTGACGGCTTGTTGACAGCAAATCGTATACATATAAAGTATTTCGTATACGATTAGGCCGGAGAGAGACGGCCCCAAGCCAGGAACGGAAACGAACGCGCGGCTCGCCGCCCCGTTCTGGCCGGGCGGCATCACAGAACTTTCCCGGCCTTCAGGGGAGGTCGGAGCCAGAGGCTCCGATCGTCAGGACGCAGCGGCGTCCGGGTCGCCCGCATGGGCAAAACAAGGGGAAGAGGATGTTTCGCAAATCGCATGACAGCACAATGCGCGCGCGCCTGCTGGGCGGCGCGGCGGCGGTGACGGGCGCGGCCCTGGCCGCGGCAGCTCCCGCAGGCATGGCGGCGGCGCAGGACGGGCAGGAGGCCGCAGGCCAGACCGAGCGGATCGTGGTGACCGGCTCGCGCCTGATCCGGTCCGATCTCAGCGCGCCGAGCCCCACCACGGTCATCGGCCAGGACGCGATCCAGAATTCGGGCGCGACCACCATCGAGACCGTGCTCTATGAGTTTCCCCAGCTGTCCGCGGGCAATACCTCCAGCGTGAACTCGGGCGGCGGGTCTGGCGTGCTGACGGCCAACCTGCGCGGTCTGGGCGCGACGCGGACCCTGACGCTTGTGAACGGACGCCGCTTCATTCCCGCGAACGGCGCGGGCGCGGTGGATCTGGCGACGATTCCCAGCGCGCTGGTCGAGCGGGTCGAGGTCATCACCGGCGGCGCCTCGGCGGTCTATGGCTCCGACGCCATCGCGGGCGCGGTGAACTTCATCCTGCGCGACGACATCGACGGCATCGAGACCTCCTACCGCTTCGGACAGACCGACCGCGGGGACGGGACGAGCCACACCTTCGACCTGACCTTCGGCACGCCCTTCCAGGAGGGCCGGGGCCAGCTCACCCTTCACGGCAACTACACCGAACGCGATCCCGTAATGATGCAGGACCGCGAATTCTCCTCCGTGCCGCTGTCGGCCACGCTGGGCATCAGCGGCTCGGGCAACATCCCCGGCGGCCGGGTGGACCTGAGCGCGGCTCAGCTCGCCATGCTGGATGTGGGGCAGGGGCCGGGCGTCATCCCCACCGGGGCGGACGGGTGCTCGAGCGAGCAGAGCGCCATCCGCTTCGGCGAGGGCGGGCAGGCTTTCCGCTACTGTTCGCCCGAGGACCTCTACAACTACGCCGACGGCAACTATCTGCTGCGCCCGTTCGAGCGCATGCAGTTCGTCGGTCTGGCCAGCTACGAGATCGCGCCCAATGTCGAGGCCTATGGCGAGTTCCACTATGTGAACGCCAAGAACGCCTTCCAGCAGGCGTCGGACTCGCTGTCCATCCGGACGCCGGGCCAGACCTTCTTCGAGGTGGTCAACTACGCCTCCAACCCGGCCCTGTCGGGCACGGTGCGCGACTTCTTCACCCGCAACAGCGCCATTTTCGACCCTGACGCCACCGGCGACGCCCGGATCGCGGGCGGCATCCACCGGCGTCTGGACGAGCTGGGCCTGCGCAATTTCTCCTTCGAGCGCGCCACGACGGGCGCGACCGGCGGCCTGCGCGGCGATTTCGACCTGGGCGGTAATCGCTGGAACTGGGACGTGTTCGCGCAGTATCAGCGCTCGCGCACCGACGAGGTGGTGGAGGGCATGATGTCCGCCGCCCGCATGGGGCTGGGTCTGGACACCGTGGTGGACGGCGATGGCAACGCGGTGTGCGCCACCCAGGCGCTGGGCTGCGTGCCGGTCGATCCGTTCGGACTGGACTCCCTGTCCCCCGAAGCGGCGGCCTTCATCACACCCGCCCGCTCCTCGCGCGAGATCTTCGAACGCACCGTGGTGGGCGGTTCGCTGGCGGGCGAACTGTTCGCCGTGCCCGCGGGCATGGTGTCCACCGCGGTCGGCTTCGAGCACCGCAAGGACGATTACGAATACATGCCCGGCGCCACCGATCTGGCGCAGGAATACGGCACCGCCTCGCGCGGGATCACCCAGGGCGGGTTCGACGTCAGCGAAGTGTTCGCCGAAGCCCGCGTGCCGGTTCTGGCCGGACTGCCTCTGATCGAGGAGCTCGCCATCGAGGGCGCGGTGCGCCATTCGGAATATTCCAATTTCGGCGGCGCGACGACGTGGAAAGTGGGCGCGGAATGGGTCCCGGCCGACTGGCTGCGCATCCGTTCGGCGTTCAACGTGGCCAACCGGGCGCCGTCGATCAGCGAGCTCTTCTCGCCGGTCAGCGAGGGATTCGCGGCGGGCACCGACCGGTGCGCGGCGTCGAGCAACCCGACCCAAGCCGAGCGCGATCTGTGCGTCCAGCAGGGGGTGCCGGCCAGCGAGATCAACACGTTCGAGCCGACCATCCTGGGCTTCAATCAGCTCACGGGCGGCAATCCAGACCTCGAGGAGGAGACCTCGGAGACCTTCACCATCGGCGCGGTGATCCAGCCGCCGATGATCCGGGGCCTCAACCTGACCGTGGACTATTTCCGCATCGAGGTGGACAACGCGGTCGCCACGCTGAGCGCGCAGAACACGATCAACACGTGCTTTGAGCTGCTCGACATCGACAGCGCCCCCTGTCAGGCCATCGTCCGCATCCCGCAGACCGGCCAGATCTTCGAAGTGCGCGCCAGCAACTCGAACATCGGCTCTTTGAACGTGGAGGGCGTGGACGTCTCGGCCGATTACGGCTTCACCCTGCCGGACGGGCTGAGCGCGTTCGACGGTGGCGCCGACCTGACGCTGATGGCCAATCTGGGCTGGCTGCTGGAGCGCACCAGCCAGGTCATCGGCGCGTCTCCCATCGACTGCGCGGGCTATTTCGGCTCCTGCACCGTGCAGGGGCAGGGCGGCTCGCCGGGCTTCAAGGCCATCGTCGGCGCGGCCTACGCCAGCGGCCCGCTGACCGCACGGGTCCAGTGGCGCCATCTGGGGGCACTCGATCCGCTGCCCAGCATTCCCGCCGACACCCCGGTGGTGGCCGACGCGGTGAACTATTTCGACGTCACCGGCGCGTTCCGCATCCGCGAGGGGCTGGAGCTGTTCGGCGGCGTGGACAACGTGTTCGACAAGCAGCCCCCGGTCCTGACCACGGCCTATGGCGGCGACGCGAACACCGACGCCTCGCTGTATGACGTGATCGGACGACGCTACTTCGTGGGCGTTCGCGCGTCCTTCTGATAGGACTGTCTGGAAAGGCGTGGCGGGGGCTCCGGCTCTCCGCCGCGCCAGCCCGGCCGCCTCGCTGCGGTCGAGGCTTGATCCGTAAGCGACATTCGGATCATATATAGTATACTATTTTTATGGGAGGTCCCGGTGACCAAGACGACACTCGACTGGACGGGCGTGATACCCGCCGCAACCACGCAGTTCGACACCGAGCTCAACGTTGATCTGGCGGAGACGCAGCGCGTCCAGGACGCCCTGTTCCAGGACGGGGTGGACGGGCTCGTGGTCATGGGCACGGTGGGCGAGAACAACTCGCTCGAGCCTGACGAGAAGCGGGCCATTCTCAAGGCGGCGGTCGAAACCGCGAAGGGCCGCGGCCCGGTCATCACCGGCGTCAGCGAGCTGACGACCGCCCGCGCCGTGCAGTACGCCCGGGACGCCGAGGAGATCGGGGTGGACGCGCTGATGGTGCTGCCCGCCATGGTCTACGTGCCCACGCCTGAAGAGCTGGCCGCGCACTTCCGCGCGGTGGCCGCGGCGACCTCGCTGCCGATCATGCTCTACAACAACCCGCCTGCGTACCGCGTCTCGCTCAGCGTGGCCGATCTCGAAGGCCTGTCCGACGTGAAGAACATCGTCGCGGTCAAGGAGAGCGCGCCTGACTCCCGGCGGTTCACCGACATCTTCAATGCCCTGGGCGACCGCTACAAGGTTCTGGCCGGGCTCGACGACGTGGCTCTCGAGGGGCTGCTGCTGGGCGCGACGGGCTGGATTTCGGGCCTGACCAACGCCTTCCCCGAGGAATCGGTGGAGCTGGTCGCGGCGGTGAACCGCGGCGACATCGAGCGGGCGCGCGAGATCTATCGCTGGTTCCTGCCCCTGCTGCATCTGGACGCCGATCCCGATCTGGTCCAGTGCATCAAGCTGGCCGAGCAGATCATGGGCCGGGGCTCGGAACGCGTGCGCATGCCGCGCATGCCGCTGGCGGGCGAACGGCGCCGGCAGGTCATCGCCATGGTCGAGAAGGCCGCCGCGACCCGTCCCGTGGGCGCACGGCCCGGCAAGCTTCGCGCAGGCTGACGCCGGTGAGGAGCGTCTTTTTCTGCATCGACGGTCACACGGCGGGCAATCCGGTCCGTCTGGTGGCCGGGGGGGCGCCGCTGCTGCGCGGCGCGACGATGGCCGAGCGGCGGCTCGATTTCCTGGAGCGGTTCGACTGGATCCGCACCGGGCTGTGCTTCGAGCCGCGCGGCCATGACATGATGAGCGGCGGGTTCTTCTACCCGCCCTCAGACCCCGCCAACGATCTGGGCATCCTGTTCATCGAGACCAGCGGCTGCCTGCCCATGTGCGGGCACGGCACGATCGGCATGATCACCTTCGGGCTTGAGCATGGCCTGATCCGGCCCGCCACGCCCGGACGTCTCCGGGTGGAGACGCCCGCGGGGGTGATCGCGGTCTCCTATGAGGAGGAGGGCGGACGGGTCCGCTCGGTGCGAATCCGGAACGTGGCCAGCTATCTGGCGGCCTCGGACGTCAGGGTGGACGTGCCGGGGCTGGGCCCGCTGACCTTCGACGTCGCCTATGGCGGCAATTACTACGCCATCGTGGAGCCCCAGCCCGGCTATGACGGGCTGGACGGGCTGGGCGCGGACCGTCTGATCGAGCTGAGCCGGATCGTCAGGGCGCTCGGGCGCGAGGCGATCACGCCCGTCCATCCCGACGAGCCGTCCATAGGCGGCCTCAGCCACGTGATGTGGACCGACCGGCCCCGCGGCGAGGGCGCGGACGCGCGCAACGCGGTGTTCTATGGCGAGAAGGCCATCGACCGCAGCCCGTGCGGGACCGGCACCTCCGCGCGCATGGCGCAACTGGCCGCCCGCGGCCGGCTGAAGCCCGGCGACCGGTTCGTGCATGAAAGCTATATCGGCAGCCGGTTCATCGGCCGGGTGGAAGAGACCGCCCGGGTGGGCGGGATCGAGGCGATCATCCCGTCCATCGAAGGCTCGGCGCTGGCCACCGGGTTCAACACGATCTGGATCGACGCGGAAGATCCGTTCCGGGAGGGGTTTCAGGTTCTCTAGGTTGCGGCGCAGCGTGGAATTGCCCCTGAGCGGCGGACACGGTATTCGATATACTGTATCGCCACGCCCCGGCCCGCCGGGAGCGTGGCGTCTTCTCCGTCACGAACAGGAAGCATGATGCCGCCTCGTCTTGAAGTTCGCACGCTGTCGGACCGTCTGGTCGATCTCCTGCGGGAGAACATCGTCTCGGGCGAAATCCCGGCGGGTCTGCCCATCCGTCAGGATGCGCTGGCGCGCGAGCTTTCGGTCTCGAAAATCCCCTTGCGCGAATCCCTCGCCCGGCTGGAGCAGGACGGGCTGGTGATCTCGCATCCCAACCGGGGATTTTTCGTCCGCCCGATGTCCTGGAGCGAGGCTCAGGAGATTTTCGAGCTGCGCATCACCGTCGAGCCCGCTGCCGCGGCCTATGCCAGCATGAAGGCCGACGAAGCCCAGCGGCAGGCGGCGGTCGAGGCGCTGGAGCGCTTCGACGCGGACGCCGCCGCGCACAAGCCCACCGTGGGCGCGCTGAACCGGGCCTTCCACATGGCGCTGGTCTCCCCGGGCGGGCGCCCCGTCACCGAGGGCATCGTCGAACGCCTGCATGTCATGGCCGACCGGTATGTGCGCAAGCACCTTGAGCCTCAGGGGCGCCATGTCCGCGCCGAGGCGGAGCATCACGAAATCCTTCAGGCCTGGCTGGACCGGCGGCAGGACGAGGTGAAGCGGATGGTGGCCGCCCATCTCGAGCACACGCTGGGCGATCTGGGCGAACTGCTCGAAGACGGGCAGGACGGCGCCTCGAAAGCCTCCTAGCCCGCATCCTCCGCGCGCAGCAGCAGGATGCCGAAGGACGGGCCCGCCGAGTGCCCGTCCTCGGGCAGGAAGGCGATGCGGATGCGCTCGCGGCCTTCGGTGAGCGCCTCGGGGATCTCGTAATCCACGTCGATGAAGCGGCCGGGCTGCTCGCCCTGCAGGCGCTGGGTGGCGATGCGCTCGCCCTCCACCTCGATGTGGAACACCCGGTCGCGCTCCCCGCCCCAGTAGGTCGAGCGCAGGACCAGCGGGCCGGCGGCGCCAGCCATCTCGAAGGCGAAATGCCCGCCCGAACGCGCGTCCCGCCCGGGCCGGAAGCGGTAGGACAGGGCGTAGGAGGTGTCGCTCTCCAGCCCGTGGCGTGCCTCGTCGTCCGCGTCGCCCAGCCGGATCGCGTCCACCGCGCCCTCGCGCAGCGCCGCCTGACGGGCGGTTTCAGCCTGCGCCGCGGCTTCGGCCGCGCGCCACTGTGCCGGGGTGTAACGCCTGAAATACACCGCCGTGCGCCGGTCGGGTAGGGCGTGGAAGGGCGCGAATTCCAGATCGCCGGGCTCGATCACCCCGCGGGCCGAAAAGCGGTTGGGTCCGCCTGACGGCGTGATGCCCGCCAGCGCGTCGTCGCTGACCAGGGCGGGCGCCTGCCCGTCCCAGGGCTCGTCGCCCGCCGGTCCCAGATCGGCGGCGAGCACGGTCGGGCCGTGCAGCAGCGCGACCACGCCGTCATCGTCGGGCGTGGGCTCCAGCCGCAGCGCCATGGGCAGGTCCAGCTCGATCACGTCGCCCGAAGACCAGCTCCGGCGCACGGTCAGATAGCCGTTCGCGTCCGGACTGGCGTCAGCCTCCTCGCCGTTGATGCGCAGGGCCGGGGCCTCGCACCAGCCCGGCGCGCGCAGGGCGATGGCGAAGTCCGCCTCTCCGGCTTCCTCGACCGTGATCCGCACCGTCTCGTCGTCGGGATAGGCGGTGTCCATCGACAGGCGCGCGCCCTTGGCCTCCCACGTCGCGTCAGAGGGGATGAACAGGTTGACGAACAGGGTCCGCCCGTCCTCCCACCAGATGGAGTCCCCGTGCTTGGCGTGGCTCTCCATCCCGCTGCCCACGCAGCACCAGAAATGGTCGAACGGGCTGGACCAGCTGCGGTTCGCCCCGCTCATCAGCGGCACCATGTAGGCGAACATGCCGTCCGAGCGGCGCTGGTGGGCCATGATGTGGTTGAGGTGCGCGCGCTCGAAATAGTCGAAATAGGCGGCGTCGGGACGATGGGCGTAAAGCTGACGGGTCAGCTTGAGCATGTTGTAGGTGTTGCACGACTCGCAGGTCTGTTCGGTGATGTAGAGCGAGATCGTGTCCGGTTCCTGGAAGTATTCGCGGTCCGCATTGCCGCCGATGACGTAGCTGCGGTGGCCTGTCACGGTGTCCCAGAAGAAGGCCGCGCCCCGGCGCAGATGCTCCTCGCCGGTCGCCTCGTGCAGGGTGGCCAGCCCGATGGCCTTGGGGATCTGGGTGTTCGCGTGCAGGTGGGCCAGCTCGTCCCGGCCCGCCAGCACCGGGTCCATGACCGCCTTGTGGTGGAAGCGTTCGGCCAGCGCCAGCCAGCGCGGCTCGCCGGTCCTGAGATGGAGCCGGGCGAGGATGTCGTTCATGCCGCCGAACTCGGTCTCCAGCACCTCCTGCACCTGATCCTCGTCCAGCTCGCCGAAGACCGCCTCGATATGGCCCGCGAGCCCTTCGGCGATGGGCACCGCCCGCTCCGCGCCGCAGTGGCGGTCCGCGTCCAGCAGGCCCGCGAACAGCTTGTGCCAGTTGTAGAAGGGCGCCCACGAGCCGTTGATGTAGAAGCGGCGCGCCTGGATCTCGCCTCGGGCGATCTCCTCGAACACACGGCGGCCGTCCTCGCGCTCTCCGGTCTCGGGATGGTCGCGGGTGAATCCGGCGACATAGCCGTCACCGGCCGCGCGCTGGCATTCATCCAGCTCGGCGACGATGTGGAGCGCGCGTTCGCGGCATTCGTCGTCCCCGGTCTGGGCGTGCATCAGCGCGCAGGCGCTCAGATAGTGGCCCAGCGTGTGGCCCGCGATGGTGTCCGATTCCCAGCCCCCATAGATCTCGCCCCGGGGCTCCAGCCCCGCATGGAGGCGGAAATTGTGCAGCAGGCGGTCGGGCTCCAGCCGGTGCAGATAGGCCCGGTTCGCCTCCACCGCGTCCAGATGGTCGGACGGTTTCAGGCGCACCGCCTCCAGCGGCAGGGGGCGCAGGCGCGGCGCGGCGGCGGCCAGACGGGCGGCGGCGATGGCGCCAGCCGCCAGCGCGGCCCCGGCGGTGGCCTGCATCAGGCCGCGGCGGGTGAGGTTCAGGCGTCCGGTCATGGCGCCCTCCTTGGGTCTGCGGGTCAGGGGGTCTGGACGTCCGGGTCGGGAGCCTCGCTTTTGGCGGCGCTCATCAGCAGGACCGCGGCGGCGTAGAGCACGACGACGACCACGCCCCAGCGCAGGGCCTCCAGCGGCAGGGAGGTGATCACGAAGGCGGCCAGCAGGACCGCGGGGATGCCCCCGATGGCCATGCCCAGCACCAGCCTCAGGTCGATCCGCTCGCTCTTGATGAAGCGCAGCCCGCTGACCGGCATCAGGAAGGCGCACGCGCCCATCATGATGGGGAAGGCGGCCGCGGGGTTGAGGCCGAACAGGCTGAGCATGATGAGCGAGGGGGCGTAGAGCCCGACTCCGAACGTCATCAGCGCGCCCAGAATCACGTGCGCGGCCACCGCGATCCAGAACAGCGGCCCCTCCAGCGACAGCGCGTCGCCGCCCGCGGGCATCAGCTCCAGATTGGCCATGGCGTAGAGCGCCGCCGCGATCAGCAGCGCCACACCGACCACGGCCTGGACCACCCGCACGGGCACCCGCACCACGATGGGCGCGCCGATCACCGCGCCCAGAACCGCCGCGGCGATGCACGCGATCAGAAGCACCGGATCGACGCTGATCAGGTTGATGAAGATCAGGCCCATCGCCACCACCGGCAGGCAGTGGCCGGCGTTCAGAACCGCGGGGATGTAGCTGTCGGGCACCAGCTTTCTCAGCTTCAGATACGCGGTCGTCGGCGCGAAGTTGCCGATCCCGAGCGCATCGAAGAAATTGGTCACCGCGCTGAGGCCCATGCCTTCCAGGCTGGGGCGCAGATCGCCCTTGGCGCGGGCGGTGCGGACGAGCTGGATGGCGTAGACGGCGGCCACGAGCGCGAGCGCGCCCAGCAGGATCGTGACGATCATGAAGTCTCCCCTCCGGTCTGATGCCGGTCGCTTGCGGGGAAGTTCAGCACGATCTAGAATCGGATACAATATACATTCTGTTTCGGAGCCCTCATGCCCGCCATCCCGCCGCCCATCTCGCCTGAAGAGCGCGCCCGCCGCATCGCGCGTTTCGCCGGAAGCCTGCAGGAATCGGGCTCGGCCGCGGCCCTGATCGGGTCGAGCGCGGGCCTGCGCTATTTCACCGGGCTGAAATGGTCGCCCACCGAGCGGCTGGTCGCGGCGCTGATCCATGCCGACGGACGGCTGGACTACGTCGCGCCGGGCTTCGAGGTGGGCAAGATCGAGGCGGCGTCCCAGATGCCGGGCGAGATACTGGCGTGGGAGGAGGACGAGGACCCCTTCGCGCTGGTCGCGGACCGGGTCCGGGCGGGGCGGATCGAGATGGACGGCCAGATGCCGGTCTGGGCCTGGACCGCGCTGGCCCGCGTCGCGGGGCCGGAGCGCGTGGCGGACGGCTCGGCGCGGCTGCTGGCGATGCGCGCGCGCAAATCGCCCGCCGAGATCGCCCTTCTGTCCCATGCCAAGGCGATCACGCTGGAGGTGCTGCGCCAGGTCCATGGCGCGCTCGAGCCGGGCGTGCGGTCATCGGAGGTCGCCGCCTTCATCGACGCCCGCCACCGCGCGCTGGGCGGGGAGGGGGGCTCGTTCTTCCACATGGTCTCCTTTGGTCACGACACCTGCCTGCCCCACGGCGGGGAAGGCGACCGGGCGCTGGCCGAGGGCGACGTGGTGCTGGTGGACACCGGCACCATGGCGGACGGCTACAAGTCCGACATCACCCGCACCTGGGTGTTCGGCGAGCCCGGCGCCGACTTCCGCCGGGTGTGGGAGCACGAGAAGCGGGCTCAGGAGGTGGCCTTCGAGGCCGCCCGCCCCGGCGCGCCGTGCGAAGCGGTGGACGCCGCGGCGCGGCGCTATCTCGAAGGCGAGGGCTACGGCCCGGACTACCGCCTGCCCGGCCTGCCCCACCGCACCGGCCACGGAATCGGGCTGGACATCCATGAGGGGCCGTATCTGGTGCGCGGCGACGCCACGCCGCTGGCCGAGGGGATGTGCTTCTCCAACGAGCCCATGCTGGTCGTGCCCGGCCGGTTCGGCGTGCGGCTGGAGGACCATTTCCACATGACCGCGGACGGGCCGGAATGGTTCACCCGCCCCGCCGCCAGCCTGGACGACCCGTTCGCCGGCGTGCCCGCCTGGAACCCCGCACCGTGAGCGGGACGGGGCGGCGGCCCGAGACCTGCGCGGTCGTCGGCGGAGGCATCGTGGGCGCGGCCTGCGCGTTCAGGCTCCAGCGCGCGGGCTTCGGCGTGACCCTGCTCGATCCGGGCGATCCGCGGCGGGCGGCGGCCTATGGCAATATCGGCCACATCGCCGCCGAGCAGTGCGCGCCGCTGGCCTCGCTGTCCTCGCTGGCCTCCTTCCCCTCCCGGCTGTTCGCCTTCGGCGGGCCGCTCGATTTCCGCCTGCGCGATGTCGGCCTGTGGCTGCCCTGGGCGGCGCGCTTCGCCGCGGCCAGCCTGCCTCGACGCCACGCGGCGGGGGTGCAGGCCCTGACCGGGCTTCTCGGCCCGGCGCTGGACGCCTGGCCGGAACTCGCCGATCAGGCCGAGCTCCCGCCCGGAAGCGTCCGCGCTGAGGGCCACGGCGCGGTCTGGTTCGATCCGGCGCGCGCCGCAAAGGGCATGGCCGCGTGGGAGACCGCGCCGCGCGGCTCGGTCTCCATCCGCCCCATGAGCGGCGATGAGCTCGACGCCTATGGCGAGACGCTGTCGCGCGCGCCAGCGGGCGGGCTGCGGTTCGAGGGCACCGGGCAGGTCTCCGATCCGGGCGGGCTGCATCAGGGCCTGCTCAAGGCGTTCGAGACGGCGGGCGGACGCGTCGTGCAGGCCTCCGTGCGCGATCTCGCCGCTTCGCCGGACGGGGTGAGGGTGGATATGGAGGGACGCGAGCCGGTCGCCGCCGATCTGGCGCTGGTCGCGGCGGGCGCGGGCTCGGCGCGGGTGCTGCGCGGGCTGGGCGCCTCCGCGCCGCTGATCGGCGAGCGCGGCTATTCCATCCAGTCGCTGCGCCATGGCTGGCCGGGAACCCTGCCCCTGACCGTGTTCGAGGAGATGTCGGTGGTCGCCGCCGCGTTCGACAGCGGCCTGCGCCTGTCAGGGATGGTCGAGATCGGCAGCCCCTACGCGCCGCCCGACGCCCGCAAATGGGAGCGGCTGGAGAGCCAGGCCAAAGCGCTGGGCCTGCCCATGGACGGCCCGCTGGACCGGTGGTGCGGCCCGCGCCCGACCCTGCCCGACTACCTGCCCGCCATCGGCCGCCTCGAGGCCGCTCCCAACGTCCTGTACGCGTTCGGCCACCAGCATCTGGGCCTGACCTCCGCGGCGGTCACCGCCGGCTGGATCGAAACTCTCGCCCGCGGCGAAGCCCAGCCAGAGGAACTGGCGGCGTTCCGGGTGGAGCGGTTCGGGTGATGAAAAGGGGAGAACTGGCGATGGTGGCAGATGAACGCGAACAGGTCTCTGGATTTTAGCGAACCGTCGTTTCGTGAGCTCTGAGAAAGGTGTCAAAGCCATTCGGTCGCCTGCCCGTCCAATGCTCATGCGTCCGTGCCGAGATGAGGGCGTTGGCTTCTTGCCTTCACTATTCAGACGGCGACGGCCGCGAGCGCCGGTGACGCGCCTCCCGGCCAGTGCGGGGTCTGCATGCGCTGCGCCTCCGGGATGGCGGGCGACTCTGTCGCCGCTGCAGCTTCGGGATTTGTCCCTTCGCATCTGTCGAGTTCGCGCAGGAAGGCGGCGCACCACCAGCTGGCGTCCCGGCGGGCGAGGGTGTCCATCATGGCGGCGTGGCGTTCGCGGCGTTCGGCGAGGTCCATGGCCAGGGCGCGGGCGACCGCGTCCGCCTGCTGGCAGGGATCGTGGGGATTGACGATCAGGGCCTGGGGAAGCTGCTCGGCGGCGCCGGCGAATTCCGACAGCACCAGCACGCCGGGATCATCGGGRTCCTGGGCGGCCACGAATTCCTTGGCGACCAGGTTCATCCCGTCGCGCAGCGGCGTGACCAGCCCCACATGGGCGTCGCGGTAGAGYCCGGCCAGCTCGTCGCGGGGCAGRCCCTGGGCGATGTAGCGCACGGGCGCCCAGTCCAGRGTGGAGAAGCGTCCGTTGACATGACCGATGGCGGTCTCGAGYTCGGTGCGCAGMCGGGCATAGGCGTCCACCTCGCCCCGGCTGGGCGGGGTGAGCTGGATGAAGCTGGCCTGTTCGCGCAGATCGGGCCGGGTCTCGAACAGGGTCTCGACCGCCTGCACCCGCTCGATCAGGCCTTTGGAATAGTCCATGCGGTCCACGCCCAGAACGAGCCTGCGTCCGCGCGCGCCCACGGCCGCCTGGCCCCGGCCCGCGCTGGCGGCGGCGTCCCTGGCGAAGCCCGCCGCGTCGATGCCGATSGGRAAGGCTTTCGCCCGGGTCAGCCGGGCGGCGGGGTCCAGCGCGCCGTCCGCCGTCCACGGCCCGCGTCCGGTCTCGGTCAGATGACGCTCGAAATTGGCGCGGTCGCCCTCGGACTGGAAGCCGACCAGATCGCAGGCCGTCAGCCCGCGCACCAGGGCGGCGTGCTGGGGGATGGCGCGGAAGATTTCCGGRGAGGGGAAGGGGATRTGGGAGAAGAAGCCGATCCGGTTCTGCACGCCCAGCTKTCKCAGCTCATGGGCGAGCGGRATCAGRTGGTAGTCGTGGATCCAGATCTGGTCGCGCGGCCCGATGCGCCCGGCCAGCAGCCGGGCGAAGCGGGCGTTCACGGCCATGTAGGCGTCGAACTGGCCCGCGTCGTAYTCGGCCAGGTCCAGCCGGTAATGGAAGCTCGGCCACAGGGCGGTGTTGGCGTAGCCCGCGTAATAGCCCGCATGCTCGGCCGCGCTCAGGGGAGTGACGGCRTAYTCCACCTTGCCCCGGCGCACGGTGYTCACGGTCTCGGCGGCGTTCTCCTCGATCTCGCCGCTCCAGCCGAACCACAGCGTCTCGCGCGCCGCCAGCGCGTCGCCCAGCGCCACCGCCAGCCCGCCCGGCGTCTCGGCGTCATGGGGGACCCGGTTGGACACCACGACGA
>VJOU01000206.1 GCA_007050995.1 Glycocaulis profundi | reverse complement strand
AAAAAAAGGGGAAGATGGTGTCGCTGAAGCTGCAAAAAAGGCTCGCCGCRAGTGTACTGAAGTGCGGCAGAGGGAAAGTTTGGTTAGATCYAAATGAAGGAAATGAAATTTCCATGGCTAATTCTCGCCAGAACATCCGAAAGCTGGTTAAGGATGGATTCATCATCAGGAAGCCTACCAAGATCCACTCGCGATCCCGTGCCCGGCGTATGAATGAAGCAAAGCGAAAGGGGCGTCATTCTGGATAYGGTAAACGTAAGGGWACTMGGGAGGCAAGGTTGCCAACAAAGATMYTKTGGATGAGGAGRATGAGGGTRYTKAGGMGRTTRCTTCGCAAGTACCGWGAGTCYAAGAAGATTGACAAGCACATGTATCAYGACATGTATATGAAGGTGAAGGGTAACGTCTTTAAGAATAAGCGTGTGCTTATGGAGAGCATCCATAAATCAAAGGCCGAGAAGGCCCGTGAGAAGACTCTTTCCGACCAGTTCGAAG
>VJOU01000205.1 GCA_007050995.1 Glycocaulis profundi | reverse complement strand
GTTGTTTTGGCTTATGAGCCAGTGTGGGCTATTGGAACCGGAAAGGTTGCATCTCCGGCTCAGGCTCAAGAAGTGCATGCAGGGCTAAGGAAATGGTTTGCGGATAAGGTCAGCGCTGAAGTTTCTGCTAAAACCAGGATCATCTATGGAGGATCCGTGAGCGGTTCCAATTGCAAGGAATTGGGAGGACAACCAGATGTTGACGGTTTCTTGGTTGGTGGAGCTTCCCTCAAGCCGGAATTCATTGACATCATCAAGGCAGCTGAAGTGAAGAAACATTAAGTTTTTGTAATATTTGTGAAGATCAACGGCAGTGTGTTTTCAGCTGGTTTTTCTATCGTATTCTATGGTTGAAATAAGCATATGAACAAAACTTGGTGCGCTAAATGCTACAACGTGACACCGTTGTTTTTTTGGTGAATAACTCAGGACAATGTTGTTTTGAGAGTGTGTTTTGTAGACTAATTGGGGATACAAAATGGTGGTACATGCCCC
>VJOU01000204.1 GCA_007050995.1 Glycocaulis profundi | reverse complement strand
ATTTCAGGTAGGTTCAGAACGCACGACCTCTGATGAGCTTCCGAGAATTGTCTCCACACCGGTTTTGGAGTGTGATCCGTATTTGGAGCTAGTAACCAAGGCGTCACCTGTGCAGTAATGGTCTTTCTTCGAAAAACTATTGCTTCTGAGTTCATTAATGCTGCACTTGCAACCACGAAGGYGGTGTGCTAATGRAGAGTTAGCTGGAAATTCGCGTGGCACTTCAGAAGCGCGTGTCTCGTATCGCCTCTTTAATACTTCTAGCTGYGATTCCTTGTCAGTRGTGAGGAACGGGCAAGAGCCGGATTGTTCGTTGGTGTCAGTGTGTCTTGCGGGACAAAACCGAAAAATTCTCCCACTGCTGTTTGAAATGAGTTTAATACTTCTAGCTGTGATTCCTTGTCAGTAGTGAGGAACGGGCAAGAGCCGGATTGTTCGTTGGTGTCAGTGTGTCTTGCGGGACAAAACCGAAAAATTCTCCCACTGCTGTTTGAAATGAG
>VJOU01000038.1 GCA_007050995.1 Glycocaulis profundi | reverse complement strand
CGCGACGGGATGAACCTGGTCGCCAAGGAATTCGTGGCCGCCCAGGACCCCGATGATCCCGGCGTGCTGGTGCTGTCGGAATTCGCCGGCGCCGCCGAGCAGCTTCCCCAGGCCCTGATCGTCAATCCCCACGACCCCCGCCAGCAGGCGGACGCGGTCGCCCGCGCCCTGGCCATGGACCTCGCCGAGCGCCGCGAACGCCACGCCGCCATGATGGACACCCTCGCCCGCCGGGACGCCAGCTGGTGGTGCGCCGCCTTCCTGCGCGAACTCGACAGATGCGAAGGGACAAATCCGGCCAACACGATCGCGATCAGCGATCGCATCGCCCGGTTCCCGCCCGACCGTCAGGCAGGACACCCGGACGCCCGGTTGTCCCAAAGCTTCGGGCTCACCCTGGGGAAGGCGGCGGGCTGATCTCCGCCTGCGCGGGAACAATCCGCGCGCCTCGCGGTTGTCGGCCTCTCCCCAATCACTGACGCCCGACAGGAGGCTGACATGAAACCCAGGCTGAGGCCGCTCGACGAGCAGACCATCGTCATCACCGGAGGCAGTTCGGGCATCGGATTGTGCACCGCCCGCATGGCGGCCGAGCAGGGCGCGCGCGTAGTGCTGATCTCGCGCAATGAGGACGCGCTTCGCGCCGTGGTCGACGACATCAAGGCCAAGGGCGGTGACGCAGACTACATCGTCGCGGACGTGGGCGAGCGCGACCAGATGCGTCAGGCGGTCAAAACCGTCATCGAGCGCCATCGCGGGTTCGACACCTGGGTGAACAATGCCGGCGTAGGCATATACGCCACGCTGGAGGAAACCAGCGACGAGGACCATCACCGCATCTTCCAGACCAACTATTGGGGCGTGGTGCACGGTTCGCTCGAGGCCCTCACGCATCTCAAGCGCCGCGGCGGCGCGCTGATCAATGTCGGCTCGATCTCCTCGGAGATGCCCGCGCCGATCCTGAGCGCCTACACCGCCTCGAAATTCGCGGTCAAAGGCTTCACCGAGTCCCTCCGGCTCGAGTTGATGCATGAGGACGCGCCGGTCTCGATCACCCTCATCAAGCCCAGCGGCATCCACACCCCGTTCGGCGAGCACGCCAAGAACTACATGACCGCCCGCTCCCAGGTGCCGCCGCCCGTCTACCATCCCAAGCTCGTGGCCAAGGCGATCCTGCATGCCGCCGAGCATCCCACCCGGGACGTCATGATCGGGGCCTCGGGCTGGATGCAGACCACTCTGGCCAAGGTCGCGCCCGGTCTTTCCGATCGGCTCTTTTCCTGGGCCTTTTACAAGACCGCACGGGACGAGGACCTGCCGAAGCGAAACGCCGCGGGGCTGCATGAGCCGGGCTCGGACGGCAAGGAGCTGGGCGATCAGGACGACCCCATTCTCGAGGTCAGCCCCTACACCGCCGCCCAGCTGCATCCCCGGACCACCTTCGCGCTCGGAGCCGGAATCGCCGCAGTCGCGGCGGCGCTGGTCATCAAGCGCAAAGAGGTGGGCCGTCTTCTGAAGGCCTAGTCTTCCTCCTCGGACTGCTCCTCGCCGCCATCGAGGCGCGCGAGGAGCAGGAGGCTGGCGAAATTCACCAGCGACAGCACGACCGCGACGCTGACCCGCCCAAAGCCTACCGCCACCCCGATGGCGCCGGCATTCCACACCGTCGCGGCCGTCACGAGGCCATGCACCGAGCCATTGTGTTTCAGGATGGCGCCCCCGCCGATGAAGCCGATGCCGGTGATGATACCTTGGAGAACCCGCGCTCGGGCCTCCACCTCGCCGGGATCGACCGTGGCGATGATCAGGGAAAACCCGCAGGCGGCCATCGCCACCACCGGCAGGGTCCGGAAGCCGGTGTTCTGGGCACCATGTCCGCGCTCCCACGCGATCGGAAGCGCCAGCGCGAAGGCCAAAAGGACCTTGAACAGATCTTCGGCCAGCCGGACGAGGTCGGGCAGCAGCCCGTCGATCATGTCGGTCATGCCAGCCTCAGCGTGACCGCGATGCGGATGGGACGCCCCTGCCCCGCCCCGGGCTCGGCGATGCGCGCCTCCAGATTCAGGCCTGCGGCCAGCAGGGGCCGCAGGCCCTCCGCGTCCCGACGCGCCAGCCGCCCCAGAGGCCGGCCGTCCGACCAGGCTTCCAGCGCCTCGTCTTCACTCCCGCAGGGCCGGATGCTCACCTTCTGACCGGCTTTCAGCCGCGGCCGCCGACCCTTGAGACAGTAGTTTCGGGATCGGGGCAGAGCCGCGACCATCAGGGCGGGCGGCGGACCGGAACGGGGGGCGGGTCTGAGTCCGAGCAGGGCGGCGAGACCGCGTACGGGCATGGGCGTCCTCCTTCAAGCGGGAGAGGCCGCTCAACCAGGGCATGGCAGGAAGGTTCCCGGGGAACATTTGACGTGCGGCCCGATTGAAGGCGCCTGACAAGGAGGACTGCCATGGCCAGACCGATATTTGACGACGCCGAATGGGAAGAGCGGGTGCGCCGCCAGACTGAAAACCGGGTGACCTATTTCGCCGACCACCCCGAGGAGATCGGCCAGCGGCTGGCCGAGCTCGACGAGGAATGGGACATGGACCGGGTGCTGATGGCAAAGGCCGCCGGCGCGGCCCTGATCGGTGCTTGTCTCGGCCTGAAGGGCAGCCGGCTCTGGATGCTCCTGCCCGCCCTGGCGGGCGCCTGTCTGCTCAAGGCCTCGGTCCATGGCTGGCGGCCCCGCTTCGCCACCGCCCGCCGGATGGGGGTGCGCACGGCCGAAGAGATCGATCTCGAGCGCGAGGCGCTGAAGATCCTGCGTGGGGACTTTGAAGGCCGCACGGAGGCGTCTGACAGCGCGTCCGGAGCCAAGGATCGCGCCCGCCGGGCGCTGGGCGAAGGATGACTGGGGCGGGTCAGCGCCGCCCCCATGCGGCGCTGTTTCTCCTCGGCCTCTCGATGGGGGGCTTTTTCGACGGCATCCTTCTGCACCAGATCCTGCAATGGCATCATCTGCTGAGCGGTTTGGAGGCGGGGGCTGGCGACCTGAGATTCCAGATCGCAGCCGACGGCCTGTTCCACGCCCTGATGTATGTCATCGCCCTGACCGGTCTCGCTTTGCTCTGGCGCGCGCGGCGGAGCCTCGGCGCGCCGGGCGCGGGACGCCGCGCGGCCGCCGCGCTCCTGATCGGGTTCGGCGCCTGGCATGTCGCCGACGCCGTCCTGTCGCACTGGCTTCTCGGCATTCACCGGATCCGCATGGATGCCGACGATCCCCTCGCATGGGACCTGCTCTGGCTGGCGGTCTTCGGCCTGCTGCCCTTGGCGATCGGCGCCGGGCTGGCGAAGACGACCGGCGGACCGCCCCTCGGTCGGGTGGCGGCGCTCATGCTTTGTGCCGGCGTGCTGGCGAGCGGAGCGGGGGCCGCCCTTCCGCCTTCAGGTTCGCAGGGCGTGAGCGTGGTCTTTCGGGCGGACATGACGCAGGCGGAGATTTTCGCGATCGCCCGCC
Source organism: Glycocaulis profundi (assembly GCA_007050995.1). Taxonomy (GTDB): domain Bacteria; phylum Pseudomonadota; class Alphaproteobacteria; order Caulobacterales; family Maricaulaceae; genus Glycocaulis; species Glycocaulis profundi. Next base: position 12,649 of record VJOU01000038.1, on the reverse strand, counting down.
GTCTGGACGCGGCCGTCGTCGGGACCGAATCCACCGGCACGGTGTGGACGTTCAGACTGCCCGCCGGCGCGCCCGCTCTGGCGCTATATCGCCATGGCGCGGTTTTCGTGGGCGGGGCGGGGCCGGCCGCCTGCCTGAACTGGATCGACGCGGCATGAGCGCTGCGATGAGGGGCGGCGGCGGCCGCCGGGACAGCGGAACGCTCGCCCCGTTCAGCCGTTAGGACTACGGCTGGGAAATTTACGTCCCCATTGAGTGCAACCGCCAAAAAAAAGGGTGGCCGTCCTGCCATGGAACAACCATCCGAGATACAATCAGAGATACTCGGCCTCATCCCCTCGCTCAGAGCCTTCGCCTACTCCTTGGCCCGCAATCGCTGCGACGCCGATGATCTCGTTCAGGAAACCCTCGCCAAGGCGCTGGCGAACCTGCACCGCTTCGAGCCCGGGACCAATCTGCGCGCCTGGCTCTTCACCATCCTTCGCAACAGCTTCTACAACGCTCATCACAAGCGCCAGCGGGAACCCGCCATGCCGGTGGAAGACATGCCGATGACCCGGTCCAAGCCCGGTCAGGAATGGTCCCTCAAGCTCAAGGACGTGCACGCCGCGCTCGGGAAGCTGCCCGCTCAGCAGCGCGAGGCGCTCATGCTCGTGGGCGGGGCGGGTTTCAGTTATATCGAGGCCGCCGAGGTGCTCGGCTGCGCGATCGGCACGATCAAGAGCCGGGTCAACCGGGCGCGCGCCAATCTTCTGACGCTGCTGGATTCTGAATCCGAGCTGGATTTTCTCGAAGAAAAAGCCGGTTAGCCTTGGCCGGTGCTGCGTTCTGCCAGTCGGGCTTGCAGTTCCTCGGCGAGTTTGCGGATCTCCGGCGGCATGTCCTCGCCCTCCCCATAGGACCGGTAAAGCGCCTGAAGTTCCTGATCCAGGGCGGTGAAGTCCGGATCGCCGGACGCGGACCGGGCGGGGCCTCCGTCGGCTCCGCTGCGATGCTTGTCGGTCATTGGCATGTCCATGTCCGCCGTGTCTCTCGCCATTCCTGTCTCAATCTACGCAAGGATAAGGCCATCGGATCACCAATGCGACCCGCCCGGCCCTCTCCGATGTCAGTTGACGAAAGATGAATTGCGCCGAAGCCCGGCTCAGCCGCCCGCCATCGCCCTTCGGATGCAGCTCGTGAGCGCCATCCGGTTGAGCGGTTTTCGGACAAGGAAAGTGTTGTCGCAGAGATCCCAGTCCCTCACGCGATGGGGAAAGGCGGTCACGAAGACCACCGGCACGTCGATCGATTCGCGGATCTCCCTGACGGCGTCGATCCCGGATCCGTCCGAACCCAGCTCGATGTCGCTGAGGATGAGATCGGGATGTCCGCACGCCGCGGCGGCGACGGCCTGCGCGCGAGAGCTCGCCGGACTCATCGGTTCGAACCCCATCGCGCCGACCAGCTGCTCCAGCATCCGGGCGGTCAGCGCCTCGTCCTCCACGATCAGCACGCGGCATGGCCGCGTGAGCGCGGCGGAAATCCGCGCCCTGTCCAAACGGATCGCGAGTTCGGCGGGATCCGCCTCAAGGATGGCGGCCGCCTGCTGGAGCGAGAACCCTTCGAACCCGCAAAGCAGGAGCACAGCGCGCTGCTGTGGCGACAGCGCGGCGAGGGCCATGTCGAGCCGGTCCCTGGCGGGGGTCGCGGGGCCGTCGATCGGAATCCAATGCCGATGAAGGGCCTTGAACAGGCCGAGCCGGCTCAGATCGCCCCCCTCCCCGGCCCGGCAGGCCTGGAGCGTGCTGAGGACCAGCAGGTCCCCTTCCGCCGCGGACCCGCACAGAAAGCGGGCATAGCGCCGCAGCGCAGCCAAATGATCGATGATGGGAGTCTGGGTCACTGGACCTTCGTCTTTCCTGCACTTCCACCCCGTGACGCCGGGACACTACCCGGAACGGCGGCGGGCAGCCAGAGGTCGGACTGGGAACGTGAACACGATCAGGAACAAATGCTGCCGTTTCCGGTTGACGGACCCAAACCGAAGGGAATGGGCCTATGACCGCCAAACCATCTGGAAGCACCGCCCGGCTGCGGGACGATATCGATACGGGCCGCGCCCGGGACAAGGTCGCTCATCCTGATCCCGCCGCGGCTCCCTTAGGCACCGATGACGAAGCCTCCGACGCGGGCCTGACGGATTCAGACGCCGATCTTGCCCGGTTCGAGGAAGCCGTGCGACGGACAGAGGCGGCGCCGCCCCTCCACGACCGGGGCCATGGCCGTCTGGGTCCCTTCCTGCTCGTGCTGGCCTCCGTGGTGATCGCCATCGCATCGCTGATCGTTCTATCTCTTTGATGCCCGGAGATCCGTCATGACGTTTCGCGCAACCGAGACAGAACCGCTGCTCGATCACTGGCGAGAGTCCGGCGGCGAAACCGGCGCGCAGATCGCCGCCGGCACGCTGGAGGCGCGTCTGGGGCCCGTCGAAGACTGGCCTCCGGAACTGATCGCCCTCATTTCGTTCGCCCTCTCCGCGCACGAGCCGATCGCCATCTGGTGGGGCAGCGACAGGCTCGCGCTGTTCAACGACGCGTGGGCGCGACTGGGCGGCGGCGGCTGGATCGCCCGTCTCGGGGCGGCGGGCGAAACCGCCCTCCCCCGTGATTGGTCCGGCATGGCCGATCAAATCGACAGGGTCTTCTCCGGCGCGCCCGGTCTCTGGCTGGAAGACCAGCATCTCGCCCATGATCCGGAGGATCCGGCCGACGAAGATTATTTCACGGTATCGCTGAACCCGGCCCGCGATCACCACGGCGCCATCGCCGGCGTAGTGGCGGTGTGCTGCGAGACGACCAGCGCCGTGCGCAACCGGCGGCGGCTCTCCGCGCTGCGCGAATTGAACGAGGCCATGGCCTTGGTCGAGGACGACGGCGCGCTGTGCCGGGCAGCGGCCGGGGCGCTCAAAAGCGCGGGCAAGGATCTGCCGCAATTCGCGATCCATCTGTTCGACCTTCAGGCAGGCGAAGCGCGGCTGGCGGCCGGCGACGCGGCGCTCGCTGTCTCCGAGCCCGGCCTGGCTTTCACGGATCTGCAAACCGAGGCGCCGAGCGGCGCCTGCCGCGTCCTGCGTCTGGAGCGGGACGGCGCGCGCTTCGGCGCTCTGAGCGCGCGCGTGCCGCCGGCCCTGATGGATGATGACGGTCACGCGGACTGGCTGGCAGGGGTGCGGGACGCTCTGGCGGCGGCGCTGGCTCTGCGCCACCAGATGCGCGCGCGCCAGAGCGCCCTCGCCGCCTTCCGTCACCGCATCCAGAGCAATCTACAGGCGGTGAACGCGCTGGTCAGCGCCGCGGCCGAGGGGGAAGGCCTGGACGCCGACATGCTTCAGGACCGGATCTCGCAGATGGGCGCGGGTCAGATCGCCCTGTCCAGCCTGGAGCCGGGCGGCGTCGCCTCGGGCGACTTCCTCCCCGCCCTGGTCCGGGAGATCGGCGCGACCTTCCCGAACGCCGAGGTCCGGCTGCGCCCGCCCGTCATGACCATGAGTCTGGATGACACAAGGGCCGGGGCCATCGCCTTCATCGTCGGGGAAAACGCCCGTGCGGTGCAGAACGGCAATCCGGGCGGCGCGATAGAGGTCGCCCTCGCCGCCGAGGGCGAGAATCGGGCCCGGCTGTCGGTCGCTCATGACCGCATGGTGCCGCCTCGCGACCAGCTTCCTCTGGCCGACATGATCGCCCTTTTCGCCCGCCAGCTCGACGGAGAGATGGCGGTGCGCGAGGATGAGGGCGCCCCGGTCTTCTCCGTGCTGTTCCCCAGGCCCTGACAGGGAAGCGCCCGCCGGTCGGACCCGGCGGGCGCTCGGACCCCGGGGTCGACGGGCCGGGTCAGGCGGCGCGCAGATTGACCTTGTCCTTGGCCAGCGTCGTCAGCTTGCCGTCGGTGCTCTTCTCCTCTTCCAGGGTCTCTTCCAGAAGCTTGCGGCTGTCCTCATGGCCCAGCTCGCTGGCCCAAGCGCACAGCGTTCCGTAACGGGCGATCTCGTAATGCTCGACCGCCTGGGCGCCGGCGAGCAGCGCGGCCTCGAGCACCTCCTGGTCCTCGACCTCGTCCATCAGCTCCTCGGCCTCGTCGATCAGGCCCTCGATGGCCGGGCATGTCTCGCCCTCGGCTTTCTCACCGCACTGCTCGAAGACGGTCTCCAGCCGCCGGATCTGCTCCTCGGTCTCCTTGGCATGGCTTTCAAACGCCGCTTTGAGATCCTTGTTCTCGACCTTGCCGGCCATCTTCGGCAAGGCTTTGGCGATCCGCTTCTCGGCGTAATAGATGTCGCGAAGGGTATGAAGAAACAGGTCTTTCTTGGTCTCAACACTCATGGTCGTCACTCCTGACGGGTTGGCAGAGGGCGGTCAACAGGCCCGCCCGCCTCCGGTTCCACCGTCTGATGCGGAACAAAGTTTTTCTCCGCAGGTTTGCCCGGCAGACCAGCCCGCTGGGGCTCCGTCCACGAGGCGTCCATGCTCGACCATCGCCCCGCATCTTCCGCCTTCGAGGCCGCCTCGTCCGCCCGCCGGGGCGAATTGCGACAGGCAGACCGGGCCTGGCGGATATTCCTCGTGGCTTCCACGGCAGACAGCGACCAAGCGACCGGCCTCGCGGCGGAACTCCGGCGCCGCGGACATCAGCCGGTTGTCGCGCTCGCCGGTCCCCAGGTTTCCGACTCTGGTCTGGGCGACGCGCAAGCCCGCGCCATTCCGTGCATTCACGTGCGCGCCGACGCTCTCGAGGACACCGATTATCGCGGGGTGGAGCGCGCCGGGAGGGAGCTGCGGCGGACCGCGGAGGCGGTGAGCCCGGACATCGTGCATGTGCTGGCCCCCGAATTCGCCGGCCACCTGAGCGGATGGCCGCTCGTGGTCCAGGCCGGGGCCGGACCGACGACCTGGTGGCCGGCGGTGCGCGGGGCTGAATCGCCTCCCGGATGTCACTGGCGGCGCCATCTGACCTATCGCGGCCTGGGGGCGGCGGACGCGGTCACCGCCCCGACCCAGGCTCATGGCGACGCGGTGTTCGCCCGCCTGCGCGGACTGACCGCGCCGCACATCCTGGCGGACGGACACACCCCTCTGGACTGCGCGAGCAAGGACCCCTTTGTCCTCGTTGTCGGCGCGGGCTGGCGCGATCCGGGCGGCTTTCCCGCCCTGCTGCAGGCGGCGTCCGCGTCAAACTGGATCGTGCTGGCAGGCGGACCCGCGCCAATGCCGCGCAGCGCCAGCCAGCCCGTGGCCCATATCAACTGGATCGGGGACACGTCCCATGATCTGCGCCGCGACTACGCCCGGCGGGCGGGCATCGCGCTGGCGCTGGATCTGTATGCGCCGTCGGCCATCGCGCCCGCGGAAGCGGCCAGTGCGGGCGCGGCCCTGATCCTGTCGGACATCCCGAGCCATCAGGAGGTCTGGCGCGGCTGCGCCATCTTCGTGGATCCCGGCGAGCCGGCCGAGATCGCGTTCGCGATCAACGAGCTCGCCGAGAGCGAAACCCTGAGGGCCGGCCTGGGCGCGGCGGCGCGCGAGCGGGCCGCCCTGTTCACGCACGCGGCAGGCGCCACGGCCTCTGTGGCCCTGTACCAGAAGGTGCTGCGCGCGCGCCTGGAAGCCTCCGCATGAGAATCCTCCTGATCGCGCCCTCGGTGACCGCGAGCCGCGGGGAGGCGCATTTTCACCGGGGCCTCCTGCAGGAGCTGGCCTTCTACGGGCATGACGCCCGCGCCGTGTGCCCCGCCCCGCTCGTCGAGCCCATCGCCGAATTGGCCGAGCGGGTGCCCCTGTCCGCCGATTACCCTGGGGTGGCGGCGCGTGAACCCTGCACAGACGCGGATGTCGAGGCCGAGGCCGCCGAAGCCGATCTGGTCCTGGTGCATGACCGGACGCCGGAGCCCCTTCGCGCCCGACTGGTGCGGTCGCGGCGGGCCGGAGTGCGGGCCCGCCTTCTGCTGCACGACACCCATGCGCGAACACCGGACCCCGGCGAGCTCTGCTCGCCCCTGGAGGCGGAGGGCTTCGACGGTGTTCTCGCCGCCTGCGGAACCCTGGCCGATGCCTATGCCCGGCAGGGCTGGGGCCGCCGCGTCCTGCGCTGGGCGCCGGGTGCGGACACCCGGGCCTTCGCTCCGCTGTCCCCCCCGTGCACTGACGCGGACGTGCTCGTTCTGGGCCACTGGGGCCCGCGGCGCCTTCAGGCGGATTTCATCCGGTGGGTTCTCGACCCCCTCCGGCAGGCCGGCGTGCGGGCCACGGTGACGGGAAGCGGATATCCGCTGCCCCTGCAAGAGCGCCTGCAGACCATGGGCATCGCCCCGCCCCGAGCGGCGCTCAACACGGCCCTGCCGGAGCTGTTCAGCCGACACCGGGCGGTGGTGCCGCTGCCGCTCCCGGGCTCCGGGCTCGATCTCCCCGGCAGACCGCCCCTGGCAATGCTGGAGGCCATGGCCTGCGGCATGCCGGTCATCCGGGGCCTTTGGCCGGACATGGGTGATTGCTTCGAGGCGGGCGAGGACCATCTGGCGGCCGCCTCGCCCGAGATGATGCGCGCGCAGATCCAGCGGGTGCTGCTGGACCGCACGCTGGCGGACCGGTTGGGCCACCGGGCGCGAGTTCGGGTGACCCGCCGCCACAGCTGCATCGCCCGGGCGGACGAGCTGCTCGCGTTCGCCCAGACCCTCCGCGCGGGGCCGGACGCGCCGCTCCGCCCCCGGCTGCATGCGTGACGGAACCGGACGCCTCGGCTTTTTCAATGGAACAAAGCGGCCCTGGAGATATTGACGGTGCGGCGCGCCGGCCCCGCCTCGCTGGCCGCGCCCTTCGCCCGGCCTCCCCCGAGTCGGGCCCCCTCTCCGGGCCGTTCATCCGGTCCGGACGCCTGTCGGCGCGGCGGCTGTCCTCCTGTCCGTTGACGCCGCCGACGTCGGCGGGTGCCTTTTCTCGGCCAGCACCCGGAAAAACGCCGAGCCGCAGACCGTCAGCGCAGGCGCGCCGCGGCGACGAAGCGCAGGCCGTAGGGGTCGAAACTGGCGGGCATGGGCTGGCGCGGGTCGAGGGCCGGGTCGGAAGCGGCCCACGATGTCTGCGCGAGTCTGTGCAGCGCCAGCGCGCCGGTCATCAACACCAGATGCCGCGCCGGGCACCGGCCCGGTCCGGCGCTGAACGGCACGAAGGCCATGGGCCCCGAGGTCTGGCCGGGCTTCCACCGTTCGGGCGCGAAGCTGTGCGCGATGTCCAGCGATTCGTCGTCGCGATGGAAGAAGGGCGCGTGGATGATCACGCTGGCCCCGGCCGGCAGCGCGCATCCGCCCAGCTCCGTGCTGGCGGATGTCTCCCTCAGGATGACGGGCGTGGTGGGCCAGAGACGGAGCGATTCCATCAAGCATCCGCGCAGATAGGGTAGCTCCGGGGCCTCGTCGCGACGCGCCTCGTCCAGCGCGCCGGGATGGGCGGTAAGCAGGGCCAGGGCGCGAAACACGGCCATCCCTGCCGGATCGAACGCGAACAGCCAGTGGGCGACCTGGTCGGTCGCCGCGTCGTCCGGCCGCCGGAATCGCTCCACCCGCGCGGCCAGGGACCCTGGCTCGGCGCGTTGGAGATGGCCCGCCAGGCGCTGGTGGAAGGTCCGCTTCAGCGCCTTGCGCCGCGGCGCCAGAAAGGCCCAGTTCGCCCGGCGGCGCAGCCGCGCGAGCTGATCGGTGAGTTCGGTGTCCTCGCGCGCGCCATCACCCAGCACGACGCGCCGCACGATCCGGAACCAGGCGCGGGAGAAATCCGGCCAGTCCATCTCCGTCGCGTCCGGGGCCGTCACAGCGTCGATCTCCTCGTCGACGACGGCCGTGATGGCGGCCACGCAGGGATGGACCGGCGCGTCGGAGTCCAAGGCGTCTTCATTGAAGTCGCGCCGCCGGTCCCGCGTGTCGCCGCGGGAGGCCAGCGCCACCCGCGGCTCGAAATGGGCGAGCGCGGCCTGTTTTTCCGAGCTGGCTGGCATGAAGGGATCGGGAGACCGGTCCAGCACCGCCATGGCGTCCGAGGGCGACAGGACGACGATCCGCGGCGGCCCGGGAAGCCTGAGCCGAAGCGGCCGGTCGCCATGACGCGCCCGCAGGCGCTGAAGCCGGTGCACGCCGCGCGCGTCCATCTCCAGCCGGTCGGCGGCCTTCACCACGGTCGGCCTGCGGATCAGCACCCCCTTGCCCAGGGTCGGAAGCGCGACCTCGCCCGCGAAGGCGAGGGTCTCGGCCGCGCTCGCGCGGGACGGCTTGCGTTGGGTCATCGGCTCAACGGCTCGCGGGCAGGTCGGCGCTGTCCCGAGTGAGATATTTCACGGTCAGGGGCCTGAGATTGTCTTTCACCCAGGAGGCCATGGCTTCCTCCTGTTTGAGGATTCCGCGGCAGGCTTCGGCGATGCCTTCCTCGCCCGCGGCCTCCGCGGTCGCGACCAGGACGGTGTAGGAGGCGACTTCAAGATTTTCGAAGGCATGGGAGGCGAGCGCCCAGTTCATCACCTCGTCGTCGGCGAACACCCCGCTGATCGACTGACCCAGCGCGAGGAGTTTCGAGCCAGTGTCCTTCATGCCCGAGGGCGATTCCCCGAGCTGTTCCAGACACTGCGCGACCGTCTCGGACTGACCGCGCGTCTCCTCGATATGATCGCGGACCCGGGCTTCCAGTTCCGGATAATGCTCCACACGCTTGAGCTGGCCTTTCAGCATGGTGTGCGCCTGTTCCTCCATGGCGTGGGCGTCGCGCAGCCACTGGACGAGGCGGTCTCGGGTCTCGGTCATGGTCGGTCTCCATCAGAGCGGGGGAAGGAAAAATCGATCAGCGCTGGCCCAGCGCCGCCAGGTCTCGGGCGTGATCGTGCAGGATCGGAAGCCGATCCTCGGCATGGGCTGCCAGGGTGGGGGGAAGCTCGCGGGCGCCGGACTCCAGCCGGGCTCGGCTTTCGTCCAGATCCTCCCGGATCAAGTCGCGAAACGTCTGGTCGAACCCGTCCGGCGGCGAGTCCTGCAGCGCCTCCAGGCGGCGTTCGATGCGCTGGCCGGCCTGGGTGGCGCTCCACTGCGCCGCGCCCGGCGCCTCAGGGGAGCCCGTCCGGGAGGCGCCGCCCGGCACGTCGTGGGAAGCGTCGCGAGCGCGGGCGAAATTACGGTCGCCGAGCGTGCCACGCCCTTCGGCATCGGCCTCAGGGTGGTGGGTCTGCAGCCGCTCCAGCGCGTCGGCCTCGATACCGGCCGCGTGCGCGGCCTCGGTCAGCGCCAGCGCCGCGTCGCGCTCGGCCGTCACAAGGCTCTCGGCGAACACCCGCACATCCTCGTCCCGGGCCAGTTCGGCGGCCATCTGACCGGCTTCGATCCGGAACACGATGGACAGGGCGGCGTCAGTCACGAACTGGTTGGCGGCAAGTCCCGCTTCCCCGGCCAGCTCTGGGTCGGCGTCAGGCTGAGCAATCGCGGAAACGGGCGCAGCCACCAGGCCGAGTCCGGCCAAAACGGTGAGCAGATGTCGCATCGGCATCCTCCTTCGATAGGCGATGCCAATCCCGACCGGGCTGAATTGTTCCGCTCACGAGCGCTTGTGTTTCTCCGCCATGCGTTCATGGCCCGAATGGGGATGATCGCGCTTGCGCCATCCGTTCACGGCGCCGATCAGCACGAAAGCGGCGATCACCGCGGCGATGATCAGGGCGATCCACAGTCCATCCATGGGGGTGTCTCCTTGTCAGCCGCCCTCTGCGGCGGGACGGGGAACAATCCACTCGCCTACCTGTTCCGCCCGCCATGGGATTTTGAAGGACACTCCGGCATGGCTGAGCATCTGCGCGACCTCCCGCCCCCCGCCCGCCCCTGGCGGCTCGTCGGCGCCATCGCCGCGGGCGCACTGGCCGCGCTCGGACTTCCGATGATCATCGATCAGGTGCTGCACGCCATGGGCGTGTACCCCATGGCCCGGGCTCTCATTTACGAACCGGGCGACCATGCGCTCGCCTTCTCTTACCGCCTGCTCATGGCCTTCCTCGGCGGATGGCTGGCCGCGCGCCTCTCACCCGCCATGCCGCTCATCGCCGCCGGCGGCGCGGGGGCCGTGATCATCGCGGCCAATCTCGCCGCCGCGGTGGCGATCTGGCCCGACGGCCCTGCCTGGCATCTCATCGCGGCGGCGGTCGCGGCGCTCCCGGCCGCTCTGGCGGGAAGTATCCTTGGGCGGAAGGGCCGCAAGCCGGCCGCACGCTAGTCGAGACGTTTCCGGCGCTCGCCGCGCCTCAGCGGGACGGGACTGTCCTCGCCCTGATCGGTGAGCGTGGGGAATTCACCCTGGTTTTCGACCGCTTCCAGCGGCTCCACTCCCGGATCGCCGCCATAAGGCGCCACCGGGGTGTCACCCCCGTCCGGCGCCTCTTCCATAGAGATGAGTTCGTCCGCCCGGCCCTCGTAGGCCTGTGGCCCGGTCTCGGGTCTGCCGGCGTCCTCCCACAGCCTCACCGCCCGCTGGCGGACCCTTTCGGCCCGCGCCTTGTCTCCAGAAATCATGACCTGTCGCCTTCTGGCTGCTGAGACAGCGGCAACCTCGGAGAGTCGGATGTGTTCCCGCGAGGTCGTACTGCAGACCGGCTCATAATGGCGTCGGGTGGCTTCACCGGCCCGCACCGCCCGCCCTGTCCCGCTTACGAGGACCGCCGGCCAGTTTTCCCGGCTGAGCTCCAGCCGTTCAGATAATCTGTTATGCAGAAGGCCGACCCTTGAGCGCCGCGACCCTCGGATCGACTGAATGATTATCTTTTGAGTTCGTCGCAGCCAGCGTCGATAATCCTCGGGTGGAGAATGCACGACAACATCGTTGGCTCCTGACCTGCCCTCAGGGATGCGGGAAGCCCCGTGCTTGGGGCCCGGTCCGCGACCCGTTCCAGGCGTCGACGGTTGAGGCCATTGCACGCACCAAACGTTGCCCAACCTGCCATTCCCAGCTGGAAGTGTGCGCCGTCGAGGACGAAGATCGACCGTCGCTGACAAGGTCGCTGCTGAGTTGGTTCTCGGGGTCCGCCAGAGGCGATAGGCTTTAGCGTTGGCAGATTGTTTCAGGGGGCAAGCATGAGAGATCTATGGGCCACAGCATGCGGAGCGCTCCTGCTGGCGGCATGCGGTCAGGACGGCGCCCGGGCACCAGAACGCCCATCGGACGGCCTGCGGATCGCTGCCTGGAACATCGAACATCTCACCGCTGAAACTGGAGCGGGCTGCGCGCCGCGCGACGACGCCGCGCTCGACCTGGTGGCTGACTATATCGCGGCGGTCGATGCCGATGTCTGGCTGCTTCAGGAGATCGACGGTGAAGCTGCGCTTGAGCGCGTGTTCGGCGACGGCTGGACCTTCCATGTCGAGGAACGCGAGGTGGCGGGGGAGTATCCGCTCTGCCGCGGCCGGGATGACGGAAGCCGGCTGCGGGCGCAGAACACGGCGGTCGTCGTGCGCGACAGCATCCCGCACAGCCGCATCCCCGATCTGAACGCGCTCGACCTCGCCGGAACGGGGCGCATGCGCCATGGCGTCGCCGTCACGGTGTTCGACAATGAGCCGATCGACCTCATGAGCCTGCATCTGGCTTCGGGCTGCCATGAGGGCGAGGCCTCCAATGTCTGTCCGACACTGTTCAGCCAGATCGAGGTTCTGGAAGGCTGGATCGACACGCGCAGCGTGATGGGCCGCGCGGTCATCGTCGGGGGCGATTTCAACCGGCGCCTCGAACTGGACGGCGACCTGGTCTGGACGGAACTCAATGACGGCGATCCCTACCCGCTTCACGTCGCGGGTCCGGGCATCAGACCGCAATGTGATCCGCGCTATGGCGAGTTCATCGACTTTCTCGTGCTGAACGAACACGCCCAGGGGCGCAAGATCCAGGGCTCTTTCCACGAAACCACCTATGGACGCGGCGATCGGCCCTCCGACCACTGCCCGATCTTGATTGATCTGGGGCGCTGACGGTTCGGGGCGAGCCAACGGCCCGCCCCGTGCCCTGTCAAGCCCTGCGCCGGACTCTCTCTGGCTCTGCCGGCCCAAGGGCAGCCTCGGTCAGCATATGGATCGCGCCCAAAAGGCTCTCCAGATGAGACCGGTTTTCGACCTCCAGCAGGCGGTCGAGGATCGCCCAGCGGACAGGGTCATTCGCCCTGTCATCCAAGAATGCGCCAGCGCTGAACGCAGCGGAGGATTTCAGCTTCATCAGAGCGCGGATGCCGCGCAGGGCGGCGACGGAGACCTCGCACCGCACGGCGTACCCCTGCCCCTGCCCATAACTGACCGGTCCGCCCAAGGTCTCGATCGGCACACCGATTTCCTCAAAGTAGGCCATGAAGGTTTCATCGACGGACGCGACCACCGCGGTGGCACCGAAATGGAGGCCGAATTCCGCGAGCGCGGCGAACATGAGCGCGCGACAGATTTTGTCGGTCTTCGGATCAAAGCCCGGCCCCGCGATCCAGCGCGACACCTCCCATATTCCCGCGCCGCGGGCGCGCTCCCGATCGCTCAGGAAATCGCCGAGCGTGGTTTCGAAGAGGTGAGGCTTCCAGGTCGGCAGCAGGCGGGCGGAGCCGAGGACTTCGCCGATATCGCCCA
>VJOU01000203.1 GCA_007050995.1 Glycocaulis profundi | reverse complement strand
CGTCAAAGGTAGAGGAGCATGTGGTGGACAGGAAGTCGGTACTGACAACCTGGTCTTCAGTATATTCAAGAATGCCCTTCAGGGCAGGTGACTCAGAGGCGGCCTTGACGGCAGCCTTAATCTGGTCGTAGGTGGCTGGTTTAGCCAATTTGCAAGTCAGGTCGACAACGGAGACATTGGGAGTAGGCACACGGAAAGCCATGCCGGTGAGCTTGCCATTGAGCTCAGGAATAACCTTACCAACAGCCTTAGCGGCACCTGTGGAGGCGGGGATGATGTTCTGAGCAGCTGTGCGTCCATCACGCCAGGCCTTTTTGGAGGGACCATCAACAACCTTTTGTGTGGCGGTRTAGGAGTGTACAGTAGTCATGAGACCTTCGGCAATGCCAAAATTATCGTTGATGACCTTGGCAAGCGGAGCCAGACAGTTGGTAGTGCAAGAGGCGTTGGACACGACTTTCATGGAAGGGTCGTACTTCTCATGGTTCACACCGACTACGA
>VJOU01000202.1 GCA_007050995.1 Glycocaulis profundi | reverse complement strand
GTAAGACTAGAGCTGACGGGTTTGATCTAAAAGTGGTTACTGCGGATCTTAAGGATTTCGATTACTCGTCTGGTGACGTGTGTGGGGTTCTGGTTCAGTATCCAGGGACTGAGGGTGAGTTGTTSGACYATGGTGASTTCATTAAGAATGCACATGCAAATGGGGTGAAAGTTGTTATGGCTAGTGATTTAYTGGCTTTGACTATTTTGAAGCCTCCTGGCGAGTTTGGAGCTGATATTGTGGTGGGTTCKGCTCAACGATTTGGGGTTCCAATGGGGTATGGAGGTCCTCATGCRGCTTTTCTTGCAACATCACAAGAGTACAAGAGAATGATGCCTGGAAGAATYATTGGTGTTAGTGTCGATTCTTCTGGCAAACCTGCTTTACGTATGGCTATGCAGACCCGCGAGCAACACATCAGGAGGGACAAAGCAACTAGCAACATTTGCACAGCTCAGGCGTTGCTTGCAAACATGGCTGCTATGTTTGGTGTTTATCATGGACCAGAA
>VJOU01000201.1 GCA_007050995.1 Glycocaulis profundi | reverse complement strand
AGGCTGTAATATATTGTAAAGCACCCAAAGAACAGCAGGTGCAAGAACAAACAACAAAAGCGACCCTCTGTTATCATTAGCGGCAGCCTCAGCTGCAGCAGCAGCTTCAGGTGTGGCAAATAGCCCAGATGATGCTGCTAAACCACCGCCGATCCCAAGCCCAACAATCMCTCCTTTGGTCCYCATCTTGTTGATCTGGTTAAGTGCTGGTTGAAATATGTTGAAAAGAACCCAAGCAATGGCTGGAACTAGAGGCAACAAAAGCGCGATCCCACGGTTGTCACCTTCTGCAATATCGGCTAATTGTTGCGCTGCGAAAGCCGGGTCACATGTGCTCAAAGTAGAGAAGATTGCCCCTGCAATGGCTGTTCCAGTGAAGGAGATGGCTGTGGGCTTTAAGGTGACTGATTTGGGTAAGGAGAGAAGAGAGATGGGCTTGTTGGGGGTGGATGGTTTCGAGGATTTGGGGGTGGTCATGCATTTGGCATTAAGCATGGCCATGGTGGTTGAT
>VJOU01000037.1 GCA_007050995.1 Glycocaulis profundi | reverse complement strand
CCCGCTGAAAGAGCGGGATCGAGCGCGGGGCGGCTGGCCGCCGTCCCGCCCGGTTCCGGCAGGTGCGCCGGGCGAGGTCGGCGCCGGCCGACGGACCAGCCGCCCCTGATCGGTTTCGGGCGGTGCGGAGACCACCGGCGCCAGGCCGCCGCCCGGACGGCGGAGAACGGGCTTCCCGGCGGGCGCGATCCGCGCAGGAGAGCCTCCGCCACGCATCGGCCGGAGCGATCGGCGCGAACAGCGCCGGACCGCGATCTTGGAAAAACGCCGCGGGCGCGGGGCGGACCCTTCGTATGGGGCCGCGCCATGAGCCATGCCACGCCATGCCGAGCCGGGCCCCGAACGGCCCGCCCCGCGCCACCCCTCCCATCCCCCCGCGCCGGAAGGCGGCGGGGCGGAGGCGCGTGGGGAGTCTGAGGGCGTGCTTCGAGGCTCCCCCGGATCAAGTCCGGGGTCGCACCTCAGCGTCAGTGCAATCGGATAAAGTCCTCATCCTGAGGCGCCGCGAAGCGGCCTCGAAGGACGTCAGGAACCGGGACGCAATCCCCGGGGTCCCCGACCCGATCGGGGACCCAGAGTCCCGCCATCGCCCTGCGATCTCTGGATCCCGGGTCGAGCCCGGGACCCCGGTGGTCAGGTTTCACGATCAAAGAGCGTAGAGAAACCCCGCGCGAAGCGCACCAGCGCGACCGCGCGCCCGCAGCGAAGCGAGGAACCGACTGACCGGAGGGAAGGAGGACAGAGAAACCCGGGCCGAAGGCCCGCAAGGCCGACCGGCCGTCCGCGCCCATGCGCGGAACCGACGCCCCGGAGGGGCGGAGGACATAAACAAAGAAAAAACTACCCCCCGCTCACCCGGATCGAAGTGATCGGCACCACCGGATCCAGCGCCTGGGCCTCGAAGCCCTCCATGGCCTCGCTTTCGCCCTCGGCCAAGCCCGCGGGGGCCTGCCAGATGGTTTCGGCGACCTCCATGCCCGACACCACGTAGCCGAACACCGCATAGCCTTCGCCGTCGGGATAGCGGCCGTCGGGGCCGGCGTCGAGGGTGTGGGAATCGTTGATGACGATGAAGAACTCGCTGTCCGCGGTGCCGGGCTCCCAGCGGCCCAGCGAGATCGCGCCGCGGCGGTGGTCCAGCCCGGTGCCGCTGGTCGGCTCGTGGATCACGGGACGGCTGTCCTCCAGACCGCCCCAGCCCGCGCCGCCCTGGATCAGGTCCATGCGCGGCGCGCTTTCGCGGTCGTTGTCCTCTCGGACCGTGCGGTAGAAGCTGCCCCCGTCATAGGTGCCCGCCGAGACGTGGGCGATGAAGTGCTCCACGCTGGCGGGCGCGCGGTCGGGATAGAGCTCCGCCTCGATCACCCCTTCGCCGGTCTCGATGGCGATGCGGATGGGGCCCGGAGCGTCCGCCGCGCCGTCATCGCCAGGCGCGCCGCAGGCGGCCAGCGGCAGGGCGAGCAGGATCGCGGTCAGCGCGGTGTGTTTCATGGATCATCCCCCTTCAGAGCCAGCAGCGGGCAGCTTGGCACGGCGCGGGGGCGCCCGCCACGGTCTTGCGCCGGTTGACCGGACAAACGTTCGGACGCATCCTGCCCGACATGAACACGCGCGGCATCGTCTTTTATGGCTTTTATGCTTTCCCCTCCGGGGGCGGCTGAAGCTTCGCGCGCGCAAAATGCGACAGTTTCGGCGGCCCCTTCCACCCAGGAAGGGGCCGCTTTCATGTGAAGGACAGGGTCGATGAGCCACACGGCGGACACGGGACAGGCGGAGCGCCAGGCGCTGCGCGCAGCGATAGACGACGCGGACGGGCGGCTGATGCGCCTGCTGGTGGAACGGCGCAGGCTGGCCGAGACCCTGGGCGCGCTGAAAGCCGGGGACGGCGCGGCGGTGCGCGATCTCGACCGCGAGCGCGCCGTGATCGAGCGCGCGGTGGCCGCGGGCCGCGAGGAGGGGCTGGACGAGGCCTTCATCGAAAAGCTGTTCAAGCTGCTGATCGACGATTCCCTGCGCCGCCAGCGCGCGGGCCTGGACGGCAAGGTGCGCTCGCGGACCCTGCGCGAGGCGCGGGTCTCCTATCTGGGCGGGCCGGGCACCTACAGCCAGTTCGCCGCCCACGCCCATTACGGCGCGCGCTATTCGGGCATCATCCCCGTCAGCCGCCGCGACTTCGCGGGCATCCTGCGCGCGGTGGAGAGCGGGGAGGCCGATTACGGCTTCCTGCCCATCGAGAACACCACCACCGGCGGGATCGTGGAGGTCTATGACCTGCTGCGCGAGACGAATCTCAAGATCGCGGGCGAGCACCATTACAAGGTCGACCACTGCATCGTGGGCAAGGCGCACGATCTGGGCTCGGTGCGCACCGTGCTCGGCCACCCCCAGGCCCTGCGCCAGTCCCAGCGATTCTTCGCCCGCCATCCCGAACTGAAGACGGTCGCGGTCTCGTCCTCCACCGAGGCGCTCAACGAGGCCCTGACCGGCAAGCCGGACGTCGCTGCGGTGGCGGGCGCGGACGCCGCGCGCCTGTTCGGGCTGAACATCATCGACGACACGGCGTCCGACCACCCGGAGAACTACACGCGATTCGTCTCGCTGGCGGCCGACCCGTCCCCGGCCTCGCCGCTGCTTCCGTGCAAGACCTCGCTGGTCATCACCACGTCCGACACCGCCGGATCGCTGCTGGACGCGCTGGACGGTTTCCGCGGGGAGGGGATCAACCTGACCAAGCTGGAAAGCCGCCCCATCGCGGGCAAACCCTTCGAGCAGATGTTCTTCCTCGACCTGGAAGGCCATGAGGAGCAGCCCGAAGTCGCCCGCGCGCTCAAGCGTCTTCACGAGCACGCCCTGACCGTGCGTTCCTTCGGATCGTACGGCGCGGACCGGCTGAAGCCTGTCGAGCGGCAGGGCGCGGATGTTGCGAAGGCGGGCGCGGCGGGCTAAATCCGCCGCCCCGGGGTGGTTAGCTCAGCTGGCAGAGCAACTGGTTTACACCCAGTAGGTCGGCGGTTCGATCCCGTCACCACCCACCACTTCCTCCCTGTCCTCAGCCGCTCCGCGGCTTCGGTTTCCGCGCACGGGCGCGGGCGGCCGTTCGGCCTTGCGGCGGCTGCGCCGCCGGACTTTGCCTTCTTCTCCTCCCCCTGCAAGGGGGAGGCCGGGAGGGGGTCTGGCGCTGGAATTCCCAGACGCGCCTGAGCGCCCGCTCCGCCTTCGGCACACCCCGCTGCGCAAGCGCCTGCGAACGCGCTTGACCGGGGCAGGGGAGCGTCTTAGGAAGACCGCCTCGCCGCCGGAAACGGTTGGCCGAGACAGAAATGCGCGGGTGTAGCTCAGTTGGTTAGAGCGCCGGCCTGTCACGCCGGAGGTCGCGGGTTCGAGCCCCGTCACTCGCGCCATTTCTCTCTCACAGCCCCCCTGAACCGCTGAAAACGTTCGGAGTTTCCCGCTCCGCTTCGAGCCCGTTCCGCGGAAACAACCTCCCGGCGGTCCTAGCTCGGGGGCTCAGAGCCCGTGCATCGTGACTCTCGCGCACAGCCGTTCCGGCCTGCGCGCCCGACCTCGCGCCCGATGGGAAATTTCCGTAGACTCGTCTGATGAGCGGAAAGCCTGACAAGGAGGCGACCATGTCGGGGCATGCGCCCTCCCGTCCCAAGCCTCCCGGCAGGCTGGCCCTTATCGTTTCAGGGGGCATCGCGGGGATGCTGATCCCGCTTGCGCTGGCTGCGACGGGCTGGGTGCTGTTCCAGGAATTGCGCGGTCAAAACGCGTTCCAGGAGGCTGCGGCGCGATCCTACGAGACCCGCGTGCAGATCGCGGAGGCCTTCGGCCTGCTTCTGGAGGCCGAAACCGGCCAGCGCGGCTACGTCATCACGGGTGATCCGGAATTTCTCGAACCGTGGGAGCGGGCGCAGGCTGAGCTCCCGGGCGCGCTGGAGGATCTGCGCAGGGTCTGGCTGGCGGATGGCCGGTCGCCGGACGAGGTCGATCGTTTCGCTCAGACCGTCGACGAGAAGCTCAGCTACATCGAACGGACGGTGAGGATTCGAAGCAGCGCCGGAGAGGCTGCCGCCCTGCGTGAAATCTCCGCCGGGCGGGGCAAGGCGATCATGGACGCCGCCCGGCAGTCCGCCGACGGGCTGCGCGAGCGCGAGGCGTCGGCGCTGACCGCGCGCCGGGAGGCCGCCGACCAGCGCTTCGAGCGGGCGGAGCTGATCATTTTCGCGCTGTTCATCGCCCTGTCGCTGGTGCTGGTGCTGTGCGCGGTCGCGATCTACCGCAACCTCGCCTCCAGGCGTGTCCTGCTCGTCAGCGCACAGTCCCAGGCCGAGCGGCTCGCGGCGATTTTCGACGGCTCTCAGGACAGCCTGCTCACGGTCGACGGGCAGGGGCGGGTGCAGGGCGCCAACCGCGCCGCGTGTGAATTGCTGGGCGCCGGCGAGGCCGCGCTGCGCGGGCGGGACGTGGCCGCGTTGATTGATCTGTCAGCGCTGGGAGAGGGATCGCTCGCCGACCGCGAAGCGCGTTACAGGAGCGAGGACGCGGCCATCGAAACGCGGGCGACCACGGCGGCGGGCGCGACCATCCCGGTGGCCGCCACGCTGGGGGCCTACGAAGAGGATGGCGAGGCCTGCTACGTGCTGTCCTTCCGCGACATCTCACGGCGCAAGGCGCTCGAGGCGGTCAAGGATTCCTTCGTCTCCACGGTCAGTCACGAGCTGCGCACGCCGCTGACCTCGATCTCGGGTTCGCTGGACCTGCTGGCCGCGCGGGCGGGGGAAGAAAACCCTTCCCATCAGACCCGGCGCCTGCTGGAGATCGCCCAGACCAATTCCAAGCGCCTGATCCGGCTCATCAACGACATTCTGGACATCGAGAAGCTGGAGTCGGGCAATGTCACGATGGCCATCGCCGACGTGTCGCTTCGCGAACTGGCGTCGTCGGCCATCGAGGCGTGCCGCGGCTATGCCGCGCCCAAGGGCGTGCGCATGCGCCTGACCATGGTCGAGGAGGACGTGGTCGTGCGCGCCGACCCCGACCGGCTGATGCAGGTCGCGGTCAATCTGATCTCCAACGCGATCAAGTTCTCGCCTGACGGCGCCGCCGTGGAGGTCGTCGCGGCGGGGGCGGGCATCGAGGGCGAGCTGACCGTGCGCGATTACGGACCGGGCGTGCCTGACGCGTTCCGCGGCCGGCTGTTCGGCAAGTTCGCCCAGGCCGACGGCGCGCGCGCCACCGGGGCGGGCTCGACGGGGCTGGGGCTCGCCATCTCCCGGGAAATCGCCGAACGGCTGGGCGGGCGCATCTGGCATGAGCCCGCGCCGGGCGAGGGCGGGGCGAGCTTCACCATCGCCCTGCCGCTCAGCCACGCCAGCCAGGCCGCCCAGCTCTGCGAGGGCGAGCGCGTCGATGTCCTCCACGTGGACGACAATCCCGACACCCTGCGCCTGGTCGCGCAGGCCTTCTCTGGACGGGCGAGCGTGCGCTCGGCCACCTCCCTCGCCGAGGCCGGACGCGCCATCGAGGCGGCGAGGCCGGACGTGATCATCCTGGACATGGCGCTGCCGGGCGAGAACGCGGAGGACTTCCTGGAGGAGAACGCGGCCTCGGCCCGGCCCGTGCCGGTCGTGATTTTCTCCGCGCTGGACATCGAACCGGGCCGCGAGCGGCGGGCCGCGCGGGTCTTCACCAAGTCGCGCACCACGCTGGGCGAGCTGATCACCGGCGCGCTTTCAGTGGCGGCGCGGATCCCTGACGAGTCGCCCGGAGACACCAAGGAGCAGGCATGTCCCTGACGCTGCATTACTGCGACGACGAGCCCGACATCCGCGAGCTGGTCGCGATGGCGCTGGACATGGACGGCCGCATCGCGCTCACAGTCCACGAGAGCGGCGAGGCGCTGGTCGAGGCGGTGCGGGGCGGCGCGCGGCCCGACGCCTTCCTGCTGGACGTCATGATGCCAGGCATCGACGGACCCGAGACCCTGTCGCGGCTTCGCGAGCTGCCCGGCGGCGACGCGCCCGCGCTGTTCTTCACCGCCCATGCGCGCAGCGAGGAGCGCGAGCGGCTGATGGCGCTTGGCGCGCGCGGCGTGCTGACCAAGCCGTTCGACCCCATGCAGCTTGCCGACGACATCCTCGCTGAGCTCGAGCCGGTCCGTTGAGCGGCGGCATGGACGAAGCCGCCCGCGCGGCGATGCTGGCGGGTTTCGCCCGGCAGTTCCGCGAGCGCTGTGCGGAGGACGCCGAGCTGCTGCGCCGCTGGCTGGCGGGGGAGGCGGACGACACGGCGCTGAAGGACCGGCTGCACAGGCTGGCGGGACGGGGCGGCACGTTCGGCTTTCCCGACATCAGCGACCGCGCCTTCGCGCTGGAGGACGTGATCCGTGCGGGCGGCGTGCCTGAACGGGAGGCGGTCGCGGCCCTGATCGCGAGGCTGGATGCTGTCGCAGCAGGCGAGGACTAGCCGGCCCTGAACCCCTTGCGGGTCATCACGCCCCAGCTCTCCGAGCCGCGAAGATACTGCCACAAACCCCTGATCCGCCAGAGATTGTTGATCTGGCGATAGCCGAAATTCTCGAAGATGGCCGCCAGCGTCAGCAGGGCGAGATCGCGGGCCTTGGGGTAGCGCCGCAGCTGGATCTCCTCGAGCGCCAGCGAGCACACGCTGATCGTGATGCCGAAGGTGAAGCTCAGGGCCAGGAAGGCCAGCAGATACTCCACCGACAGGATGCCGAGCAGCCACAGCACCGGGATCAGGATGTAGCCCAGCACCTCGATGACTGGCCCGAGCACGTCCACGATGAAGATGTTGAGAAAGCCGATCAGGCCCACCCGGCCGTAGCGCGGGTTGAGGAACATGGCCCAGTGCCGGAAGAAGGTCTCCAGCGAGCCCCGGTGCCAGCGCGAGCGCTGCCGCCCCAGAACGCGCCAGCTTTCCGGCGCTTCGGTCCAGCACACCGGTTCGGGCACGTAGGCGATGCGGTAGTCGCGCTTCTCCCGGCGCATCTGGCGGTGCAGCTTGACCACCAACTCCATGTCCTCGCCCACCGTGCCGCGGGTGTAGCCGCCCGCGCGCACCACGGCCTCGCGGCGGAACAGGCCGAAAGCGCCGGAGATGATGGTCAGCGCGCCCATCCGGCTCCAGGCCAGCCGGGCCATCAGGAAGGCGCGCAGGTATTCCACGGTCTGGAACAGGGCCAGCGGATGCCGGCCCAGCCCGATCTCCACCACCCGCCCGTCGCGCACCCTGCAGCCATTGGCCAGCCGCACCGTGCCGCCCACCGCGATCACCCGCTCGGGGTCCTCCACGAAGGGCCGGACCGCGCGCAGAAGGGAGTCCGGCTCGAGCAGGGAGTCCGCGTCCATCGAGCACAGGACCGGCGCGCGGGAGATGTTGATGCCCGCGTTCAAAGCGTCGGCCTTGCCGCCATTGACCTTGTCGATCACCACCAGCCGGGGCAGGCGGGGCGAGGCGTACACGCCGCGTATCTCGTTGCAGGGCACGGCCAGATCGTAGGCGCGCGACACCGGCTTGAGCTCGAACGCTTCGATCAGGGTGTCCAGCGTGGCGTCCTTCGATCCGTCATTGATGACGATGACCTCGAAGGCGGGATATTGCAGCGAGAGCAGGGAGCGCACGCTCTGCACGATGGTGACCGCCTCGTTGTAGGCGGGCGAGAGCAGGGCGATGGGGGCGCCATGTCCGCATAGCGCCGCCACAGCAGGGCCGAGCGCCGTACAGGCGGCTCGGCGGACAGCGCCTGTCCGGCGAGCACCAGCTGGAGCAGATAGAGCGCGTTCTGGGCGATGCCCACCGCGATGATGGCAATGGCCGCGCCGCGCGCGACCGCCGACCAGTCGACGAACTCCAGCACGGTCATGCCGCCGCCTCCGCCAGAACCATCTGCGCGGTCCGCATCGCCCGTGGGCTGGCCCGCCCGGCGGCGGCGTCCAGGGTCTCCCGCCCCGCCTCGCCCAGTCTCAGAAGGGCTGAGGCCGCACGAAACCGCACCAGCCATTCGTCATCGTCCAGCCGCTCCGCCAGGCGCGGGGCGAGAGCGGCCAGCGCCGTGCGGCCCGCCGCGTCGCAGGCTTCGGCGCGCACTTCCGGCACGGGATCATCCAGCGCCGCCGCGATGATAGGCTCCGCATCAGGATGGCCCAGCGCGCCCAGAGCGGACAGGGCGGCCGCCCGGACGGACGGTTCAGGGTCTGAGGCCGCGCCGAGCAGAACCGGCAGCGCCTCATACCGTCCCAGCCGTCCCAGCACGCCGACCATCATGGCCCTGAGGGCCGGAGCGTCCCGGCTCGATTTGAGGCGTTCGAGATAGGCCTCAGTCGCGCGGCGCGCGATCTCGTCGAGGATGGCGGACAGCTCCAGCGGGGCATGGACTTCGCCGATGTCGAACGCGGCCAGCAGGTCGTTCAGGTCGGGCGTCTCGCCCATCTGCAGCAATGCCCGGGCGGCGGCGATGCGCACCCGCATGGATGTCCGGCGTTTCAGACGTGTCTTCAGGGCAGCGGCCGCCTTGTCGGAAGGGAACAGGCCCAGCGCCTCGCAGGCGGCGATCTGGTCCTCGCCGTTGCGCGAACGCATGAGGCGGAGCAGGGCGGGCTCCGCCCCCGCTTGGGTCAGCGCGGCGGTGACGGCGGCCAGTTCCCGGCCCCTGATCAGGGTGGACAGTTCCAGCAGGGCGCGGGCGACGAGGCGTGGCTCGCGGACCTCGCTTTTCAGACGGGCGGCGTCGGCCTCGCCGTCCATGGCGCTCATCATGTCGGCGACCAGCGCCTCGCGCCGGGCACGGCGTCTGGCGCGGCCCGCTTCGCTGATCAGGCGCGCGATGACGAGGCCGGTCATGAACAGCACCGAAGATGCGGCCATCAGCAGCGAAGCCGTCCACAGCCCGCCGAGCAGACCGCCGGTCATCAGAAGCGCCAGCCGAATCCGGCCACCAGGCCGGTGCGGTCGTAACCGGGGCGGCGTTCGTGCAGCACGGTGGCCGACAGGGTCAGGGTGTCTGAGACGCCCAGCCGCGCGCCCGCGTTCCAGGCCTGGGTTTCGATCGTCACGCCCTCTGATGTTTCAGGCGCGTCCACATAGCCCGCCAGCAGGCGGAGACGGCCCGTGGCCTGCCAGCCCGCATCGAGACCGAAGCCGGTCCGGGTGGTCCCGGTCTCGTCCTCGACCGCGATCAGGCGCGCGCCGACCGCCGCCGCGTCGCCCTCGAAGACATAGCGCAGGCCTCCGCTGACGCTGGTGACCGTCCCGGCGGCGTAGCGCGCCACCGCGCCATCAAGGATCGCATAGAGTCCGCCGATGCCGTCCGGCGAGCCGCCCAGCGGCAGGGTCGCGCCCGCCAGCAGGGCCAGCTCGGGCCGGAACCGCGCGTCGGGCGCGCCGCCGACGGCGGCATAGCCCCAGCTGCGTGCGGCGAGCTGGCGGTCGACCCGCGCCTGCAGATAGACGTCCTCGGCCTCGAAGCGGCGGGCGTATTCGGCCAGGCCCGTCACGCTCGTGCGCGCATCCAGGCGGCGGCCCAGCGCCACGCTGGCTTCGGTCCAGCCGGGCAGGCCCGCGCTCAGCTCGCTCCGGCCCAGGCTCGCGTCCAGCCGCCAGCGCGGCGCGTCCTCACCGGTCCGGGCCGCGCGGACCTGCTCGCGCAGGGGCGCCGCCTCGGGATGCGCGCCGGTTTCGCCCAGCAGCGCCTCGGCCCGATCCAGATCGCCGCGGAAGAAGGCGATGCGGGCCAGCCCGATGCGCGCGTCCTGATAGTCTGGCGAAATCGCCAGCGCCCGTTCAAAAGCGGTCTCCGCCTCATCGAAGCGTTCCAATGGGACGAGCGCGAAACCGAGCTGGACCCAGGCGTCGGAATTGGACGGCGCGCGCTCGGCGGCGTCTTCCAGCAGAGCCACGGCCTCGGCGAACCGGCCCTGCTGGCGCGCAGCGACGCCCGCCTCGTAAGGATCAGCGGGCGGCTGGGCGTGCAGCCCGGCCGCGCCGCCCGCGACGGCGAACGCTGCGGCCCAGATCACGGGCGCGCGTCTTTCTTCAGGATGCGCCCGATCCGGCTGAGCAGCTCTTCGGGCATGAATGGCTTGATCAGATAATCCTCCGCGCCCAGCTCCAGCGCGCCGACCACGTCGGCCTCCTGCTTCAGGGCCGTCAGCATCACCACCGGCGTCTCGCTCAGATCAGGATCGCCCTTGATCCGGCGCAGGGCTTCGAACCCGTCCATCACCGGCATCATGGCGTCCAGCACGATCAGGTCGGGGCGCTGTTCGCGGACCGCGTCGATGGCCGCCGCGCCGTCGCCGGCCGAAGAGACGGCATAGCCCTTGGCCGACAGGCGGTGGGTCAGGAGGCCGACGAGAAGCGCGTCATCATCGGCGACGAGTATGGACTGCTGCGGCACGGATTCTCTCAGCTCTGGCTGCGCGGCTTTCACCCGCAGGATGCCAATCTCATCGGTAACAGAAATGATGAGGGCTGTCGTTAAAATGGATGAATACGACACGTCAATACGCAGTGGGAGACGGCGGTCGAGGATGCTCAATCCGGAAAAGGGAGCCCTCTCTGGCGCAGGAAAATCGGCCTTGTCCTGAGGGCCTGACTGCCCAATCGTCAGCCGCGCCGGTTATCGGGAGCCTCCAGGTCCCGCAAGCCAGGCATCGAAAAAGGCCGCCGGTTTCCGGCGGCCTTTTCGCGTCTTAGACCAATGTCGCTCTCCACGGCGGGCCGCCGCCTTGTCACGCTCCTTCCCAAAGCCGGAAGACCGGCCAACACAAGGGAGGAGAGACGATGGCTTCCACCGATGCCGAAGCCGCGGGCGCGGCGCCGCCCGTCCGGCGCAGCAGGGCGGAGAAGAACCGCAAATACTGGCGCGACAACCTGACCGTGATGGTCAGCCTGCTCGCGGTCTGGTTCGCGGTCTCCTACGGGGCGGGCATCCTGTTCCGCGATTTCCTCGACCAGTTCTCCGTCGGCACCGCGCCGATGGGCTTCTGGTTCGCCCAGCAGGGTTCGATCTTCGTCTTCGTCGCCCTGATCTTCGTCTACCACGCGCTGATGACCCGCATCGAGCGCAGGTACGACGCCGAGGAATAGGGGATCATCATGGAAATCTTCGGTCTTTCGCCCACCCTGTTCTGGACGGGCTTTTTCGTCATCTCCACCTTCGGCGCCTATATCGCGATCGCGGTCTGGGCCCGGGCGGGCACCACCAACGACTTCTACGTGGCCGGGCACGACGTGCATCCGGTCTTCAACGGCATGGCCACCGCCGCGGACTGGATGAGCGCGGCGAGCTATCTGTCCATGGCCGGTCTGATCGCGTTCTCAGGCTATGACGGCTCGGTCTTCCTGATGGGCTGGACGGGCGGCTTCGTGCTGCTGGCGCTGCTGCTCGCGCCCTATCTGCGCAAGTTCGGCAAGTTCACCGTGCCCGACTTCATCGGCGACCGGTATTACTCCCAGACCGCCCGCATCGTGGCGGTGATCTGCGCGCTGTTCGTGTCCTTCACCTACATCGCGGGCCAGATGCGCGGCACGGGCATCGCCTTCTCCAACTTCCTGGGCGTGCCCATCGAGCTGGGCGTGATCATCGGCGCGATCATCGTGCTGTTCTACGCCGTGCTGGGCGGGATGAAGGGCGTGACCTACACCCAGGTCGCCCAGTACTGCGTGCTGATCTTCGCCTTCCTGGTCCCGGCCATCTTCCTGTCCATGCAGATCACCGGCATGGCGATCCCCCAGCTGGGCTTCATCGGCACGACGACCGAGGGCGAGCCGCTGCTGGCGCGTCTGGACCAGACGCTGATGGATCTCGGCTTCGCGGCCTACACCGCGGGCCAGAAATCGACCATCGACGTGTTCGCCATCACCCTGGCGCTGATGGTCGGCACGGCGGGTCTGCCCCACGTCATCATCCGCTTCTTCACCGTTCCCAAGGCGTCCGACGCCCGCAAGTCCGCGGGCTGGGCGCTGGTGTTCATCGCGGCGCTGTACGTGACGGCCCCTGCGGTGGCGGTGTTCGCCCGGGCGAACTTCGTCGAGACGGTCAACGAGAGCGAATACTCCATCGACGTGCGCCGGGGCGAGGCCCAGGCCGCGGACATGGGGCCGGACGCCACGCCCCAGTGGTTCTACAACTGGGAGCGCACGGGCCTGCTGGAGTTCACCGACCGCAACAATGACGGCCGGATCCAGTATCACGCCGACCCCGAGATCAACGAGGTCACGCGGCTGGACCAGGACATCTTCGTGCTGGCCAATCCCGAGATCGGCGGGCTGCCGTCCTGGGTGATCGGGCTGGTGGTCGCGGGCGGTCTCGCCGCCGCGCTGTCCACCGCGGCGGGCCTGCTGATGGTCATCAGTTCGGCGGTCAGCCACGATCTGTGCAAGAAGGTGCTGTTCAAGGGCCTCAGCGATGGACAGGAGCTGCTCATCGCCCGCCTGGCGGCGGTGGGAGCGGTGATGGTGGCCATTCTGGCGGGCATCTATCCGCCCGGCTTCGTGGCCGCGGTCGTCGCCTTCGCCTTCGGTCTGGCCGCGTCCAGCTTCTTCCCCGCGATCTTCCTGGGCATATTCTGGAAGCGCATGAACAAGCACGGCGCGATCTGGGGCATGTCCACCGGCCTGCTGCTGACCGGGGCCTATATCGGCCACTTCAAGATCGGCTACAGCTCGATGGCTCTGGGCATCATCGCCCTGATCCTGGCCCTGTCGGCGCTGATCCTGCACATCGGCACCAGAGAAGAGCGCAAGAGCGCGTTCTCCGGCTTCATCGTCGGGGCGGGCGTGTTCGCCGTGCTCGGCCTGGCGGGCCTGTCCGGCCTGCTGCCCAGCTTCGCGATGGGCACCGAGGACCAGTGGTTCCTGACCATCTCGCCCGAAGGCTTCGGCACGGTGGGCATGCTGGTCAGCTTCATCGTCTCGGTTTCGGTGTCGCTGGCCACCAAGGCCCCGCCCCAGGCCGTCCAGGACATGGTGGAGGAAATCCGCCTGCCCTCGGGCAGCCATGCCGGGACCACGCCGGCCCACGCGGGCTGAGCCCCACGGTCTCCGCGTCTCCTCGCGGGACATCTGGCGGCGGCTCCGTTCAACGGAGCCGCCGCCTTTTTATCGGCGGCCGGGCCGGTCTAGGATCGGCCATCTCACAGCAGGGGGCGGGCATTGGATCTCGGCGGCGTTCTCATCGTTCTGGCGGCCTATGTGGCGCTGCTGTTCGCCGCGGCCGCGTGGGGCGACCGGCGGGCGGACATCCTCGACCGCCTGCAGGGCCGCCGCGCCTGGCTCTACGCGCTGGGGCTGGGGGTGTACTGCACCAGCTGGACCTTCTACGGCGCGGTGGGCGAGGCGGCCCGCGAGGGCTGGGACTACCTGCCGATCTATCTGGGTCCCGCCCTGCTGTTCGCGGTCTTCTTCCCCGTCATCCGGCGCATGGTGCGGCTGGGGCGCGAGCACGACACCGCCTCCATCGCCGACTTCCTCTCCGCCCGCTACGGCAAGTCGGGCACGGTGGCGGGGCTGGCGGCCTTCGTGCTGCTGCTGGCGACCATCCCCTACATCGCGCTTCAGCTCAGGTCCGCGGCGACCTCGCTGTCGCTGCTGACCGGCGTTCCGGGGTTTCTGGACGCCGCCTTCCTGTCGGCGGCGGCCTTCGCGGCCTTCGCCATCCTGTTCGGCGCGCGCCGGCCCGACACCGCCCAGGGCAACCGGGGTCTGGTGCTGGCGGTGGGCATCGAGTCGGTGGTCAAGCTGATCGCCATGCTGGCGGCGGGCGGGTTCGCGGTCTGGCTCTGGCTGTCGCTGGAGCCGGGCGAGCGGGCCGCCTCCTACGCGCTGGAGGGACTGGCGAGCGGTGGTCTGGACGAGCGATTCGTGACCCTGACCCTGCTGGCGGGCCTCGCCGCCCTGTGCCTGCCGCGCCAGTTCCACATGATGGTGGTCGAGGTGCGCGACCCCGCCGACGCGAACCGCGCGCGCTGGCTGTTCCCCGCCTATCTCGCCCTGATCGCCATGTTCGCTCCGCCCGTGGCGCTGGCGGGCGCGGCGCTGCTGCCGGGAGGCAATCCGGACGCCTTCGTGCTGGCCCTGCCGCTCGAGCAGGGGGCGTCGGGACTGGCGCTGTTCATCTTTCTGGGCGGGTTCTCGGCGGCGGCGGGCATGGTCACGGTGGCCGCGCTGGCCATGTCGACCATGGTGGTCAACGACCTGCTCGGCCCCGCCCTGATGCGCGGCCCCATCGACCGGCGGGGCCGGGACATGGCGAGCCGCCTGCTGGGCTGGCGGCGGCTGGCGGTGATCGCGCTGGTGGCCGCCGCCTGGCTGTTCCAGCGCGGCATGCCCGACGGGCTGGGGCTGGCCGACATCGGACTGGTGTCCTTCGCGGGCGCGGCCCAGCTCGCCCCGGCGCTCCTGTTCGGGCTCTACTGGCGGCAGGCGAACCGGGCGGGGGCCGTGGCCGGAGTCACGGCGGGCCTGCTGATCTGGGCGGGCGCGATCCTGGCGCCCACCTATGCGGGGCTCGCCCCGCCCGCGCCCGAGGGCGTGGACGCTTTCTCCTTCGCGGTCGTCCTCAGCCTGGCGGTCAACGCGCTGGCCTTCATCGTGGCGGTGGCCTTCTCCCGTGCAGGGCTGGTCGACCGCATCCAGGCGGACGCCTTCACCGGGGCCGGGCAGGGGATCGAGGACGCCAGCGCCGCGCCCGAAGGCGCGCGGATCGCCGATCTTGAGAGCCTGCTCCAGCGCGCCATCGGCGAGCGGGAGACCCGCGCCGCCCTCGACCAGTTCTCCGCCCACGAGGACCGGCCCCTGCGGCCCGGCGATCCGCTGACGCCCGCCGTCGCGGCGCTGGCCGAGGCGCGGCTGGCGCGGGCGGTGGGCGCGTCCTCGGCGCGGGTGCTGCTGACGCGGGTGCTGCCCGGCACGGGCGTCAGTCCCGCAGAGGTGGTCACCCTGCTGGACGAGACCGCGGAGAAGATCCGCTTCTCCGAGGACACCCTGCGCGCCACGCTGGAGCATCTGACCCAGGGCGTGTCGGTGGTGGACGCCGAGCTGAGGCTGGCGGCGTGGAACTCGAACTACGTGAAGATGTTCGGCTATCCCCCTGAGCTGGTGAGCGTCGGGCGGCCCATCGCCGACCTGATCCGCTGGAACGCCGAGCAGGGCGAGTGGGCGGACGGCGACATCGAGAGCCATGTGGAGAAGCGGCTGGCGCATCTGCGCGAGGGCCGCCCTCACGCCGCCGAGCGGGTCCGCCGCGACGGCTCGGTGCTGGAAATCCTCGGCCGCCCCATGCCCGGCGGGGGCTATGTGACCAGCTATGCCGACATCACCGAGCGCAAGCGCACCGAGGAGGCGCTGGCCCGGTCCGAGCGCTCGATCCGCTTCTACACCGACAATGTGCCCGCGCTGCTGAGCTATGCCGACCGCGATCACCGGCTGGTCTTCGCCAATCAGGGCTATCTGGACTTCTTCGGCATCGACCGCACCCGGATCGGCCGTCCCATGAAGAGCTTCATGAGCGCGGAGGAGTTCGCCCGCCGCCGCCCGCACATGGAGGCCGCCCTGAAGGGCGAGCGTCAGGAGTTCGACATCATCCGTCCCGACCGCTCGGGCCGCCGCCGCATCTGGCAGCTCGTCTATCAGCCCCGGCGCGAGGACGGCGAGGTGATGGGCTATTACGGGGTCTATCAGGACGTGACCGCGCGGCGCGAAGCCGAGGAGGGCCTGCGCCGCGCCTACGAGACGCTGGAGGATCAGGTCGAGGCGCGCACCGCCGAGCTGAAGGCCGCGCGCAGGGCCGCGGAGGCGGCGACCGCCTCCAAGACGCGCTTTCTCGCCGCGGCCAGCCACGACCTGCTCCAGCCCATGTCCGCCGCGCGCCTTCTCGTCTCGGCGCTGGAGAGCGAGCTGGAGGCCGCGCCCGAGGACACGCGCCAGCTCGCCCGGCGCATCGACCGCTCCATCGCCAACGCCGACCGGCTGCTCAGGGCGCTGCTGGACATCTCCCGGCTGGACGCGGACGGGGTGACGCCGCGGGTCTCGGCCTTCAGGCTGGACGAGCTGCTGGAGGACGCCGCCAGCCAGTTCGGGCCCCGCGCCCGGGCCAAGGGGCTGGCGCTCACGGTGATGCCCACCGGGCTGGCCGTGAGGTCCGATCGCGGGCTGATGACCAGCGTGGTGCAGAATCTGGTCTCCAACGCCGTGCGCTACACGAAAGAGGGACGGGTGCTGGTGGGCGCGCGGCGCGACGGCGATCAGGTGCGGCTGCAGGTCTTCGACACCGGGCCGGGCATCCCCCATGAGCGCCGGGAGGCGATCTTCCGCGAGTTCGAGCGTTCGGGTCGTCCCTCCGACGACGATGGCGGGCTGGGGCTGGGTCTGGCCATCGTGGACCGGATCGCGCGGCGGCTGGGCCATGCGCTGACCCTGCGCAGCGAGCCGGGCCGGGGCTCGATGTTCGAGATCGTCCTGCCCCGCGCCGAGCCGCCCGCCGCCACGCCCGCGCCCGCCCGGCGCCGGGGCGGG
>VJOU01000200.1 GCA_007050995.1 Glycocaulis profundi | reverse complement strand
CTGCGTTTCATCAGGGAAGTAAACGAACATGCGGTATGAAACGGAAGAAGCGCAGCATGCAGGAGTGGGCTAAGACGAAGATGACGGCATCGTTATTGCAGGCGTTATAATGGTCTCGGATGCATCTGCGTCGTCAGTAATGGTGAAAACTGGCGGTGGGGTAGGAGTGGTGGTTATTAGCAGTTTAATAGATTGCTAATGTCGCTTTTGCGGCTTTTGTCGCTGATGTCTTCCTTGTTGCTGCTGCTCCCGTTGTTGTTGCTGAGAGGTCGGCGAGATCCACTGCAGCGTAGCGTCGAGAGTGGGAGAGGACAACCGGTAGGTGGTGGGTGTGTCATCCAGGTCATCTCGGTTGATTTCCATTTGTGCAACCTCAACTGCAAACTCTCTTGGGTTCCAGTAATGGTAGCGTCCCCTTCCCGCTTGTTGGCCACGAGCTGCTCCAACTCCAGCAGCAGGTCGTAACCACTGCTGCTTCGTCTTGTGATACCGCCAACCTCGTTCGTATAACTCCT
>VJOU01000199.1 GCA_007050995.1 Glycocaulis profundi | reverse complement strand
CTTCAACCAAATTTTATTGAAACAAAATGGCTAATTAAAAAGTACAATGCAAATAAAAGGAGGCCAGCATCCTTCTACCACCTGTTGTAGCGTGGTTTACTACTGCAAGTATCGCAGGGACTTGGGCGTAGCGGGCAAGTGGGCAGACTGCATTTGGCCATGCAACRGGTGGGCGGKGGGCACTKGCYKTGGCATTKGGGKGGGCATTGAGCARGGCWTKGGGGCKGGGGGCAGGTGGGCGGGCACAGGGTGACGCAGGGTCCACACGTGCAGGATTGCGCCTGACCACCAGACGACTTGGTCGCACAGGAACCCGCCTCACAACCATTCAATTTGACATTSTACCGATTTGACSATTTGTCAAAGGTGATGCCCAAATTGACATCATMAGGACCGGCAGATGGCTTGCACTTCTTTTGGCAGCAGGGTTTTCCACAGGACTGAGAGCAAGGCATCTTGGTGGCGGTGGTAGTGAGAGCAGAGGCTTCTTCACTCAGGTGCGTCCCGTGTCTGCAAG
>VJOU01000198.1 GCA_007050995.1 Glycocaulis profundi | reverse complement strand
GAAATTTGAGCAAGATGTCCCATGGAAAAAATATCACCACAACTTTCTTATCACTATCACTAATCATCCTCGTGATAACAATGATCAAAGAGTGTGACGGATCAACAGCAGTGTGCAATGGCAGTAGCGCSGCAGAATGCCAGGTTTTCGTTGARGAMGAGCAAGAGTTTTTGATGGATACAGAAGAACATAGGCGGATTCTAGCGACCACGACGTCTAATAGTATCAGTTATCATACTCTAAAACAGGATAAACCGACCTGTCCTGGCGGCGACTGTTACCTGTCCAAATATATTAAAGGTGGTCGTACATGTAAAATAACTGATCGTTGTAGAATAATGTAGAACTATGTAAGCTAAGGATGATAGTTATTGTTACAATCCGGATGGACGGATGGATTCTTGTGTGTATTAGTGGTATTGTTTATTTGTTTTGGCGGTATTGTTTATTTGTTTTGGCTGTTCTTGTTATATTATATACTTTGTATTAATAAAATAATTTGCACTTTTCAATTGGA
>VJOU01000197.1 GCA_007050995.1 Glycocaulis profundi | reverse complement strand
CCGCACCCTATTCCATTTCCATAAACTAAAAAATGGCAACAATATCCGGTGTTAGCCTCTCAATTCCARGAGTCTTAGCCAACCCRTCGTCAGACTTACCCAAGACGTCAACTGGGCTAAAGTCATCATGGCTCAAGATGCCCACAACCATGACATCCGGAAGGATGTACATGATGCCCATCAAGGCTGCACCCGATAGTCTATCTGAAAAGATAGCTAGCAGCATTGAGAATGCTAARGAGTCGTGTGCCGAGGACCCGGCTAGTGGTGAGTGCGTGGCTGCTTGGGATGAAGTTGAAGAGTTGAGTGCAGCTTCTAGCCATGCTCGTGACAAGGCCAAAGACTCTGACCCGTTGGAGACTTACTGTAAGGACAACCCTGAGACTGATGAGTGTCGTACATATGACAATTAATCGGTAGATATGTCATATGATTATCGAACGTAATATTGTTTAGTGGACTATTTGTGTTTGTTATATGGGTGGATATTGAATTATAACAGTTGATCTAGACTTGTAA
>VJOU01000196.1 GCA_007050995.1 Glycocaulis profundi | reverse complement strand
CCCTTGATGACATTGTTGTTGATATCAACTTTTCCTTTCTCAATCTCTGCAATTTCTTCTCTAATGGAGATTAAAGCATCGCAAAACCTGTCCAACTCCGCCTTGCTTTCACTTTCAGTGGGTTCAATCATCAGTGTTCCTGGAACTGGCCATGACATTGTAGGACCATGAAACCCGTAATCTATAAGACGTTTAGCAACATCTTCTGGCTCTACTCCAGCAGAAGTCTTCAATGGTCTCAAATCAACAATGAATTCGTGGGCAACTGTTCCATTCACACCRCGGAAAAGAATTGGATAGTGACTCTCTAGGCGCTTTGCCATATAATTTGCATTGAGGATAGCTATCTTTGATGCATTTGTTATTCCTTGAGATCCCATCATAGCAATGTATGTATATGATATAGGCAAGATAAGCGCAGAACCCCAAGGCGCAGCAGAAATAGTACCAAGTGGCTTACTGGGCAAGATAAGCGCAGAACCCCAAGGCGCAGCAGAAATAGTACCAAGTGGCTTACTG
>VJOU01000195.1 GCA_007050995.1 Glycocaulis profundi | reverse complement strand
GAAAAATCCGCTGATCTCATGCTGTGAAGATGGCGAGTCTCTCTGTCTTACAGCATGCAGGTTATGGTCGACTGCAAGTCACAACCGCCGAGTTGTGCATCCGGTTTCAGGCATTTGATGAGGCTTTGCATTTGATTTGTAATCTTGCACAGTTCTGGTGTCGCTTTAAGTGGGGTACCGCACTGATTGCAATCGGCTTGTCTGCCCGAGGAGCCGCAACTTGATCCACAACTCAACAATTGTTTAACCTCACGAACTTTTGCAGCAAGAGGAGAATTGCTCTGTCCCTGATTGCACAATTCGGATTCCAGGCATTGCATCATCTTGGGAACCTTCTCCAACGCCTTGGGATTGACGCATCCAGATCGAATAATTTCCTTCAACTGATTCAGTAGGAGTAGAAGAGTTGATTCCAAGTCACAACCTGGAACTTGAAAGTCTGGCTTCACACAATGAATGACATTCTGAATGTGTTTCACCAAGCAAGTCAGAAGGCGTGTCGGCTTTAGAGATGCACCG
>VJOU01000194.1 GCA_007050995.1 Glycocaulis profundi | reverse complement strand
GCGGCACACCGCACACGTACTATTATAAATGCCATTAGTCCAWTTTCACTTTTGATCAAATGGACCTCTCACACTTYTACAACAAAAAGGAAGTARTAGCCGAACATATTAAAAGCCTTAGAACATTAGTAATTAGACCTTCGAATAACTTGAATGATGTCGAAGTTAAATGTGTAAAATTTCGTCGAAACTTAAGGGCATTTCGGACCGCCTTCCTTGGTCTTCCAGTTGTTGTAGCACGGGCACACTTGTTTATTTCCGTAGAAACCCGGSGGTACACACAAACATTTGGCGCAACACTTTTGGCAGAAAAACATGCATGGCTTGTGGTACTGCGTTTTGCTACATCTCCTTATGCATTCCCCGCCGCACTGAGAGCTTTTCAAACTTCCAGGTCCAAATCCACCTCCATGTCCTCCGTTAGCCGAGACAGTAGCTTGAAGCATTGAAATGGCAATGAGAGCCAAGAGGAAGACGGCGAAGAACTTAGCCATGGCTGGGGTTGGAAGAGATATATAGG
>VJOU01000193.1 GCA_007050995.1 Glycocaulis profundi | reverse complement strand
GCTAAATTCGCAGAGTATGAGAAGAAGTATGCCGAAGAAGCTGCGGAGTTGAAGTCTATTGCTGATGGTGTATTGCCCGCTGGATGGGAGAAGGCTCTTCCTACATACACCCCAGAAACTCCTGGTGATGCCACAAGAAATCTCTCACAGACAATGCTTAACGCATTGGCACCGGTTCTCCCCGGTCTTGTTGGTGGAAGTGCTGATCTTGCTTCATCAAACATGACCCTAATGAAAATGTTCGGTGATTTCCAAAAGGCCACCCCTGAAGAACGCAACATCCGGTTTGGTGTCCGTGAACATGGTATGGGAGCGACAATGCTTAACGCATTGGCACCGGTTCTCCCCGGTCTTGTTGGTGGAAGTGCTGATCTTGCTTCATCAAACATGACCCTAATGAAAATGTTCGGTGATTTCCAAAAGGCCACCCCTGAAGAACGCAACATCCGGTTTGGTGTCCGTGAACATGGTATGGGAGCCATTTGCAACGGGATTGCCCTCTACAGCCCCGGGTTCGAGA
>VJOU01000036.1 GCA_007050995.1 Glycocaulis profundi | reverse complement strand
CGCGCCGCCCGCCGCCGAGCCCGTGCGGGCGGCCGCCGAGGCGGTCTGGCCCGACAGCCGCGCGGCGGTTTCCCCGCGCGCGGACGCCTCCCGGCTGAGCTGGTTGTGCCGCGCCGTCAGCCCGCGCAGGCGGTCGGATTCAGCACGCGCCTCGGCGAGCTGGACCTGCAGCGCGGCGGCCAGTTCGGCCTGGGACACCGCGGTCGCTTCATACTGGAGCCGCGCCGCGTCGAGATCCTGATAGACCGGATTCACGCCGGTGCGCCGCTGGCCCGCGCCATCCGCGCCGCCCGAGGTGAGGAAGTCCTGCACCGCTTCGATCTCGCGCTCGATGGCCTGCACGGGCGGGGCGTCGGCCTGGTAGCGCGCCAGAAGCTCTCGGCGGCGCATCTGCAGGCTGAGAAGCTGTCCGCTGGAGTCGTTCTCGACATAAAGCTCGATGGACCGCGGCATGGCGGTCAGCCGCTGCTCCAGCGCCGCGGCGCCGCCGCGCGCGGCGCTCGCTTCGGCCTGGGCGGTCAGAAGGCGGGTCTGAAGATCGGTCACCCGCCCGATGGCGGCCTCGCGCTCGGCGGGGAAGTCGATGATGCCCTGACCGTTCAGGAAGGCGCGCAGGGCGTTCTCGGCCTCCTCGGCGGAGGCTTCGGCGGAGGCGAGGCGCTGGCTCAGCCCGCCCGCGGCGTCTTCGACAAGCAGGTCCTGACGATAATCGAGATAGGCGTCGACCAGCGCGTTGAGCACGCGCGAGGACTCCTGAGCGTCACGGGCGCGGTAATGGGCGACCAGCACGCTCGCATTGGGCGCGCGGTCCGCCTTGAAGCCGGTGCGCAGGGCGCGCATCTCCCTCGCGTCCGGCGTCCGGCCCAGCCGCTCCAGCGCCAGACGGCGCACGGTGTTCGAATTGAGGATCTGGGTCTCGGACTCCAGCATCTGGTCGAGCATGAACGCGCCGCCCGAGCCCGCCGCCCCCGGCGTGGGGTCCTCGGCGTCCAGCAGGACCAGCAGCCGCGACTGCGCCTCGTAGCTGGGTTTGATGAAGACCCAGGCGCCGATCGCCATGGGAATGAACAGCGCCGCGAACACGACGGCGATCAGCACTTTGGAACTCCACGCGAAAGCGGCGAGGTCGAACAGGTCGACCTCTCTGCGGGTTATCCCTGCGGTGTTTCCGCCAGGGTTGTTATGACCGCTTCTCTCGCTCATAGTGGAATGATCGCTCATGGGTGCATAGAGGCGCAATCCGCTTAATTTTTCCTTAGCCTAAACAAGGCGAAAGCTCGAAACGCCCTGTATTTTTCCGTAGTGGAGGGGAGTGGTGGGGATGAGCGTTTACAACTTGACCAGACGCGGCCTGATGGCCTCGATGGCGGCCGGCGCCGCCGTGACCTTCGCAGGCTGCGCTCCGCGGCCCCAGCCCACCGGCCACGCCTTCGATCCCGGCCAGTTCCAGCGCTGGGACGAGAGCGATCCGCCCTTCCGCATCCACCCCGGCGACGAGGTGGAGGTGATCATGCATTCGGCCACCGAGCTGTCGCGCACCGTGCAGGTCGGCCCCGACGGCCGGATCAACCTGCCCATGATCGGCGCGGTGATGGTGTCCGACCGCACCATCCCCGAGGCCGCCTCGGAGATCAGGAGCCGGTACTCGAACGTCCTCGTCGATCCCGAGGTCGAGATCCTGCCCGCCAGCTTCGGGCCCCAGCGCGTCATCGTGGGCGGCGAGGTGGCCAGTCCGGGCCTGGTCGAGCTGCCCGGCCCGCGCATCGGCGCGCTGGAGGCGGTGATGCTCGCGGGCGGCTTCCAGCCCACCGCGCGGCGCAACGAGGTCGCGGTCCTGCGCCGGTCCAATGACGGCGGGGTGATGCTGCGCACGGTGGACCTGCACGCGCCGCTGACCGGGCGGGGTCAGGATCCGGTCCCGCTGGTCCGGCACGACCTGGTGTTCGTGCCCCGCTCGACGATCGCCGAGGTCAATCTTTGGGTGAACCAGTATGTGCGGGGCATCCTGCCGCTGGACGCCGGCTTCAACTATCTGATCTACGAGTCCTTCCGCGACTAAGTGATGGCGGGCTGAAGAAAAACTCCAGCCCGCCCCTTCGCCATCGGCCCTCCAGGCTTTACTCTCTCCGGCTCAGTCTGACAGGGAGACACGCCGATGGACGTGCGCGCCGCGATCGCATTCGAAGCCGGAAAACCGCTTGAGGTCGACACCGTTCAGCTCGAAGGCCCGAAGGCCGGAGAGGTGCTGGTGGAGATCAAGGCCACCGGCGTGTGCCACACCGACGAGTTCACCCGCTCTGGCGCGGACCCCGAGGGCGCCTTCCCCGCCATTCTCGGCCATGAGGGCGCGGGCGTGGTGGTCGAGACCGGCCCCGGCGTGACCGGGCTGAAGCCCGGCGATCACGTCATCCCGCTCTACACGCCCGAATGCCGCGAGTGCGACTACTGCCTGCACCCGAAAACCAATCTCTGCCAGAAGGTCCGCTCCACCCAGGGCCAGGGCCTGATGCCCGACGGCACCTCGCGCTTCTCCTACAAGGGCAAGCCGATCCTGCACTACATGGGCTGCTCGACCTTCGCCAACTACACCGTCCTGCCCGAGATCGCGCTGGCGAAAATCCGCAAGGACGCCCCCTTCGACAAGGTCTGCTACATCGGCTGCGGCGTGACCACGGGCATCGGCGCGGTGATGTTCACCGCCAAGGTGGAGCCCGACACACGCTGCGTCGTGTTCGGGCTGGGCGGCATCGGGCTGAACGTCATCCAGGGCCTCAAAATGGTGGGCGCGCGCCAGATCGTGGGCGTGGACATCAACCCCTCCAAGAAGGCGCTGGCCGAGCAGTTCGGCATGACCGACTTCGTCAATCCCAACGAGATCAAGGGCGATCTGGTCGGCCATCTGGTCGAGCTGACCGGCGGCGGCGCGGACTATTCGTTCGAGTGCATCGGCAAGCCGCAGGTCATGCGCGCCGCGCTCGAATGCGCCCACAAGGGCTGGGGCGAAAGCGTCATCATCGGGGTGGCCGGCGCGGGCGAGGAAATCTCCACCCGCCCCTTCCAGCTCGTCACCGGCCGGACCTGGCGCGGCAGCGCCTTCGGCGGCGCGAGGGGCCGCACCGACGTGCCCCGGATCGTGGACATGTACATGGAAGGCCGGATCGACATCGACAGCCTGATCACCCACACCATGCCGCTGGAGAAGATCAACGACGCCTTCGACCTGATGCATGAGGGCAAGTCGATCCGCTCGGTCATCCTCTACTAGGCGGCGCCCGGTGATCGTCTATATCGACGCGGACGCCTGCCCCGTGAAGGACGAGGCGATCAAGGTCGCCGCCCGGCATGGGGCGCTGGTGAAGCTGGTCTGCGATGGCGGGCTGATGCGCCCCAGAGACCCGCATGTGGAGCTGGTGATCGTGCCTGAAGGCGCGGACGCGGCCGATGACTGGATCGCCGAGCGGATCGGCCCCGGCGACCTCTGCGTGACCGGCGACATTCCGCTGGCCGCGCGCTGTCTGGAAAAGGGCGCCGCCGCCATCGACCATCGCGGCGAGCCCTTCACCGAAGCCAATATCGGCTCGGCGCTGGCCAAGCGCAGCCTGATGAAGGACCTGCGCGAGCAAGGGATGCCGGGAAGCGGGCGCCCCTATTCGCAGAAGGACCGGAGCGCCTTCCTGAACGGCATGGATCAGGCGGCGCACCGCATGAAACGTGGGAAAACGGCATGAAACAGATCAGCGAAACCCTGTGCTTCGGCGGGCGCCAGCGCGTCTATGACCATGACAGCGCGGCGACCGGGACCACGATGCGGTTCGGCGCCTTCCTGCCGCCCCAGGCCGGGGACGGCCCCTGCCCCGCGGTGATCTTCCTGTCGGGCCTGACCTGCACCCACGAGAACGTCACCACCAAGGCGGGCTTCCAGCGCGCCGCCGCCGAGCTGGGCCTGATCGTCATCGCGCCCGACACCTCCCCGCGCGGGGAAGACGTGCCGGACGTGAAGGACGACTACTCGCTGGGACAGGGCGCGGGCTTCTATGTCGACGCCACCGAAGAGCCGTGGTCGAAGAACTTCAACATGCGCCGCTATGTCACTGAAGAGCTGCACGATCTCGTCACGAAGCACCTGCCCGTCGACGCGGGCCGGATCGGGGTCATGGGCCACTCCATGGGCGGGCACGGCGCGCTGGTCTGCCACCTGCGCGAGCCGGAGAAATTCCGCTCGGTCAGCGCCTTCTCCCCCATCGTCGCGCCCATGGACGTGCCGTGGGGTCAGGCCGCCTTCACCACCTATCTGGGCGAGGACCGCGAGGCGTGGGCGGCCCATGACGCCACCCGGCTCGTGGCGAAAGCCCCCTCCTCCGCGCACATCCTGATCGATCAGGGCGAGGCGGACCAGTTCCTCGCCGAACAGCTCCGCCCCGAGCTCTTCGAGGACGCCGCCCGGCAGGCGGGCCAGAGCCTGACCCTGCGCCGCCATGCGGGCTACGACCACTCGTATTATTTCATCGCGACCTTCATCGAGGATCACCTGCGCCATCACGCCAGAGCGCTCGGCTGACCCTTGACGGCGCGGGACTGACGGGCTTCATTTAACCGATTGGTTATATGGAGGCCCGTCATGTCCCCGCTCGTCCCGTGCCTGTGGTTCAACGGCCAGGCTGAAGACGCCGCGAACTTCTACGTCTCGATATTTCCCGACAGCGCCATCCTCGACGTCACCCGCTATGGCGAGGGCGCGCCCATGCCCGCGGGCGAAGCGATGGTGGTCCGCTTCCGGCTGAACGGACAGGAGATGATGATCCTGAACGGCGGGCCGCACCACCAGCTCACCCCCGCCTTCTCCCTGATCGTTCCGTGCCGGGATCAGGCCGAGACCGACCGCTACTGGGCCGCGCTGAGCGAGGGTGGAGAGGAAGTCGCCTGCGGCTGGCTCACCGACCGGTTCGGTGTGAGCTGGCAGGTGGTGCCCGACGAGGTCCGCCAGATGCTGGGCGACCCGGACAAGGCCAGGGCCGGGCGGGCCATGGAAGCGATGATGAGCATGAAGAAGCTCGAGATCGCGCCGATGCGACGGGCGTTCGAGGGCTGAGCACGCATTCTGGGGGATTGAGACGATGACTGAAACAGCCGCAACGGGATCAGGCGCTCCGCGCCGTCATCTGCAAAGCGCCGGGGCGGTGCTCGCGGGCTTTCTGCTCATTCTGATCCTGACCATCCCGACCGATCAGGCCCTGCACGCGGCCGGAGTCTATCCGCCATGGGGCGAGCCGATGCACGAAACGGCGCTCAACCTGCTCGCCCTGTCCTACCGGCTGATTTACGCCATCGCAGGCGGGCTCGCCGCCGCGTGGCTCGCGCCGCGCGCGCCGGTGGTCCACGCGCTCGTTCTGGGCGGGATCGGCACGGTCGTGGCTGGTCTTGGTGCGGCCGCCGCCATCAGCGCTGGAATGGGGCCGGTGTGGTTCCCGCTGGCGCTGGTCGCGACCGCCCTGCCCTGCGCATGGCTGGGCGGGCTGGCGCATGGTCTGCTGCGCCGGGGCTGAGGCCAAACGGCAGTCAGTCACCTCGCGCGAAGCGCATCAGCGCGAACGCACGCCCGCAGCGGAGCGAGGAAGGCCGGGAAAACCGCCCTAGTGGCGGGTCGAGAGCCATTCGCGCGCGGCGCGCTGG
Source organism: Glycocaulis profundi (assembly GCA_007050995.1). Classification (GTDB taxonomy): domain Bacteria; phylum Pseudomonadota; class Alphaproteobacteria; order Caulobacterales; family Maricaulaceae; genus Glycocaulis; species Glycocaulis profundi. The sequence goes on along the minus strand of VJOU01000036.1, from coordinate 11,191 downwards.
GCCGCGGCGATCTCTTCCGAAGCCATCTCCAGCGCCACTTCCTGGCGATAGTGCTTGGCCGCGTCCGACCCCATCAGCGAGGCCAGGTTGAACCATTTGTGGGCTTCCACATAGTCCACCACGCCGCCTTGGCCGGTGGAGTACATCAGGCCCAGCTTGCACAGGTCGTCGCCGCGGGGCTCCGCGCTGATCGCGTCATGAACCTGCGCCGTCTCGAAATCGGTGAACGCCATTTGACTTCCCCATCTTGCTGGCGGCGCGTCCGGCTTTGCCGTGTTCCGCGTCCGCTCGTCCCACCATCCGCCTCAAGGCCTTTCCGGGACCATCGGCTTAGGTGCAGGATCGGGGCCAATCCGTATCCATACGGTTAAGGCGCGATAAGAATAATGCCGATTAAGTATTTATTTTCGTTGAATATTCCTGCCAAATTGGTTTTACGGCCCTGCGTCGTTAACCAATGACGGGGATTCCGGTCAGACAGGTTTACGCGAGCTTTCCGCGTCCGCCGGACGGCAAGAGAAGCAACACCAGCGCCGCCGCAAAGCACGCCGCCGCCAGAAGAATATGAATCCGGGCGCCGATCCGGCGGGTCTGCGGCCCCAGGGTCGGCAGAGGCGCCACGGCGGGCGCCTCCAGCATCGCCGGACCCGCGGCATGGTGAAGAGCCAGCAGCCGCCCGCCCCCCGCCCGCGCGAGCGCCGCCAGCCGTCCAACGTCCTCGGGCGAGCCCACAGCCTCGGCCACCCTGATGGCGATCAGGGCCGAAGTGGCACGCCGGATCGTCCCGAAATCGGAGGCGAGCGCGGCCATCTCGCCGTCGGGCACGACGTCCAGCAGCCGCGGCGCGAGGTCGAGCGCCTGTCCGCCCGCCCGCGAGGGGGCCGCATAAGCCACCTCCGCCTCGGCGAACAGCGGCGCGAGGGATGCGAGCACGTCAGCGTCCTGAGCATCCAGTTCGGTCTCGATCCACGCCGCCAGACCGGGGCGCATCCGCCCCGTGACCCGCGCGGCCTTGAGCACGCGCGCGCCCTCCGCCGCGCCAGCAGGCGCCGGAATCGCGCCGCGATGGGCCGCATAGGCGTAATAGGAGAGCAGAAACACGGTCATGTCGCCTTCGGCGGTCTGAACCACGTCGAGGGTTCCGCATCCCGGCGCGGGGCCGTCAGGCCTGCGCATCAGGGCGCAGCCATGGATCAGCATGTCGCGCAGATCGCCCTGCAGCACCGCAGGCGCGCCGTCGGTCCGGGCCAGTCCGGGCAGCGCGGCCACGTCCAGGCTGCCGGTCTCGTGACCCGCGAAGAAGGAGCCCGCGCCCGCGAACACGCGGCCATAGAGCCGCGCCGCGCCCGCGAAGCGCTCGCGCTGGGCCTCGCTGGCGAAGACCAGACCATCCGGATCGAGCGCGCCGCGCGACAGGGGGACTTCCGGCCCGCCCGTCCCGTTCGCCGCGCGCCAGTCGGCCCGCGTCTCCTCGTCATGGCCTGCAATGTCCGGCCAGGCGTCCAGAAGGCTGGCGGCCAGCGCCAGATCGGGCTGGCCGGTCCCGCCCGCATCCAGCGCGGCGTCCAGCTCGGCGCTCCACCATCCCGCGCGGTCAGGCTCATCGGCCAGCGCCCGGTCGAAGGCGGCCCTCAGGCCCGCCTCGCCCGCGTCCGGCGCCTCATGGCTGCCCGTCTCCAGCGCGGCGCCGCGCCAGGCCAGCAGGGCGGCGAGCAGGATCAGCTCCACCGCCAGCACGGTCCTGAGCCAGATCCGGGTCATGCGCGCGCGCGGACGCGAGCGCACGCTTCCCGTCCGCCCTCGTCTGCCGAACCCTGAATGGGCGTCCGCCACCATCACTCCGCCTGGACCTGCCGTGCCCGAACGGGACACTCCGTCCGGTCAGCAGCAATCCCCGCGCCGTCAGCGCCGGGCGCGCTGTCCGAACAGCAGCTCGCGGGCCTTTTCCGCCTTCTCGTCGTCCGCGCCGAGATTGGAGCGCAGCTCATTGCCGACCGCCCGGCCCGCCTTGACCGCAGGCCGCGCGCCGACCCGCTCGTGCCAGGCTTTCAGGCTGGGGAACTCGTCGAGGTCCTGGCCCTGACCCTCGGGCAGGATCCACGGCCAGCTCGCCATGTCGGCGATGGAATACTCACCCGCGACGTAGTCACGATCCTTCAGCCTTGTGTCGAGCACGCCGTAAAGCCGATTCACCTCGTTGGTGTAGCGATCCACGCCGTACTGCAGCTTCGCCGGATCAGGCTCGACCTTGGGCGCGTAGCCGCGGAAATGGTGCGCCTGCCCGGCCATCGGCCCCAGCCCGCCCATCTGCCAGAACAGCCACTGGTCGACCTCGACCCGCGCCCGCTCGTCCGCGCCGTAGAACTGGCCCGTCTTGCGCGCCAGATACTGCAGGATCGCCCCGCTCTCGAACACGGAGACCGGCTGTCCGTCCGGGCCGTCGGGATCCACGATGGCGGGCATGCGGTTGTTGGGGCTGATCTTCAGGAAGTCCGGCTCGAACTGCTCGCCGATCCCGATATTGACCGGCCTGACCACGTAGGGAAGCCCCATCTCCTCGAGCGCGATGGAGACCTTCCATCCGTTCGGGGTCGGCCAGTAGTGCAGCTCGATGGGCGCGGTCATTGATCTCTCCGTGATGGCGGCGACGAGGCGGAATGCCGCGGAGATACTTCGGGCGGAGGCTGCATCGGTTCAAGCCCCTGCGCTTTTCCAATCGTCCCGCGCGCGCTAAACGACATCTCATGAGCACGATCAGCCAAGACACCATCGCCCCGGTCTCCTACGCCCTCGCGGCCAAGGACGCCGACGCCTTCTCCGACGCTCTGTGCGGGTCTTTCCGTGAATACGGTTTCGCGGTGATCGCCGATCACGGCGTGGACCAGACGGCCATCGACCGCGCCATCGCGGACACCAAGGCCTTCTTCGCCCTGCCCGAGCCGGTCAAGCGCCAGTACCACCAGACCGGCGGCGGCGGACAGCGCGGCTACACCCCGTTCGGGGTCGAGGCGGCCAAGGGCGCCAAGGACGTCGACCTCAAGGAGTTCTGGCATCGCGGCCGCGACCTGCCCGAAGGCCACCGCTATGAGGCGGTCATGCCCCGCAACGTGCCCGTGGCCGAGATCGAGACCTTCGACGAGACCACCGCGGGCCTGTTCAACGCGCTCGACGAGATGGGCGGCACCCTGCTCAAGGCCATCGCGCGCCATCTCGACCTGCCCGAGGACTGGTTCGTTCCGGCGGTGAACGAGGGCAATTCCATCCTGCGCCTGCTGCACTACCCGCCCGTGGACGCCGATCCGAAAGGCGTGCGCGCCGGGGCACACGAGGACATCAACGTCATCACCCTGCTGCTGGGCGCGGAGGAAGCGGGGCTTCAGGTGAAGACCCGCACCGGCGACTGGCTGCCCATCAACCCGCCGCCCGGCGCGCTGGTGGTCAATGTGGGCGACATGCTCCAGCGCCTGACCAACCACGTCCTGCCCTCGACCACCCACCGCGTGGTCAATCCGCCGAAAGAGCGGATGGGCTTCTCGCGCTATTCCACCCCCTTCTTCCTGCACTTCAATCCCGATTTCGAGATCGCGACCCTGCCCCAGTGCGTCAGCGCCGAAAACCCGGACCGCTACCCCTCGCCCATCACGGCCCATGACTACCTGATGGAGCGCCTGCGCGAGATCAGGCTGGCCTGATGGCCGCCCTGCCTCCCGCCAGCGCCGAAGAGGTCCGCCGCCTGATCGGAACCACGCATGTCATGCTGGTCCTGGCCGGGGCGGGATTTCTGGCGTGGAATCTGGGCGAGGCGCTGGCCGCGGCGGGCGTGATCGGCGGCATCGGCTATCTGGTCAGCGGCATCGGCTTCGGCCTGTTCCTGGTCGGCGCGATCCTGTTCCTGGGGATGGCCATGCAGGGGCTGAAGCGCGAGATGTTCGACTTCCGCACCGACCCCCGCTTCAAGCGCGCCCGCGCCATCGCCCTCTACCCCGCCATCGCCGCGGGCGCCCTCGCCGCGCTGGGCTTCGCCTACGCCGGAAACGGCGACGCGCTGGGCATGAACCTGATCCGCGTCACGCTCGGCGCCGGCCTGGGCGTGTTCCTGATCGTGTGGGGCCTGGCGGGGCCGAAGCAGAAGGCGTAGGCCATTCCCTCCCCCTGCAAGGGGGAGGAGCGAGTGGCGCCCCCCAAGACCGTCTCGCGCCTGAGGTCCCGGCTCTGCGCGCTCCACGCTTGGCCGGGATGACGCCCTCGCGCGTCAGCGCACCAGCGCGAACGCGCGCCCGCAGCGAAGCGAGGATACCGACCAAGCGGAGCGAGGGAGGACAGAAAAACCCTCCTCAAACCACCCGCTGGAACGGATAGAAATCCGAGCCCAGATCGAGCAGCCCGGTCAGTTCATCCAGCGCGCCCTGCGCCTCGGTGACCAGATCGGGATCGCCCAGCTCGTCCGGCGCCAGGCTCTCGCGGTAATGGCGCTGCGCCCAGCCGGTCAGGCGCTCGTAGAGCGTGTCGGTCATCATCGCGTGAGGATTGACCGCCGCGCGCTCGTCCTCGGTCAGCACCACCCTCAGGCGCAGGCAGGCCGGGCCGCCGCCATTGCGCATGGACTGGCGCACGGCGGCGTATTCCACCCGCCCGATGGGGCCGTTACCCGCGGTCATGCGCTCGCAATAGGCCCGCGTGCTGTCCGTCTCCTCGGTCTCCTGCGGCGCAAGCAGCACCATGCGGTCCTCGCCGGGCCAGTCGAGAAGCTGGGAGTTGAACAGATAGGAGGCGATGGCGTCCTCGATGGGCACCTCGGCCTGGGGAACCTCCACGAAGACCGGCTCGAACAGGCCCTCGGCAGCCTCGCGGATGGCGGCGATCGCGCCCGCCCTGTCCTCGAACGCCAGCTCGTGGAAGAACAGCGCCGGGCCGTTGCCCACGCACACCACGTCATTGTGGAAGGCGCCCGCCTCGATGGCCGCCCGGCCCTGTTTCACGATCACCGTGCGCGCCGGGTCCAGCCCGTGGCGGCGGGCGATGGCCTCGCAGGCCTGTTTCGTCTGCCGCGCGGGGAAGCGCGCCTGCCAGTCCTCGAACGCGTCCCGGCCATAGACCAGGATCTCCACCCCCGGCGCGCCGTGCTCGGCGCACAGGCGCACATGATTGGCCGCGCCCTCGTCGGCATAGGCCGCCTGCATGGGCAGGGGCGCGTGGACGGCGAAGCGCCTGCGGTCATGGAAGATGCGGTCCAGAGACAGCGCCGTCTGCGGCCCCTCGATGGACCGGTGGAGCGTGGACAGAAGGTTCGCTGGGCTGAACTGGACCCGGCCGTCCGCGGTGTCCGCGCCGGGCGAGACCATGGCCGCGTTCGCCGCCCACATCGGGCTCGCGCTGGACAGATTGCGGCACAGGGCGGGCTCGGCCTTCCACGCCGCCTCCCACACCTGCCGGTCCGAGCCTGAAAAGCCCAGCGCGCGCAGGCCGGGAATGAAGGGACGGTCATGAGGCGGCAGCACCCCCTGGACCAGCCCCGCATCGGCCAGCCGCCTCATCTTGGCCAGCCCCTCCAGCACGCCCGCGCGCGGCGAGGAGACATTGCCCGCGTTCTTCGCGCTGGCCAGATTGCCCGGCGCCAGCCCGGCATAATTGTGGGTCGGCCCCACCAGACCGTCGAAATTGGCTTCCACCGCCGTCATCTCAGATCCCCTTCACGGGCATTTTTTCCAGCGTCGGCGCGGCCTGGGTGGCGACCGGATAGGCCGCGTAGTCCGCCGCGTAATAGGCGCTGGGGCGCAGATTGCCCGACTGGCCCGGCCCGCCGAACGGCATGGTGGACGCCGCCCCGGTGGTCGGGCGGTTCCAGTTCACGATCCCGGCGCGGATTTCGCTCACGAAGTCGGCCCAGCGGTCCTCGCTGTCGCTGACCAGCCCCGCCGCCAGCCCGTAGGCGGTGTCATTGGCCGCCGCCAGCGCGTCCTCGAAGCTGGCGACCCGGCGCACCTGCAGCAGCGGGCCGAACACCTCCTCGTCGGGGGTTTTGACGCCGGTCACGTCGATCAGGCCGGGGCTGACGAAGGCTTCGCCCTTGTCCAGACGGGCGGCCTTCAGCAGCGGCTTTCCGCCCAGCTCGAGAAGCTGATCCTGCGCGGCCAGCACGCCATAGGCGGCCTTTGACGAGACCAGCGGGCCCATGAAGGGCTCGGGATCGGCATTCCACGCACCGATGGGCAGGCGCGCGGCCATGTCCGCGACCGCCGCGACCACCGCATCTCCCGCCGCGCCCTCGGGCACGATCAGGCGACGCGCGCACGAACAGCGCTGGCCCGCGCTGATATAGGCCGACAGCACCGCGACCCGCGCCGCCGCGTCCGAGTCCTTGGCGTCCCAGACCACCAGCGGCGTGTTGCCACCCATCTCCAGCGCCATCTGGATGCCGGGACGGCCTGCGAACTTGCGGTGGATGAAGCTGCCCGTGGCCCAGCTTCCGGTGAACAGCACGCCGTCCAGATCGGGATCGTCCAGCGCCGCCGCGCCCGTCTCCCGCGCGCCCTGCACCACGTTCAGCACGCCATCGGGCAGGCCCGCCTCCGCCCAGCATTCGGCCATCAGCGCGCCGGTCGCGGGGGTCAGCTCGGAGGGCTTGAACACCACCGTGTCGCCCGCCAGCAGGGCGGGAATGATGTGGCCGTTGGGCAGGTGGCCGGGGAAATTGTACGGGCCGAGCACGAACATCACGCCTAGAGGCCGGTGGTCGAGCACGGCCTGGCCGAACTCGGTGTCGGTCACCTTGCGGCCCGCGCGCTCATCCTGGGCGGCGATGGACACGCCCGCCTTCGCCGCCATGGACGCGGCCTCGGTCGCGGCCTCCCACAGCGGCTTGCCGGTCTCGCGCGCGATCAGCTCGGCGATCTCGTCTTTCCGGCGTGTCACCACGTCGCGATAGGCCTCCACCACCTTGCGCCGCTCGGCCAGCGGGGTCCGGGACCAGCCGCGGAAGGCGGCGCGGGCGGCCTTGAAGGCCTCGCGCACCTGCTCGGGGCTCGCCGCGTTGGCCTGCCACACCGTCTCGCCCGTGGCGGGGTCGGTCGAGGCGAAGCGCTCGCCCCGGCCCTCGACCCGGTTTCCGCCGATGAAAGCGCCGTATGTCATTGCCGCACCCATATCCTGACCGCTTCGCCCGTTGTGATGTCCAGCGCCTTCAGCGCCGCGTCCGGCAGCCCTGCCGCGTCCTCGCCCGCCTCGATCTCGGTGAACACGCAGCGGAAGTCCGCCAGCCGGTCGTTGGAGACCAGCGCCTGGACCCGCTCGCCGCCGCCCGCCGCCTTGGCGGTCACCCGGCGGCTGTCGCGCACGGTGCGCACGCTGTCCATCGGGCAGGAAACCAGCGGCCCGGCGTCGAAAATGTCCACGTAGCGGTCATAGGTGAAGCCCTCCCATTCCAGCAGGCGGCGCGCGTTCACGCCGTGCGGATGGGTCAGGCCGATCACCTCGCGCGCCTCCTTGGGCAGCAGGTCCACATAGATCGGGTGGTTGGGCATGAGGTCGAGGATGAACTGGTTGTCCGTCGCCGCGCTCAGCCGGTCCGCCTCGTCGAACGTCATGCGGAAGAAGGGCCGGGTGACGTGCTCGAAGAAGGGCGAATGGCCCGCCTCGTCGACCACGCCGCGCAGCTCGGCCAGCGCCCGGTCGCCGAATTTCGAACGGTCCGCGGCCATGACCATGTAGCGGGTCTGGGCGACCAGACGCCCCCCGCCCGTGCCGCGCGCGGCGTCGCGCACGAACAGCGAGCCGACCTCGGTGGCGCCCGCGAAGTCGTTGACCAGCAGCATCGCGTCCATGTCGAACCGGCGCTGCGCCTCCCTGGAGGACTGGGCCAGGGTGAAGATCTTGAAATCGAAATACGGCTTCTTGATCCCCACGCCCGCCTTGATCGCGGCGGTGCCCAGCACCTGCCCGCTCTCGTCGTCCTCCAGCATGAGTTGATAGGACGCGTCCGAGCGGTCCACGATCTCGCCACGGAAGGCGGCCTCGGACACCGCCAGCTTTTCCGCCAGCGCGTCCGCGCTCAGCGACAGCGAGGTGAAGCCCGGCCCCGCCGCGGCGGCGAGTTCCAGAAAGGCTGAATGATCCGCCGTCCGCGCGGCGCGCACAACCAGCATGAATGCTCCTGTTCTTCAGCCCGCGCGGGACAGCGCCCGGGCGGCCTTCGCGTCGAAATGCCCCTGGGCGAACTTCATCAGCATCAGCGCCGACAGTTTCGCCTTCTCCGGGAAGCTGGACAGTTTAACCAGCTCCCGGTCGGAGTGGATATGCGCGCCTCTGACGCCCAGCGTATCCACGTTCGGACAGCCCGAGGCCCACAGATTGTTGCCCTCACACACGCCGCCCGTGTCGGCCCAGACGATGTCCAGCCCGATGGCCGCGCCCGCCGCCCTTGTCCACTCGAACATCTGCTGATTGGCCGGGGTCATGGGCTTGGGCGGACGGGTGAACCCGCCGTGCAGCGAGGCCTCGATCCCATCGCGCGCGCCGGTCTCGGCGACCAGCGTCTTCAGCTCGGCCAGCGCCCAGTCCGCGTCCGCCTCGTCGCCCACCCGGATGTTGAACCGCGCCACCGCCATGTCGGGCACCACGTTGGGCGCTCCGCCCCCGTCGATCCGCGAGACGTTGACCGTGACCTTCTCGCGTCGGCCGTTCAGCCGGTCCAGCTTCGCGGCGAACTCGGCGGCGGCCACGATGGCGTTGCGCCCCAGATGGTGCTCCCGCCCCGCATGGGCCGCCCGTCCCCTCACCCGCAGCGAGAAATTGCCCGAGCCCTTGCGCGCCCCCGCCAGCGATCCGTCCGCCAGCGCGGGCTCGTAGGTCATACCCACATCGGCCTTCGCGCCCAGCGCCATGATCTTCGGCGCCGAGCCCAGCGAGCCGATCTCCTCGTCGGGGCTGATCAGCACGTCATAGCCGATCCGGTCCGCCCACGGGCTGCGCTCGAGCGCCATCAGCCCGTGCAGCATCACGATCAGCCCGCCCTTCATGTCCGCCACGCCCGGTCCGTTCAGCGTGTCGGAATCGATCTCGGTGACGGCCTGAAAATGGCTGTCGGCGGGAAAGACCGTGTCGTGATGGCCGGTCAGCACGATCCGCACCGGCGCGTCGGGGCGCTGGCGCACGTGCACGGCCGGGGTGTAGTCGATCTGCCGGATCGTCCCGTCGGCCTCGACCGTCTCGGACGGCGCCAGGTCGACGGGCGTGATCTCCGCCCCGAGCGCGCCGAACGCGTCCTCGATTTTCGACCGCATGATTTCGAGCCCCGCAGTGTTGCGGCTGCCCGAATTGATCCCCGCCCAGTCGCGGACCATGCCGACCATGTCGTCGGCGCGGCCCTCGACCCAGTCGAGCGCCGCGCTTTCTTCCCGTCCGATCTCAACCGCGCCCATCAGCGCCTCCCCGGCCTAGACGGCCTGCAGCGCCTGCTCGAAATCGGCGATCAGGTCATCGGGATCCTCGATCCCGATCGACACCCGCACCATCCCGTCCGCAAAGCCAAGCCGTTGTCTCAGCTCAGGATCCACGCCCGCATGGGTGGTCGAGCCGGGATGGCAGATCAGGCTCTCGGTCCCGCCCAGCGAGACCGCCAGTTTGACCACTTTCAGCGCGTTCAGCATGCGGAACGCCGCCGCCTGCCCGCCCTCGACGTCGAAGGCGAAGGTTGAGCCGTGATAATCGCCGGCCTGGCGCTGGTGGACCGTGTGGTCCCGGCTGCCCGGCTCGAGGAAGCCCAGATAGCGGACCTTTTCCACTTTCGGGTGATCTTTCAGATAGTTCGCGACCAGCGCCGCGTTGCGGAACGCCGCCTCCATGCGCAGCTTGACCGTCTCCAGCGACCGCGCCAGCAGCCAGCAGGTGTGCGGATCGAGATTGGTGCCGATGGCCGAGCGCAGCTTGCGCACCGGCGCCATCATCTCGCTCGACCCCATGGCCGCGCCCGCGATCAGGTCCGAATGTCCGCCCACGTATTTGGTCAGCGAGTACACCGAGATGTCCCCGCCCTGGCTCAGCGGCGTCTGCCCGATGGGGCCCAGCACCGTGTTGTCCACGATCACCGGCGGGCGATGGCCCTGGCGCTCGCCCAGCTCGTCGGCGAGCTGGGCCATCAGGGCCAGATCGACCACCTCGTTGGTGGGGTTGGTGGGGGTCTCGACATAGATCGCGGCGATCCGGCCCGATTTCAGGCCCGCCTCCATCGCCTCGCGGATCTCCGCCTCGGGCGCGCCGGCCACGAAGTCATGCGACTTCACCCCGTACTGGGGCATGATGTTGCGGATCAGGGTCTCGGTGCCGCCATAGAGCGGCGTGGACTGAAGGATCACGTCTCCGGTGTGGGCGAAGGCCATCAGCACCGTGGAGATCGCGCCCATGCCCGAGGAGAACACGCACGCCTCCTCCGCGCCGTCGAACAGGGTCAGCCGGTCTTCGAGCACTTCCACATTGGGGTTGTTGAAGCGCGAATACATCAGGCCCGGCGTGGCCGGGTCGCCTTCCTGCGCGCGTCCGCCCATCACCCGGAAGAAGGCCGCGCCCTCTTCGGCGCTGGAGAAGGCGAAGGTCGAGGTCTGGAAGATGGGCGGTTTGATCGAGCCTTCCGACAGCTTGGCGTCGAAGCCGTAGCTCATGGCCAGCGTCTCGGGCTTGAGCGGACGGTCGCCCAGGGCGCGCTTGCGATAGGGGGTTTCGGGTTTGCTCATCTGGCGGGTCCTGAAAGATCGATGAGGGCGGAGGCCGCGCCGGGTCGGCGCGCAACGGCTCAGGCCCTGTCATGCCTTCGTTCTTGCGATGGCCCGCATCGCGGGTCAACCCGCCGCGCTGGATGCTGCGATGCGAAAATCGCCTGTCCGGACAAAAGAAAACGGCCCGGCGTGAGCCGGGCCGTTTCCAGTCTTGTCGTGGTCGTGGCGACTTAGTTGTCGCGCACGTCGATGACCACTTCCGAACGCCGGTTCAGCGGCTCGCGCACGCCGTCGCCGGTGTCCACGGCCGGACGGGTCTGGCCGAAGGACTGGGTCGAGATCGACCCCGCCGGGATGCCCAGGCGGACCATCTCGTCGCGCACCGCGTTCGCGCGGCGCTCGCCCAGGCCCATGTTGTAGGCGGCCGAACCGGAGGTGTCGGTCGCCCAGGCCCATGTTGTAGGCGGCCGAACCGGAGGTGTCGG
>VJOU01000192.1 GCA_007050995.1 Glycocaulis profundi | reverse complement strand
GAAGTTCTTGGTGATGTGAACCACAAGTTTGTCCATGAAAGCAGGGGCAATGTAGAATCCATCCATGTTGTTGTCCATGTTGTATGTTCGAAGTCCAGTACTAACGTACTCGTAGGAGCTCATGACAGCAAAATGGGTTCCAGCATCTTGAGGAGCTTGGAAAAGAGAATCAACCATACCCTTGCCTCTAGTGATATCTTGTTGATCATCAGATATATCARTTGCAAGTCCCTTCCATCTATCTTTATCAGTTTGTGTGGTTTCTTCGATCTCTTTCTCGGCTGCTGCAAAAACTTTGAAAGAGAATGACTTGTTGTTGCTGATCRTCAATCTAGAATTCACTACTTTCTTCAAACTGTTTCCCAAGAAACTCGAGTTTGGTACTGAAGTTGCACCACTAGCTCCATTCAAGCTCAACGGAACACGGTTTACGGCTCCGATAGTGGAGACGGCTGTGCACCACTAGCTCCATTCAAGCTCAACGGAACACGGTTTACGGCTCCGATAGTGGAGACGGCTGTG
>VJOU01000191.1 GCA_007050995.1 Glycocaulis profundi | reverse complement strand
TGGCTTGTGCTGCTGCCACGTTCTCCTTCTTCACGCACCATGTCTTGAGTGTGCTTGACTGCAGAGCTCGTCCAAATGAGAACGATAGTGTCCATGGCTTCAACACTTCCAGTTTGTTCATTGCATTCAAGTTCACTGTCGCTTCTTCTTCACTTTGTCCCCCAGACAAAAACACAACTCCTGGTACTGCTGCTGGAACGGTCCTACGTAGTGCCGTTACTGTGTATTCAGCAATCACTTCTGGTGTCACCTTTGGGCTATCAGATCCAGGTGTAACCATATTCGGTTTCAAGAGRGTTCCTTCAAGAAGCACATGTTGCTCGTTGAGMGCCTTGTAAACYGCAGCCAACACCATCTCAGTTGCATACGCGCATTTCTTGATATCATGGCTCCCATCAGTCAATATCTCGGGCTCAACTATGGGCACCAGCCCATTCTCTTGACAAATGATTGCATAACGAGCCAACCCTTGAGCGTTCTGTTGAATAGACAGCTCAGAGGGTTCGGTCGCTCCAATCTTAAG
>VJOU01000190.1 GCA_007050995.1 Glycocaulis profundi | reverse complement strand
CCTGGCTCTCCAGCAACTCCGGCGTCTCCGTTGCTTCCGTCTTGTCCTGGAGATCCGGCCTTTCCTGGCTGTCCTGGTGCTCCTGGCCGTCCTGGTGGTCCGGATGGGCCTGGTGGGGCGTCTCCTCCTGGAAGAAGTGCTCCAGGCTCTCCTGGTGGTCCGCGTTGTCCAGGCTGTCCTGGTTGCCCAGGTGGTCCCGGTGGTCCGGATGGTCCTTGTGGTCCTGSAGCTCCATCCTCTCCGTTTCTTCCCGSGTTACCTGGAATTCCATCTTGTCCTGGTGGTCCTRGTGGTCCTCCAAGTCCTGGAGCAGCAGTGCATGGGCATTGTGGTGGAACCGGGAGAATTCGATCATGAAGCTCGGCATCAGGTCCTGGTGGTCCTKKCTCTCCTGSTCCTTSMCCYGGTTCTCCSTCTYTTCCMGGAGTTCCTGGCTCTCCATCTGGTCCTGRTGGTCCCTGTTGGCATGTGCAGCATTGAGCATCAGCTTGACGTGTAGCTCTGAGCAGAACATCAAGTGGATCATCA
>VJOU01000189.1 GCA_007050995.1 Glycocaulis profundi | reverse complement strand
CGACGACCACCACCAAAAAACCCTTAATTTTCTCCTCCGCCGCCACAGTAGCCGCCATAATCACCGCCACACCACTTCCATCACTAGCCGAAGAATTCGAAAAGGCCCAGCTGTTCGATTTCGACTTAACTCTCCCAATAATCGCGGCCGAATTCCTTTTCTTGATGTTCACACTAGACAAACTATACTACTCACCACTAGGCAACTTCATGGACAAGAGAGATGCAGAAATCAAAGAGAAACTGTCCAGCGTMAAAGACACATCRGCGGAAGTAAAACAACTGGAGGAACAAGCGGCGGCGATAATGCGAGCCGCAAGAGCGGAAATTGCGGTGGCATTGAATAAGATGAAAAAAGAAACGGCGGTGGAAGTGGATGCAAAATTAGCGGAAGGAAGGAAGAAAGTTGAAGCGGAGTTGCAAGAAGCGCTTGCCAGTTTGGAGAAACAAAAAGAGGACACTATTAAATCGCTTGATTCGCAGATTGCTGCCCTTAGTCAGGAAATTGTTAACAAGGTCCTTCCTGCTGG
>VJOU01000188.1 GCA_007050995.1 Glycocaulis profundi | reverse complement strand
CTGTTTCATTTTTATCATCATCATCAACACAAAATTATAAATTTTTTCTATCTTTCCTTTTCTTTTAGGTTTGATATAATTATATAAATAGAAAGATGTTAGGTGTGTTCAGCAGCTCAATAGTATCACCGCCGGAGGAGCTAGTGGCTGCCGGAAGCCGTACACCGTCGCCGAAGATCTCGTCGAAAGCTCTGATCAACCGGTTCATCGGAAACAACGCGTCGGCGGTGTCGATGCAGATCGGAGATGATGCTCAATTGGCCTATACTCATCAGAATGAATCCCTTACACACCCTAGATCTTTCGCGGTCAAGGACGAAATATTTTGCTTGTTTGAAGGAGCACTTGACAACTTGGGTAGCCTAAAGCAACAATACGGGCTTTCCAAGTCAGCCAACGAGGTCGTTTTGGTCATTGAGGCATACAAGGCTCTTCGTGATCGCGCTCCATATCCTATAAACCAAGTTGTGGGTCACCTTATTGGAAACTTTGCCTTTGTTGTTTTTGACAAGTCAACCTCTACTTTATTTGTG
>VJOU01000187.1 GCA_007050995.1 Glycocaulis profundi | reverse complement strand
GACTGAATGTCACAGGCCGGGAATTGGGCGTCTGGTTTAAGACACTTGATGAGGTTTTGCATTTGCTTCACAATATTGCACAGTTCTGGTGTCACTTGTAGTGAAGGTCCGCATTGGTTAACATTGCTTTGGTAAGTGTCAAAGTGATTGGAACAGCACTGATCAGTCGGTGTGAGCATTTGTTGGACCTCGTGGATTTTTGCCAAGACCTCACACTCACATGGACACTGTTTGCCCACTTCACTCTCGAGGCATGTCACCAGATCGGTTATTTTCTCCGGTGGTTTGGAATTGCACTCATCTGATTGGATAGTCTCCATCAACTTGTCCATTAGGAAGGAAATGTCAGCTTCCAGTCCACAATTGGGGAATGTTGTGTTAGGTTGGCTGCACTGAATAAACCCTTGAAGCTGCTTGATAACTTGAGTCATTTGCGGTGTTGCCGTGAGGTCGGCACAGCACTGATCGGAGTTGTTGGGGTTGCTTGGACTTACATTCGTTTCCTCATTACTTAGCATGCAATTTTGGAGCTCAG
>VJOU01000035.1 GCA_007050995.1 Glycocaulis profundi | reverse complement strand
CGCCGATCGCGATGGAAGAGAAGCTGCGCTTCGCCATCCGTGAAGGCGGCCGCACCGTCGGCGCCGGCGTCGTCTCGAAAATCATCGAGTAGACGCCACTCAAGAAGACACGCAACGGGCGGCGCGGGCCCAATTTCCGCGCCGCCCGTTTCAGACATGAAAAGCCCGGAACCTGCTGGTTCCGGGCTTTTCATATCGCGCGTCAGGCGCGGCGCGGGGCCGGCGTTGATGATCTTTTTGCAACACGTGGGATTTGAAAGGGGCTGCCGGTGCATGGCCACGCTTGGCGGCAAGTGAACTTTCCGCGATGGTGACGACGATGTGAAGGGGTCTCGTGGGCGATTCCAGTATGCCGCGACCGGACGCGAAGTCCGGCCGGAAGGGATCCGAACGGGACTCGTTTGCTCGGGACATATGCAAAAAGGGGAACTCTCTTGAAGATCTGGAACAAAGACGCGCTTTTCCGCACGAGCGTGCTGGCTGGCCTGATGGCCTCCGGCGCCGCGTTCGCGCCCGCGCAAGCTCAGGAGCCGGTTCAGACCGCTCAGCCTGAGCCCGCCGCCCAGCAACCCACCGAATCCATCCGCGTCACCGGCACGCGCATCCAGTCGCCCGGCGTGGTCGCGAACAGCCCGATCACCTCGATCGGCGAAGAAGAGTTCGACTTCCGCCAGCCTGTCGCGGTCGAAGAGCTGATCCGGACCCTGCCCGCCGCGATTCCCGCGATCGGCCCGGGCACGAACAACGGCTCCGGCGGTGGCGCCACCGTCAACCTGCGCGGCCTGGGTTCCAACCGGAACCTGGTCCTGATGGATGGCCGCCGCATCGTTCCGTTCAACGTCAGCGGCGTGACCGACACCAACGTGATCCCGCTCGCCCTGATCGAGCGCGTGGACCTGGTCACCGGCGGCGCGGCCGCGGTGTACGGTTCGGACGCCATCTCCGGCGTCGTGAACTTCGTTCTGCGCAACGACTTCGAAGGCGTTGAGATCAGCGGCCAGTACGGCTCGTCCGAAGAAGGCGACGCCACCCGCCGCCGCATCGACGCCACCATCGGCGGCAACACCGCCGACGGCCGCGGCAACGCCGTGCTGAGCGTGGGCTACACCAAGACCGATCAGCTGCGTCAGGGCGACCGTCCCTTCGGCGAATTTTCGCTCGACTCGGTCAGCGGCGCCCGTGGGGGCTCCGGCACGACCGTTCCCAGCGCGTTCAACACCCCTGCGACCGGCCCGAACGGCCCGCTCGGCACCCGCTTCATCAACCCGACCACGGGCCTGCTTGAAGAGAGCGGCTCGGCGTTCAACTTCAACCCCGACAACCTGTATCAGGGTCCGATCGACCGCTATCAGGTCCTGGCGCTGGCCAATTACGAGATCAACCGTCACTTCGACGTCTATCTCAACTCGCTGTACGTCACCAACGATGTCGGCATCCAGCTGGCCGCGTCGGGCACGTTCAACAACATTTTCAACACCCCGATCGGCAACCCGTTCATTCCCGAACCCGCGCGCCAGCAGCTGTGCGCCAACCGCGACATCGCGGCGGCGGACTGCGTCTCGGGTCCGGGCGGCACGACCCTGGTCCCGCTGGCGATCAACCGCCGGATCACCGAACTGGGTCCGCGCCTGAACACCTTCGCCAACGACACCTTCCAGTACACGATCGGCACGCGCGGCGACCTGTTCGCCGGGTTCACCTATGACGTGTACTATCAGCGCGGCCAGTCCCAGCAGGTTTCGACCCGCGAGAACTGGGGCTCGCTGTCGGCCGTCCGCACGGCGATGAACACCGTCAGCGCCACCGAGTGTCTGCCGGTCAGCCCGCAGCAGGGCGACACCGATCTGCTCCTGCCGGGCACCGTCGGTTCGCCCGTCGCGGGCTGCGTGCCTCTGAACCCCTTCGGCGCTGAAGGCTCGATCACCCAGGACATGGTTGATTTCATCAACCTGAACGGCTCGACCACGACCAACGTGGAAGAAGAGATCATCTTCGCCAACGTGTCGGGCGATCTGGGCTTCTCCAGCCCCTGGGCCATGAACACCGTGGCGGTCTCGGGCGGTTATGAATACCGCCGCCTGGTCGCCGGCACCCAAGCCGACGCGGCCACCCAGACTCCGAACGAAATCCTGGGCACCGGCGCCCCGACGCCGGACCGTGAGGGCACCTTCCAGGTCTACGAATTCTTCGGCGAAGCCTACATCCCGCTGATCGAAGACCGCGCCTTCGCCCGCAGCCTCGCCCTCGAAGTCGGCGCCCGGAACACCTCGTTCCGTACCGGCGGCGAGAGCGACAACTACTGGACCTACAAGGTCGGCGGCGAATGGGCCCCGATCGACGACCTGCGCTTCCGGTCGATGTTCCAGCGCGCGACCCGCGCCCCGAGCGTGAACGAGCTGTTCGCGCCTCAGGTCACCGGGCTGGGCAACCTGGCCGTCGATCCCTGCGCCGGTCCCGGCGTGTCCGGCGCCCTGGCCGCCCTGTGCGTCCAGACGGGCGTGCCGCAAGGCGCCATCGGCGTCCTGCCGCAGCCGTCGGCCGGTCAGGTCAACGTGCTTACCGGCGGCAACCCGGAACTGGGTCCGGAAGTCGGTGAATCGATCACGGTCGGTTTCGTCTTCTCGCCGAGCTTCTTCCCGGGCTTCACCGCCTCGCTGGACTACTGGGACATCGAGCTGACCGACGCGATCTCCTCGCGCACGGTCAACGAGATCATCAATGGCTGCTACACCACCGCCGCGAACCCGAACCTGGAGTTCAACGAGCTGTGCGCCCTGGTCGGCCGCAGCCCGACCAGCGGCAACCTGAACGACGGCGACGCGGACGGCATCGCCCAGCCGCTGTCCAACGTCGGTTTCGAAAACCGTCAGGGCTGGGACCTGCTGCTGAACTACCGGTTCGATCTGGCCGATCTGGGCGCTTCGCCCGATCTGGGCAGCATCACGCTGGGTTTCAACGGCACGCTGTTCACCAAGTACACGAGCCAGGCCACCCCTGGTTCGCCCGTGAACGACTGCCTGGGTCACTACAGCACGTCCTGCGCCAACCCGATCTCGGACATCCGGGCGACCACCCGGGCCACCTGGAACGTCGCGAATTACGACCTTTCGCTCATGTGGCGTCACTACAGCTCCGTGACCGTCCAGCCGGGCGCGGGCAACTTCCTGGACGATTTCTCCAGCATTCCCGCCTATAACTACTTCGACCTGTCGGGCGGCTGGGACTTCAACGACAATGTCCGTCTGGTCGGCACGGTTCAGAACCTGACGAACGAGCAGCCCCCCGTCGTGGGCAACTCGATCGGCGCGACGGCGACGAACAGCGGGAACACCTTCCCGCAGACTTACGACACGATCGGCCGGTTCTACTCGCTTTCCGCCCGCGTGCGCTTCTAAGCACACGGCGAAAGCCGGAACTGTCAGGGGCGGCCTTCGGGCCGCCCCTTTCTTTTGCGGGGCGGGACGAGGGCGCGGCGGGTTTTCGCACAGCACCCCCTTTCGCCGCGCGCGCGGGAGGTCTAAAAGACCTGCTTCGAAGGTCTGGCCCGCTCGGTCTGGCTGTGCTATCCCGCGCGGCCCGGCCGGTTGCGGGCGGGCGTTTTTAGGGGTGTAGCTCAGCTGGTAGAGCGGCGGTCTCCAAAACCGCAGGCCGGGGGTTCGAGCCCCTCCGCCCCTGCCATTTCAACGGCTTCTAGCCACGGGACGTGAACGCAAGTCATGGCGCGAGAAGGTAAGACCCGTCAGCCGGCGAAAGCCGGATCGACCGCCCAGGGCGGCGGATCGTCCGCGCCTGCGCGCAAGAAGACGACGAACCCGTTCAAGTTCATCGGCGAGGTCCGTCAGGAAGGCCGCAAGGTCACCTGGACGAGCCGGAACGAGACCATCATCTCGTCGATCCTGGTCTTCATCATGGCCACGCTGGCCGCGATCTTCTTCTTCGGAGTGGATTCGCTGATCGGCTGGATCATCAACTTCATTCTCGGACTGGGAGCGTAAAGCCTGATGGACGCCAAGTGGTACATCGTCCACGCCTATTCCAACTTCGAGAAGAAGGTGGGCGAGGCGATCCGCTTCGAAGCGGCGCAGAAGAATCTCGAGGACAAGATCGAGGAGATTCTGGTGCCGACCGAGGAGGTCGTCGAGATCCGCAAGGGGCGGAAGGTCAACACCGAGCGCAAATACTTCCCCGGCTACGTGCTGGTGAAGGCGCAGATGACCGACGACGTCTATCACCTGATCAAGAACACCCCGCGGGTCACCGGCTTCCTGGGATCGGGCGCGCGTCCGCTGCCCGTCCCCGAAGGCGAGGTCAAGCGGATCATGGGCAAGATCGAAGAGGACGCCGAAGCGCCGCGTCCCACGATCTCCTACGACATCGGCGAGACAGTGCGCGTCATCGACGGCCACTTCTCCTCCTTCAACGGCGTGGTTGAAGACGTGGATGAGGGCCGCGGCGTGCTGAAGGTCGCGATCAACATCTTCGGCCGGGCGACCCCGGTCGAACTCGAATACGGCCAGGTGGAAAAGACCGCCTGACCGTCACAAGCGCGGGAGGAGCCGGGAAAGTCCATTCCGGTTCCGCTCACCGCGCCGCCCAAGCCGGCCCCGCCCGACGCGGGGCCATGAACGAAGCGGAGCCGTCTCGCTGTGAGAGGCTCCAGAAGAGTGCAGGGATATGGCGAAGAAGATAACCGGCTACATCAAGCTTCAGGTTCCCGCGGGCGCGGCGAACCCGTCGCCGCCCATCGGCCCGGCCCTGGGTCAGCGCGGCGTGAACATCATGGAGTTCTGCAAGGCGTTCAACGCCAAGACCCAGGAGATGGAGAAGGGGATGCCCATCCCCACCATCATCACGGTCTATCAGGACAAGTCCTTCACCTTCGAGACCAAGACGCCCCCGGCGAGCTTCTTCCTGAAGAAGGCCGCCAAGCTGTCCAAGGGCGGAGCGGAAGCGGGCAAGGCCGCGCCGATCGGCAAGGTCAGCCGTGCGCAGTGCCGCGAGATCGCCGAGGCCAAGATGAAGGACCTCAACGCGAACGATCTCGACCAGGCCACGAAGATCATCGAAGGCTCGGCCCGGTCCATGGGCCTGGAAGTGACGGAGTAAGGCCGATGGCAAAGATCGCAAAACGCGTCGCCGCCGCCCGCGAGGGCCTGGACCGCGACAAGACGCACACCGTCGACGAGGCGGTCGCTCTGGTCAAAGAGCGCGCCAAGGCGAAGTTCGACGAGACCATCGAGGTCGCCGTCAATCTGGGCGTCGACCCGCGCCACGCCGACCAGATGGTCCGCGGCGTGTGCCCGCTGCCGCACGGCACCGGCCGTTCGGTGCGCGTGGCCGTGTTCGCCAAGGGCCCGAAGGCTGAAGAAGCCAAGAAGGCCGGCGCGGACGTGGTGGGCGCCGAGGACCTGGTCGAACAGGTCCAGGGCGGCGAGATCAACTTTGACAAAGTGATCGCCACACCCGACATGATGCCGCTGGTCGGCCGTCTGGGCAAAGTGCTCGGCCCGCGCGGCATGATGCCGAACCCCAAGGTCGGCACCGTGACCATGGACGTGACCAAGGCGGTCGAGCAGTCCAAGGGCGGCGCGGTCGAGTTCCGCGTCGAGAAGGCGGGCATCATCCACGCCGGCGTGGGCAAGGCCAGCTTCTCCGCCGACCAGCTCGCCGAGAACATCCGCGCCCTGCTGGACGCGCTGCTCAAGGCCAAGCCGTCGGGCGCCAAGGGCCAGTACATCCGCCGGATCGCCCTGAGCTCCACCATGGGGCCGGGCGTGAAGGTCGACGTCTCCGAAGCCAGCGCCGCGGCCCCCGCGGCGGCTTAAGGGCCGTCAACGAGTTTCCCCGTCCGGTCCGCCGGGCGGGGGAGGCGGGTTTCTCACGGGCTCCGGCCCGGAAAGAAACCGGCCACCTGTCCGAGACCGCAGGGGCGGGGAAGGCTTCGGCCCGAACCGCTTAAACGGACGATGTCCCTGCGCAGACGGGAGTGCGAGATAACCTGTTGTCGCGTGTCACAGCGCGGTCGCGGCGTCATTTCGTTCCCCGGGCAGGCTTGAAGCGGGCGTGACCGCTTTCCGGGATGAGCCCGGATCGCGCCGCGCCCATCAACGCGAGGCGGCTGGTTTCCAGCCGCCATGTAACGGGAGACCGCAATGGAGCGAGCCCAGAAAGTCGAAGCCGTCGATGCCTACAAGGGCATTTTCGCCGGCGCCGGCTCGGTAGTGATTGCTCACTACTCCGGACTCACTGTTGCGGAAATGACGTCTCTGCGCGTCCAGCTCGGTGAGCAGGGCGGGCAGCTGAAGGTGGTCAAGAACCGCCTGGCCAAGATCGCCCTGAAGGGCTCCGCGGCTGAAGGCGCCGCCGACATGTTCACCGGACCTGTCGCCATCGCCTATGCCGAGGATCCCGTCTCCGCGCCCAAGGCCGCCGCCGAGTTCGCCAAGAAGAACGACAAGCTCGTTCTGATCGGCGGCTGGATGGACGAAACGGTTCTTGACGAGTCCCAGGTGAAGGCCCTGGCCACGATGCCGTCGCTCGACGAGCTGCGCGGCAAGCTGGTCGGCCTCATCCAGGCTCCGGCCACGAAGGTGGCGGGTGTTGTCCAGGCTCCGGCCGGACAGCTGGCCCGTGTCATCCAGGCCTACGCCGACAAGCAGGCCGCGGCCTGACGTCGTCTCCGCAATTCTTGTGACAACGCACTGAACAACAGGACCTGAAAACCATGTCGAAGATTGAACAGATCGCCGAAGACCTCTCCGCTCTGACCGTCCTCGAGGCGGCCGAGCTGGCCAAGCTGCTGGAAGACAAGTGGGGCGTCTCCGCCGCCGCTCCGGTGGCCATGGCTGCCGCTCCGGCCGGCGGCGCGGCTGAAGCCGCCGAAGAAAAGGATGAATTCGACGTCATCCTGGTTTCGGCCGGCGACAAGAAGATCAACGTGATCAAAGAAGTCCGCGCCATCACCGGCCTGGGCCTCAAAGAAGCCAAGGATCTCGTCGAAGCCGGTGGCAAAGCCGTCAAAGAAGGCGCTGCCAAAGGCGAAGCCGAAGAGATCAAGAAGAAGCTCGAGGAAGCTGGCGCGACCATCGAGCTGAAGTAAGCGGTTTCGAAGGCCGTGCACGGTCTTCGAACCTGACGGAACTGGCGGGCGCGCGGGCATTTTCCGCGCGCCCGTCGGGCCGTTCTGAATTCGCCCGTCGCTCCGATCTGTCCCGGGAGCGGCGAGGCCGGCCTCCAGCGCTTAGGCTGGGGCGCCGTTGAAAGGGGCAGGAGGAGGCGTGGGCGCGCCTCCTTGGATGGCGCAGGGCTTGGTCCTGCAAAGGGAGCGGAAATGGGTCTGTCGTTCACCGGCAAAAAGCGCATTCGCAAGTCTTTCGGCCGCATTCCCGAAGCGGTCGAGATGCCGAACCTCATCGAGGTTCAGAAGCACTCCTACGAACAGTTCCTGATGAAGGACATGACCACCGGCGGGCGCCCCGACGAGGGGCTGCAGGCCGTGTTCAAGTCCGTCTTCCCCGTCAAGGATTTCTCCGAGCGCGCGGTCCTGGAGTTCGTCTCCTACGAGTTCGAAGCGCCGAAATACGACGTGGAAGAGTGCGTGCAGCGCGACATGACGTTCGCCGCTCCGCTCAAGGTCAAGATGCGCCTGATCGTGTTCGATGTGGACGAGGAAACCGGCGCGCGCTCGGTCAAGGACATCAAGGAGCAGGACGTCTACATGGGCGACATCCCGCTCATGACCGACAAGGGCACCTTCATCGTCAACGGCACCGAACGGGTGATCGTCTCCCAGATGCACCGCAGCCCCGGTGTGTTCTTCGACCACGACCGCGGCAAGACCCATGCCTCGGGCAAATACCTGTTCGCCTCGCGGATCATCCCTTACCGCGGCTCCTGGCTGGACTTCGAGTTCGACGCCAAGGACATCGTGCACGTGCGCATCGACCGCCGCCGCAAGCTGCCGGCGACCACGCTGCTGTACGCGCTGGGCCTGGACAAGGAAGAGATACTCGCGACCTTCTACGAGCGTCTGAGCTTCACCCGGGCGAAGAACGGCTGGACCATGCCGTACGTGAAGGAACGCTGGCGCGGCGCCAAGCCCCAGCGCGACCTGATCGACGCCAAGTCCGGCGAAGTCATCGCGCCCGCGGGCAAGAAGCTGTCGGCCCGCGCGGCCAACAAGCTGGCCGAAGACGGCGTGACCGAGCTTCTGGTCTCCGCCGACGACATGGCCGGCCGCTTCGCCGCCGAGGACATGGTCAACATGGAGACCGGCGAGATCTTCGCCGAGGCCGGCGACGAGCTGACGCCTGAGCTGGTCGAACAGCTCGCCGAGGCGGGCATCGACGCCATCGACGTGCTGGACATCGACGGCATCGCCGTGGGCGCCTACATCCGCAACACCCTGGCCGCGGACAAGAACGACAACCGCGACCAGGCCCTGATCGACATCTACCGGGTCATGCGTCCGGGCGAGCCTCCCACCCCGGAGACCGCCGAGGCGCTGTTCAACGGCCTGTTCTTCGATCCCGAGCGCTACGACCTGTCCCCGGTGGGCCGGGTGAAGATGAACATGCGCCTGGATCTGGAATGCCCCGACGACGTGCGCGTGCTGCGCCGCGAGGACATCGTGGAGGTGCTGCGCACCCTGCACGGCCTGCGCGACGGCAAGGGCGAGATCGACGACATCGACAATCTGGGCAACCGCCGGGTCCGCTCGGTCGGCGAGCTGATGGAGAACCAGTACCGGGTCGGCCTGCTGCGCATGGAGCGGGCGATCAAGGAGCGCATGAGCTCGGTCGACATCGAGACCGTCATGCCCCACGACCTGGTCAACGCCAAGCCGGCCGCCGCGGCGGTCCGCGAGTTCTTCGGCAGCTCCCAGCTGTCGCAGTTCATGGACCAGACCAACCCGCTGTCGGAAGTCACCCACAAGCGCCGCGTCTCGGCGCTCGGCCCGGGCGGCCTGACCCGCGAGCGGGCGGGCTTCGAAGTGCGCGACGTGCACCCGACCCACTATGGCCGGATCTGCCCGATCGAAACGCCTGAAGGCCCGAACATCGGCCTGATCAACTCGCTGTCGACCTTCGCCCGCGTGAACAAGTACGGCTTCATCGAGAGCCCGTACCGCAAGGTGGAGAACGGCAAGCTGACCGAGCAGGTCGATTACCTGTCGGCCATGCAGGAGGCGCGCTATTCCATCGCGCAGGCCAACGCGACGGTGAACGACGCGGGCGAGCTGGACAACGAGTTCGTCAACTGCCGCGTGGGCCCGAACCGGGAAGCGACCCTGGTTCCCCGCGAGGACGTCGACTACATCGACGTGTCGCCCAAGCAGGTCGTGTCCGTGGCCGCCGCGCTGATCCCGTTCCTTGAGAACGACGACGCGAACCGCGCGCTGATGGGCTCGAACATGCAGCGTCAGGCCGTGCCGCTTCTCAAGAACGAGGCCCCGCTGGTGGGCACCGGTCTGGAATCGGTGGTCGCGCGGGATTCCGGCTCGGCCATCGCGGCCCGCCGGGACGGCGTGGTCGAGCAGGTCGACGCGATGCGGATCGTGGTCCGCGCCACCGGCGACATCCAGGCCGCGTCTTCGGGCGTGGACATCTACCGCCTGTCGAAGTTCCAGCGCTCGAACCAGTCGAGCTGCATCAACCAGCGTCCCATCGTGAAGGTGGGCGACGTGGTGCAGGCCGGCGACATCATCGCCGACGGCCCGTCCACCGATCTGGGCGAGCTGGCGCTGGGCCGGAACATCCTCGTCGCGTTCATGCCGTGGAACGGCTACAACTTCGAGGACTCCATCCTGCTGTCCGAGCGCATCGTGCGCGATGACGTGTTCACCTCGATCCACATTGAGGAGTTCGAAGTCATGGCCCGCGACACCAAGCTGGGCCCCGAGGAGATCACCCGCGACATCCCCAACGTGGGCGAGGAAGCGCTGCGCAACCTGGACGAGGCGGGCATCGTGGCCGTCGGCGCCGAGGTCGAGGCGGGCGACATCCTGGTCGGCAAGGTGACCCCGAAGGGCGAAAGCCCGATGACGCCGGAGGAGAAACTCCTGCGCGCCATCTTCGGCGAGAAGGCCTCCGACGTCCGCGACACCTCCCTGCGCCTGCCCCCGGGCACCAGCGGGACCATCGTGGAAGTGCGGGTCTTCAACCGTCACGGGATCGACAAGGACGAGCGCGCCGTCGCCATCGAGCGGGCCGAGATCGAACGCCTGGGCAAGGACCGGGACGACGAGCTCACCATTCTCGAGCGCGACATCTTCGCCCGTCTGAAGACCATCCTGCTGGGCAAGGACGCCGTGTCTGGCCCCCGCGGCTTCGCCAAGGGCGAGATCACCGAGGCGGGCCTCGACGACGTGGCCGCGTCCCAGTGGTGGAAGATCGGCCTGGACGACGAGAAGGCCATGGCCGAGGTCGAGGGCCTGAAGAAGCAGTACGACGAGTCCAAGGCGCGGCTGGACCGCCGCTTCGAGGACAAGGTCGAGAAGCTTCAGCGCGGCGACGAGATGCCTCCGGGCGTGATGAAGATGGTCAAGGTCTTCGTCGCGATCAAAAGGAAGATCCAGCCCGGCGACAAGATGGCCGGCCGTCACGGCAACAAGGGTGTCGTGTCCAAGATCAACCCGATGGAGGACATGCCCTTCCTGGAGGACGGCACCCCGGTCGACGTGGTGCTCAACCCGCTGGGCGTGCCCTCGCGCATGAACGTGGGTCAGATCCTCGAGACCCATCTGGGCTTCGCCTGCAAAGGCCTGGGCCGGATGATCGGCGAGGCGTATGACGCCTATCAGCGCGAAGGCAAGGCGGACGACCTCAAGAAGGCGATCACCTTCGCTTACGGAGACGACCAGGAGCTGCCGTCCGAGGAGGCCGAACTGGCCGAGCTGGCGCAGAACCTGCGTGAAGGCGTGGCCATCGCCACCCCGGTCTTCGACGGCGCGCGCGAGCCTGACATCGTCGAGATGCTCAAGAAGGCCGGCATGGACGAAAGCGGCCAGTCGACCCTGTATGACGGCCAGACCGGCGAGGAGTTCAAGCGCAAGGTCACCGTGGGCATCAAGCACATCCTGAAGCTCCACCACCTGGTGGACGACAAGATCCACGCCCGCTCCATCGGCCCGTACAGCCTGGTCACCCAGCAGCCGCTGGGCGGCAAGGCCCAGTTCGGCGGCCAGCGCTTCGGCGAGATGGAAGTGTGGGCGCTTCAGGCCTACGGCGCGGCGTACACGCTGCAGGAGATGCTCACCGTGAAGTCGGACGACGTGGCCGGCCGCACCAAGGTCTACGAGGCCATCGTGCGCGGCGACGACGCCTTCGAAGCGGGCATCCCCGAGAGCTTCAACGTGCTGGTCAAGGAGATGCGCTCGCTTGGCCTGAACGTGGAGCTGGTCAACGAGGATTAGGGTCCGGCTTTTCGCTGAACCCTTCGGAAGAAACGGCGGCGGGGCCCATTCCCCTCTCGAGGCCCCGCCGCCCCCACCGTCAAGGAGACGGACATGAACCAAGAGGTCATGAATATCTTCAACCCGTCCGCCGAAGGCCCGGCCTTCGATCGGATCCGGATCTCGCTGGCCAGCCCCGAGAAGATTCTCTCCTGGTCGTTCGGCGAGGTGAAGAAGCCCGAGACCATCAACTACCGGACCTTCAAGCCCGAGCGCGACGGCCTGTTCTGCGCGCGCATCTTCGGCCCGGTGAAGGACTATGAGTGCCTGTGCGGCAAGTACAAGCGCATCAAATACAAGGGCATCGTCTGCGAGAAGTGCGGCGTCGAGGTCACCCTGGCGCGCGTCCGGCGCGAGCGCATGGGCCACATCGAGCTGGCAGCGCCCGTCGCGCACATCTGGTTCCTGAAGTCCCTGCCGTCCCGCATCGCGCTGATGATGGACATGGCCCTGAAGGACATCGAGCGGGTCCTGTATTTCGAGGCCTACATCGTGATGGAGCCGGGCCTCACCCCGCTGCAGCCCCACCAGCTGCTGACGGAAGAGGAATACTACCAGGCCGTCGACGAGTACGGCGAAGACGCCTTCACCGCGGGCATCGGCGCGGAAGCCATCCGGGACATCATGTCCAATCTCGACCTTGAAAAAGAGGTCGAGCGGATGCGCGAGGAGATGACCGAGACCGGCTCGGAACTGAAGCTGAAGAAGCTCTCCAAGCGCGTGAAGCTGATGGAGAACTTCCTCACCTCCAAGAACAAGCCCGAGTGGATGATCATGACCATCGTTCCGGTCATCCCGCCCGAGCTGCGCCCGCTGGTCCCGCTGGACGGCGGCCGTTTCGCCACGTCCGACCTCAATGACCTGTATCGCCGGGTCATCAACCGCAACAACCGCCTCAAGCGCCTGATCGAGCTGCGTGCGCCCGACATCATCATCCGCAACGAGAAGCGGATGCTGCAGGAATCGGTCGACGCCCTGTTCGACAACGGCCGCCGCGGCCGGGTCATCACCGGCGCCAACAAGCGCCCGCTGAAGTCCCTGTCGGACATGCTCAAGGGCAAGCAGGGCCGGTTCCGCCAGAACCTGCTCGGCAAGCGCGTGGACTATTCGGGCCGTTCGGTGATCGTGGTCGGTCCCGACCTGAAGCTGCACGAGTGCGGCCTGCCCAAGAAGATGGCGCTGGAGCTGTTCAAGCCGTTCATCTACGCGCGGCTGGACGCCAAGGGCCTGTCGGGCACGGTCAAGCAGTCCAAGAAGATGGTCGAAAAAGAGCGCCCCGAGGTCTGGGACGTTCTCGACGAGGTCATCCGCGAGCACCCGGTGCTGCTGAACCGCGCGCCGACCCTGCACCGTCTGGGCATCCAGGCCTTCGAACCCAAGCTGATCGAGGGCAAGGCCATCCAGCTGCACCCGCTGGTCTGCGCGGCGTTCAACGCCGACTTCGACGGCGACCAGATGGCCGTGCACGTTCCGCTGTCGCTTGAAGCGCAGCTCGAAGCGCGCGTGCTGATGATGTCGACCAACAACATCCTCGGCCCGGCCAACGGCAAGCCGATCATCGTGCCGTCCCAGGACATCGTGCTGGGCCTGTACTACCTGTCCATCGCCAAGGACGGCGAGCCGGGCGAGGGCATGATCTTCGGCTCGATGGCCGAGCTCGACGCCGCGCTCGACGCCGGCGTGGTGACCCTGCATTCGAAGATCAAGGCCCGCCACGAGGCGGTCGACGAGGACGGCGAGCTGCGCACCCGCGTGATCGAGTCCACGCCCGGCCGCATGAAGGTGCTGGACATCATGCCCAAGCACCGCGAGCTGGGGCCGAAGCTGCTGGACGGCCTGCTGACCAAGAAGGCCATCGGCGGGATGATCGACGAGGTCTATCGCCACACCGGCCAGAAGGCGACGGTGATCTTCTGCGACAAGATCATGGGCCTGGGCTTCCGCGAGGCGGCCCGCGCGGGCATCTCGTTCGGCAAGGACGACATGCTCATCCCGGCGGCGAAAGCCGATCTGGTGGGCGAGACCCGCGCGCTGGTGGGCGACTACGAGCAGCAGTACGTGGACGGCCTGATCACCAAGGGCGAGAAGTACAACAAGGTGGTCGACGCCTGGGCGAAGTGCACCGACAAGGTGGCGGACGCCATGATGGAGGAGATCTCCAGGCCCGTGGCCGGCGAAGACGGCCGCGAGGGCGAGGTGAACTCGGTCTTCATGATGGCCAACTCCGGCGCCCGGGGCTCGAAGAACCAGATGAAGCAGCTCGCCGGGATGCGCGGCCTGATGGCCCGGCCCGACGGCTCGATCATCGAGACGCCGATCATCTCGAACTTCAAGGAAGGCCTGACCGTCCTTGAATACTTCAACTCCACCCACGGCGCCCGCAAGGGTCTGGCCGACACCGCTCTGAAGACGGCGAACTCGGGTTACCTGACCCGCCGTCTGGTGGACGTCGCCCAGGACTGCATCGTCACCGAGGAAGACTGCGGCACGTCCGAGGGCATCGAGCTCGGCGCCGTGGTCGAGGGCGGCGAGATCGTCGTGTCCCTGTCCCAGCGCATTCTGGGCCGGACCACCGCCGAGACGGTCAAGGATCCCGAAAGCGGAGACGTGATCGCGCCTGCGGACGCCTATCTGGACGAGGACCTGTCGCTGGCCATCGAACGGGCCGGCGTGGCGACGGTGAAGACCCGTTCGCCGCTGACCTGCGAAACCCGCTGGGGCGTGTGCGCGACCTGCTACGGCCGCGACCTGGCCCGGGGCACGAAGGTGAACATGGGCGAGGCGGTCGGCGTGATCGCGGCTCAGTCCATCGGCGAGCCGGGCACGCAGCTGACGATGCGGACCTTCCACATCGGCGGCACCGCGCAGGTCTCCGAACAGTCCTTCATCGAGGCGACCAACGAGGGCAAGATCGCCTTCAAGGACCGCTCCACGGTGCAGAACTCGGACGGCGACTTCATCGTCATGAGCCGGAACACCCAGATCGCGGTGATCGACAACGCCGGCAAGGAGCGCGAGACCTACAAGCTCCCCGTCGGCGCCAAGATCCGTCTGGCCGAGGGCGACAAGGTCAAGCGCGGCGACCGTCTGGTCGAGTGGGATCCCTACACCGCCCCGATCGTCACCGAGGTGGGCGGCCGGGTGAAATTCGTGGACGTGCTGGAAGGCACCTCCATGAAAGAGGAGACCGACGAGGCCACCGGCATCGCTTCGAAGGTGATCATCGACTGGCGCGGCACGAGCTCGAAATCGGCCTCGATCCAGCCGGCGATCATCGTCGCGGACGAGAACGGCGACCCCGTGCGTCTGCCCAACGGCTCGACGGCCAACTACATGCTGTCGGTCGGCGCGATCCTGTCGATCAATGACGGCGACGAAGTCCGCCCCGGCGACATCATCGCGCGGATTCCCACCGAGGGCGCCAAGACCCGCGACATCACCGGCGGTCTGCCGCGGGTGGCGGAGCTGTTCGAGGCGCGCCGTCCGAAGGATCACGCGGTCATCGCCGAGATGACGGGCCGGGTGGAGTTCGGGCGCGACTACAAGAACAAGCGCCGCATCTCCATCACGCCTGAAGGCGAGGGGGCCGAGCCGGTCGAATACCTGGTGCCCAAAGGCAAGCACCTGACGGTCCAGGAAGGCGACATCATCCAGCGGGGCGAGTACCTGCTGGACGGCAATCCCGCGCCGCACGACATCCTGCGCATCCTCGGGGTGGAGGCTCTGGCCAACTACCTGATCAACGAGATCCAGGAGGTCTATCGCCTGCAGGGCGTGCCGATCAACGACAAGCACATCGAGGTGATCGTCCGCCAGATGCTGCAGAAGATCGAGATCTCCGATCCGGGCGATTCGGGCTGGCTGGCCGGCGAGCACATCGACAAGATCGAGTTCATCGAGACCAACGAGCGTCTGGAGAAAGAGAAGAAGAAGCCTGCGGTCGGCGAGGCGGTGCTGCTGGGCATCACCAAGGCGTCGCTGCAGACCCGCTCCTTCATCTCCGCGGCCTCCTTCCAGGAGACCACCCGCGTGCTGACCGAAGCCGCCGTCCAGGGCAAGGTCGACACGCTGGAGGGCCTGAAGGAGAACGTGATCGTGGGCCGGCTCATCCCGGCGGGCACGGGCGGCCAGATGCGCCAGTACCAGTCCGTCGCCGATGAACGCGACCGGACCCGCATCGAAGAGCAGCGCAAGGCGACCGCGAGCGGCGCCGAGGCGCTGCCCGCCGAGATCGCCGAGGCGGCCGCCGAAGAGGAATAGGGCCCCCGCGCCCGTCTCCTCTCTCGGGAGGCGTACAGGACAGGCCCGCCGGACAGGTTCCGGCGGGCCTTTTCCGTGCCGGGGGAGGGGCGCCGCCGAGCCCCGCGCGGAGCCTGCAGATTCCGCCGCTGGGCGCCTTGACGAAACCGAGTCGCGTCAGTAGGTTCCGCGCTCGTTTTCGGGGGTGAGCCGTAATCCGCTGCCTCGTGCCGGATTAGACGTCGCCCGAAACAACGACATAATTTTCCATCCGTCCGATGGCGGGGCATGAGGCCCTTGCTGATCGGCCGGGTTTACGTGTCTGAGGCCATGCGGCTTCAGGCGTGGCGTGATCAGGAACGGACCGTAGCCGAATGCCCACGATCAATCAGCTCATCCGCAAGCCGCGGAAAGACAAACCGAAGCGTAACAAGGTGCCGGCCCTTCAGGCCTGCCCGCAGCGCCGCGGCGTGTGCACGCGCGTGTACACCACCACTCCGAAGAAGCCGAACTCGGCGCTTCGTAAAGTGGCCAAGGTGCGTCTGACCAACGGCTATGAAGTCGTGAGCTACATCCCGGGTGAAGGCCATAACCTGCAGGAGCACTCCGTGGTCCTGATCCGGGGCGGCCGGGTGAAAGACCTTCCCGGCGTCCGTTACCACATCCTGCGCGGCGTCCTGGATACCCAGGGCGTCAAAGACCGCCGCCAGCGCCGTTCGAAATACGGCGCCAAGCGTCCGAAATAAGGAGAGGCGCACATGTCCCGTCGTCACCGCGCAGAGAAACGCGAAATCTTCCCGGACCCCAAGTTCGGCGATCGCGATCTGACCAAGTTCATGAATTACATCATGGTGGACGGCAAGAAGTCCGCCGCCGAGCGCATCATCTACGGCGCCCTCGAGATCGTCGAGGACAAGGCCAAGCGCGAACCCGTGCGCGTCTTCCATGACGCCCTGGGCAACATCGCGCCGGAGATCGAGGTTCGTTCGCGCCGGGTCGGCGGCGCGACCTACCAGGTCCCCGTCGAGGTCCGCCCCGACCGCCGCAAGGCGCTGGCCATCCGCTGGCTGGCCGCCGCCGCGCGCGCCCGGAACGAAAACACGATGCGCGAACGTCTCGCCGGCGAGCTGCTCGACGCCGCTTCCAACCGCGGCGCCGCCGTGAAGAAGCGCGAAGACACGCACCGGATGGCCGAAGCCAACCGCGCCTTCTCGCACTACCGCTGGTAAGCGGCGACAGACCCAGATCCTTAAGGACCCTCCCCATGGCCCGCACGCACAAGATCGAGGACTACCGCAATTTCGGCATCATGGCCCACATTGATGCCGGGAAAACCACGACCACCGAGCGGATCCTCTATTACACCGGACGTTCCCATAAGATCGGCGAAGTCCACGACGGCGCCGCGACCATGGACTGGATGGAGCAGGAGCAGGAACGCGGCATCACGATCACGTCCGCCGCGACGACCTGTTTCTGGCGCGAGAAGCGTCTGAACATCATCGACACCCCCGGCCACGTGGACTTCACCATTGAAGTCGAGCGCAGCTTGCGCGTGCTCGACGGCGCCGTGTGCTGCCTGGACGCCAACGCCGGCGTCGAGCCCCAGACCGAGACCGTCTGGCGCCAGGGCGACAAGTACAAGGTTCCCCGGATCGTGTTCGTCAACAAGATGGACAAGATCGGCGCGGACTTCTTCCGCTGCGTGGAGATGATCAGCTCGCGTCTGGGCGCGACCCCGCTGGTCACCCAGCTGCCGATCGGCGCCGAAAGCGACTTCGCCGGTCTGATCGACCTGGTGAAGATGCGGGCCGTGATCTGGGAAGAAGAAGGTCTGGGCGCGGCGTTCCGCTACGAGGACATCCCCGCCGACCTGGCCGACCAGGCCGCCGAATACCGCGAGAAGCTGGTCGAGACCGCCGTCGAGCAGGACGAAGCGGCGATGGAGGCCTATCTGGAAGGCGAAGAGCCCTCCGAAGAGCTGCTCATCTCGCTGATCCGCAAGGGCACCATCACCCTGCAGTTCAACCCGGTCCTGTGCGGCACCGCGTTCAAGAACAAGGGCGTGCAGCCCCTGCTGGACGCCGTGGTGGATTACCTGCCCTCGCCGGTGGACGTGCTGAACATCAAGGGCATCGATCCCAAGACCGAGGCCGAAGTCGAGCGCCAGTCGTCCGACGAGTCTCCGCTGTCCATGCTGGCGTTCAAGATCATGAACGACCCCTTCGTGGGCTCGCTGACCTTCTGCCGCATCTATTCGGGCACCCTGGCGACCGGCACCTCGGTGCTGAACACCGTCAAGGACCGCAAGGAGCGCATCGGCCGCATGCTGCAGATGCACTCCAACAGCCGTGAAGACATCAAGGAAGCGTTCGCGGGCGACATCGTCGCCATCGCGGGCCTGAAGGACACCACCACGGGCGACACGCTGTGCGACCCGGCCGCTCCGGTCATCCTGGAGCGGATGGAGTTCCCCGATCCGGTGATCGAGCTGGCCATCGAGCCCAAGTCGAAGGCCGACCAGGAGAAGCTGGGCGTCGCCCTGCAGCGCCTGGCTGCCGAAGACCCGTCCTTCCGCATGTCCACCGACGAGGAATCGGGCCAGACCATCATCGCCGGCATGGGCGAGCTGCACCTGGACATCCTGGTCGACCGCATGCGCCGCGAATTCAAGGTGGAAGCCAATATCGGCCAGCCGCAGGTCGCGTACCGCGAGACCATCGGCCAGTCGTATGAGGTGGACTACACCCACAAGAAGCAGACCGGCGGCACGGGCCAGTTCGCCCGCGTCAAGATCCTCTTCGAGCCGACCGAGCCGGGCGAAGGCTACAGCTTCGAGTCCAAGATCGTGGGCGGCTCGGTGCCGAAGGAATACGTCCCCGGCGTCGAGAAGGGCATCAACTCGGTCCGCGAGAACGGCCTGCTGGCCGGCTTCCCGCTGATCGACTTCAAGGCCACCCTGGTGGACGGCGCCTTCCACGACGTGGACTCCAGCGTGCTGGCGTTCGAAATCGCGTCGCGGGCCGCCATGCGCGAGGCCAAGAGCTCGCTCAAGGTCAAGCTGCTCGAGCCGGTGATGAAGGTCGAAGTGGTGACCCCTGACGAGTACACCGGTTCGGTCATCGGCGACCTGAATTCCCGCCGCGGCCAGATCCGCGACCAGGAGATGCGCGGCAACGCGACCGTCGTGAATGCGATGGTTCCGCTGGCGAACATGTTCGGCTACATCAACAACCTGCGTTCGGCCACCCAGGGCCGCGCCCAGTTCACCATGCAGTTCGATCACTACGAGCCCGTGCCGCAGGCCGTGGCCGACGAAGTGATCTCGAAGATCGCCTGACCGGCGGCGCGAAGCGAACAGACAAGACAGACGAGAGCGAGACAGAACAATGGCCAAGGCAAAGTTTGAGCGCAACAAGCCGCACGTGAACATCGGCACGATCGGTCACGTGGACCACGGCAAGACGACGCTGACCGCTGCGATCACGAAGTATTTCGGCGAGTTCCGTGCGTATGACCAGATCGACGGGGCGCCTGAAGAGAAGGCGCGCGGGATCACGATCTCGACCGCGCACGTGGAATACGAGACCGAGAACCGCCACTACGCGCACGTCGACTGCCCCGGCCACGCCGACTACGTGAAGAACATGATCACGGGCGCGGCGCAGATGGA
>VJOU01000186.1 GCA_007050995.1 Glycocaulis profundi | reverse complement strand
GACGAAGTCTGCTCTTTATCATGGAAGGGTTCTTCAGCAACGGGAAGCCCTTAACAATGGCGCCGAATAGTCTACTTATCCTGTTTTGGTTATCATTCGGTTAATGTATAATCAATCTTCAGATAGCTTCCCGATGTCATTCCTTCCCGTGATACCCTGTACATTACTCCGTAAGACGTTTATTTTTTGTTACAACCCCCCTTTCCCCTGTATATACCGCCCTGATTGGTACAGATGGGTCCTTTTGCCCATAATTTGTATGGTGCTTAGACTATCGTACTTGTATCGTCTCCGGTTCGATCTCCGGCGCGATACCAGTGGTGCGTAGCATTTCCAGCCTTTCAAGTTTGTAGACACTGATCCATTTCATTTTCAATGGTCGGTGTTTGTTTGTTACCTTGGTCGTGATGCACTGCTCGCAAGTTAGATTTTGAGTTTGTATGCGGCAGTGTGTGTACTTGTTGGCGTGCAGACCAGTTTCAACCTTCCAGACAGTTGGTCAGTGTTGATGTATTGTGTGCTTGCATTCAGCTATGGAAAAAG
>VJOU01000185.1 GCA_007050995.1 Glycocaulis profundi | reverse complement strand
ATCAAATACTGAAGAAAAATAGGAAGAGTGGAGTAGTAGAAGGGAACTAAAAAAATCGAGTAAACACTAATCAATCACAGAAAAATTAGAACGGGGGATTGAATATCGAGTAGTAAGTTATGATAAAATCACGTTAATATAACGTATATATTTTTCTATGCTTATGCATTGTAAGCATTTGAGGTGACACGTCCACCAGTTCCAGTCCAGTTGGTGGACACGTCCACCAGTTCCAGTCCAGTTGGCTCGTAGGTGTGGGCTCCGAAATAGTCTCTTTGGGCTTGAAGCAAGTTAGCCGGAACTACCTCACTGGTGTATCCATCATAGAAAGCGAGGGCCGATGAGAATGCTGGAACTGGAATTCCGAGACGAACAGCTGCACACACAACAACACGCCATGAATCCTGCGCTTCGGTGATGGCCTTGGTGAAGAAATCATCGAGAAGAAGATTGGAAAGTTGCKTSTTCTTKTGGAAAGCGTGTTCAATGTYTCCGAGGAATCTTGAACGAATGTTCAATGTCTCCGAGGAATCTTGAACGAAT
>VJOU01000184.1 GCA_007050995.1 Glycocaulis profundi | reverse complement strand
CGCTTACTCGTTTGAATAGCTCCTGGATGGCCGTGCTGTTGCCCAAGAAGGTTACCGACATCTTRAGWCCACGTGGTGGRATGTCRCASACRGCRGTYTTSACGTTRTTYGGRATCCACTCRACAAAGTAGCTTGAATTCTTGTTTTGAACGTTGAGCATTTGTTCGTCGACTTCCTTCATRGACATACGRCCACGRAACATRGCWGCAACRGTGAGGTAGCGACCATGACGAGGRTCACAAGCWGCCATCATRTTCTTCGCGTCGAACATCTGTTGGGTCAGCTCTGGTACGGTAAGAGCTCTGTACTGCTGGCTGCCACGGCTGGTAAGTGGAGCGAAGCCAGGAATGAAGAAGTGTAGACGTGGGAATGGCACCATGTTGACAGCTAGTTTCCTCAAATCAGCATTCAATTGACCGGGGAATCGAAGGCACGTCGTCACGCCAGACATTGTTGCACTGACAAGATGATTTAAGTCGCCGTAAGTTGGTGTAGTCAGTTTTAAAGTACGGAAGCAGATATCGTATAAGGCTTCATTGTCAAT
>VJOU01000183.1 GCA_007050995.1 Glycocaulis profundi | reverse complement strand
CGCAATAGTTCTTCCAAGGACAATACATCAATCGTACGCGACTTCCAGCGAACACACCAGATGGCGGTCAAAAACAGCAATGGAAAATCATCCTTCATTATGTATGCTTCGCAGAGCACCAGATCAATCATGGCTGTAATTATGTGTAGATCCTCGTCACTTAGGACGAGAGTACCTTGTAACTGTATCAACCAATCAAGTGCTTCCGAGCGCATTTCAGCTGTAACATCAGTTTTTTGGAGAAATTCGGGAACAAAGTGTCTCATCTGGTGATCCTCTTTATGCATCATGTCCAAAATAAGCCTTTGGTACTCCCTCAGCTTTCCTAAAAGTTCATTTACTGGAGGCCTTTCCAATACCGCTTCGTCAATATCGGTGTAGCCCCTGGAATAACTGAAAAAACGCAAGGCCACCGCATATGCTTCCACGCATTGAGCATCTTGTTCTGCCATTAATGCATTGAAGGGAATAACTGAAAAAACGCAAGGCCACCGCATATGCTTCCACGCATTGAGCATCTTGTTCTGCCATTAATGCATTGAAG